>NZ_JBSSHK010000001.1:0-1547885 GCF_053891155.1 Roseomonas sp. F4
CCCCCCCTTCCGCCGGCGGCGCAGTGGTGCGCCCGGATGCTGGTGCTGTCGATCATCTGCGGGAGGTCGGCGTCACCGCCGCCATCAGCCAAGGCTTCCAGCATCACGTCCCATAAGCCCGAGGCGGTCCACCGCCGGAACTGGCGGAACACCGAGTTCCAGTTGCCGAACTCGGCGGGCAGATCACGCCACGGCGCGCCGGCGCGCGCGATCCAGAAGATGGCGTCGAGCACTCGCCGGTGGTCGCGAGCGGGCCTGCCGCCGAGCGGGCTGGCTGACACCACGAAGGGTTCGAAGAAAAACCACTCCTCGTCCGTCAGCAGCCCGCGGATCAACGCTGATCTCCATGCCAGAGATCAGCGTGGAATCACGCCAGCGGCGGTCTGGGAACCCCCAGCCGCAGGTTTCTCCACGCGACCTAGGACGGTAAAATCATCCAATACATCGAGCAGCCTGGGCGTACGAATCGCCGCCATGCCGCATCCGCTTTCGCGCATCAACGCGTGATCGCTATGATCGACGGAGGCTGTCGTGAAACTCTATCTCCTCTCGCTTGGTACAGGACTTCCTGTAGGCTTGATCTACGGGTTGCTTCAGGTGCGATCTCCCGCGCCGCCGATCGTGGCACTCCTGGGTCTGCTCGGCATCCTGCTGGGCGAGCAGGTGGTGCCGGTCATGCGGCGCATCCTCACCAGCCACCCAAATGCAGTTTCCGCGCGACGGAGCGACTGCGTCAGGCACATCTTCGGACATCTGCCAGGGCACGGCTCGGCCGGGCGGGAGGCGGGCTGATGCCAGCAGCAACCCGGCGTGAACTCGCCACAAGCCTCGCCGCCGCCGTCCTCTTGAACCGGAGCCCCGTCGTGGCAGAGACCGCCGTACCCGACATGATCCTGCATGGTGGCCGCATCACCACGCTGGACAGCGCAAGACCGGCACCGGAGGCGGTGGCGATCACCAACGGCCGCTTCTCCGCGGTGGGAAATGCCGACGCCATCCTGCGGACCGCCGGGCCGACGACGCGGATCATCGAACTCGCGGGGCGCCGCGTGATCCCCGGGCTGTTCGACAACCATCTGCACCTGATCCGCGGTGGCCTGAATTTCAACATGGAACTGCGCTGGGACGGCGTGCGCTCCCTCGCCGATGCGATGGACATGCTGAAGCGCCAGGTGGCGATCACACCGCCGCCGCAATGGGTGCGCATCGTAGGCGGCTTCACCGAGCATCAATTCGTCGAGAAGCGGCTGCCGACGCTGGAGGAGATCAACGCCGCCGCGCCGGAAACGCCCGTCTTCATCCTGCACCTCTACGACAGGGCGCTGCTGAACGGCGCCGCGTTGCGTGCGGTCGGCTACACCCGGGATACGCCCAACCCGCCTGGCGGCGAGATCCAGCGGGACCCATCCGGGACGCCAACCGGCCTGCTGCTGGCGCGGCCGAATGCGAACATCCTCTACGCGACGCTCGCCAAGGGACCGGCCCTGCCGTTCGACTACCAGCTCAACTCGACGCGCCATTTCCTGCGTGACCTGAACCGGCTCGGCGTGACCAGCGCGATTGACGCTGGCGGCGGCTTCCAGAATTTTCCCGAGGATTATGCCGTGGTGCAGAAGCTGGCCGCCGATGGCGAGCTGACGGTGCGCATCGCCTATAATCTGTTCACCCAGAAGCCGAAGGCCGAGAAGGACGACTTTCTCCGCTGGACCAGCAGCGCCAGGTACCAACAGGGCGACGACTATTTCCGGCTGAACGGGGCGGGCGAGATGCTGGTCTTCTCCGCCGCGGACTTCGAGGATTTTCGCTTCGAACGTCCGGAGATGCCGGCGGAGATGGAGCCGGAACTTGAAGCGGTCATCCGCATCCTGGTGCAGAATCGCTGGCCCTGGCGACTGCACGCCACCTACGACCAGACCATCACCCGCGCCCTCGATGTATTCGAGAAGGTGAACGAGGAGATGCCGCTCGGTGATCTGCACTGGATCTTCGACCATGCGGAGACGGTCAGCGAGCGAAGCCTCGACCGCATCGCGCGCCTCGGTGGCGGCGTCGCGGTGCAGCACCGCATGGCCTTTCAGGGGGAATATTTCGTCGAGCGCTACGGCGCGCGCGCGGCGGAGGCCACGCCGCCTGTGGCAAAGATGCTGGAGATGGGCGTGAAGGTCTCGGCCGGAACCGACGCCACGCGCGTTGCCTCCTACAATCCTTGGGTCGCGCTCTACTGGCTGACCACCGGCAAGACCATCGGCGGCCTGCGCATCACGCCGGAGCGCAACACTCTGGACCGCGAGACGGCGCTGCGGATGCTGACGGAGAAGGTCGCCTGGTTCTCCAATGAGGAGGGCAAGAAGGGAATGATCGCTGAGGGCCAACTGGCCGACCTCGCCGTGCTGGATCGCGACTACTTTGCCATCCCCGGTGACGAGATCCAGGACGTCACCTCCCTGCTGACGGTGGTCGGCGGGCGCATCGTGCATGGCGCCGGCAACTTCGCCCCGCTGGCGCCCGCGCTGCCTCCAGCGATGCCGGACTGGTCCCCGGTCCGCCGCGTCGGCGGCTATCAGGATCGTCGGGCGGCACGACGCGGCTTCACCGCCATGGCACGCTGCTGCGACAGCGCCTGCAACCTCCACGCGCATGATCATGCCCGCGCCTGGGCGTCCAGCACGCCAGCGGGCGATGACCGGACCTTCTGGGGCGCGCTCGGCTGCTCCTGCTGGGCGTTCTAGACATGGCAACGCGCCGCATCCTCGGCTGGATCGGACTGCTGGGGCTTTGCGCCGCCTACCTGCAGGGCGGCCTCAACAAGCTGCTGGATTTCGGCGGCGCCGTCGCGGAGTTGGCCCATCTCGGCCTGCCTTTTCCCACGCTGATGGCCATCGCCACCATCACGGTGGAACTGGCCGGTAGCGCCATGGTCCTGACGGGACGGTTGCGCTGGCTCGGTGCGCTCGCGCTGGCTGCCTTCACCTTGTCCGCCAGCTTCATCGCCAACCGCTACTGGGCGCTGCCGACGGGGCAGGAGCGGTTCATGACGGCGAACGCCTTCTACGAGCATCTCGGCCTCGCGGGTGGCTTCCTGCTGGTGGCCCTGTGTGACAGGGAACGGCAGTGTGGCTGAGGCTTCGGGCAGCTTCGCACCTTTGCGCCAGACCACCTTCGCGGTGCTCTGGGCAGCCACCATCCTCGGCAACACCGGCACCTTCATGCGCGACGTCGCCAGCTTCTGGCTGGCGACCGACCTCTCGGCGGGCCCGGCGGCGGTGGCGATGATCCAGGCAGCGGGGACGCTGCCGATCTTCTTGCTGGCGATCCCGGCGGGCGTGCTGGCGGATATTCTCGATCGTCGAAAGCTGCTGATCGCCGTCCAGCTTCTGCTTGGGGCCGTCAGCCTCGCACTCGCCGCGCTGTCACTCTCGGGCCGGATGACGATCGAGGCCCTGATCGGCCTCACTTTCCTCGGCGGCATCGGCGCCGCCCTCATGGCACCCACCTGGCAGGCCATCGTGCCGGGACTCGTTTCGCCAAAAGATCTGAAGGGCGCCGTGGCGTTGAATTCGCTTGGCGTCAACGTGGCGCGCTCCATCGGACCGGCCGCAGGCGGCCTGCTTCTCGCCTCCTTCGGCGCGGCGCTGACTTATAGCGCCGACGTGGCGAGTTGCCTCATCGTCGTCGCCGCGCTGCTGTGGTGGCCACATGCGGCGACGGAAAGGGACCCGCTGTCGGAGCGATTCCCGGGCGCCTTCCGCGCCGGTCTGCGCTATGCGCGCGCCAGCCGCGAACTCCATGTCGTGCTGCTGCGGGCCGCGATCTTCTTCGCCTTTGCCAGCGCGGTCTGGGCGATGCTGCCGCTGGTGGCGCGGCATCTGCTGGGCGGCGATGCCGGATTCTATGGCCTGATGCTGGGTGCGGTCGGCGCCGGCGCCATCCTGGGTGCCCTGGCCCTGCCGGCGCTGCGCGAAAGGATCGATGTGGATGGGCTGATGCTGCTCTCGGCCACGATCACGGCTCTGGTCATGGCCGTGCTGGCCTTCGCCCCGCCATCAGGGCTCGCCCTGATCGCGTTGCTGCTGTTGGGGGCCGCCTGGATCGTCGCCCTGACCACGCTCAACGGCACCGCGCAGGCGATCCTGCCGAACTGGGTGCGTGGCCGGGCGTTGGCGGTCTATCTCACTGTGTTCAACGGCGCGATGGCTTTTGGCAGCCTGGTCTGGGGCGGTGTTGCCGAGGCGTTCGGCGTGCCCGCGGCGCTGTTGCTCGGCGCCGGCGGGCTGACACTGGTGGCCGTGCTGCTGCATCGCTTCAAACTGCCGGTCGGCGATGCCGATCTGGCCGCATCGCGGCACTGGCAAGAGCCACGGGTCGCACAGGCGGTCGAGAATGAGGGCGGCCCGGTGCTTGTCCTGATCGAATATCGCATTGCCACGGCAGACCGCCCGGCCTTCCTCAAGGCGCTGACGCAATTGTCTGGTGAGCGCCGGCGTGACGGCGCCTGTGCCTGGGGCGTCACCGGGGATGCGGCCGCGCCGGACCGGCTGGTGGAGTGGTTCATGCTGGAAAGCTGGGCCGAGCATCTGCGCCAGCATCGCCGCGTTTCCAAGGCCGATGCCGCGATGCAGGATGATGTCAGGCGATTTCATATCGGAGCCGACGCACCAACGGTGCGCCATCTTCTGGCGATCCGACAGCGCTAGCCGCCTGCCGCACGGCGATGTGCGCCGCCGGCACCATCGATTGCCTCGTCATGCGGAATGGCCTGCGGCCAGCAACTGCCGCACCCAACCCAGGGCGACAGCGCTGCCCCCGCCATGCGCGGCCAGAACATCTGCAACGCAGGGGAGCGAGCCCTGCCGGGCGCAGTCGCGCTGCCATTCGCCCATCACCGCCAACCAGGTGATGGGCACGCAGCCGGCCTGCACCATGCGACGCACCGCCATCTCATGCGCCTCCGCCGTCATGCCGCCGGAAGCGTCGACAACAACGAAGACGTCATAGCCATCGGCGAGAGCGTGGATTGCCGGCATGACCAAACCCATCTCCGTCCACAAGGCCGCGATCAACAGCTTCCGGCGGCCGGTGCGCCGCACGGCGGCAACCACGCGCTGGTCCTCCCACGTATTGATGTAGGTCCGATCGATCGGCTCCTGCTCGGGGAAGACGTGCTGGAGCTGCGGAATCAGCAGCCCTGCCTGCGCCTTGAGCACCGTGGTCAGAATGGTTGGTACAGCGAAGACCTGGGCCGCCTTTGCCAGGCCGACGACGTTGCTGACCACCATGGCCGGCTCGTGGCTATGCAGATTGGCAAATTGGAAAGGCTGATGATCGATCAGCAGCAGCACGCTATCCTCGGGCGTCAGAAGGGCGTCGACACCCCGCTTCGTGCTCATACCGGGACTCCCGCTGCTATGATGAGGCGGCAGCGTCATGGGCGAACGGTGTTCGGTCTGTCTTGATCTGCATGGGATTAGCTCCAGCGATGGGCGTCATCCACGGCCCGCCCTTGCGCCAACCATGCGCGGCACGCGTCGGAGGATGTTGTAAATCGGTGTGAAAACGCATCGCGCATGCGTTCAACGCGGCGCGGGGCGGAATCCCATTGCCATGGTCAGTTCATCGGCGCGCGCCTCATAGTCCAGGCCCCGGCGCATGCCCCAGATGTTCACCAGATGAAGCAGCGGCAGGATCGCCCGATCCTCGACGAAGGCGAGACGTGTCGCCTCGGCCCATGTCGCATGCCGTGCCGGCGCGTCGGCAGTGGCCATTGCCCGGTCGATCAGCGCATCCAGGCGCGGATTCGCGTATCCGGTCGGGTTCATGGTGCCGCGGCCACGCTGGGGATCGCGCGCGCCGAGCAGGGCGACGAGGAAGGTGTTGGGCTCGCCGGAGGTGCCGCTCCAGCTGTTGAGACCGAGCCCGAATTCACCGCGGACGAAGCGCGGAAAAAAGGCCGCGGCCGGCATCACCTGCACATCGGTGCGGATGCCCACCCTCTCCCACATCTGGGCCACGGCCTGGAGGATCCGTTCGTCATTGGGCAGCCTGTCGTTCGGGCCTGTCAGAACCAGGCGGAAGCCGTCCGGCCAGCCGGCCTCGGCCAGCAGGCGCTGCGCCTCCTCGGGGCGATGGAGGTCCGGCAGCAGATCGGGCACCACCGCGGGCTGGCCCAGCGGCAGGAACTGCCCAGCCGCAACCGCCTCGCCCTGCATCACCTGCGCGACCAGCGCATCCCGGTTGATGGCAAGCGACAGCGCGTGGCGCACCCGGATATCGCGCAGGGGATTGTGCGGCGGCACGGCGCCGCGCGCATCGGTGAGGCCCGGCGCCGCCGCGGCCTGGCTGGGCGCCAGATACACCAGCCGCGCGCTCGGGCTGCGCGCCAAGTGAAAGCGGTTGTCTGCGGCGATCAGCCCCGCATCCCGCGGCGGCACTGCCTCGATCGCCTCAACCGCGCCCGACAGCAGCGCGGCCACGCGGGCCGCATCCTGGGTGAGGACGCGGATATCGAGGCGCGCCCAGGGCTGGGCGGGCATGCGTGAGCCTTGCCACCAGCCGGCATCGCGCGTGAGGGTCAGGCGCTCGCCCAGGCGAAGGCTGTCCAACCGATACGGGCCGCTGCCGATCGCGGCGCCCCCGGCGTTGAAATCGGCCGTTGTCGCGCTGCGGGCGATGCGCTCCGGCACGATCAGGATGGTCGGCAGCGAGCCCGGCAGCAGTGGCGCGGGGCCATTCGTGCGGATCCGCAACCTGCGCATATCCACCACCTCCACCCCGGCAACCTCCGCCAGGAAGGGCGTCCAGCGGCCCGGGCTGTTCGGAATGGTGGCAGCCCGCTCCAGGCTCGCGGCGGCGTCGGAGGCGGTGACCGGCGTGCCGTCCTGAAAGCGCGCCTCGGGGTCGATCTGGAAGTCCCAGCCATCGCCCGAAGGCAGCGGTGTCCAACTCCGCGCCAGGATTGGCTCCAGCGCCAGGTCGGCCCTGCGCGCGACCAGCGGCTCGAACACCTGGCGGTGCTGCGCGAGGCTTGGCGCATGGGCGTGGAAGTGCGGATCGAAGCTGGTCGGCGAACCAGACAGGCCGATGGTCAGGGTCTGGGTTCCGGCCGGCGCCGCCAGCGCCATCGCCGCCAATAACCCGAGGGCCAGCCGCATCTGGCGACGCACCACATGATCCCCCCAATGACCGGCGGCGATCTTATGCCGTGCCGGCGCTTTGCCTGTCCAGCATGGGATGATCACCCTCGTCGACGCGGCTCGCAATGCGCTGGTCCTGCCGCTTCACGGCGCGCCACCAGCAGGGCGCGCCAGGCTGCCCTGGAGCCGCCGCACCCAGGCCACGGCACCCTGCGCCCGCGCCAGCTCGAGCGCCTCCTCCAGGACGAGCTTCGCATCGGCGACCGCACCACGGGCCCGCAAGTTCTCGCCACGCAGCCGCATCAATTCCGGATCGAACCAGCGGTACTCCACACGCGCAGAGCGGGCCAAGGCGAGGTCCAGCACAGAGAGCGCCTCGCTCGCGCGACCCAGCCGGGTCAGGGCCTCGGCCAATTCCGCATGGAACAGCCAGTTGCGACTCCCGAAGGAGTTTTCCGGCATCGCCTGGATGGCCCCCGCGAGCATCTGCACGCCTTCCTCGACAGCGCCGCGGCGGATGCGGAAGATGCCCCCATAGGCCAGCGTCCAGAGGCGCCAGGTGCCATATCCCGAAAGTTCGGCGCTCAATGGCTTGAGGGCGCGTTCCGCGGCCTCGATCGCGCCGTTCAGCAGATGTACGGAACCCGCCCCGCGCGTGATCGCGTAGAACAGCGAAGGCACGTGGCCCGATTTGAGCGCCAGGGCCAGCGCCAGTTCGGCGCGCTCCGCCGCAGCATCGGGTGCGCCGCGCAGCCATTCGATCTGCGCCAGGGCCACTTCGGCCGAGACGCGCGGCTCGAAATTGTAGCGCAGCAGGTGTCGCGCATCGCCCGGATCGACATAGAGTGCGAGCATCCGGCGTGTGCGCGTCTCCGCCTCGATCTGGTTCCCCATGAGATGGTGGACATAGCCGAGCATGCGTTCAGCGATGGCGACATCGGCGGGATCGGTGGAGGCTTGCGCCTCCCGATAGAAGCGCTGCGCGAAGGCCAGCGGCCGTCGAAGCGGTGCGTGCATGGTGGCCAGCATGAGGCCCCACAGAGCGCGCAGAATGAATTCGAGATTCCCCTGGCTCTCGGCGATTTCCAGCACCTTGCTCCAGCACGCCTCCATCTCCGGCCCGGCGCCACGGATGTGCAGCAAAAGCACGCCCATTGCCTCGTAAAGCTGCATGGCTGCCGCGCTGCGCGTGCCCGAGCCGAGCGCGGCCAGCGCCTGATCCACACGCCGCCGGCAGACGTCGATGAAGGCGACACGCATCCAGAGAGGGACCGCCGCGATGGTGAGGGAGACCGCCAGGTCCGACTGGCCCGCCGCGCTGAACGCCCAGTCGAGGGCGACATGCACCTCGTTGAGCAGGCGCCGCTGTGCCTCGCGGTCGTCGGAGACAAAGCCGTTCGTCTCATGCAAGCGCAGCAGTTCGTCATGCAGATGGCGTGCGTGGCGCTCCGCCGTCGCATCGTGGTCGCCGGACTCGCGCAGCTTCTCCGCTGCATAGGCGCGCGTGGCATCGAGCAGACGATAGGTCATATCGTGGCCGCCAACATCCACTGACACCAACGACTTGTCCGCCAGCGCCGCGAGCCGCAACAGCACGCTATCGGCTTCCTCCACCCCCGCCACGGCGATCGCCGTTTCCAGCGAGAAGGGGCCGCGCAAAATGCCGAGACGCCGAAGCAGGGCCTGTTCCTCGGGTGGCAGGAGCTTGAAGCTCCAGTCGAGGGTCGCACGCAGGGTGCGCTGGCGGGGAGGCCCCGTCCGCCGCCCCGGCATCGCCAGCCCGAACCGCTCACCGATGCGCTGCGCGAGCATCGCCGGGCCGAGATGCGGCAGGTTGCCGGCCGCCAGTTCCAGGGCCAGGGGGTTACCATCCAGCCGGCGGCAGATGTCGATCACCAGGGGCGCATCCCGGTCTGAGAGCGTGAACCCCTCGCAGCTTGCCGCGCCGCGTGCGGCGAAGAGCGCGACGGCCGGGTAGTTGAGCGCCTGATCGGCAGTGAGATCGCCGCCTTCCACGGGCGTTGGCAGCGGCTCGAGCCGCTGAACCCATTCGCCATCGGCCCGCAGGGGCTCCCGGCTCGTCGCCAGCACCAGGAGGCCCGGTGCGGCGCGCAGCAGGCTGACGGCAATCTCCGCCACCTCGGTCACCAGATGCTCGCAACTGTCGAACAGCAGCAGCATCTGGCGTGTCGCGAGGAAGGACTGCAGCGCGGCCAACGGATTGCCACCCGACGATTCCAGCCCGAGCGTGCCGACCAGCGTCCCAATGACCAGGCGCGGGTCGGTGAGCGGGCCGAGATCCAGGAACTGGGCCTGGAGGGAGAGTTCCGACGCCAGCCGCCCCGCCGCGGCGACGGCGACCGTGGTCTTCCCGATCCCGCCCTGCCCTACCAGCGTGACGAAGCGATCCTCGGCCAGCCTCCCGACCAACGACGCGATCGCGTCCTCGCGTCCATAGATGCGGCCCAGCGGCATGGGCAGGGAATGCACGGCCTGCGCCACCCCAGCCTCCGGCGGCGCAGTTCCAGACACTGGCGCAACGAAGCAGTAGCCGCGGCCCGCCATCGTCGTGATGTAGCGCGCCTGGACATCGTCCTCGCCCAGAATGCGCCGCAGTGCGGCAATGTGGACGCGAAGATTGGTTTCATCGACGAACAGTCCTGGCCAGGCCCAGGCGGTGAGGTCTTTCCGGCTCACCACGCTGCCGGCACGCAGTACCAGGAGGTGGAGGAGATCGAAGGCGCGCCCGCCAAGCCTGACGGCCCGACCGTCGCGCAGAAGCAGTTTCTGCCCTGGCAGCAGTCGGTAGGGACCGAAAGCCATCTGCTCAACCTTCGACCCGGCCACAACCACTCCTGCACCGTTCATACTGGCTTGTCGCTCTTGCCACAGATTGCATTGCAGGTGCACGCCAGACAAAGCACCTGGGCAGCCCCCCGGACCGTGGCGTTTGGAATGGGCTTGAAGCGCGCGGTGACAAGAGTGGTCTCGGCGGAGACAGAAGGACAATCGTCGTACGGCAAAGCGGCGGGCGATTTGTTCTAGCGCCATCGGCACCCCGGCTTGCTTCCTGGAAGGATTGGAGCACCGGACGCTTCCAGGGAGAGCAGGCAGCATGAACCGCAACGGCATCCACCATGTCACCGCCATCGCCGGCAAGGCGCAGGGCAATCTGGACTTCTACACGCGCATCCTTGGACTGCGGCTGGTGAAGAAGACCGTGAATTTTGACGATCCCAGTGCCTATCACCTGTACTACGGCGATGCCGCCGGCAGCCCCGGCACCATCCTCACTTTCTTCCCCTGGGACCACGCGGCGCCTGGCCGTGCCGGCGCCGGCGAGCTGCAGGAGACCGTGTTCCGGATTCCGGAATCCGCCGTCGGCTACTGGATGAAGCGGCTTGCCGGCCAGCACATCGAACGCACGTCGCGCTTCGGCAAAACCCTGCTGACCTTCCGCGATCCCGATGGATTGCGCCTGGCACTGGCGGCCATCGCCGGCATCGAGGCGGAGCCCGCCTGGGACAATGGCGTGATCCCCGTCGCGCATGCCCTGCGCGGCTTCCACAGCGTCAGCCTGATGCTGGATGGCACGGCGGCAACCGGCACGGTCCTCGGCAATGTCTTCGGCTTCACCGAGGTAGGGCGGGACGGCGATATCACGCGCTACCAGGCCGAGGGCACCGCGATCGGCGGCATCGTTGATCTGCGCGCGGTCGGCAGCGTCGCCGCAGCACGGCTCGGCCGCGGTTCTGTGCATCACTTGGCGTTCCGCGTCGTCGACGATGCGGCGCAGGCGGCGATGGTGCGCAAGCTTGCGAGCGATCATGGGCTGCACACGACGGAGCAGAAGGATCGCAACTATTTCCGCTCCATCTATTTCCGGGAGCCCGGTCATGTGCTGTTCGAGATCGCGACCGACCTGCCCGGCTTTGACGTGGACGAGCCTGCCGACATGCTCGGCTCCGCGCTGAAACTGCCGGCAGGACTCGAATCCCGCCGACGCGACATCGAGGCTGCGCTGCCCATTCTCGCCTGACAAAGGCGAGGGCCCCGCGCAGCGCCCCGCGGCCCCTTCCTGGCCTCACATGCTCTGCTTGCATGCAAGCAACCTTCAGCGTGGCGTCGCGCGCGCCGCACGGTCGATCGCGTCGGCAACCGCCTCGGGCTGCGAGATATACACCGCGTGGCTGCCGCGAACCTCTGTGACCGTGGCGTTGCCGCGCGCCGCCCACTGGCGCTGCGCTTCGGGCGGAATGATTCGGTCCTCCCTCGCCACGACATAGGCTGTCGGCCTGGAACGCCAGGCTGCCACCGTGACCTGGGCGGAGAAGGCTGCCATGGCGGCCGGGGCCTGCGCATCGGCGAGCAGCGCACCGCGCTCCGCCGGAAGATCATGCGCGAAGGCCTGTGGGAAGATCGCGGGATCGAAGAACAGATAGCCATCGCTGGAGGGCTGCAGCGGCGGCGGCGCCCCGCCGGCGATCATGCCGAGCACGGATTCGCCGGCATCCGGCATGAAGGCCGCGACGAACACCAGGCCGGCGACCTTCTCGTCCAGACCGGCTTCCGTGATGACCACGCCGCCATAGGAATGGCCCACCAGCAGCGCCGGTCCGTCCTGCCGCGCCAGCACGCGCCGTGTCGCCGCGACATCGTCGGCGAGCGAGCTCAGCGGGTTCTGCACGATGCTGACCGCGTAGCCGCGTGCCCGCAACGCGCTATGCACGTCCTGCCAGCCCGAGCCATCTGCCCAGGCGCCATGCACAAGAACTATGTTCTTCACGGCTGTGCGCTCCTGTGCTGTGCCGGAATGCGTCGCGCCGAGTAGGAGCGCAACGCCGGCAGTGGCGATCCGAATGATGCTACCAATCGACATGATGGTCTCCATTTCCTGAGGCGGAGCGCCACTCCGGACGGAAGCGTCGCTAGGGGTTGAACAACCGCCTCGGCGCATGGCCTGCCGAAGCAACGCGAATGGGTGGATCGTATCTCGATGGGCATTCGGACATCCTGGCCGTGCTGTGCAAGCGGATGGTAGGTGGCCTGCCGGTGGTCGCGTGGTTAAGGCTTCTAAATTGCGGCGGCCCCTGCTTCGTCTGCGACATCGCATGACCAACGGCTTGCCGAGGCCGCGTCCAGGCACTGCGCTTCATCGCGATTTAGAACCATTTACTGACGTGGTTGCGGTCGTGGCCACTATCGTCCAGCAGCAGGAGATGAGGTGGAGCGACACGCCCGGTCCCGGAGCATTCTGGACACATGCCGAGCGTGCAGGGACGCCTTGTCGGCCTGTTCCATGCCTGTGTGCGGACCGATGAGGCGCCAGGGCCCCATGGGATGCGTCACGGCAAACCAGGAGCCAATCATGACAAACCTATCTCGTCGCAGCTTCGGGCGCGGCCTTTCGCTCGGCGCATTGAGTGCCGGAATCCTGCCTCTCGCCGGCACCCGCCACGGCGCGGCTGCCGCGACGCCGCCGGCGAGCGTGACGCCGCTGGCGCAGATCCGCATCGGCCGCTTCACCGTGACCGCATTGACGGATGGCTATGCGGACATGCCCTACAACTTCTTCCCGGGCCGCACGGCCGCACAGGTCGAGCAGGCCGCGACGACGCAGTTCGTGGCCCGGCAGAGCGGCCTCCGCTTCGTCTTCAACCAATACCTGATCGAGGATGGCGAGCGGCGGATCCTCGTGGATACCGGGCCGGCGGGATCGATCGGGCAGACCGGCTCATTGCCGCAGGCGCTCGCGGCACTCGGCCTGCGCCGCGATCAGATCGACGCCATCATCGTCACCCATATGCACGAAGATCACATGGGCGGGCTGGTCGTCGGCGGACAGAAGAACTTTCCCAATGCGGAGCTGCATATCGACCGGCGCGACATCACCCACTGGACCGATCCGGCGAAACGCAGCGGCGCCCCCGACTATCTGCAGAACAGCTTCCGCATGTCGGCCGAGGTGGTACGGCTCTATCCGCGACTGCAGGCCATCGATGGTGAACGCCAGATCGTGCGCGGCGTCTCCATCGTGGATCTCACGGGCCACACGCCCGGTCATATCGGGGTGCGGGTCGAGGATGCCGGGCAGAGCCTCATCATGGTCTCCGACATGCTCTTCCCGGTGATCCATCCGGTGGCGACCGATGTGGGCTTCCTGTTCGAGCAGGACCGCGCGGCCGCGCAGGCCATGCGCGATCGCTTCTTTCCCCGGGCGGCCGCGGAGGGCGCCTTGATCGCGGCGACGCACATGCCATTCCCAGGCCTCGGCCGCATCATCTCCGATCGAGGGCAGCTTCGGTGGGATGTCGCGGATTGGGCGCTGCAGAGCTGAAGGCCTGATGATTCCGCCGCCGGGCCAGGCCCGGCGGCGACAGGAGACGATGTCATGCGGCACCGATATCTTGAGATTGCGACCACGCCATCGGTCCTTGAGGCGCGTGACCGCTATGGCGGCAGCGCCAAGAGCCTGCGCGCCGAGCCGGCCGCATCCCCCGACGAGCACATCAGCCATCTTCGCCTCGGCGCGGCGGAACAGGCCTTCGTGGCCGCCTGCGATGGCTTCTATCTGGCCAGCGTCTCGGAGACGGGGTGGCCCTATGTTCAGTTCCGCGGTGGGCCCATCGGCTTTCTGCGGGTGCTCGACGAGCGGACGCTGGGATTTGCCGACTTCCGCGGCAATCGACAGTACCTGACCGTCGGCAACGTCACGGCGAATGACCGCGTCTCCCTCTTCGTGATGGACTATCCGCGCCGACAGCGTCTGAAGATCTTCGGGCGCATGCAGGTCATCGATGCGCAGGCCGACCCGGCATTGATCGAGCGTCTTGCAGTACCCGACTATGCCGCGCGGATCGAACGGACCGTCCTGATCGCTGTCGATGCATTCGACTGGAACTGCCCCCAGCACATCACGCCGCGATTCACCGAAGCGGAGCTGGCGTCCATACTCGCACCGATACGGGACGAACTGGCGGCCCTGCGCGCGGAGAATGCACGCCTCCGGCGCGAAATTGGCCTCTGACGCATCCGAAAATTTCAGGGACGGCGTCTCCCCTTCGTCACGACACCGAGCCGCCAGGCATCAAAAGCACTTCACCAGCACCTTGGGCTGCACGGCGTCAGGCCGCCTTCAGCGCGACCCGACGCGGGCGCTGCCAGGCACCAGGACTCATGCCTGCCATTCTGCTGAAGGTTCTCGTCATATGGGCTTGGTCGGCGAAGCCCGCCATCACCGCGATCTCCGCCATCGAATCACGATCATCGAGCAGGAGTTCCTTCACCCGCTCGATCCGCGCCTGCAACTGCCAGCGGTGCGGCGGCATGCCGGTGGAGGCCTTGAAGGCGCGACAGAAGTAGGACACGGACAGTCGTGTTTCCGCTGCCAGCTCGTGCATTCGCACGTTCTCGTCGAGCCTTTCGCGCAGGATTTCGACAGCGCGCCGCAGCTGCCAGGGCGCGAGCAGACCCTGCGCTTCCGACGGGCCGGCTGAACCCGCGAGCTGCGCGAGACTGTCCAGCAATTCAGCGGCAAGACCGTCGCCATGGAGTTGGCTCTCCGGTTCCGGACTCTCGCATTCGTCGGCAAATGCCTTCGCCAGACAAAGCAGCCGCGGGCAGAAGAACATCGGCCAGTCCGCCAGGAAGCCTTGCAGATCGACCGCCTTGTCCCGCGTTTCCGCCAAGGCGCCGCCATCGAACTGCAGCACGAGATGACGGAGATAGCGCAGGCCGCGCGTCTCTGCCCTTGCACGAAGCCGTGGCGGTATGAACGACATCGGGAGCGGCTTTCCGAGCGGCGCCGGCATGCTGTTGCGCGGGCTGACGCAGATGCTGGTACGGCCTCCTATCTCTTCCAGTATCACGGAGAGCTGGGTACCCTCTGCCCAGAGCGATATCTGCAACGCGGGGCCGCAGCGCAGCTCGCTGAGTGATGCACCGATCGCATTCCAGCGTCGATGAGCCTGGCGTAGCATCTCGCCCCCCCGATAGGTCGGCCGCGGCGGCGCGATACACGCCGGATCACTGCCGGTTGCGGTGGCGGTTGGAAGCACTGGCGGCGGGTTCATGCTGCGCTCCGGGCATCTCGATGTGACGCCCATCCTCCGTGCCGGCGCCGCCTGACGTGAGTTAATCGACATAAATCGATGAGCGATGCGGCGTGACCCGCAGCGACAGCCGATATCTCGGTATCGAGTGAAGAGGCGCGAAACAGACAATCCAGGACGGCCATAGCCAGGGCCCAATGCATGGCGACGGCAGCGACGACGCTACCGCCCGAGAACCGAGCCCAGCGCCGCCTGGCAAATCCGCCCGGCTGCCTCACAAGGAAGGATCACGCCATGAAATTCCCCATCATTGCCGCCGCCCTGCTGACGTCGCTGGCCGCGCTGCCGGCCAGCGCCCAGACACTGATGAGCTGTCAGGTGCAGGAAGTTCGCGGCTCCGGCGAGAATGTCGAAGTCGTCTATTCGATGAATTGCAGCCCGGTGGTCGGCGGCGACGTGTCCCGGCTGGAAACGACCGGCAACAACGAATTCCGTGTGACCTACGGCGCCGGCCGACCGGCCATCGGTGGTGGGCCGGTCTATATCCTGCGCTACAACAGCGAGCTGGGCGCGCCGGGACAGACGCATTACGGCGCGCCCCTGGACGGCAATGTCGGGACACCGCGGCGCTGATCCTGCAGGGGTACGACCGCCTCTCGCCGTGTCTGCGCGGCAGCTCGGCGCATGCGAGGCGGGCGCGCCGTCAAATGCGCCCGCCATGCTGGCTGCTGTGAGGTGGCGCCGACGATGACACGGCGTGGGGCACCGGCCTCCGGTCTGTCAGCCCGTCGGGGAAGATCCTGGTGATTGCCCCGCCGCAGGCGTTCCAACAGCACCACGCGACCAGTCCTGACTGGCGGTCGCCATGATGTCCGAACCAGGGGATGCCGCATGACGCGGGTTGTCGAGTTTGGCGCACCGCTGCATCGGGCAAGAGCGGCGGTGCTGATGTTTCACGGACGCGGCGGGGATGCGGAGGGTATGCTCAGCCTGGCGGAGGCGCTGACGCAGCCGGATCTCGCCTGGCTGGCGCCGGAGGCCGCGGGGCGCAGCTGGTATCCGCACGATTTCCTCGCGCCAGTGGAGCGCAACGAGCCGCGTCTATCGGCCGCCCTCGGGACCGTGACCTCGTTGCTCCAGCGATTGGCGGATGCGGGCTTTCCGCCCGCGCGCGTGGCACTGCTGGGGTTTTCCCAGGGGGCCTGCCTGGCGCTGGAATACGCCGCGCGCCATGCCCAGCGCTATGCGGCGGTGATTGGACTGAGCGGGGGTCTGATCGGTCCGGATGGGACCGCCCGTGCCTGTACCGGCAGCCTGCACAACAGCCCGATCTTCCTTGGATGCAGCGACGCCGACCCGCACATTCCACTTGCCCGGGTTCAGGAAACCGCACGCACCCTGCGCGCGCTCGGCGGCGCGGTCATCCTGCGCATCCATCCCGGAATGGGTCACGGCATCAATGAGGATGAGATCCGCCAGGTCGGTCAGATCTTGTCATGCATCGGCGCGCCGGAGGCGACCGCCTGAATGGGCGCGGGAAGCGCCCTCACAAGACCGAAGCTCCCTGCGTGTCTGAGCAAGCAGTCGCTTCGCGCGCAGGAAATCCCGCCCGGCAGTCGCGACGTCGAAGCGGTCGCAGATCGGAGCGAGCAGGGCAAGGGCTTCATCGGAGCGGTCGTCCTGCAACCAGAGATCGGCCAGATCCAGCGCGGCGCGTAGCTCGAACATCCTTGCGCCCGACGCCCTGGCCAGCTTCACCGCGCGCAGCAGGGTCAACTCGGCCCGCCCTGCGTCACCTTCGTGGCACTGCAAACGGCCGTGCACGCGCAGGACCTCCGGTTGGCACCAACGCTCCTCATTGCGTTCCACAAGATCAAGCGCGGTTGCGATACTATCGCCTGCAATACCCGGCTGACCATGGCGCAAAGCCGCCTCGGCAAGCATGCTCAGGAAGTTCGGCATCCTGCCGAGGAAGCTGGTGGCCATCATCTCATCGAGCGCGCTTCGCATGCATTGGACACCCTCGGCATCGCCGCGCTCCTGGCGGATCATCCCCTCGAAAAGGCGGGCAGCCGGTTCCCAGATGACGACTTCGCACCGCCTGAGATTGGCAACCAAGGCGGTGAGGTGGCGTTCCGCCACGTCGACCTGCCCCATCCAGAGCGCAATGGGGATCGCTGCCAGTACCAGGGCCGTGGAATGCGAGACAACGTGCCCGATCTCCGTCGCTCGATCCAGCGCGGCCTGAGCCGTGGCAACGGCTTCCCCTGGGTAGCCGGCAACCCACTCCACGACACCGAGCGACGTCCTGATCGCGACATACCAGTCAAACTGGAAGCGCGCGAGGCGCGAACGCCGCACGATGCTGTCGTCGCATCGCACCAGCCGGTTCAAGGCATCATGCGCACCCGTCACATCGCCAAGAAAGAACTCCGTCATGACACGCATCCGCTGCCCGGCCGGCACCGCGGAGCTGTCGTTCACCTCCGCGATCGAGAGGAATCGTGCGACGCTCTTCAAGGTCTGGCGATGTTGGCCATAGAAGCATTGCAGCACAACGAGGCCCAGAGCGGCCCTTATCTGATAGTCCTGATCACCTGCAAGCTCGGCTAGTCGCAGGCTTTCCTGCCAGACAGCCTCGCCCCCCGGTGCGAAGCGCTCGGTGTGGCTCAGGCCCCAGGCATGTGCAGTCATCAGCTTCATCCGCGAGGCGAGATCGCAATTGAGCAGAGCGGTGGACTGCAAGGCACGCCGCACATGCTGGCCGCCCTCACCGACCGATGACATCTCGTCCCAGAGCGGGATGGCGCAGGCGGTCAGCTGGACGCCCAGCATCTGGTCGCCATCCACGCCGAAGGACCAGTTGAGCGCACGACGCACATCATTGGCCAGACGACCGTATGTCGTGGTCCATTCCTCGTGGACACGCCATTGCAATTCGGATTCTGCTCGCTGTAGCAGCATGAGGAGATGTGCGGCATGGGCTGTGTGTGCGTCCCGGTGCTCGCCCAGGCTACGCAGCCGATCGCCAGCATAGCTGCGGGTCGTGTCCAGCAGGCGGTACAGCACGGCGCCGTTGACGAAGCTCGACGACAGCAGCGACTTGCTCACAAGGCCATCGATGCAGCCTACGACCTCCTCCGGTGCGCGCGCCAGGTTCTGGCCGACGCCGATGGCGTCCTCGAGCGTGAAGGCGCCGGCAAAGACGGAGAGGAATCGCAGCACGGCCGCCTCGTCCTCCGACAGCAGCCGATAGCTCCAATCCAGGGTCGCCAGCAGGGTCTGCTGACGAAGGGGCGCATCGGCGGGGCCGTAGCTCAGCAGCTCGAGGCTCTTCTCCAGCAGGCGAAGAAGGGTTGGCGCGGTATAGGCGCGTAGCCGCGGCGCCGCGAGTTCGAGGGCAAGCGGAATGCCATCGAGCCGCCGGCAGATGGCGGTGACGACCGGTGCGGTCGTATCGGTCATGCTGAACCCGGTGGCCCTGCGGGCCCGTGCCACGAACAGCTCGACGGCCGAGAAGGTCATGGCCTGGTCGTGGCTGATTCCTTCATCTGATGCCGGACAGGCCAGAGGTTGCAGGCGATGAACCGCCTCGCTCTTGGATCGAAAGGGCTCGCGGCTCGTGGCGAGTATCGCGATGTCGGGAAGCGCGGCGCGGATGTGATCGGCGACGACGGAGGCCGCCCGCAGGACGTGTTCGCAATTGTCCAGTATCAGCAACTTCCGTTGGCCCCGCAGCGCATCGACGATGCCGGCCAGGATATCCTTCAGGTTGCCCCCAGCCCCGATGGCAGCTGCCATCGCGGCCGCGACGAGCTGGGGATCCCCGATTGCGGCCAGATCGACAAAGCAAATTCCGTCCGGGTGATGCGACGCCGCGGCCCGGGCGGCCGCCCGGGCCGCAGTGGTCTTTCCGACGCCGGCGGGGCCGACAATAGTCAGGAAGCGCCGCGAAGCCAGCATCTCGGTGATCCGCGTGATGTCGTCGTCGCGACCAAAGATGCCGGATGGTGGCAGCGGGTCAGCGGCGTCGCATGACATCGAAGCGGTGATCGCGTCGCCCGATGTGGGCTGCTCTAACCGCACGGAAGCGACGAAGCGGTAGCCACGCCCCGCGATGGTTGCGATGTAGGATGCGTCGGACCCGGCTTCACCCAAGGCGCGGCGCAG
This sequence comes from Roseomonas sp. F4, assembly GCF_053891155.1. Taxonomy (NCBI): domain Bacteria; kingdom Pseudomonadati; phylum Pseudomonadota; class Alphaproteobacteria; order Acetobacterales; family Roseomonadaceae; genus Roseomonas; species Roseomonas sp. F4. Next base: position 19,352 of record NZ_JBSSHK010000001.1, read on the forward strand.
TGCCGCGATGTGAACCTTCAAATTGTTCTCGTGAACGAAAGTGTCCGGCCAGACGGAGCCGATCAGCTCCGCCTTGGTGATCAACTCGCCGGGGCGCTCGACCAGAAGCCGCAGCAGATCGAGTGCGCGGCTTCCGACCCGCAAGGGCAGGGTGCCACGCAGCAATGACTGCCTTGCCGGAAGCAGCCGGAAGTCACCGAAGCGGTAAATTTTTTCCTCGGTTTCGACGGATCTTGATTCCATGGCATCCACTGGAATTAAAGGCCGCTACCGTAGATCGGGCATCCAATTGCGCGGCAGGCAAATGATTGATGGACATTGGGGCGGATTTAATCGAATTGGGATCGGCGCCGGATTTCCGGGCGCGCAGGCGCGTCAGCGCGCCACTATGGAGCTACCGCCAAGCCATCTCGCTATGCCGCCCTGACAGTCTCCTGCGCCCTTTTATAGCTCTCGATAACCGCTGCGTAGTTCGGTGCGACAAGCCCATAGAGCTGGGCGAGATCGGCGGCTTCCGGGCGGGCCCACGTCCGGTGGAGTTCGGACAAAAGCGCGTTGGTGGATATCGGCTTAATCCCGCCCTGGACGAAACGCGCGAGGGACGTCCGTGATGCCATCTCGCTCGGGTCGCCTGACGCATCCATTACGGCATAGACCTCATACCCGGCCTCACGGGCATCGAGCGCTGGGAACATCACGCAAACACTGGTCCAGACGCCGGCGATGACGAGCGTCTTCCGGGCGGTCGAGCGAACCTGCGCCACGAAATCGTCGTTGTCCCAGGCGTTCACTTCCCCTTTGCGGGAAACGTAGACCGCTTGTGGGGCATGCTGGTGAATTTCCGGCATGAGCGGACCGTTCGTGCCATTCGGTTCGGAGGCCGTGGTGATAACCGGAATGTTGAGCAGAGTCGCGAGTTTCGCGATCATCTCAACATTCCTGCGCAGGTCCGCGAGGGGGATATCTTTCACCGTCTGGAACAGTCCGGACTGATGATCCAGCAAAAGGATGAGCACGTCGGCGGGATTCATCAGTGCAGCGCCACCGCCTGTCGGTAGAACGCTGGACTTCATCTTGGCTTCGGATGTCATGGTGATTCGATTTCCTTTCTTGGCATGGGATGCAGACCGCCCTGCGGGGCCCTCTGCACCTGCAAATGAGGCGATTGCCCCAAATACAAAGCTTCCCTCATGGAGGTATGACGTTCGGCGACAATTGTGATATTATTTTCTGCCTCAATGGAAACGAGTTGGCGTGAGAGGAGCCAAGAGCGAGCCAGCGAGTTTATGCTAGCACGGGCGGCCGGAAGTCTGACGTTAATCAGTGTAAAACAGGGACCCTGACCGGCTGCCGAGACGGGACCAGGTGCGCGCTGCTGCGGCAGCCCGAGATTGTGGTCGGCACATGGCGTGCGGCGCGGAGGGATGCGCCGGACCTGACCGAGGCTGAGACGCAGGATGCGCTGCATCGGCTCGACCCGCTGTGGGAGCACCTGTTCCCGGCAGAGCAGGCGCGCATTGTGCGGTCGCTGGTGGAGCGGGTGGTGATCGGCCCGGCCGGCGCTGACATTCGGCTGCGGCTGGACGGGCTCGGCGGCCTGGTCCGCGACCTCGGCGCCATCCCTCCCGATGCACTGAGGGCGGCGGCATGACGGCCGCCACCAGCATCACGGCCCGGGTGCGGCTGGCGATTTCGCCATCGACCGGGCCGGAAGACTGTCGTGACGCCGATGGCGGATGGCGTGGCGCCAGTCACGAAGAGGGACCGATCCTGCGCTGGTGAAGGCGCTGGCCAGGGGGTTCCGGTACCAACGCATGCTGGCCAATGGGCGCTACGCATCCGTCAACGAAATGGCCGTAGCGGAGAGAATTGACCGCGGCTACCTCGGGCGCCTGCCTCGCGCAGCACCTCCAGCCAGGAGCCGATGTAGTCGGCGTGGCGCACCGTCGGCACGATCCCGAGCGCGGCGCAGGTGAAGGCCGCCGTCAACTCGGCGACCAGCTCCTCCTGCGCGTACTTCTTCGAGTCGAAGCTGTTAGCGATCTCACGGGCGAGACGTGATGTATGCCCCGTCCAATGGCCGAGTTCGTGCAGCGCGGTCCGGTGCCAGTCGATCGGCTGGAAGTAGGCCTGCGGCGGCGGCACGCGGACGAAGTCGCCGAGCACGTCATAGTAGGCGCGCTCGCCGCCGATGCGCAGGTCGGCGCCGGAGGTAGCGATCAGCGCCTGGCCCCGCGGCTCGATGAGCGAGGCATCCGCAGGCGGCACAGCCGCCACCAGTTCGGGCGGGAGGCCATCGCACTGCTCGGCGTTGAAGACGGTGAAGCGCTTGAGGAAGTGGATCGCCCGGGCGTCCTTGCCCGTTTCCTGTGCGCGCTGGCGTTCCTCGCCGGGGATGAAGCGGTCTGCATAGACGACGGTCGTGCCGCGTTCGCCCTTGCGGACGCTGCCGCCGAGCGAAAGCACCTGGCGGAAGGTGAGCCAACTCTGGCCAGCGTAGCCGCACTCGACGACGGCGGATCAGCACGTTGATTACGGAGTAGCGCCGGCCGGTCGCGGCATTCTTCGGCAGGGCGAGGGGCGCGGCCACACCCGAGGTTCCCCAGGGCTGCACCCAGGGCAGGCGCCCTGCCTTGAGTTCAGCGATGATCTTGCTGGTGATTTCGTCGTAGAGGTTCGCGCGGTCACTCGAGGCTCGGCCGCTCGGGGCCGGCCGCGTCGCGGAGCGGGTCATGGCGGTTCTCCATGACGGGCCGGCCGCGAGCCTCTCTCTCGGCCCCGGACCCCGTCACGGCGACAGCCGCCAAACTCTCACCCGCTCCTGGGAAGCCAGCCGCGTGCGCCCCTACGAGGATACGACTACGACTACGACTACGACCGCTGGCAGCCATTTGAGGCCAAAAGTCCGCCCGCAACGGTACGGGGCACGCTACAGTGCCCTAGCAGGAGCTTCCCTCAAGCTTCCCCGCAATATGCCAATCGGCCGGGGAAGCGTTCACCGCGGCCCCGGAAAACAGCAAAGGTACTGATCAGAATGGAGCAAATTGGAGCGGGCGAAGGGATTCGAACCCTCGACCCCAACCTTGGCAAGGTTGTGCTCTACCCCTGAGCTACGCCCGCGCTCCGTCGGTGGGGGGTTCCTACCATGCCCAAGCGGGATTGCAAGCCACCCAGCGAAATAGCCCGAGCGGATTTTGCATCCCGCTGCTTGCCGCAAGCCGCCCTCATGGAGGGTTGTTTGGCCCTGGCGCCAGGTGGTCGAAGGTCACGGCCTTCAGCAGCGCCCAGACGCGCCGACCCGGTTCCAGTCCCAGCCGCGACACGCTGTCCTGTGTCACCCGTGCCAGCAGCGTGCTGGGGCCAATGGAAAGCTGCAGGAACACCTCCTGAGACCCGCGGCCGGGGCTGATCGCGGCGATCTCCGCGGCCAGAATATTGCGGGTCGAGAGGCCCTGCGGTTCCACGATGGCCACTGCCACGTCCCGCGCCCGGATGCGCAGGCGCAGACGGGTGCCCACAGGCTCCGGCCGTGCGGTGGACAGCAGCGTGCCGCCCGCGAAATTCAGCCGCGTCAGCCCGCCCGCATCGGTGCCGCCCACCTGGCAGCTCAGCAGCGTGCCGGCATCGCGGCGGGCGGCCAGTGGCAGGTCGGTGCGCGCGGTCAGCGCCTCTACCCCGCCTTCGGCAAGCACGCGGCCGTCCTGAAGCAGCACCAGCCGGTCGGCCAGCGCGTCCACCTCCTCCAAGGCATGCGTCACATAAAGGATGGGCAGGCCGGTGGCGTCGCGCAGCCGGGCGAGGAAGGGCAGCACCTCCGCCCGCCGGCCCGCATCCAGTGCGGCCAGGGGTTCGTCCATCAGCAACAGGCGCGGCCGGGTCAGCAGGGCGCGGCCGAGCGCCACGCGCTGGCGCTCGCCTCCCGAAAGTCCGGCGGGCCGGCGGGCCAGCAGCGCCTCCAGGCCGAGCAGCGCCACGACCTCCTCAAAGCTGGGTCCGGTGGCGCCTGGCGGGGCGCGCTTCTGGCCGTAGCGCAGATTGCCAGCGACGCTGAGATGCGGGAACAGCCGCGCATCCTGGAACACCACGCCGCAGCGCCGGCGTTCCGGCGGCAGGGCAATACGCTGCGCCGTGTCCAGCAGCACCGTGCCGTCCAGCACCACGCGACCAACATCCGGCCGCAGCAGCCCCGCCACGATGCCCAGAATGGTGGATTTGCCGCAGCCGGAGGGGCCGAACAGGGCCGTCACCCCAGCCTCCGCCACGCCGAAGGCGGCCTCCAGCGCGAAGCCGTCGCGGCCGTAGCGATGTCGCAGCGTGACTTCCAGCATTAACCGCGCCCAAGCAGCAGGTGCATGCGCCGCGCGATCAGCTCCGCCAGCAGCAGGCCGGCCACGGCCAGGGTCAGTGAAATGCCCGCCAGCCGAGCCGCGGCGGCCTCCCCGCCCGGGCTCTGCGTCGCGGTATAGATCGCCAGCGGCAGGGTCTGGGTCTCGCCTGGGATATTGGAAGCGAAGGTGATCACCGCGCCGAACTCACCGAGGCCGGCGGCGAAGGCGGTGACGGCGCCGGCCAGGATGCCCGGGGACATCAGCGGCAGGGTGATGGTCAGGAAGCGGTCGACCGGCCCCGCGCCCAGCGTCCGCGCGGCGGCCTCCAGCCCCGGGTCCACCTGGTCCAGGCCCAGCCGCACGGCACGCACGATCAGCGGGAAGGACATCACGGCGGTGGCCAGGGCCGCGCCTTCGGTGGTGAAGACCAGGCGAATGCCGAACCAGTCATGCAGCGGCCCGCCGATCGGCCCGCGCAGCCCAAACAGCATCAGCAGCGCCCAGCCCACCACCACCGGCGGCACCACCAGCGGCAGATGCACCAGCGCATCCAGCAGGAAGCGCCCGGGAAAGCGGCCGCGCGACAGCAGCAGCGCCATCAGCACCGCGGGCACCAGGCCTAGCGCGACGGAGCGCAGGGCGACGTCCAGGCTCAGCCGGACGGCCTGCCACTCCTCCGGCGACAATTCCATCAGCGGGCGAGGCGGAAGCCGAAGCGCTCGAAAATCGGCGCGGCGTCGGACCCGGCCAGGAAGGCATGCAGGGCAACGGCCTCCGCATTGCCAGCGGCGCGGCGCGTCAGGGCGAAGGGGTAGGTGATGGGGGCATGGCTTTCGACCGGGAAGGTGCCCAGCACCGCGACGCCGGAGGAGGCGGCGGCATCGGTGGAATAGACGATGCCGAGCGGCGCCTCGCCCCGCTCCACCAGCAGCAGGGCGGAGCGGACATTGTCGGCCCGCGCCAGGCGCGGGGACACCGCCTCCCACTGCCCCATCCAGCGCAGTGCCGCCTCCGCATAGCGCCCGACCGGCACATGGGCCGGATCACCGGTGGCGATGCGCCCTCCCTGGGCCAGCGCCAGCAGATTGGTTTCCTGCCCGAGTACCACGGCCGCGCGGGCGGGCCTGCTAGGTGCCACCAGTACCAGTGCATTGCCGATCGGGCTGATGCGGCTGCCATTCACGATCAGCTCGCGCGATTGAAGAAAATCCATCCAGGGCTCATCGGCGGAGAGGAACAGATCCGCACCCGCCCCCTGTTCGATCTGCCGGGCGAGGGCGGAGGAGGCGGCGAAGGAAAAGCGAGGCGCCGGATGGCCGCGTGACGCCCATTCCTGTCCCAAGACGCGCATCGCGTCGGTCAGGCTGGCGGCGGCGAAGACGGTGGCCGGCTGCTGGGCGAAGGCGGGCGCCGCCAGTAGCATGGCGAGGGCGGCCAGGATCAGGCGGCGCATCATCGGCTTCCTTCACGATATCCGTGCGGGACGATATCCATGACGGAAGATAGCGCAAGCCCCGTTTCCGCGCGGCCCTGTCCATGGTTCCCTGCCGCCATGCCCACCCCCGACAATTCCCTTCGGATTCGTGTCCTGCTGGCCAAGGACATGCCCTTCGGCCCGGGCAAGGCCGATCTGCTGGAGGCGATCCGCGAGACCGGCTCGATCGCCGCGGCGGGGCGGCGGCTGGGCATGTCCTACCAGCGCGCCTGGGACCTTGCCTCCGCTATGAACACGCATTTCCGCGAACCGGTGCTGGCTCCGGCTAAGGGCGGCGCGCGCGGCGGTGGCAGCGCGCTGACCCCCTTCGGGGAGGACGTGCTGGCCGCCTATCGGGAGATCGAGGCGCTGGCCGCCGCGGCGGTGGCGGAGAAGCTGGACTGGCTGCGCCAGCAGATGGCCGAGTAGCGTTACTTTTTCCAACGCATTTTCCGAGTCGCCTTGCGAAGTCGCAAGGCTTGAAGATGCTACTCCGGCACCAGCGGCGCGCAGATGCGGCGCGGGCCCTGCGGCGTCTCCAGCACGCCCACCATGGTGGCGACGCCATAGGCGGCCTGAAGACGCACCGGCGTGATCAGCGCTTCCGGCGGTGCCGGACCTTCCATCCGCCCGTGATGCAGCAGCGCCACCTCATCGGCCAGCAGGAAGGCGTGGTCCGGGTGGTGGGTGGTCATCAGCACCGCCAGCCCATCCCGCCGCGCCAGGGTGCGGAGTTGGTTCAGCACGAGCGCCTGGTTGCCGAAATCGAGGCTCGCCGTGGGTTCGTCCAGCACCAGCCCGGCCGCCTGCTGGGCGAGGGCGCGGGCGATCAGCACCAACTGTCGCTCGCCGCCCGAAAGCTCCGTCACCGGCCGGTCCGCCAGATGCAGGATGCCGAGCCGGTCCAGCGCCTTTTCGGCCACCTCCGCATCCCGCGCGCCAGGCATGGCCAGCAGCGGCAGCCAGGCGGCGCGGCCCATCGCCACCACCTCCCGCACCCGCCAGGCGAAGCCGCCGGGGGCGGCCTGCGGCACATAGGCCAACAGCCGCGCCACCTGCCGCCGGCTCAGCGAGGCCAGCGGCGCGCCGCCGAGCCGCAACGTGCCGGCGAGTGGCGGCAGCAGGCCGAGCAGGCTGCGCAGCAGCGTGGTCTTGCCGCCGCCATTCGGCCCGAGCAGGCACAGCACGCGCCCCGGCTCCAGCCGCAGCGCAATCTCCCGTGCCACCACCCGCTTGCCATGTCCGATCGCGAGGCCCTCCGCCTCCAGCAGCGCCGTCACCGACGACCGGCCCGTGCCAGTAGCACCAAAAACAGCGGCGTGCCGAGCAGCGCCGTCAGGATGCCGAGCGGCACTTCCAGCCGCCCCGCGCTGCGCGCCAGCGTATCCACCGCAAGCAGGAAGGCGGCGCCCAGAAGCATGGAGAGCGGCAGCACCCGGCGCAGCTCCGCGCCACCCAGCAGCCGCGCCATATGCGGCACCACCAGCCCGACCCAGCCCACCGCGCCGGCCAGCGCCGTGACGGCGGCGGTCGCCAGCGTCGCGGCAGCCACCGCCGTGGCGCGCAGCGCACCGGTGCGGACGCCCAGCGCGCGGGCCTCATCCTCGCCCAGCGCCAGCAGGTTCAGCCGCCAGCGCAATGCCGCCAGCAGCACCAGCCCGAGCAGGGCGGCCGGCGCCGCCGCCAGCACGTCCCCCCGATTGGCGCCGGAGAGGGTGCCAAGCAGCCAGAAGGTGATGGCCGGCAGTTCGTTGTATGGATCGGCCAGGATCTTCAGCAGGCTGATCGCCGCCCCCATCAGCGCGCCGAAGGCGATGCCGGCCAGCACCAGCACCAGCACCGGGTCGCCGCCCCGTCCGCGCACCAGCGCCGCGATGCCGGCCACCGCCGCCACCGCGGCGATGCCGCCCGCGAAGGCCAGCCCCTGCACCGCCGCCACCGGCAGGCCGAGGAAGATGCCCAGCACCGCGCCCAGCGAGGCCCCCGCCGTCACCCCTAACAGATCCGGCGAGGCCAGGGGGTTGCGGAACATCGCCTGGAAGGCCGCCCCGGCCCCGGCCAGGCTGGCGCCGACCAGCATCGCCCCCAGCACCCTTGGCAGCCGGATGTTCCAGAACACCAGCGCCGCCGGCCCCTGATCGGCGCCCGAGAGGATGCCCGGCAGCTCCGCCGCCGAAATCGGAAAGCGCCCGACCGACAGTGCCGCCAGAACCGCCGCGGCCAGCGCCAGCCAGGCCAAGGGCCAGGCGAGGCGCCTCACCGGTTGGGCAGCGCCGGGCGCAGCAGGGCGGCGATCTGCACCGGCTCCGGCCGGCGGTGGTAAAACAGCGCGTGGAAGTCGGCCGCCGCCTCGGCCAGCCCCGCCGCCGGGCGCAGGCCGAACAGCACGGGCAGCCAGAGCAGGCCGAGCAGCCGGTTCACCGAGGGCGGGAAATCCACCCAGCCGAAGGGCAGGCCCGGCCCCAGCACCAGCCGCCCCGCGCGCACCGCCGGCAGCGCCCGCCACAGCGGATCGGCCTGCGCGAAGTCCGGGAAGGCCGGATGGCTCGCGATCACCCAGTCGGGGTTCCAAGCCAGCGCCTGTTCCACCGAAACTTGGGCGATGCTGCCCGGCCCGAGCGAGCCCGCGACATTCTCGGCCCCGGCGAATTCCAGCATCTCGGTGGTGATCGACCCCACCAGCCCGGTCTGCTGCCCGCGCGGCCCGCGCAGATACAGCACGCGCGGCCGGCCCCGCGCGGCCAGGCGCGCCGCATCTTCTTGCGCCGTTTCAAGGATGCGCGCAGCCGCCACGGCCTTGCTCTCGGCCGCCTCGGCGCGGTCCAAAATGCCGCCGAGCAGGCGATAGGTTTCGGGAATCAGGGGCAGGGCGCCATCCAGCAGCAGGCTTGGCAGGCCGGTCTGCGCCTGCACGCGCTCCGCCAGCGAGACATAGGTCGGGCCGACCGCGCCGTAGTCGAGGACGAGGTCCGGACGCTGCGCCAGCACGGCCTCCAGATTGGCGGTGTTGTCCCGCCCGGTCAGACGGCCGATCTGCGGCAGGGCGGCGGCGCGGGGCTCCAAGAACGCCGCCTCCGCCGGGCTGGGCGGCCGGGCAGGCCACCCGGCGAGCAGATCGGGCGCAAGGGTGTAGAGCAGGATGGCCGCCGGCGGCCCGGCCGGCAGGACGCGGGTGATGCGGTCCGGCACGGCGATGCGGCGCGTGGTCGCATCCGCCACCAGCCGCTCGGCCCGGGCTGGTTTGGCCAGCCCCGCCAGCGCGGCCCCGATCAGCGCCCGGCGGCGTGGCATCTCAGCCGGCAATCCCGACCATGACGTCGGAGCTGGTGGCCCCCTTGCGGATCTCGCGGATGGTGCCGGCGAACTGGTTGCGGGCGGAGCGTTTCAGCATGGGGTGGTCCTCTTTCTGAGCGCCCATCTGGGCTGGCGCGCCCTTAAGGGGAAGCCGGCGGGGCGAAACCGTGCCGGGCCAGAATCGCCTGGCCTGACGGCGCCAGCAGGAAGCGGACGAAGCCCGCTGCCTCCGGCAGTGGTGATAGCACCACCACGCCATATTCCGCCGCCACCTCCAGCGCCGGCGGCACGGTCACCTGCTGGAGGTTGGGGTCAGCGGCGCGGGCCAGCACGGCATTGGTGCAATAGGTCAGGAACAGGTCGGCGGCATCGCGTTCGAACTGCCAGGCATAAAGGTCGCGCCCCTCCGGCGGCCGGGCGCTGTCGGGACCGCCGGTCAGCAGCCGCGCCTTACCCTCCAGCGTCGCCCGGGCGCCTGGCTGCACGGCTTCCGCCCGCGCGAACAGCGCAAAAGCGTAGTCGCCTGCCGGGTCGGCGCGTGGGGTGGAGGTGCCGAGCCGCACCGCCGGGTCCAGCATCCGCGCCAGCAGCGTTTCGGACGTCACCTCCAGCCCCGACCTGGCGATGGCGCAAAGCCGGTTGCGGGCGAAGGCGGCGGTGGGCTGCCCCCGCTCCACCGCCCGCGGATGTTCCATATTGGCGGAGGCGAAGACGTCGAAGGCCTCGCCCTTCGCGATGCGCTGGCGCAGCAGGCCGGAGGGCGCATAGCTCTGCGCCACGGTCGCGCCGCTAGGCGTCGCCTCGAAGGCGGTCGCGACCTCGGCCAGCGCCGCGCGTAGCGACCCGGCGGCGGCGAGGCGCACTGGTTCGGCCATTGCCGGGGAGGCGACCAGCAGCAGCGCCAGCAGCGCGCGCCTCATGCGCCCGGCTCGGCCTGCGCCGCGTTCGGGAAGAACAGCTGCTCCCCATTGATCTTGTAGCCGGCGATGGCGGCCTGGCCGGCGGGGGAGACGATCCAGTCGATGAAGCGCTGGCCATCCTCCCGCTTCACATGCGCATGGCGCGCCGGGTTCACCAGCATGACGCCATACTGGTTGAACAGCCGCGTATCACCCTCGACCACGATGCGCAGCCCCTGGCGGTTGCGGAAGGACAGCCAGGTGCCGCGATCGGTCATGGCATAGGCGGATTGGGCGGCGGCGGTGTTCAGCGTCGGGCCCATGCCCTGGCCAATCTCGCGGTACCACACGCCACGACCGGCGGCCGGGTCGACGCCTGCCTGCTGCCACAGCCGCAACTCCGCCGCATGGGTGCCGCTGCGATCGCCGCGGGAGATGAAGGGCGCCCGGGATTCGGCGATGCGCTTCAGCGCGGCGGCGGTGTCGCGGGACCCGGCAATGCCGGCCGGATCGGCCTCCGGCCCCACGATGACGAAGTCGTTGAACATCACATGCTGGCGCTGCAAGCCGTGGCCCTCTGCCACGAAGCGCAGCTCCGCCACGCGGTCATGCACGAAGACCACATCGGCATCGCCGCGGCGGCCGACATCCAATGCCTGTCCGGTGCCGAGTGCCACCACGCGCACGGTGATGCCCGTCTCCTGCGTGAAGATCGGCAGGATATGGCCGAATAGTCCCGACTGCTCCGTGCTGGTGGTGCTGGCGACGGTGATGCTGCGGTCCTGCGCGAAGGCCGGTGTGGCGAGCGCGATGGCGGCGGCGAGCAGAAGTCGGCGGAACATGGTGTTTCTCCCTTTGGCAGGTCTCACCACAGCAGCTCGCCGCGCAGGAAGGCGGCGGCTTCTTCCGTGGCAGGGCTGGTGAAGAAGCGATCGGCAGGCGCGTGTTCCAGCAGGCGCCCGCGATGCAGGAAGGCGACATCGCCAGCGAGCCGCCGGGCCTGCGCCAGATCATGCGTGGTCATCACCAGCTTGGTGCCGCGCGCGACCAGCGCCTGGATGATCTCCTCCACCGCGCGGGTCGCGGCGGGGTCGAGACTGGCGCAGGGCTCGTCGAGGAACAGCACCTCCGGCCGCAACGCGGCGGCGCGGGCCAGCGCCAGGCGCTGCTGCTCCCCGCCCGAAAGTTTGCGCGCGGGGCGGTCCGCCAGCGCCGCCATGCCGACCAGCGCCAGCGCCTCCGCCGCCCGCTTGTCCTGCTCGGCACTGTCGAGCCCGGCGAGCGCCAGCGGGTAGCGGAGATTGGCGAGGACGGAGCGCCGCAGCAGCACCGAGCGCTGGAACACCATGGCCTGGTGGCGGCGCGGATCGGCGGCCGGGCCGTCCCAGCGCACCGCCCCGGCAGTCGGGGACAGCAACCCATGCAGCAGCCGCAGCAGCACGCTTTTGCCCGCGCCGTTTGGCCCCACCACCAGCGTCGGCCGCCCCGCCTCAATGGTCAGGCCGATGCTTTGAAGAATCGCGACGCCGCCGGCGCAAAAGCCGAGACCCTCGGCCCGCAGCGGCAGGATGGCCTCCGGCGCGCGCATCAGCCGGCCTGCCGCGCGGCGAGGTCGCGCAAGGTCTGCGCCAGCGCGTTCACCGTCAGCACGATCGCCATCAGCACGATGCCGAGCGCCAGGGCCAGGGGGAGGTCGCCCTTGCTGGTCTCCAGCGCGATGGCGGTTGTCATCACGCGCGTAAAACCTTCGATATTGCCACCGACAATCATCACCGCGCCAACTTCCGCGCTGGCGCGGCCAAAACCCGCCAGCAGCACGGTCAGCAGCGCGAAGCGGCCATCCCAGAGCAGCGTCGGCACCGCGCGCCACGGGCCGGCGCCAAAGCTCCGCAGCTGTTCGGCATATTCCTCCCACATCGCCTCCAGCACCTGCCGGGCCAGCGCCGCCAGGATCGGCGCGATCAGCAGGGCCTGGGCGATCACCATGGCGGTCGGCGTGAACAGCAGGCCGAGCGCGCCCAGCGGGCCGGAGCGGGAGAGCAGCAGGTAGATCAGCAGCCCGGCCACCACGGGCGGCAGCCCCATCAGCGCATTGAGCGCCACCACCACGCCGCCACGGCCCGGAAACCGCGCCACCGCCAGCAGCGCGCCCAGCGGCAGTCCGACCAGCGCGGCGAGCGCGACGGCCGTCAGGCTGACGCGCAGCGACAGCAGCACGATTTGCGCCAAAGTCGGGTCGCCGCTGGCGACCAGGCCCAGCGCTTGTCCAAGTGCGGAATGCAAATCGTTCATCGCCGCGCAGGCTGGGTGTGGCGGCTCTTGACGTCAACCAAGGTGAGGCCGCTGTATACGCCACAATCTGCCGGAATTTGCCGCCATATGCCGGATGTGCTGACGCTGAAGGAGGCCGCCGCCTTCCTGCGCCTGTCGGAGCGGGCGCTTTATGATCTGGCCCGCGCCAAACGCCTGCCGGCGGTGCAGCTTGGCGGCAAATGGCTGTTCCCGCGCTTGTCGCTGCAACGCTGGTTGGCGGGACAGGCGGAGTTGGCCGAAAGCGTCGGCCATGCCGCGCCGCCGCCCATCCTGGCCGGCAGCCACGATCCCTTGCTGGACTGGGCGGTGCGGCAATCCGGCTGCGGCCTGGCGCTGCGGGCGGGCGGCAGTCTGGACGGGCTGGCGGCGCTGGCCGGGGGGCAGGCGGTGGCGGCCGCCACCCATCTGCTCGACCCCGATAGCGGTGCCTTCAACGAACCGGCGGCAAGGGACCTGCTGGCTGGCCAGCCGGTGGTCGGGCTGGTCTGGGCCTGGCGCGACCAGGGGCTGCTGCTGGCCCCGGGCAACCCCGCCGGCATCCTGCGCGTGACCGACCTGGCTCGCCCGGGGCTTCGCGTCATCGGCCGGCAGCCCCGCGCCGGCAGCCATGTGCTGCTGATGCACCTGCTCGCGGAGGCCGGGCTGCGGCTGGAGTCGATCGGCTTCCTGGCCAAACCGGCCTTGTCCGAGGATGAGGTCGCCGCCGCCGTGGCGGAGGGCCGCGCCGATTGCGGCTTCGGCATCCGCGCGGAGGCGGCCTCCCGCGGCCTGGATTTCGTGCCGCTGATGCGGGAGCGCTTCGACCTGGTGATGCCCCGCCGGCAGTATTTCGAGCCACCCTTGCAGGCGCTGTTCGGCTTCGCCCGTGGCGAGACCTTCGCGGCCCGCGCCGCGCGGATGGGGGGCTATGACATCGGGGGGACGGGGCGGGTGGCGTTCAACCTGTAGGGCGACGGGTTGACGGTGGGCAAGTCACGCATCATTTGATGATGCATGATAAAGGACAGCCGGCTCTCCGCCGCCCTGCATGCCCTGCTGCACATGGCCGAACATGACGGACCCACCACCTCCGAAACCCTGGCGCTGTGCATGCGCAGCCATGCCGCCCTGGTCCGCCGCACCATGGCGGGGCTGCGGGAGAACGGCCTGGTCCGTTCGGAGAAGGGCCATGGCGGCGGCTGGCGGCTGGCCCGCGACCTGAACTCCATCACCCTGCGTGACGTGCATGAGGCCCTGGGCGCGCCGGAGGTTTTCGCCATCGGCAACCGCTCCCCCACGCCGCAATGCCTGGTCGAGCAGGCGGTGAACCACGCCTTGGCCGACACGCTGGAGGAGGTGGAGGCGATGCTGGTGCAGCGCTTCGGCGCCATCACCCTGGCCACGCTCTCGGCCGATTTCCATCGGCGGCTTGAAGCCGCGAAGCAGGATGCGACCCATGCGGCATGACGCCATCATCATCGGCGGCAGCTACGCCGGCATGGCCGCGGCCCTGCAACTGGCCCGCGCCCGTCGGCAGGTGCTGGTGGTCGATGCCGGGCAGCGGCGCAACCGCTTCGCCGCCGAGTCCCATGGCTTCCTTGGGCAGGATGGCGTGGCGCCGGGGGAGATCGCCGACCAGGCCCGCGCCCAGTTGCTGCGCTACCCCACCGTCACCTGGGCGGCCGACAGCGCCACCCGGGCCGCGGTGGAGGCGGAGGGCTTCCGTGTGGAACTGGCATCCGGCGCGATGGCGCAGGGACGGCGCCTGCTGCTGGCGACCGGCGTGGTGGATATCCTGCCGGAGCTTCCAGGGCTCGCGGAGCGCTGGGGCCGCAGCGTCTTCCTCTGCCCCTATTGCGACGGCTATGAGCTGGAACAGGGCCCGCTCGGGGTGCTGGCGACCACCGAGACGTGGTTCCACCAGGCCATGCTGATCCCCGAATGGGGCCCCACCACCCTGTTCACCCAGGGCCGCTACCCGCCGGATGCGACACAGCGCGCGGCGCTTGAGGCGCGCGGCGTGACCATTGAGGAAACGCCGGTGGTGGCCCTCAGCGGGGCGGGGGCGACGGCGGCGTTGCAGGACGGCCGCAGCATCGCCCTGCGGGGCCTGTTCCTGGTCCCCCAGATCCGCCTCGCCAGCCCCCTCGCGACCCAGCTCGGATGCGTGATGGAGGAGGGGCCGATCGGGGCATTCATCCGCACCGATCCCACGAAGCTCACCAGCGTGCCCGGCGTCTTTGCCTGCGGCGACGCGGCACGGGGGATGGGATCGGTGTCCCTGGCGGTGGGGGATGGTGCCTTTGCGGGGGTGGCGCTGCACCGTTCCCTTATCTTCGGCTGAAGCTCAGCGCCGCAGCCAGGCCAGCGGCGCCAGCGCTAGGCCGGCCAATAGAAGAAAGCCCGCCACCGGACTGCCGGTGGCGGAGAGCAGCGTGCCGAAAACCGCCGGGCCGAGGCAGGCCCCGCAATAGATCATCATCATGATGCCGGAGGTCGCGGCCGCCACCCGCCCTGGCGCCGCCAGCCGCGCCGTCTCCGCCAGGCAGATGCCGTTCCAGCCGAAAGCGGCGAAGCCGAACAGCCCGGCCACCAGCCAGACCAGCCAGACCGGTGTCGTCGGCCCCAGGCCCGTGCAGGCCAGGCAGGCCAGCGCGATCACCACCCCCAGCCCGCCCAGCACCCGCGCCGGCGCCACCCGGTCCGCCACCCAGCCCAAAGCGAGCCGCGCGGCGATGGAGACCAGCAGGCCGATGGTCAGGGTCAGCCCCGCCGCCGCGATGCTCCATCCTGCGACCGTTACCAGCACGGTGGCGAGAAAGGCGGAGAAGGTGAATTGCACGCAGGCGAAGCAGAAGGAGGCGAGGCCCAGCCGCAGCGTCGGCCCACCCGACAGCACCGCGGCGAAAGGCGCCAGCAGCCCCAGCCCGCCGCCGCGCGGCGCCAGCGACCCGGCATCCAGCCGCCAGCGCCAGGGCTGCACCGCCAGCGCCGCCAGGCCGATCAACGCGGCCAGAGCGAGGCAGGCCGCCTGCCAGCCCAGCCCCGCCGCCAGCACCGGCACCACCACGCCGGCGGAGGCGCCGCCCACCGGCACCGCGACCTGCTTGATGGAAAACACCCGATTGCGCAGATGCGCCGGCGAAAGCCGCGACAGCAAAGCGGAGCTCGCAGGATTGGCCGGGCCATAGGCCAACCCGATCAGCACGGCGCTCACCGCCATGGCCAGCGGATGCGCCATCGCCAACGCCAGCAGCCCGGCGCCTGCGGAGGCCAGCATCGCCTGATGCACCCGCACCGGCCCCAGCGTCGCGACCAGCTGCGGCGTCACCAGGGTGGAGACCGCCCCGGCGGAGAACAGCAGCGCCGCATACCAGCCCACCGCTGCCTTCGGCAGGCCCGTCGCCGGCAACACCAGCGCCGCGGTCACCGGCAGCACCAGGGAGGCCAGCACCACCAGCGCCTGCGCGCCAAGGGTCACCCCCACCGCCGGCTTCAGCAGGGTTTCGTCGGCTTGCGGCGGCTGGATCATCGGCCGGCATGTCCCGCGGCAGTGGAGGTTCCGCCATGCCGGGAATGAGGGTCGCTGTCCACCGGGACCGGCTTGGCCACGGCGGGGACGGCGCCTATACGGAATCAGGCCGAATTTCCTCCCCGAACCGGCCCTGCGCAAATGATCCTGCCTGCAAATGCCGGATCGGAGTTGGAGATTTCGGCATGGCGGCTGTTGCTTCGGGTGGAGAGGGCAAGCCCGCGGGCTGGGGGCCGAAGCTGCGCAAGCTGGCGCCAGGGCTTTTGCTGTGCCTGGCCATCGCCATCGCCTCCGTCTGGCTGCGCAATGCCTCCGGCATCGCCGCGCTGAATCCGGTGGTGATCGCGCTGCTGGTGGGCCTTGCCTGGCGTTCCGCCAGGGGCAGGCAGCCGGTACTCGATGCCGGCCTCGCCTTCTCCATCCGGCCGCTGCTGCGCTTCGCCATTGTGTTGTTGGGCTTGCAGGTGACGGCGACGGAAGTGCTGGCACTCGGCCCGGGCGCGCTGGCGCTGGCGGTGGTGGTGGTGGGAGTGACGGTGCCGGCGGCGATCTGGCTGGGCCGGCTGCTTGGCGTGCAGCCGGGGCTGGCCGCCTTGCTCGGCATGGGCACCGGCATCTGCGGCGCGTCGGCCATCGTCGCCACCAACCAGGTGGTGCGGGCCAAGGACGAGGACGTGACCTACGCTTTGGCCGTCATCACCCTGTGCGGCACGGTCGGGCTGGTGGTGATGCCGCTGCTGGCAAGCCCCTTCGGCCTGGACAGCGTCAGCTACGGCCTCTGGGCCGGTGCCTCGCTGCATGAAGTGGTGCAGGCGGTCGGCGCGGCGGCGGCGGGTGGGCCGGAGGCGGCGCAATCCGGCACGGTGATGAAGCTGGCGCGCGTCATGCTGCTGGCGCCGGCGATCATGGCGCTGGGCTGGTGGGTGGCGCGCGGCGCGGCCGAGGGCGGCGGCACGGCCAAGGTGCAGGTGCCCTGGTTCGCGGTGTGGTTCCTGGTGATGGTGGCGGTGGTCTCCACCGGGCTCGTGCCGCGCATCGCCATCGATGCCTCCCGCTTCCTGGTGCCGTTGATGATGGCGGCGAGCGTCGCGGCACTCGGCCTGTCCACCGACCTGAAGGCGCTGCGCGCGCGCGGTCTGCGGCCGCTGGGCCTCGGCGTGGCGCTGAGCCTGCTGATCGCGGCGATCGCCTATACGGGCGTGCGGCTGATCGGGGTTTAGACGGCCGCCGGAATTGGCTTCCGGCGTTCATTCGGGCTGAGGTCCCGCGACCTCGGCATCCCGCTCCCCTCGGTGCGACCTGTTCTGGCGGGTCAGTGCCTGCATCAGATGGCGCTGCAGCCTTCGCTGCGCGGGAAGGTTGTGCGCGAAAAAATATGCAACCGATGCGGTTGCGACTCCAAACGATCGTTGTTACCGTAAATACGACAAAGTTGAGATACCTCGATTCTGTCGAAAATTAAGTATTGATGGAAAGCATCAAACTTAAATATTCTTCATGGGAAGAAGCAGATCATGAAAGATGGCATGTTGAGTCCGCTGGAACTCTCCGGTGGGCCTTTGGCGCCTCGGGTTCTGTCGCGACCCCGCAATTGGCCGGTGCTGGCCACCATCCTGCTGTCCACCACCGCACTTTCCGCCGCCGCTTTCGCTGACCAGTCCTGGACCGGCGCTGTCGGCGCGGACTGGTTCACCGCCGGCAATTGGATCAGCGCTGTGCCGGGCGGGGCGGATGCGGTGACCATCGGCGGTGCGGGGCCGGCTGACCCGGTCATCCAAGGCGGGGCGGCCAGCGCCTTTCGCGTCATCGTCACCGAGGGCGGGACTCTCGACCTCAGCGGCGGCGGTACCGTGGCGGTGGGCGAGACGACAACGATCGGCAATGCCGATGGGGCCGGCAGCGTGACCATCTCCGGCGCCGGCAGTTCCTGGACCAACACCAACCTGATCCAACTCGGCCTCGGCGGAACAGGTTCGCTGTCGGTGCGCGATGGCGCGCGGCTGACGACCTATGAGGGCACGCTGCGTCTCGGCGCAGGGGGCAGCCTGACCATCACCGGGCCGGGCACGACGGTCGATATCGGCACGCGCACCAGCACCCTGCCATCGGATTGGGGCTCGGCCGCGGGGTGGCTGGAGCCGAATGAGGGGACTCTGCTGATTTCCAACGGCGCCAGCGTGATCGCCGATGCGACCTATATCGGCGGGTCGGGGGTGAGTTGGGCCAATGCCACGGTGACCGGCCAGGGCACCACCCTGCAGAATGCGCTGAACCTCTATGTCGGCGGCAACGGCAATGGCGTGGTGGGTTTCGGGCGCCTGACCATCGCGGATGGCGCCGTGGTCACCGCCTATACCGGGGCCGTCGGCACCGATACTGGGTCCTTCGGCGAGATGGTGATCACCGGCGCGGGTTCGCGCTACGAAAGCCTTCGCCGTACCGGCTTCAACGGCAATTTCCGCGTGGGCTTCAACGGCGACGGCCAGGTCACGGTGCAGAATGGCGGCGCCCTGGTGGCCGCCAATATTCTCGACATCGCGACCAATGCCGGCAGCCGCGGCGTTCTGGCGATCGGCGGCGGGCTGGGCCAGGCCGCGGCGGCGCCGGGCACGGTCAGTGCGACCAACGGCATCTTCTTCGGCGCGGGCGACGCCACGCTGCTGTTCAACCACACCGGCACGGCCTACGCCTTCGACCAGCGGCTTTACGGCACCGGCGGGCGCATCATCCAGGCCGCCGGCACCACGGTCTATTCGGGCGACGCCTCCGGCTACACAGGTTCCGTCAGCGTCACCGGTGGCAGGCTGGTGGTGAACGGTGTGCTGGGCGGCAGCGGCACAACGGTGACCGTGGGCAGCGGCGGCACGCTGAGCGGTTCCGGCACGGTCAGCAATGTCCTGGCCCAGGCGGGTTCGACCATCGCGCCGGGCAACAGCCCGGGCACGCTGACCATCGCCGGCAATTATCGCCAGGCCGCCGGGGCGATCCTCGCCGCGGAGATCGTGCCCGGCGTCACCGCCGACCGCCTCGTCGTGAACGGCACCGCTACGCTGGAGCCGGGCGCCATCCTTCAGGTCACGCGCGCCGGCAGCGGCCCCGTGTCGCTCGACACGGTCTACACCGTGCTGAGTGCCACCGGTGGGGTCACCGGCCAGTATGTCGTGACGGGCGACCCGGAGATTTCGACTTTCTACCAGCTCTATGCCCAGTATGGCGCCAGCGGCGTCACCCTGGTGCCGGCGCAATCCCGCGCCTTCGAAGCGGTTGCCGCCACTCCGAACCAGCGGGCCGTCGCCGATGCGGCGCAGGGACTGGCCGCCAGCAGTGCATTGCGCACCGCCATTGGCGCGCAGCAGACCAGTTCGGGGGCGCAGGCTGCCTTTGACAGCCTCTCGGGCGAAATCCACGCTTCCATCCGTGGGGCGCTGGCGGAGGAGACGCGCTTCACCCGCCACGCCGCGCTGGACCGCCTCCGCAGCGCTTTCGGCGGTGTCGGCGGCACTTTGCCCGGCATGGGCGATGGGGCCGATGGCGCCGCCCCGGGCGCGGCACCTGCCGCCACCTTCTGGTCGCAGGCCTATGGCGCCTGGGGGCGGAGCGGCAGTGATGGCAATGCCGCGTCCATGACGCATGACAGCGGTGGCCTGGTGGTGGGGGCGGATCTGCCGACGCTCGACGGCTGGCGGATCGGCCTGCTGGCCGGCTTCGGGGAATCGGGCTTCGAATCCGGCGCGCGCAACGCCAAGGGGACGTCGGAGAATACGACCCTTGGCCTCTATGGCGGCCGGCAATGGGGCCGTCTCGGCCTGAGGCTGGGCGCCGCGCATACCTGGAGTGACTTGTCCACGCGGCGCAGCCCGGCCTTCGCCGGCTTCTCGGATGCACTGTCCAGCAGCGGCACCGCGCGGACGATCCAGGTCTTCGGCGAGCTCGGCTACCGGCTGGAACTGGGCCAGACGGCGCTGGGACAGGTCGCGATCGAGCCCTTCGCCGGCCTGGCGAGGGCCGATGTGAAGGCCGATGGCTTCACGGAACGCGGTGGCGCGGCGGCGCTGACCGGCCGCGCGGAGGAGACGGGCGTCAATTATGCGACGCTCGGCCTGCGCGGAGAGACCCGCGTGATGGTGGGCGATGTGGCGCTGGGTGCCTCCGGCATGCTCGGCTGGCGGCATGCCTGGGGGGATGTGACGCCGGACTCCACGCTCCGCCTGGCGGGGTCCGATGCCTTCACCGTCGCCGGGACGCCGCTGGCGCGGAACGCGGCGGTGGCGGAGGCGAATGTCTCAGCCGCTTTGACATCGGCCCTGACCCTGGGCGTTTCTCTCGCCGGACAGGTCGGGGAGGATACGCAGAGCCTGGGGACGCGGGCGCATCTGACGCTCCGGTTCTGACGGCGCCGCGCCGTCCTGCGACGTCCGGGGCGCGGGTGGCGCGCCCTGGACACCCTTTGCCCGGCACCGACCGTCGCGCTAGAACCCGCTGAACATTCGCTGGGGTTCTTCGCACATGCCCGCCTGGCAGTACGTCTACGTCATGAAAGACCTCACCAAGTCCTATCCGGGCGGGCGAGAAGTCTTCAAGGGCATCACCCTGTCCTTTCTGCCCGATGTGAAGATCGGCGTGCTCGGCCCGAACGGCGCCGGCAAGTCCACGCTGATGAAGATCATGGCCGGCCAGGACAAGGAGTTCGGCGGCGAGGCCTGGGCCGCCGAGGGCGCCAAGGTCGGCTACCTGCCGCAGGAGCCGCACCTCGATGAGACCAAGACGGTCGGCGAGAACGTCATGGAGGCGTTCGCCGACCTGACCGGCCAGTTGAAGCGCTTCAACGAAATCTCCGACAAGTTTGCCGAGGAAATGACGGAGGAGCAGATGAACGATCTGCTCGCCGAACAGGCGGAGTTGCAGGAAAAGATCGAGGCCGCCGAGGGCTGGGAGCTGGACCGGCGCATCGAGATCGCGCTGGACGCGCTGCGCTGCCCGCCCTTCGACAGCCCCGTGGCGCATCTTTCGGGTGGCGAGCGGCGCCGCGTGGCGCTGTGCAAGCTGCTGCTGGAAAAGCCCGACCTGCTGCTGCTGGACGAGCCGACGAACCACCTGGACGCGGAATCCGTCGCCTGGCTGGAACAGACGCTGAAGGACTACAAGGGCGCCGTGCTGATCGTCACGCACGACCGCTACTTCCTCGACAACGTCACCAACTGGATTCTGGAAGTCGATCGCGGCCGGGGCTTCCCCTATCAGGGCAACTACTCGGCCTATCTCGACCAGAAGCGGAAGCGCCTGCAGCAGGAGGAGCGCGAGGAAAGCGCCCGGCAGCGGCAGCTCGCCAAGGAACAGGAATGGATGGGCCGCAGCCCGGCGGCGCGGCAGGCCAAGTCCAAGGCGCGTATCGCCTCCTATGAGGAGATGCTGGCCAAGAGCCAGGAGAAGACGAGCGGCGATACCGAGATCGTCATCCCGCCGGCGCCTCGCCTGGGCAATACCGTCATCGTCGCCGACCAGCTGCGCAAGGGCTATGGCAACCGCCTGCTGATCGACGACCTGAACTTCAAGCTGCCGCCGGGCGGCATCGTCGGCATCATCGGCCCGAACGGCGCCGGCAAGTCCACGCTGTTCAAGATGATCACCGGCATCGAGACGCCCGATGGCGGCAGCCTCGTCGTCGGCGACACGGTGAAGCTGGGCTATGTCGACCAGTCCCGCGACAGCCTGGATGACAACCGCACCGTCTGGCAGGAAATCTCCGACGGGATGGACCAGATCACCATCGGCAAGCGCACCATCCCGTCCCGCGCCTATGTCGCCGCCTTCAACTTCAAGGGCGCCGACCAGCAGAAGCGCGTCGGCGTGCTCTCGGGCGGCGAGCGCAACCGGGTGCATTTGGCCAAGATGCTGAAGCGGGAGCACAATGTGCTGCTGCTCGACGAACCGACCAACGACCTCGACATCGACACGCTGCGCGCCCTGGAAGACGCGCTGGAGGAATTCGCCGGCTGCGCCGTGGTGATCAGCCACGATCGCTGGTTCCTCGACCGCCTGGCCACGCACATCCTCGCCTTCGAGGGCGACAGCCACGTGGAGTGGTTCGAGGGGAACTTCGAAGCCTACGAAGCGGACAAGCGACGTCGACTCGGCGCCGCTGCGGACCAGCCGCACCGCATCAAGTACCGCCCGCTGGCCCGGTAGGGGGTTGGTTCAACCCCGCCTGGCGGAAGGCAACGGCATCACCACGCCGCGCCTTTCGCTGCGCCCCGTCGCCCCGGAAAACCTGCCGGACCTCATCGCCCTCAAGGGCGACGAGGCCGCCTTCGGCCTCATGCTCCACGGCACCCGCACGCCCGAAAGGGCGCGGGAGGAGCTGGAGGACGACATGGAATTCTGGCTGGTGCGCGGCTACGGCACCTGGGCGGTCTATGACCGCGCGACTGGCGATTTCCTCGGCATCACCGGGCTGATGGAGCGGCCGGATGGCCGCGGCGTGGCGCTGCGCTACGCGCTGTGGCCGCAATGCCGTGGCAAGGGCTTTGCGCGGGAGGCAGCGCGGGCGGCGCTCGCCTTCGGCTTTCGGCGCGGGCTGGCGCGCATCATCGCCGTGGCGTGGGAAGGGAATGTCGCCTCCCGCCAGGTGCTGACCGATATCGGCATGACGGAATGCGACAGTTTCGGCCATCGCGGCCGCCACATGCTGGTGTTTGAGGCGTTGGCGCCTCCGTCCGCGGGATAGGCTGCAACCCCGACGGGTCCACGGGGTTGTTGCCACCGCGCCGGCACCGCACCCGCCGGCGCGGAGGATGACGCGCGTGAACACGATCTGGTTGACCGAGCAGGCCCAAGACCTCCTCGCCGCCTATGGCCCGCATGCCCGCGATCTTGGCCTGGCCTATGTGCTGGCCTTCATCATCGGCTGGAACCGGGAGAGGGAGAGCAACAGCGCCGGCCTGCGCACCTTCCCCCTGGTCGCCATCGCCGCCTGCGGATTCGTCCAATCCGCCGAGACCATCACTGCGGGCAATCCGGAAGCCACCGCCCGCATCGTGGAGGGCGTCATCACCGGCATCGGCTTCATCGGCGCCGGCGCCATCCTGAAGGGCGGCGCGGCCATTCGCGGCACGGCGACGGCGGCCAGCATCTGGGCCACGGGCGCCATGGGCGCGGCCATCGCGCTTGGCAGCTACGACGTCGCGGTGATGGTGTGCCTGTTCACCGCGATAACGCTCTACGCCCTGACGCCCCTGAAGCCCCGGCGCGTGGCGGAGGCGGAGGACAGCGCCTCCCCTATTCGTTGAGCTTGGCGATGTTCCAGTAGACCGGCACCGGCGCATCCAGGATGCCCTGCAGCCGCGCCGAATAGCCGCGCACCAAGCTGAACTGGCCCAGCGGCACATAGGGCACGCTGGCCAGCGCCCGGGTGTGGTACTCGGCCGCCAGGGCG
Organism: Roseomonas sp. F4; assembly: GCF_053891155.1. NCBI lineage: Bacteria > Pseudomonadati > Pseudomonadota > Alphaproteobacteria > Acetobacterales > Roseomonadaceae > Roseomonas > Roseomonas sp. F4. The sequence goes on from NZ_JBSSHK010000001.1 coordinate 42,603, forward strand.
CGGCGCTGATCTTCCCCGGCCGCGGCCAGGAAGGCGTCGCGCAGACGCTCCATCTCCGCATCGCAGGGCCAGCCGGGCAGGCCGGTGCGCTCGCAGGCGGACCGCATGGCATTGTGCCCCGCCGGATTCATGGCATCGAGGCCGGAGGGCGCGGAGACGAACAGGTTCCAGCCCTGCGGCCCCGGCGTGCGGGACAGGCGTCGCTGCACCAGCGTCGCCCAGTCCATCGCCTGCACATCCACCGCGATCCCGGCCTGCTTCAGCAGATCCGCCGTCACCAGCGCCATGGTGTGGGAAATGGTGCTGTCCTGCGCGTCCAGCACCACCACCGGCGTGCCGTCATAGCCACTGGCGGCCACCAGCCGCCGGGCCTCCGCCAGGTTCGGCGTCACCCAGCCCTGGCTGGTGTGGTGCGGGCTGCCGCAGACGTAGAAGGACCGGCAATCGCGCCACAGCGCCGGGTCGGTCAGATAGGCAGGCAGCACCAGGGCGGGATCGACCAGATGCAGCATCGCCTGGCGCAGCCGGGGATTGTCGAAGGGCGGCACCGCCTGGTTCATGCGAAAGATCGGCTGTACGCCGACATTGTCCTGCGCGCCGATGCGCAGGTTGCGGTTGCGCCGCACCACGGGGAACAGGTCGGGCGGCAGCTCCTCGAACAGGTCGATCTCACCCACCATCAGGGCGTTCAGCGCGGTCTGCGCATCCGGCAGGTAGATCCATTCCACTCTGTCGATCCGCGCCATCTTGCCGCCGGCCAGCCCATCCGGCGGCTCCGCCCGCGGCACGTAGGCGGCGTTGCGGCGATAGGTCACGCGGTCGCCGGCGCGCCAATCCTCCCGCCGCAGGGTGAAGGGGCCGCTGCCGGTGGGGTCGGTGATCGGTGTCGCGGCCGGCGTTTCGGCGACGCGCGCCGGCATGATGAAGGCCGGCTGGCCGGAGGGGCGGGCCAGCGCCTCCAGCATCAGGCCGAAGGGCGCGCGCAGCGAGATGCGGAAGGCGTCCGGCGCCGTCGGCTCCATCGCCGAGGTCAGCCCGATCAGTTGCTGGCCCAGCCCGTCCCGCACAGCCCAGCGACGCAGGCTGGCGATGACGTCGGTGCTGGTGACCGGCGCGCCGTCATGGAAGCGCAGGCCTTCGCGCAGGGTGAAATCCCAGGTCAGGTCATCCGCGCTGACCGACCAGCGCGCCACCATCTGCGGCCGCGGCACCAGCCGCGCATCCAGCGCGAACAGCGTGTCGTAGACCATGTAGCCATGGTTGCGGGCCATGTATTCGGGGCTGATGAAGGGGTCGATCGAGCGCAGGTCGCCGAACAGCTTGACCCGAAGCGCGTTGGGGTCCCCTCGTCCCTGGGCCATGGCGGCGGGCGCACAGAGAAGGGCAAGCAACACCGCGGCGATCCGGCGCATCCTGGTTTCCTCCGATTTGTTGTCGTTATCATCTGCCCGGCGCCGGCCAGCGGGCAAGAAGAATCCAATCGGGTTCGAACCGTCCTGGAAGCCTGTCCCGGGCTGAGCAAGGGCCCGTTCACGGCGTCTAGATGGCTTCTAACATCTCCGTAATAATTTCGGAATTTCGCGTCCCGTTTAACGCTCGTGGAACCCCGGCGCCCGCAGCCTGCATCTGGCATTCCGGGATACCAAGCGCATGCATCGCCTCCGCTCCATCCAGTCGCGACTCATCCTGGCCTTCATGGCGTTGACGGGCACGGTGGCAGCGCTGCTGCTCGGCATGGCCCTGATGCAGGAGAATGCGCAGCATGCGGCGGCGGTGGAGGTGGCGGCACGGCGAACGGCCTCCGCCACCCAGCAGATCTTCACCCTCGAACTGACGCGGCTGGAGACGCTGAATCGCACCCTGGCCGCCAACCCCGTGCTGGTGGACGCGGTGGGCCGGGCTGACCAGGCCGGCATGGCGGCGGCCATCGCGCCGGTGCATGCGGCGCTGACCGCGGAACGGCTGGTGACAAATTTCGGCATCGCCGTCCCGCCTGCCATGCTGCACTACCGGTCCCACGCGGCCATGTCGGCGCCCGAGGATATCGGCGCGCGCCGCCCGGATGTGGTGGCCAGCGCGCGGGAGGCGCGTGCCGTCGCCGGGCTTGCATCCGGCAGCACCGGGCTGACCGCCGCCTCCGTGGTGCCGGTGACAGGGCAGGGGCGGGTGCTGGGCGTGGTCCTCGCGCAATCGAATATCGGCCCCGACCTGCTGGGTCGCATCGGTCAGGCGGTGAATGCGGATATCGTCATCCATGCCGGGCCGGAAGGGCGCCTCGCCCGGATCGCCGGCACCCGGCCCCAGGGGCTGGCCGATGCGGCGATGCTGCAGGCCGGCATGTCCGGGACGACGCCGGCACGCCTGCTGGTCGATGGGGAGCAGTCCTTTGCCGTCACCACCATGCCGCTGACGGATTATGCCGGCCGTCCGGTGGCGATCGCCGAGCTTCTGCTGGACCAGACCGCCGCGGCGGCGCGTGCCGCCACGGACCAGGCCTGGCTGTTCGGCGCCATCGCCGCGGCGCTGCTGGTGGCGCTGCTGTGCAGCCTGTTGCTGGCGCGTGGCATCGCCCGGCCGATCGGCGGGCTGATCCGCCGCACCGAAAGCCTCGCCGCCGGGGAAACCGCCCAGCCCGTGCCCGACCTGGCGCGGGGCGACGAGATCGGCGTGATGGCCAGGGCACTGGAGGTGCTGCGCAGCAACACCCAGCGCCAGCACGCGATGGAAGCCGAAGCGAAGACGGCGGCGGAGGCGGCGCGCAGCGAGCGCCATGCGATGCGGGAGACGTTGGTGCGCGGCTTCGAAGCCAGCCTCGGCGGCATCGCCGGCGCCCTGTCCAAATCCGCGGGAGGCCTGACCGGCGCGGCCGACAGCATGGGGGAGGCGGTGGCCGATACCCGTCGCGAAAGCAGCCTGGCGCGCGGGGCCGGCGGCGATGCCAGCCGCAACGCCACCACCGCCGCGGCGGCGACCGAGCAGCTCAGCGCCTCGATCTCCGAAATCGCCCGTCAGATGAGCCAGACGACGACCGTCACCCGCCGGGCGCGGGAGGAGGCGATGGGCACCACCCAGCAGGTGGAGGCGCTGAACGAGGCGGCGTCGCGCATCGGCGACGTGGTCCGGCTGATCACCAACATCGCCGGCCAGACCAACCTTCTCGCCCTGAACGCCACCATCGAGGCGGCGCGCGCGGGCGATGCCGGCAAGGGCTTTGCCGTGGTGGCCAGCGAGGTGAAGCAGCTCGCCGCGCAGACCGCGACGGCGACACAGGAAATCAGCCAGAAGATCGAGGAGATGCGCCAGGCCGCCGCCGGCAATGCCGCCGCCGTGTCGCGCATCGGCACCACCATCGCGGAGCTGGACGAGATCGCGGCCTCGATCGCTGCGGCGGTGGAGGAACAGGGCTCCGCCACGGCGGAGATCGCCCGCAGCGTGGGTCAGGCAGCGGAAAGCACCGCCGCCGTCTCCGGCGCGGTGCTGGCGGTGGAGCAACGTGCGGAGACGGCGGGCGAAGCGGCGGATGCCGTGCGTGCCGTATCCATCGAGATCACCACGCAGTCGCGCGGATTGCGGGACGAGATGGAGCGTTTCGTCACGCAGCTTCGCGCCGCGTGACGAAAGCCCTCAGCGCCGGTTGAAGAAGGCGACCAGCGCGGCGGTGATCGCCGCGCCGAAGGCGCCCTTCTTCAAGGTCTGGCTGCGCAGCAGGGGTGCCAGAATGGCCATCTGCGTCGCCGTGTCGCCCATCTGGCGCATCGCCGCCTTGCGGATCAGCAGGGCTTCCTCCGCCACCTCGTCGCGCGGCGGGCGCCGTGCCACCAGGGCGAAGATGACGGCCACCACCAGGTCAAAGCCGGCGACGATCAGCGCCGACCAGACCGGCCCCTGGCTCGGCACAAGCGCCGCAAAACCGGCGATATGGACCATCACCAGCATCAGCAGGCCGAACACGGCCGCGACCGCGCCGAGACCCGCCTGGATGGCGTAGCCCCGGCTGGTGCGGCGCAGGTACAGCCCTTCCGCCTGCCAAGCGGCGCGGGCAAGGCTCAGCAGGCGCATGCCGCCGCCCGCCGCTTACTTGCGGTCCGGGTAGACGTAGGTGCGGCTGCCCATCAGGCGGCCGAGCAGATAGCCACCCAGCGCCGCGACGGACACGTAAAGCAGCGGCTGGGCGCGCACCGTCTCGGACAGCGCATTGGCATTGTCCTCGATGGTGTCGCGGGCGCGGCGGCCGTAGTCTTCCACCGTCTCGGCGGCATGGCCCAGAGCGGGGGTCACACGCTCCTCCATCAGGCGCTCCACCTGGCCGCGCAGACGGGCGAGCTCGGCGCGGGCGTCGTCGGCCAGGCGGCCGCCGGCGGCGGAAGCTTCGTCGCGGACATTGCGGATGTCATTGCCCATCTGGGACATGATTGAATTTCCTTTGGGATCGTTGGCGCCGGTCGAACGCGCCAGTCGGGCCGCAAGTTGCAGTGTGAAGCCATGATGAAGCCGTTTCAATGGGGCCGCTGCGCCTTCCAGAGCCCCCCGCCCCTGGGATAGGCTTCCGCCAGGCGGCACAGGGGTGCATGCGATGCGACGGCGGGACTGGCTGGCGGCCTTTGGCACGGGGGCCTTGGCGGGGTCAGGCGTGCCTTCCGCCCGCGCCCAGGCGCCGCGCGACCTGACGATCGTCTCCTTCGGTGGCGCCTTGCAGGACGCGCAGCGCGACGCCGCCTTCCGCCCCTGGATGACGGCGCGGGACCGGCGGCTGCTGGAGGAAACCTGGGATGGCGGTCTTGCCGTGCTGCGCGCGCGCGCCCAGGCCGGCACCTGGGACCTGATACAAGTGCGCGGCGACCAGCTTCGCATCGGCTGCGCCGAGGGGCTGTTCGAGCCACTGGACTGGTCCGCCATCGGCGGCGAGGCCGCCTATATTCCGGAGGCGGTGCAGGAATGCGGCGTCGGTGCCAGCCGCTATGCCTATGTGCTGGCCTGGGACCGCGCCCAACTTCAGGGTACGCCCACGGGCTGGGCGGATCTGTTCGACACGGCGCGCTTTCCCGGTCGCAGGGCGCTGCGCCGGGGCCCGCGCGGCACGATGGAGATCGCGCTTCTGGCCGATGGCGTCGCGCCCGCCGAGATCTATGCGACGCTGGCCGAGCCTGCAGGACAGGCGCGCGCCTTCCGCCGGCTGCGGACGATCCGGGACGACACCGCCTGGTGGGAACGTGGCGCGCAGCCTTCCGCCTGGTTGGCGGGCGGCGAGGTGGCGATGGTCTGCGCCCAGAATGGCCGGATCGCCCTGGCGAATGCGCTGGACGGGCGGGATTTCGGCCTGAGCTGGGCGCAGAACCTGGCGACGCTGGACAGTTGGGCGATCCTGCGCGGCAGTCCCAACCGGCTACAGGCGCTGGACTTCCTGGCCTATGCCGCGCGGCCGGATGTGCAGCTTCGGCTGGCGCAGCACACGTTGCACGGGGTCACGCTGCGCGCGGCGGAGCCGTTGATCCCGGCCCCGCTCCAGGCGCAGCTGCCGACCGCGCCCGCCGCCCTGTCACAATCCCTGCCGATCGACGACCTGTTCTGGGCGCGGCATCTGGAACCGCTGACGGCGCGGTTCGAGGCCTGGCTGACCGAGGTCGGGTAGACTCAGGCCGGCATCCGCGCGGCGGTGGAGCCGCGCTGGATCAGCCGGCCGGTCAGCATCACCCGCCGCACCGGCGCCAGCGGCGCGCGCAGCCGGTCGAACAGCAGGGCCATGGCCGTCTGGCCGATGGCCTCCAGCGGTTGTTCGATCACGGTCAGGCCGGGTTCGACCAGTTCGGTCCAGGGCTCGTTGTCGAAGCCGGCCAGGGCGATGCGCCCCGGCACCGCCAGGCCTTCGGCGCGCACCGCGCGCAGCGCGCCCATCAATTGCAGCGAATTGGCGGCCAGCAGCGCATCCGGCGGCTGCGGCACCGCCAGCAGGGCGCGGGCCGCGACCTCCGGCGCCAGATCGGTGGGCAGCAGCCGGGCATCGGCGACCAGCCCATGGCGCCCCATGGCGGCCCGGAAACCCTCTGCCCGCTCCAGCCCGGTGGCGCTGCTTTCGCCGAACAGGCCGGTGATGCGCCGGCGACCCCGCGCCACCAGATGGTCCACCAGGCTGCCGGCGGCCGCGGCATTGTCCAGCAGCACGGCATCGAATTCGCCCGGCGGCCCCGGCCGGTCGATCAGCACCGTCGGCACCTGAAGCGCTCGGGCGGACAGGCGGGCGGCGGTGGTGCGGGTGGGCGCCAGGATCAGCCCGGTCACCCGCTCCGCCTGCATCAGGTCGAGATAGCTGTCCTCCCGCTCCGGATTCCGGTCGGTGTTGCACAGGATCACGCGCAGCCCGGCCTCATAGGCCGCCTGTTCCACGGCCCGGGCGACGCCGGTGAAAAACGGGTTGCCGAGGTCGGCGACAATCAGCCCGATGGTGCCGCTGTCCTGCGAGCGTAGTCGGCGGGCGGCCAGGTTGGGGCGGTAGCCGGTGGCCCGCACCGCCTGCATCACCTGGGCGCGCAGTTCCGCGCTGACCGGCCCCTTGCCGAGGGCGCGGGACACGGTGGCGGGGGACACGCCTGCCGCCAGGGCCACATCCTTGATGCTGACGGTCATGGGATCGTTTTCATGGTTGGGGCCAGCCTAACGCGCTGCCACAGGCGCCTCAACGCATTACTGCGACCCCACGCAAAAACGGTTTGACAGATTTTTGTGAAAACGTTTTCATGGCCAGGCAGCCGCAGCCAAGAAACCGCCAGGAACGTCCCCATGGCCGAAACAGCCCCGATGCCCATCGCCCGCGAACTCATCCGCCTGGACGCGCGTCCGGCGGACAAGGCGGAGGCGATCGCCCAGGCGGCGCAGCTTCTGGCCGCCGCCGGCTGCGTCGACCCCGCCTACGCCGACAGCATGGCGCGGCGGGAGCAGGCGGCGAACACCTTCCTCGGCCACGGCGTCGCCATCCCGCATGGCATGGGGGAGGACCGCGGCATGGTCCGGCGCAACGGCATCGCCATCCTGCAACTGCGCGATGGCATTGCCTGGAACCCTGGCCAGATCGCGCATCTGGTCATCGGCATCGCCGCCGCCTCCGACGAGCACATCGCCATCCTGCGCCGCCTGACACGCCTGCTCGGCGACGAGGCGGCGCTGGCCAGGCTGTTCCGGACCGAGGATGCCGGCGAGATCATCGCCGCCCTCGGCGCCGCCCCGGCCGAGGCCGCGCCCGGCGCCCCTGTCGCCGATCTGGCCGAAAGCTTCACCTGGGTGGTGGACTACCCCGCCGGCCTGCATGCGCGCCCGGCCACCCGCTGGGTGGAGGCGGCGCGGGGCGCCGGCTGCCGCATCCAGGTGCGGCATGACAGCCAGGTCGCCGATGCAGCGGCGTTGGTCAGCCTGTTGCAGCTCGGCCTGCGCGCTGGGGATGCCATCGTGGTTTCCGCCGAGGGGCGGGAGGCCGGCGTGGCGCTGTCGCGCATGCGTGCTGCCATCACCGGGCTCAGCGCGCAGGAAAAGGCCGATGCCGCCCTGGCCGCGCGCCGCGTGGCGCCTGCCGGCCGTGGCTGGGAACCGGCCGCCGGCACCGTCACCCTGCCGGGCATCGGCGCCAGCCCGGGGCTCGCCATCGGCCGGCTGCATGTGCTGACCGACACCGCGGCCGCCATCCACGACATCCCGCTGCCGTTGGCCGAGGGCGGCACGCAGCTGGAGAACGCGCTGCGCAGCACCCGCGCCCAGTTGAAGGCGCTGGAGGATGACACGGCGCGCCGCCTCGGCGCCGCCGATGCCGCCATCTTCCGCGCCCAGGCCGGGCTGCTGGAGGATCCGGACCTCATCACCGTGACCTGCCAGTTGATGGTGCAGGGCCATGGCCTGGCCTGGTCCTGGCATCAGGCGGTAGAACGCGTCGCCGCTTCGCTGGCCGCCCTGGGCAATCCGGTGCTGGCCGGGCGGGCTGCGGATCTGCGCGATGTCGGCCGGCGGGTGCTCGGGCAGATAGACCCGTCGCTGCGAGGCGGCTCCCTGGCCGATCTGCCGGAGGGGCCGGTGATCCTGGTGGCGGAGGATCTGTCGCCCTCCGACACCGCCGGCCTCGATCCGCGCCGCATCGTCGGCCTGGCCACCGCCACCGGCGGCCCGACCTCCCACACCGCCATCCTCGCCCGCACGCTGGGCCTGCCGGCGCTGGTCGCCGGCGGGCGTGGAGTGTTGGACCTGGAGGATGGGACGGAGGCGGTGATCGATGGCGCCACCGGCCGGCTGCACCTGAACCCCAGCGAGGCCGACCGTGCCTCCGCCCAGGCCTTCATCGCCGCCCAGCAGGCGCAACGGGCGCGGGAGGCGGCGCTGCGGGCGGAGCCGGCGACAACCCGCGACGGCGTGCGGATCGAGGTGGCGGCGAATATCAACCTGCCGGACCAGGTGCCCTTCGCCCTGGCACAAGGGGCGGAGGCGGTGGGCCTGATGCGCACCGAATTCCTGTTCCTGGAACGCGGCGACACGCCGGGCGAGGACGACCAATACGCCATCTACCGCTCCATGATCGCGGCGCTGGACGGCCGGCCGCTGATCGTCCGCGCCCTGGATATCGGCGGCGACAAGCAGGTGCCGCATCTGCGCCTGCCGGTGGAGGCGAACCCCTTCCTCGGCGTGCGTGGCGCCCGCCTGTTGCTGCGCCGGCCGGATCTTCTGGAACCGCAGCTGCGCGCCCTGTACCGGGCCGCGGCGGCGGGCGGGAAGCTCTCCATCATGTTCCCCATGGTGACCTCGGTGCCGGAGGTGATCGCGCTGCGCGCGGCCTGTGAGCGGGTGCGCGCGGAGCTTGGCGCGCCGGAGGTGCCGGTGGGCATCATGGTGGAGGTGCCGGCGGCGGCGGTGCAGGCGGATGCGCTGGCGCCGCATGTGGATTTCTTCTCCATCGGCACCAATGACCTGACCCAGTACGTGCTGGCGATCGACCGCCAGAACCCCGACCTGGCGGCGGAGGCGGACAGCCTGCATCCGGCGGTGCTGCGGCTGATCGCCATGACGGTGCAGGCGGCGGAACGCCACGGCCGCTGGGTCGGCGTCTGCGGCGGGCTGGCCGGCGAGCCTTTTGGTGCGGCGCTGCTGGCCGGGATGGGTGTGGGCGAATTGTCGATGACGCCGCGCGACATCCCGGCGGTGAAGGCGATGCTGCGCGGCGCCAGCATGGAGGCGCTGAAGGCGCTGGCCGCGCGCGCGCTGGATTGCGGCACGCCGGAGGAGGTGCGGGTGCTGGAAACGGAGCTGGAGGCGATCGTTGCCCCCGCCCAGGCGGCCGCCTGATGGCCGCGCTGTTCGTCACCCTGTCGCTGAACCCGGCGATCGACCAGACGGTGGAGCTGGACCGGCTTTGCCCGGGCGAGGTGAATCTGGCGCGTGGCGCGGTGCGGCACGCGGCCGGCAAGGGCATCAATGTCGCGGCCTGCCTCGCCGATTGGGGCGCCTCCGTCCGCGCCGTGGGGCTGCTGGGGGAGGGTAATGACGCGCCCTTCCGCGCCTTGTTCGCCGCGCGCGGCATCGCCGATGGCTGCCTGCGCATCCCCGGCGAGACGCGCACCAATATCAAGCTGCTGGACCGCGCGACCGGCGCCACCACGGATATCAACCTGCCCGGCGCGGCGCCGGGCGCGGCGGCGCTGGACCAGGTGCTGGACTCGCTGCGCAAGGCCGCCGGGCCGGGCCGCGTCGCGGTGCTGTCCGGCAGCCTGCCGCCCGGCGTGCCAACGGATGTCTATGCGACGCTGCTGCCGCGGCTGACCGGCGCGCGGGTGGTGGCCGATACCAGCGGCGCGGCCCTGGCCGCCCTGCTCGCCGGGCCGGTGCTGCCGGATGCCATCAAGCCGAACCGGCATGAGCTGGAAGCCTGGGCCGGGCAGGCGCTGGGCGACCGCGCGGCGCTGCTCGGCGCGGCGCGGGGCCTTTCCGCGCGGGGCATCGGCGTCGTTGCCGTCTCACTGGGCGCGGAGGGCGCGATCTTCGTCAGCCAGGGGCAGGCGGTGCTGGTGCGGCCGCCGGCTTTGGCGGGCGGCAGCAGCGTCGGCGCCGGCGATGCCATGGTCGCGGGCATCGCCGCCGCGCTGGCCGAGGACCTGCCGCTGCCCGACCTGGCCCGCCGGGCCTCCGCCTTCTCCGCCGCCAAGCTGCGCCGCGCCGGCGCTGGCCTGCCCGCGCGGGCGGAGGTGGAGGCGATCGCCGCCGCGCTGCACGCCGAAACTTTGGCCTGACCATGGAGGGGAAACATATGTCCGGAATGATCGCCGTGGTCGCCTCGGGGGACAGCCCCGTGAAGGCCATGCTGGCGGCGGAAGCGCTGCGTGCCGCCGCGCGCCGCCTGGGGCTCGACATGCCGGTGGAGGTGCGCAGCGGCCAGCAGGTGCTGACCCCGCTTCCCGCCGAGCACGCGGCCGACGCCCTGCTGCTGGTGGGGGAGTCGGCGCAGGCACCCAATGGCCTGGAACAGCGCCCCACGCTGCGCGCACGGCTGGAGGAGGTGCTGGCCGATGCCGGCGCCGTGCTGGCCCGCGCCCTGCCGCAGGATGTGGCGCCCACCCCCGCCGCGCAGGGCCCGCGCCGCATCGTCGCCATCACCTCCTGCCCCACCGGCATCGCCCATACCTTCATGGCAGCGGAGGGGCTGGAACAGGCGGCGAAGGCGCTGGGCCATTCCATCCGCGTCGAGACCCAGGGCTCGGTCGGCGCGCAGAACGCGCTGACGGCGGAGGAGATCGCCGCCGCCGACCTGGTGCTGATCGCCGCCGACACGCAGGTCGACCTGTCCCGCTTCGCCGGCAAGCGCCTGTTCCAGTCCGGCACCAAGCCGGCGATCAATGCCGGCCAGGCTTTGGTCGCCCGCGCCTTCGCCGAGGCGACCACGCAGGGTGCCGCCGCTCAGGCGGAATCGGCCCCCGCCAAGCCGGCGGCGACCGGCCCCTACAAGCATCTGATGACCGGCGTGTCCTTCATGCTGCCCTTCGTCGTGGCGGGCGGGCTGCTGGTGGCGCTGGCCTTCGCCTTCGGCGGCATCTACGCCTATGACGACGCGCATCGCGACACGCTGGCGGGCGCGCTGTTCCAGATCGGCGGCCGCGCCGCGCTGGCGCTGATGGTGCCGGCGCTGGCCGGCTACATCGCTTATTCCATCGCCGACCGGCCGGGCATCGCGCCGGGCATGATCGGCGGCATGATCGCCGGCCAGCTCAATGCCGGCTTCCTCGGCGGCATCGTGGCGGGCTTCCTCGCCGGCTATGTGGTGGCTTGGCTGAACCGCAACCTGCGGCTGCCGCGGACGCTGGAGGGGCTGAAGCCGGTGCTGATCCTGCCCGTTCTGGGCACGCTGATCACCGGCCTCGCCATGATCTATGTCGCCGGCGCGCCGGTGGCCGCCGCGCTGGCCGCGCTGACGGAATTCCTGCGCGGCATGCAGGGCAGCGGCGCCATCGCGCTGGGGCTGCTGATCGGCGCAATGATGGCCTTCGACATGGGCGGGCCGGTGAACAAGGCGGCCTATGCCTTCTCCACCGGGCTGCTGACCAGTGCGGTCTACAGCCCGATGGCCGCCGCCATGGTGGCGGGCATGACGCCGCCGCTGGGCCTGGCCCTGGCCTGCTGGCTGTTCCGCGACCGCTTCAGCGCCGAGGAGCGGGAGGCCGCGCCGGCCGCCGGCGTGCTGGGCCTCGCCTTCATCTCCGAAGGCGCGATCCCCTTCGCCGCCAAGGACCCGCTGCGGGTGATCCCGGCCCTGGTGCTGGGTTCGGCCGTCGCGGGCGCCATCTCCATGTGGGTCGGCGCGGAGCTGCGGGTGCCGCATGGCGGCATCTTCGTGCTGCCGATCCCGAATGCGGTGACGCATCTGGGCGGCTATATCCTGGCGCTGATCGCCGGGACGGTGGTGACCACGGTGGCGCTGCGACTGCTGAAGCGGCCGGTGGTGGCTGGAGGGGCGCGGTAGCGCCCCCCCCTGGTCAGGCGGCGGCGCGCAGCCGTTCCACCAGGGCGCTCAATTCGCGCCGCAGCGAAGTGCCGTGGCCGGCGAGTTCCATGCCCGCGCCACGCAGACCCTCCACCGCCTTGCGCGTCTGCTGCGCCGAGTCGGTCACCCGCGTGACGCTTTCGGAGACCTCATGCGTGCCCCTGGAGGTCTCGGCGACGTTCCGCGCGATTTCCTGGGTGGTGGCCGATTGCTGCTCGACGGCCGCGGCGATGGCGGCGGCGATCTCGTTGGTGCGGGACACCGTCGCCCCGACGCTGGTGATCGCCTCCACGGCCGCCCCGGTGGCGCCCTGCATCTCCGAAATCTGCCGGCCGATCTCCTCCGTGGCCTTGGCGGTCTGGCCGGCCAGCGCCTTGACCTCGCTGGCCACCACGGCGAAGCCCTTGCCGGCCTCTCCCGCACGCGCCGCCTCGATCGTGGCATTCAGAGCCAGCAGGTTGGTCTGCCCGGCGATGTCGGCGATCAGCTTCACCACATCGCCGATGCGCTGCGCCCCTTCCGCCAGGTTGCGCACGGTGGCGTCGGTCGCCTGGGCCTCCGAGGCGGCCTTGCGCGCGACGCTGGCCGCCTCCGCCACCTGACGGGTGATCTCGCCCACGGTGGCAGCCATTTCCTCGGAAGCGACCGCGAGGCTCTGCACATTGCTGCTGGCCTGCGCGGCGCCGGCGGCGGCGGCGGAGGCTTCCGTCGCGGTCGTATCCGCCACGCCGCCCAGATCGTCCGCGGTGCTGCGCAGCGTGCCGGAGGCCTGGCCCAGCGCCGCCGCGATCCCGCCCAGGGACTGTTCCACCTCATTCGCCAGCTTGCGCTGGCCCTCCACCCGCGCATCCTCGGCGCGCAGCCGCGCGGTTTCGGCCTCGGCCTCCAGCGTCCGGGCCCTTGCGGCCGCGGTCTTCAGGATGTCCAGCGCCCTGGCGAGGCTGCCCACTTCGTCGCCGCGCCCGGCGCCTTCGATGGTGATGCTGTAATCGCCCTTCGACAGGGCCTCGACCTGCGCGGCGAGCTTCGCCATCGGCAGGGCGACGCCGCGGCGCATCGCCCATGCGGCCAGGAGGGAGGCAACCAGCGCGGCGATGCCGCCCAGCAGCAGCGACCAGGTCGCCGCGGCGAAGGCATGCTCCTGCTCCGCGAGCCGCTGCGCCAGCAGATCGCGCTCGACGCCGATGATCTCCGCTGCGATGCGGCGGACGGCATCCATGGAGGTCTTGCCGGCCCCCGACGCCTCCATGCGCCGTGCCTCCGGCAGTGTCGCGGCGTTGGCGGCCAGGGCGATCTCCCGGTCGGCGATCTGCGTCATCCAGTTCTGCGCGGCGCGATCAAGCTCCGCGAGGCGTGCCTGCTGCGCCGGATTGTCGCTGGTCAGCCGCTGGGCCTCGCGCAGGGATTCGCCATAGACGACGCGGCCACTGCGCAGCGGCTCCAGGAAGGCTGGCGCGCCTTCCAGAAGATGGCCGCGCAGGCCGGTCTCCTGGTCCACCATGGCGCTGACAGCAGCCTCGACCCTGGCGATCACCGTTCGCGTATGCGCGTTCCAGCCAACGGATTGATGGACGTGCTCCAGGAAGTAGGCATTCAGGCCACCCGCGCCGGCCGCGATCACCAGAACAACGGCGAAGGCCATGATCAGCTTGGCCCCCACACCCATCGACTTCACCCACGACATTCCGCAAAGCTCCTCGGCCAACCTGGCCGCGCGCACATTCACGCGAAGAGTGCAAATGCAGCGTGAATCGGCGGGAAGCTGTCGAAAGCGTCACCTTGGCATGGGTCGGCAATCAGGATCGGGGCGCGTGGTCGGTGCTGGAAGTCAGTGACCTGGCGCCCAAAACCCCGAATGGAAGCGCTGTGGGCGGCCTTGCGTGGCTTACAAATCCGTCAGCCGACTGACCGTTTCAGTTCCCTTCGCGCTGCGCCAGCCGCAGCGGATGGGCGCGGTAGGTGCCGAGCAGGCGCAGATCGGCGGAGAAATAGGACAGCTCCTCCAGCGCCCGCGCCAGGCCGGGCTCGTCCGGCCGGCCATCGACATCCGCCAGGAACTGCGTCGCGGTGAAGGCGCCGCCGACCATGTAGCTTTCCAGCTTGGTCATGTTCACGCCATTGGTCGCGAAGCCGCCCAGCGCCTTGTACAGCGCGGCCGGGATGTTGCGGACGCGGAAGACGAAGCTGGTCACCCAGTCACCGGCCTCGAAGGGCGGTGCCAGGGGCGTCGTGGAGCAGACGTAGAAGCGCGTGGTGTTGTGCGCCGCGTCCTCCACGTTCTTCCGCAGGATTTCCAGGCCGTAGATCTCGGCGGCCAGTTCGCTGGCGATGGCCGCATCCTCCACCCCGCCACGCTCGGCGATCAGGCTGGCGGCGCCGGCGGTGTCGGCCTCGATCACCGGCTGCAGCTTCAGGTCGCGCAGCAGGTTCAGGATCTGGCCGAGCGCCACCGGATGGCTGTGGGCGCGCTTCAGCGTGGCGATGGAGGCGCCCTTGGGGGCCAGCAGGCAGTGTTCGACCCGTTCGAAATGCTCCCCCACCACATGCAGCCCGCTATCGGGCAGCAGGCGGTGGATGTCCGGCACCCGGCCGGCCAGGGAATTCTCGCAGGGCAGCATGGCCAGCCCGGCCCGGCCTTCCCGCACCGCCGCGATCGCCGCCTCGAAGGAGGCGCAGGGCAGGGTGGTCCAGCCGGGATAGGCCTGGCGGCAGGCGAGGTCGGAGTAAGCGCCCGGTAAGCCCTGGAAGGCGATAATGCCGGCCGTTGTGCCTGCTGTGGTCTGGGGCATGATGTCCTGGCGTCCTGCACGCCGCTGGGTTGTGGTTCCCTGGCGGCGCCTATATTGTCCGCTGGGTTTTACGGCAGGCCGGGGCCGGCGCAAGCCCGCCTCTCCGGCCTGTTTTTCATGCTGGCCGTGCGGCGGTCGAATACCGGCGGTCCTCATCGGCGCTTCGGAAGGGTACACTCCAGGATGAGTCTGGAAGCCAACAAGGTGTTCGCGGCGGTCCTGACCGCCGGCATCGCATTCATGGTGACCGGCGTGATCGGCGATGCCATCGTGCATCCGAAGCGGCTGGAGACCAGTGCGCTGGCCGTGGCCGCGCCGGCCCCCGCGGCGGCGCCCGCCGCGCCGGCGGAAGTGGTGCCGATCGGACCGCTGCTGGCCGCCGCCAGTGCGGATAATGGTCGCCAGATCGCTCAGCGCGCCTGCGCTTCCTGCCACAACTTCGTGCAGGGCGGCCCGAATGGCGTGGGTCCGAACCTCTGGAATGTGGTGAACGGCCCGCATGCGCATGTGGAGGGCTTCAACTACTCCGCCGCGATGCGCGCGAAGCACGATCAGCCCTGGGATTATGAGGCGCTGAACGCCTTCATCACCCGGCCCTCCGCCGCCATCCCGGGCACCCGCATGGCCTATGCCGGCATGTCCAGCATCAACCAGCGCGCCGACCTGATCGCCTTCCTGCGCTCGCTGTCCACCGAGCCGGCGCCGCTGCCCTGAGCCAGGCGGCGGATTTCCTACCCGCGGCGGAAGCGGCGGCGGAGGCGGCGGGTGCCGTCATCCGCCCGCTGTTCCGCTCCGCTTTGCTGGTGGAAGCCAAGGGCGATGCCAGCCCGGTCACCGAGGCCGACCGCGGTGCCGAGCGAGCCATCCGCGCCTTGCTTGCCGAGCGCCACCCCGATCACGGGGTGATCGGCGAGGAATACGGCGACACCAACCCCGACGCCGAATGGGTCTGGGTGCTGGACCCGATCGACGGCACCCGCGCCTTCGTCACCGGCCGCCCGCTGTTCGGGACGCTGATCGGCCTGCTGCATCGCGGCGTGCCGGTGCTTGGCCTGATCGACCAGCCGACCACCGGGGAACGCTGGATCGGCGTGGCCGGCCAGCCGACCCGCTTCCGCTCCGCCTTTGGTGGCACGCCGCGCTGCCGGCCCTGTGCCAGTCTGGCCGAGGCCGAACTGTCCTGCACCTCCCCCGACATGTTTGACGCGGAGACCGCGCCCCGCTTCGGCGCCGTGAAGGCCGCCGCCCGCCGCACCACCTGGGGCGGCGACTGCTACGCCTATGGCTTGCTGGCGCTGGGCCTGGTGGATGCGGTGGTGGACGCCACCATGAAGCCCTGGGACTGGGCCGCGCTGGTGCCCGTCATCGAGGGGGCTGGCGGCAGCTGCACCGATTGGGCCGGCCGGCCGCTGCGCCTGGATGGCGATGGCAGCGTGCTGGCGCTCGGCGACCCGGCCATGCTGGCGGAGGTTTCAGGACTCTTGGCCGGCTGAAGCCCGGCGCGCCCGTTGCGGCGCGGCGGGGGAACCCCCAGACTAACGCCATGCAGACCTATCCCATGCGCCGGCGCGACCTTTTTGCCCTTTCCGCCGCCCTTGGCCTCGCGCCCGGGGCCCTGCATGCCGCGACACCCGCCGGCGGGTCCGCCGCGCCCGGCCAGGCCATACGCACCCATGCGCTGTCGCTGCTGGGCGAGCCCGCTTTGCCCGCGGATTTTACACATTTCCCCTGGGTGAATCCGGACGCCCCCAAGGGCGGGGAGATCACCCTGACCGCGCTGGGGTCCTTCGACAGCTTCAACCCCTACACCCTGCGTGGCACGCCCGCGGTCGGGATCAGCCTGATCTACGACACGCTGCTGGCCAACAGCAACGACGAGGCCAGCAGCGAATACCCCTATCTCGCTCAATGGATCGACCTGCCCGCCGACCGCCTGGCCGTCAGCTTCGAGCTGAACCCCGCCGCCCGCTGGCATGACGGCCGCCCCGTCACCGCCGCCGACGTGGTCTTCACCTTCAACGTGCTGCGCACCCATGGCCGGCCCTTCTACCGCTCCTACTGGGGCGACGTGACCGAGGCGGTCGCCGAGTCCGAACGCCGCGTCACCTTCCGCTTCCGCAGCAACGAAAACCGCGAACTCGCCCTGATCCTCGGCCAGATGCCCGTGCTGCCCGCCCATTGGTGGGAAGGGCGCGACTTCACCCGGCCGCTGCTGGATATCCCCCTCGGCTCCGGCGCCTATCGTCTGGAACGCTTCGAATCCGGGCGCAGCCTGGTCTATCGCCGCGTGCCGGATTGGTGGGCGCGCGACATCCCCAGCCAGAAGGGGACCAACAACTTCGACGTGCAGCGCTACGAATACTTCCGCGACACAACGGTGGCGCTGGAAGCCTTCAAGGCCGGGCAGATCGACTTCCGCACGGAAAACAGCGCCCGTGACTGGGCTACCGGCTACGACTTCCCCGCCATGCGCCGCGGCCTGGCCAAGAAGGACGAGCTGCGCCACGAACTGCCCACCGGCATGCAGGCTTTCGCCATGAACCTGCGCCGGCCCCTGTTCCAGGACGCCCGCGTGCGCCGCGCGCTGATCGAGCTGTTCGACTTTGAATGGATGAACGCCAACCTGTTCTTCGGCAGCTACGCCCGCACCCAGTCCTATTTCTCCAACTCCGAACTTGCTTCATCTGGCCTGCCCACAGGCGCCGAACTTGCCGTGCTTGAGCCCTTCCGCGGCCGCATCCCGCCCGAGGTCTTCACCGCCGAATACAAGCTTCCCGTCACCGACGGCTCCGGCAACAACCGCGAGGGCCTGCGCAACGCGCTCCGCCTGTTGCAGGAGGCCGGCTGGCGCGTGCAGAACCGTCGCCTGGTCGGGCCGCAGGGCCAGCCCTTCGAATTCGAGATCCTGCTGCAAGGCGCCACCTTCGAACGCATCGCCCTGCCCTATGTCCAGGCGCTGGAACGCATCGGCATGGTCGTCCGCGTGCGCACCGTGGACCCGGCCCAATACCAGACCCGCACCGACGCCTTCGACTACGACATGACCGTCGATGTCATCGGCCAGTCGCTCTCCCCCGGCAACGAGCAGCGCGACTTTTTCTCCTCCGCCAAGGCCCGCGAAAACGGCAGCCGGAACGTCGCCGGCATCAGCGACCCCGTGATCGACGAACTCGTCGAACTGGTGATCAACGCGCCCGACCGCGAGCAACTCATTGCCCGCACCCGTGCCCTGGACCGCGTGCTGCTGTGGAACAACTTCATGATCCCCAACTGGCACAGCCGCACCTTCCGCATCGCCTTCTGGGACAAATTCGGCCGCCCCGAACGTAACCCCCGCTACAACCTCGGCCTCGACACCTGGTGGGTCGACCCCGCCAAGGACCGCGCCCTGACCGACGCACGACGGAGCCTGTAGGTGGCGATGGGGGTGTTGCGCTTGTGGCTTGCAGGGAGGGCGCTGCCCTCCCCGCACCCCTCCCGCCAAGGGGCAGTGGCCCCTTGGAACCCTTTGATTCATGAAGGGGAATGGAGAGGGGCCGACGCGACCGCTTGTTCAGCGGCACCGCTGGCCCCTCTCCATTCCCCTTCAAGGTCCCGAGGTCCAGGAGGCCACTGCCTCCTGGCAGGGGGGTGCAGGAGGGACAGCGTCCCCCCTGCGACCGCATAGGCGCCGCACCCCCATGGCCGCCTACATTTTCCGTCGTTTGTTGCTCGTGGTGCCGACGCTGCTCGGGATCATTCTCATCAATTTCGCTGTTGTGCAGTTCGCGCCGGGTGGGCCGGTGGAGCAGATGTTGGCGGAGTTGCGGGGGGAGGGTCAGACGCTGGGGCGTTTGACGGGTGAGGGGGGTGGCGAGGTTCGGGCGCCGGGTGGGTCCGGGTCTGGCGGCGGGTCGTCAGGGGAAGGGCCGGTGGGCACCTATCGGGGGGCGCGCGGTCTGGATCCGGCGATTGTCGCGGAGATCGAGCGCATTTTCGGCTTCGACAAGCCGGCCCATGTCCGGTTTCTGGAGATGATGCGGGGTTATCTGACCTTCGATTTCGGGCGGAGTCTGTTTCGCGATCGGCCGGTGGTGGATCTGGTGCTGGAGAAGATGCCGGTTTCGATTTCGCTGGGGCTGTGGTCGACGCTGATCATCTATCTGGTGTCGATTCCGCTGGGGATTCGGAAGGCGGTGCGGGACGGGTCGCGCTTCGACATCTGGACCAGCGGTGTGGTGCTGGTGGGTTATGCGATTCCGGGGTTTCTGTTCGCGATCCTGCTGGTGGTGTTGTTCGCCGGCGGGTCGTTCCTGCAGTGGTTTCCGCTGCGCGGCCTGGCGAGTTCGGGCAGCGAGTTCTGGCCCTGGTGGCAGCGGGCGCTGGACTATGCCTGGCACATGACCCTGCCAACCTTGGCGCTGGTGATCGGCGGCTTCGCGGGGCTGACCATGCTGACCAAGAATGCCTTTCTCGATGAGATCGGCAAGCAGTACGTCGTCACCGCCCGGGCCAAGGGCAATTCGGAAACCCGCATCCTGTATGGGCATGTCTTCCGCAACGCGATGCTGCTGATCATCGCCGGCTTTCCCGCGGCCTTCATCGGCATCCTCTTCACCGGCGCGCTGCTGGTGGAGATCGTCTTCTCGCTGGATGGGCTCGGCCTGCTGGGCTTCGAGGCGGCGATCCGACGCGATTACCCGATCATGTTCGGCACCCTCTACATCTTCACCCTGATGGGACTGATCCTGCAGATCATCGGCGACGTCATGTACACCGTGGTCGATCCGCGCATCGACTTCGAGGCGCGGCGGTGAGGGGCCGCGTATGACGCCGATCACCCTGCGCCGCATTGCGAACTTCAAGGCGAACCGGCGCGGCTACTGGTCGATGTGGATCTTTCTCGCGCTGTTCGTGCTGACGCTGTTCGCGGAGCTGCTGGCGAACGACAAGCCGTTGGTGGCGCGGATTGATGATCGCTGGCTGTTTCCGGCGATTGTCGGGGGTTATGCCGAGAGTGATGTGCTGCCGGACGGGCTGCCGATCACCATGGACTGGCACGACCCGGAACTGGCGAAAGAATTCGCGGAGCGGGGCGGCTGGGCGGTCTGGCCGCTGATTCCGCATCGCCACAATTCAGTGGTGCGCGACATTGGCCAGCCTTCGCCGGCGCCGCCTTCCTGGAAGAACTGGCTGGGCACGGATGACCAGAGCCGGGATGTGCTGGCGCGTGTGATCTATGGCTTCCGATTGTCGGTGCTGTTCGGATTTTCGCTGACCATTGTCAGCTCACTGGTCGGCATCGCGGCGGGGGCGGTGCAGGGGTATTATGGGGGCTGGGTCGATCTCGGCTTCCAGAGGTTCATCGAGATCTGGTCGGGCATGCCGCAGCTCTATCTGCTGATCATCCTGGCGAGCGTGCTGGAGCCCACCTTCTTCACCCTGCTGATCTTTCTGCTGCTGTTCTCCTGGATGTCGCTAACGGGGGTGGTGCGGGCGGAATTCCTGCGCGGGCGGAATCTGGATTATGTGCGGGCGGCGCGGGCGTTGGGCGTGAGCGACGTGGCGCTGATGACGCGGCACATCCTGCCGAATGCCATGGTGGCGACGCTGACCTTTCTTCCCTTCATCCTGTCGGGATCGGTCACGGTGCTGGCCAGCCTGGACTTCCTGGGGTTCGGGCTGCCGCCGGGGTCGCCCTCGCTGGGGGAACTGGTGAATCAGGGCAAGAACAACCTCCAGGCGCCCTGGCTGGCGATCACGGGGTTCTTCGTGCTGGGCGGCATGCTGACGCTGTTGATCTTTGTGGGGGAGGCGGTGCGCGATGCCTTCGATCCGCGCAAGCTGCCGGGGGGCGGGACATGACTCAGCCCTTGCTGAAGGTCGAGGATCTCTCGGTCGCCTTCGGGCCCAAGGTGGTGGTCCATGGCGTCTCCTTTACCGTCGCGCGGGGGGAGACGGTGGCGCTGGTGGGGGAGAGTGGCAGCGGCAAGTCGGTGACGGCCCTGTCCTGCCTGCGCCTGCTGGCTGGCGCGGGGCATAATCCGCAGGGGCGCATCACGCTGGATGGCACGGATGTGCTGACCGCGAAGGGCGAGGATTTGCGCCGGCTGCGCGGCGGCATCGCCGGCATGGTGTTCCAGGAACCCATGACCTCCCTGAACCCACTGCACACGGTGGGTCGCCAGGTGTCGGAAGCGGTAACGCTGCACCGGAACCTGTCCGGCGACGCGCTGCGCGCGCGGGTGGTAGAACTGCTGACGCGCGCCGGCTTTCCGCAGGCGGAGGCGCGGCTGAACGCCTATCCGCACCAGCTCTCGGGCGGCCAGCGGCAGCGGGTGATGATCGCGGTGGCGCTGGCGAATGATCCCGCGCTGCTGATCGCGGATGAGCCGACCACGGCGCTGGATGTGACCATCCAGGCGCAGATCCTGGAATTGCTGGCCGATCTGAAACGGCGCCTGTCCATGGCCGTGCTGCTGATCACCCACGACCTGGCCATCGTCCGCCGCCATGCCGACCGTGTGGTGGTGATGCGGCATGGGGAGGCGGTGGAGGCCGGCCCCGTGGCTGAGGTCTTCGGCAATCCCCAGCACGACTACACGCGGATGCTGCTGGCGACCGAACCTCGCGGCCGCCCCGACCCCGTGGCACCGGACGCCCAGGAACTGCTCCGTGGCAGCCAGATAAAAGTCCATTTTCCGATCCGCCGGGGCGTGTTGCGGCGGGTCGTGGGCGAGGTGAAGGCGGTCGATGGCGTCAGCGTCGCGATCCGGGAAGGGGAGACGGTCGGGCTGGTGGGCGAATCCGGCAGCGGCAAGACCACGCTGGGCTTGGCCTTGCTGCGCCTTGAGGCCAGCGAGGGGCCGATCCACTTCGAGGGGCGCGACATCCAGGGCCTGTCCCGCGCCGCGCTGCGGCCGCTGCGCCGGCGCATGCAGATCGTCTTCCAGGACCCCTATGGCAGCCTCTCGCCGCGCATGACGGTCAGCGAGATCGTGGGCGAAGGCCTGCGGGTGCATGAAAACCTGACCCCCGCGGAATCGGCGAAGCGGGTTGCCGCGGTGCTGGAGGAGGTGGGGCTGGATGGCACCATGCTCGACCGCTACCCGCATGAATTCAGCGGCGGCCAGCGCCAGCGCATCGCCATCGCCCGCGCTTTGGTGCTGAAGCCGCGGCTGGTGGTGCTGGATGAGCCGACCAGCGCGCTGGATGTCTCGGTGCAGGCGCAGGTGGTGGATCTGCTGCGCGACCTGCAGGCGCGGCATCGCCTGGCCTATCTGTTCATCTCCCACGATCTGCGCGTCGTCCGCGCGCTGGCGCATCGCATCATCGTCCTGAAGGACGGGCGGGTGGTGGAGGAAGGGGAGGCGCAGGCGGTTGTCGGCGCACCGAAAGAACCCTACACGCGCGCGCTGATGGCGGCGGCCTTCGATCTCGCCACTGCCGGTGGGGAAGGCGTGGTGCGGGAATGAGCGAGACCGAGGAGGATGCGGTGCGGCCGCCGCTGGAGCGGCTGAAGGCGCTGCTGGACGCACAGCAGGTGAAGCTGGGCATCCATATCCGCAAGATGAATTCGCCCGGCAGCCCGGTCTACCGCTATGGCGAGAATGTCTGGCCGGCGGCGACCATCCTCGTCACCTCCTTCGCCGGTACCGCGCTGGTGCATTATTATCTCGGCGGCGCGATCCTGGCGGTGGGGTGCTGGTGGTGGCTCGCCAAGGTGCAGCCGAAGATTCGCGACGGGGTATTCGAGCGTTCCAGCATCTGGGCGTTGCAATCCGAAACACATTTCGACGCGCTCTGGGCCAAGGGCGTGCTGAGCCTTTATGCCGAATTGCCGGATGGCCGGAAGTTCGCCGCCGCGCGGCGCGATGACTGGCGGGCCTTCGCGCGGCTGGTCTATCGCGAAACACTGAGGGATGCCGCCTGACATGGCTGTGCTGCTGTCCACCAAGCCCGCCGCCATGGCGCTGTGGCGCGACGCCCTCCTGGCGGTCGACCCCAGCCTCGAAATCCGCATGTTTCCCGATGCGGGACCGGCCGAGGACATCGAGGCGGCGGTGGTCTGGACCGCGCACGACATGGCG
Source organism: Roseomonas sp. F4 (assembly GCF_053891155.1). NCBI lineage: Bacteria > Pseudomonadati > Pseudomonadota > Alphaproteobacteria > Acetobacterales > Roseomonadaceae > Roseomonas > Roseomonas sp. F4. The sequence continues at coordinate 65,459 of NZ_JBSSHK010000001.1, forward strand.
GAGCTGCGGCGCTACCCGAATCTGAAGCTGATCGTCTCCATGGGTGCCGGCGTCGACCATCTGCTGCGGCCGCCCGGGCCGCCGCCGGGCATTCCGGTGGCGCGGCTGGTGGACCGGATGCTGACCGGCCAGATGGGTGAATGGGTGCTGCTGAACGTGCTGCGCTTCCATCGGCAGGATGCCGCGTATCGCGCGCAGCAGCGGGACCGCGTCTGGCTGGAACTGCCCGCGCCGGTCACTGCGGAAACGCCGATTGGCTTCCTGGGTCTTGGCGAGCTCGGCACGCATGCCGCCGGCCTGCTGCATGGCCTTGGCTTTCCGGTGCTCGGCTGGTCGCGGCGGCCGAAGCAGGTGGAGGGTGTTGAGACGTTCCACGGGGCGGATGGGCTGCTGACCATGGCGGCGCGCAGCCGCATGCTGGTCTGCCTGCTGCCGCTGACACCGGAAACCCGTGGGATCGTCGATTCACGCCTACTCGGCGCGCTGCCGTCTGGCGCATTTTTCATCAATGGCGCACGCGGCGGTCATGTGGTGGACGCCGACCTTCTGGCGGCGCTGAACAGCGGTCATGTCGCCGGGGCCGCGCTGGATGTGTTCCAGCCGGAACCGCTGCCGCCGGAGCATCCCTACTGGGCACATCCGCAACTGGTGATGACGCCGCACGCGGCCAGCATCACCATCCCGTCCAGCGCGGCGCCGCAGGTGGTGGACAACCTGCATCGCGCCCGCTCGGGCCAGCCCTTGCTGAATTTGGTGGATTTCAGCGCGGGGTACTGAAAAGGGCGGGGGCTTTGCCCGCCGCCATCCTCAACCCGCCTTGCGGGTCTCTTCCGGCACTTCCGTCTCACGCGCCGTCTGCTCGGCCGCCGTCATGATGCTGCGCATGTCGCGCAGGAAGGCGGCGCCCTTCAGGGTGCGCTGCACCAGCACGGAGCGGCGGTCCATCGGGTCGACCTTGCGGCGCGCCAGATCCAGCTCGCCCAGCCGGTCGAGCGCCCGGGTGATCGCCGGCTTGGAAACGTTCAGCTCCGCGGCCAGGCCGCGCACGGTATGCGGGCCGTCGGTCAGATAAACCGTCAGGAACACGCCGAGCTGGCGTGCCGAGAGGTCCGGCCCATCACGTCGCACCAGGGCGACGACGGTGTCGCGCAGGATGCCGACGAGCTGGTCGGCGGTCGCTTGATTGGCCATGTCATCCATTCCTTCTTCAGCGCGTTTGCGGCCAGACGAGGACGCCTTGCCGGCAGCCCCGTTCTTGCCTCGGACGCGCCCTACCTTGGTCTCGCCGTCCGAAGGGTGTTGCCCGGTTATGCCCTTCTGAGAGCGCCGCGAGGCAGAAAGTTCCCTTTTCATCTCGAATTCGTTACCGTCCTGTTGATGGTTTTCAAGAAACCAATTGTGTGACAGCGCCGCAAATGGCACGCGCCGCCTGGATTTCGCCGCCCTCCGGCCGTCCTGGCCGGGTCTGATCATTCCATGCGTACAAATCGACATGCGCCCATCGGACGCCCGCTGTGACGAAGTGTTGCAGAAACAAAGCTGCGACCACGGCGCCTGCCATGGGCTTCGTACTGACGTTGTTAAGGTCCGCGACGCTACTGTCTAGCCAAGAAACGTAATTTTTCATGAGCGGAAGTTGCCAGCATGTATCAAATGTCATTTTGCCAGCGGATAGAATACTTTCTGCCAGAATAGCGTCGTCGGAGAATAAAGCCGGCAGGTCCGGCCCCAGCGCCACGCGCGCCGCGCCGGTCAGCGTCGCGGCGTTGATCAGCAGGTCGGGCGACTGTTCGCAGGCATAGGTCAGCAGGTCCGCCAGAACCAACCGGCCCTCGGCGTCGGTGTTGCCGATCTCCACCGTCAGCCCCTTGCGGGTGCGAATGACATCCATCGGCCGGAAGGCGGTGCCGGAGACGCTGTTCTCCACCGCGCCCACCAGCAGCAGAAGACGGATCGGCGCCTTCGCCCGCATCAGCATCTCGGCGGTGGCGATCATCGCCGCGGCACCGCCCATGTCCTTTTTCATGCGCAGCATGCCGGCCGCCGGCTTTAGGTCCAGCCCGCCGGTGTCGAAGCACACGCCCTTGCCGCACAGCGCCACCAGCGGGCCGTCGGCCGCGCCTTCCCAGCGCAGGATGGCGATGCGCGGGCCGCGCGGGCTGCCCTGGCCGACCGCGGCCACGGCCGGGAAGCCGGCCTCCAGCGCCTCGCCCGAAACCTCCTCATAGGTCGCACCATGCGCGGCGGCGAGGCGCGCGACGGCGGCGGCCAATTCACTGGGGCCGAGCAGATTGGCGGGCTGGTTCACCAGGTCACGCCCGTTCCAGATCGCGGCGGCCTGCTGCTGTGCTGCCTCCGCCCCATCGGGCGGCACAAGCTGCGCGGCGCGGCGCGGCGGGCGGGATTTCAGCGGGGCGAAGCGATAGGCGCCGAGGCACCAGCCCAGCGTCGCCGCCGCGGCATCCGGCGCATTCTCGATATGCCAAGTCGTGCCCTCCGGCAGCGCGTAGGGCAGGGCGCCGAAGGCCCAGGGGCTGGCGGCGGCCTCCTCATCCCCACCGAGGCCCAGAACCGCCCCAGCGATCCCGTCAGGGCCCGGCAGCAGGCGAATTTCCTGCGCGCGCGCCGCGAAGCCGCCGGCTTCCAGGAAGCGGGCGGTGGCGGCGGGCAAGCGGGCCAACAGGGCGGGCAGCCCCTCCGGCGTCACCGCGATCAGCGGCAGGGTCGGGGCGGCCTCGGTCAGGCAATCCAGCATGCGGGGTCCTCGATGCGGGTGGGGCGAATGGCGGCCTGCGCGGCGCCGGAAGGCCAGCCGGACGATTTCCCTGCGCGCCCGCTTGCTGTAGGGCCAGCTTCCATGCGGATCCTGCTCTGGTACTGGGGCCGTCGCGGCGGCGGCGCCCAATTCACTCTGGGTCTGGCCCAGGCGCTCGCGGCACGGCCGGGCGTGACGCTAGACCTGTCCGTCTCGGCGCAGGGTGAATTGCTGGACAGTTTCCGGAAACTGAACGTCACGACCGACATCGTGGACACCTACAGCGATATTCCCGGTTTCGCCACCGGGCTGCTGCGGGTTCCGGCGTTGCGACGACAAATGCTGGCCCGTGCGCGCCGGGCAGATGTCGTTATTTCCGGGATGACCCATCTCTGGACGCCATTGGTCGCGCCCGCCTTGGCGAAGGCCGGCATCCCCTTCGTGCCGGTGGTGCATGATGCGGCGCCGCATCCGGGGGATTTCGCCTGGGGCTGGGATTGGCGCCTGGGGCGGGAACTGCGCGCCGCCCGTGCCGCCGTGGCCCTGTCCGACCAGGTCGCGGCCGCCCTGGCCCGGCGCGCGCCGGCCCTGCCACTGATCCGCATGCGCCTGCCGGCCCTGCTGGCCGCGCCGCCCCCGGTGCGGGTGGCGCCGGCCGCGGTTGCAACCCGGCTGCTCTTTTTCGGGCGTTTCCGGGGCTATAAGGGCCTCGACCTGCTGCGCGACGCCTTCGCGCTGCTGCGCCAATCCCATCCCGAGGTGACGCTGCGGGTGGTGGGGGAGGGGGATGCGGCGCGCCTGGCCTCCGGCCTGGCCACCCTGCCGGGGGTACGGCTGGAGTCGCGCTGGGTGGCGGAGGCCGAGATTCCCGAGCTGCTGGCCGAGTCGGATGTGGTGGTGCTGCCGTATCGGGAGGCAAGCCAGTCCGGCATCGTGCCGCAGGCGCTGGCGATGGGGCTGCCCGTGGTGGCGACGCCGGTGGGCGGGCTGACGGAACAGGTGCGGCCGGGCCGGGGTGGCGTGCTGGCCGAGGCGGTCACCGCGGAGGCTTTCGCGGAAGCGCTCGCCGGCCTGTTGCGGCCCGGGCGGCTTGATGCCTTGCGGGCGGAGGCGCGGCAGGCGGGGGCCGCGGAATCGGACTGGAACGGCGCCGCCGCCGCGCTGATCGGCGGCCTGGAATCGCTGCTTCAGTGAAGCAGCAGGATCCCGGTTGCCCATTGCAGCAGGCCGAGTGCGAAGATGACGGCGCCCAGCGAGAAGACGACCGGCGGCGGCACCGGCGTCAGGCGCAGGGCGAGAAGGGCAATCGTCACCAGCACCGCACGGCCGAATGGCGCGTCCAGCATCAGCAGACCGCCCACGGTCAGAACGGCGAACCAGACGGCTCGCGACGCCTGTAGCATCGAGGCGGTATCCCTTTCCATTTGATGGATGTTTCTGGCCCATGCCGGCACCGGCGGCAAGCGAGCGCCGCTTGATCCGCGCGAATCCACATGCGAGACATCGCGTATCGCGCGAAACCATGCCGCATCGCCAGATGCCGGCTATCTGGGGAAAACGCCCGCTTGAGCCAGTCTCCCCTGCACCGAATCGCCATGCTTCTGCCGCAGTTTCGTCGACTGGTGGAAAGCCGCAATGCCGCTCTTCACGATCGCGCGCGGCTGGAAAAGGCCCTGCACGGCCTAGAGGCGCGGCTGGAGCCCATGCAGCAGGCCCATCAGGACCTGGCGGCCCAGGGTGATGCGCGCGTCGAGCAGGCGCTTTCCATGGTGCGGGCCGAATACACGGTGCTGCCGCGCTTCGGCTTCCACCAGCCGCTGGACTACGACCAGGACAGCCTGCCCCCGCATTTCGACCCGCCGGTGACCCTGGACGGGGAGGTGCTGCCGCTGCCCGCCCCCGCCGATCGCTTTGGCTACCCGGCGGATGACGCGCTGTATCTGCATATGGGCGGGCTGGATGCGGCGATCGTGCGCGGCGCCATCTCCCGGCATCTGGGCTCACCGCGCGATCTGGCGCTGCTCGATTTCGGCTGTTCCTCCGGTCGCGTGCTGCGGCATTTCGAGGCGGAGCGTCAGGCGCAGGGCTGGCGGCTGCACGGCGTGGATATTCAGGCGCGGCCCATCGAATGGCTGCGCCTGCATTTCCCGCAGCACTACACGGTCAGCACCGGCACGGTGCAGCCGCATCTGCCCTTCGAGGATAACAGCCTCGATGTGATCTACGGTTTCAGCGTCTTCACCCACATCAAATATCTGTGGGACATGTGGCTGCTGGAATTGCGGCGGGTGCTGAAGCCGGGCGGGCTGTTGGTGCAGACGATCCACACCGAGAATGCCTGGGCCTTCTACCATCGCAACCGGGAGGAAGCCTGGGTGAAGCGGGCGCATTCCGCCCGGATGACACAGACCGCCACCATGGATGTGGACTGGTTCCACCATGGCGACATCGCCGTCAGCCAGGCCTTCTGGAAGGCCGATGTCGCGCGCCGCAATTGGGGCCGCTACCTGGAGGTGCTGGAGCTGCTGCCGCCCCAGCACGACATGTCCTTCCAGGATGTGATGATCTGCCGCAAACCGGCGCGCTGAGGCGCCGGCCTACAAAACGAACGGTTCCGGCGGGTTGTTGGCCGAGAGCGGCGGCACATCCAGCTCGTGGATGCCGCCGACGCCGAAGCCGACCCACTCGGTGCCGGTCCAGGCATATTCATACTCGTTGCCGATACCCCATTCGCTGGCCGCCTGTCCGTTCTGGCCCCAGGACCGCGTCGGCAGCCAGCGGTTGCTGTTGCCGTCATAGTAATCGGTGATCCAAAGGGTTCCGTCGCGGATGCCGGTGGGATTGGCATGCTCCCACTTGTTGTAGATCTCGTAGTAGCCATGCGCGCCCTGTAGCCGGTCGCCGATATTGAAGCGGGCGAAATCCTCGGACAGCCAACCGGCATAGAGGTCACCGGAATTGCTGTAGAAGGCCCAGGCATAATAGCCGTCGCGCCCGACATCGACCTGGTAGATGCCGCCCTGGCCGAAGTCATCCCACTCGTTTCCATCCCAGACATAGTCGTATTCCTGACCGAGCCCGGCTTGCGTCGTCGCCTGGCCCTGCTGCCAGGCGCGGGGCTTCATCCAGGTGTTCGACTGCGCATCGCGGTAGTCGGTCACCCAGACCGTGCCTTCCGGCGCCGCATTCTGGGACCAGCCGGCCTTCTCATAGATGGTGTAGGTGCCGCGCGAGCCGGCGAAGCTCTGCCCCACCTGATACTGGCCGGAATCGGCCACGACATAGCCGGCATAAAGGTCGCCGCTGGTGCCGTGGGTGAAGTACCAGGAAAACCGCGCCGGCTGTTCGACACTGGCCTGCACCGTGCCGGCGCGGCCGAAATCATCCCATTCGTCGCCATCCCAGACATAGTCGAATTCCGAGCCAAGGCCGCCATAGCCCGTGGGCGCGCCGCCCTGCGCATAGGCGGAATAGCTGGTGAGTTGCTGCCGTGCGCTGGAATCGTAATAGCCACCGGTGGTCCAGACCGTGCCATTGGCGACCGCCTGCCCGCCGAGGGAGGTGGCGGCGGTGATGGTGTAGGTGCCACCGGACATGGCCAGGGTATCGCCCACGTCCCAGGCCGTGCTGTGGCTGGCGAGCCGGCCGAAATAGCGGTCGCCATTGGTCATCTGGAAGGTCCAGTCGAACAGCGAGTCCGGCGGCCGGTCGGCCTCCAGCGCGCCGCCCTGACCCACCCGCGCCCAGGTGGTGCCGGTCCAGGCGCGGTCCATCTCGCTGCCCAGCCCGGCATAGCCGGTGGGCGCGCCGCCGCCGCTTTCCAGCGTGAAGTCGATGCGCGCCGCACTGTCGTAGTAGCGGTTGGTATAGACGGTGCCGTCCAGGGCCACTTCCGACTGGCTCTGGCCGAAGGGCGTTTCCGTGAGGATGCGATACAGCCCATGGCTGGTGCGCATCGTGTCGCCGGGGTTCCAGTCCAGGCTGTCGGCCAGCAATGTGCCGTACAGCACATCGCCGCTGTTGAAGGTGAAGGTCCAGGTGAACAGGCTGCTGGCCATCGAGCTGGGGTCGGCCTGGTCGGCGCCGCCGCGGCCGAAACTGTCCCAGGCGGCGCCGTTCCAGGCGGCATCCACCTCCGACCCCATCCCCGCCAGCCCGGCCGCCGTCGCCTCGCCCAGCTGGGTCACCATCCAGCTGCCCCGGCTGTCGCGGTACCAGCCGACGGAGATCCAGCCCTCCTCCATGCCCAGCGTGCCGAGGTCGCGACCCTGCGCTTCGGCGGAGACGATGCTGTAGGTGCCATGGGCCGTGGCCAGGGTGCTGCCGACCACATAGCGCGTGGTGTCGTCCACCAGCAGGCCGCCCCAGCTATCGCCGCTATTGGCGCGGAAGGTCCAGGCGAAGATGCTGTCGCTCATCGCCGCGCGTCGATCGGGGTCGCGGGAAGGGTCATTTTGAGGCTCCACCGCCGACCCCCTAGTGCGCGGGCCGGTGCGCGCGGAGTGTGCCGCGCCGCAGTGAAACCCCGGTTAATGAGGGGCGGAGGGGAGGGCCGCGGCGGTCAGCCGCGATCCTGCGGCAGCAACTGGCCGATCCGCTCCAGCAGCGCCACGGCGGTATAGGGCTTGCCGAGGAAGTTAACCCCCTCATCCAGCCGGCCCTGGTGGATGATGGCGTTGCGAGTGTAGCCAGTGGTGAACAGCACCGGCAGGCGCGGCCGGCGGGCCAGGGCGGCCGCGGCCAGTTCGCGGCCATTCATCGGCCCGACCAGCACCACATCGGTGAACAGCAATGCGATCTCCGGATGCGCGTCCAGCAGCGTGAGGGCGGAGGGGCCGTCGGCGGCGGCGATCGGGTGGCAGCCGGCTTCCTCCAGCGCCGCCATGGCGAAGTCCCGCACCATCGCCTCATCCTCCACCACCAGCACCACCGCGCCCGGCTTGGCGTTCGGCAGCACGGTTGAGATGGGGGCGACGGGGGCGGGGGGCGTGACACCCTCCCGCAGCCGGGGCAGGTACAGCTTCACCACGGTGCCCTGGCCGACCTCGCTGTAGATCGCCGCATGGCCGTCGGACTGGCGGGCGAAGCCATAGACCTGGCTGAGGCCGAGGCCGGTGCCGCGGCCGACGGGCTTGGTGGTGAAGAAGGGCTCGAAGACCCGGCTCAGCACATCCGCCGACATGCCGGTGCCGGTATCGGTGACGCAGATCACCACATACTGGCCGGGCTCCACCTCCTCCCGCGTCGCGGCATAGGCCTCGTCCAGATGGGCATTCGCCGTCTCGATGGTCAGCTTGCCGCCGTCCGGCATGGCATCGCGTGCATTGACCGCCAGGTTCAGCAGCGACGATTCCAGCTGGTTCGGGTCGGCATGGGCGCGCCAAAGCCCGCCGGCCAGCACCGTCTCGATCTCGATATCCTCGCCCAGGGTCCGGCGCAGCAGGTCGGACATGCCGGCGACCAGCCGATTGGCGTCCACAGGCTCCGGCGCCAAAGGCTGCTGGCGGGAGAAGGCAAGCAGGCGCTGCGTCAGCGTCGCGGCGCGGTTGGCGCCTTCCGCCGCATTGTCGATGCCGCGGCGAATCCGCTCCAGCGCCGTTTCGCTGGCGGTCTCGGCGGGCAGCTCGTCCAGGCGCCGCCGCGACAAGGCCAGATTGCCGAGCACCACGGTGAGCAGGTTGTTGAAGTCATGCGCCACGCCACCGGTCAGCCGGCCCACCGCCTCCATCTTCTGCGCCTGGCGTAGCTGCGCCTCCGCCCGGTCGCGGCCGGTTGCGGCGGCGATCAGGCGCGCATTCGTCTCCGCCAGGTCGCGGGTGCGTTCGCCGACGCGGGCTTCCAGCAGGTCGTTCAGCCGCCGCAGCTCCTCCTCCCGCCCCCGGATGGTGCGGGCGGCCTCGGCCAGCGCGACGGCGGTTTCCGAGACTTCCCGGATGCCACTCGGCACCGGCGCCAGGGCCTGGCCATGGCCGAGGGCCGCGGCCTCCGCCGCCAGGCGGCGCAGGGGATTGGCGATGCGATGGCCGAGCAGCAGCGCGATGGTCAGCGACAGCGCCGCCACCATGGCGCCGAAGCCGCCAAGCAGCAGCAGGGTGCGGTGCAGCGGCATGTTCAGCGTGGCCATCGGCACGCCCACCGCCACCCGCCAGTCGGCGAGGCTGGGGCGGGCATAGGTGCCGAGCACCGGCGTGCCGTCGGCGGTCATGCCGCGCCAGCTTCCCTCCTGCCCCGTGGTGGCGGCGCGCAGATCGGCGGTGGCGCCACGGCCGACGAAATCCTGGTGGCGCGTGTTGCGCGCCAGGATGGTGCCCCGGCCATCCACCACGGCGAGCGTCCAGCCCCCCGGCGCCTGACGGTCCTTCAGCACCTGGCGGATACGCTCGGCCGGTGTGCTGAGGCTGAGGAACAGCGGGCCGTCCTGCCCTGGCACCATGATGCCGTTCGGCATCTCCACGGCGAACATTGGCACGGGATGGATCATGCCCTGGAACAGGTCGGTCACCACCAGCCGGTCCCGCCCGGGCTGGGGCAGCGGCAGGGGCGAGGTCTCCGGCAGCGGATCACCTGGCCTCAGCCAGGCATTGGCCAGCACCCGCCCCTGCGCATCGCGCAGCACAGCCGCCATGCCGAGCCGCAGCCGCGCTTCCAGCGCCTGCGCCTGGAAGCCCGCCACGTCGCCGGCGCGCAGCTGCGGCGAGAGTGCCAGCAGGTTCAGCGTGGCAGCCAGCCCGGCCAGTTCGCGATCCACCGCCAGGGCGACGGCGCGGGCGGTGTTCAGCGCCTCATCCTCCAGCCGGCTGCGCTGCGCCTCGGTGAAGCGATAGGCGAGGATGGTGACGAAGATCAGGATCGGCAGCAGCAGCGCGGCCGCGAACAGTACGAGCTGGCGACGTACCGGTTGCCCCATGCGGTGGCGCGGCTTGTCCGGCGACAGCGGGCGGGGCGCGACGGTGTCCAACAGGCGAGGCTCTCCGGAGCGGGCGGCTTCGAGGGCAGACAGGCGGGTTCAGCCGTATCGTCAGCCGGCGGCGCGGCGAGGACGCCTCCCATGCCCCGCCGAACGGCTCGCGACAAGGGTGGTGCCCGAGAATGGCTGGTATCTGGCGCGGCGCATCGCCATGTAAATCCCCCGTTTGTCCTGTCGTGCCCGCCCCCGCCGATGAGGACCGCCCGATGTCGCACCCCAGCCAGCCCTTCCCCGTGCTTCCCGCCCCGCGCTGGGACGGGCGCCGCGTGCTGTTCGAGGTTGTGGACGATGCGCGGCTGATCCCCTGCGCCATCTCGATGAACGCGTTGCAGGACCTCAGCGAGATCCGCCGCTTCAAGCCGGCCGATCTAATGAAGTGTTTCGCCGCCGTGCGTCCGCGAATCGAGGCGCTGGCGCTGGACAAGCACCGCGCGCGCGCCGAAGGGGCGATCGGGCTGCTGACCATCTGGTCCGAAGATATCGAGGACGCGCCCCCAGGCCTGTGATCTGATGCCCGACGTCGTGCCCACCGCCTGAACCCGATCAAGGACGACGACCATGGCCAAGGGCCAGATGCGCTCCAATCGCGAGACCAAGAAGCCCAAGGCCGCGAAGAAGCCGGAGGCCGCCGCGGCCTCCCCCTTCACGCGCGAGCCGACCAAGAAGGCGCCGCCGGCCAAGCCCGACAAGGGCTGACTTCCCGCGGCCACCGCCTGTGCCATGATCGGCGCGCATCGTGCGGAGGCCTGCCCATGGAGACGCTGATCCTCGAACCCGGCTGGATCTGGGACGCGCAGGACGGTTTGCGCGGCGGGCGTTTCGTGGTGGTGCAGGACGGCCGCATCGGCGATGTGGTGACGCAGCGCCCGACCATGGAGGCCGCACGCATCAGCCTGCCGGATGGGCTGCTGCTGCCGGGCTTCGTCAATCTGCACAACCACGCCTTCAGCGCGCCGCTGTTCCGCGGCCTGGCCGATGACATCGGGGATGGCGAGCTGCCCGGCGACATCGTCTATTCTCTGCTGATGCCGCTGGGCGACATCGCGGCCGAGGTGCTGGACGAGGAGGCCATCGGCGACGTCGCGGAGATGGCGCTGCTGGAGACGCTGAAGGGCGGGTCCACCACCATCATGGATGTCTGGCGGCTGCAGCAGGCCCCCTTCATCGCACGCGGCCGCCGGCTTGGCCTGCGGACCTATTCTTGCCCCTACCTGTTCTCCACGCCGAAGATGGATATGGGGCCCGACGGCAAGCCGGTGACGGCGCCGGAGGCGGCCGATACCGGCTTCGACCGGGTGATGCAGCTTTTTGCGGAATACGACGAAGGGCCGCGCGGCCGCACCCGCGTCGGCTTCGGGCCGCATGGCCTGGATACCTGCACGCCCGAATTGCTGGCCCGCATCCGCGACACGGTGGACGAGATCGGCTGCCCGCTGACCATCCATGCGGCGCAGAGCCAGGTGGAGCTCGACATCGTGCGCGCCCGCTATGGCAAGTCACCCATCGAGCACATCCGCGACCTCGGCCTGCTGCGCCCCGGCACGGTGCTGGCGCATTGCGTGATGGCCACCGATGACGAACTGGCGATGATCCGCGACCACGGCGCCGCCGTCGCCTCCTGCCCCTACGCCTTTTCCCGCTTCGGCGTCGCGGTGCCCTTCGCGCGATTCCTCGATGCCGGGATCAGGCTCGGCGTCGGCACGGATGGCGTGGGGCTGGACATGGTGGCGGAGCTGCGGGCCGCGGCGCTTTTGGCGAAAGTGCAGGCCGGGCGCGGCGGCATTGCGAGCGGGGAGGCGATGCTGCGCGCCGCCACGGCCTCGGGCGCCGCCGCCATCGGGCGCGACGATCTCGGCACGCTGGCGGTCGGCGCCACGGCGGATCTGCTGCTGTTCGACCTGTCCGGCGCCCGCTACCAGCCGGTGTGGAATCCCTTGCAGGCGCTGCTGACCAATGGCGTGGCGGCGGACCTGCACACGATGCTGGTGGATGGCCGGCCGCTGATCCGCGATCGCGTGGTGCAGGGCGTGGACGAGGCTGCCATCGTGCGCCGTGGCGCCGGTGCGATTCGCAAGGTGTGGGAGGAGGCGCGGCGGCTGGGCCGGGTGCCGGCGGGGATTCTGGGGCGGGCGGCCTAGCACCTCCCCCGCCGAGCGGGGGAGGGCTTGCGGCAATCAGCCGCGCGCGATGGCGACCTGGGCCTTGGCGGCGGTCAGCATCAGGCCGCTGTCGTTCATGATGGTCGCCAGGTTGAAGCCCCGCTCGAACATCTCCTTCGAATAGGCGCCGGTCATGGTGTGGATGCCCACCTTCACGCCATGCGCATGGGCAGTGGTGCGGATCTTGTCCAGCACCGCCAGGAACTCCGGCTCCCGCCGATCCTGCAGGGGCGCCATGCCGAGCGACAGGCTGAGGTCGGACGGGCCGATATAGATGGCGTCCACGCCGGGGACGGAGACGATGGCTTCCAGATTGTCGAGCGCCGTCTTGGTCTCGATCATCGGGATGACCAGCACGTCCTCATTCGCCGCATTGGTATCGGCCGCGGCGCCATACATGCCGGAGCGGATCGGGCCGAAGCTGCGCGTGCCCTTGTTCGGATAGCGGCAGTAGGACACCAGGGCGCGGGCCTCGGCTTCCGTGTTCACCATCGGGCAGATCACGCCCTTGGCCCCGCCATCCAGCACCTTGCCGATGATGCCCGGCTCGTTCCACGGCACGCGGACCATGGGGGTGACGCCATGCGGCTGCATGCCCTGGAAGCAGGCGACCATGGACATGTAGTCCTGCACGCCATGCTGGATATCGACGGTCAGGCTGTCCCAGCCGGCCAGGGCCATGACTTCCGCGGTGAAGCCACTCGGGATGGCAAGCCACCCGTTGACCACGGGCTTGCCTGCTGCCCAGGCTGCCTTGACGCCATTTGCCATCTTATCCGTTCCCCCTTGGGTGGTTGTATGATGACTCGACGCTAGGCGCGCGCCGCCAGGGCGTCAACGCGCCGGGCGCGGCTTTGCGAGGCGGCGCCGCGCATGGCAGGTTGGACCCAGGGCGCGGAACAGCCCGTGCCGCCGGAGCTTTGCATGAACACCCTGTCCCCCCGCCCGGTGGATGCCGTGATCGCGGCCGCCAGCGCCTTCCTGGGCGAACGCATGACGATCAACGCCGCGATCCGCGAGCAGCACAGCCATGGCGAGGACAGTTCCACGCCGACCCTGCCGGATGCCGTCGCCTTCGTCGAAACGACCGAGGAGGTCAGCCGCCTGCTGGCGCTCTGCCACCAGCATGGCGTGCCGGTGGTGCCCTTTGGCGCCGGCACCAGCCTGGAAGGCCATGTGAACCCCGTCCGCGCCGGCATCAGCCTGGACCTGTCGCGGATGACCGCGATCCTGGAAGTGAACGAGCAGGACATGGACTGCCTGCTGGAACCGGGTGTCACCCGCCAGCAATTGAACGAATATCTGCGGGACAAGGGCCTGTTCTTCCCGGTCGACCCCGGCAGCCACTGCACCCTGGGCGGCATGGTCGCCACCCGCGCCTCCGGCACCAATGCCGTCCGCTACGGCACGATTCGCGAGAATACGCTGGGGCTGGAGGTGGTGCTGGCGGATGGCCGGGTGATCACCACCGGCGGCCGCACCCGCAAGGCGGCCAATGGCTACGATCTGACCCGGCTGTTCATCGGCAGCGAGGGCACGCTCGGCGTCGTCACCAAGGTCCGCCTGCGCCTGACCGGCATCCCGGAGGCGATGAGCTCGGCCGTGGTGCAGTTCCCGACCCTGGCCGGCGCGGTGGAAAGCACCATCCAGGTCATGCAGCTCGGCATCCCCGTGGCGCGGATCGAGCTGCTGGACGACGACATGATGGCCGCCTCCATCGCCTTCTCGAAGCTCGAGGGTTTTGCGCCGCTCACCACCCTGTTCCTCGAATTCCACGGCACCGAGGCCGGGGTGAAGGAACAGGCCGAGATGGTCGAGGCGATCACCACCGAAAACGGTGGCAGCGGCTTCCGTTGGGCCACCGATCCCGCCGAACGGGCAAAACTGTGGAAGGCGCGGCATGACAGCTACTGGGCGGGCGTCGCCTGGAAGCCTGGCCGTCGCGCGCTGACCACCGATGTCTGCGTGCCGATCTCCCGCCTGGCGGAAGCGCTGGTGGGCGCCAAACAGGAAGCGACCGAACTCGGCCACACCACCTGCATCGTCGGCCATGTCGGCGACGGCAATTTCCATCAGATGATCCTCTACAATCCGGAGGACCCGAAGGGCCTGGAAGGCGCCTGGGATATGGACCGGCGCGTGGTGGCGCGCGGCCTGTCGCTCGGCGGCACCTGTTCCGGCGAACATGGCATTGGCCTCGGCAAGCGCGAATTCCTGGAGACGGAACATGGCGCGGAGGCGCTGGCCGTGATGCGCAGCCTGAAGGCGACGCTCGACCCCAAGGGCATCATGAATCCGGGCAAGATGTTCCGGAATTAGGGGATGATCCGCGCGGCCACCGGGATCGCGGTGCCGATCCTGGTGCTTTGCCTCGGCCATGTCTTCTCCAACGCCGTGCGGACCATCCCCGCCATGGCGGCGGATGTGCTGATGCGCGACCTCGGCCTGACGGCGGAGGCACTGGCCCAGATCACCGGCGCCTTCCCGCTGGCCTTCGCCGTGGTGATGATCCCGGTCGGCATTGCGCTCGACCGCTTTGGCGTGAAGCGCGTGGCGCTGGGCCTGCTGACGGTGGCGGGCTGCGGCGCGGTGCTGGGGGCCATGGCGACCGGGCCCTGGTCCATGCTGCTCGCCCAGATCGTCCTCGGGGCCGGCTGTTCCGGCATGCTGATGTGCCCCATCACCTTCGCCGCGCGGGGCCTGTCCACCGCGCGCTTCGCCGTCTGGTCCGGGCTGATCCAGGCGCTGGGCAATACTGGCATGCTGCTCTCGGCCAGCCCGCTGGCCCTGCTGGTGGAGGCCTTGGACTGGCGCGCCGGCTTTCTGGCCTGTGCCGGCATCGCCGCCTTGGCCCTGCCCCTTGTGGCGCTGCTGGTGCCGGGTGACCGGCCGGAGGCCGTCCCCGCCCGCAGCCTGGGCGCCGATCTGCGGGAGGTGGCGCGAATGGCCGCCCAGCCGGCGCTGCGCGGCGTCATGGTCTTTGTCTTTGCCTCCTTCGCCGCGGTGCTAGGCCTGCGCGGGCTGTGGGGCGGGCCCTGGCTGATGGAGGGCAAGGGGCTGGACCGGGTGGCGGCGGGCAATGTGCTGCTGGCCTGCACCGTGGCGCTGACCATCGGGCCGCTGCTGGCGGGTCTGGTGCTGCGCCGCGTCGGCCATGCCCGGGCGCTGATGGCCGGCAGCCACCTGGCCTGCGCCGGCTTCATCCTGCTGATCGTCGGCGGCGGGCCGGGCGGCTGGCTGGCCGCGATGCTCGGCCTGCCGATGCTGCCGGTGGCCTGGGATGCGGTGCTGCTGGTGCTGTTCGGCGGCATCATCTCCTTCCAGGTTCTGGCCTTTTCCATCGTGCGATCGGCGGTGCCGCCGGAACAGGCGGGCCGGGCGCTCTCCGCCGCCAATCTGTTCTTCTTCTCCGGCGCGGCGGTGTTCCAGGCGCTGTCGGGGGCCATGGCCGGCTGGGGCGGACCCTCGGCGGCCTTGACCACTTTTGCGGTGGGGCTGCTGGTCTGCACCCTCGGCTTCATGGCGCTGCGGCCGCGATGAGGCGGCGCGGGCTGATCCTGGCGGGGGTTGCCGCGCTGGCGGCGCGCCCGGCGCTGGCGCAGGCGCCGCAGAACTTGCCGCGCAGCGCCCTCGGCGTGGAGGCCGGGCGGCAGGTCAGCTTTCTGGCGCGGGAGGTCGGCGGCCCCGGGGCCTGGATGCTGGCCGGCAGCGCGCTCGATGCGCGGCACACGCCATGGTCCAGCTTCAAGATCCCCAACCTGCTGATCGCGCTGGAAAGCGGCATCGCCGGCGATCTCGCCGCGGCCCGGCGCTGGGACCCCGCCCGCCGACCCGCCGCGCCGTACTGGCCGGCCGCCTGGCGCCGGGACCAGACCTTGGGTGAGGCCTTCCGGGCCTCCACCGTCTGGTACTTCCAGGACCTGGCACGGCAGGTCGGCACGGCCCGCTACCGCACCACGCTGGCGCGCTGGGGCTATGGCAATGCCGCGGTGCCGGAGGGCTCTGACCGTTTCTGGCTGGATGGCACGCTGCGGATTTCGGTGCGGGAACAGGTGGCCTTCCTGGCTGCGCTGCTGGAAGGCCGTCTCGGCGTCGCGCCCGCCAGCCTGGCAGCGCTGGAGGAAGCGGGCTTGGCCGGCGTCGCACCCGGCCTGACGCTGCACGGCAAGACCGGTGCCGGCCCGCGCCGCCCCGGGCCGGGCGCGGAGGGCTGGTATGTGGGCTTCCTGCGGCGCGACGCCGCGCCGCCTGTGGCCTTCGCGCTGCACACCCAGGCGCCCGACCTGGCCGCCTTGCGCGACTTCCGGCGCGACGCGGCGCTGCGGTTGCTGGGTGCGGCCGGGCTGCTGCCGGCGGGCTTCCCGCAGCCGTAACTTTCCGCCCGGCCCGCCGGGCTGATAGCCTGCGGCCGACAGCGGAGGGTCTTCCCATGCTGAGACTGGTCGGTCTGTTGGCGGTGCTGGCGGGTGTCGCGCTGCTGGGCCATTGGCTGCTGGTGCAGGGTACGGGTGTGCAGGGGGAGGTGGGCCGCCTCGCCACCCGAAGCTGCGCCGCCTGCCATTGAGGGCGGGGTGCCGCGGCGCACTCTCCTGCGTTAGGATCGCGCGGCAGAAGGAGCCCCCGCATGCTGCGCAGCCTATTGGTCGCTTTGGATGACACGCCCGGTGCCAAGGCGGCCCAGAATGCCGCCTTCGCTCTGTCCCGCCGCAGCGGCGCGGCGATGACTGCCGCCGTGGTGCTGGACCGGCCGCATACCGAGAGCGAGCACGAATTCGTCCCGATCGGCGGCGCCGCCTTCAAGGCGAAGCGCGACGCCGCGCTGGTGAAGCGGGCGCGGGAAGATGCGGCGCTGGCACTGGCCGATTGTGCTGCCGCCGCCGCCGGCCACCCCTATGCCGAGCTGCAATTGGAAGATGCGCCGGAAGCCGCCCTGCTGCGCGCCGGCGCCACCCACGACCTGCTGGTGATCGGCCGCGACAGCACCCTGGGCCTGGAAGCCACGGAGGATGGCGTGGCGCCGGTGATCGAGCGCCTGCTGATGGACGGCGCCCGCCCGCTGCTGGTCATCCCACCCGAATCGGCGCCGGCCGAAGGCCCGGTGCTGGTCGGCTACGATGCCTCCATCCCTGCCATGGCGGCGCTGCAACTCTTTGCCCTGCTGGGCCTGGCCGAGGGCGCGCCGGTGCGCGTCGCCTCCGCCGCCGAGGACCGAGCCGCGGCGCTGGCGATGGCGGAGGAGGGCTGCGCCTATCTGCGCCATCACGGGCTGGAGGCAACGCCGCTCGCCATGGTGGGCGACCGCCCGGCCGATCTGCTGCTGGCCGAGGCCGAGGGGCTTAGCGCGCGGCTGCTAGTGGTGGGCTCCTTCGAGGAAAGCGGCCTGCGCCGGCTGTTCACGGGCAGCGCCACGCATGAACTGCTGCGCCGCGCCCGCTGCCCCGTCTTCATTCACCACTGATCAAAAAAGGCATTATGTACTTGGCGAATACGAGCCGTTTATCGTCGCGCGTGAAGTGCCGTGACGTGGCGTCGCACATCTGTCAGCCGCGGTGCGCCTGCCGCGCTCAGTGCCTCATCGGCCTCCTGTACCTTTGCGTCTGTCCAATGCTTTGAAACTTCAAGGCAATCGGCAACAGCCATTCGGACACCGGCAAGGGCGCGCTTGGGCGCCCTCTCAGCCATCCTGGCCAGAACACGCATTGGATGAACTTCAGGCGGCACAGGCTTGCCGTCGGTCATGTAGCGGTCGAAGAACGCCTCCAGGAAGAGCGCAAGGGCCTTCGCTTCCTCACGCTCTTGCGCCAACGCATCCGTCCGAGACGCTTTCAACCGCCAGGCTTTCGCGTCTTTGAATTGTCAGGTGTTGATGCCGCTCTCAGTTGATCCAGATGCTGCTTCTGATGCCCGATCACGGCCAGCTTAGCGCGGAAGGCGTCCTCGCCTTCATCGGCGCCGATAGCGCGAGCGGCGGCAGCAAAACTGCCCGCCTGATCGTCTATTTTGGCGCATTCAGTCATGATCGCGTTCCACTTGCTTGAGCGCGTCAACCGTTGGCGGGGTCGGGAAACCGGCCCCGCTTTGTGTTCAGACCATGATTCGTCTGATTTTGCTTGTCAATTGCGTTCTTTAGCGCGCTCGACCAACTGGCTGTTTGTAAGTCAGCCGCTTGCCGACAATGCGCGGAGTGCGCCCGCTGTCCTGACCGCGTCATTTACGCCCAACTTCCTCCGGTTGTTGTAGCGGAAGTCGAATTCCGCGACGTAGCGGTGCAGATGCTTGGCAGCGCAGTGCTGATAGACGCCCTTCATGCGGCGTTTGAACACGCTGAGTCGCGGCACTGCCGCGACGCCTGGGGCTGGTTGGGTGAGTGGTAGTGCCTGCCTCACCCCGGCCGGTGAAGCACCGCCGGGGTCCGCGTCACCGTCCGGCGGCCGCGCTTGAAGGCGTCCAGCACCGGCGCGAAGCTGCGCAGCGCATCCACCTCATCCGTCGCATCCACCACCACCAGATCGGCCGGCGCGCCTTCGCGGATGCCGTAATCGTCCTGCCGCAACAACCGGGCGGAGCTGTCGGTGATCATCGACCACACGGCCCGCACATCCGCCGGATTGCCGCGCTGGATGATGTTGGCATAGGTGCTCGCTTGCCGGATCAACTGCCCGTCGCCAAACGGCGTGAAGGGGTTCTGGATATTGTTGGAGGAGATCGAGCAGACCACGCCCGATTCCACCAGCCGGTTCGCATCCACCACGCTGCGCGGCACGTCGGCATCCCTGTGGCGCCCGCCGAGATAGAGGTCCGTCGCCGGCAGCACCGTCAGCGCCACACCGGCATCCGCCATGCGCTTCGCCACCACATCCACATCCGCCGGCTTCATGGTGGACAGCTTGGTGACATGGCCGATGGCGACGCGGCCGCCCCAGCCATATTGCTCCGTCAGATCGCAGACCAGATGCGTGTCGAGATCGTCGCCGCTGATGCCGCTGTCGAGATGCATGTCGATGTCGACGTCGAATTCGCGCGCCATCTCGAACACCCGGCGGATCTGCGCGGCGCGGTCGCTGTCGTAGTTCGGCGCGGCGCCGACCACCTTCGCGCCCGCGCGTAGCGCGGCGACCATCAGCTCGTCGGTGCCGGGATTGTTGGTCAGGCCTTCCTGCGGCATCACGCAGATCTCGACATCGACGGCCCAGGCGTAGCTGTCGATCAGCGCCTTCACACCCTCGAAGAAGCGCAGGCCGATGCGCGGGTCGACCTCCACATGGGTGCGCATCCGCGTGCAGCCGTGCAGCACGCATTTCTCCAGCGTCGCGGCGGCCCGCGCCGTCACATCCTCCACCGTGATCTGCGGCTTGATGGCGGAGACGCGCTCCATTGCCAGATGCGGGAAGCGCGTGGTCTCGCAGTCGCAGCGGTTGAACAGGCAGGATTTGTCGAGGTGGATGTGGGTTTCCACGAAGCCCGCGCAGACCAGCCGGCCCTGGCCCTGCACCTGTTCCCGCGCCGAACCCTCCAGCCGCGGCGCCAGGGCGGCGATGCGGCCGCCCTGCACGCCGATGTCCATCAACGGGTCAGTTGCAGCCGAATGAGGCAGCCGGACCTGGTGGAGCAGAAGGTCGAATTCCATGCGGGGTCTCCGTAAGCGAGCGGGGGCGGCGAATCAGGCGCCTTCATCCTCTACGGCACCGGCTTTGCTTTGCCGACCCCCGACGGATCACCGGATCCAGAATCGGGAGAAGAGCCTTGTCGCACCCATCCACCCTCAGCCGCCGCCTGTTGCTCGGCGCCACCCTGGGCCTCACCGCGCCTTCCATCGCCCGCGCCCAGGCCAATTGGCCGGAGCGGCCGATCCGCTGGATCGTGAATTTCCCGCCGGGCGGCGCGGCCGACATCCTGTCCCGCATCCTGGCGGAGTGGTTCGGCACCAGGCTCGGCCAGCCCATCGTGGTGGAAAATCGCCCCGGCGCCGGCGGCATGCTGGGCAGCGACCTGCTGGCCAAGGCGCGCGGCGACCAGCACATGGTCATGATCTCCAACGCCGCCTCGCACGGCATCGGGCCGGTGCTCTATGCCAATGTGCCGTACGACGCGGTTGCGGATTTCACGCATATCCACCTGATCGGCACCTTTCCGAGTGTGCTGGCCGTGGGACCGAATGTCGCGGCACCGGACCTGGCGGCATTCCTGGCCCAGGCACGGGCGAAGCCGGGGGAGATGAACTACGGCTCCGGCGGCAATGGCACGATGAACCATTTGATCGGGCAATTGCTGGCCCGCGCCGCCGGGGTGGAGCTGACCCATGTGCCCTATCGCGGATCGGCGCCGGCGATGACCGATGTGATGGGCGGGCAGATTCCGGCGCTGATGGAAAGCCTGCCCACCGCCCTGCCCAATCTGCGCGCCGGCCGCATGCGCCCGATCGCGACCAGCGAGGCCGAACGCTCCCCGGCCCTGCCGGATGTGCCGACTTTCGCGGAGGCTGGTTTTCCGGGCGTCGCCTCGACCAACTGGTTCGGCTTCTCCGCCGCCCCCGGCATTTCGCCCGCGGTGAAGGCGCGGTGGGAGGAGGAGATGGGCCGCGCCATGGCCTCCCCCGAGATCGCGGAGAAATTCGGCCGCATCGGCGTGCGCCCCGGCACGCTGGGCGCCGAGGCCTATACGCAGATGATCCGCGCCGAGTTGGACAAGTGGCGGGAGGTGATCCGCGCCGGGAATATCCGCGTGGACTGAGCTCAGGAGGGCAGGCGGACCGGGGCCATGGCGGCGGCGGGCGCGTCCCGCAGAGGCGCCGTCAGCAGGCGGCGGTACAGCCGCACCAGCCGCGCCGCCTCCGCCCCCCAACCGAAGCGGCACAGCGCGGCGTGGCGACCGCGCGCACCGAGCTCCGCGCGCAGGGCCGGATCCGAAAGCTGGCGAATGGCGGCGGCGAGGCTTTCCGCGTTGCTGACATCCGCCACCAGGCCGCAGCCGCTCTCCCGCACCACCGCCGCCACTTCCTCGGCGAAATCCGGCACGATGACGGGCAGGCCGGCGAGCATGCAGTCGAACAGCTTGTGCGGCAGCGCCAGCCGGTGATTCTCGACGCCGGGCTGGAACAGCACCAGGCCGATGTCGCAGCCGGCGGCGGCTTGCAGCGCGGCCTCCCGCGGCATCCAGCCCAGCGCCTCGATCCGCCGGGCGACGCCGAGCTGGGTGGCGCGGCGATGGAAGGCGGGTTCGCTGTCATCGGTGAAGCGGCCGATCAGGCGCAGCCGCGCCCCGGGCAGGGCCGCCAGCAGATCCGGCATCAGCAGTGCACCCCGGCTGCGGGTCAGCGCGCCCAGATGCAGCAGGGTCGGCGGCCCGGCGACATGCTGGCGCGGCGCCACGGCGACCGGGCTGGCATAGTTGCGCACCGGGGTGCAGCGCGCATCGCCGCCGTAATCCCCGGCCAGCCCATCCTTCGCCACCACCACCGCATCCGCCCGCGCCGCCGCCAGCCGGCAGACCAGCCGCAGCGCCGCCCGCGCCGGGCCGCGCAACGGCCCCGGCAGATGCGGGTCGAGGCGGGAGGGGTAGTGCTCATGCACATCCAGCACCACCCGCGCGCCGCAGCGCCGTGCCGCGATCAGCGCCGCCAGCCAGCTATCCGGCTCATGCGCATGGATGACCGCCGGCCGCGCGGCGGCGGCGCGCCGCGCCAAAGCTGGAATGCCGCGCAGCCGGCCGGCCCAGCCCGGCGCGCTGGGGAAGGTTTCCAACGCCACGCCATGCCGGCATGGCGGTGGCGGCGGGCCGGGGCGCGCGGGGGCCAGGTGGCGCAGCGCGAATCCCGCACCGGCCAGCGCCGCACCTTCCTTCGCCACGATCCGCACATCCTCCGCCGGATGCGCGGCGGACAGCATCAGCACCAAAGGTGCGGCACATTTCGCCTCGTCCATGTCAGGCGGCGGCGCGGCTGTCGGGGGACATGGCGCGGCTGGGCCGGTGGCCCGCCACCGCCTCCACCACCGCCACCAGCCGCCTGGCGATGCGCCTTGTGTCCAGATGGCGCTCCGCGACGATGCGCGCCGCGCGTGCCATGGCCAGGCGGCGTGGTGGGTCGGTGGCCAGGGCCAGCAGCGCGCCGGCCAGCGCATCGGCATCGCCCGGCGGCACGCTCAGGCCACAGCCCCCCGCGGCCAGCAGCCGCGCGGCGCGGCCCGGCAGGTTGGTGACCATCGGCAGGCCGGAGGCGAGGCCCTCCGCCAGCTTGTTCGGCGCGGTCCATTCGGCGAATTCCGGCACCGGCGCCAGGCAGAGCAGGCCGATCTCGGCCGCGGCCAGCAGCCGCGCCAGATGCACCTTGGGCATCGGGTCCAGGAACAGGACAGGCAGCTTCTCGGCCGCCGCGCGCGCCATCAACTCCGGCTTCTGCGCGCCGTCGCCCACCAGCACCAGGCGCAGCC
This sequence comes from Roseomonas sp. F4, assembly GCF_053891155.1. Taxonomy (NCBI): domain Bacteria; kingdom Pseudomonadati; phylum Pseudomonadota; class Alphaproteobacteria; order Acetobacterales; family Roseomonadaceae; genus Roseomonas; species Roseomonas sp. F4. The sequence continues at coordinate 87,767 of NZ_JBSSHK010000001.1, forward strand.
CGGTGTGGCGCAGACGCGCGGCGGCATCCAGCAACTGATGCAGGCCATTGGCCGGGCCATGCGCCCCGGCATATACGGCCAGCACTTCCCCGGGCGCCACCTCCGCCGGGCGCCAGCCGGGAATGCTGGGGTGGAACAGCACCAGGTCGGCGCCCTGCGGCAGCACGCGCAGCCGGTCCGGATCGGCGCCCCGTTCCAAGGCGAGGCGCCCGATCCCCTCGGTCAGCGCCACCACGCAGGCGGCCCGGCGGCAGGCGGCATTGGCCAGAAGCCCCAGCAGCACCAGCAACGGCCCGGGTACCGCGCCGCCACCGCGCGAAAGCGCCTCCGGCAATTCCGGCCAGGGATCGCGGATCTCGAAGATGAAGGGCGTGCCGCGCAGCCGCCGCGCCAGCAGGGCCGGGATCGCCACGGTGGGCGGGGTGGAGGAGGCGATGATCAGGTCCCACGGACCGGCATCCCGCGCACCCTGCCGCCGTGGCCACAAGGCCAGCAGGCTGGCGGCCAGCGCGAAGCGCAGGAAGGCGAGGCTGCGCGCCAACAGCCCCTGGGCATTGCCGCAGCGTATGTCGAATTCCACCACCTCGAACCCCGCCACCTCGCCTTCGCGGCGGCCATGGCGGAAGGGGCCGGACAGGCCTGTGGCCGCGCCGTCATAGCGGCCGCAGGCCATCGTCACCCGATGGCCGGCGCTGGCCAGGGCGCCGGCATGGTGAAAGGCGCGGGTGGCCGTGCTGCCGGCGGGGGTGGAGAAATGCTGATGCAGATACAGGATGCGCAGCCCCGCCCCGGCATCTGGCGTCGGGCCGGCCGGGTCGAAGGCCTGATCGTCAAATCCGCGCACAGGACCGCACCGCCGCGATGACGCGGGCCTGCTCCGCCTCCGTCATCCCGCTGCCGGAGGGCAGGCACAGCCCCTGTTCGAACAGCCCGGCGGCGACGGCACCGCCGGCCCGCGGCGCGTCGCGGAAGGCCGGTTGCAGCGGCAGCGGCTTCCAGGCCGGGCGGCTTTCAACACCCTCCGCCTCCAGCGCCCGCCGCACCGCCTCGCGGTCCGCGCCGAAGGCCTCGGCGTCGAACAGCGCCACGGTCAGCCAGCGATTGGCGCGGCCCCAGCCGGGTTCGGCGATGAAGGACAGGCCGGGCAGGTCGCCCAGCGCCGTGGCATAGCGCGCGAAAATGGCGCGCCGCTGCTGCACCCGCGCCTCCAGCAGCCGCAGCTGCGCCAAGCCGAGGGCGGCGAGGACGGAGGACAGGCCATAGGCATAGCCCGTGGTCTCATGCTCGTAATGCGCCGAGGGTTCCCGCGCCTGTCGGGACAGGTGACGGGCGCGGGCGAGCAGCGCGGGGTCGTCGCCGGCCAGGGCGCCGCCTCCCGCCGTGGTGACGATCTTGTTGCCATTGAAGGAAAAGGCGGCGAGATGCGCGCCCCGCCCGGCGTGGCGGCCGCGGCGTTGCTGCGCGCCCATCGCCGCGGCGCTGTCGCAGAGCACCTTGACGCCCCAGCGGTCGCAGGCGGCCAGGATGGCGTCGAGGTCACAGCACTGGCCGTAGAGATCCACCGGCACCACGACGCGCGGCAGCCGGCCGCGGCGTGCGGCGGCGGACAGTTCCTCCGCCAGCAGGCCGGGATCGAGGGTCCAGCCCGTCGTGGTGACATCCAGGAAGCGCGGGATCGCGCCCATCTGCACGGCGGGTGCCACGGTGGCGATGAAGGTCAGGCCGGGCGCCCAGATCTCGTCCCCTCGCTCCACGCCCAGCACGTGGTAGGCCAGATGCAAGGCGGCGGTGCCGGAGGTGGTGGCCAGCGTCGCGGCGAAGCCCGTGACGGCGGAAAGGGCGAGTTCGAAGGCGGCGGGGGTCGGCCCGGCGGGTGCCAGCCAACCGGAGTCCAGGGTCGCCCGCAGGGCCTCCGCCTCTCCACCGCCCAGATGCGGCGGGGACAATGCCAGCCGTGCAGCGGGCCTCGGCCGGAGGAACGGCAGCACGCTGGCGGAGGGGGGCTGTGGCGGAGATCCCATGAAAACCAAATGGTTGATAGAAGAATAGTTAATTCACACTTTTTGGTGTGCGACAACAGAAGATTCGCGCGAGACGTGCTGCGCGCCGGGGTAGGTCCCCAGCGCCGGCATGCTGGCATGGCCCGGCGCGGTGACGCCCTGGCCGCGCAACAGAACGCCCAGGCTGCGCAGGGCCAGCTCCAGGTCCCGGCCCAGCCGGGGCGGGCTGGCGGCATAGGCCGCGTCCAGCTCCAGCCGCTGCGGCCAGGGCACGGCATTGCGGCCGGCCGCCACCCCCGGCCCGACCAGCCCCGGCCGCACCGCCAGCCGCAACGCCTGTCGCGCCGAGTACAGCCGCAGATAGGCGGGTGGCAGCGGTCGCGGGCCGACCAGGCTCATCTCGCCGCGCAGCACATGGAGCAGTTGCGGCAACTCATCCAGGCCGCTGGCCCGCAAGGCCCGGCCGAAGCCGCCCAGGCGTTCGGCATCCGGCGCATCGCCCAGCGCCATGCTGCGGAACTTCCGCAGGGGGAAGGCCAGCCCGCCGCGCCCGGCCCGCGCCTGCACGAAGATCAGCGGTCGGCCGAGGGCGATCGCCACCGCCAGCGCCACCAGGGCGAAGACCGGCGCCAGCGTCAGCAGCAGTGCCGCCGCCACGGCGATGTCCAGTACCCGCTTGCCGAAGCGCTCATACATCGGCGGGGCGGGCCGTGACCCCGAGGCTCAGCGCGAGGCCGAGGGCGAACCAGGCCATGCGGTTGCCGAGATCTGTGGAGACCAGGATGGTCAGCGCCACCGGCAGCACCAGCGCGGCGATCCGCGCCCGCCGCGCTGGCGCCACGCGCGGCGCCAGGCGGAACATGGCCAAAGCGGCCCCGCCGAAGGCACCGCACCACAGCAGCATCCCGGGCAACCCGCCTTCCGCCAGCGCTTCCAGCGCATGGTTGTGGGGGTAGAGGCCGCGCCATTCGCCATGGCCGGCCGCGATGGTGAAGCCGCCGGTGCCGAGGCCCCAGGGCGCCGCCAGCCCGGCCCAGCGCAGCGCCTCCGACCACAGCACCTGCCGCGCCTCCAGCCCCGCCGGCTCGGCGGTCAGCCTTTCGAGCGTGCGCAGCCCCGAAACCCAGTCGGGACGCACGGCGAGCCACGCTGCGCCGGCCACCAGGGCCAGCAGCACTAGGCAGAGCCAGCCAAGACCCTGCGCCGGTCGCAGCCGCAACAGGGGCGCCAGGGCCGCGCCGAGCAGCAATGCCGCCAGCGCCGTGCGGCCGCCGGGCAGCAGCGCCGCCATGGCCAGCGCCGCCAAGGCCGCCAGCCAGACGAGCCGGGCCAAGGGATGTGGCGCCTCCACCGCCGCCAGTGCCGCGAGCGCCGCCGCCGTGGCGAGGGCGAGGCCGGCGAGCTGGTGATGCACCCGCGCCTGCTCCTCCAGCAGCCCAGCCAGGCCGGCGGAAGTGCCGGACAGGATCAGCCCGGCCAGGATCAGGCCAATGGCGAGGCTGGCGCCGCACAAGGCGTGGCGCGCCACCGGCTCCGCCCCCACCAGCAGCCCGGCCGCCAGCATGACCGGCCCGGCCAGCACCAGCTCCGGCAGCTTCTGGGCCAGGATGAGGCGGGAGGGGGACCAGGCGCCGGCCACCACCAGCCACAGCCAGAGCAGCGCGGCGGCGACGACCGGTAGGGCGATCGCCGGCGCCACGAGCCAGCGCCGCGTCGCCAGCAGCAGCGCCAGCAGCGGCAGCAGCAAAGCGAGGCTCAGCAAGGTCAGGTCCAGCGGCAGCGCGGCCAGGGGCGGCGCCGTCTTCAGCGCCCCCGCCATCTGCAGCACCGCCGCGACCAACCCCACCATCGCCGGCAGGGCCCTCACTCCGCCACCTCCAGAAGCGGTGGCGAGACGGGCAGCGCGGCGCCCAGCAGCAGGCTTGCGCTGGCGATCGCCAACGCGGCCATCGGCGCGGCGGCCAGAAGCAGCAGCAGCAGCAAGGGACGGTTGGGCAGGGAAGGGCGCTGCTCGACCATCGGCGCGGAGACCAGCCGCGCCGCCACCGCCTCATCCGCCGCGACCACCAGGCCGACGCGCTGCTGCTGGGCGAGCATTTCGTACAGCGACTGGCGGATATAGACATCGGTCTCCCGCGCCAGCCGGGCATCCAGCGCGGCGATGCGGCGGCGGGCCATGTCTTCCAGATCGGCGCGGACCTTGGCTTCGGCGAAGGCATGCAGCCGGCGCAGCGCGTCCAGCGCCTGGTCGCGGTCCGGATGGGCGAGGGCCAGGGTCCAGGTCACCGCGCCGAGCGTCTGGGTCACCGCCAGATGGCGCGCCAGCCAGGCCCGCGCATCGTCCAGATCGGCCGAGGCCCGCAGGCCGAGCACCTCACGCAGCGCGCCCAACGGCCCTGACGCCCGGCGCAGCGTCAGCTCTGCCAGCAGGGGAGTCGTTTCCGCCAGCATGGTGGCGGCCTCGGCGGAGCGCAGCGCCCCCAGATAGATCGCGAAATTGCCGGTGGGCCGCGGGTCGAGCAGGCCGGAAAAGGCCGGGGAGGGTGAGAGCAGGGAGGAGGTGGCGATGCCCGTGGTTTCGGAGGGGGCGACCAGCGCCTCCGCCACGAAGCTGCGCGGCCAGGACAGCACCGCCGCCGCGCCAGCGCCCAGGAGCACTACCGCCAGCAGGGCGACGCGCCAACGGACCCGCCAAAGCCCTCCGACCAGCATCTCCAGCGGCATGGCGCCCCTCCAAGAGGCGGCAGAATGTTAACGAATCAACCTAAACACAACCCCCGATACTCACGGCAGATGAATTAATGTCGTCACGCGCGTGGCTGGGGCCGTGAGGCGGACCAGCAGGACGGGGCAGGGGGCGATGCGGCCATAAGCGCGGCTTTCCCAGCCACCCTCCAGCGTCAGGACCGGATCGACATCGGCGGTGATATGCAGGCGCAAGGCACCGTCCGTGGCGCCATCCGGCAGCAGCCGCCAAGGCCCGGGCGGCAGGCGCCAGCGCAAGGCGGCGGTGCGGAAGCGGCCGGCGATCTCATCCGTCACCGTCCAGACCCGGCCTTGCACGGCGATGCGCCGGGCATGGCGATGGCCGTCGGCGTCGCGCCGGGCGGCGCCATCCGGCAGGTCGCGTAGGCGCGGCCAATGGGCGAAGAGGAAGCGCCCGAGCCGGGGCATCGGCGGCCGATCGTCGAACACCACCGCATTATGCGCCTCCGCCTCCGCCAGGGCTGCCGGCCACCACGGGGCGGGCGGGTTATAGGCGCCGGTGCCGCCATCCCGCAGCACGATCCGGGCGCCGTCGCGCAGCGTCAGATGCAGCAGATCCGACTGCGCCGGCCGGAAGCGCAGCGGGCCGCGGCGCAGCAGCGCGGTGGCGCCGGCCTCCGCCCAGCCCATGCTGCCGGCGGCGCGCCAGCGCGCGGGCCGGTCGAGCCGTGCCGCCGGCAGGGGCAGGCCCAGCCAGGCGCAGCCGGCATCTTCCGGCAGATCCGCGCCGGCATCGGCGAACAGCCGCGCCGCACGCTCCACGCTGCCGCGTGCATCGGCCGGGCCATGCAGGCCGAGATCGGCGAAAGCCGAGCCATCCTCCACCCCCAGCGCCGGGGTGGAGCCATCCTCCGGCGCCACCAGCTGGTGCAGCCAGGCGGTGAGCGCCGCGGCGCGGGCGCGCAGCACGGGCGGAAAGGGCGGGGCGCCAAGCCGGGCGCGCAAAAGCTCCGCCACCGCCAGCACATCCAGCGCCAGCCGGGCATAGCCGGCCGAGACCTGTGCGAAGCCACCATCCGGCGCCACCAGCCGCGCCACCGCCGCCGCCAGCCGCCGCGCGGCTCGCGCCGTCCCCGCCGCATCGCGCAACAGCAGGGCGCAGGCGAAGGCGCCGGCGGGTTCCGAGATGCTGTGGTTGTTGTCCTGTGCCGCCGCATAGGCCGGCGTCGCGGCGATGCGCCGGGTGCAGAGGCGCAGCAGGTCGCGCGCGGCCGGCGGCGGGTTCTGTTCCGCCCCCAGCAGAAGCAGGGCCAAAGCGAGGGACAGCGCCCGCAACGCCGCCTCCTGCCCACAGGCCCAGGCGGGGCCGCGAAAGGCGGGGTTTTGGGCGCACCAATCCGCCAGCCGCCGCTCCGCCTGTGCCAGATGCTCGCCCGCCGGATCGAGGCGGGCGGCCTGCACCAGCAGCAGCAGGTCGGCGAAACGGCTGGCCTCCCAGACGGGGCGGATGTCGCCGGCGGCGAACAGGTCGAGGCCCAGGGATGGCGCGGCGGCGTCGTGGCCGCCGTGCCAGTCCGGCCGCGCCGGCAGGGCGCGCGCGGCGGCGATGAGCCGATCGGCCTCGCCTGCCGGAAGATGCGGCGGCGGCGGTGGCGCCGTCGGCAGGAAGCGCCCGGCGGGCGCCGCCGCATGGGCCAGCGCGCGCTGGGGCAGGCCGGCGGCCATCAGGCTGCGATGCCACAGCATCAGCCCGACGGGCCGCGGACCGAGCGCCCAGGCGGCCGCAAGGGTCAGCCGCCAGCGCTGGAGACGCCGGCCTGGCCCATCCTTTCGTAAAGGATTGATGAGGATCTGGTCAGACATGAATCGCTGCGTATGATGCATGCAGGCGTAACGGTGGATAGCAAATTCATCCAGGAGTTGTGGTGAGGCAGCAACCGATACGCCGTTCGACCCGCCTGAGGCCCTGGCTCATGGCCGCCCTGGTGGCCCTGGCTCCGGCACCCGGCCGGGCGCAGACCAGTCCGGAGGGATCGGCCCTGGCGCCCCCCTCATTGCCCGCGCTGCTGCCCGGTGGCCTGCCGGTGCCGACCCTGCCGCCGGCCGCGCAGCAGGACATCCTGAATCGCATGCGCGACGCCACTGCCGGCCGCACGCCTCTACCCGCCGACAGCCCGCCCCCGGCCGCCAGCCCTTCCTTGCCCAGCGACCTGTCCCATACCGAGGCCTTCTTCGCCGGCCGCCTTGGCCTGCCGCTGCGCCAGTTCGGCTATGACAGCTTTGGCGGCGGCGCCCGCGGCCCCGGCCATATCGGCGCCCTGCCGGAGGATTATGTGATCGGGCGGGAGGATGAGCTGGTGCTCGCCTTGCGCGGCCGCACCCGCGCCACGCTGACGCTGCGCGTGCAGCGGGACGGCACCATCCTGACCCCCGACCTGCCGCCCATCCCCGCCGCCGGCCGCACCCTCGGCGCGCTGCGCGCCGACCTCGAAGCCCGCGTCGCCCGCGACATGCCGGGTACCGAAACCTTCCTGTCCATCGGCCAGGTTCGCCAGATCAGCGTGCTGGTGGCCGGCGAAGTGCAGCGGCCGGGCATGCAGGCGGTCACCGCCCTGTCCTCCGCCCTCGATGCGCTGATCCAGGCCGGCGGGCCGCGCCGCACCGGCAGCCTGCGCGCCATCCGCATCGACGGCCCGCACGGCCGCCGGACCATCGACCTCTACGCCGTGCTGAGCGGGGAGGGGGGCGACGCGGACCTGACGCTGCGGGAGGGGGAGCGCATCCTGGTGCCGCCCCTTGGCAGCGTCGTCGCCGTGGCCGGCGAGGTCACCCGCCCTGGCATCTATGAACTGCCCGCCGGTGCCACCTCCGCGCCGCTCGCGACCGTGCTGCGCCTGGCCGGGGACCCGCTGCGCCCGGCCGGCAACCGCTACCTGGTGCAGGGCACCGATGCCGGCGGCGCCCGCAGCTTCACCGAGATCGGGCCGCGCGACCTGGTGCGGCGTGGCGACAGCATCCTGGTGCAGCCGGGCGCCGAGATCGTCACCAACCAGCTTCGCCTCGCCGGCCATGTCGCCGCCCCCGTCACCCGCGCCCTCGGCCGCCGCGGTGTCACGCTGCGCGGCCTGCTCACCGATGCCCGGCTGGTGCGGCCCGACCCCTATCCGCGCCTCGCCGTGATCCAGCGCCTGGACCCCGCCACGCGCGGCCGGCGTTTCCTGCCCTTCGACCTGTCGCTTGCCCTGCAAGGCCAGGTGAACCTGCCTTTGGCCGAGGGCGACGAGGTGATCGTGCTCGGCCAATCCGACATCGCCTTCCTCGCCAGCCCTCCCGTGCAGCGCGCCCTGCGCGGCGAGGCCCCGGCCGACGACGCCTGCCCCGCCCTCACACAGCTCGCCATCGCCAGCCGCAGCGCCCCCGCCCGCTTCGCCCATGCCCGCGGCGCCGGCTTTCCCGAGATCGGCGCCCCGGCCTGCCCGCCGGTCTTCCGCGAATACCCCCAACTGCTCGGCATGCTGCTCGATTCCGCCCTGCTGCTGAGCGGGGAAGTGCGGCAGCCCGGGCTGTTTCCCATCCTGGACAACACCGCGCTCGACCTGGTCCTCGCCGCCGCCGGCGGCACCACCGACGGCGCCGACCTCTCCGCCGCCGAACTGGCGCGCGAGGCGGGCACCCAGCGCCTGTCGCGCCAATCGATCGACCTGCGCAGTGCCGAGGCCCGCGCCCTGCGCCTGTCGCCCCGCGACGTGCTGCGCGTCCCGCGCGGATTCTCCGACCGCGAATCCGGACCCGTGGTTCTGGCCGGCGAAGCCCAGCGCCCCGGCAGCTACGACATCCGCCGCGGCGAGCGCCTGTCCGAACTGCTCGCCCGCGCCGGCGGCCTGACACCCCAGGCCTACCCCTACGGCGCCATCTTCACCCGCGACAGCGTCCGCCAACGCCAGCAGGACGGTTTCGCCCGCACCGCCCGCGACCTCGAAACCTCCCTCGTCCAGGTCGCCGCCGGCCAGGCCGTGGCCGGCGGGCGCGGCTCCTCCGGCGATGTCGGCAGCGCCATCACCGCCGGACGCGAACTCGCCAACGCCCTGCGCCAGGCCCAGGCCGCCGGCCGCATGGTGGTGGAAGCCGACCCCGTGCAGCTCGCCGCCCACCCGGACCGCGACATCCTGCTGGAACCCGGCGACCTGATCGTCATCCCGAAACGCCCCAACGAAGTCACCGTCGTCGGTGCCGTGCTGAACCCCGGCAGCCTGCAGTTCCGGACCGGCTGGCGCGCCATCGACTACACCAACGCCGCCGGCGGCCCCCAACGCTTCGCCGACACCGCCCGCGCCTTCATCGTCCTGCCCAACGGCCAGGCCAGCCCCGCCGGCCTCTCCGCCTGGCAAGCCGGCGGACCCCCCATCCCCCCCGGCAGCCTCGTCGTCATCCCCCAAGACCCCTCCCCCTACGAAACCTGGGGCTTCATTCGCGACCTCACCCAAGTGCTGAGCCAAGTCACCATCTCCTCCGCCGCCCTGGCCGTGATCGCGCGGGAGCTGCGTTGAGGTGGAGGGGTGGCGTGGGTGGTTTGCAAGGAGGGCTCTGCCCTCCCTGCACCCTCCCGCGAGGAGGCAGAGGCCTCCTGGACCTCAGGACCTTGAACGGAAAAGGAGAGGGGCCAACGGGCGCGCCGAACCAGCGGTCGCTCAGGCCCCTCTCCATTTCCGTTCATGAATCAAAGGGTTCCAAGGGGCCACTGCCCCTTGGCAGGGGGTGCAGGGGGACAGCGTCCCCCTGCAGAGCCGCCCGCGCCACCCTCCTCCTCACGCTGCTTCTGCCCGTCACGGCCTTGGCGCAGGAGGTGGCGGGGACGGGGTCCAGCTTCGGCGGGGTGGGGTTGGTGGAGGTGCGCAATGCGCGGTTTCGCTTGGATGGGGGGGTGGAGGCGGGGGGCGCGTGGCGGCGGGACCGGCGGTTTCACTTTGTGAATTGGCAGGCTTTGCCGTGGTTGGAGACGGGGTTGCGGGTGGCGGAGCGGGTGGAGGCGCCGGGTGGGGGGATGGTGGCGGCGCAGGCCTGGGATGTGAAGCTGCGGTTGGTGGCGGAGGGGGATGGGTGGCCGGCGGTGGCGCTGGGGGTGCAGGAGGCGTTCGGGGGGCGGGGGTATCAGGGTGAGTATCTGGTGGCTTCGAAGCGGTTCGGGCCATGGGATGTGACGCTGGGATTGGGCTGGGGGCGGCTGGGGACGGGGGGTGATGTCGGCAGTCCGCTGGCGGGCGTGCCGGGTTTTCGGGATGGGGAGACGGCAGCCTTTGGGGGCGTGGAGTATTCGCTGCCGGAGGTGGGGACGCCTTGGGGCGAGGTGGGGGGGTTTCGGGCAAAGGTCGAATATGCGGGCGATGCCTGGCGTGATGGGAGGCATGGCGGGCCGGGGCGGCGGGCGGAGAGCCGGGTGAATTACGGCCTGCATTGGTCGAACGAGGCCTGGGATGCGGGGCTCGACTGGGTGCATGGCACCGATCTGCTGTTTCGGGTCTCGGCCCGGATCGACCCGGATCGGGTGCGGGAGGTGCCGCCGTTGCGGGCCTTGGCGCCGCGCCCGGCGGCGGTGATGGCGCCGGAGGAGGCCATTCGATCGGCCTTGACGGAGGCCGGGTTTCGGCCGGTGTCGGTGGTGATCCAGGGGGTGGAGGCGAGGATTGCCGTGGCCGGTGGGCGGCAGCGGCGCCTGGCGGGGGCGGCGGGGCGGGTGGCGCGGGCGGTGCAGCCGCATCTGCCGCCGCAGGTGGAGGTGCTGCGCATCTCCTGGCGCCAGATGGGGGTGGAGGTGGCGCGGCTGACCCTGCCGCGCCGGGCGATGGAGGCGGCAGGCCGCGGCGATGGCAGTGCGGAGGAGCTGTTCTTCGCCAGCACGCTCGATGCGGCCGGGGGCGATGATCTGGGTCCGGATGGCGGCGGCGTGGACTGGACGTTGCGGCCGCAGCTGGCGCTGCTGCTCGGCGATCCGGGCCGGACCCTGCGCTGGCAGGCCTCGGCGGTGGCGGGGGCGCGGTGGGAGTTTGGGCGGGGCTTTGCTTTGGCCGGCAGCGTTTCGCGTGGCCTGGCCGGCAATCTGGGCGGGGCGGCGCCCTCCGACAGCCCGCTGCCGCATGTCCGCAGCGATGTCGGCCGCTATGCGCGGCAGGAGACGGCGATCGCGGCGCTGTATGGGGAGCGCATTCAGGGCCTCGGCCCTGATCTGTTTGGCCGGGTGACGGCGGGGTATCTGGAGCCGATGTTCGCCGGCGTCTCGGCGGAACTGCTGTGGCGGCCACAGAATCGGCCCTGGGCGTTGGGCGTCGATATCGCGCAGGTGGTGCAGCGGGATGACGACCAGCGGCTGGGGGTGCTCGGCTATCAGGTCACGACCGGGCATGTCTCCGCCTATGCCGACCTGCCCTGGTACAATCTGTACGGCGTGGCGCGGGCTGGGCGGTATCTGGCGGGGGATTGGGGCGGCACGGTCGAGCTCGGCCGGCGCTTTGCCAGCGGCATCGAGATCGGCGGCTTTGCCACCCTCACCGACGCGCCGGAACGCCGCTTGGGGGCGGCTGGCTTCGACCATGGCGTCTTCATCCGCATCCCGCTCGACCTGCTGGGGGCCGCCACCCGGGCGGTGCTGCCGGTGGTGCTGCGCGGCGCGGCGCGGGATGGGGGGCAGCGCCTGGCCGTGGACAACCCGCTCTGGGACGTGACGCGGGAGGGGACGGCCCGCGCCTTTCGCGAGGGGGTGGGCGATTTTCTGCGCTGAACGGGCGTCTGGCGGGATTGCCAAGGGGCGGCTTGGGGCGGAACCATGGCTGTGACAGCGCCGGATCAGAGCGCGGAGGAAACGCCATGGAACATGGGATGATGCGACGGCCAATGCTGGGCGCCCTGGCGCTGGTGGCCGGTTGGGCCATGCCCGCCTCGGCCGAGGTGGTGCGCTTCGAGGTTTTGGCGCGGGAAGCGCCAGCGCTGGGCGGCCGCGAATTCGGGGCGCGCGGCCCGGCGGAAAAGATCACGGCGCGGGCGACCCTGGCGCTCGACCCCGCCAATCCGCGCAATGCGGTGATCGTCGACCTGGACCGGGCGCCGCGCAACGCCCAGGGCCGGGTGGAAGCGACCACCGATGTCGTCATCCTGCGCCCCGCGCGCCCCAACGGCACCCTGCTGTTCGAGGTGCTGAATCGCGGCCGCAAGCTGCTGCCCGGCTGGGTGCAGGACAGCGAGGGCACGACCGGTATCCGCCTGACGCAGCCCGGTGATGCGGGCAATGGCTTCCTGCTCGACCAGGGTTTCACCCTCGTCTGGGCAGGCTGGCAGCATGACAGTCCGGCGGGGGCGGATCTGCTGCGCATCGCGCTGCCGACCGCGGCCGGAATCACCGGCCCCTCGCGCGAGGAATGGACTTTTGCGAATGCCACCAGCCCGCAGCGGGTGACGCTGAGCTATCCGGTGGCGGATCGGGCCAGCGCCCGGCTGACGGTCCGCGCGCGGACGGATATGGAGCGGCAGACCCCGGCGGGGCTGGGCTTCACCTTCATCGACGACAACACGCTGGAAATCACGCGGCCGGAGGGCATGGCCCCGGGCGCGCTCTATGAGCTGACCTACACTGCCCGTGACCCGCAGGTGACGGGCATCGGCCTGGCCGCGATCCGCGACGTCACCGCCTTCCTGCGCCGCGCCACGGGGCCTGAGAATCCGCTGGCGGCGGAGGGGCGGCCCGGCGTGGACCGCGCCATCGGCCTCGGCATTTCGCAATCCGGCCGCGTGCTGCGCGACCTGCTGTATTTCGGCATGAATGAGGATGAGGCCGGGCGCCTGGTCTTCGAAGGCATGATGCCGGTGATCCCCGGCGCGCGCCGCAGTTTTACGAATGCGCGCTTTGGCCAGCCGGGGCGCAATCCCGGGCCGCAATATGATCGGCTGTTTCCGGTGCTCGGATTTCCCTTCACCTATGCGGTGATGGACGATGCCGTCAGCGGCCGGCGCGACGGCATCCTGCAGCGCTGCAGCCTGACCAACACCTGCCCCGTCATCATGCATATGGATTCGGAATTCGAATTCTGGGGGTCCCAGGCGAGCCTGCTGGTGACGGATACCCAGGGCAATCACCACGACCTGCCGGCCAATGTGCGCGCCTATCTCGTCACCGGCGCGCCGCATGGCAATCCGTGGAATGCCGTGGCGCGTCGCGTCGCCGCCTGCGGCATGGCGCTGAACCCGGTGAGCCAGGGCCCCGCGCTGCGCGCCCTGATCGTCGCCATGGAACGCTGGGTGCGGGAGGGGGTGGAGCCGCCTGCCAGCCGCTTCCCGACGCTCGCCGCCGGCACGCTGACCAGGCCGGACATGGTCTATCCGGCCATCCCGGGCCTGCTTTATCGCGGGCAATATGTGCGGGCCGAACTGGTGGAGCAGACGGCGCCGTTGCCGACGGTCCGCGGCAGCTACCCCCTGTTCCTGCCCCGCGCCGGGCTGGACGGGAATGCGATCGGTGGCATCCGCCTGCCGATCATCGAGGCGCCGCGCGCCACCTATGTCGGCTGGAACGCCCAGGCCGGCGCCGAGGGGCCGCAGGAGATCTGCACCCAGGTCGGCGGCGTGGTGCCCTTCGCCGAAACCCGCGAAGCGCGCCAGGCGGCCGGCGATCCGCGCCCCTCACTGGCCGAACTGTATCCGACGCCGGAGGCCTATGTGGCGGCGGTGCGCCAGGCCAGCGCGCGGCTGGTGGCCGAACGGCTGCTGCTGCCGGCGGATGCGGAGGCCTCCATCGCCGCCGCGCAGGCCGGGCAGCTTGCGCGGCTGGCGCCGTAAGCCGGGGTTAGCCCCGGCGGCGCAGCGCTTCCTCCACCAACAGCCGGTCGCGCGCCTCGTTGCGGCGACCGTGCACCACGGCCAGCGCCCAGATCACGGCGATGCCCCAGGCCGCCTGACCGGCGACGAACGGCAGCAGGATGAACAGCAGGCCGCCGATCCAGAGCAGCCCGTTGAACACGGACTGGAAGGGCTTGCCCGACATCAGGATGGCGAGCGGCGGGACGATCAGAGCGAGGAGGTACATCATGATACCCCTCATATCGCCCTGCCACCCCTTTGGTTCAATCGGCGGGGCCGGTCACGCCGCCGTTGCCATCTCCATCTGGCGCACGACGCGGCCCTCCATCGCCTCCACCCGCCGGGCGCCGACGATCTGGCCGAGATTGCCGGCCACCAGATGCACCATGCAGAGCGGCATGGCGTGCAGCGCCACCTCCACCCGCACCACCTCTCCCTCCCGCGTCGCGCGGACCAGGTCGGGGATCAGGTCGCGCTTGGCGAAAGGCTCCAGCACGCGGGGCAGCAGGCCGGGAAAGGCATCGGCGGTGACGGTGAAGCGCGCCGCGCAAAGCGGCTCGGGATCGTAGAAGGACATGGGGAAGGACTCCGGATCGGGGGCGAAAAACCGTGAAGGCACCCGGCCGCGCGCGACCACACCCTGGGGGTGTGGGGTCAGGCGGCCGGGCCGGTAATTCGGCCCGTGAGGATCCGGAAGGTCGTCACACCCTAAGACTTAGCGGGTTGCGCGGCGCCGGGGAAGTCCTCTCCTTCCTCCGCAGGGTGGCGCGACTGCTGGCGGTCGATCACCAGCTTCTGGTGCGGATAGGGAATCTCGATGCCCAGCTGGTCGAAGCGCTGCTTGATGCGACGGTTGAACTCGCGCCCGATGCTCCAGCGCGCCATCGGCTCGCCCTTGATGCGGGCGCGGATCAGCACCCCGGAATCGGCCAGTCGCTCGACACCCAGCACTTCCAGCTCGTCGCGGATGATCGGGTTGAACTTCGGATCGGCGCGGATGTCGGCCGCCACCTCCCGCATCACCTCCACCACCCGGTCGGTATCCTCCCCATAGCCGACGCTGACATCCAGCACGGCGAAGGAGAAGTCACGCGTCATGTTGGTGACGGTGGTGACGGCGCTGAAGGGGATGATGTGGATCGAGCCATCCTGCGCCCGCAGGCGGATGGAGCGGATGGACAATTGCTCCACCACGCCGGACAGCCCGCCGACCGAGACCACGTCACCCACCGCCACCGCATCCTCGAACAGCAGGAAGATGCCGGTGATGACGTCCCGCACCAGGGTCTGGGACCCGAAGCCGATGGCCAGGCCGATGACGCCGGCGCCGGCGATCAGCGGGGCGACATTCACGCCGATCTCGGTCAGCACGTTCAGCGCCACGAAGACGATGATGGTGCCGGACAGGATGGTGCGCAGCATCGGCAGCAGGGTGCGCACCCGGGCGCTGCGGGATGCCTGGGCGTCGCGGGACAGGCGGACCAGGTAGCGCTGGATGGCGGCATTCGCCACCTCCCACACCGTGATGGCCACCACCACCGTCAGCCCGACCGAGACCAGGGAGGAGAGCAGCCGGGCGCCGAGCTGACCGCGGCGGAACCAGGCGAAGGCGGAAACGCCCCAGGCCTCCAGCAGGAACAGCAGGGTGATGACCATGATCAGGGCGCTGACGATGCCCTTCAGCACGGGCAGGTAGCGGTTGGCCCGCGCTTCCAGCCCCGGATAGCGGCGCGCCAGATCCTGGCCGACGCTGAAGCCCCGGGTGATGCCCCGCCGCAGCAGCTCATCCACCAGCTTGGCGATGCCGAGGATGGCCAGGGTGATGAGGGAGACGCGCAGCAGCCGCTCAAACCCGTCCCGCACCTCCAGCGCCCAGACGCCCCAGAGCGCCATCAGCCAGAGAATGGCGACCAGATGCCAGATCTCGGCCAGGCGGTCGCGCAGCGTGCGCATCAGCCGGCGCATGCGGTCCGGCTGGTCGCCGGGCTTCAGCTCCGGCGCGCGCAGCAGATCGGCCATGGCGGCGCGATTCTGCAGGATGACGATGATCAGCAGCAGCGAGACGACCAGCGCCGCCAGCCGCAGGATGCCGTCGTAAGCCGCCCAGGGCAGGCCGAACAGCAGCCCGGCTTCAGCCACCGCGTAGCTGAAGATGGCGATGCTGGCGATGCGGCGCACCCAGACCGTGACATAGGCCGCCGTCTCGTCCAGGCAGGGCACCAGCCGCAGATGGCTCGACGCCGGGGAGAACAGCATGCGGGAGACGGCCATCACCGCCCGCAGCGCGATATAGGCGTTGTTGGCGGTCAGCAGCACCAGTTCGGTGGTCGGCAGCGGCCGCACCGCGCCGATCATGCCGTAGGAGATGACGGCGAAGGCGACCAGCGGCAGCAGGTCCAGCACCAGCCGGGCCAGCACCAGCGGCACCCGGCGCATCCAGGTCCAGGGGTCGTCCGCCGCGGGCGCCATGGAATCCAGCCGTTCGGACCAGCGGCGCAGGCTGCGCCGCGCCAGCCATTCCGCGATCAGCCCGGCGCCGAACAGCAGCATCAGCTTCCAGGCGGCGTCGATCACGCGGGTCTGGGTGACCGGGTCGCGCGCCAGGTCGGACGCCCAGCGGGCGACGGAGGGCAGGTCCGTCGCCGCCTCCGCCGCCGCCACCAGGCTTTCGGAAATGCTCTGCAGGCGCTGAGAGGCGCCCATCAGCAACTGCGCGCCCAGCGTGTTCGGCGCCAACAGCACCGGCTCCTCTACCGCGGCGGGCGCGGCCGGCGGGGTCGCGGGGGTGGCGGCGGCCGCGTCCGGCGTCGCGGCCGGGGCGCCGGCGCGCTGCGCGGCCAGCAACGCTTCCAGGTTGCGCAGCAATTCGGCGCGCGCGGCGTCGTTGCGCAGCGTGGCGAGCAGCCGGTCCATCTCCGCCGAGGCCGGGGCGGCGGCGGGCGCGGGCGCTGCCGCCGGGGTCTGGGAGAGGACCGGCCCGCCAAGCAGCAGGGCCAGCAGGGGGAGGAGACGGAGGAGGACGCGCATATGCGGGGGTGAACCCCTTCCGACCATCCCCGGTCAACCCTTCATCCTTGCGGCACCGCATCCAGGGAATTGCGTCACGCCATGTTGCGGTGCAACCGATCCCGACGGAGGATGCGGCGGTGACATCCAACGCCCCCTCCCTGCCCATGATCATGCTGGCCTTGATGGCGGCGCATCTGGCCGGGATGGGCGCCTTCCTGACCGTGCCGGTGCTGGCGCCGGCCATGGCGGCGGAAACCGGGGTGCCGGCGAGCCTGGCCGGGCTGCACACCGCCCTGGTCTATGCCGGGGCCCTGGTGACCGGGCCGCTGACCGGGCCGCTGATCCGCCGTTGGGGCGGGGTGCGGATGTTGCAGGTCGCCATGGTGGTTCTGGGCTGCGGCATCGCGCTGGCCGCGCTCGGCCATCCGGCGGCGCTCGCGGCCTCCGCCGTGCTGGCCGGCATGGGGCATGGGCCGGTGACGCCCGGCGGCAGCCATCTGATCGCCGCGCATACGCCGGCGCGGCGTCGGGCGCTGGTGTTCAGCCTGAAGCAGGCGGGGGTGCCGCTGGGGGCCATGGTGGTCGCCGCTTTGGCCCCGGCCATCGCGCTGCTGGCCGGCTGGCGCATCGCCATCCTGTGCATGGCGGCCATCGCCTTCCTGGTGGCGCTGCTGATCCAGCCGCTGCGGGCCGGGCTGGATGGCGGCCGCGACCGGCCCGGGGCGAGCGCCGGGCTGCTGGCCGTGCTGCGCGAATCGGCGGCCAATCTCAGCCTGCTGCGCAGCGACAAGGCGCTGGCGCGGCTGACGGTGATGGCCTGCGGCTACGGCATCGCGCAATTCTGCTTTTCCACCTTCTTCGTCGCCTTCCAGGTGGCGAGCCTGGGCACCAGCCTGGCCGAGGCCGGGCTGCGCCTGGCTTTGGCTCAGGCGGCCGGGGTGTTCGGGCGCATCTTCTGGGCGGTGCTGGCGGATCGCTTCGGCGCCCCGCCGGTCATGGCGGTCTGCGGCCTGGCCGCGGCGGTGGCCGGGGTGGCGCTGGTCTTCGCCGGGCCGGACTGGCCGGGGGTGCTGGTGATCGCGGCCGGGATGCTGATGGGTGGCACCGCGATCGGCTGGAACGGCGTGATGCTGGCGGAAGCCGCGCGGCTGGCCCCGCCGGGCCAGGTGGGGGGCGCCACCGCGGCACTGTCCTTCGCCTTCGGCATGACCATGCTGGTGGCCCCGCCCGCCTTTTCCGGCCTGATCGGCCTGACCGGCAGCTATGCCGCGGGCTTTGCCATGTGCGTCGTCGCGGTGCTGGTCGGCGCCTTCGCCATCGCCGGCGCCCGGAAATAGCCCGGGCGGCTTGCCGCCATCGCGGGACGTGCCATCTTGGCGTCCATGACAACTTTCCTCACCGTCCTTGTGGGCGTGTCCATGTTCGCCACCCTTGGCGTGATGCTGGCCGGCATGCTGGGCCTGGCGCGCAGCGAGGCCGGGGGCGGCACCCGTTCCAACCGCCTGATGCGCTGGCGCGTGACGATGCAGGGCGTGACGCTGGTGCTGTTCCTGCTGCTGCTGATGGCGCGGGGCTAGGATCGGCGGGCCGGTCGGATGACCGGTCCAGGCGCCCGAATGGCCGCCGCCGCCTTGCCCGCGCGAGGCGCCGGCCCTATGGTCGGCGCCGTTTTCGTCACGTCTTTCGCAGCCGCGAAAGGCGCCCGGCGCCGAGACAGCGCGCCGCGCAACGACCAGGGACCCGGCACAGAATGAAAATCCTCGTCCCCGTGAAGCGGGTGGTGGACTACAACGTGAAGGTCCGCGTGAAGGCGGATGGCTCCGGCGTCGAGACGGCGAACGTCAAGATGTCGATGAACCCGTTCGACGAGATCGCGGTCGAGGAAGCCGTGCGCCTGAAGGAAAAGGGCGTTGCCACCGAGATCATCGCCGTCTCCGTCGGCCCGACCGCGGCCCAGGAACAGATCCGCACCGCGCTGGCCATGGGCGCCGATCGCGGCATCCTGGTCGAGGTGGATGGCGTGGTGGAACCGCTCGCCGTCGCCAAGATCCTGAAGGCGCTGGTCGCCAAGGAGGCGCCGGAACTGGTCATCATGGGCAAGCAGGCCATCGATGACGACATGAACGCCACCGGCCAGATGCTGGCGGCGCTGATGGGCTGGGGCCAGGGCACCTTTGCCAGCAAGGTCGAGATCGCGGATGGCGCCGCCAAGGTGACCCGTGAGGTCGATGGCGGGCTTGAGACCGTCTCCCTCAAGCTGCCGGCCATCGTCACGGCGGATCTCCGCCTGAACGAGCCGCGCTATGCCTCGCTCCCCAACATCATGAAGGCCCGCAAGAAGCCGATCGAGACGGTGAAGCCGGCCGATCTCGGCGTCGACGCCGCGCCGCGCCTGACCGTGCTGAAGGTGGAGGAGCCGCCGAAGCGCCAGGCCGGCAAGAAGGTCGGCAGCGTCGCCGAACTGGTCGACAAGCTGCGCAACGAAGCGAAGGTGATCTGATCATGGCCGTGCTCGTGCTCGCCGATCGCGGCGAAACCGTCTCCACCCCCACCCGCAGCACCGTCGCGGCGGCGCAGAAGCTGGGCGGCGATGTGCATGTGCTGGTGCTGGCGCAGTCCGACGCCGCCGCCGCCGCGCAGCTTCCGGGCGTGGCCAAGGTGCTGGTCGCCGATGGCGGCCCGACCGCCGAAGGGCTGGCGGAGCCGGTGGCGGCGCTGCTGGTCTCTCTCGCCCCGGCCTATGACCATCTGCTGGCCCCGGGCAGCGCCGCCGGCAAGAACGTGATGCCGCGCGTCGCCGCCCTGCTGGATGTGCAGATCATCTCCGACGTTGCCGGCGTCGAAGGCCCCGACACCTTCCGTCGCTTCATCTATGCCGGCAATGCGCTGGCCACGGTGAAGACCGCCGACGCCAAGAAGGTGCTGACGGTGCGCGCCGCCAGCTTCGACCCGGTGCCCGCCGAGGGTGGCAGCGCCCCGGTGGAAGCCGCCACCGCCGCCGCCGATCCGGGCCTGTCGAGCTTCGTCGGCGCTGAGCTGGTGAAGCTGGAACGGCCGGAACTGACCGCCGCGCGGGTGGTGATCTCCGGCGGCCGCGCCATGGGCTCGGCTGACAACTTCAAGATCCTGGACGGCATCGCCGACCGGCTCGGCGCCGCCATCGGCGCATCCCGCGCCGCGGTCGATGCGGGCTATGCGCCGAACGACATGCAGGTCGGCCAGACCGGCAAGATCGTGGCGCCGGAGCTCTACATGGCCTTCGGCATCTCGGGCGCGATCCAGCACCTGGCCGGCATGAAGGACAGCAAGGTGATCGTCGCCATCAACAAGGACGAGGAGGCGCCGATCTTCCAGGTGGCCGATTACGGCCTGGTCGGCGACGTCTTCAAGATCATCCCGGAGCTGGAAGCCGCCCTGGACCAGAAGTAGCCCGCTTAAGCCCTCTCCCCCCACTTAGGGGGGAGAGGGTTGGGTGAGGGGGGCTCCGCCGCCCGCGCCACAGACCATGAATGAGGACGGCACCATCGACCGGGATTGCTTTGTCCTGGGGAGCCCCCCTCACTCCATCCCTCTCCCCCGTTGGGTGGAGAGGGCGCGCCATATCCACCCGGCGGAGACCACGATGGCAGAGTTGCAAAAAATCGGCGTCATCGGGGCCGGCCAGATGGGCAATGGCATCGCCCATGTCGCCGCCCAGTCCGGGCTGACGGTGGTGCTGCTCGACGTGGCGCAGGCCGCGCTGGACAAGGGCATGGCCACGCTGGCCAAGAACATGGACCGGCAGGTGTCGAAGGGCACGCTGACCCAGGCCGACCGCGACGCCGCCCTGGCGCGCATCTCCACCAGCACGGACTACGCCGCCTTCGGCGATTGCGACCTGGTGATCGAGGCCGCGACCGAGCGCGAGGACATCAAGCACAAGATTTTCGCGACCCTCACGCCGCATCTGAAGGCCGGGGCGCTGGTGGCGTCGAACACCTCCTCCATCCCGATCACCCGTCTGGCGGCGGCGACGGATCGGCCGGGCGCCTTCGTCGGCATGCATTTTTTCAACCCCGTGCCGCTGATGAAGCTGGTCGAAGTCATCCGTGGCCTGGCGACCGATGATGCGACGGTGCAGGCGGTGGCCGCACTCGCGGAAAAGATGGGCAAGACGGTGGCCTATGCCGCCGACTACCCGGCCTTCATCGTCAACCGCATCCTGCTGCCGATGATCAACGAGGCCTGCTTCGCCCTGCATGAGGGGGTGGGCGATGTCGCCTCCATCGATGCCGGCATGAAGCTGGGCTGCAATCACCCGATGGGCCCGCTGGAACTGGCGGATTATATCGGCCTGGACACCTGCCTCGCCGTGCTGCGCGTGCTGCAGGAAGGCATGGGCGACCCGAAATACCGTCCCAGCCCGCTGCTGCAAAAATATGTCGAGGCCGGTTGGCTCGGCCGCAAATCCGGTCGCGGCTTCTATGACTACGGCGTGACCCCGCCCAAGCCGACGCGCTGATGTCGAGCGAGGTCGGCGCCTTCGACAGGATCGCCGGCCGGGTCGGCATCCGCGCCGGCTATGGGCTGCTGGCGCTGGATCTCGCGGCGCTGCTCTGGGTCATTGTCGAATCCTTCCTGCCGCAGGGGCCGGTGTTGCGGCTGGTCGATTTCGCCTTCGGCCTGGTGCTCGGCACCGAATTGGTCCTGCGTCTGCGCGCCAGCCCTCGGCCCTGGCGGGAGATCACGCACCCCGCCGGCATCGCCGACCTGCTCGCCGTGATGGCCTTCCTGCTGGCGCCCTTCGCCCCCGGCTGGGGTTTTTTGCGCAGCCTTCGGACGCTGCGGCTGCTGCGCTCCGCCCGGCTGCTGGCCAAGCTGCGCCGCGACCTGCCGGTGTTCCGCCGCAATCCGGAGGCGCCGATCGCCGCCGCCGATCTGCTGGTCTTCATCGCCGTGATGACCGGCCTCGTCCATGCGACGCAGCACAACCGCAACCCGGACATCGCGAACTGGGCGGATGCGCTGTATTTCACAGTGGCCGCCCTCACCACCACGGGCTTCGGCGACATCACGCTGGAGGGGACGGGCGGCAGGTTGCTGACCGTGCTGATCATGCTGGCCGGCGTCACGCTGTTCCTGCGACTGGCGCAGGCGCTGTTCCGGCCGATCAAGGTGAGTTTTCGGTGCCCGAGCTGCGGCCTCGGCCGGCACGATACGGATGCGGTGCATTGCAAGGCCTGCGGCATCCAGCTCAACATCCCCGACGACGGGGACTGAACCCCGCACGGCGCCTGCGAGGTTGCCGACAGTTGGCAGGGACGGCATGGTTTCCGGACGCGCCGCGCAGACGGCCGCAACCGGGAGACCTTCCATGAAGCTGAGCCGCCGTGGCCTGCTGGCCGCCCCATTGGTCCTGCCCTGCATCGGCGCCGCAAGGGCGCAATCCGGCTGGCAGCCGACCCGCCCGATCCAGCTGATCGTCGGTTTCGCGCCGGGCGGCGGCTCCGACATCATCGCCCGCAGCATCGCGGAGGCCGCCGCGCCGCTGTTCCCCCAGCCGCTGGTCGTGGTGAACCGCCCGGGCGCCGGCGGGGCCATCGCCGCCGAGGCGGTCAGCCGCGCGGCGCCGGATGGCCATACGCTGCTGATCGCCGGCGGGTCGGAGAGCACCTCGCTGCCCGCGCATCGCGACCTGCCCTATGATCCGAAGCGGTCCTTCACCTCCGTCATCCGCCTGACCCGCAACGCCCACTTCATCTGCGCCCGCGGCCGCGGCGGCCGCTTCACCACCATGCAGCAGGCGATCGAGGCCGCAAAAGTGCGGCCGGAGGCGCTGACCCATGGGTCCTCCGGCGTCGGCACGCTGTCGCATTCCATTTTCATCATGCTCGGCCGGGCGACGGGGACGGAGCTGCTGCACGTGCCCTATGCCGGCGGCGGCCCGCAGCAGCAGGCGGTGCTGGCGGGGCAGGTGGATCTGGTGGTGCAGGCCTCGGACGAGCTGCGCGGGCTTGCGGCCTCCGGCGACATCCTGCCGCTGGCCTGCGCCTCCGCGCAAAGGATGCCGGCCTATCCGCAGGTGCCGACGCTGCGGGAGCTGGGGGTGGATCTGGTGGCGGACAATATGAAGGGCTGGGTCGGCCCGGCGGGGATGACGCCGGAGATGGTGACCTATCTGCATGACCGTTTCCGCCAGGCCATGACGGCGCCCGGCTGGCTGCGCTTCATGGAGCAGACCGGGGAGGCCGATGGCTATGCCAATGGCGTCGACTTCCAGCGCGACATGGACACGCTGCTCGACAATATCCGCGCCGCGATGCGCCGCACCTGACCAGGAAGACAGCATGACCGAGACGATCCAGCCGCCCGCCCCCGCCGCCTTCATTGGCCTCGGCGTGATGGGCGCCGCCATGGCCGCCAATCTGGCGCGCGCCGGCTTCGCCCTGACCGTCACCAACCGCAGCCGCGGCAAGGCGGCGGCGCTGGAGGCCGCCGGGGCCCGCTGGGCGGACAGCCCGGCGGAGGCGGCGCGGGGCGCGCAGTTCATCGCGCTCTGCCTGCCGGACACGCCGGATGTGGAAGCGGTGCTGTTCGGGCCGGAGGGCGTGGCGAAGGGCGTGGCGCCCGGCACGGTGGTGGTGGATTTCTCGACCATCTCGGCCGCCGCCGCCACGGGATTCGCCCGGCGGCTGGCTGAGGAAACTGGCGCGCTGCTGCTGGACAGCCCGGTTTCCGGCGGGCCGAAGGGCGCGCTGGACGGTACCTTGACCTGCATGGTGGGTGGCGACGAGGCGGCTTTCGCCCGCGCTGAGCACTGTTTCCGGGCCATGGGCAAGACCCTGACCCATCTCGGCCCGGCCGGGGCCGGCCAGGTGTGCAAATCCGCCAATCAGCTGATCGTGGCGACGACCATGTTGGCTGTGGCCGAAGCCCTGGCGCTGGGCGCCAAGGCGGGGCTGGATGGCGAAAAGATGCGCCAGGCGTTGCGCGGCGGCAGCGCCGCCAGCTTCGTCATGGAAAATCACGCCGCCCGCATGCTGGCTGGCAATTTCGCGCCGGGCTTCCGGGCGGAGCTGATGCGCAAGGATTTGCGCCTGTCCGCCACCGCCATGCGCGACCACGCCGTCTTCGCCCCCGCCACGGCGCTGACGGCGCAGATGCTGGAGGCGCTCTGCACCTCCGGCCGTGGCGGGCTGGACAGCGCCTCGGTGGGCGCGCTGGTCGCTGAACTCTCCGGTGTTACGCCGGACGCTTGAAGGACACCTTGTCGTTCTCGCCGGCCTTCGGCGGTTCGCCGGTGAGGCGCGCCTTCACATAGCCATAGGCGTGCAGCAAGGTGGAGGAGGGGGCGTCCCAGTATTCCGCGCCCTCGACCTCCACCTTCAGCAGGGCCGCATTCGGGTCTTCCGGACCGCCGGGGAACCAGGTGCGCAGCGGCTCCGACCACATCGCCTTCTGCTGCGCCACGTCGCGGATGATGCGCGCGGAGCCGGAGACGGAGACGTAGTTCTGGTCGGAGGGCTCGGCATAGGCCAGCAGCACGCGCTCATCCTGGCGAATCTCTTCCGCCTTGGGGGAGCCGGCGGCGGTGAAGAACCACAGCGTACCGTCGAATTCCTTCATCTCCACGGCGCGCATCGGGCGGCCGCGCATATGGCCCTCGCCGTCGAGGGTCACCATGGTCGCCACCTCGATGTCGCGAATCAGCTCCCACACCTTGTCGCGGGCCGCCTGGTCTGTGCGTGTCTGGGTCATGCTGGGATGTCCTTGGCTGTGGGGTCAGAACGGATGGAGGGAGCGGAGGTTGCCTGACGCCCTCTGGCCGAGCCGCCGCACCGGCGTTACGGTCGCCGCCATGCCCCATCCTCTCATCACCCAGGCGCGCGATGGCGCCGTCGCCATCCTCACCATCGACCGGCCGGCCAAGCGCAATGCGATGGACCTGCCCATGTGGATCGCCCTGGCCGAGGCCATGGAATCCTGTTCGGCCGATGACAGCCTGCGCTGCGTCGTGCTGCGGGGCGCCGGCGAGGACGCCTTCTGCGCCGGCGCCGACATCGCCGCCTTCGAGACGGAGCGCGGGACGCCGGAGCGGGAAGCGGTCTATGCCGCCGAGATCGGCCGCAGCTTCCAGTCGCTGCGGGTATGCCGCCATCCGGTGGTCGCCGCCTGCCGCGGCTGGACCATGGGCGGTGGCGCGGGGCTGGCGACGATGGCGGATTTCCGGGTCGGCGGCCCGGCGACCCGCATCGGCATCCCGGCGCGGAACCTGAACATCTTCTATGCCTATGAGGAGTTGGACCCGATCCTGCAATCGGTCGGCTATGCCGTTGCCATGGAGCTGCTGGTGGAAGGCCGCGTCTTCACCGGGGCCGAGGCCTATGAAAAGGGCCTGCTATCGCGCCTGGTGGCGGATGAGGATGTGCAGGCGGAGGCGGTGGCCATGGCGCACCGCATCGCCCAGGGCGCCCCGCTCGCCAACCGCTTTCACAAGCGGGCGCTGCAGCGCCTGCGCGGGGAACTGCCGCTGACGGCGGAGGATTACGAGGCGGGCAAGAGCTTCCCCTACACGGAGGATTTCCGGGAGGCGACGCGGGCGTTTGTGGAGAAGCGGAAGCCGGTGTTCAGGGGGCGGTAGGACGCCCTACCAGGGCAGGTCCCGCCCGCCATACAGCACGCGGAGGATGCGCACCGCCTCGCCCCGCAGCCGATAGATCATCACCACGCGCCGTTCGAAGGCGAGGCTGCGGGTGCCATGCGTGCCCCTGGGGCGCCCCGCCTCCGGGAAGACTTCCAGCGTCGCGCAGCGCCGCATCAAGCGGTCCAGATAGGCGAGGGCGCGCGCCTCCCCGCCCTCTGCGATGATCTGGTCCTGAAGCTCGAACAGGTCCTGACGCGCGGCGCGGGTGAATTCCAGTCGTTTCAACGCGTCCCGAGACGTGCGCGCAGTTCGCGGAAGACCTGATCCGCAGGGAGAGCGTCGGCTGGGTCGCTCAGCATGGCCTCCGCGACAGGGTCGATCTGTTCGCGGATGATGCGTTCGACCACCGCCTCCTCCGCTAGGGCCCGGAGCCCGGCTGAGAAGATTTCGCCGGCTTCAACGTGGATTCCGGCCTCCGTCAGGCGGCGCTCGGCCTCGATCTGTTCGTCGGTCAGCAGGATGGTTCGGATGGCGCCCATGAGCGACAGGCTATCACAGCGGCGGGCGCAAAAAGAAGGGCCGGCGGATCGCTCCGCCGGCCCTAATCAAATGGCCTGGGCCGCCCTCAGCTATGCGCCAGCACGGCCAGCAGCAGCAGGGCCACGATGTTGGTGATCTTGATCATCGGGTTCACCGCGGGGCCGGAGGTGTCCTTATAGGGGTCGCCCACCGTGTCGCCGGTCACCGCGGCCTTATGGGCCTCGCTGCCCTTGCCGCCGTAGTGGCCTTCCTCGATGTACTTCTTGGCATTGTCCCAGGCGCCGCCGCCGGTGGTCATGCTGACCGCGACGAAGAAGCCGGTGACGATCACGCCGAGCAGCATGGCGCCGACGGCGGAGAAGGCAGCCGCCTTGCCGCCGATCATCAGGATCACGACGAAGACGAAGATCGGTGACAGCACCGGCAGCAGCGAGGGGATGATCATCTCCTTGATCGCCGCCTTGGTCAGCATGTCCACCGCGCGCCCGTAATCGGGTTTTTCGGCGCCGGTCATGATGCCCGGATGCTCGCGGAATTGGCGCCGCACTTCCTCCACCACCGCGGTCGCCGCACGACCCACCGCCGTCATCGACATGCCGCCGAACAGATAGGGCAGCAGCCCGCCGAACAGCAGGCCGACGACGACATAGGGGTCGGAGAGGCTGAAGTTCAGCACGCCGATCCCGGCGAAATACGGGTAGGTCTGCGGATTGGCGATGAAGTGGTTCAGGTCCTGGGTATAGGCCGCGAACAGCACCAGCGCGCCGAGACCGGCGGAGCCGATCGCGTAGCCCTTCGTCACCGCCTTGGTGGTGTTGCCCACGGCGTCCAGCGCATCGGTGGAAACCCGCACCTCCGCTGGAAGCCCCGCCATCTCCGCGATGCCGCCGGCATTGTCGGTGACCGGGCCGAAGGCATCCAGCGCCACCACCATGCCGGCCAGTGCCAGCATCGTCGTGGTCGCGATGGCGATGCCATACAGCCCCGCCAGCCCATAGGCCGCGAGCACGCCGGCGATGATGATCAGCGCCGGCAGCGCCGTGCTTTCCATCGACACGGCCAGGCCACGGATCACATTGGTGCCATGGCCGGTCTGGGACGCCTCGGCGATGGAGCGCACCGGGCGGAACTGGGTGCCGGTATAGTATTCCGTCACCACCACGATCGCCGCCGTCACGGCGAGGCCGACCGCGCCGCAGAGGAACAGCGCGAAAGCTCCGAAGGTATGGCCCCCGGCCGTGATCGAACCGGTGCCGAAGGCCAGGTAGCAAAGCGGCAGCAGCACCGCGAGCGACAGCGCGCCGGTGACGATGAAGCCGCGATACATGGCGTGCATAATGTTGTTGCTGGCCGGCAGCTTCACGAAATAGGTGCCGGCGATGGAGGTCACCACGCAGACCGCGCCGATGGCCAGCGGGAACAGCATGCCCGCGATCTGCGCTTCCGCGGTGAAGGAGATGGCGGCCAGCACCATCGTCGCCACCATGGTCACGGCATAGGTCTCGAACAGGTCCGCCGCCATGCCGGCGCAGTCGCCGACATTGTCGCCCACATTGTCCGCGATGGTGGCCGGGTTGCGGGGGTCATCCTCGGGGATGCCGGCTTCCACCTTGCCAACCATGTCGCCGCCGACATCGGCGCCCTTGGTGAAGATGCCGCCGCCGAGGCGGGCAAAGATCGAGATGAGGGAGGCGCCAAAACCCAGCGCCACCAGCGCGTCGATCACCAGCCGGCTATTGGGCGCCTGCCCACCGATCGGCACCAGGATCAGGAAATAGGTGGCGACCCCCAGCAAGGCGAGGCCGGCCACCAGCATCCCCGTGATGGCGCCGGATTTGAACGCCACGTCGAGGCCGGAGGCAAGGGACTGCGTCGCCGCCTGGGCCGTGCGGACATTGGCGCGGACGGAGACGTTCATGCCGATGAAGCCAGCCGCCCCCGACAGCAGCGCCCCGATCAGGAAGCCGATGGAGACGGCAAAGGCATGCCCGCCGAAGCCGAAGGCGGCCAGAATGACGAAGAACAGCACCACGCCGACGACGGCGATGGTGATGTATTGGCGCTTCAGATAGGCATTCGCGCCTTCCTGGATGGCCTTGGCGATTTCCTGCATGCGGGCGGTGCCGGCATCCCTCGCCAGCACCTCCTTCGCCGTGACCACGCCATAGGCGATGGACAGCGTTCCCAATGCGATAATCAGCAACAATGCGAGCGTCATCAAGCGACGAACTCCCCCTGCTTTTTCTTTCCTGGTCCCCCGGTCCTTGGCAGGCCGGTTCCAGGCGCGGGGGGAGCCGCACGGATGCCGTCCCGCACCGCGGGCCGGGGCAAGCTTGCAGGTCAGGCGGCGCGCTGTCCACGCCGCCCGTCATCCCGGCCCGAGAAAAATCAGGTCGGGGAGGGGAAATAGGGGCCGATTGTTACTCAGCCGGGCCCTTCTCGCTTGCCTTCTCATAGGCGGCCATGGAAGCGAGGATGATTTCCGCCGCCTCGTTCGCCGAGCCCCAGCCGCGGACCTTCACCCACTTGTCGGATTCGAGGTCCTTGTAGGTGGCGAAGAAGTGCTCGATCGACCGCCGGGTGATCTCGGGCAGTTCCTCGGCGCTGGTGATGCCCGAATACATCGGGTGCACCTTGTCATGCGGCACGCAGACCAGCTTTTCATCCGATCCGGCCTCATCTTCCATGTGCAGCACGCCGATCGGGCGGGCGCGGATGACGCAGCCGGGCACCACCGGGGCCGGGGTCAGCACCAGCACATCGGCGGGGTCGCCGTCATCGGCGAGCGTCCCGGGGATGAAGCCATAGGCGGCCGGATAGGCCATCGGGGTGAACAGGAACCGGTCCACCACCACCGCCCCGCTATCCTTGTCCAGCTCATACTTCACCTGGCTGCCCTGGGGGATTTCCACCACGACATTGACGTCATGGGGCGGGGCCTTGCCGGTGGGGATCTTGGCGAGGTTCATGGTGGGGAGGACCTTGGCTGGCAGTTGCTGCGGCGAGTTTAGCGCGCCCGGCGCCGGGGTGCGAGACGGGGGGCGAGACGGCGGCGAGACGGGGTGGCGACCCTCCCAAACTGGTGCCTTGCGCCGAGGCCGGCCGCGGCCCCAGGCTCCCCCCGTTTCCTTGGGAGGGGACCGAAAAGAATGCGCCTTCGCCTGTTGCTGGCCGCCGCCCTGGCGGCCGTCACCCTGTTCCAGGCCGTGCCCGGCCTGGCCCAAACCGAAATCGTCGAAAAGCGGGTCTTCGAGGTCGGGGAGCACCGCCTGCGCTCCGGCGCCACCCTGCCCGCGCTGCGCGTCGGCTACCAGACCGCGGGCCGGCTGAACGCCGCCGGCGACAATGCCGTGCTCGTGGCGCATTTCTTCTCCGGCAACAGCCATGCCTTCGGCCGCTACGCCGCCGACCAGCCGCCCGGCTATTGGGACGCCATCATCGGCCCGGGCAAGGCGATCGACACGGATCGCTACTTCGTCGTCTCCTCCGACACTTTGGTGAACCTGAATGTGCGGGATGGCCGTACGGTCACCACCGGCCCGGTCTCGGTGAACCCGACCACCGGACGGAACTGGGGCACGGAATTCCCCGTGGTCTCCATGCGCGACTTCATCGAGGTGCAGAAGCGGCTGCTGGACAGCCTGGGCGTGCGCCGCCTGGCCCTGGTCACCGGCCCCTCCATGGGTGCCCTGCAATCCATCGAATGGGCCGTCGCCTATCCGGAGATGATCGACCGCGTGATGCCGGTGATCGGCACCGGGGAGGTCGATCCCTGGATGCTCAACTGGCTGGATATCTGGGAGGCGCCGATCCGCCTCGATCCCAACTGGCGCAATGGCGACTACTACGCCCAGGGGCGGGAGCCGCCGCTGGTGGGTCTGGCGGCGGCGCTGAAGATCGTCAGCGTGCATGCCCAGGACCGCCCCGCCATGGCCCGCTTCGGCCGCGCCGTGCCGGAAGGCCAGGACCCCGCCCGCCGCCTGGGCGACCGGTTCGAGGCGGAGCGGGTGCTGGACGAGGCGGCGATGGCCCGCGCCCGTGCCTCCGACGCCAACCACTTCCTGTACCTGACCCGCGCCAACCAGCTTTTCCTGAACGAATACCCCAGCACGGAGGCGGCATTGGGCCGCAGCCAGGCGCGCTGGCTAGTCATCGCCAGCCCCACCGACCGCGTCTTCATGCTGGACTACAATCGGGAGATGCTGGCGACCCTGCAACGGGTGGGTAGGCCGGCCGAGCTGGCCGAAGTGACCGGGCCGCTCGGCCATCTCAATGGCGTGGTCGGCATGGCACCGCTCGCCGACCGCATCCGCGCCTTTCTGACCGCGCCCTAGGCAGACGGCAGCGCAACGACCTCAATTGGTCGTGATCCGGGTGCTTGGCAAGCAGGGGCACCGCTTGCCATGCTCCGCCTGGAAAAGACCGGGGGCCTCACAACCATGCGCCAAACCTTGCTTGCCGCCTGCGCCATCCTGGCCCTGGCGGCGCCCGATATCGCCGCGGCCCAGGATGGCGGGCGCATCACCCTGCAGGCCTATGCCGGCATCTTCCGCGACAACTACACCCAGACCGTGATCGCCCCCTTCACCGCCGCCCGCGGCACGGCGGTGCAGTACCATGATGGCGGCACCAGCGCGGCCATGCTCGGCACGCTGCGCGCCCAGCGCGCCGATCCGCAGATCGACGTGGTCATCATGGATGTCACCACCGCCGCCATCGCCTGCGCCGAGGGGTTGGTTGAGAAAATCGACGCCACCACCCTGCCGGTGATCGCCGATGTGGATGAGCAGGGGCGCCAGGCGGGCGGCGAATGCGGCCCGGCCGTCACCTACGACCATCTGGTGATGGTCTATGACAGCCGCGCGGTGACCCCCGCGCCGACCAGCCTCGCCGCCATGTGGGCGCCGGAGCATCGCGGCCGCATCGCGCTCTCCGCTCCGCCGAACATCCAGGGCCTCGCGCTGACGGCGATCCTGGCGCATGCCAATGGCGGCAATTGGCGCAACCTGAACGCGGCGATGCCCCGGCTGCGGGAACTGGCGCCGGCGGTGCAGACCTTCGACCCCAATCCGGATGGCTATACGCTGATCCTGAACGACCAGGTGCGCTTCGCCACGGGCTGGAATGCCCGCGCCCAGCTCTACAGCGACCAGTCCCAGGGCCGCATCGGCGTGACGCTGCCGTCGGAAGGCACGGTGTTCCAGATCAACACCATCAACGTGGTCGCCAATTCCAAGAACCGCGCCCAGGCGCTGGCCTTCATGAACCACGCCTTGTCGCCGGAACCGCAGGCTGCCTTCACCGAGCGCATGTTCTACGGCCCGACCAACAGCCGCGCCCAGGTGTCCCCCGCCGCCCTCCGCCGCACCGCCTTGGCGCCGGAATTCCGCGATCGGGTCATCCCGCTCGACTGGACGGAGATGGTGCGGCTGCGCGACAGTTGGAACCAGCGCTGGCGCCGTGAAGTGATCGCCGCCAGCAGCCGGTGAGCCATCTTCGGCTGGAGCGCCTGACCAGGCGCTTCCCCGGCACCGCGACACCCGCGGTGGATGGGATTTCGCTCGATTTGCCGCAGGGCGCGCTGCTGGCCCTGCTCGGCCCTTCCGGCTGCGGCAAGACCACCACGCTGCGCATGATCGCGGGGCTGGAGGCCCCCGATGGCGGCCGCATCCTGGTCGCGGGACGGGACGTCACGGCGCTGCCGCCGCATAAGCGCAATATGGGCGTGGTGTTCCAATCCTATGCGCTGTTCCCGCATCTGACCGCCGCCCGCAATGTCGCCTTCGGGCTGGAAATGCGCGGCGTGCCAAGGGCGGAACGCGGCCCTCGCGTGGCGCGCGCGCTGGAATTGGTCGGCCTCGATGCCCTGGCGCAGCGCAAGCCGCGGCAATTGTCGGGCGGCCAGCAGCAGCGTGTGGCCCTGGCCCGCGCTCTGGCGCCGCAGCCGGACCTGCTGCTGCTGGATGAGCCGCTCTCGGCGCTCGACGCCAAGCTGCGGGAGGAGGTGCGGGACGAAATCCGCGCCGTGCAGCAGCGACTCGGCACCACCACCGTCTTCGTCACCCATGACCAGACGGAGGCGCTGGCCATGGCCGATCTGGTGGCCGTGATGAACCACGGCCGCATCGAACAACTGGCGACGCCAGAGGAGGTGTTCGAACGTCCCGCCACCCGCTTCGTCGCCACCTTCGTCGGCCGCGCCGCCATTCTGGGCGCGGAGGTGCTGGGCGACGGCATGCTGCGCGCCGGCGGCGCCACCTTGCTGGCGGCGGAGACACCGCCCCCCGGCAAGGCCGAGATCTTCATCCGCCCGCATCATATCCACCCATTGGCGGCCGATGCGACGGCGGAGAATGTGCTGCCCGGCCGGGTGCTGCGCCGGGTCTATACCGGCGATATCATCACCCTGGAGTGCGAGACGGCGGCGGGCAGCCTGCTGGCCGAGGTCGCCGGCGGGTCCCCCGGCGCCGCGCTTCAGCCGGGGCAGGAGGTGCGGCTCGGCTTCGCCGCGGCTGATATGCGGGTCTTCCCGGCATGATTGGCCTTCTGTTGTGCCTACCCGCCGCGCTGATCCTGGGCGCGGGCTTCGTCTGGCCGGTGCTGCTGCTGGCGCGGATCAGCTTCAACCGCACCACCGACATGGGGGCGATGGAGCAGGCCTGGACCTTCGACACCTATGCCCGCATCGTCACCGACGACTTCACCTGGGACCTCGCCTGGAACACCGTGACGCTCTCCGCGGGTTGCGCCGCCGCGGCGGTGGCGCTGGCCCTGCCGGTAACGCTGCTGATCCGCAGCGCGCCGCCGCGCTGGCAGGGGTTGATGG
Organism: Roseomonas sp. F4; assembly: GCF_053891155.1. Lineage (NCBI taxonomy): Bacteria > Pseudomonadati > Pseudomonadota > Alphaproteobacteria > Acetobacterales > Roseomonadaceae > Roseomonas > Roseomonas sp. F4. Next base: position 120,312 of record NZ_JBSSHK010000001.1, read on the forward strand.
CGCTGATGGCGGTGGCGCCGCTGCTGGTCTCCGGCACCGCCCGCATCGTCGGCTGGATGGCGATTCTGGGGGACCGGGGCATGGTGAATGCCCTGCTGGCTGCGCTCGGCATTACCAGCGATCCGGTGCGGCTGATCAACAACCTGACCGGTGTGCGGATCGGCCTGACCGAGAGCCTGATGCCCTATTGCTGCCTGGTGCTGATCGCCGGGCTCGGCCGGCTGGATTCGCGGCTGGAGGAGGCGGCGGCGACCCTCGGCGCCACGCGCAGCCGCACCTTCCTGCGGGTGACGCTGCCACTCGCCTCCCCGGCGCTGCTGGCCGCCTTCCTGCTGGCCTTCGTGCTGGGTGTGTCCGCCTTCATCACGCCGCGGCTGATGGGCGGCGGGCGGGTCTTCGTGGTGGCCACCGAAATCTTCGACCTGGCGCTGGAGACGGTGGATTGGCCGGCGGCGGCGGCCATGGCGATGCTGCTGCTGGGGTCGCTGATCCTGGCCATGGTGCTGCGTGGGCTGCTGACTCTGCGCAGGGCCACGCCATGAGGCCCGGCTGGTTCCTGCGCGCGGCCGCCTTCTGCGGCTATGCGCTGCTGCTGGCGCCGGCCCTGCTGGTCTGCGTCATCTCCTTCTCGGCGGGGGATTTCCTCAACTTCCCGCCGCCGGGCTTCTCGCTGCGCTGGTATGCGGCGCTGCTGGACAATGCGGATCTGATGGCGGCGCTGCGCAATTCGGCGGTGCTGGCGCTGTGTGTCGCGGTGGTGGCGCTGGCGGCGGGAATGCCGGCGGCCTATGCGATCGCCCGGCTGGAATTTCCCGGGCGCGGGGTGATGGCCGGCTTTCTCGCCGCGCCGCTGCTGCTGCCGACCCTGGTGCTGGGGCTGGCCCTGCTGCTCGCCTTGCAGCCGGTGCGGCTGGCGGCGACCTGGCCGGGGTTGTTGCTGGCGCATGCCATGGTGGCCGTGCCCTTCGCCGTGCGTATCATGACCACCGCCTTCGGCGCCGTGCCGAAGGATCTGGAGGAGGCGGCCTGGACCCTGGGCGCCACCCGCTTCCGGGCGGCGCTGCGGGTCACCCTGCCGCTGGCGGCGCCCGGGGCGCTGGCGGCCGGAGCGCTCTGCTTCCTGGTCTCCTTCGACGAGACCGTGATCAGCCTGTTCCTAGTCGGCCCACGCCTGTCCACCTTGCCGGTCGAGATGTTCCGCTATGCCGAGAATCGCACCGATCCGCTGGTGGCGGCCTTGGCCATGACTCTGATCGTCATCGCGCTCGCCATCGTTCTGCTGGTGGAGCGGCTGGTGGGCTTTACCCGGGCTGTTGGCCGGAACTGAAAAAGGCACGCGGTCGTGTGGTGCCCGCAAACCCTTGATTGGTGAGGAAATTTCCTCGTCACCCTCACGCTTGGACGATTGTGGCGCAGTCTCGCCACCCGGCTTGTAAAAAAACCGGTTGGCGGTCCGGCGACGGCGGACTAAGCTATCCAGGCGGAGCCCGGCGCGCGAATGCGGCCTGGCACCGCCGGCAGAAGCGGCCGGGCGTCGGCGATGCGGGGCTTTCCCTTTTCGCATGCCGGCCTGCCGCGACGACGCAACCCGATAATCCCGCGTTCCCGGCAAGGGCCTGGCCCAGTCCGGCGGCGCGATTGCGAGACGGCGAACGCCATACCGATGAACATGAAACGCATGCGCGGCCGTGGCGGCAATCGCCATGGTGGCGGGGGCGGCGGCGGCGGTGGGCCGTATCGCCAGGGCGGCGGCAGTGGGGGCGGCGGCGGAGGTGGCGGCGGTCATCAGCCGATGAACCGCAACCACATCTTCGACAGCAACGGCCCGGACATGCGCCTGCGCGGCACCGCGCAGCAGTTGTTCGAGAAGTATTTGCAGCTGGGCCGCGATGCCACTGGCGCCAGCGACCGGGTGATGGCGGAAAGCTACTTCCAGCACGCCGAGCATTATTTCCGCATCCTGAATGCGATGAGCCAGGCCCAGCAGCAGCAGGGCGGCCAGCCTTATCCGCCGCAGCGCCGCTACCAGGGCGGCCCGGACCAGGAAGGCGGCGAAGGCGGCCAGCAAAGCGAGCCGGGGGAGATGACCATGACCCCCTATGCCCAGAACGGCCAGGGCCATGCGAACGGCAATGGCAATGGCCATTCCAACGACTCGGATGACGGTCCGGAGGAACCCCGCGACCAGCGGGAGCGCGAGCAGCGCGACAACTGAGCGGCCTGCCTCCCCCGCAATGGGGGAGGCCTGCCGATCTCAGCCCAGCAGTTCGGCCTGCACCGGCTCCAGCGCATCGCCCAGCGCCACGCGGCCGCCGTCCAGCACCTCCGCATAGACACCCATATCCATGTGCCCAAAATGCTCCCGCAGCCAGCGCTGTGGGCGGGCATCGCGTTCGGCGGTGGCGGGGTTCACCTCCGTCGCCGCGCAGCGCTGCGTGCGCTTGAACACGCGCAGCCGGGCGCCGCCGAGCAGGATCTCCCGCCCCATCCAGCCAAATTCGGCGAAGGGCGCGCCGCCCGAGACCAGGATATTGGCGCGGAAGCGCAGCGGGTCGAGCGCCATGCCCACCTTCTCCTCCAGCGCCTTCACCGAATTCAGCCCGATGATCGACACCGCCTTGGCGGCGATATCGGTGAAGGCATGGCCCGGCGCCTCCGCCAGGCGCAGCGGCCCGCGCGCCTCCTCTCCCATGAAATCGGTGATCCAGGCGGCGGCGGCGGCGCGGCCGGCCTCCGTGCCAAGGTCGGCTTCCAGCGGTGCGGCGCCTTCCGCGCGCAGCGCCAGCAGTCCTGTGGCGGAATCCCAGGCGGAGCGGATGCGGGCGACGCGGGCATGGGCCATCAGACAGGCGAAATGCCGCTTCTGGAGCCAGGTCGGGGCCGCGGGGTCAAAGGGCGCATCGGCATGGGCGAAGGCGAAGCGGCGATCCTCCGGCAGGCCCTGGCCGGGTGTCAGTTCCACCTCCTCCATCGCCTCCGGCGACAGACCCTTGACCGGGTAGCGGGTGATCCGTTCCACGCGCATGCATTATTCCCCTTGAAGCGTCACCTCCCCGCTTACCACATCACCGGCAGAGGCGAGCCCTCGCTGCCCATACGGGGGCGAGGGAGGCCCGTCCGCTCACAGGAGGGACATGTAGGATGGACATCGAGAAATTTACCGAACGCGCCCGGGGCTTCCTCCAGGCCGCACAGACCATCGCCATTCGCGAATTCCACCAGCGGGTGACGCCGGAGCACCTGCTCAAGGCGCTGCTGGATGACGAGCAGGGCGCAGCCGCCGGGCTGATACGCGCCGCGGGCGGCGATCCCGCCGTGGTGAAGCAATCGGTCGATGCCGAGGTTGCGAAGCAGCCCAAGGTGCAGGGTGGCGGCGCCGGCCAGCCGCAATTCACCCCCGATATCGTCCGCGTGCTGGATTCCGCGCAGCAGGCCGCCACCAAGGCCGGCGACAGCTTTGTGGCGCAGGACCGGCTGCTGGTGGCACTGGCCGCCAGCGAGGGCCAGGCAGGCCGCGCGCTTCGGGCCGCCAATGCAGATGCGACCAAGCTGGAAGCCGCGCTGGCGACGCTCCGTAAGGGCCGCACTGTGGACAGCCAGAATGCCGAGGACCAGTTCGACGCGCTGAAGAAATATGCCCGCGACCTGACCGCGCTGGCGCGCGAGGGCAAGCTCGACCCGGTGATCGGCCGCGACGAGGAAATCCGTCGCACCATCCAGGTCCTCGCCCGCCGCACCAAGAACAACCCCGTGCTGATCGGCGAGCCCGGCGTCGGCAAGACCGCCATCGTCGAGGGCCTGGCGCTGCGCATCGTCCGCGGCGACGTGCCGGAGGCGCTGAAGAACAAGAAGGTGATGGCGCTCGACCTCGGCAGCATGGTGGCCGGCGCGAAATATCGCGGCGAGTTCGAGGAACGGCTGAAGGGCGTGTTGAAGGAGGTCGAGGAGGCCGCCGGCGACATTGTGCTGTTCATCGACGAAATGCACACGCTGGTCGGCGCGGGCAAGGCCGATGGCGCGATGGATGCGTCGAACCTCATCAAGCCGGCCCTGGCGCGCGGCGAGCTGCACTGCGTCGGCGCAACCACGCTCGATGAATACCGCAAGCATGTGGAGAAGGACGCGGCGCTGGCACGTCGCTTCCAGCCGGTGATGGTGGGCGAGCCTTCCGTCGCCGACACCGTCTCCATCCTGCGCGGCATCAAGGAGAAGTATGAGCTGCACCACGGCGTCCGCATCACGGATGGCGCGCTGGTGGCGGCCGCGACTCTGTCCAACCGCTACATCACCGACCGCTTCCTGCCGGACAAGGCCATCGACCTGATGGACGAGGCTTCGTCCCGCCTGCGCATGCAGGTGGACAGCAAGCCGGAGGAGCTGGACGCGATCGACCGCGACCTGATGCGGCTGAAGATCGAGCGCGAGGCGCTGCGGAAGGAAACCGACGCCGCCAGCCGCGACCGCCTGCTGAAGCTGGAGAAGGAGCTTTCGGAGCTGGAGGAACGCTCCAACGAGATGACCTCCCGCTGGGCGGCGGAGAAGTCGCTCGTTGTCGAAAGCCAGAAGCTGAAGGAACAGCTAGACCACGCGCGCACGGAATTCGACCTGGCGCAGAATCGCGGCGACCTGGCCAAGGCGTCCGAGCTGCGCTTCGGCGTCATCCCGCAATTGGAGAAAAAGCTGGCGGAAGCCGGGGACGGCGACGCGCGTCTGGTGAATGAGGCGGTGACGGAGGAGGCGATTGCCGCCGTCGTCAGCCGCTGGACCGGCATTCCGGTGGAGAAGATGCTGGAAGGCGAGCGCGCCAAGCTGCTGCACATGGAAGACCAACTGCGCAAGCGGGTGGTGGGCCAGGAGGAAGCGCTGGAGGCGGTGGCCAAGGCCGTGCGCCGCGCGCGTGCCGGCTTGCAGGACCCGAACCGGCCCATCGGTTCGTTCCTGTTCCTCGGCCCGACCGGCGTCGGCAAGACGGAGCTGGTGAAGTCCCTGGCCAGCTTCCTGTTCGATGACGAGCGCGCCATGACCCGGATCGACATGTCCGAGTTCATGGAAAAGCACGCCGTTGCCCGGCTGATCGGCGCCCCGCCCGGCTATGTGGGTTACGAGGAAGGCGGCACGCTGACGGAAGCCATCCGCCGCCGGCCCTACCAGGTCATCCTGTTCGACGAGGTGGAGAAGGCGCATGACGACGTCTTCAACATCCTGCTGCAGGTGCTGGATGACGGCCGCCTGACCGATGGGCAGGGCCGCACGGTGGACTTCCGGAACACCATCATCGTGCTGACCAGCAACCTCGGCAGCCAGGCCATCGCCGAATTGCCCGAAAGCTCGGACATCGAGGCGGCGCGGCCGGCGGTGATGCGCGCGGTGCGGGAACGCTTCCGGCCGGAATTCCTGAACCGGCTGGACGAGGTGGTGCTGTTCCGCCGCTTGGCCCGGGCGGACATGGCCTCCATCGTCGATATCCAGCTCGGCGGCCTGCGCCGGCTGCTGGAGGATCGGAAGATCGCGCTGGAGCTGGACGAGTCGGCGCGGGAATGGCTGGCGGAAGCCGGCTACGACCCGGCCTATGGCGCCCGCCCGCTGAAGCGGGTGATCCAGCGCAGCCTGCAGGACAAGCTGGCGGATCTGCTGCTGGCCGGCACGCTGCATGACGGCACGCGGCTGTTGGTCACCGCCGGCCCGGATGGGCTGGAGGTGCGGCCAGCGCCGGAAGGCGAGGGTCGCGCGGCGGCCTGAACGGTCGACCTCGGGGAGGGGGCGGTCCGCAAGGGCCGCCCCTTTTTCATGTCAGCGCCGGGCCATCAGCAGGCCGCGGCTGCGGCCGGCGATGGGCACCGGCAGGCTGCGATAGGCGTCGAGCCCACGCCCCTGGGTGCCGGCCGGCGCGGCCACCGTCGCCGCCCGTTCCGCGCCGTTGGACAGCATCGCGGCGCCACTCGTCCGTGGCGCGGGCTGCGCGGCGGCGGTCACGGTATTGGCGCTGGGGCTGGGCAGCGGCGCATGCGGCTGGCCCTGTTCCCGCGCCCAGGCGGCCATCACCCTTTCCCGATAGGGCTCCCCCCGCTCCGGCGTCTGGGAGTGGTAGGCGGCGACGGCGCGGTTCCAGTCACCCAGACGGCCATGCAGCTCCGTCAGGAAGCGCGCGGCATAGGTGGCGTTGGTCAGCGGGTCGAAGGCGGCTTCCAGGCTGGGGAAGGCGTCCGGGTGGTGGCGCAGATTGACCTGCATGCAGCCGACGTCGATGGAGCGCATGCCACCGGCCTGCAGGGCCTGCACCCCGGCAATCGCTGCCGCCTTGCCGGCGAAGAATTGCCCACGTCCCTCGGCATTGATGGTCCAGGGCCAGGGGTGGAAAGCGCCCGTTTCCGGGTCCCGCCGGCCGGATTCGATGCGGGCGATGGCGGTCAGCAGATGCGGTGGAATGCCGGCGGCGCGTTCGGCCGCCTGGATCGCGGCCCGGCAGAGCAGGCCTTCCTCGGCCCGCGCGGCGCGGCTGGCAAACAGGGGCAGGATCAGCAGGAGGAGAAGGACGATGCGGGTCATGCCCCCCGGCAGCGCAAGCCGCGTGCCAGGGGCCGGCGCTCAGGGCGCCGGTGCGGCAGGCTCCGGGGCGGGGGAGGCTGGCGCGGCAGGCTCGGGCGTGACGGGCTCGGGCGTGATCGGGTCCGGCGTCGGGGGCGGCGCTACGGGGGTCGGCGCCGTGGGCTCTGGCGGGACCGATGGCGGGGCCATGGGGGGCAAGGATTCGCGCGCGGGCGCCGGCTCGGTCGGCGCGGCGCTGCCAGCCGGCGGGGTGGCCTGGGCGTCCGGCACTGGGGCGTCCTGCACGGGGACTTCCGGCACGGGGGCATCCGGCGCCGGGGCCGGGGGCGGCGGGACCGGACGGGCCGGTGCCGGGCGACCCGCAGCCGCGGCGCCCGGAGTCGGCGCGCGGCCGGCGCCTTCCTCCGGCACGTTCTGCGTATAGTCCGGGATGATGCGGGCCTGGGCGCCGGCGATCACCAGCACCCTTTCCCCGATCGCCATCGCCACCTCGTCCCGCTGCGTCACCGACAGCAGATCGCCATTCGGCTTGCGGACGATGTATTCCCAGGCGGTGGTATTGCCGGCCACCCGCTCCGTCGCCGAGCCCAGCAGCCCGCCCACCAACGCGCCGCCGACCGCGCCGATGGCGCCCGCCATGTTCCCGCCCGGTGCCTGGGACCCGACGATGCCGCCCGCCGCGCCGCCGGTCGCGGCGCCGGTATTGCCATCCGCCGTCACCGTCACGCGCCGCACGCCGATGATGACGGCCTGCTCCACGCGGTTCATCTGCTGCACCGCCGCGGTGGCGTAGTCGTCCGGGGAGTAGCTTGGCCGGCAGGCGCCCAGCGCCAGCAGCAACAACAGGGGGAGGGTGCGCGGATTGGCCATCGCCCGCTTGCATAGGCCAGCCAACCTCACCCTGCCAGCGGGCAGATGCATCACCTCTCCCATCTCTGATGACACCCCCTTGCCCACCGCCGCCGCTGGCGGCACACCGCGATTGCGGCGGAGAAAGATGGAGCGGCGATGGCATCGGTGCGGCGACATCTGGCCGAACTTTCGCGACGCGGCGTTTTGCGCGGGGCGGTGGCCTTGGCGGGGCTGGCGGCGCTCAACCCCCGGCCGTCCCGCGCCGGCCTGGCCCATCCGCGATTCGCCGAGGACCCCTTTCGCCTGGGCGTCGCCGCCGGCGATCCGCGACGCGATGGGCTGGTGATCTGGACCCGACTCGCCCCCGTCCCCGAACAGCCCGATGGCGGGCTGGACCCGCTGCCGGTGGAGGTCGCCTGGCAGGTGGCGGAGGACCCCGGCTTCCGCCGCCTCGCCGCCCAGGGCACGGCCATTGCCCAGCCCGACGCCGCCCATAGCCTGCATGTGGAGGTCGAGGGCCTGCGCCCCTCCCGCCCCTATTTCTACCGCTTCCTCTGCGGCGGCCAGACCAGCCGCATCGGCCAGGCCCGCACCGCCCCGCCGATCGAGGCCGATTCCACCGTGCGGATCGTCTCCGCCGGCTGCCAGCACTATGAGCACGGGCTGTTCACCGCCTGGCGGCACATTGCGCGGGAGGAGGTGGACCTCGTCTTCCACTACGGCGACTTCATCTACGAATATGCCGGGCGGCCGGTCGGCGCCGTGTCCTCCGGCCGCACGACCATCCGCAGCCATCGGGGCGGGGAGACGCTGAGCCTCGCGGACTACCGCGACCGCCACGCGCAATACCGCCAGGACCCGGACCTCGCCGCCGCCGCCGCCGCCCATGCCTTCGCCGTGACGTTTGATGACCATGAGGTGGCGAATAACTGGGCCGGCGACACTGGCGGGCGCGGCGAACACGGGCTGGACTTCGACCTGCGCAAGGCCGCCGCCTTCCAGGCCTGGTACGAGCATATGCCGGTCCGCGCCTCCGCCTTGCCGCGCGGCCCGCGCATCCTCGCCCATCGCCGCCTGACCTATGGCGGCACCGTGGCCCTGCACCTGCTGGACACGCGCAGCCAGCGCGACGACCAGCCCTGCGGCGACGGCACGAAGCCGCCCTGCGCGGAGGTGGCGCGGCCGGATGCGCAGATGCTCGGCCCCGTGCAGGAAGCCTGGCTGCTGGATGGCGCCGCGAACAGCCGCGCCATGTGGCAGGTGCTGGCGCAGCAGGTGCCGATGTTCGCCCGCGTTTCCCCCAATGGCGCCATCAGCATGGACAAATGGGACGGCTACCCGGCCGCCCGCACCCGCCTGCTGCACGGGCTGCGCGACCGGGGTGTGGCGAATACCGTCGTGCTGTCCGGCGACGTGCACAGCGCCTATGCCGCCACGGTGGCGGCGGTGCCGGAGGGGCCGGCGCTCGCCGCCGAATTCACCGCCACCTCCATCAGCAGCGAGGGCGATGGCAGCGAGGAACGGCGCGGCACGGCGGCGGCGCTGGCGGCGAATCCGCATATCGTCTTCCACAACAACCGCCGCGGCTATTGCCGCCACACCTTCTCCCCCCGCCTCTGCACGACGAGTTTCCTCGCCGTGCCCTTCATCACCCGCCCCGGCGCGCCGCTGGAGGAACGCGGGCGCTTCGTGGTGGAAAGCGGTGACGCGCGGGTGAAGCCGGCCTAGCCTTTCCCCCCGGAACGAAGGGGGGAGGGGCGGCCATGGCGCGCATCGGATTCGTAGGCCTCGGCAACATGGGCGCGCCGATGGCGCGGAACCTGGTGAAGGCCGGGCATGCGGTGGCGGTGTTCGACCTGTCCCCCGCCGCCATCGCCGCCGTGCCAGGGGCGGAGGCGGCCGAGAGCGGCGCGGCGGCGGCCACGGGCGCCGACATCGTCTTCACCATGCTTCCGGCAGGCGCCCATGTGCGGGAGGCCTGGCTGGGCGGCATGGCGGCTGCGAGCCGGCCGGATGCCGTGCTGGTGGATTGCTCCACCATCGATGTGGCGACGGCCCGCGCGGTGGCCGCCGCATGCGGCCGCGCCTTCCTGGATGCGCCCGTTTCCGGCGGGGTGATGGGGGCGGAGGCGGGGACCCTGACCTTCATGGTCGGCGGCCCGGCGGCCGCCTTCGCCAGCGTGGAACCCGTGCTGCGCCAGATGGGCCGCGCCGCGATCCACTGCGGGGAGGTGGGCGCGGGACAGGCGGCCAAGGCCTGCAACAACATGATGCTGGCAGCCACGATGATCGTGACGGCGGAGGCTTTTGTGCTGGCCGAGCGGCTGGGGCTTTCGCACCAGGCGCTGTTCGATGTGGCTTCGCAGTCTTCAGGCCAGAGCTGGAGTTTGACGACGTACTGCCCCGTGCCGGGGCCGGTGCCGGGGAGCCCGGCCAATCGGGATTATGTGCCGGGGTTTGCGGCCAGCCTGATGCTGAAGGATCTGGGGCTGGCTGTGGGGGCGGCGGGGGAGGTGGGCGTGGAGGTGCCGGTGGGGGCGAAGGCCTTGGAGGTTTATCGGAGGTTTGTGGAGGAGGGGGGCGGGGGTGTGGATTTTTCGGGGGTGGTGCGGATGATGCGGAACGATTGATGTTGTTGGACGTCAAGCTAAAAGAGAAGCGTAAGAAGCTCCAACGCGACGGCGCCCAGACCAACTAGTGTGCCGAGTAATGCCAACGCTTTGGCATGTCTGCTCTCAAAAAGCCTGTCTAGCTGGATTCCCAGTCCTCGCGACGCTGTCTTGAGGCTGCCTTTCAGGAACTCTTTAATCACCCAGCGAAAATAACCTACCTTAGAAAGGGTGGAGTTGTGGAGGTTTAAGAATTCATTGTTTTCGAACGCTTCCACCTCCTCGGGGCCTGTGAGAAAGTGACGTGGTATGCCCCCGTTCAGCTCCATCAGCGACTTCATGCGGGTGTGGGCAGCATAATCAGGTCCGTATCTGTCGATGAGCATTTCATTCAGATTGATCCGCTTTTCGGCGGGAATTGTGGGAGCATTTTCACCAGTAAGTACCGCATATCGATGGCTTAGATGTTCGAATCCGTAAACTAAATTTCTCATATTCCAGTGAACCCAGTAACCTTCGCGCCGATCTCGGACCAGGGCATAGAAATTCGACAGCAGCCTCCTCTCGACCTCATCAAAGCGTTCTCGTACCTCACCGCGTGGAATCCCGAGTTCTTCAGCGACGGAATGTGCAGAGAAGCTGACCGTTTGGTCGGTCTGGTAATGGCAAACACCGATAGAGGTTATTCGGGGCGAAAGTCCCTCATTCTCGTCATTCAAATTCTGGCATGAATAATGAATAACAGTAAATTTCTCGGGATTTTTGCGCAATGTCCTAATGAAATCTTTGTGGCCATTAATTGTCATCTGGACCTCATCGGCTTGGTGGCGTCCATAAAGCCCGGTGGTCTCGAATATTTATCGCCGATAAGTGGCTGTGCGGTTTTAAATTCGACCATCACCACTCGGCTACGGTTGTCTGAAGAGCTTTTCGGATCGTAGGGGAACGCTCTGCGGTTCTCACCCCCTAAAAATCCGCGGATCCATCATAACCGCCCGCTCCTCCCCCACCCGCACTCTTCCAAACTCAGGATGCGCCGGGTTCACCACTACATTGTCGTCCCGCCCCCCCGTCACCACGGACGGCACGATCAGCAGCGCCGTCCTTCCCTCCTGCAGCCACGCGCCCCCAAAAGCCTGGGCCACCGAGATATCAAACGGATCGTCCCACCCCGCATGCCGCGCCGGGTCAAACCGCTCCCGCGACACATCCTCGGGCACCTCCGCTTCCACATAGCGGGCGGCACTGGGCGGGGACTGGCGGTTGGCGTGGACCAGAACTTCCAGCAGGCACAGCGCAAAACTGGTGCCGGTGTAGATCGCGGGCAGGCCGGGCGGATTCCAGCGCTGGCCGAACAGCCGCGCACCCTCTCCGGACCAGATCGGATGCGGCCCCGTGACGATGCGCCAAAGGCGCATGGCTCAGAGCGCCAGCCCGTATTCCAGCGCGTTCAAAACCTCTTCCACTCGCCGCGTGCCGAGGTCCGTGCGCGCCGCATCCACCGGGCTGCGCCCCTCCAGCGCCGGATGCGGCGCGGTCATGAAGGCCCGCGCCTCCGCCTCGGTGCCCAAGGCGCGGCGGGCATGGACGAATAGCCGCGCCACCCGCTCGGTCCGCTCGCTTTCCTGCGGCGAGAGGTTTTGGGCGCGGCGTTCCAGGGTGGTCTTTGGCACCACGCCGAATTCCAGGCTCGACGCCTTGGCCTTGTCGCCGCCGGCCAGCGATTCCGCCACATGCCGCAGCGCCTGCCGCGGCAGGCCGCGCTCGACCGCTTTTTCGATCAAGGCGGGGGAGGCCGCCAGGGCCGTCTCCGACCCGGTCGCCTTACGGCCGGTGTCGTTCAGGACGACGAAATCGCCCGCCCCCGCCGCCTTGCTGTCGCGCAGAAAGGCGATGCCCATCACCTCGGCCACCGCCTTGGCATCATAATTGGTGAGCATGCCACAGGCCTCCAAACCAGTTGGGCGAAGATGGCGCCCCAACTGGTCAAAGACAAGTCCCAAATGCGGCGCTCAGCCGCTCCGTGGCTTCCCCGGCAACCCCCGCCCGCTCACCACCGCCCCCTCCCCAAACCGCGCCCGCAGTTTTTCGACCGCCGCCCACCTATCCGCCCGCCGCGCCGAATCCGGGTCCGCCAGGTCCGGCAGGTCGGCCTGGTTCCCCGGTGCCAGCGGCTGCGCGCCCACGCCTATCAGGCGAAACGCCGCCCCCGTCGCCTCCTTCGCCAGCATCGGCTGGGCCGCGCGGAACAGCATTTCGGGCAGCCGGGTGGGGCGGCCGAGGCGCACCGTGCGGGTGCGGCTTTCGAAGGCGGCGGTCTTCAGCTTCAGCACCACCCCGGCGGCCCCAAAACCCTTTTCGGAGAGCCGCCGGCCGAGCTTTTCGCACAGCCGCCACAGCGGTACCTCCAGCTCCGCCAGAGTCCGCAGGTCGGTATCGAAGGTGGTTTCGGCCGAAATGCTTTTCGTCTCCCGCGCGGGGTCCACGCGCCGCGTATCCTCGCCGCGGGCGCGGGCCACCATGCTGGGGCCGTCCTCGCCGAAGCGGCGGGCGGCCTCCCGCGCCTCCAGTGCCGCCAATTGGCCGAGCCGGGCGAAGCCGGCGGCGCCGAGTTTGCGGGCCAGCGCCGGCCCCACCCCGGGCAGCAGCCCCACCGGCTGCGGCGCCAGCCATTCGGCGGCCTCCGCGCCCAGCACGCCAAAGCCGCGCGGCTTGTCGCGCTCCGCCGCCAGCTTCGCCAGCAGCCGGTTGGGCGCCAGGCCGATGGAGACGGTGATGCCGAGCCGCGTCTCCACCGCCCGGGCGAAGCGCGCCAGCACGATGGCGGGCGGGGCGCGGTGCAGCGCCTCGGTGCCCGAAAGGTCCAGCACCGCCTCGTCGATCGAAAGGGGCTGCACCAGGGGGGTCAGGGTCTCCATCATCTCCCGCATCTGGCGGGCGACGGCGACGTATTTGGCCATGTCGGGCTTGATGACGACGGCATCGGGGCAAAGCGCGAGCGCCTTGAACATCGGCATGGCGCTGCGCACGCCGCTGGTGCGCGCCACATAGCAGGCGGCCGAGACCACGCCGCGCCGGCCGCCGCCGATGATGACGGGGCGGGTCAGCAGCTCGGGGCGGTCGCGCTTCTCGACGCTGGCGTAGAAGGCGTCGCAATCGATATGGGCGATATGCAGGGCGAAGAGCTCGGGGTGGCGCAGGATGCGCCGGCCGCCGCAGTCGGGGCAGTTCGGCCCCGCCGGATCGCGCCTGCCGCAATCCCGGCAGAGCGCCTGCATTACGCGCCGCCCAGAAGGGCCGCGGGAATGGCCAGGACGAGGGCGGTCACGGCCCAGGGCCACATGCGCCAGAACGCCCCCCGCACCGCCAGCACATGCGGCACCGCGGCCGGCGGGGCGCGGCTGCTGTCGTAGAAGCGCGCGGAATCCCACAGCAGCCAGCTGCCGCGATGGCCTGCAAGCATCGCCCGCAACGCCGCCCAGATCGCCCGTGCCAGGTGCCACATGGCCACGAGCATCACGCCCGTGGCGCCAGCCATCATCCCCTCGGCGATGGTCTGCCTCACCACAGCCGCGCGGCGCCGAGCACGCCGGAACTGTCGCCATGCCGGGCCTTCAGCACGGGCGTGGCAAAACTGTCGGAGAAGACGTGGCGGGGGATCAGCCGCGGCAGGGCCTCATAGAGGTGGTCCATATTGGACAGGCCGCCGCCGAGCACGATCACATCCGGGTCCAGCAGGTTGATCACCCCCGCCAGGGCGCGCGCCAGCCGGTCCACATGCCGCTCCAGCGCCGCGCGGGCGCGGGCATCGCCGGCGGCGGCGCGGGCGGGCAGGGGGGAGGCATCGCGCGCCTCCGGCCCATCCGCGTCCCGCGCCAAGGCGGGGCCGCAGAGGAAGGTCTCGATGCAGCCATGCTGGCCGCACCAGCAGCGGGGGCCGGGGAATTCCTCCGCCGTCATCCAGGGCAGGGGGGTGTGGCCCCATTCGCCGGCGATGCGGTTGCGGCCCTCCACCAGCTGACCATTCACCACCAGCCCGCCGCCGACGCCGGTGCCGAGGATGACGGCGAAGCCGGTGCCGTGCAGATCGTGGAATTCGCTCATCGCCAGGCAATTGGCGTCGTTCGAAAGCCGCACCGCCCGCCGCAGCCGCGCGGCCAGGTCGGCGCGCAGGGGCTGGCCGTTGAGGAAGGTGGAATTGGCGCCGCGGATCAGCCCGGTTTCCGGATTCTCGCTGCCAGGAATGCCGATGCCGATGCTGGCCGTCTGTCCGATCTCAGCCTCCGCCGCCACCACCATGCCGGCGATCTGGGCGACGGTGCCGCCATAGGTGGCCGGGGTGGGCAGGCGGCGGCGCAGGCGCAGCATGCCATCGGGGGCGAGCACCGCGATTTCCGTCTTGGTCCCCCCCAGATCGACACCGATGCGCCAGGTCATGGGGTGAGCCCTTGCGGATGCGGCGTCGACAGGAAGGGCAGCGATCTCATGCCCCCAAAGTGACGCCCGGCGCGGGGCTCCGCAAGCGGCCTTGCCTTGGGGCGGCCGGGGTGGTGGACTCCCGCGCATGAGCGAGACGATGCTGGATGTCCAAGGGCTGAGCTGCCCCCTGCCCGTATTGAAGGCCAACAAGGCCCTGCGGTCGCTCGCTCCCGGCGCGCGACTGGTGGTGCTGGCGACCGACCCGGCCAGCGTGAAGGATTTTCGCGCCTATGCGGCCGAGACCGGCCATGCGCTGGTGGGCTTCTCGGAGGAGAAGGGGCTGTTCCGCTTCACGCTGCGCAAGCGTGAGGACCCGCCCGCCCAGGATCCAGCAGCCCAGGATGGGGCATGAGCATGGGCGTGCTGCTCTTCACCCACCTGGCCTGCTTGCGGCACGACCCCGGATTGGGCCATCCGGAATGCCCCGACCGGCTGCGCGCGGTGCTGCGGGCGCTGGATGCGGGGGAATTCCTCGAATTGATCCGTGCCGAGGCGCCCCTGGCGACCGTGGAACAGCTCCGGCGCGTGCATCCGCCCGGCTATGTGGAGGCCATTCTGGGCATCCGGCCGGAGGGGGATGAGATCGTCGCGCTGGATGCCGACACGCTGATGAGCGCCGGCAGCGCGGAAGCCGCGCTGCGGGCGGCGGGGGCGGCGGTCGCCGCGGTCGATGCCGTCTGCAAGGGCGAGGTCCGCCGCGTCTTCTGCGCCACCCGCCCGCCGGGCCATCATGCCGAACCGAATAAGCCGATGGGTTTTTGTCTGTTCGCCAATGCGGCGGTGGCGGCGCGGCATGCCCAGGCGGTGCATGGGCTGAGCCGCGTCGCGGTGGTGGATTTCGACGTGCATCACGGCAACGGCACCCAGGCCTGTTTCGAGGCCGAGGCCAGCCTGTTCTACGCCAGCAGCCACCAATGGCCGCTCTACCCCGGCACCGGGGATGTGGTCGAAAGGGGCGTCGGCAATATCCACAATGCCCTGCTGCCTCCCGGCGCCGATGGTGCCGCCTTCCGCGCCGCCTGGCGCGACCAACTCCTGCCGGCGCTCGAAACCTTCGCGCCGGAACTGGTCGTGGTGTCAGCCGGATTTGACGCCCATGCCGCCGACCCACTCGCCCAGCTCCGGGTGCGGGAGGCGGATTTCGCCTGGCTGACCACCGAACTCTGCGCCATCGCCGACCGTTATGCCCAAGGCCGGCTGGTGAGCCTGCTGGAAGGCGGCTATGACCTTGATGCATTGGCGCTTTCCACAGCGGCCCATGTGCGGGCGCTGATGCGCGCCTGACCCGTGCGGCGCTGCCCTTCCGGGTCAATCGCCGCCCCTGTATGTTTTTTCCTTCCCATGGAAGACAAGACTGATGTCAACTCAGCCTGACACGGCAAGGCAGGTCGCCTCCCTCTCCTTCGAGGAGGCACTGGCGGAGCTGGAGGGGATCGTGAAGGACCTGGAATCGGGCAAGGGCCGGCTGGAGGAAGCGGTGGCGGCCTATGAACGTGGTGCCGCGCTGCGCCGCCATTGCGAGGCGAAGCTGGCGGAGGCCGAGGCCAAGGTGCAGGCCATCGTCGAATCCGCCCCCGGCACCGCCGGCAGCCTGCGTGACATGGCGTGATGCCCGCTACCGCAACGACCACGCCGCTCGCCGCCGCTTTGGCCGAGGCCGCACGGGATATCGACCATACGCTGGACTTCATTTTGCCCCAGGCCGAAGGGCCGGAGGGCCCGCTGCTGGCCGCCATGCGCTATGCCGTGATCGGCGGCGGCAAGCGGCTGCGCGGCTTCCTGGTGCTGGAAGGGGCGCGGCAATTCGGCGTCTCCCGCCAGGCGGCTTTGCGCGTCGCGGCGGCGATCGAGATGCTGCACGCCTATTCGCTGGTGCATGACGACCTGCCGGCGATGGACGATGACGACCTGCGCCGCGGCAAGCCGACCCTGCACAAGGCCTATGACGAGGCCACCGCCATCATCGCCGGCGACGCCTTGCAGGCGTTGGCCTTCGGCACGCTGGCGGAGGAGGAGACGCATGCCGACACCGCCGTGCGGATCGAACTGGTGCGCTGCCTGGCCAAGGCGGCCGGGGCGCGCGGCATGTGCGGTGGGCAGATGCTGGACATGCTGGCGGAGGCGGCCGATGAACCCCTGGATGAGGTGCAGGTCGGCCGGCTGCAATTGCTGAAGACCGGGCGCCTGATCGAATTCGCGGCGGAAGCCGGTGCCATCCTCGGCAAGGCGCCGCTCGCCCAGCGCAACGCCCTGGCCGCCTATGGCCGGGATGTGGGGGCCGCCTTCCAGATCGCGGATGATCTATTGGACGCCACGGCCAGCCCGGCGGAAACCGGCAAGCGCACGGGCAAGGATGCGGCGGCCGGAAAGGCCACGCTGCTGGGCCTGCTCGGGCTGGATCGCGCCCGGATGCAGGCCGAACGCCTGGTCGCCCAGGCGCGGGACCACCTGGACAGTTTTGGCGACCGTGCCGATCTGTTGCGGGACCTCGCCACCTACACCATCGAGAGGAAGAGCTGACAGCCATGGCGCCCCCCGCGACCCCCCTGCTCGATCGCGTCCGAACCCCGGCCGATCTCCGCAACTATTCGGGGGAGCAGCTCAAGCAACTGGCGGAGGAGCTGCGGGCGGAGACCATCGACGCCGTCAGCCAGACCGGCGGCCATCTGGGCGCCTCGCTGGGGGTGGTGGAGCTGACGGTCGCGGTCCATGCGGTGTTCGACACGCCGCGCGACCGGCTGATCTGGGATGTCGGCCACCAGGCCTATCCGCATAAGATCCTGACCGGCCGGCGCGACCGCATCCGCACGCTGCGGCAGGAGGGCGGGCTGTCCGGCTTCACCCGGCGGGCCGAGAGCGAATACGACCCGTTCGGCGCGGCGCACTCCTCCACCTCCATCTCCGCCGGCCTCGGCATGGCGATGGCGCGCGACCTCAAGGGCGACGACCGGCAGGTCATCGCCATCATCGGTGACGGCTCGATGTCCGCCGGCATGGCCTATGAGGCGATGAACAATGCCGGCGCGGCCAAGGCGCGGCTGATCGTCATCCTGAACGACAACGACATGTCGATCGCCCCGCCGGTGGGGGCGATGAGCGCCTATCTGTCGAAGGTCGTCTCCTCCCGCCCCTTCCTCTCGGTGCGGGAGATGATGGCCAAGCTGGCCCGGCGCTTCCCCCGCCCGCTGGAACGCACGGCCCGCCGGGCGGAGGAATTCGCCCGCGGCTTGCTGACCGGCGGCACACTGTTCGAGGAGCTGGGCTTTTATTACGTGGGCCCGATCGACGGGCACGACCTGGACCACCTGCTGCCCGTGCTGCGCAACCTGCGCGATGCCGAGGATGCGCTGCCGATCCTGCTGCATGTCGTGACGCAGAAGGGCAAGGGCTACGCTCCTGCCGAGGCCAGCGCCGACAAGTATCACGGCGTCCAGAAGTTCAACGTCATCACCGGCGAACAGGCCAAGGCCCCGCCCGGCCCGCCCAGCTACACCAAGGTTTTTGCGAATGCCCTGATCGCGGAGGCGGAGGCGGATGAACGCATCGTCTCGCTGAACGCGGCCATGCCGGCGGGCACCGGGCTCGACCTTTTCGCGAAAAAGTTCCCGAAGCGCTGCTTCGATGTGGGCATCGCGGAGCAGCACGCCGTGACCTGCGCGGCGGGCATGGCGACGGAGGGTCTCAAACCCTTCGTGGCGATCTATTCCACCTTCCTCCAGCGCGCCTATGACCAGGTGGTGCATGACGTGGCGCTGCAATCCCTGCCGGTGCGCTTCGCCATGGATCGCGCCGGGCTGGTGGGGGCGGATGGCGCCACCCATGCCGGCAGCTTCGACATCGCCTATCTCGGTTGCCTGCCGAACATGGTGCTGATGGCGGCGGCCGATGAGGTCGAGCTGATGCATATGGTGGCCACCGCGGCCCAGATCGACGACCGCCCCAGCGCCTTCCGCTACCCGCGCGGCGAGGGCCTCGGCCTGGCCCTGCCCGCCCGCGGCACGCCTCTGGAAATCGGCCGCGGCCGGGTGCTGCGGGAAGGGACGGCCATCGCCATACTGTCCTATGGCACCCGCCTGGCCGAATGCCTGAAGGCGGCGGATGAGCTGGCGGCGCAGGGCCTGACCTGTACCGTCGCCGATGCCCGCTTCGCCAAGCCGCTGGACACCGCGCTGGTCGAGCGCCTGGCGAAGAACCACGAGGTGCTGATCACCATCGAGGAAGGCTCGGTCGGCGGTTTTGGCGGCCTGGTGGCGCATCACCTCCTCTGGAAGGGGATGCTGGACGGACAGACCAAGTTCCGGCCGATGGTGCTGCCCGACAGCTTCATCGACCATGCGGCGCCCAAGGTGCAGTACGACCAGGCCGGGCTGAATGCGCGGCACATCGTCGCCACCGCGCGTGCGGCGCTCGGCATGGCGGAGGCCAAGGCCCAACCGGCGCGCGCCTGATGCGCGCGACGAGGATCAGGTCCGTCACGCCGCATGTGCTGATGGCGGACCTCGCCGAGCCCTTCGCTTATTCCCAGGCCTGGTATCGCCGGCGCGGTGCCATGCTGGTGGAGGTGGTGACGGAGGATGGCATCACCGGCTGGGGCGAGGCTTTTGGGCCGCCGGAACTGACCGCGCCGATCTGCGCCTGGCTTGCCCCGCTGCTGATCGGCCAGGACGCTTTGGCGCGGGAGGCTCTGTGGCAGGCGATGTACAACCGGCTGCGCGACCACGGGCAGCGCGGGCTGGTGATCGAGGCGATCAGCGCGCTCGACATCGCATTATGGGATATCGCCGGACAGGCCTTTGGCGTGCCCGTGCACAAGCTGCTCGGCGGCCCGCTGCGGATGGAGGTGCAGGCCTATGCCACTGGCTTCTACCGCCGCGAACGCCAGGACCACCTGCGCTACCTGACGGAGGAGGCCGAGGA
Organism: Roseomonas sp. F4; assembly: GCF_053891155.1. Lineage (NCBI taxonomy): Bacteria > Pseudomonadati > Pseudomonadota > Alphaproteobacteria > Acetobacterales > Roseomonadaceae > Roseomonas > Roseomonas sp. F4. The sequence goes on from NZ_JBSSHK010000001.1 coordinate 139,715, forward strand.
CCGGCTCGAGGAGGGATTCTCCATCCTCAAGCTGAAGACCGGCTGGGGCCTGGCGGAGGATATCGCCCTGACCCGCGACTTCCGCCAGGCCATCGGACCGAACATCGGGCTGCTGGTCGATTGCAACCATGCCTATGACGTGCCGGCCGCCATCGCCTATGGTCGCGCCGTGGCCGAATGCGACATCAGCTGGTTCGAGGAGCCGGTGCAGCCAGAGGACCTCGACGGCTATCTGGAGGTGAAGCGTGGCCAGCCCATCCCCGTGGCGGGGGGCGAGGCCAGTTTCACCCGCTGGGGCTTCCGGGACATGATCACCCGGCGCGTGGCGGATATCCTGCAACCGGACGTCGCCGCCTGTGGCGGCATATCGGAGTTGAAGAAGATCGCCGACATGGCCAATGCCTTCGGGGTCCGCATCAACCCGCATGTCTGGGGCACCGGCGTGGCGCTCGCGGCCTCCCTGCACCTGCTGGCGGTGATCCCGGACAATCCCCCTGGCCTGTTCCCCCGCCCACCGCTGCTGGAACTGGACCGGTCGCCGCATCCGGTGCGGGACGCGCTGCTGGTGGAGCCGATCGGCTTCACGGGCGGCGTGGTGCGGGTGCCGCAGGGGCCGGGGCTGGGCATCACGGTGGATCGCACCGCGCTGGCGCGTTTCGCCGCCTGATGGCCGCCGTTCCGAAGCAGCGGGCGGATCAGGCGCTGGTCGATCGGGGCCTGGTCGAAACCCGCACCAAGGCCCAGGCGCTGATCCTGGCCGGCAAGGTCTTTTCCGACACCGCCCGCATCGCCAAGGCCGGGGACATGGTGAAGCCGGACCAGCCGCTGGAGGTGCGCGGCCAGGACCATCCCTGGGTGTCGCGCGGCGGGGTGAAGCTGGCCCATGCCATCGACCATTTCGGGCTGAAGGCCCAGGGGATCACGGCGCTGGATGTCGGCTCCTCCACCGGCGGCTTCACCGATGTGCTGCTGCATCACGGCGCGGCGAAGGTCTATGCGGTGGATGTCGGCCATGGGCAGCTCGCCTGGAAGCTGCGCAACGATCCCCGGGTCGTGGTGATGGAACGGACCAATGCCCGTTACATCGACACCACCAACATCCCGGAGCCGCCGGGCGCCGTGGTCTGCGATGCCAGTTTCATCGGCCTGCGCACGGTGCTGCCCGCCGCCCTCGGTCTGGCCGGGCCCGGAGCCTGGGCCGTGGCATTGATCAAACCGCAATTCGAGGTGGGGCCGAATGTCGCCAAGGGTGGCGTGGTGCGCGATGCCCGGGTGCATGACAGCGTCTGCGCCGGCATTCGCCACTGGTGGTCGGAACTGCCGGGCTGGCAGGTGCTGGGGGTCGAGGCGAGTCCGCTGCTGGGTCCCGAGGGCAACCGCGAATTCCTGATCGCGGCGCGGCGAAAGGCTTAGGGCTGAAGGCTCATGCCGCGCAGGTGCTGCGACCCGCCGGACGGGGCCTGCGGCACGGCCTGCCGGCTGATCTCCGCCAGCAGCGCCCAGACCTTGTGCGGATCCATGCGCGTTTCCGGGTCGTTCAGCAGGCGGTCCAGCTCAGCGATCTTCTGGTCCAGTTCACGCTCGGTCATTGGTGGCGTCCTGCAGGAGGGGCTGCTCGCGTATCGCACTGCAACATCATGCGCTGGAACGCGGCGGAAGGTGCGCTGGTTGCGGGATGTAACCACTTCACTTATGCGCGATGAGCGTCGCCTACCCTGATTCATCTCCTCTTAGCCTTCTGGCACCTATGGGCCGCCACGGCCCGGGACGAGGCGCGGTGTGATCCGCTGGCCCGGGGGCCAGCGGATCACACCCGGGCGTGGCGTCAGTCGAGGCTGATGCCGGCGCGGCGGGTCACATCCGCCCAAAGCGCCATATCGGCGGCGATGGAATTGTGCAGGCTGTCGCCGATCTCATAGGCCGGCTCGAAGCCACGGATGCGCAGTTCCTCGACGACCGCCGGATTGTCCAACGCCACCTTCACCGTCTCCTCAAGCCGTCGCTTCAGGGCGGGTGTGGCGCCCAGCGGCGTGCAGAGCGAATAGGTCAGCTCCGACGCATAGCCCGGCACGAAGTCCCCCACCGTCGGCAGGCTCGGCAGTAGCTGCGACCGGCTGGCGGAGGAGGTGGCCAGCGCCACCAGCTTGCCATCCTGGATCAGCGGCAGCACGGCGCTCATCGAGCCGAACATGCACTGCACCTCATTGCCCAGGATGCCGACGACGGAGGGGCCGGTGCCGCGGTAGTGCACATTCTCCATCCGGGTGCCGGCCAGCAGGTCGAACATCACCGCCGCCAGGTGCTGGGAGGCCAGGGGCCCTGCGGTGCCATGGTTCACCTTGCCGGGGTTGGCTTTCAGATAGGCGATGAATTCCGGCACCGTGGTCGCGGGGATGGTGCGGTTGATCACCAGGATGTTGTGGGTCGCCGCGACGCGGACGACGTGATCCACCACGCTGCGCGGATCGAAATTGTCGCGGACGACGGAGGTGGTGCCGTTGAACAGCAGCGTATAGCCATCCGGCTCCGCCTGCCCGACCGCGCGGGTGCCGATCATGCCCCCGGCGCCGCCGCGATTCTCCACCACCACCGTCTGCCCCCAGACGGTGCTGAGGCGGTGCGCGATGATGCGGCCGGCGATGTCGGTGCCGCCGCCGGGCGGGTAGGGGATGACCAGCCGGATCGGCCGGCTGGGCCAGTTCTGGGCGATGGCCGGGCTGGCCAGGGCCAAGCCAGCGGCGGCCGCGAGCAATGTTCTTCTGTGCATGTTGTTTCCTCCCAATTCCGGGCGCCAGTTGCGGTCGTCCCGGGCTATCCATCCGTCAGGCCATCCGTCAGGCGGCCGGTCCTCGCCGTGGTGCGGTGGCGGCAATCCCCGCCTGTTCCAGTGCGGTGATCTCCGCCTCGTCCAAGCCCGCCTCGGCGAGCACGGCGCGGTTGTCCGCGCCCAGCGGCGCGGTGCCGCTGGTCAGCGCCGGCGGGTGGCTGGCGAAGCGGAAGGGCACGCCCTTGGCGGGCACCCCTCGCGGATCGCGCAGGATCGCCGTGCCGGCGCGGAAATCGGCGGAGCGCGCCACCATCGTGCCGTCCCGCACCTGGGCCTTGCCGCCGGTCCAGGCCGCCTCGACACCTTCCGCGCCCCGGCGCACGGCCTGGGCGGCATCGGTGGCATCGTCATTGCCGCGGCGACCGCTGGGCGCCCCGGCGCTGGCGGCGATCAGCTCCTCCCCCAGCAGGAAGGAGGTCAGTTCGCGCTGCGACAGATCGAGATGCGCGCCCTGTCCGGTCGCGTCGCGCTGCATCAGCGCGGCGACGATGGCACCGGCGGCGAAAAGACAGACCACCTGGTCCGGGTAGTTGATGTTGCGGCCGGTGATCACCGGTTCGCTGTCCGGATGGCCGGTCAGCGCCGCGAGGCCGGCGGTGCCTTCCAGTGTCGAACCGAAGGAGACCAGGTCCCGATCCGGCCCATCCTCCCCCTGGGAGGATATGCTGACGATGACGAGGCGCGGGAAGCGCTGGCGCAGCATGGCGGGCGCCAGGCCGAAGGCGGCCAGCACCCCGCGGCGGTAATTCTCCACCAGCACATCGGCGCCTTCCAGCACGCGCAGCAGCGCCGCCTGGCCACGCGGGTCCTTCAGATCGAGGCAGAGCGAGCGCTTGCCGCGATTGGTGAAGTTGTAGAAGGGGGAGTTGTTCCACCAGTCGCTGCCGGGCTCCGCCCCCACCCAGTCGCGGAACGGGTCGAGCGCGCCGGGGCCTTCGACCTTCACCACATCCGCGCCCAGGTCGAGCAGCAGGGTGGCGCTGGCGGCACCGGCCGTCAGCCAGCCGAGATCGACCACGCGGATGCCGCTGAGCGGCCTTGCATCAGGCGGCATTGTCCAGCGCCCCCCTGTTCCATTCGGGTGGGGCGCCGTTCCACAACAGGGGCAGGCGCGGCGTACCATCGGCGGCCAGGAAGCGGCGCGCGGCATATTGGCGATCCGTCAGCAACTCCCTGGGCGTCAGCACGGGTCCCACCGGAATGCGTCGCGCCTGGGCGGCGGCGGTGATCTCCGCGCGGCTACGGCTGGCGAACCAGGGCATCAGGATGGCATCCAGCGCCGCCAGATGTTCGCCGCGGCCCTTCTGCGTCGCGAAGCGGGGTTCCAGAAGGCGCGGATCGCCCACCATGTCGCGCAGCGCCGGCCAGTCCTTCGCCATATAGACGAGGCAGACATCGCCATCGCGGGCGGGCAGGGTGTGCCAGTCGCCGCGCTGCTGCCGCCCGGCGGCTTCCTCCCCTAACAGCAGCACGGAGGCCGCGGCCTTCCAGTTCAGCCAGCAGGCGACATCGAACAGCGAGACATCGGCCGTGTCGGGCAGCCCGGCGCGCAACCCGGCTGCCAGGGCGGTGAAGGCCGCCAGGCCGCCGGCATAGGCCGCCTGATGCCCACCGAGCCGTGCCGGCAGGCCCTGGCGCGGCTGCACCGCCGCCAGGATGCCGGACAGCGCCATCAGCCCGAGCTCGCTCATCGGCGGGTCGTCCCCAGCGGCGAAGACGCTGACGCGCACTTTCAGCGGCGCCTCGGCCGAAAGCAGGGCGCCGCTGTCGCCGATCGCCGCGTGGAAGGGGCCACTGGCGGCCGCGCTGCGGCCGGCGAGCAGGAAATGGGTCAGCGCGCTGCCGCCATCCGGCAGCAGCGGCGGCAGGCCGGTCAGCAGATCGCCTTCTGCCGCGGGGCGCACCACCTCCGCGCCGAACCGCGCGGCGAGCTGCGCCGCCATGGCGACGGCCAGGGCATGCGGCAATTGTGCCGCCTGGGCGGAGAGGTCCAGCACGCGATAGCCGGCGAAGGGCGCCCGCATCGCCTCAGGCCCCCTGGCCGGGATTCTTGATGCCGGCGGCGAAGCGGGCATTGCCCTCGGCCTGGGCGGAGGTGCGGGACCGGATGGTCAGGTTGACCATCTGGCCGTGATCCATCGCCTCCTGCCAATCGGTGATGATGGCGGGGATGCGGTCGAGTGCCTTCTTGCTCTCGGCCAGGGCCACGCCGTCGAAGCGCGCGACCTGCTGCGCGATCTCCGCCGCGCGGGGCAGCAGGCGGTCGGGCTCCATCACCTCCGTCACCATGCCCCAGCGCTCGGCGGTGGCGCCGTCGATGCGGTTGGTGGTCAGCACCATCCAGGCCGCCTGCTTGCGGGTGATGCCCGAGAGCTGGATCGCCGGGCCGGCCATGCCGGGATAGGTGGCGAAGCCCATCTCCGGGCAGCCGATGCTGGCCTTGGTGCTGGCGATGGCCAGGTCGCAGCAATTGATCAGCGTGGCACCGCCGCCCAGTGCCAGGCCGTTCACCGCGGCGATGAAGATCGCCGGATGGCTACGGATCGCCATGTTCACGGCGATCCATTCCTCGCCGGCACCCTCGATGCCGGCCAGGCGATCCGCCTCCCGCTCCTTCAGGTCCATGCCGGCGCAGAAGGCGGCGCCGGTGCCGGTCAGCACGATGGCGCGCGTGTTCTCCCGCAGTGCTTCGAAGGCTTCCAGCAGGCCCTGCCGGCTGGCGCGGTCCATGGCATTGCGCTTGGCCTCGCGGTCGATGCGGATTTCCGCCCAGCCGTCGTGGCGGGTGACCAGGATCGGGCCGCTCATGCCGCGACCTCCGCAGGGCCGAATTGCGGCAGCAGGAAATCGCCGGGGCCGCCCGGGAAGCGCACGGACAGGCGCATGCCGATCTTCGCCTCCGCCGCCGTCATGCCGTCCAGATTGGTCAGCAGGAAGGGGCCTTCCGCCAGCTTCACCATCGCCACCGGATAGGGCAGTTCATCCTTCATCCCGGCGAAGTAGTTCTGGTGGAACACCACGAAGGACCACAGCTCCCCCTGGCCGGAGGCATCGACCCAGCTCCATTCCGGCTTGCCGGTGAATGGCGAGACCGGGGCGGGCGGGAAGAAGCAGCGGCCGGTGGCGGTGCAGCGTTGCAGGATCAGCCGGCGCTCGCGGCAGGCATCCCAGAAGGGCCGGTTCCAGTTGTCGACGACCGGCGCCAGGCGTGTCGCGAGGCTCATGCATCCCTCCTCAGGATCAGGCTCTGCGCGATGTTGGTGGCGCAGATGTATTGCATCGCCTGGGCGTTCGGGATCTGCCGGTCGCCGCAATCGTCACGCAGCTGGCGCACGCATTCGGCGATGATTCCCCAGCCCTGCATGTAGCTGTCGGAGAGATGCCCGCCGGAGGTGTTGGTGGGCCAGCGGCCGGTGCCGAGGCGCAGCGTGCCATCCCGGACAAAATCGCCGCCTTCGCCCGGCTTGCAGAAGCCGAGGCCTTCCAGGCTGAACATCACCGTCGGCGAGAAGTTGTCGTAGATGCCGAGGCCCTGGATCTCCTCCCGCCCGATGCCGGCGCGGTCGTAGACGTTCTGACAGACGCCGAGCGTCGGCTGCCAGAAGTCGTCCGGCGGCGCGCTGCCGTAGTGGAAGGCGTCCTGCCGCGAATAGCCGGAGAGCAGCACCGGCGGGCGCTTCATATCCCGCGCGCGTTCTGCGCTGGTCAGGATCCAGGCGACGGCGCCGTCATTGATCAGGCAGTAGTCCAGCAGCTGCAAAGGTTCGCAGATCGGCCGGGCCTTGGCGTGATCCTCCCGCGTGATCGGACGGCCATGCATCACGGCATCCGGGTTCAGGCAGGCATGGTGGCGGAAGGCCTCCGCGATCCAGCCGAGATCCTCATGCGTCGTGCCGTATTGGTGCATGTGGCGGCGCCACATCATGGCGTGGATGGCGCCGGGGCTGGTCATGCCCCAGGGGCTCCACTGGCTGTCGCCGCCGCCATACATCATGCGGACGGAGCGGCCGTTATTGCCATAGACCAGCGCCACGGTCTTCGCGGCGCCGGAGACGATGGCCTGCGCGGCGAGCGCCAGCGACACGCCGGAAAAGCGGCCCGGCGCTTCGGTCAGCAGGCAGTATTGCGGATTGATGCCCATCATCTCCGCGAAGCGCTCATAGGAGGGCATGCGGTTGACGATGAGGCCGTCGATATCGCCAGGCTCCAGCCCGGCATCTTCCAGCGCCGCGTTCAGCGCCTCGCAGCCCAGACCGTAGGAATCGGTCTCCGGGAAATTGCCGTAGCGGGTGGTGCCGATGCCGGCGAAGGCGACCTTGTCGCGCATCGCCCAGGGCGCGTGGAGGGCCGGTGCCGCCGGCATGGGGTCAGCCGGCATGGTGCGTTGTCATTTCTGGTCGTTCTCCCGATGCGGCGGATGGTGGTCAGGGCGTGGCGCCGCCGATAGAGGGGAATGCCTCAGGCTAGACCAACTCCAAGTTGGCCTATGTCCGGCTTAGCTTGGCCAGCCGGGCCTGGGCGGCAGCGGCTTCCGCCATCAGCCGGTCGATGATCGCGCCGATCGGCTCCACCCGGTCGATGAAGCAGACGGCCGGTCCCATGGAGAGCATGCCGCGATCGACGTCGCCGTCGCGGTAGGCACCATCGCGGCTGACGGGGCCGGCGATGAGGTCCGCGAAGTCGGCATGGGTGGTCAGGCCCGCTTCCTCCCGCCGCCGCACTTCGCGCAGCGTGGCATTGTCCAGCACGCGCCAGGCACCACCCATGGGCTGGTTGCCGGCGAAGGCGGTGACGCTGTCGTCCTCCCCGGCCGTCACCATGCGGGCCTTGTAGGCAGGGTGCGCGGTCAGCTCCGCGCCGCCGAGGAAGCGGGTGCCCATCACCACCGCATCGGCGCCGAGCGCCAGCGCGGCCAGGATCTGCTGCCCGGTGCCGATGCCACCGCCGATGGCGAAGGGAATGCGCAGCCGCGTGGCGGCGATGGTGCCGCCGAGCATGGTGGGCATATGCGTGTTGATGCCGGGATGCCCGCCGCATTCCATGCCGACCAGCGCGACGGCATCGACGCCGAGGCGTTCCGCCGTCAGCGCGTGGCGCAGCGTCGGCACCTTATGGATGACCACGGCGCCGGCATCGCGGATGGCGCGGATCAGGTCATCCGCCGGGGCGCGGCCGGCGGTTTCAAAATGCCGCACGCCGGCGGCCAGCGCCGCCTCCAGATAGGTCATCAGCGGCACGGCGGTGTGGCGGGAGGTGGAGAGGTTCACGCCGAAGGGCAGCCCGCCCGACAGCGCCGCGCAGCGCGCCAGCTCCGCCTTGAAGGCCGGCAGGTCGGGCAGGGAGCGGGAGGTGATGAAGCCCATCCCGCCGCCGCGCACCACCGCGGCGACATAGGGCGCATCCGCCAGCCACATCAGCCCGCCCGCCAGGATCGGGTGGCGGATGCCGAACAGCCGGGTCAGGCGCGTGTCGAACAGCGCCGCGCATTGGCCAGGCGGCCTGTCCTGCCCATCATCCATGTCCTGTTTCCTCCACCCATGGCCCAGCATGGGCGCCGGACGAGGGCGGCGACAGGCGGCCAGATTGACGGCTAGGCCAAGCCAGGATTAGGCTGGGTGATGCTGAACCGGCTGCCGCCGCTGGATGATCTGCGCGCCTTCGCCCTGGTTGGGGAAACCGCGAGCCTGACCCAGGCCGCCGCGCGGCTGAATGTCAGCCAGCCCGCCATCAGCAAGCGCATCCAGGCGCTGGAGGCCTGGCTGGGCGTGGCGCTGGTGGCGCGCAAGGCCAATCGCATCGTCCTGACCGAGGTGGGGGAACGCTACGCCACCGGGCTGCGGGAGGGATTCGCGCTGCTGCACGGCGCGACGGAGGCGCTGCTGCGCCCGCCCACCGGCTCGCTACGGGTGCGGGCCTATACCACCTGGACGCTGCGCTGGCTGATCCCGCGCCTGCCGAACTACTACCGCCTGCAATCCAGCCATGCGGTGGAGGTCACCACCTCGCTCCAGCCGGTGGATTTCGCCAATGATCCGGTGGACGTGGCGGTGCGCATGGGGGCCGCGGCCAGCCCGGTGCCGGGGGCGACGCGGCTGCAGAACTATGTGGTGGCGCCCTACGCCTCTCCCTCCGTCGCCGCCGCCCTCGCCGGAAGCTTCGCGGAGGCGACGCTGCTGCTGAGCCTCGCCCGGCCGCGCGACTGGGCCAGCTGGGGTGCTGCCGCCGGCGTTACCCTTCCCAACCGCACCGTGGCCTTCGAGAGCACCAGCCTGGCGATCCAGGCCGCCATCGAGGGCATCGGCCTGGTCATCGTCGCGCCGATGCTGGTGGAGGAGGAGGTGCGGGACGGGCGGCTGGTGGCCTTGTGCGAGGCGCCTGTGGCAACCGAGGATTACTACTGGCTGCTGATGCCGCCGGGCCGGGTGCGGCCGGAGGCGGTGATGTTCTCCGGCTGGCTGCTGCATGAAATGAGCCTGCAAACGACCCGGGCGGCGGGCTGAGCGCGCCGCCGGCGGCTTGCCGGCCGGCGCGTCCCGGCCGAAAGTCGCGGCGACGCCCGAGGAAACGCCCATCATGAAGCTCACCGTTTCGCCCAACAGCCCCTATGTCCGGAAGGCAATGGCCTGCGCCATCCAGCGCGGCATCGACGGCCGCATCGAGGCCTGGAAGGATGCCGGCAAGGACCCGGCGCTGCTCGACCACAACCCGCTGTCGAAGATCCCGACCCTGGTCACGGATGACGGCCTGTCGCTGTATGACAGCCCGGTGGTCTGTGAATATCTCGACAGCATCGGCGATGCGCCGAAGCTGTTCCCCGCCGCCGGCCCCGCGCGCTGGACCGCGCTGCGCCAGCAGGCGCTGGGCGACGGCATCATGGATGCGACGCAGCCCCGCCGGCGGGAGATCGCGCTGCCACTGGATGAGGGCCGCCGCGACTACATCGCCGTGCAGCAGGGCAAGGTGAGCCGCGCGCTCGACGCCCTGGAGGCGGAGGCGGACAGCCTGGGCGCGCTGACCACCATCGGCGAGATCACCATCGCCTGCGCGCTCGGCTATCTCGACTTCCGCTATGCCAATGAGCCCTGGCGGCCCGGCCATCCGAAGCTGGAGGCATGGTACGCGAAGGTCTCCGCCATGCCGGCCATGGCCCGGACGGCGCCGCCGCCGGGCTGAGGCGGCTCAGCCGGGGAAGTCGTAGAGCTTCCTCGCATTGTCCGAGAGGATGCGGTTGCGCACCGCTTCCTCCGGCGCCCAGTCCAGCATCAGGTCCAGCAGATCGCCGTCATTCGGCATGATCCGGCCGCGCATGTTCACATGCGGCCAGTCGGACCCCCAGATCAGCCGGTCCGGCGCATGCCGGACCAGCGCCTGGGCCATCGGCGTGACGGAGGCATAGGGGAAGTCCTCCGCGGTGCAGCGCATCGGCCCGGACAGCCGCACCCAGACCCGGCCGCTGTCCAGCATCCGCAGCAGGGTGCGGAAGGCCGGCTGGTCGGTGCCGCCTGCCGCCGGCACCGCGCCGAAATGGTCCAGCACCACCGGGCCGGGCAGCGCCATCAGCCGATCCGCGAAATCCTCCAGGTCGCGCGGCGAGGGGTAGAACTGCACCACCCAGCCGAGCTCCGCCGCCATCGCCGCCGCGGTTTCCGAAAGATGCGGCAGATGCGCGCCGTGATGCGGACTGACGAATCGCAGGCCACGCACGCCCAATGCGTGCAGCCGCACCATCTCCGCCTGCGGCGTTTCCGGCTTCAGCAAAGCGACGCCGCGGAAATGCGCCGGGAAGCGCGCCAGCGTGTGTTCCAGATGGGTTGTGTCCATGCCGTAGCCGCCGCCGCTGACGATCACGCCGTGTGCGATGCCCAGCGTCTTGTGCAGGGCGATGCAGGTCTCCGGCAGCGCATCCTCCGAGATGTATTTGCTGCCGGGGTCGAAAGGGTACTCCGTGGCGGGGCCGAACAGATGCACCTGCCCATCCACCGCGCCAGGCGGGCAGACCAGCCGCGGCGTCTTCGGATTGGGATCGGGCGGTGGCGTCAACGGGGGCATGCGGTCTGCTTTCACTCGGGGCGGATGTTGGCGGCGCGGATCACCTCGCGCCACAGCGGGATCTCGCGGGCGATGAGGGCGCGGAATTCCTCAGGCGTGTTGCCCACCGGCTCGACACCCGCGCGGTCCAGCCGCTCCATCACCTCCGGCGCCTGAGCGGCGGCAATCAGAGCGCGCGACAGGGTGGCGATGGCCTCGGGCGGCGTGCCGGTCGGCGCGACGACGCCCATCCAGAGAATCCCCTCGAAGCCCGGCAGGCCGCTTTCCGCGACGGTGGGCACCTCCGGCAGTTTCGGGGAGCGTTCCTTGCTGGCGATCGCCAGCGCCCGGATCGACCCATCGGCCAGGCTGGCGGCCGACGTTGCCAGGCTGTCGAGCTTGAGCTGCACGCGGCCGGCCACCAGGTCGGTGAAGGCCGGCGCCGCGCCGCGATAGGGCACATGCAGCACATCCAGCCCCAGCCGGCGCAGCATCAGCTCCATCGTCACATGCGGATGTGATCCGATGCCGGCGGAGGAATAGGTGAGCTTGCCGGGATTGGCGCGGGCATAGGCGACGAATTCGGCGAAGCTGGTGAAGGGCGCCGACCGCGGTGCGATCAGCAGCTCTGCGATCTGCGCGACCAGCGAGACCGGGATGAAGTCGCGCTCCGGCTCGAAGCCGCTGGTCGTGCCGAGGCTTGGATTGATCGTGTGGTTGGGCGCGGTGAACAGCAGCGTGTAGCCATCCGGCGCGGCGCGGGCCACGCGCTGTGTGCCGACATTGCCGCCGGCGCCCGGGGCGCTGTCGATGATGATGGAAGCGCCCAACAGCTCCGCCACCTTGCCCATTACCAGCCGCGCCGTGACATCGACGGTGCCGCCGGGCGGGAAGGGGACGATCAGGCGGATCGGCTGGTTCGGATAGTCGGCGGCGCAAGCGGGCTGCGCGGCGAGCGTGGTCGCCAGCGCGCCCGCCGTGGCCAGTAGCCGACGGCGGGTCGGGGTCGTGACGGTCATGGTGTCTTTCCCTTCACTGCCGCTCGATGGCCGCACGGTCGATCACCTGGGCCCAGAGCGCGATGTCGTGCCGCAGCAGCGCGCCCATCTCGGCCGGCGTATTGGGCGCGGGCTCCACACCCAGGCCGAGCAGCCGGGTGCGCATCGCCGGCATGGCCAGGATCTCCCGCAGATGGCCGTTCAGCAGATCGATGATCGGCTGCGGCGTGCGCGCCGGCGCGAACAGCGCGTTCCAGCCGGTGACGGCATAGTCGGCGAGGCCGGATTCCCGCAGCGTCGGCAAATCCGGCAGCAATTGGGACCGCCTTTCGCCGGTGCTGGCGACGGCGCGAAGCTGCCCGGCCTCCAGCGCGCCGCGCACGGCGGCGTAGGATTCGAAGGCGATCTGCACATCGCCGCGCTGGGCGGCCGTCAGCACCTCCGGCGTGGTGCGATAGGGGATGACGGTGGCATCCAGCCCGGCGGCGACGCGCAGCCATTCCGCCGCCAGGTTCTGCGTGCTGCCCGGGCTGATGGTGCCGATGGCGAGCCGCCCGCCGCCACGCCCGGCCGCCAGCACCTGCTGCACGCTGCGCAGCGGCGAATGGGCGCCGGTCAGCAGCAGCAGGTCGAAGGAAACCATGGCGGAAATGGCGGTGAAATCCGCCACCGGGTCATAGGGCAGGGTGCGGAACAGCGACTTGTTGATCGCATTGCCCGTACTGAGGATCATCAGCGTCTGGCCATCCGGTTCCGCCGTCGCGCCGATGCGCGCGGCCACGGCGCCACCAGCCCCCGGGCGGTTGTCCACCACCACCTGCTGGCCGAGGCGCTGGGCCAACTGCTCCCCCACCAAGCGCGCGGTCAGATCCGCCAGGCCGCCGGGGCCGAAGCCGATGACGATTCGGATGGGGCCGGAAGGAAAGTTCGCGGCGCGCGCGGAAAGGCCGGGCAGCAGCAGCGAAGCACCGAGCAGCCCGCGGCGGCCGACTTTCGCGGCTTGGGACGGGGTCATGTCATTTCCTCCTGGACGGCATCCGGGCGCGCGCCCGGCACGCCTGCGCAACCTGTCCAGGCCCGCAAGGCGGCGACAAGCGCGGCGTGGTTGCGTTCCGCAGGGCGGAAGGCAAAGCCGCGCTGCGGGCGCCGCGCTTGACTTGGCGTCGTTCCAGCATGCGGAATGCGGCCGCAAGCCGCGCTTGCCGGGAAGGAAACAATGCAGTCCATCGACACCAGGCCCCGTCCAAGGGGCGACGGCGGCGCGACCGGCTGGCCGGCCCCGGCATGAGCGGCCCTCCCGTCCAATCGGTGCTGCGGGCGCTGGACCTGCTGAAGGAGCTGAACCGCCAGCGCCACACCACGGTGGACCAGCTTCACCGCGCGACCGACCTGCCCAAGCCCACCATCATGCGCCTGCTCGGCACGCTGACCACGGCCGGGCTGGTGGCGAAAGGCGAGCGCGGCCTGGGCTATCGCATTACCTCCCAGGTCGCCACCCTCAGCTCCGGCTTCCATGGCGGACCCCTGGTGGCGGAAGCCGGACGCCCCTGGGCGGTGGATCTGACCCGCCGGCTGAAATGGCCGGTGGCGATCGCCGTGCCGGACCAGGGGCGCGTGGTCATCAGCGTCAGCACCATGGCCGACAGCGCCGTCTCCCCCTTCCACGCCACGGTCGGCGTGCGCTTCAGCCTGGTGACGCGCGCCATCGGCCGCGCCTACCTCGCCTTCTGCCCGGAGGAAGAACGGCAGATCCTGCTGCGTCTGCTCGCCGCCTCCACCGACCCCGAGGACAACCCCCCGAACCTGGACCGCGTGGTGCAAGGCATGATCGCGATGGTGCGGCGGCAGGGCTATGCGCAGCGCGACCCGAAGGTGGAACCGCGCAATTCCAACACCGTCGCGGTGCCGATCATGCTGGGCGAATCGGTCGCCGGCACGCTGGGCCTCAGCTACTTCCGCTCCGTCGTCAGCCATACCGTCCTGGTCGAGGAACTGGTGCCCGCCTTGCAGGACGCCAGCCGGCAAATCACCGCCTCCATGGAACGGCTGCAGCAGGGCCAGACCCCCGGCGCCTGACGCCGATTCCGCGATGCGGAAAGCGGGGAGATTGCACTCCCCCCGGCCCGGGCCGGCCCCTAGCCTCGCCGACGGATGACCAGCCCCACGGGACAGAACTGCAGGACAGCGGGCCGCCACCACGGCACCCGCCGCTATGCCATGCGTGAAAAGGAGCCGTCGCGATGAATGCCGACCCGCAGTTGATCGAAAGCCTGATGCAAGGCGCCATCGACCTGCATTGCCACAGCGGCCCCTCCGTCATGGCCCGCGCGCTGAACCATGAGGAAGCGCTGGAACAAGGCGCCGCCGCCGGCATGCGCGCCGTGCTGTTCAAGGACCACTACTACCCCACCGGCCCCTTCGTCGACGTGCTGAAGGAAGCCGGCAAGGCCACCATCGCCGAACCCATCGGCAGCATCGTGCTGAACAACTCGGTCGGCGGCATCAACCCCTTCGCCGTCGAACCCGCCGTGAAGACCGGCGCCAAAGTGGTCTGGATGCCCACCGTCTCCGCCGCCAACCACATCCGCGAAGGCCACCGCAAATCCCTGCTGCCGACCAAGGGCAAAATGCTGAAGCAGATCGGCCTGTCCGTGCTGGACGCACGCGGAGATCTGCTCGACCCGGTCAAGCACGTACTCGACATCATCGCCGAACACGACGTCGTCCTGTCCTGCGGCCACCTGCACATCAGCGAAGTCTGGCCCCTGTTCGACGAAGCCAAGAAACGCGGCTGCACCCGCCTTCTGGTCAACCACCCCAGCTACACCGTCGGCGCCTCCCTCTCCGACGTGAAGGAACTGGTCTCGATGGGCGCCTGGATCGAACACTCGATCTGCATGTTCATCCCGAACCGCATGAAGGTCTACGACGAAGCCTTCCTCAAAGCCCTCATCGACGCCGCCGGCATCGACCGCACCTTCTTCGGCTCCGACCTCGGCCAAACCAACGCACCCCTGCCGGTCGAAGGCTTCCGCCAAATCATCGGCCTGTGCCTGTCCATCGGCTACAGCCCCGACGACGTCCGCAAAATGGTCAGCACCAACGCCGCCCAACTCGCCGGCCTGGGCGCGAATACCGCAGCGGGTGGCTGACAGGGGCTGAGGTTGCGTGGGTTGCTTGCAGGGGGCGCTGCCCCCTGCACCCCCGCCAAAGGGACAGTGGTCCCTTTGGAATCCCGTTAAGGGGCAGGATGGAGGAGGGGCGCGGCGCGACCGCTTGGCCCGACGCTTCCGCCATGCCCCTCCTCCATCCTGCCCCTCATCCCTGGGTTCGAAGGGGCCACTGCCCCTTCGCGGGAGGGGTGCGGGGAGGGCAGCGCCCTCCCTGCGATCACCCGCGCACCCTCACTCCTTCCAGCACCGGCGCGATGTCGTCCAGGCGGTCGAGTTGCAGCAGTTGGGTGATGGCTGTTTCGGCCTGGGTGGGGGTGAGGGTGTCGCGGGTGTTGGCTTGGAATTTGGTGATGATGTCGGTCTGGGACAGGGGGTTGTGGCGGGTGCCGCGCATGTCGGTGATGCGGTGGGTCAGGCGGCGGCCGTCGTGCAGCAGCACGGTGACGCAGCCGCCGGAGCGGGTGGGTTCGGTGGTGGGGTCGTCCTCGTAGATCACCTTGTCGGCGAGGGCGTTGATGACAGGGTCGCGCAGGCTGGATTCGGCGTAGGCGTCCTTGTCCATGCGGCCGAGGGCGAGGGCTTCGGCGACGGTGTGTTGCAGGCTGATGCGGCCGTGCCAGGTGGTGGCGGGGCGGCGCTTGTCGGCTGCGGGTTCGCACATGGTGGGGAAGGAGCGCTTGCCGATCTGACAGATGACCTGGGCGATGTCCTCGGGCCGCAGGTTGTGGGTGTCGCGCAGGGCGATGGCGGCTTCGATATGCGGCATCATGGTGAAGGCGCAGGGGTGGACCTTGGAGGCGATGTTCAGCACCTCCCAGGATGAGCCGAGGCCGTCGCAGAGCGCGTCGAAGCGCAGGTCGTCGCGGCCCTGGATATGGCTGCGGAACCAGCCGAAGCGGCCGTCGAAGACCGGATCGGGGCCGGAGATGCCGGCCTGGGCCAGTGCCACGGCGCGCAGGGCGCCGGTGGCGGCGAAGCCCACATGCATCATCTTGGTGGAGCTGCCGTCTTCGAAGGAGGCGTTGATGCCGGAGGAGAGGCTGCCGGCCGCGCCGATGGCGTTGGCGGTGATGTCTGCATCCAGCCCGCGCAGCTTGGCGAGCGTATAGGCGCCGCCGAAGACGCCGAAGACGGCGGTGGGATGGAAGCCGAGGTTGTGCAGCCGCACGGGCGTGATGCGGCCCAGCCGGCAGGTCAGCTCGCTGCCCACCAGCACGGCTTCGATGAGTTGGCGGCCGGAGAGGTGGCGGCGCTGCGCTTCGGGGAAGGCGACGGAGACGCAGGGCGCGGTCGGGTGGATGAAGCTTTCGATATGGGTATCGTCGAATTCGAGCACGGCGGTCATCACGCCGTTGACGAAGGCGGCGGCCATGGGTGCGACGTCTTCCGCCTCGCCCAGGATATGCGCGCCGCCGCCGCCTTCCAGCGCCAGCGCGGCGCGGCGCGCGGCGGTGACGAGGGGAAGTGGCTTCGCGGCCAGCATGACGCCGATCAGGTCGAGGATGCGCAGCTTCGTGCTTTCCACGACGTCGGGCGGCACGCTGTCGAGCGAGAGGTTGGCGGCCCAGTCGGCGGTGCGGCGGTTCAGGCTGACAGTCATTCGGCGGAGATCCCGCTGCTGCGGATGATGGCGCCGAATTGCCGCGTATCCTCCCGCAGATCCTCCGCGAGCTGTGCCGGTGTGCGGTAGCTGGGCACGACGCCGACGCGGGCGAGGCGTTCGAGGAAGGCCGTATCGCGCAGCATCGTCTCGACATGGCCGGCGAGCAGCGTGACGAGATCGGGCGGCATGTTCGCCGGCCCCATCAGCGCCTGCCAGCCGGAGGTGCGGACATTCGGGTAGCCCTGTTCGGCGAGGGTGGGGATGTCCGGAAATTGCGGAAGGCGGCGGTCGCCGACGGCGGCCAGGCCGCGCAGGCGTCCCTGCTGCACGTGCTGGATCACCACCGTGTCGATCATGAAGTCGACATCGCCGCTCAGCATCGCCTGCACCGCTGGGGCGGAGCCGCGGAAGGGGATGTGCTCGGCGGCGAAGCCTGCTTCACGACGGAACATCTCCGTCATCACATGCAGCGTCGATCCAATGCCGGAGGAGCCGTAGTTCAGCCGTCCCTGGTTGCGCTTCCCGTACTCCACCAGCTCGGCCAGCGTCGTCACCGGCAGGCCGGGACGCACGGCGAGAAGGCGCTGCGATTCGCTGATATTGGCGATGGCGGTGAAGTCGTTCACCGGGTCGAAGCCGACATTGGCCATATGCGGCAGGATCGCGAAGATCGCATTGCCGGCGAGCAGCATCGTATAGCCGTCCGGCGCGGCGCGGCTGACCGCGCGGGCGGCGATGGCGCCGCCGGCGCCGCCCTGATTTTCCACCACCACCGGCACGCCGAGCCGCGCCGACAGCGCTTCCCCCACCAGCCGCCCCACCAGATCGCCGGTGCCGCCGGCGGCATAGGCGACGATCAGCCGTATCGGCCGATCCGGGAAGGCAGCCTGGGCCGGCCGCGCCAGGCCGGCGGAGAGCAGCAGAGGCCCCAGCAGCAGAAGATGGCGCCTGGCCGGGCATGGCGGAGGCTGTGAAACAGGCATTGGCGAGGGCTCCTGGCGGGATCGGGGGTTCTGCGGTCCGTCTTCAGCGCGGCATTTGCGGGCGCAGCGGCGCGCCTCGCTGTCCCGACAACAGCTCCCTGGCGCCAATCTAATGTGCGATCCGGCGCCTCGTCCGACTATCTCACGACGTTCCGCATTCCGGAATATCGGCCGATTTCGCGGGGAGCGAGTCGAAGGGTATGGCAGCTTCAGTAGCCAAAGCGGGAGAATGACGGGTGCCCATAGTCACAGCCGAACTGCGCCCCTGCACCCAGCGCCAGGCCGATCCGGGCTGGAAATTCGCGCGCGCGACGGTCGCGGAATTGCAGGGTTGGGTGATCGTGCTGACCGATGAGGATGGCGTGACCGGCCTGGGCTATGCCCATGCGATTCCCGCGATCACCACCCATGGGCCGGGTGCGGAGGCCGCGCTGCACTTCCTGCGGCCGCTGCT
This sequence comes from Roseomonas sp. F4, assembly GCF_053891155.1. Lineage (NCBI taxonomy): Bacteria > Pseudomonadati > Pseudomonadota > Alphaproteobacteria > Acetobacterales > Roseomonadaceae > Roseomonas > Roseomonas sp. F4. The sequence goes on from NZ_JBSSHK010000001.1 coordinate 157,781, forward strand.
GGTCGGGCGCGATCCCGCGGATCTGGCCGCGATCATGGATCTTGTCGAGGCGACGCTGGTCGGCAACCGCTCGGTCAAGGCGGCGATCGACATGGCACTGCATGATCTTCAGGCCCGGCGCGCCGGCCTGCCGCTGTCGGCACTGCTGGGCGGGCGCTACCGGGACCGCATTCCGCAATCGCGCATCCTGCCGATCAAGGCTCCGGCGGAGATGGCGGCCGCGGCGGCTGCGCTGGTGGCGAAGGGCTATCGCACGCTGAAGCTGAAGCTGGCCGGCGATGCGGCGCTGGATGCGCGGCGCGTGGCGGAGGTGCGGGCGGCGGTCGGCGCGGAGGTGACGCTGACGCTCGATCCGAACCAGTCCTATAGCGCCAAGGGCTTCCTGGCGGCCTGGCGGCGGCTGGAGCCGCAGGACATCGCCTTGGTGGAACAGCCGGTGCCAGCGGCGGACTGGGCCGGGCTCGCGCTGATCACCCACACGCTGCCGGTGCCGATCGAGGCGGATGAGACGGTGGAGACGGTGGCTGATGTGCTCCGGGTGGTGCAGGGGCGCGTCGCCGATGTGGTGAACCTGAAGCTCACCAAGCTCGGCGGCGTGCGCAACTTCGTCACCGCCGCGCGCATCCTGGAAGCCGGGCAGATCGCCACCCGGATGGGCGCGGCCTTCGGGCCGGCGCTGTTGCAGGGCGCCTCCGCCCATGCCGCCGCGTCGCTGCGGAACCTGCCCTTCGCCTGCGAGCTGTCGGAGCATGACCACATACTGGACGACCCCTTCACGCCGCTGCCCATCGAGGACGGCGTGATCGCCGTGCCCGCCGGGCCGGGCTGCGGCATCGTCTATGCCTGAGGCGGTTCAGCGCAGGTTGAGCTGTTCGATCAGCGTCGCCATTGCCCGGTCCTCCGCGACAAGGGCCTGGGTGAATTGCGCGCGGTCCTGCAACAGGACCTCATTGAAGGCGCGTTGCATCGCCTGGGCGTAATCGGGCGTCGCGGCCGCCTCGCGGAAAAGCTGGCTCAGCCGGTCGAGAATCGGCTCCGGCGTCTGCTTCGGCGCGAAGAAGCCGAAGCGCGTCACCAGATCCACATCCAGCCCCAGCTCCGTCAGCGCGACCAGATCGGGCAGCGCGGCGCTGCGGCTGGCGCCGGTCTGGGCCAGCGGCAGGATGCCGTGGGATTCGACGGTCGGCATGATGATGCCGGGCGCCCCCACCACCAGGTCGATGTCGCCCGAAAGCAGCGCCGTCATGGCCGGCGCGATGCCCGCATAGGGCACATGCAGCAGCTTCACCCCGGCCGCCCGCGCCATCGCTTCGCCCGCCAGATGTGGGGAGCTGCCGATGCCGGGCGAGCCGAAGGAGATGCTTTCGGGCTGCGCGCGCGCGGCGGCCAGCATGTCGCGCGCCGTGCGATGGCGGAAGCCTCGCTTGGCCGCGACGATGATCGGCAGCGCGACCAGATTGCAGATCGGCGCGAAATCCATCGCCGTATAGGGCTGGTTCTGGATGCGCGGCACGACGGTGAGCGCGGCGGTGCCGCCGAAGAGCAGCGTATAGCCATCCGGCGCGCTGGTGCGGACGCGATTGGCACCGATGCCACCCCCGCCACCGACCACGGATTCGATCACCACGGGCTGGCCGAGGCGCTGCGCGAAATCGTTTTGCAGCAGGCGGATGTACTGATCCGTGCCGCCCGCGGCATAGGGCACGATCACGCGGATGGGCCGGCTGGGATAGTCCTGTGCCAGGGCCGGCGCGGCTGCGAAGGCGGCGGCCGTGGCGGCAAGCGCGTGGCGGCGTGTGATGGGCATGGGCCTAATCCTCCCTGGTCCAGCGCAGCGCGCGACGGACCGCGCCGCTGAACAATTGTTCCTTGTCCTGCGACGAGATCTCACCCGTGTGCAGCAGGTGGTGCAGTGCGTCGGCGTAGGATTTCCAGTCCGCGCGCGGCGGCACGCCCGTGGCGCCCGCGCGATCCGGCACACCCCAGCGCAGCCGCGTGAAGTCGCTGGCCCACATGCAGCGTTCCGGCCCGAAGGCGCGCAGGATGCGGTGCAGATGGGGCCAGACATCGTCGTGCGGAAACGCGGCGCGGGAGACGAGCGGCACGCCGCACCACTTCACGAAGACCTTCGGATAGCGTGCCAGTTCCAGCAGTGCAGGCAAGGCGGCCCAACGATCGCCCCCAATCTCTCGCCGCAGGGACTGGGTGATGCCGAAGTGGTCAATGATGATGGTCAGGTCCGGATGCCGCTCCGCTAGTGGCCGCAGCGCTGCCGCGAAACCATGGGCGGAGAAGAACATCGGGATGTCGTATCGCGCCGCCAACGCCCAGTAGCGATCGAAGCCGCCGCCCTGGAAGCTGTCGTTCAGCCGCAGCGCCACGTTCGGGTCACGCCGCACCTCGGCATAGTTCGTCACCAGCGTGCGACAGCCGAGCATGCCTTTGCGGGCGCGGAAGCCCGCCATCCGGGCTTCCAGATCTTCGGCGGCGTGATCCATCACCTCCACCGCCGCGAACAGTTCCGGATAGCGTGCGATGCAGGCCTCGTTGAAGGCGCGGCGCGCCACCACCACGGCGCGGTCGATCCGCATGCAATCGATGGCTTCCCGCGCCAGTTCCACATGCACGGCATCGCGCGTCGCCGGGTCGAGCGGAGGATCGAAGGGTTTGCCTGCGACCGGCTCGTGGATCTGCGCGTCGATGATCTCCAAGCGCCGGCCCTCAGAGATGCCGGCCGCAGTCCACCAGCAGCGCGGTGCCGGTGGTAAGCCGCAAATGGGTGACAGCGGCGACCACCGCGAGCGCCACGTCATCCGCCTGGCAGACGATTTTCAACGGGGTCAGCGCCGCCTGCTTCAGCACGGCATCGCGGCTGCGGCCCGGCACGAAGCCGGTATCGACGGCCGCGGGAGAGATGCCGATGACGCGGATTTCAGGCCCGAGCACGCGGGCCAGCGACAGGCCCATCGTGTCCAGCGCGGCCTTGGAGGCGCAATAGGCGATGCTGCTGCCCAGCCCGTTCATCGCGGCCAGGGAGGAGATATTGACGATCACCGCATCGCCGCTGCGCTTCAGCAGCGGCGCGAAGGCGCGGATGGTGGAATAGGGGCCGCGGACATTGGTGATGAGGATGCGGTCGAAGGTTTCGTCATCCAGCGCGTCCAGATCGGCATGCGGCACGGCGCGGGTGGTGCCCGCTGAATTCACCAGCACATCCGCCCGTCCGAGCTTCGCCTCAACCTCCGCCGCCGCCGCACGGATCGCGGCGGCGTCGGCCATTGGCAGGTGCAGGGCGATATGGCCGTCGCCCGGCAGTTCCGCGGCCAATGCCTCCGCCCGGTCGCGGCCGCTGTTGTAGCCGATGGCGATCGTCGCCCCCTGCTCCGCCAGGCGGCGGGCGGAGGCCGCGCCGATGCCGCTGCTGCCGCCGGTGATCACCGCGACCTTGCCGCGCAGGCCGTAGGGGCCGAGGGCGCCCTGGTTCACGTCGCTCATCCGCTTCGCTCCTGTTGTCAGCCGCCGGTCAGGTTCAGCGCGGCCAGAAGCTGCGCCGTCGCCGCATCCTCCGCCGCCAGGAAGCTCTGGAAATGCGCCTGGTCCAGCAACTCCACCTCGTTGAAGGCGCGCTGCATGGCCTGCGCATAGGCAGGGTCGGCGCCGCCCTCCAGCAGAAGCTGCGACCAGCGCGCGATCACCGCGTCCTCCGTGCCCTTCGGCGCGAAGAATCCGAAGCGGGTGACGAGGTCCACCTCCAGCCCGGATTCATGCAGCGTCGGCAGGTCCCGCAGCACGGCGATGCGGCGCGTGCCTGTCTGCGCCAGCGGCACCACGCCGCGTTCCACCAGCGGCATGATATTGCTGGGCGCGCCCATCACCAGATCGATGTCGCCCGCCAGCAGCGCCACCACGGCGGTGGAGATGCCGGAATAGGGCACGTGCAGCAGCTTCACGCCGGCCGCCTTGGCCATCGCCTCCGCCACCAGATGCGGCGTGCTGCCGACGCCGGGCGTGCCGTAGGTCAGCCCTTCCGGCTTGGCGCGGGCTTCACGCAGGAAGCCGGCGAAGTCGTTGAAGCGCGCGCCCTGGCGGCCCGCCAGCACATAGGGGATGGCGATCAGATTGGCGATCGGCGCGAAATCCGCGATGGAATAGCCCAGCCGTTGCAGCCGCGGCACCGCCGTCAGCGCGCCGGTGCCGGCGAAGAGCAGCGTGTAGCCATCGGCCGCCGCGGTGCGGACCCGGTTGGCACCAATGGCACCGCCGCCGCCGGTGACGGACTCGATGACGATGGGCTGGCCGAGCGCCTGGGTCAGCCGGGCCTGTAGCGGCCGGATGAACTGGTCCGCGCCGCCGGCCGCATAGGGCACGATCACGCGGATGGCGCGGTTCGGATAGGCCTGGGCGCGGGCGGATCGCGTGGCCAAAGCCAGGGCTGAAGTGACAAGGCTCGCCGCCGCCAGGGCACCGCGTCGGGTGATGGTCATCGAAGCCCTCCCTTGCTTGCTGTCACGACGTCATGCGGAAAAGCCGCGACGGATTGGTCCAGAGAATCTTCTCGCGATCCGCCGCATTCGGCACGACCCTGTGCAGGGCCGCGAGAAGCGGACCGAAATCGGTGCGGGCCTTGGCGCGCAGGAAGGGCCAGTCCGACCCCCAGATGCAGCGATCGATGCCAAAGGCCTCGACCAGCGCCGCGATATAGGGATCGGTGTCGGCATAGGGCGAGCCGGTCTCGCTGAAGCGAAACACGCCGGACAGCTTGATGATGGCATCGCTGCTGCGGCCGAGTTCCAGCAGCGCCCGGAAGCCCTGCTGGCGCAGCCCGTCCGCCAGTTCCGGCCGGCCGGAATGGTCGATGATGACGGGCAGCTTCGCCGCGCGCAGCGTGGGCATGGCCGCGATCAGCGATTCGCCGTGGTGGTAGTGAATCTGCGCGAACCAGCCGACCTCCCGCGCCCGGGCCAGGGCGCGCTCTCCCACCGGGCCGAGCAGGGGTGGGCTGGTCGGAAAGTCCAGGTTGAAGCGGATGCCGACGATGCCGCCGGCGACCATGCGCTGGATCTCGTCCTCCGTCGTCGCATCCGGCAGCAGCGCGACGCCCTTCAGCCTGCCACCCGATGCTGCGATGGCTTCGAGCATGTAGCTGTTGTTGGCGCCGTAGCCGCCCAGTGGGTTGATCAGCACGCCATGGGTGAAGCCGTGCGTTTCCAGCATGTGCAGGAACTGCGGTGCGGTGCCGAGCTCGTTCGGCTGGATATCGAAGCCACGATCGCCGCCCCAACCCTGGCGGGTGAGGTCGAAGGCATGGGCATGGGAGTCAACGGCCGGCATGATGGGCCTTTCAGAAGCCGTAGAGCGTGGCGGGGTTGTCCACCAGCAGGCGCTGCCGATCCTCCTCCCGCGGCGCGAAGTCCGGGATCAGGTTCAGCAATTCCATCTCATCCACCGGCGTAGTCAGGTTGGGATGTGGGAAATCGGTGCCCCACAGCACGCGATGCGGCGCGGCGCGCAGCAGGGCGCGGGCGAAGGGCAGGGCCTCGGTGAAGGGCGTGCGCGTCATGCGCTCGATGCCGCTCAGCTTCACCCAGATCCGTTCGTCATCCAGCAGATCGAGCAGCGTGCGGAAGGCGGGGCCCTCGACGCCGAGCGCGGGATCGACGCGGCCCATATGGTCGATCACCACCGGCATGCGAAGTCCGCGGATCACCTCCGCCATCTCCGGCACGCCATCGCCCTGCAATTGCATGACCATGTGCCAGCCGAGCGGCCTGGCGCGATCCGCCGCGCGGTGGAACAGCGCCATGTCCGGCGCGCCGCCCAGCGCCTTGATGAAGTTGAAGCGGATGCCGCGCACGCCGGCACCCTGCATCTCTCGCAGTTCGGCGTCGGTCGTTGCATCGTCGATCATGGCGACGCCGCGATAGCGGGTGGGATCGCTGCGCAGCGCATCCACCATCGCGCGGTTGTCGGTGCCGTGGCAGCTCGCCTGAACGATCACCGCGCGTTGCAGGCCGAGCCGCCGGTGCAGCGCCGCCAGCACCTCCTTCGGCTTGTCCTCCGGCGTGTAGCGACGGCTGGGGGCGTAGGGGAAGCGGTTGGCCGGGCCGAAGACGTGGCAATGGGCGTCGCATGCCAAGGGCGGCACGGTGAAGCGCGCCGTTTCGGGCGCAATGTCTTGGCCTTCGGCCCGCATATCGTTTCCTCGCCTTCTCGCGAGGGAAGCTAGTGCGGGCTTTTGGTGGCGCAGAGGGCGAAGTGTCCGCGTTCCGCATGCCGGAATGGGCGGCTAGACCGCCCGCGGCAGGGTCTCCGCCAGGTCGGAGACGGTCAGAACCAGCTTGCCGATCTGCGCGTTGGCATCCAGCACGGCCTGCGCGGTGGCCGCATCCTCCAGCCTGTGGATGCCGCAGATATGGGTGCGGATGCGACCATCCTCCAGCAGCGGCCAGACCTGCTCCACCAGCTCCCGCGCGATGCGGCCCTTATAGGCGGCGGGGCGGGCGCGCAGGGTGGATCCGGTCAGTGTCAGGCGGCGGATGTAGATGTCACGCGTGCTGATCTCCGCCTTGGGCGCGCGGTGGCTGGCGATCAGCACCAGCCGGCCATCGGGCGCCAGCAACGCCATCTCCAGCGGCGTATAGTCGCCGCCCTGGCCATCCAGGATCACATCCACCCCGGCACCGCCGGTCAGGGCGCGCACCTGCTCCGGCCAATCGGCGTCCCGGTAATCGACCACATGATGCGCGCCGTATTCCAGGCAGACGGCGCGCTTGGTGGCGGAGCTGCTGGTGGCGATGACGGTGGCGTTGCGCAATTGGCGGGCCATCTGCATCGCCGCCATGCCGACGCCGCTGGTGCCGCCCTGGACCAGAAGCGTCTCGCCTTCCGCGATGCGGCCGAGCCAGAACACGTTGTTCCAGGCGGTGAAGAACACCTCCGGCAGCGTTGCCGCCTGGGCGAAGGTGAAGCCGCGCGGGATCGGCATGCATTGCGGCGCCGGCACCAGGCAGAACTCGGCATAGCCACCGCCCGCGACCAGCGCGCAGACGGCATCGCCAGGGCGTGGCCAGGTGACATCAGGCGCCACCGCTTCCACCACTCCGGCAACGTCGAGGCCGGGGATGTCGGTGACGCCGGGCGGGGGCGGGTAGAGCCCCTTGCGCTGCTGCACATCCGGCCGATTCACCCCGGCGGCGGCGACGCGCACCAGCACTTCCCCCGGCCCGCAGGACGGCACCGGCCGGTCCGCCAGCGCCAATACCTCTGGCCCGCCCTTGCCCCTTATCTCGATCACCCGCATGCGTCGTCATCCTCCATCGCGCGGCAGCTAAGCACGGCGTGGCTCGGCCGGGCGGCGGCGATGCCCGCCATTCCGGAATGCGGAATGCACGCGCGTCGCGCTGGATGGCCCCGCCGAAGTCGATAGCTTGACCGAAACGGCGCGGAACCACGCGCCGCGGAGGAAAGCCATGTCGTCCGGCCCGTTCGCGGCTGCCCTTCCATTCGCCCTGGCTCCACGACGCCGCACCTTGCTGGCGGCCGGCCTGGGCGCGCTCGCAGCGCCTGCCCTGGCGCAGGATGCCTGGCCGGCTCGGGGCGTGCGCATCGTCGTCCCCTTCGCCCCGGGCGGCACCACGGACATCCCGGCGCGCATCATCGCAGACCACCTCGCACGGCAACTCGGCAAGCCCTTCGTGGTGGAAAACCGATCCGGCGCCGGCGGCGCGCTGGGCATCCGCAGCGTGGCGCAATCCGCCGATGCGCAGATGCTGCTGCACACCACCTCCGCCGTCGCCATTCTGCCCGCGTTGCAACGCGACCCGGGCTTCGATCCGCTGGCCGATCTGGTGCCGATCACGCTGACGGCGGCATCCCCGATCCTGCTGGTGGTGCGGGCGGATTCGCCGTTCCGCGACTTGGCCGCCTACCTGTCCCGCGCGAAGGAAGCGCCGGGCCAGGTCAGCTTCGGCTCCTCCGGCATCGGCACCACCGTGCATCTGGCGGGGGAGTTGCTGCGCGGCCGGGCCGGGCTGGATCTGTTGCATGTGCCCTATCGCGGCTCCGCCCCTTCCGCCACGGCGCTGCTGGCCGGAGAGGTCGATAGCGGCTTCCTCAGTCCGATCGAGGTGCTGCCACATATTCGCGGCGGCCGGCTGCGCGCCCTGGCCAGCTGCGCCCGCGCCCGCAGCGCCCTGCTGCCCGACACGCCCGCCATTCCGGAGCTGGTGCCGAGCTATGACGGCGTGGAGCTGTGGTTCGGTCTGTTCGGACCGCGCGACCTGCCGCAATCCGCGGTGGCGACGCTGATGCGGGAGCTGGCGCCGCTGCGCCGCGGCTCCGTGCTCACGGCACGCATGACGGAGCTGGGGGCGGAGACATTGCTGGATGGTCCGGAGGCGCTGGCCATGCGGCTGCGGGCCGAAGTGCCGCTCTGGCAGGCCATGGCCGCACGCGCAGGGATTCCCCGTGAATGACTGAGACCGCCACCGATACGCCGCTCGTGGACACGCATTTTCACGTCTACACCAAGGACATGCCCATCACCCCCTGGGCCTGGCATCACCCGCCGGAGGATGCCTCCGCCGAGCAGTTCATCGAGGTGATGGACCGCCACGGCATCGGCTTCGGCGTGGTCGCGGCGGCGAGCCTCTATGGCCAGTACAACGACTACGTCATCCGCTCCCTGCGCCGTCATCCGCGCCTGCGCGGCACCGCCTTCGTGCAGCCGGAGACGGATATGTACACGCTGGAACGGATGAAGGCCGATGGCATCGTCGGCATCCGCCTGTTCTTCCGCCGTGTGCCCAATCCGCCCGACCTGACCAGCCCGGAATACCGCCTGCTGCTGCGTCGTGTGCGTGACCTGGACTGGCATGTGCACACCCTGGTCAGCAGCCCGATGCTGCCGCAGGTGATCGAGGCGGTGGAAGGCGCCGGCGTGAAGCTGGTGATCGACCATTTCGGCAAGCCGGACGAAGCGCTGGGCGTGAACTGCCCCGGCTTCAAGGCGCTGCTGGCGGCGGTGGAACGCGGCCGCACCTGGGTGAAGATGTCGGGCGGCTTTCGCATGCCGTCGCGCGACCAGACGCGCAGCTACGCCCAGGCGCTGCTGCGCGTCTCGGGCGGGGAAAGGCTGATGTGGGCCAGCGACTGGCCCTTCGCCGCCTTCGAGGACCGCGTGACCTATGCCCAGACCATCGCGGATCTGCGGGACTGGGTGCCGGATGCGGCGACGCGCCGACTGATCACCGGCGACACGCCGATGCGGCTGTATTTCGGCGCCTGACAATCAAGAAACTCCACGGAGGAAGCACATGTCCAGCATCACAAGGCGGCGGATCGGCGGTTTAGCCCTCGGCGCAGGCCTGATCGCCGCGGCGCGTCCCGCGGCGGCCCAGGCCTGGCCGAACCGGCCCGTCACCGTCGTCGTGCCCTGGCCGGCGGGTGGGTCCACCGACGTGCTGGCGCGCGCCGTGTCGCGCAACTTCTCCGAACGCTTTGGGCAGCCCTTCGTGGTGGAAAACCGCTCCGGCGCCAATGGCAATATCGGCGCCGCCTCCGTCGCCCGCGCGGCGCCGGATGGGCATACGCTGATGATCACCACCAATGGCCCGATCACGAACAACACCCTGCTGTTCAAGTCGATGCCCTTCAACCCGACGACGGACCTGACACCGATCGCGCTGCTTGCGGAACTGCCGATCGTCATGGCGGCGCGCAGCCAGATGCCCTATCGCAACGTGCAGGAACTGATCGCCTTCGCGAAGGCGAATCCGGACAAGGTGAATTGCGGCACGCCGCCGCTTGGCTCTGCCGCGCATCTCGCCATCGAATTGCTGATGCATCGCACCGGCATCCGGCTGAACCTGGTGCCCTATCGCGGCTCCGCCCCGCTGACCAACGACCTGCTGGCCGGCGCGGTGGATATGGGGATCGACCTGGTCACCACCTATCTGCCGCATATCCAGGCGGGCACGTTGCGCGCCTTGGGCGTCACCTCGGCGGAGGCGATTCCGCAACTGCCGGGCGTGCCGCCGATCCAGGCGCAGGGCGTGGCGGATTACCGGGCCACCGGCTGGATCTCCCTGCTTGGTCCGGCGCGGATGCCGGCGGATGCGGTGGAGAAGCTGAATGCGGCGAGCAATGCCTATCTCGCCATGGACGAGACGCGGTCGCTGCTGGCGCCGCTGGGCCTGACCCAGCTCGGCGGCACGCCGGCGGAGCTGTCCCGCCGGATGGTGGCGGAGGTGGAACTGTGGCGTCCCATCATCGCCGCCGCGAATATCTCCGTGGAGTGAACGTGTTCTCCCGACCCGGCGTCACCAACGGTGCCATTGGCAGCGTGCCCTATATGCGCGCGCTGATCCTGGATCAGTATCCGCAGGCGAAGTTCAACGAGGACATCCGGCACCGGATGTCGGAAGACGAGGTCATCGCCTTCCTGGCCGATTGCGACTGCGCGATCATGGGCGGCGATGTGGTGAGCGACCGCATGCTGCGGGCCCTGCCGCATATCCGCGACATCGGCATCTTCGGCGTCGGGCTGAACACGGTGGACCTGCTGGCCTGCCAGCGGCACGGCGTGCGGCTGGGCTTCACGCCCGGCGTCAACCGCCTGGCGGTGGCGGAACTCGCGCTGTGCTTCATGATCGCCGGGCTGCGCTGGGTGGCGCCGCTCAGCCTTGCCATGCGCAATGGCGAAAGGCCGCGCACCCGCGTCGGTCGCAGCCTGACGGGCCGCGTCGTCGGCCTGCATGGCTGCGGCCATATCGGCAAGGAGGTGGTGCGGCTGCTGAAGCCCTTCGGCTGCACCATCCTGGCGCATGACCTGCGCGACTATCCGGACTTCTACCAGGCCAACGGCGTCACGCCGGTCTCCCTCGACGAATTGTGGGAGAGGGCGGAGGTGCTGTCGCTGCACATCCCGCGCAGCCCTGCGACCGAAGATCTCTACAATGCGGCGACGCTGGCGCGGCTGCGGCCGGACTGCGTGCTGGTGAACACCTGCCGCGGCGGCATCGTCAACGAGGCGGCCCTGCTCGCGCGGCTGGAAAGCGGCGCGCTGACGGCAGCCTGCCTCGATGTCTTCGCGCAGGAGCCGCCTGAGGATGACCGGCTGCTGCGCCATCCCAACCTGCTCTCCACCCCCCATGCCGGCGCCAGCACGCGTGAAGCCCGCATCGCGATGGTCGAGGCGGCGCTGGAAGGGCTTTGCCGGGGCGAGCTGGTCGATCCGGCGAAATTCACCGACTACCTGTAGACAGGACATATCAGGCCATGGCTATCGACGAGCTGCGCATCCGGCAGGAGCTGGAAATCCTCAACATCGCCTTCTGGCACGATGTGGATTCCAACTGGGGCCGCAAGGCGCATGAGCTGTTCACCGAGGACGGCGTCTACACCACCAGCCACAAGGCGCGGAAAGGCCGCGACGCGATCCGTGGCTTCTATGCGGAGCGAGAGGGGCGCGGGGAGCGCGTGGCGCGGCACCTGATCCATAATTTCCACGTCACGGTGCACGATGCCGACCACGCCACGGCCGAATGGACCATGTGCCTCTATGCCGAGGATGGCGTGCCGCCGCTGATGTCGGAACCGCCGATCCTGATCGGCGCGGTGACGGATGAATGCGTACGCGGCGCCGATGGGCGCTGGCTTTATGCGGCGCGGACGACGAAGCCGCTGTTCAAGGGCAGCCGGCCGACCTCGGGCTGAGGCGGCCGGCCCATGATCCGCGGATCAGCCCTTCGGCATCGGGTAGTCCGCGGCGTTCAGCACCCAGCCGGGCTTGGCGGAGAAGTCCATGCGCGGCGGGCAGAAGATATCCACCATCTGCCCGGCCTCCTCGGCGCGGGAGGTGTGGATGCTCGGCGGCGGGATGACGGTGACGGAGGGGGCGCCGCACAGCTCGTGCTCATCCTCCCGCCACTGGGTCTGGTCCGGCGTCCAGGGCCAGCGGATGTGGTGGGTGTAGGAGCCGTTGAGCACCAGCGAGCATTGCTCGAAATCGTCATGGTGGTGCGGCGACAGCTTGCGGATGTCGCGCGCGCCGGCGGCGGGGTCCAGGTAGTTCACCATGAAGGTGGTGCAGCGCCAGATGCGGCCGAAGCGCCCCGGCTCCTTCGGTACGTTCAGCGTATAGTCGCGGATGCGGAAGCCATCCGGCGGCGTCGGCCAGTCCTGCAGCGGCGGAATGCGCGGGTCTGGTTCCAGATAGCGATCGGCATTGCTGCAACGCGCGGCGAGATCGGCGGAGCGCGGCGTGAACAGCCGCACGATGCGGCCCTTGCCGTTCAGCGTGATCCGGCTGTCGCCCGGCGGGATGAAGGCGAGCGAGTGGCCCTCGACGGTCTTCGTCTCCGCGCCGGCGGTGATGGTGGCGGACAGGCCGGGATCGGGCAGCAGCAGCACATACTCATCCGGCTGGCCCTGACGCGCCAGCACCGCGCCTTCCGTCACTTCGGAATAGGCGATGATGAAGTTGCGGCCGCGCACCAGCCAGGTTCGGGCGCCATTCGCCTCCTCCTGCGGCTGGGTTTCGTAGAACTTGGCGTAGTCCGCGGGGGCGTAGGGGCCGTCCACCGCCTTGGTGCCGCTGGCTGGGGCGAGGGCGGCGCGGGGGTCGGAGGCATGATAGGCCATGGCGTTTGCTCCAGCCTGTCTTGTTCCGTTGAACGAGACAGAGTTTCTTCTGATGTGCCAGTCTTGTTGTCACCCCGCAGCGCTGTCAAGCACCCAGCCGAGGCGCGTGGAGATTCGCGCCGCCGCCTCCCGCACCTGCTGGATCTGCGCGGCCGCGGGCTCGCGCCGGATGAACTGGATGGAGCCGAGCAGGGCGATGGCGCCGACCATGCCACCGCCACCTTCGTAGATCGGCGCGGCAAGGGCGTTCACGCCGACCATGCTTTCCTCCGCCGCCGCGGCCCATCCCTGCGCGCGGATGCGGTCCAGCTCGCCGCGCAGCTTGTCCGGATCGGTGATGGTGTGCGGGGTGCGCATGTCGAGGCGGGAGAGCAGCACGCGATCGCGCAGCGCCGCCTCCGCATGGGCCAGGGTCAGCTTGCCCTGGGCGGTGCAATGCATGGCCATCAAGGCGCCGGTCTTCGCGGAAATCTCGATCATGTCCTGGCCCGGCAGCGTCGCCAGCACCACCGCGCCCGCCGGCTCAGCCCGGCTGAGCACCACCGTCTGGCCGACGCGGTCGCGCAGCGCGCGCATCTCCTCCCGCGCCACGGTGGCCAGGTCGAAGTTCTCGGACACGGCGCGGCCCAGCGTCACCAGGCGGTGGCCGATGCGGTAGCGTTCCTGCGCCTGCACGATGTAGCCGGCCTCCAGCAGCGTGCGCAGATGGCGGTGGATGCGGCTTTTCGTGGTCTCCAGTGCGCGGGCGAGTTCGGTGACGCCGACATCGCCGCGCTGCCGCGCCAGATGTTCCAGGATCAGCAGGGCCATCGCCACCGCTTGAAGCCCCTCGCCATGGGTCGGTCCGTCGATGCGCGGCATGCAGGGTCTCCCCGGGCCGGCTTGACAGTGCTGGCGGTCCCGGCAAGTGTTTCTATCAACAATAATCTTGTTCTGTTTATCGAAACAAGACTTTGCCGTCAACGCCAGCCGTCAGGACATAGCCTCATGCCTCTTCCCGAAAACAGCTTCCGCAGCCGGCTGGCGCGCGGCGAACGCCTGGTGGGCAGCTTCATCAAGACGCCTACGCTGCATGCCACCGAAATCCTGGGCGGCATCGGCTTCGATTTCGTAGTGGTGGATGAGGAGCATTCGCCCTTCGACCGCGCCGCCACCGATGCGGCGCTGTTCGCCGCCCGCGCCACCGGCGCCGCCGGCCTGGTGCGCGTGCCCAGCCCGGCGCCGCACCATCTTCTCTCGGTGCTGGATTGCGGCGCGACGGGCGTCCTGGTCCCACATGTCGCCAGCGCCGCCCTGGCCGCGCAGGTGGCCGCCGCCTGCCGCTATCGTGGCGGCAAGCGCGGCTATTCCGGCAGCGTCCGCGCCGCCGGCTATGGTGGCGGCAAGATGTGGGATTACATCGAGGCCGCCGACGCGGCCGCCACCGTGGTCGCGCAGATCGAGGATCCCGAGGCGCTGGATGAGATCGACGCCATCGCCGCGACGCCCGGCATCGATGCGCTGTTCATCGGCCGTGGCGACCTTACCGCCGCGCTCGGCGCGCCGACCAATGACGCGCCGCCGATCCGCGATGCGGTGGAGCGCATCGCCGCCGCCGCGAAGCGCGCCGGCAAGCCGGTGATGGTCTTCGTCGGCGGGATGAAGGAGGCCGAGTGGCTGGCCGGCATCGGCGCCACCGCCTTCGTCTATTCCTCCGACCAGGGCTTCATGAAGACGGCGGCGGCCAAGGCGCTCGCGGATATGCGCGCGTTGGCGTGACGCGCTGGGTCAGAACCGCACGTCGCGGTTCACGTCCTTGTAGAGGAGATAGGCCGTCTCACCCCAGCCGGTGGCGTAGAACTGCTGCGGCACATAGGCGCCCATCCAGATGAAATCGCCGGCCCAGCATTCGTGCCATTCGCGCCCGAGCAGATACAGCCCTTGGCCCTCCAGCATGTACAGGCCGTGCTGCATGATGTGGGTCTCGACGAAGGGGAAGTAGGTGCCGGGCGCGAAGGACAGGATGTTCACCTCCATGTCCATGGCGAGGTCCGCCTCGCCGAGCAGCGCCTGCCAGTTGCGACCCCTGGTGTGCTTGTTGACGCGCGGCGCCGCATCCCGGCTTCCGAAGAAGCTTCCGCGCGGTGCGATCCCTGGCGCCGGCTGGTAGGGCCGCTTGATCCAGATGACGCGCGCCTCGGCAGCCAGGGCGCGGAGACCATAGGCGCGGCCGCCCTGCACATAGGCGAAGCCGCCGGCGCCGAGGCGGCGCTGCTCATCATCGGCGCCGCACTCCACCTCGCCGGCCAGCACATAAAAGAAATGCTCCAGCCCGTCCTCGATGGGCGCGGTGGTGCCGCCACCCTCCTGCATCACCAGCAGCGCCTGGGCGAAGTTCGCGCCCATGGCGGGGGAGGTGTGGAAATGCACCTTGGTGCCCGCAAAACCCGGCAGGCGGCTTTCCAGAATGCCCTCGGGCGGCATAACCGCGTAATGCGGCGTCACCATGGTGCGGTTCTGTCCGAATATGCCGGGGGGCAGGATGTCGCGGCGGGTCATGGGGCTTCTCCGGGCAGGGCGGCGGTGACGATGATCTCGACCAGGTCGCCGGCGGGCATTGGCGTCTGCACGGCGCTGCGCACCGGGCCCTCATCGGCCGGGATCCAGCGGGTCCAGGCCGCGTCCATCGCGGCCTTCTGGCTGAGGTCGGCCATGAAGACCTCGGCCCGCAGCAGGCGGGTCCGATCGGTGCCGGCGGCGGCCAGATAGCCGTCGATCACCTCCAGCACATCCGCCGTCTGCGCCTCGACCCCCGCGCTTTTGTCACGCGCGGTGGCCAGCGCCCAGATGGTACCGCCGCCGCCGGGCAGGCGATGGGCCACGGCTCGGGATCGGTTGGCGAAGGGGCCCGGCGTGCGGGCGATGTCAGGATGCGGCAAGCGACTCACTCCGGCCGGATGGTGGTGGCGATGGTATATTCGGCCGGATGCGCCGGCATGGTCAGGCCCCGCCGCAGCGCCCAGGACGCCTTCTGGAAATACAGCGGAATCACCGACAGGTCGGCGATCGCCATCTCACTGGCCTGGGCCGTCAGGTCGCGCCGCCGGGCCGGGTCCATTTCCCCCCGTACCTGATCCAGCACCGCATCCAGCGTGGGGTTGGCATAGCGCAGGTAATTGAAGTTGCCGGCGCCGCGCCCGGCATCGAAGCTCGCCGCCAGCCCGGCGATCTGCCGCCCCGCATCGCCATAGACGGTGGCGAGGCCGGCCAGCGCCAGCGAGGCCTCCTGACGGGCGAGGCGCGGGATGAAGACGGCGAAGGGCTCGGCCTGGACCTCGGTGCGGATGCCGATGCGGGTGAACATCTGCGCCACGGTCTGCAACACTGCCCGGTCGTTCACATAGCGGTTGTTCGGCCCGGCCAGCACCAGACGCAAACCCCGCGGCCAGCCCGCTTCCGCCAGCAGGCGCCGGGCCGCGGCGGGGTCCGCCGCATCCGGGCGCAGGCTGTCGGAGGTGCCGAAGAAGCCATCCGGCAGGAATTGGCCGGCCGGCACGGCCTGGCCTTCCATGATCCGCTCGGCCAGCGCCTGGCGGTCGATCGCCAGGCTCATCGCCCGGCGCACCCGCAGGTCGCGCAGCGGGTTGCGATCCAGCGCCTCGCCATCCGGCCCGCTGACCTGTGGCGAGATCTGCCGCGCGGTGTCGGGTTGCAGATAGATCAGCCGGGTCGAGACGCCGGAGACGAGGGTGAAGCGCTGGTCGGCGCGGATGCGCGGCAGATCGGAGGTGGGCACCTGTTCGATGACATCCAGGTCGCCCGCCAGCAGCCCCGCGGTCCGCGCGGCATTGCCGGAGACCGCCCGGAAGGTCGCGCGCGCCCAGGGTGCCGGCGCCTCGGCCAGCGGGTTGCGCTCGATCACCCAATGCTCGCCCGGCGTCCAGGCGACGAAGCGGAAGGGGCCGCTGCCGATGCCGGCGCCGGTGGCGAAGGCATTGCTTGGCTTGCCTTCCGCGGCGCGGCGCGAAACCACGGCCACGGCGGCCAGGTTCTGCAGCAGGATCGGGTCTGGCTGCGCCGTGCGCAGCCGCAGGGTGCGCGCATCGACCACCGTGATCTCGGCAATGCTGCGCACATGCACCGCGAGCGAGGAGGGGCTGTTCGTCACCAGCGGCGGGCGGCGCAGGGAAAAGGCGACATCCTCGGCGGTCACGGGCGTGCCATCGGAAAAGCGCGCGCCCTCCCGCAGGGTGAATTCCCAGCTCGTCGGGTCCAGCAGCTTCCAGCTTTCGGCCAGCGCCGGCACGCTGTCGCCGGTGTCGGACAGCCCGACCAGCGGTTCATAGATGTGGCGCCACAGCGCATTGTTGGGGCTGGCCGACTGGAAATGCGGATCGGCCGAGGTGATCTCGGAGGAGACGCCGAGGCGCAGCTCCTGCGCAGTGGCGGGGAGGGAGGCGAACAGGACCAGCAGGGCGGCGGCATGGCGTCGCATGGGGGTACTCCGGCTTGGGTTCGCCGTGGCTGGATTTCCTGCGGCCAAACTGCGCGGCCCGCTTGGCTTAGGCAAACCAGTTGTTATGACCCCCAGCCTCAGCTTTAATGGGCCTGCATGCGCCGCCAATTGCCCCCGCTGAATGCCCTTCGCGCCTTTGAGGCTGCTGCGCGGCTGGGTGGCTTCGCCGCGGCGGCGGGCGAGCTGGCGGTCACGGCCGGGGCGATCAGCCGGCATGTCCAGCTGCTGGAAGCCGGGCTGGGCCGCAAATTGTTCGAGCGCGGTCCCCGGTCCCTGACCCTGACGGCCGATGGCCGCGCCCTGGTGCCGGTGCTGACGGAGGCGCTGGACAGCATGGAAGCCGGCATCGCCCGCGCCCTGTCACCCCGGCCGCGCGCCCAGCTTTCGGTCTTTGCGCAGACCTCCTTCGCCATTGGCTGGATGCTGCCAAGGCTGCCCCGCCTGCATCGCGAGCAGCCCGAGCTGGAACTGCGCCTGTCCACCGGGATCGACACGCCGGAGTTGCGCGGCGTGGCGCCGGTGCCGGATGCCGCCATTCTGCATGGTCGTGGCCCCTGGCCCGATCTGGCCACGCATCTGTTGTTTCCGGACCGGCTGGTGCCGGTCTGCGCGCCGGCCTGGCTGGCCGCGCGCGACCTGGCGGAGCCCCGGCAACTGGCCCGCGAAACGCTGCTGGTCTCCGACACCGCGCCCGGCGACTGGGAGGAGTGGTTCGCCCATGCCGGGCTGCGCGCGCTGCGGCCGGAGCGCCCCTTGCGCTTCGGCTCCTCCCTGCTGCCGCCACAGGCGGCGATGCATGGGCTGGGTGTCGCTTTGGCGGATATCGGGCTGGTGCAGCCGGAGCTGGATTCGGGACGGCTGGTGAACCCGGTGCCCATGGTGCCGCCCTTGCGGCGCGGCACCGGCTGGCACCTGGCGCATCTGCCGGGCCGGGCCGGGGACGCGCCGCTGGCCGCCCTGCGCGACTGGCTGCTGCGGGAGGCCGGCGCACTGGCACAGCCTCATCCGGCACAGCCCGAGGCATCCTGAGGCCCAGCGCCAGGAAAGCTGCTTCTGGAACAGGTGCCGCGTAAGCGCTTTGCTGCGCGCACGATGAACCTCCTCCCCGACACCTATTTCGCCCAAACCCTGTTCAGGCAGATCCACGAGGCCACCGCCCATCCGGCCGGCGGCGTCACCCGCGAGGCCTACGGGCCGGGCGAGGCCATGGCGCATGGCCTGCTGCGCGATGCCGGCCTGGCGATCGGCCTTGCGACCCGCACCGATCCCGCCGGCAATCTCTATCTCCGGCTGGCCGGGCGCGATCCCGCGGCAAAACGCCTGCTCATCGGCAGCCATCTCGACAGCGTGCCGCAGGGTGGCGACTACGACGGTGTCGCCGGCGTGCTGGCCGGGCTGGCGGTGGTGGCTGGCATGCAGCGGGCCGGCTTCGTGCCGCCGCGCGATATCGAGGTGATGGCGATCCGCGCCGAGGAAGCCGGCGCCTGGTTTCCCTTCGGCTGCCCCGGCTCCCGCGCCGCCGTGGGCCAGTTTCCCGCGGAGGCGCTGGATGTGCGTCGGATGGATGCGCCGATCACCCTGGGCCAAGCGATGCGCGAGGCGGGCTTCGATCCCGACTGGTGCGCCGCCGGCGGCGTCGAGATCAGTGCCGAAAACACCGCCGCCTTCATCGAGCTGCATATCGAACAGGGGCCGGTGCTGGAGGCGGAGGGCCTGCCCCTGGCCATCGTCACCGGCATACCGGGCAGCCGCCGCCACCGTTTCGCGCGGGTGATCGGCGAATGGAACCACTCCGGCGCCACGCCGCGCCGCTATCGCCACGATGCCGCCGCCGCCCTGGCGGAGCTGGCCTATCGGCTGGAGCAGGAATGGGTGGCGCTGGAGGCTGCGGGGCGTGAGCTGGTCTGCACCTTCTGCGTCATGGCGACCACGGCGCAGGCCGGCTTCACCAAGATTGCCGGCGAGGCCGAGTTCAAGCTCGATGTCCGCAGCGTGGACCAGCAGGCGCTCGACCTGCTGTTCGCGGCGCTGCACCGCCTGGTCGCGGAGATCGCGGCCCGGCGCGGCGTGCGCTTCGAACTGGGGCCGGAGAGTTCCGGCGCGCCGACGCCGCTCGATCCGGGCCTGATGGCGGCGCTGGAACATGCGGCGCGGGACCTCGGCATTGCGCATCGTCGCATGCCGAGCGGGGGCGGCCACGATGCCTCGGCCTTCGCCAAGGCCGGCATACCCTCCGCCATGCTGTTCATCCGCAACCAGCATGGCAGCCACAATCCGGATGAGGCGATGCGGATGGAGGATTTCGACGCGGCCTGCCAGGTGCTGATGCGCCTCGCCGCAAGTGCCGAGATTCTCTGAACGCGCCTACCGCCCCTTCTCCATCAGCGGGCGCATGGCTTCCAGGCTCTCGACGACATGGCCGAGATGTTCGCGCAGCAGCGTCGCGGCCTCCGCCTGGCGCTTCTGCTGCAACAGGTCGAGAATCGCCAGATGCTCCTCCGCCTGGCGCCAGAAGCGCCGGCGATCGACCAGGGAACGATAGACCAGCAGCCGGCGGATTCGATTCACCCGTTGCAGCGCCTCCAGGAAAAACGGGTTGCCGGAGGCGCCGACAATCGCCTCATGGAAGCGCACGCCACGTTCATACAGCGCATCGGCGGTCGCGGTCTCGATGCCGCCGGCCAGCATGTGCTGCTCCACCAGGCGTAGCCGCGTTACCGTCGCGGGCTCCAGGTGATAGCCGGGCTCCATCAGGCTCGCCGGTTCGATCGCCTGGCGCAGGCGATAGGTCTGGCCCATGGCATCCGGCGTGGTCAGGACGGAGGAAAAGCGCCAGCCATAGCCGGGCCGACGTTCCGCCCAGCCCTCGGCGGCGATCCGGTCCAGCAACTGCGCCAGCGCGCCCTTGCTCAGGCCATAGCGTTCCCGCATCGCGGCTTCGGAAATGCTGTCGGGCAGGCGACCTGACAGACGATCCTCGGCGATCGCGAAATAGGTGGCGTTGAGTCCCTGTGGCGGCGCAGCGGCGCCCGCCAGCCGCGCCACGGCATCGGCGGCGACGAAAAAGCCGCGTCGCGGCTCCGCCACCACCACGCCCTGGCTCGCCAGATGCCGCAGCGCCTGGGCGACCGGAAAGCGGGAGACACCGTAGCGGTCCGCCAGCGGCTGGGTCGCCAGATGCAGGCCAGCCGGCAGCGCGCCCGCAGCGATGTCGCCGGCAATGCTCGCGGCAAGCTCGGCGGCGGTCCCACGCGGCGGGCTGGCATCGGGCATGGCGGGTCTCCAGCAGAAAGGCAGAGAGGGAAGCATTGCATTTTAGGCGATTATTATGCAATTTAGGCGGGACAGCCCCTGGGAGGGAGCGAATGACGATAGCAGAAGCGCCCCTGGTGCGCCTGACCGGCGCCTTCACGCCCTGCCTGCGGGTGGACCTGCCGGCCGCGGCGGGGGCCAGCCTGCCGAGCCTTCCCTGGTGCCACCGGGTGCTGCTGGAAAACCTGCTGCGCCAACCCGATCCGGAGGTCGCCCGCGCCGGCCGCGCGGCGATCCTCGCCTGGCCCGCGATTGGGCGCAGCGAGGCGGAAATTCCCTTCGTGCCGCGCCGCATCCTGATGCACGACACCACCTGCGGCCCGGCCCTGGCCGATATCGCGGCGATGCGGGATGCCCTGGCGGAAGCAGGCGGCGATCCCTCGCGGCTGAACCCGCTCTGCCCGGTCGAAACATCGGTGGATCACTCCGTGGCCATCGACGTGTCCGGCGTGCCGGATGCCCTGGCGCGGAACATGGCGCGCGAGTTCGAGCGCAATGGCGAGCGCTACCGCTTCATGAAATGGGCCGCCGGCGCGCTGCACGGCTTTCGTGTCTTCCCGCCCGGCACTGGCATCCTGCACACCATCAACTTGGAACGCCTCGCCACGGTCGTCTCCGTGGAGGATGGCATCGCCATCCCGGACACGCTGGTCGGCACCGACAGCCACACGCCGATGGTCAATGGTCTCGGCGTGCTCGGCTGGGGCGTCGGCGGCATCGAGGCGGAGGGCGTTATGTTCGGCGTGCCGCTGTCGCTGCGCCTGCCGGATGTGTTCGGCGTGCGGCTGACGGGCGCGCTGCCGGAGGGCGTGCTGGCGACCGATCTGGCGCTGGTGGTGACGGAGCGGCTGCGCCGTGCGGGCGTCGCCGGCCAGTTCGTCGAATTCTTCGGCCCCGGCATCGCCAGCCTCTCCGCCGGGGAACGCGCCGTGGTGGCCAATATGGCGCCCGAATATGGCGCGACCACCGGCTGCTTCCCGATCGATGCGCGCACCCTAGCCTATCTGCGCGACAATGGCCGCGAAGCCGCGCAATGCGCGCTGATCGAGGCCTATGCCCGCGCCCAGGGCCTCTGGTACGCGCCGGATGCGGCGCCGCGCTATACCGAGACCATCGAGATCTACCTCGCCAGCCTGCGCCCCAGCCTGGCTGGTCCGCGGCGCCCGCAGGACCGCATGGAGGCCGGGGCGGTCGCGACGGCGCTGGCGGGCCTGCCGCCGGGCGATGGCAGCCTGCCGGCGGATGCGGTGGCGCTGGCGGCCATCACCTCCTGCACCAATACCACCGATCTCGGCCTGCTGGTCGCCGCCGGGCTGCTGGCGCGCAAGGCGCGCGCGCTCGGCCTGAAGCCGGCGCCCTGGGTGAAGACCTCGCTCGCGCCCGGATCGCCGGCGGCGGCGCTGCGCCTGAAGCGGGCGGGGCTGCTGGAGGATCTGGAGGCGCTGGGTTTTGGCATCGCCGCCTATGGCTGCACCACCTGCATCGGCAATGCCGGGCCGCTGCTGCCGGTGATGGCGACGGCGGTGGAGGCCGGGCTGCGACCCGTCGCCGTGCTCTCCGGCAACCGCAATTTCCCGGGCCGCGTGCATGCGCAGATCGAACAGGCGCTGCTGGCCTCGCCGCCGCTGGTGATCGCCTTCGCGCTGGCCGGACGGGCGGGGATCGATGTGACGCGGGATGCGCTCGGCACCGGGCCGGATGGCGCGCCGGTGCATCTGGCGCAACTCTGGCCCAGCCAGGCGGAGGTGCAGGCGCTGCTCGCCGTCGCCAATGACCCGGGGGATGCCGCGAGCGCCCATGCCGAGGCCGAGGCTTCCGGCCCCTGGGCGGCGCTGGAGGCGCCCTCCGGCGCGCGCTTTCCCTGGGACCCCGCCTCCACCTATCTGCGCCGGCCGCCCTTCGTCGACTTCGGCACGGAGGCCACGCCTGCCTATCTTGCGCATCCTCTGCTGGTGCTGGGCGATGACGTGACCACCGACCACATCTCCCCGGCCGGCGCGATTCCGCCGCGCAGCGATGCCGCCGCCTGGCTGCTGGAGCGGGGGGGGGATGCGCGGGACCTCAATGTCTATGCCGCCCGCCGCGGGAATTGGGAGGTGATGCTGCGCGGGCTTTTCACCAACCGCACCTTGGTGAACCACCTGGCCCCCGGCGCGCCGCCCGGCCATACGCGGATCGGCGAGGAGACGCTGCCAGTGTGGCAGGCCGCCGCGCGATACGCTGCCGCCGGCGATCCGGTGGTGGTGGTGGCCGGGGAGCGCTACGGCGCCGGCTCCTCTCGCGACTGGGCCGCCAAGGGGCTGCGTCTGCTCGGCGTCCGCGCCGTGATCGCGGCGAGCTTCGAGCGCATCCACCGCGCCAATCTGATCGGCATGGGCATCCTGCCGCTGCGCCTGCCGCAGGGATGGGATGCGGTGGGGCTGGCGCTGCGGCCCGGCGACCGCATCGAGGTGTTGGCGGACCCCACACGGCTCGCGCCCCGCGCGCCGGTGACGCTGCGCCTGCACCGCGCCGATGGCACCACGGAGACCGGCGAGGCGATGGCCTTGCTGGAAACGGCGCTGGACGTCGCCCTGATCCGGGGCGGCGGCATCATTCCGGAAATCCTGCGCAGGGCTTTGCAACCCCGCAGCCAGGACAACAAGCAAAGGGAAACCAAGTCATGCTGACACGTCGTCTTTTTGGGGCTGCCGCCGCGGCGGGCTTGCTCGCATCCCGTTCGGCCCTGGCGCAGGGCGGCTTTCCCGATCGGCCGCTGCGCATGCTGGTGGGCTATCCGCCGGGCGGCGGCGTGGACATCTTCGCCCGTCTGATCGGCGAGCAGATGCGCCCCGCGCTCGGCCAGCCTGTGGTGGTGGAGAACCGCCCCGGCGCCAGCGCGATGATCGCCGCCAATGCGGTCGCCCGCGCCGCGCCGGATGGCTATTCGCTGCTGATGGCGGCAGCCGGCGAGATCGCGGTGAATCCCTCGCTCTACAAGGACCGCATGTCCTACGACCCGGCGCGCGAACTCGCGCCGATCGCCCTGGCCGGGACCATCCCCTGCCTGGTGGTGGTGCCGGCCTCGCTCGCGGTGCGCACGCCGGCCGAGCTGATCGCCTACTGCAAGGCCAATCGCGGCAAGCTCAGCTTCTCCTCCTCCGGCATCGGCAATCCGCAGCAGCTGGCTGGCGAGTTGATGAACTTCATGGCCGGCACCGATGTGCTGCACGTGCCCTATCGCGGCTCCGCCCCGGCCGTCACCGATGTCGCCGCCGGCCGCGTGACGATGAGCTTCAGCAGCCTCGGCGCCGCCTTGCCGCTGATCCAGGCCGGGCAGATTCGGGCCGTCGCCGTCACCTCGCGGGACCGCATGCCGCAGCTGCCCGAGGTGGCACCGCTGGCCGAGGCGCCGGGCATGGCGGGCTATGAGCTGATCAACTGGTTCGGGACGTTCTGCCCGGCCGGCGTCCCGGCGCCGATCCAGGCGCGGATCGCGGAAGCCGCCGCGGCCGCCATCGCTGATCCCACCTTGGCGGCCAAGCTGGTCGAACAGGGCGCCATCCCCCGCCCGATGACGCAGGACCAGATGCGTAGCTTCGTGGCGGATGAGACGCAGAAATTCGCGGAGATCATCACGCGCGCCAATATCTCCGTCGAAGGCTGAGCGCGATGTACCGGATCGACATCCTGGTGCAGGGTTTTCCCGGCAAATCCGTCTGCCATGGCGGACTGGGCTGGAGCACCATCGCCCTGCTGCGGTCGGAAACGCGGACGATCCTGATCGACGTCGGCGCCTTCGGGGTGCGCAAGCACCTGGCGAAGCAGTTGGCCGATCATGGCGTGGCGCCGGAGGACGTCACCGACGTCGTGCTGACCCATGCGCATTACGACCATTCGGTGAACTTCACCCTGTTCCCGAAGGCAGCGCTGTGGATCGGTGCAGTCGAGCTGGACTGGGCGGTGGCCCAGCCACCCGGCTTTGACCCGTTGCCGGAACTTTATGTGCAAGCGCTGGCGCGCGACCCGCGCCTGCGCCGCATCGCGGCGGGGGAGGAATTCCTGCCCGGCCTGACCGCGCATCTCGCCCCTGGCCACACGCCCGGCTGCCTGATCTTCCACCTGACCAGCAATCCCTTGCCGGTGATCTTCACCGGCGATGCGGCGAAGAACCGGGCGGAGCTGATCTCGGGCAAGACCGACATGACCTATGACGAGGCGGTCAGCGAGGCCTCCATCGCCATGATCTGGGAGCTGTGGCGTCGCGTGCCTGGCACGCTGCTGATCCCCGGCCACGATCTGAGCCTGCGGCTGGACGAGGCGGGGCGCCCGCAATTCGTGGGCGAGCGGCGCGCCGGCATCACCGCTTGGTTCGCCGAGGACCTGGAACATCCGACCCACTTCAAACTGATCTGCGAGGCGGTATGACCGAGACCACCCTTCCGGAAGCCGAGCTTCTGGCACTGGCGACGCAGGCCCTCACGCAAGGCGGCATGCGCCAGGACGACGCTGCCCTGACCGCCCAGGTGCTGGTGCTGGCCGATCTGTTCGGCGTGCGCACGCATGGCATCAGCCGCGTGCCGCAATATCTCGACCGGGTCGTGGTCGGCGGCATCGATGCGCAAGCGGATATCCAGGTGGCGCGCATGGCGCCGGGCCTGTCCATGGTCGATGGCCGCAACGGCATCGGCCCGCTGATCGGCATGCGGGCGCTGGAGGCCGCGATGACCAGCGCGCGGGAGGTCGGCATCGGCGCCGCCTTCGCCCGTGGCAGCAACCATTTCGGGCCGATCCTGCCCTATGCGTATCTGGCGGCCGAGCAAGGCTTCGCCAGCATCATCGCCAGCAACGCCACCACCACCATCGCCCCCTGGGGCGGCAAGGATACGCGCGTCGGCAACAACCCGATGGGGATCGGCGTGCCGAACCCGGGCGGCGATCCGATCATCCTGGATATCGCGCTGAGCGTTGCGGCGCGGGCCAAGATCCGCAAGCTGCTGCAGCAGGGCGAGACGATGCCTGAAGGCTGGGCCACGGATGCGGATGGCAAGCCCACTACGGACCCGAAGAAGGGGCTGGAAGGCTTCCTGCTGCCGGTCGGCGGCCATAAGGGCTACGGTCTGGCCGTGATGGTCGACCTGCTGGCCGGCCTGCTCTCCGGCGCCGCCTACCTCACCCATGTGCAGGCCTGGGACAAGAATCCGGGCGCGGCCCAGAATCTCGGCCATGTCTTCATTCTGATCGACACCAGCAAGCTCGCCACGCCCGAATTGCTGCGGGAACGGATGAATGACTTCGTCGGCATCCTGCACAGCACGCCGGCCGCCGATCCCGCCGCGCCGGTGATGGCGCCCGGAGACCGGGAGATGGCATCCCTGCATCGCCAGCGCCGGGATGGCGTGGTGGTGGCGACGGCGGATCTGGAGCAGGTACGCCAGCGCGCCGGGGCCTGAGACCCGGCGGCGGGTCCCGCTTGAAAGACGACTGACGACATCCATCTACCATCCACATGGATGGTGGATGGATGGTTTCGATGGTCGGCAATGTGCATGAACTCCGGCCCAAGGCCGGCGGCGATACCGAGAAAATCACCATCAACCTGGGCTATGTCGACCTCGGCCATGTCGACCTGCTGGTCCAGGACGGCTTCTATTCGAACCGCACCGATTTCATCCGCACCGCGATCCGCAACCAGATCGAGCGGCATGCGGACGCCGCCCGACAATCCGTCGCCCGCAAAAGCCTGGACCTCGGGCTGCGGCATTTCAGCCGCGCCGATCTGGAGGCCGCCCGCGCGGCGGGGCAGCGGCTGGATATCCGGGTGCTGGGCCTTGCCAGCATCGCGACGGATGTCACGCCGGAACTGGCCCAGGCGACGATCGCCTCGATCTCCGTTCTCGGCGCGCTCCAGGCCAGCGCCGCGGTGAAGGCCGCACTCGCCGACCGCATGCGCTGAACCCCCGTCCCCGCGAAGGGACGGCCAACCTCCGACTCCACCCCCACCGGCATTCCACAACGGATTGCGGAACGCGGCCGCTTGCGCCCGGCCGGCCCATCCCGCAGCGAAGGCATCCAGATGAACGCGATCCCGAACCCCATGATCGAGGCCACCCGCCTCACCCGCGAAGGCAAGCTGACCGAGGCCACCGCGCTGTTGCAGCGGCTGCTGCGCGGCGAGGCGCCGGCGGAGACCATCCCGTCGAAGGCCTCCGCACCGGCGGCCGGGCGCCAGCCCCGCCTGTTCGAGGTCGACCCCGAGACGGGCGCGGCCTCGCCCCCTCCCACCCAGAGCCCGCGCCGGGCGGCGGCCGGGCCGGGCACGAGCTGGATGCGCGGCCCCAGGCCGGCGGCGGCCCAGCCGCTGCCCGACGGCGCCCGCTTCCTGGCGGGGTCCTTTGGCAATGAGGCCGGGCAGCGCGGCTACAAGCTCTATATCCCGTCCGGCTATCGGGGCGCGGCGATGCCGCTGCTGGTCATGTTGCACGGCTGCACCCAGTCGCCCGACGACTTCGCCGCCGGCACGCGCATGAACGAGTTGGCTGAGGCGCAGGGCTGCCTGGTCGTCTATCCGGGCCAGACGCAATCGGCCAATGCCCAGAAATGCTGGAACTGGTTCAGCCCCGCCGACCAGCGGCGGGACCAGGGCGAGCCCGCGCTGATCGCCGGCATCACCCGCCAGGTCATGCGCGACCATGCGATCGACCCGAGCCGGGTCTATGTCGCCGGGCTTTCCGCGGGCGGCGCCGCGGCGGCCATCATGGCCCAGGCCTATCCGGATCTCTATGCGGCGGCCGGGGTCCATTCCGGGCTGGCCTGCGGCGCGGCGCGGGACATGCCATCCGCCTTCGCGGCGATGCGCCAAGGTGCGGCGGTATCGGGGCCGGCCAACCCGGGCACCGTCCCGACCATCGTCTTCCATGCGGACCAGGACCCGACGGTGCACCCCCGCAACGGCGACCAGGTCATCGCCCAATCCGCCGGGGCCGGCACCCTGCGCACCGAATTGCTGCGCGGGGAGGTGCCGGGCGGCCATGCCTATAGCCGCACCATCCATCGCGATACGGAGGGCCAGCCGCTGCATGAGCAATGGCTGGTCCATGGCGGCGGTCATGCCTGGTCCGGCGGCAGCCCCGCCGGATCCTATACCGATCCGCGCGGACCCGATGCGTCGCGCGAAATGCTCCGTTTCTTCCTGGAGCATCCGCGCCGCCCCCAGGCGTGACGATCAGGCGACCGCCGCGCCGCGTTCTTCGTCAGCTATGGTCCGGCGGATCGCCGGGCCTCTTCCGCAGCCCGTCCAGGAACACATCGAGCAGGCGCATCGCCTGCGCCTGCCAGCCCGGCCCCTCCTGCAGGTAGCAGAGCCCGACCACCGTCCGAAGCAGATCCTCCGGGCTGATATCCGCCCGGACCTCGCCGGCCGCGGCCGCCGGGTGCAGCAGCATCCCGAT
Organism: Roseomonas sp. F4; assembly: GCF_053891155.1. NCBI lineage: Bacteria > Pseudomonadati > Pseudomonadota > Alphaproteobacteria > Acetobacterales > Roseomonadaceae > Roseomonas > Roseomonas sp. F4. The sequence continues at coordinate 185,660 of NZ_JBSSHK010000001.1, forward strand.
CGCCTCGTTCAGCCGGCTGGTGGTGAAGGCCATCAGCTCCGGCGGCTTGTGCGCGGACAAGGCAAGGGTCGCGGCCATGCCCTTCTTGGTCGCGACGAGCTGCACCAGCGCTTCCAGCAGGCGGCGCAGCCCCTCCAGGTGCCGCGCCGACGCGGCAAGCTCCCGGCCCAGTTCCCACAACTGCTCCACCTCGCGCCGGTAGACCGCCTCATAGAGCGCCTCGCGGGTCGGGAAGTGCCGGTAAAGCGTGCCGATGCCCACGCCGGCCTGCCGTGCCACGGCCGCGAGCCCCGCTTCGGTGCCGCCCTGGCTGAACACGATCTTCGCCGCCTCCAACACCCGTTCGCGGTTGCGGATGGAATCGGCCCGCGGCTTGCGCTCGCGCTGGCCTGCCTCGTCGGTCATGGGTGACCTGGATCTCCTCAAAAATAAAACGGAGGGGCGCTCCGCCTGCGCCTTGCAAGCGGAGGCGCCCTCCGTATATGACCTCGCGACGGCCCGGCGGGTAGCCCCCGCACCCGCCTGAATCCCGTGCCGGCCAAACCTAGGTGGCTCTGGCCGGCCGGCCTACCCCCGAAACCGCCCTCATCGGAGGCTCCGCATGAGCTTGTCGGTCACTCTCACCGTGAACCGTGTCCCCCATCGGGTCGACATCGACGATCCCCGTGTCACCATTCTTGACCTGCTGCGGGAGCGGCTGGACCTTACCGGCACCAAGAAGGGCTGCGATCGCGGCCAGTGCGGCGCCTGCACCATCCTGCTCAACGGGCGCCGCGTGAATGCCTGCCTGGCGTTGGCGATCAGCCATGACGGGGCGGAGATCCTGACCATCGAGGGCCTGGCGGAGGGTGGCGTGCTGCACCCGGTGCAGGCCTCCTTCATCGCCCATGACGCCTTCCAATGCGGCTTCTGCACCCCCGGCCAGATCATGAGCGCCATCGGCCTGATCGGCGAAGGCCAGGCCGGCGACGATCCCGAAAGGGTGCGGGAGGGCATGAGCGGCAATCTCTGCCGCTGCGGTGCCTATCGCGGGATCACGGAGGCGGTGGTCGAGGCCACGCAGATCATGACCCATGACAGCCAGGAGAAGGCCGCATGAACCGCTTCGAATATCTGCGGCCGCGCAGCGTCGCGGAGGCCGTCGCCGCCGCCGCGATCCCGGGCAGCGCCTATCTCGCCGCCGGTACCAATCTGCTCGACCTGATGAAGCTCGGCGTCGCGCGGCCGGACCGGCTGATCGACCTGAACCACCTTCCGGAGCTCGACATCATCGAGCAACTGCCGAATGGCGATGTGCGGATCGGCGCGCAGGTGCGCAATGCCGACCTGGCGCAGGACCCCGACTTCCGGCAGCGCTTTCCCTCGGTGGCGGAGGCGCTGCTCTCCGGCGCCTCGGCGCAGCTGCGCAATGCGGCGACGGTCGGGGGCAACCTGCTGCAACGCACGCGCTGCGCCTATTTCCAGGACACTGCCAGCGCCTGCAACCGCCGTGAAGCCGGCAGCGGCTGCGATGCGCGGGATGGCGAGAATCGCCTGCATGCGGTGATGGGCTGGAGCGAGCACTGCATCGCGACCCATCCCTCCGATTTCTGCGTGCCGCTCGTGGCGCTCGGCGCCGTGGTGGAGCTGGAAGGGCCGGAGGGCCGGCGCGAGATGGCGCTGGCTGACTTCCATCTGCTGCCCGGCAACACGCCGGAGCGGGAGAGCGCGCTGACACGCGGCGAACTTGTGGTCGCACTGCGCCTGCCGGCGGCGGCGGCCGCCTTCGCCGCCCATGCGCGCTACGTCAAACTGCGCGAACGCACCTCCTACGCCTTCGCCGTGGTCTCGGCCGCCGCCGCGCTGCGGTTGGAGGACGGCCTGATTGTCGAGGCGCGGCTGGCGCTTGGCGGTGTCGCCGCCAAGCCCTGGCGCGCATTGGCCGCGGAAGCGGCGCTGGCCGGTGCCACACCGGATGCCGCGGCGTTCCGGCGCGCGGCGGAGATCGCGCTGGAGGAGGCGCGGCCCTCCGGCGACAACGCCTTCAAGATCGAGCTGGCGCGCCGCATCGCGGTGCGCGCGCTGACGCTCGCAGCCGCCGGCACGCCGGCGCGTCTGCCGGCGCTGCCGGGCTCTCCCTTCGCCCCCACCCATGGAGGTCTCCATGTCTGACACCCACCGCATGCGACATGGCTCCAGCATCGGCCAGCCGATCACACGCCGCGACGGTGCGCTGAAGGTCACGGGCCAGGCCCGCTTCGCCGCCGACAACCATCCGGCGGGGATGCTCTATGCGGTGGTCGCCAGCAGCCGCATCGCCCGCGGGCGCGTCGCCTTCCTCGACGTCGCGGCCGCGCTTGCGCATCCCGGCGTGGTGGAGGTGATGACGCCGGACAATCGCCCCGCTTTGGCCCAGGACCCGGACGACAAATCCGTGCCCTTCTCCTTCAAGCTGGACCTGCTGCAGAACGACCGCGTGCGCTATGCGGGGCAGCCCATCGCCGTGGTGGTGGCCGAGACGCTGGAGGCCGCGACGGAAGGCGCCGCGCTGCTATCCCCGCGCTATGAAGCCGAGCCTGTCCAGGTGACGCTGGATGCGCCCGAAACCTACGTGCCGGAAACGGTCGGCGTCGGCGCGCCGGCGGAGGTGCGGCATGGCGATGTCGAGGGTGGGCTGGCGGCGGCGGCGCATCGGATCGAGGCGACCTATGAGACGCCGATGCAGTTCCACAATGCGATGGAGCCGCATGGCGTTGTGGCAAGCTGGGATGGCGAGGCGCTGTCGCTCGACATGCCGACGCAGGGCTTCGCCCTGACACAGATGCGCCTGGCCGCGCTGTTGGGCATTCCGATGGAGGGCATCGATATCCGCAGCCCCTTCATCGGTGGCGGCTTCGGCTCGAAGCTGCTGGCCGGGCCGCAGGTGCTTGGCATGCTCGCGGCGCGGATGGTCGGACGGCCGGTGAAGCTGGTGCTGACGCGGGCGCAGATGTACGGCCCCGTCACCCATCGCTCGGCGACGCGCCAGACCCTGCGGCTCGGCGCCGCGTCCGACGGCGCGCTGACCGCCATCCATCATCATCTGCGCACCGCGACGAGCCGCTTCGATGATTTCCTGGAACCCGCCGGTTCCGCCTCGCAGGGCCTCTATGCGGCGCCGGCGATCGCGACGACCAGCGAGGCGGTGCGGTTGGACACCGGCACGCCGGGCTTCATGCGCGCCCCGGGCGAGGCGAGCGGCAGCATCGCGCTGGAAAGCGCGATGGATGAGTTGGCGCAGGCCTGCGGCATGGATCCGCTGGACTTCCGGTTGAAGAACTACGCCGAGGTCGAGCCGATCTCGAACAAGCCCTTCTCCTCCAAGGCGCTGCGCGAATGCTATGCGGCGGGTGCGAAACGCTTCGGCTGGCAGGGCCGCCCGCTGGCGCCGCGCCAGATGCGGGATGAGAACGGGTTGCTGGTCGGCTGGGGCATGGGCACCGCCACCTTTCCGGCGCTGATCTTCCAGGGCGAGGCCCGCGCCGTGTTGCGACGCGACGGCAGCGCGCTGATGGAAGCCGGCACGCATGACATGGGGCAGGGGGCCTGGACGGCCTTCGCGCAGATCGCGGCCGACAGCCTCGGGCTTGATGTCGAGAAGCTAGAGTTTCGCGGCGGCCGCTCCGACCTGCCGAATGCCGGCATCGCGGGTGGCTCCGCGCATACCGCCACGGCGGGCAGCGCCATCCATGCGGCTGGCGAGCAGGCGATCGCGCGGCTGACGGAACTGGCGGTGGCGGACCCCCGCTCCCCGCTGTTCGGCGCGGGCAATGTCGGCGTGGTGCCGCGCGCTGGCCGGCTGGTCCGCTGGGACGATGCCAGCCGTAGCGAGGCCTATGCCGACATCCTGGCGCGGGCCGGGCTCGACATGGTGGAGGGGCGTGGCCGCGCGGCGGCGGACCCGACCGCGGCGGAGCATTACGCCATGCACGCGCATGGCGCGGTCTTCGCCGAGGTGAAGGTGGACCCCGAACTCGGCCAGATCCGCGTGACCCGGCTGGTCGGCGCCTTTGCCGCGGGCCGGATCATCAATCCGCGGATGGTGCGCAGCCAGTATTATGGCGGCATGATCTGGGGCGTCTCCTTCGCGCTGCACGAACGCGCCGCGATGGACCCCCGCACGGGGCGGGTGATGAATGCCGATTTCGCCGAATACCACATTCCGGTGAACGCGGACGTGCCTTCGCTTGAGGCGATCCTCGTCGAGGAGGAGGACCCCCATGTTAACGCGCTCGGCGTCAAGGGTGTTGGGGAGATCGGCATCACCGGCACCGCCGGCGCCATTGCCAATGCGGTCTGGCACGCGACGGGCGTAAGGGTGCGCCAGTTTCCGATCGCGCTCGAGCAGATCGGCCTGGCGGGAGAAAGTGTCTAGTCACGCGTCGGTCCCGGACGGCGGTATCGATAACGCCGTCCGGCTCACCTTCCGGCGCGCCTTGCCGCAAGGGCTTTCGGACCGGCCGCGTCACGCGGCGGTCCGAATGACCTTTCAGGGGTTGGTCTTGAGATAGGCGATCAGGTCGTTGAGCTGCGTCGGGTTGCGCAGGCCGACGAAGGACATGCTGCCGCGGGGCAAGACGTCCTTGGGATTGGCGATATAGGTGCGGAGATTTTCCTCGGTCCAGGTCTGGCCGGTGCGCCATTCCTGCATATTCGCGGAATAGCGGAAGCCCTCCACCGAACCGGCGGCACGGCCGACGATGCCATGCAGGTTCGGGCCGACGCCGTTGCGGCCGCCCTCATTGATCGTGTGGCAGGCACGGCACTGGTTGAACACCCGCTGGCCGGCGGCGGCATCGCCTTCCTGCGCCTTGGCGGCGAAAGGGGCGAGAGCGAGGGCCGTGGTCAGGGTCAAAGTCAGAAAGCGCATTCGAAGCATCCTCCTTAGAAGTCCGCCCGTGCCGGTCCAAAGTGTGAAGACCGGCCTTTGGTTCCTGGACATGTGCCGACAAGCGGCGTGTTGTGGCCCGCCCCACATCGCCAAAGTGGCAGGCGGCTGTGGTAGCGCAAGGTGGTGGTCGATGAAACCTCGGTCAGTTTCGGTTGTGTACGGCAGGACGTGATGGCGGATTTCTTCGCCTCTGGCCGTGTCGCCGACCTCATCCTGCTGGTGCTGGCGGCGGAGGCGCTGCTGCTGCTGGCCTGGCGCCGCCGGACGGGGCGCGGCCTGGCCCCGCTGGCGCTGGCGGGGTTGGTGCTGCCGGGCGTGGCCCTGGTGCTGGCGCTGCGCGCGGCGCTGACCGGGGCCGGCTGGCCCTTCGTCGCGATGGCGCTGATCGCCGCCCTGGCGGCGCATCTGTTCGACCTGGCGCAGCGCCTGCGGCGCTGAACCACGGCCATTCGCCGCATTGGCGGCGGCGGCCCTTCGGCCGCTCGGCCGGCGGAAGATGCCGGCCGCGACATTCATCGCAGTGGCCGGGGCACCCGGAAGGGCAGCATGGCGTACATGGCGGGGGAGGCGAAGCGGTCCAGCGACAGGCTTTCATGGATCGCCGTCGCCTCCTGCCCCAGCAGCCGGGTGCGGATTTCGGAGCGCGAATAGAAGGGCGCATCCACCAGGGTCCGCACCAGCCGTGCCTGCCCGCCTTCCGCCCGGCTTGGCCGGGCGATGCGCCAGAAGGTCCGGGGCAGCTCCACGGGCTGCGGCGGATCGAAATCCGTCACCGCGCCGTCCCGCCCCACCCGCAGGGCCAGGGCCTGTTCCGTCCCGTCCCGCCGCTGGGTGTTGTAGAGGATGGCGGTGGCGTCGGGCATTGGCGCCCGGCACCAGTCCCAGCCGACAAAATCCTGTTCCAAGGGGGCACTGCCCCAGTTCGTGTCGAAATAGGCCGCGCCGGACCAGCGCAGCGCCGGACTGTCCAGCGTCACCTCCACCGAGGCACGGGCCGCGATCGGGTGCCAGTGGTGCCGCCCATCGGAATCAAGCTGGAAGGCGCGGTTGGACAGCGCCTCCGGCCGCAGCACCACGGTGCCGCGCAGTGGGCGGGGCAGGGGGGCGGTGACCTCCTCGAATTGCACGGTCAGGGCCTGCCCATCCCAGTGCAGCGAACTTGGGCCGATCTGAAGATGATCCGCGCTTTGCCGCAGCGCGCCGCGCCGGCGATCGGTCATCGCCCAGCCGCCGGGCGCGCCATACAGCGCCACATGCAGGCAGCAATGATCCTCCGGGTCCGCCGCCGCGCCGCCGCGCTTGGCCAGGCTGTACCAGGGCGAGAAGACGGTGCCGATGAAGGCGATGATGGTCAGCCCGTGTCGGCCATCGGCGCTCAGCGCGTCCAGATACCACCAGCCATAGCCGCGCGGCATCGCCTTGCGATCGAAAGCCCAGCCCGCTGCCGTCATCCACGATCCCCCATCACCGCCGCCGCCGCCAGCCGCCCGGACAGCGCCGCCATGGCCAGCCCCGCCCCCGGATGGGTGGTGCCGCCCGCGAGATACAGGCCGGGCAAGGCGGTGCGCGCCGCCGGCCGGCTGAAGATGGATTGCCAGCCATGCACCGCCTGGCCGTAGAGCGCGCCACCTGTGCCAGGCGCCTCCGCCTCATAATCCCGCGGCGTCACCGCCAGCACGGCATCGCGCCGCAGTGTCACGCCGGCACGCGCCATGGCGGCCAGGCTGGCGGCTTCCGCCGGGGCCGGGTCTGCCGGCCGCGCATCGGCGCGGGCCGGGGCGGCGACCAGGGCCATCAGCGGTTCCGCCTCCTCGGGGGCGGGGGCGGGGTCGTGCCGCGCCTGCGCCCAGAGGGTCACGGTCGGCACCTCCGGCATCTGGCCCCGGGCGAGGGCGGCGTATTCGGCCACGGGGTCGGCCGGATGAAACACCGTCTGGCGCGGCAGGTCCGGCCCCTCCACCCGCCCGGCCATGGCCCAGCCGAAGGCGGAGAAGGACCGCCGCGCCGCCGGCAGGCGGGGCACCGCCTTTGCCGCCGCCGCGCCGAAATGCCCGGCGGCGAGGCTCGCCGCATCGGTGGCCAGCACCACCTGGCGTGCCGCGATCCGCGTCTCATCGGCCAGGCGCAGCCCGGCGATCCGGCCGCCCTGCACCAACAGCTCCGCCACCGCCGCGCCGTGGCGAATTTCCACCCCGCGCGCCACAGCCACCGCCGCCAACGCCTCCGCCAGCCGGCCCATGCCGCCTTCGACACTGTGCAGGCCGGACATTTCCACGTGTGCCACCAGCATCAGCGTGGCCGGGGCGAGCAGCGGGGAGGAGCCGACATAGGCCGCCATCCGGCCGAACACCTGGCGCAGCCGAGGATCGTCGAACTCCCGCCCCAGCGCATCCCAGAGCGTGCCGAAGGGGGAGGTGCCGAGCTTGCCCGCCAGGGCACCCAGCGCCAGCATCCCGGGCCGCTGCGCCATCAGGAAGGGGGCTTCCAGCGCGTCGTGGCAGCGTGTGGCGCGGGCCATGAAGGCGCGGAAGCCGCGGGCGGCGGCCGGGCCGGCGAAATCGCCGATCGCCGCTTCCGCCGCCCTCCGATCCGCCAGCAGGTCGAGCTGCCGCCCATCCGGCCAGATATGGCGGCCCAGCACGGCGAGGGGGCGGAGCGTCAGATGATCCTCCAGCCGCGCCCCGCCGGTGGCGAACAGCGCCTGGAACACCGGTAGCAGGGTCAGCACCGCGGGCCCGGCTTCCACCGCCAGCCCGCCGGGATACAGCCGGCGAATCCGCCCACCCGGCGCCGCTGCGCGTTCCAGCAGCAGCACGGGGCGCCCGGCGGCGGCCAGATGGATGGCGGTCGCGAGTCCGCCAATCCCGGCCCCTACCACCAGGACCGGTGAATCGCCACGCAATGTCATGCCAGGATTGGGCGGCATGGTCCCCGCGATGTCAACTTGAATGGACAAATACAGAGAAATCGCAAGATTTGTCGTCAATTTGGATTGACGTTTGGGTGACGAATCCCCAGGTAGAAGGCAAGGCGCTTTATCCATGTGGACTGCGTCGCCATATGGGTACACACCTCGTCGTGCCGTATCCCAGCGCCGCCGATGCGTCAGCCGCCGCGGAGGTTCGCCCTGGGATGGCCGATCAATCGGATTCCCGCATGACCCGTGTCGCCGTCATCCAGCCCGACATCACCCTGAGCCTCGACTGGGAAGGTGTGATTCGTGACGCCAGCCTGTCCGACGCCATCCCCTCGGAGCGGGTGCAGGAATGGCTGGGCCGCCCCTGGATGGAGACGGTGGGGGAGATCGCGGGACTGCAGGTGCGGCGGATGGTGGAGGATGCGCGCGCCAGCGGCGTCTCCGCATATCTCCAGATCACCCAGCGCTTTCCCTCCGGCCTCGAACTGCCGATTGAATACACCACCGTCCGCCTCGGCGGGCAGGCCGGGCTGATCGCCGTTGGCAAGAATTTGCAGGCGGTGGCGGAGCTGCAATCGCGGCTGGTCGCGGCGCAGCAGGCCCGCGAACAGGATTACTGGAAGTTGCGCGAGATCGAGACCCGGTCCCGCCTGCTGTTCGATGCCTCCAGCGAGGCCGTGCTGGTGATCGCCGCCTCCACCCTCCGCATCGTCGAGGCCAATCCGGCCGCGATCCGCGAACTCGGCATGGCGCCGGGCTGGAATTTCTCGGACGAGGTCGCGCCGCGCGACCGCGCCGCGCTGCGGGACGTGCTGCTGCGCGCCCGGGAACAGGGCCGCGCGCCCGGCATCATGGTGCATCTGGGCGCGGAGGCGACGCCCTGGCTGTTGCGCGCCTCGCTGATGGCGCGCACGCCGGGGCCGGTCTTCCTGATTCAGCTCAGCCCCGCCGCCACCGCCGCGGCCGCCACCTTGCCGCGCGCCCAGAAGCTGCGCGGCGACGAGTTGCTGGAGGATCTGCCCGACGGCTTCGTGGCGCTGGATGCGGAGGGCACTATCCGCCGCGCCAATCGCGCATTCCTCGACCTCGCCGAGGCCGGGACCGAGGCCTCCATCATCGGTGAACGCCTGGACCGCTGGCTGGCCCAGCCGGGCATGGACGCTTCCGTGCTGCTGGCCACCATTGCCCAGCATGGGGAAGCCCGGCTGTTCACCACCCAGCTCACCGGCAATCTGGGCTCGGATGTCGAGGTGGAGATCTCCGGCTGCGCCGTCAGCCGCGACGGGCTGCGCATGACCGGCCTCATCATCCGCGACGTCGGCCGCCGCGTGCTGCCCTCCGGCGAGGCCGCCGCGCTGCGCACCGCGCTCGGGATGCTGGCCAATGATGTCGGCCGGGTGCCGCTGCCCACCATGGTGCGCAATACCGCGGCGCTGGTGGAACGTGCCTGCATCGAACAGGCGCTGCGTCTGGCCAATGGCAACCGCACCGCGGCGGCCGATGCGCTGGGGCTGAGCCGCCAGAGCCTCTATGCCAAGCTGGAGCGCTACGACATCGGCGAAGCGCGCGAGGTCAGCGAGGACGGCCCGAGGTGACCATCGACCTGCCCGGCGCATCCGCCGGTTCCCCTGCCTTCGGCACGGCCGATCTGTCGAATTGCGAGCGGGAGCAGATCCATCTCGCCGCCTCGATCCAGCCGCATGGCGCCCTGCTGCTGCTGCGGGAGCCGGAGCTGACGGTGCTGCAAGCCAGCGCCAACGCCGCCGCCTTTCTGGGCCTTCCCGCCCCGGCCCAGGGCCAGCGCCTCGGCGCCATCGCGCCTGACATCGCCCGCGCCATCGCCCCGCTCCTGGCCGATGCGCTGGACGTGGTGCCGGCGGCCGCGCGCATCCCGCCGGGCCAGGCGGGCGTGGCGCTGGATGCGCAGATCCACCGCCCCGCCGGCGGCGGCCTGATCCTGGAGCTGGAACGCGCGGCGCAGGATGGCGACGCGACGCAGCGGCTGGAGCCCGCCTTGCAGGCGATTCTCGGCAGCTATGCCCTGCGCCCGCTTTGCGAGGAGCTGTGCCGCATCTTCCGCGGCCTGACCGGCTATGACCGCGTCATGGTCTATCGCTTCGACGAGGACGGCCATGGCGAGGTCCTCGCCGAGGAACATGCAGCGGGGATGGAGCCCTATCTCGGCAATCGCTACCCGGCCTCCGACATCCCGGCCATCGCGCGGCGGCTGTATATCCGCAGCCGCGTCCGGGTGGTGACGGATATCCACTACGCGCCCGTGCCGCTGGAGCCCCGCCTGTCGCCGCTGACCGGGCAGGATCTGGACATGTCGCTGTGCATCCTGCGCAGCACCTCCCCCATGCATGTCCAGTATGTGAAGAACATGGGCGTGGGCGCGACGCTGGTCGCCTCCATCCTGGTGGGCGGGCGGCTCTGGGGGCTGATTTCCTGCCACCACCAGACCCCGCGCCGCATTCCCTTCGCGCTGCGCGCCGTCACCGAATTGCTGGCGGAGGCCGTGGGCACCCGCATCGCCGCGCTGGAATCCTTCGTCCAGTCGCAGGCCGAGCTCGCCGTGCGCCGGCTGGAACAGCGGATGATCGAGGCGATCACCCGCGACGGCGACTGGCGCACCGCGCTGTTCGACAATGCCCAGACCCTGCTGCTGCCGCTGGGGGCCAGCGGCGCCGCGCTGCTGTTCGAGGGCAGCACGCAGACCGCCGGCGAGGTGCCCGGCACCGCCGGGCTGCGCGACCTGGGCAAATGGCTGGACAGCCGGCCGCGGGCGCCGGTGATCGCGACCGCCGCCCTGTCGGTCGATGCGCCGCATCTGGCCGGGCTGACCCGGGTGGCCAGCGGGGTGCTGGCGGCGCCGATTTCCACCGCGCCGGGGGAGTATCTGATCTGGTTCCGGCCGGAACAGGTCTCCACCGTCACCTGGGGCGGTGATCCGACCAAGCCGGTGACGGTGGGCGATGACCCCCGTGACCTGTCGCCGCGCCGGTCCTTTGCCAAGTGGAACCAGGTGGTGGAGGGGCGGGCGGAGCCCTGGTCGCCCAAGGATCTCGCCACCGCGCGGCTGATCGGCGACACGGTCACCGATGTGGTGCTGCAATTCCGCTCCGTCCGCATGCTGATTGCGGAGGACCAGCTCGCCCAGGTGCGGCGCCAAGTCGGGCTTTCCGCCCAGCCGGTGGTGATCTGCGACCCTGCCGGCAATATCGACCTGCGCAACGAGGCCTTCGACCGGCTGTTGCCGGGCCTGCGCGGCGCCGCGCCGCGCCGCATCGACCATCTGCTGCCCTATTTCGCCGATTCCGCCGATGTCGGCCGGCGGTTGCGCGACGTGCTGGAGAATCGCCGGTCCTGGCGCGGAGAGGTGCGGCTGGCCGATGGCCAGGGTGCCGGCCAGACCGGGGGGCGCCCTGTGCTGGTGCGGGCCGATCCGGTGTTTTCCGCCCCCGACCGCGTGCTGGGCTTTGTCTTCCTTTTCAACGATCTGGCCGAGCGCAAGGCGGCGGAGGCGGCGCGCCGCCGCTTCCAGGCCGGGATCGAGGAAGGCAGCCGACGCCCCGCCGGCCGTTTCGACCGTCAGGCGGACCTCGCCTATCAGGCGATCCTCGCCTCGGTGGTGGAGAACGCGCAGCTCGCGGCGCTGGAGATCGCCGACGGGGTGGACGTGGCGCAGATGCCGGATCTGCTCGAATCGGTCCGCGCCTCCGTCGCCCGCACGGCCACCGTGCTCGAAACGCTGATCCGCCATGGCAGCGCCCCGCCCCCTGCCGAGGATGGCTGAGGCCATGCCCGGCGACGCTGCCCGACAGGCCCTTCGGCAGGCCACCGGCGCGGTGCATGAGCGGTTGCATGGCGTACCGGTCTTCGCGCGGCTGGCCGCGGGCCGCATCGGGCCCGCCGAATATGTGGGGCTGCTGCGCCGGCTGCTGGGCTTCCATCTGGGGGTCGAGGCGGTTCTGAGCGGCGGACCTTCGCTCACCCCCTACGGAATCGCGCTGGACCAGCGCCGGCGGTCCCCCCTGCTGGTGGCGGACCTCGTCGCCCTGCGCGCGGCGCCGGTCGCCCCGGTGGCGGCGCTGCCGGAACCATCCTGCGCCGGCTTCGCCATGGGCTGCCTCTATGTGCTGGAGGGCTCCACCCTGGGCGGGCAGCATCTGGCGCGCGCCCTGGATGGGGTGCTGCCGGGGGAGGTGGGGCGCAGCTTTTTGCTGGGCTATGGCGCCCGACACGGGGTGATGTGGCGCGAATGCTGCGCCGCCATCGAGGCCTGCGGGGCGGAGGCCGGGCGGCTGGCCCGGATGATCGCCGGCGCCGAGGTGACCTTTGCCCGGTTCGAAAGCTGGTTCGCGCCGCAGCCCGGCTGATTCGGACGGATGGGGGCCGGACTATCCGCGCCGCGCCATCGCCAGGTAATTCACCCCGAGATCCTTCGTCTCCGACCATTGGCCGGTGGCGGACATGCGCATCCCGGCCAGGTCGGTGATCCGGTAGCCGGTCGGGCGCAAAGCCGCGCCCAGCTCCCCGGGCGTGATGAACATCCGCCAGTCATGGGTGCCCACCGGCAGCAGCCGCAGCAGATATTCGGCGCCGAGCTTGGCCATCAGGAAGGACCGCGCGGTGCGATTGAGCGTCGAGAGGAAGATCGGCGCCTCCGGCTTCGCCAGCGCCGCCAGCGCGCCCAGGAACTGGGCACGGTCCTCGACATGCTCGATCACCTCCAGCGCCACCACGGCATCGAAGCGCCGGCCCTCCGCCAGCAGATCCTCCGGCCCGCCCTGGCGGTAGTCGATGGACAGGCCATCGGCGGCGGCATGGTCCCGCGCGGCCTCCAGCGCCGCGCCGGCCGCATCCAGGCCGGTCACGGTCGCGCCCATGCGGGCGAAGGCTTCCGAGGCCAGACCGGCGCCGCAGCCGACATCCAGGATGGTCGTGCCGGTCAGGTCGCGCCCGCCGAGGCGATCGGCGATCCAGCCGGTGCGCAGCGGGTTCATCCGGTGCAGCGGGCGCATCGGGCCGTCGGGATTCCACCATTCGCCCGCCAGCGCATCGAATTTGCGGCGCTCGGCCTCCACCGTGGTGCCGATTTTCGCCGCTGCGCTGTTCGTCATGGCTGCATCCCTCCGCGTCATGGTTGCCCGCCGGCGATCCCCCCGTTATCTGTCCGCGCCCCGGCGAGGCGCAACAGGGGTTGCCTCGCCAAGCTATCTGGACCCACCCCCCGGACCCGAGCATGGCCCGCATCGTGATGAAGTTCGGCGGCACCTCCGTCGCCGATCTCGACCGTATCCGTAATGTCGCGCAGCGCGTGAAGCGCGAGGTCGAGGCTGGCCATGAGGTGGCCGTGGTGGTCTCCGCCATGTCCGGCGTGACCAACCAGCTGGTGAAATGGTGCCAGGAACTGTCACCGCTGCATGATGCGCGGGAATACGACACGGTGGTGGCGACCGGCGAACAGGTGACCATTGGCCTGCTTGCCATCGCCTTGCAGACGGCGGGCGTCGATGCCCGGTCCTGGCAGGGCTGGCAGGTGCCGATCCGCACCGACAATGCCCATGGCAAGGCCCGGGTGGACAGCATCGAGGGTGCGCTGCTGATCGAGCGGATGAAGATGGGCCAGGTGCCGGTCGTCGCCGGCTTTCAGGGCATCGGCCCGGACAACCGGGTGACCACGCTGGGCCGCGGCGGGTCCGACCTGTCCGCGGTGGCCATCGCCGCGGCGGTGAAAGCGGATCGTTGCGATATCTATACGGATGTCGATGGCGTCTATACCACCGACCCACGCATCGTGCCCCGCGCCCGCAAGCTGGAACGCATTTCCTATGAGGAAATGCTGGAACTGGCCTCGGTGGGGGCCAAGGTGTTGCAGACCCGTTCCGTCGAGCTGGCGATGAAGCAGCGGGTGCGGGTTCAGGTGCTTTCGAGCTTCGAGGACAAGCCCGGCTCGCTTGTCGTGGATGAGGATGAAATCGTGGAACAGCCCATCGTCTCCGGCATCGCCTATTCGCGCGACGAGGCCAAGGTGACGCTTCGCAGCGTGCCGGACCGGCCGGGCATCGCCGCCTCCGTCTTCGGCCCGCTCTCGGCGGCCAATGTGAATGTGGACATGATCGTGCAGAACATCGGCGCCGATGGCAGTACGGACATGACCTTCACCCTCGGCCGGTCGGACCTGCCCCGCGCCCGCGACCTGCTGGAGAAGCAGCAGGAGGCGATCGGCTTCGAGGCGCTGATCGCCGACCCTGACGTGGCCAAGATCTCCGTCGTGGGCATCGGCATGCGCACCCATGCGGGCGTCGCCGCCACCATGTTCAAGACGCTGTCGGAGAAGGGCATCAACATCCAGGTCATTTCGACCAGCGAGATCAAGGTCAGCGTGCTGGTGGCCGCCGACTACACGGAACTGGCGGTGCGCGCCCTGCACACCGCCTATGGCCTGGACGGGCCCGAGCCCGCCCGGCGCGGAGAGGGCTGAGAGGATGGATGCGCTGTTGACCCAGGCCCCCGCCGGCGTGCCGGCTGACACCCCCGCCGCCGCGCCGCCCGAGGCGTTCGCCGCCGTCGATGCGCTGATGGCGCGCGGCGCTGCCTTCTTCGGCAGCCGCTACGCCATCATGGGTGGGGCCATGTCCTGGGTCAGCGAGCGCAACCTGGTCGCGGCCCTGTCCAATGCCGGCGCCTTCGGCGTGATCGCCTGTGGCGCGATGGAGCCTGACCGGCTGGCGCAGGAAATCGTCGCCACCCAGGCGCTGACGACCAAGCCGTTCGGCGTGAACCTGATCACCATGCACCCGCGGCTGGACCAGCTGGTGCAGACCTGTATCGACCACAAGGTGGGCCACATCGTCTTCGCCGGCGGCATCCCGCCCGGCTCCGCCATCAAGGCGGCCAAGGATGGCGGCGCCAAGGTGATGTGTTTCGCCCCCGCCCTCGCCTTGGCCAAGAAGCTGGTGCGCTCCGGCGCCGATGCGCTGGTGATCGAGGGAAGCGAGGCCGGCGGCCATATCGGGCCGGTTTCGCTGACCGTCCTGGCGCAGGAGATCCTGCCGCATATTCGCGACGTGCCCGTGTTTGTTGCAGGCGGCATCGGGCGGGGGGAGGCGATCCTCTCCTATCTGGAAATGGGGGCGGCCGGCGCGCAGCTCGGCACCCGTTTCGTCTGCGCCACGGAATCCATTGCCCATCCGGCCTTCAAGAAGGCCTTCATCCGTGGCGCGGCGCGGGATGCGCTGCCGACCATCCAGCTGGATGAGCGGTTCCCGGTGATTCCTGTCCGCGCCTTGCAGAATGGCGGCACGAAGCGCTTCCTGGAGCATCAGGCCGCGACCATCAGCCGCTTCCTGGCCGGCGAGGTGGAGAAAGGCGCGGCGCAGCTGGAAATCGAGCATTTCTGGGCCGGCGCGCTGCGTCGCGCGGTGATCGATGGCGATGTCGAGAACGGATCTCTGATGGCCGGGCAGAGCGTGGGCCTGGTGACGCGGGAACAGCCCGTGGCCGAGATCGTTCAGGAACTTGTCACACAAGCGGCCGTCGCGCTGGCTGCGCGGCGGGGCTAGATTATTCGGGATAAATCCCTGTCCTGGCAGTTGGCTGCGCGGCGTCCCTGAGATTCTGCGCCGCCTGCACCGGAATCGGTTTGCGGGCTGAATGGCCCCGCGCTAGGTGTCTCAGCCGTGGCCTATGACATGAAACGCACCTCCCGTCACATCGACACCAGCGGCGCTGAAGCCGCCCGCGTGGGCGAGGAGCTGCGCGACTCGCGCCTCTCCCTCGGCCTGTCCGTGGAGGAGATGGCGCAGCGCCTGCGCATCCGCCGCCCCTATCTGGAAGCGTTGGAAGAAGGCCGTGTGCGCGACCTGCCTGGCCCGGCCTATGCGGTCGGTTTCGTTCGGGCCTATGCGGTGGCGCTCGGCCTCGATGCGGATGAGATGGTGCGCCGCTTCCGCGACATGTCCGGCGCGGCGGTGAACGGCAAGACCAACCTGGTCTTCCCTGAACCCGTGCCGGAACGCGGCGTGCCGGCCGGTGCCGTGGTGGTGGTGGGCGCGGTGCTGGCGATCTGTGCCTATGTCGCCTGGTACAATATCTCGGGCACCGGCAACCGCATGGTCGATGCGGTGCCACCCGTGCCGGAACGTCTTGAAGCGGCTGCCGAGCAGGGCCGCGCGCAATTGCCGGGGCGGGATGCCGCGCGTGCGTCGGCCGGTGGCACACCGCCGGTCGGCACCCTGCCCATGGGCGCATTGCCGCCGCTGGGCGGCGGGGCCCCCGGCGCCGGCGCCAATACCGCGGCACAGGCCGCCACCGTGCCGGTGCCGCCGCCTGTGGTACAGCCCGCACCAACCGCCGCCGCGCCGGTCGCGGCCGCCCCAGTGGCACCGCCGGCCATTGTCATCCCCGGTCTGCCCGAAGGCACCCGCGTGGCGTTGCGCGCCCGGACGGATGGCCCCGACGGCGCCTGGGTGCAGGTGCGGGAAGGCCGTTCCGGCCAGGTGCTGGTCAATCGCGTGCTGCGTCCCGGCGAATTCTGGGCGGTGCCGGTGCGGGAGGGGCTGCTGCTCGATACCGGCCGGGCGCAAGGCCTGGACATCGTGGTGGACGGTGCCATTTCCGAGGCGTTGGACGGACAGGTGGGCGTGCGGCGCAACATCTCCCTCGCCCCCGACCGCCTCCGCAACCGTGCCCCGGCGACGGGGAACGGCACTGGCACAGCCGGGGTCGGCGCGACCGGAACCGGAACGACCGGGGGCGGCACGCGCTGAGATGCGTCGCCGGCCAGGCCCTGTGAGGGGCAGGCCGGGGAGCCTATGCTGAGCCGGCCCGGGACGAACGCCCGCTGGGAAGATCGCAGGGAAACCGCATGGCCTACCGACCCTATCAGCAGATCACCCGCCGCAAGTCGCGGCTGATCCATGTCGGCAAGGTCCCGGTCGGCGGCGACAGCCCGATCACCGTCCAGACCATGACCAACACGCCGACCGAGGATGCGGCCGCGACCATCGCACAGATCCGCAAGTCGGAACTGGCCGGGGTCGATATCGTCCGCGTCTCCGTCCCGACGCCGGAGGCCACCGCGGCCCTGGCCGAGATCGTGCGGGAGGTGAATGTCCCGATCGTCGCGGATGTGCATTTCCACTACCGCCGCGCCATCGAGGCCGCCCAGGCCGGTGCCGCCTGCCTGCGCATCAACCCGGGCAATATCGGCAGCAAGGAACGGGTCAAGGAGGTGGTGCAGGCCGCCCGTGACCATGGCTGTTCCATCCGCATCGGCGTGAATGCGGGCAGCCTGGAGAAGCACCTCCTGGAGAAATACGGCGAGCCGAACCCGGAGGCGCTGGTGGAAAGCGCCCTCTGGCACGCCGACCATCTGCTCCAGGAAGGTTTTGACAACTTCAAGATCAGCGTGAAGGCCTCCGACGTCTTCCTGGCCGTGGCGGCCTATCAGCAGCTGGCGGAGGCCTGCGACCATCCGCTGCATATCGGCATCACCGAGGCCGGCGGGCGGCGGGCGGGCACGGTGAAGTCCTCCATCGGTCTCGGATCGCTGCTCTGGGCCGGCATTGGCGACACGCTGCGGGTTTCGCTTAGCGCGGAGCCTGAAGAAGAAGTCTCGGTGGGCTGGGACCTGCTGAAATCGCTGCATATCCGCCATCGCGGGGTGAAGGTGATCTCCTGCCCCTCCTGCGCCCGGCAGGGTTTTGACGTGATCCGCACGGTGGAGAAGCTGGAGGACCGGCTGTCCCACATCGATCAGCCGATTTCCCTCAGCATCATTGGCTGCGTGGTGAATGGGCCCGGCGAGGCGCTGATGACCGATATCGGCCTGACCGGCGGCGGCGCGGGCACGCACATGGTCTATGGCATGGGCAAGACCAGCCACACGGTGAAGACTGACGAGATGGTGGAGCACATCGTGCAGTTGGTGGAAGCGCGGGCGGCGGCGATGAAGGCGGCGAAGGACGCCGAGACCGCGGCGGCGGCCGAGACGGCGCAGGCGGCGGAGTAGGTCCATGCATCCCTCGATCCTCGCCCATCAGGCGGAGATCGCGGCGCTGTGCCGGCGCTTTGGCGTGACCCGCCTGGAGGTTTTTGGCTCCGCTGCGCGGGGGGAGGATTTCGACCCCGCGAGCAGCGATGTGGACCTGCTGGTGTAGTTCACGCCCGAGGCGCGGTTCGACTTTGCCAATTTTGCCGATCTGAAGGACGCCCTCGAGGCCCTGTTCGGCCGCCGGGTGGACCTGATCGACCGGCCGGCGATCGAGAAGAGCCAGACTGCGTTCCGCCGTGTCCGCATCCTGGGCGATGCCCAACTGCTGTTCGCCGCGTGACTCGCGCGCCGCGCGACGATGCCGCCTTGCTGCGGGATATCCTGAAGTCGGCGGAGTCCGCGCTGCGCTTCGCGGAAGGTCTGGACGAGGCGGCCTGGCGGATGACGCCTGGCTTCAAGGCGGCCCATCCGGATGTCCCGTGGCAGGCCATGGCGGGCATGCGCCACCGGATCGTGCATGACTATACCTAGGTGGATCTCGACCTGGTCTGGCGGATCGTGACGGCTGAGTTGTCGCCCCTGGTTAGCCGCCTGCGCCCCCTGGTTCCGCCAGATGAAGGGGCCTGACGCGCCAGCCTCTTGCCGACGCCCGCGCGCCGTTCTACCCGCCATGCCATGGCAAACCCTCCGCTCCAGCCCGTCCGCGGCACCCGTGACCTGATCGGTGAGGATTTTCGCGCACATCACCACGTGATCTCGGCCGCGCGGCGCATCACCGCGCTCTATGGCTATGAGGAATGGGCGACCCCGATCTTCGAGGCCACCGGCGTCTTCGCCCGCAGCCTGGGCGAGACCTCTGACGTCGTGTCCAAGGAGATGTATTCCTTCGAGGATCGCGGCGGTGATTCCATCACCCTGCGGCCGGAAAACACCGCCGGCATCTGCCGCGCCCTGGTCTCCAACGGCCTGACCCAGTCCAACCTGCCGCGCAAGGTCTTCTACGCCGGCCCCATGTTCCGCTACGAGCGCCCCCAGAAGGGCCGTTACCGCCAGTTCCACCAGATCGGCGCCGAGGTGCTGGGCGCGGCTGAGCCGCTGGCGGATGCCGAAGTGATCGCCGCCGGCTGGCACATCCTGCAGGACCTCGGCATCAGCGAGGGCGTGGTGCTGGAGATCAACACGCTAGGCGACGCGGAAAGCCGCGACGCCTATCGTGCCGCGCTGGTGGAGCATTTCACCGCGCATCAGTCGGGGCTGTCCCAGGACAGCCAGGTGCGACTGGCCAAAAACCCGATGCGCATCCTGGACAGCAAGGATGAGGGCGACCGGCGCATCGTCGCCACCGCGCCGACCATCGAGCCCTTCCTGACCGAAAAGGCCTCGGCCTTCTTCGAGGCGGTACTGCGCCACTTGGCGACCTTTGGCGTGCCGGTTCGAAAAAATCCGCGGATCGTGCGGGGGCTCGACTATTACAGCCACACCGCCTTCGAATTCGTCACCGACCGCCTCGGCGCCCAGGGCACCGTGATGGCGGGTGGTCGCTATGACGGGCTGGTGGAGGAAATGGGCGGTCCGGCGACTCCCTGCGTCGGCTGGGCGGCGGGGGTGGAGCGGCTGTCCATGCTGCTCGCCGCCACGCCGCCGGCGCCGCGCCCCGTCGCGGTGATCCCGGTGGGGGAGGCGCAGGAAGTCGCGGCGCTCGGCCTGCTGCAGGAATTGCGCCGCGCCGGCATCCCGGCCGAGATCGCCTATAAGGGCAATCTGAAGCGTCGGATGGAGCGGGCCAACAAGCTCTCCGCCCGCGCTGCGCTGATCCTGGGTGAGGATGAGCTGGCGCAGGGCCAGGTGCAGCTGCGGGACCTCGATGCCGGCAGCCAGGCGACCATCCCCCTGGCCGAGGCGGTCAGCCGCCTGAGCGCATGAGCCTCCCGCAAAAACTCGACCGGCTGCTGAGCCGGGCGGATGAGGTGCGGCACGCGCTGAACACCGCCGATGGCGCGCAGGTCGGCGCGCTGTCCAAGGAGCTTTCCGAACTTGATCCGCTGGTCGAGAAGGTCTCAGCCTATCGCGCCGCCGAGAAGGCGCGGGACGAGGCGGAGGCCATGCTGGCGGACCCGGAAATGCGGGAGCTGGCCGAGGCCGAGTACTACGAGTTGCGCGACAGCCTGCCGCGGCTGGAACGCGAAATCCGCCTGATGCTGCTGCCGCGCGACGCCGCCGACAGCCGCAGCGCCATCCTGGAAATCCGCCCCGCCGCCGGCGGCGACGAGGCGGCGCTGTTCGCGGCGGAGCTTTTCGGCGCCTATCAGCGCTATGCCGCGACCCAGGGCTGGCGCTTCGAGATCCTGGATTACGACGCCAGCGACCTCGGCGGCGTGAAGGGCGCGACCGCGGGCATCGAGGGGCGGGGGGTCTTCGCCAAGCTGAAGTTCGAATCGGGCGTGCATCGCGTGCAGCGTGTGCCGGCGACGGAAACCCAGGGCCGCATCCACACCTCCACCGTCACCGTCGCCGTGCTGCCGGAGGCGGAGGAGGTGGACGTCCATATCAATGAGGGTGATCTGCGCATCGACACCTACCGTGCCTCCGGCGCCGGCGGGCAGCATGTGAACAAGACCGACAGTGCCGTCCGCATCACCCACATCCCCTCCGGCGTCGTGGTGGCGATGCAGGAGGAGAAGTCGCAGCACAAGAACAAGGCCAAGGCCATGAAGGTGCTGCGTGCCCGGCTCTATGAGGCCGAGCGTGCGCGGGTCGCCGGCGTCCGCGCGGCCGACCGCAAGGGCCAGGTCGGCACCGGTGACCGGTCCGAGCGCATCCGCACCTACAACTTTCCCCAGGGCCGGGTGACGGACCATCGCATCGGCCTGACGCTGCACAAGATCGACCGCGTGATGCTGGGCGAATTCGAGGACATCATCGGCGCCCTGACCGCGGAGGATGAGGCCGCCCGCCTGGCCGCCGAGGGCGAATGAGCGCCTGCGAACCCAAGGGTCCTGAGCCGGGCGAGACGGTCGGCGCCTTCCTCTGTCAGGCGGGCCAGCTTCTGCGGGCGGCCGCCATCGATAGCCCGCGCCTGGAAGCCCGCCTGCTGCTCGCCCATGCCATGGGCGCCACCTCCGAACAGCTTTTGCGTGATCCCCGCGCGATGGTGCCGCCGGAGGCCGTCGCCCGATTTGGCCCCGCCCTGAAGGCCCGCCTGGCCCATGTGCCGATGGCGCATATCCTGGGCCGGCAGGGGTTCTGGACGCTGGACCTCGCCGTCTCGCCCGCCACGCTGATCCCGCGCCCCGATTCCGAATCGCTGGTGGAGGCGGCGCTGGAAGCCCTGCCGGACCTGGCGGCGGCGCTGCGTGTGCTGGACCTGGGCACCGGCACGGGCTGCCTGCTGCTCGCGGTGCTGTCGGAGCGCCCGAACGCCTTCGGCATCGGTGTGGACCGTGCGCCTGCGGCGGCGGCACTGGCGGCGGCAAATGCCGCTGCCAATGGCCTTGCGGACCGCAGCGCCTTCCTGGCCGGGGACTGGGCCACGGCGCTGGCCGGGCGCTTCGACCTCGTGCTGTCGAACCCCCCCTATATCGAAACCGCCACCATCCAGGACTTGATGCCGGAGGTGGCGCGGCATGAGCCCGCGCTGGCGCTGGATGGCGGGGCGGATGGGCTCGATGCCTACCGCATGCTCACCGCCGCCCTGCCAGGGCTGCTGGCGCCGGGCGGCGTGGCGGTGCTGGAACTCGGCCAGGGTCAGCGCGCCGCTGTGGAATCCCTGGCCCGGGAGGCAGGACTGCTGCCGCTATCCTGCCGCCCGGATCTTGGCGGGGTGGAGCGGGCCTTGGTCCTCGCCGGCCCTCAGCCGTCAGAAGATCAGCGGCGGCGCCACATGGTCGAAGGCGGGTAGCCGCAGCACTTCCGCCCCGCGCCAGTCCAGCGTGGCATCGCTGCCGTTCAGGAAGCGCAGGAAGGGGGTGATGCGGCCCGGGCGATCGAGCTGCACGACCCAGTCGCGATAGCATTCCGCCATGAAGGCGGTGAAGGTGTGGTAGCGGAACACGGTCTCGCCATCCGCCTCGATGCCGGCATAGACCTCATTGTTGCGCCCGGAGGCGGCGAAATCGGCGCGCACCAGATAGCGCCCGGCCGGCAATGACATGGCCTCCGTCAGCCTCGCCCCGCCGGCCGCGTCGCGGGTGAAGGCGGCGGCGGGCAGTCGGGCCACCACTTCCTGCCGCGGATCGAAGTAGGGCGAGTCGCCGGTCTTCTCCGACGGCACGAACAGCACGTTGTTCACCCCGGTCGGATTGGAGAAATCCTCGCCTTTGGTGATGCGGCGATAGCTGCCGAGATCGACGGCGAGGTAGCCCGCCGCGATCAGCAGTTCATGGCAACGCATGTCATCCGGCGCCTGTTCCAGCGCCATGATGGGCCGGCCCTCCGCGATCAGCTTCGCACTGCCTCGCAGGGCGTCCAGCTCCGCCCCCTCGATGTCCATCTTGATGAAGCTGGGGCTGAGGCCGGTGGCGGCGATGAAATCATCCAGCGCCAAAGTGGGCACGGGAATGCCGCCGGCGCCCTGCTCGACGCGATCATTCAGGTGGCTGCCCTCGGCGATATGCACGAAGTCGCCGCTGCGATTCCAGATGGCCCGGTGGTACAGCGTGACATTGTGGCAGCCCGCCGCGACCATGTTGTGATGGGTGCGGCCGATGATGCGGGGACTGGCCTCGAAGGCGCAGATGGTGCCGCGCGGCCCGGCCTGGCGGGACATCTGCATGGCGAAGGCGCCCGCATTGGCGCCGACATCGAAGGCGATGTCGCCCGGCCGCACATGGTCGCGCACCGCAAGCTGCACCACCGGTTCCCACAGGGACCGTTCCCACCAGGCTTGCAGCGGAAAATCCGCATGCCGCGCCAGCCGCGCCAGCTCCGCCCCATGCGGGGTGGGTGCGGCGCCGGGCAGGCGCAGCGCCCGGGCGACTTCCTCCTCCAACAAGGTCACGCTCTGGCGGAGCTGTAGGGTGCCGGTGGCGCGGCGCAGGGTGTCGAGGATCAGACGGCGCATGGGTCAGTTCCGTGAGGTCAGGCGCGGCGGGCGACGAGGCGGAATGCGATGGACGGATGCGAGCGGTCGTTTTCGTCGATCGGGCCGTTCCGGGGATTGCGGCGGCGATTCTCGAAGCCGGAACCATGCTGTGCCAGCATTGGCAGGTCCAGAGCAGCCCCGCGGGCGTTCCGTACTGCGATCTGTCGGATCAGGGCGGTGAGGCCCTTGGCACCTCGGATCAGGTCGAGAATCCTGGCGCGCATTCCAACCTCAAATTGATTTGTCCCACCTCTAGCCGTGTCATTCTGTGGCGTCCAGGCTCGACCGGCGGGGGTAAGCGGGTTAGGACCACGGGCAGGAAACACCACGCCGGAAGGTTCCTATCCGAAATGATTACGCTCGATGCCTGGCTCGCGGAGGCGGAGGCGCTGCTGGCCAGTACCCGTGCCCAGGGGCTGGATGCCGCGATGGATGCGGCCGTTACGGCCACGGTCACGGCTCTGATGGCGGGCAAGCCGCTGCTGGTTTGCGGCAATGGTGGCTCCGCCGCCGATGCGCAGCACATTGTGGGTGAGATGGTGGGGCGCTTCCTGCGGGAACGCCGCGCGCTGAAGGCGATTTGCCTGTCCTCCAACCCCGCGGTGCTGACGGCCTGGTCCAACGACTACAGCTACGCCACCGTCTTCGCCCGCCAGGTGGAAGCCTATGGCGAGGCCGGCGGCGTGATTCTCGGCCTGTCCACCTCCGGCAATTCGGAGAATGTGGTGCTGGCCTTCGAAGCCGCGCGGAAGCTCGGCATGGCGACCATCGGCCTGACCGGCCAGGGTGGTGGCAAGATGGCGGCGGTGTCCGACCATCTGCTGGCGGTGCCGTCCAAGTCCACGCCGGCGATCCAGCAGGTGCATCTGGCCCTGTACCATTGCTACTGCGCCGCCGTGGAAGCCCGGATCGCCGATGCGTGATGGGTTGCCGCGGCAGGCGGCCATTTTGGTTGGCGGCCGCGGCACGCGCCTCGGCGCGCTGACCGATGCCATCCCCAAGCCGATGGTGGAGGTCGCGGGCCGCCCCTTCCTCGACTGGCTGGTGGAGGAGGTGGCGCGATTCGGCATTCCCCGCATCACCCTGATGGCCGGCTATCTCGGCCACACCATCCGCGACCGCTATGACGGCCAGATGGTCCGCGGCAGCCGGGTGGAGGTGGTGGTGGAGCCGGAGCCGCTGGGCACCGGCGGCGGATTGCGCCTGTTCGCCGGTCGGCTGGAAGACGAATTCCTGCTGCTGAACGGCGATACCCGTTTCGACGTGAACCTGCTGGACCTGCCGCTGCATGCCGGCGACGCGCTGGCCACCCTGGCGCTGCGCCGCACCGCGCCGGGCGCCCGCTATGGCACGGTGGAGGTCTCGGATGAGGGTCGCATCTCGGGCTTTGCCGCCCGCAGCCCGGAGCGGACCGGGCCAATCAATGGCGGCATCTACTGGCTGCGCAAACCGATCCTGGACCATATCGGCCCGGGGGCCGTCTCGCTGGAATCGGACGTCTTTCCGAAGCTGGCCCAGGCCGGGATGCTGCGCGGCGGGCTTTATGATGGCGCTTTCATCGACATCGGCATCCCCGAGGACCTAGCCGCCGCTCAGACCGTGATCCCGGCCATGGCCCATCGCCGGGCGCTGTTCCTGGACCGCGACGGGGTGCTGATCGAGGATACAGGCTGGCCACATGACCCGGCCCAGGTGCGCTGGATGCCCGGCGCGGCGGCGGCGGTGAAGCGGGCCAATGACGCAGGCTGGTTCGTCTTCGTCGTGACCAATCAGGCGGGTGTCGCCAAGGGCAAGTTTCCGGAAAGCCAGATCCATGTGATGCATGGCTGGATGGCCGGCGTGCTGGCCGCGGCCGGCGCGCATGTCGATGCCTTCGAATACAGCCCGAACCATCCGGAGGCCCCGCTGCCGCAATACCGGCTGGATTGCCGCCGCCGGAAGCCCAATCCGGGCATGGTGCAGGATCTGCTCGCCGGCTGGCCGGTGGTGGCGGAAGGCTCCTTCCTGATCGGCGACAAGCAGTCCGACCTGGATGCGGCCGCGGCCTGTGGCCTGCCGGGGCATCTTTTCACCGGCGGCGACCTGGACGCTTTCCTGGCCCGGCTGCTGCCCGCGTGATGTTCGTGATTGCCGATCCCGGTCTCAACGGGCCGGCGGGGCATCACCTGTCCTACAGCGCGGCGGTGGCGGGGGCGGCCTTGGCGGCCGGGCTGGCGCCGCTGGTGCTGGCCGGGCAGGGTTTTACAGGCACGATAGAGGCGGGGCGCATTCCGGTCCGCGCCGTGTTCGGCGCGCGCTATCAAAGTGCGGGCGGCGGCGGGATGGGGCGGCGGCTGGCCTTCGGGCTCGCCTCGCATCTGCCGGCGCCGCTGGCCGGGCTGGTCGCGCCGCCGCTGCGGGCGCTGCGTCGGCGGCTGCGCCAGGGACGCGCGGCGGATGCGCTGGGGCAGGAGCTGGCGGCGGAGCTGAGCCGGATCGGCGCCGGGCCCGGCGACCGGCTGCTGCTGCACAGCGTCTCCGGCGCCAATCTGCATTCCGTGGCCACCACGCCCGGCCTGCCCGCCGTGACGCTGCTGGTGGTGCTGCGCCGCATGCCGGCGGAGATGGAGGCGGATGACCCGGCGCCGGAGCCGCTGCGCGCCTTGTTCGCCCGGCTGCAGGCCCGTTTCGGCGCTGATCTGCGGCTGTTCGCCGATACCGAACCCCTGGCCCGCCAATTCGCCGACCTGTCCGGACTGGCGGTGCGCCCGGTGCCGCTGCCCGTGGAGGTGCCGCCGATGCCGGACGCGCGCCCGGCGGGCGGATTGCCGCATGTGGTGTTTTCCGGCGGCGCCCGCGCCGAGAAGGGGTTTTCACGATTGCCGGAGGCGATCGCCGCCGTGGCCGGCCGGGCGCGCTTCACCGTGCAGTCCGGGCCAGTAGGGGCGGAGGCGGATCCCCTGGTGCAGCAAGCGCAACGGTCGCTGCGCGCCCGCGGCGACGTTACCCTGGTGGAACGGGCGTTGGAGCCCGCGGATTACGCCGCATTGATGGCCGCCGCCGACCTTCTGCTGCTGCCCTATGACGGCGCCGTCTATGGCGCCCGCAGCAGCGGCATCCTGGCCGAGGCGCTGGCGCTGGGTCTGCCCGCGGTGGTGCCGGATGGCTGCTGGATGGCGGAGGCCGCGGGAGCGGAGCGGGCCGTTGCCATCCCCCCCGGTGCGGCTGTAGGCCCCCGCCTGGCGGAGGCGCTGGACCGGCTGCCCAGCCTGACCGAAGCCGCCCGGCGGGGCGCCCCGGCCTGGCGTGCGCATCACAATCCGGGAACGTTGCTACAGACGCTTCTCACCGAATGCTGACCTGCCACTCCAGGTTGCTCCTGGCTATGGCCCATCCTATACGCGGCTCGGACGCGGTTGCCTGAGGAAAACAAACAGATGCGCGTGCTCGTCACCGGCGGGGCCGGTTACATTGGGTCGATGCTGGTTCCCGCGCTTCTCGCCCGCGGCTGGCAGGTCACCGTCTTGGATACATTTGCCGCCGGCGAGCCTTTTCTGGCCCATTCCTGCGCCGATCCGAATTTCACCCCCGTGCGGGGCGATTGCCGTGACATGCGGGTGGTGGAGCCCTTGCTGCGCGAGGCCGATATCGCCATTCCGCTCGCCGCCCTGGTCGGCGCGCCGCTCTGCGCGCGCGACGAGATCGGCGCCAGCACGCTGAACCGCGACGCGGTGCGGGACCTGGTGAAGCGTGCCAGCCCGAACCAGCTGATCGCCTATCCCACCACCAATTCCGGCTACGGCGTGGGTGAGGGCAATGCCTTCTGCACGGAAGAAACGCCGCTGCGCCCGGTCTCGCTCTATGGCCGCACCAAGGTGGATGCGGAGGAGGCGGTGCTGTCGCATCCCAACTCCCTGTCCTTCCGCCTCGCAACCGTCTTCGGCATGGCGCCGCGCATGCGGCTCGACCTGCTGGTGAACGACTTCACCTGGCGCGCGGTGAACGATCGTGCGGTCGTTTTGTTCGAGGCGCATTTCCGCCGCAACTACATCCATATCCGGGACGTGGTGAAGGCGTTCATGCACGGCATCGACAATGTCGATGCGATGCGCCAGCAGGCCTATAATGTGGGGCTGTCGGAAGCCAACCTGTCCAAGGCGCAGCTCTGCGACCGCATCGCCAAGCATGTGCCGGGCTTCGTCTGGCTGGAAGCGCCGGTGGGGGAGGACCCCGACAAGCGCGACTACGTCGTCTCCAACGACAAGCTGGAAGCGACCGGCTGGGCGCCAGACCACGGTCTGGACAAGGGCATCCAGGAACTCATCAAGGGCTACCGCATGCTGCGCAACGGGCGCTTTGCCAATGTCTGAGGTGAAATCCCGCATGGTTGTGCCGCCGCCCGGCGTGATGCTCGATATGACCTGCCGTTGCTGCGGCGGGCATCGCGTGGAGCTGGTGATCGACCTGGGCGACCAGCCGCATTGCAACCGCCTGGTGCGCCCGGACCTCGCCCCGGGGGTGGAGCCGCATTACCCGCTGCGCGTCGGCTTCTGCCGCGACTGCAGCATGGTGCAGATCGACCATACGATTCCCAAGGAATCGATGTTCACCGACTACCCCTACGTCTCCGGTACCACCAAGACGCTGCCGGCGCATTTCCTGGCGACCAGCCAGCGTATTGCCGCCGCCTATGATGTGAAGGCGGACGACCTCGTCGTCGATATCGGCAGCAATGACGGCACCTGGCTGAAGCAATGGGCCTTCAGCGGCGCCCGCGTGCTGGGCGTGGAAGCGGCCGGCAATGTGGCGAAGCTGGCGCAGGACGCGGGCGTGCCGACCTGGCACCGCTTCTTCAACGCCGCATGCTGCGCCGACATCCTGAAGCAGCACGGCCCGGCCAAGGTCATCACCGCCGCCGGCGTGTTCTTCCATCTGGAGGAGCTGCACAGCGTCGTCGAAGGCATCGCGAGCCTGCTGTCGGATGACGGCGTCTTCGTGGTGCAGGCGATCTATCTCGGCGGCATGGTGGAGAACACTGCCTTCGATCAGGTCTATCACGAGCACCTCTGCTACTACACGCTGAAGTCGCTCTCCGCCTTGCTGGAACAGCATGGGCTGGAGGTGTTCGAGGCCAGCCTGGTCGACATCCATGGTGGCTCGATCGAGGCGCATGTGACACGCAAGGGTGTGCGCCCGGTGGGTGACAGCGTGCGAGCCATGCAGGCAGAGGAAATCCGCAAGGGCTTTGGCAAAATCGAGACCTATCGCCACTTCGCCGACAATGTGCTCGACCTGCGCAAGCGCCTTGTCGCGCTGCTCGAAGGCTACAAGAGCGCCGGGAAGTCGGTCTGGGCCTATGGCGCGCCGGCCAAGGGCGCGACGCTGCTCAACAGCTTCGGCATCGGTCCCGACCTGGTGCAGAAGGCGGTCGAGAAGAATCCGATGAAGGTCGGCCTCGCCATTCCCGGCGTGCGCATTCCGATCGAAGCGGAGGAAGGCGCGCGACCGGACGCCTACCTCGTCCTCGCCTGGAATTTCATCAATGAGTTCCTGGTGAAGGAGCGCGAATACCTGGCCGGTGGTGGCGAACTCGTGGTGCCGATTCCGAAGGTGCATGCCTACGGAAAGGAGTCCGCGTGACCCTGCCGCCCGCGGTTCTCGTCTGGGGCGCCAGCGGCTTCATCGGGCGCAACGTGGTCGATGCGCTGGCCGGCCAGGTGCCAATGGTGGTTGGCGTGACAGCCTCCGGTGCCCCTGTGCCGGGCTGCACCATGACGGTCGCGGCCGCGGCGGTGGATGGGTTGCCGGCATTGCCGGAAGGCACAGCGATCATCCATGTCGCGGCCTTCCGCTACTATGCCTCCCAGTTTGGCAAGCAGCAGGAAGCCATCCTCAGCGCCAATCTGGCGATGACCGAGCAGGTCTACCGCTTCGCCATGGCGCGCGGCATTTCTGAAATCCGCGCCGCCTCCTCCTCCGCCGTCTATCCGGCGAGCTGGGCGGTGCAGGATGATGCGCTGCCGCTCGACCTGAATGACTGGCCGCATGATGGCGAGGCCGCCTATGCCTGGTCCAAGCGCTGGGGCGAGATCACCGGCGAGTTGTGGCGCCGCCGCGCCGGCATCAGCACGATCAGCTTCCGCCTGACCAATCCATACGGCCCGCATGACACGCTGGATGAGGCGGAGGCGCATGTCGCCACCGCCTTCGTCATCCGCGCCGCCGGCGACGCCCCGGAATTCGAGGTACGTGGCGACCCGGATGCCGAACGCGATTTCATCTATGCGGGCGACGCCGCCCTGGCTTTCGTCGAATCGCTGAAGCTGCGCGGCGTGACGGAAGCGGTGAACCTCGCCTTTGGCGAGACCCGCACGGTGCGTGACCTGGCCGAATGCGCCATGCGCGCGGCGGGCCGGCAGCGCCCCATCAAGCTGACCTCGCCGCCGGCCGCCGGCAATCGCGGCGTGAAGGTCCGCCGCGCCACTGCCACAAAGTTGCGACAGGTTCTGCCGGGCCTCGCGCCGTTCCGCCCCTTGGATGACGGCATGGCTGCAACCCTTGCCTGGTATCGCGATGCCCTACGCCGATAGTCCGACCATCATCCTCGGCGCCGACGGTTTTCTCGGCCGCAACCTTGTCGAGCGATGGACCGCCGAGGGTTGGCCGGTCCACGCCGTCGGCCGCGCCGCCGGCGACTTCACCGATGCTGCCGTGGTCGATCGCGTCTTCCGCGAGGCGCCGAAGGCTGGGCGGATTTTCCATGCCATCACCAAGCAGCGCACCGGCCAGATTCAGTTCGGCATTCAGGGCGAATTGCTGCGCGACAATGCCCGCATTCATCTGAACGTGCTCGACGCCTGGCGGGCGCATCAGCCGCAGGCGAAGCTGGTTTCGCTCGGCTCCTCCTGCACCTATGCCGAGACCGATCATGCGACGCCGGAGACGGAATTCGGCATCGGCCGGCCGCATCCTTCCGTGCAGGGCTACGCCCTGGCGAAGGAGTTGCTGGCGACGGGCTGCGAGGTCTTCGGCAAGCAGTACGGCATGTCCTGGCTGCATTGCGTGCTCGCCACCGTCTACGGCCCGTATGCCCATACCGAGGACAACCGCGCGCATTTCATGGCTGCGATGATCGACCGCGCCATCCGCACGCAGGCGAGCGGCGCCACGGAATTCGAGGTCTGGGGGAACCCGCGCACGGTCCGCGACCTTCTGCATGCGCATGACCAGATCGACGCCATCATCGCCGCCGATGCGGCCTTCTCCGATTGCGTGCTGAACGTGACCCCGAACGCGCCGGTCGAGATCGGCGAATGCGCGCGTGCCATCCTGGCGGCGCTGCACTGGGATGCGCGCATCGTCAGCCCGCCGGGCTCCTTCCAGGGCGCTGGCTACAAGAGCCTCGATTCCAGCCGCTTCCTGGCGAAGACCGGCTGGCATCCGAAGTTGAGTGTGGAACAGGGCGTCGCGCAGATCCTCGCGGCCCATAAGGCAGAGACGTCCCGCCCATGATGACCGTCTCCCGCACGCCGCTGCGTGTGTCCTTCTTCGGCGGCGGCACCGACTACCCCGAGTATTTTGCGCGCGCGCGTGGCGCCGTTCTCGGCATGGCGATCGACCAGTACGTCTATGTCGCGGCGCTGCGGCTGACCAATATCCTCGACTACCGCTACCGCATCTCCTACTCCAAGATGGAACAGGTGACGGAGCTGGATGCGATCGAGCATCCCGTGGTGCGGGAAGCGATCCGGCATTACGGCTATGGCAGCCCGCTCGATATCTCCATCATGGCCGACCTGCCGGCGCGCAGCGGCCTGGGCTCCTCGTCGAGTTTCACCGTCGGCTTCGTGAACCTACTGTTCGAACTGCTGGGCCGTGGCGCCACCAAGATGGATCTGGCGCGGGAGGCGGTGCATGTCGAGCGCGGTCTGCTGGGCGAGAATTGCGGCGTGCAGGACCAGCACCACGCCGCCTTCGGCGGGCTGAACCGCTTCGATTTCGAGGGCAGCCGCACCCGCATCAGCCCGATCCAGATGACGTCGGACTGTCAGGCGGCGCTCACCACCTCGCTCTTCCTCGTCTATACCGGCATGACCCGCTTCGCCTCCGCGACATTGGAGGAGCAGATGGAGAAGACGAAGTCCGGCGCCTCCGACAAGGACCTCACCCATCTGCTGGCGCTGGTCGATCAGGCGCAGACGGTGCTGGAAGGCAGCGATCCCGAAGCCATGCTGCGCGAATTCGGCGCCATGCTGCATGAAGGGTGGGAGACGAAGAAGCGCCTGTCCTCCAAGGTCTCCTCGCCCCAGATCGATGCCCTGTATGACAAGGCGCGCGCGGCCGGCGCGCTGGGCGGCAAGCTCTGCGGCGCGGGCGCCGGGGGCTTCCTGCTGATGCTGGTGCCGCCGGATCGCCAGCCCGGCTTCCGCGCGGGCATGGCCGACCATTCCCTGATCCCGGTCGGTCTGGACACATTGGGCGCCACCATCCTGAGGGGTTGATTCCATGTCGGCTCCAGCGCATTCGGCCAGGCCGGTCCCCGGACCCGGTGGACGCAGCGTTCTTATCCTGGACAGCGATCTGTTCGGGCAGGTGGGTGGTGGCCAGTCGGTCTACCGGCGAATCATCGAACAACGGCCGCAGGACGCGTTCTTCTACTTCCGCCGCGATGAAGCCGCTGATGCGCCACGCCCTGGCAATGCCTTCGGCATCCCGCTGACCTGGCATCTGACGCCGGTGCCGCAGGCGGTGCCTGCGGCACAACGGCATTTTCTCTGGGTCTGGCACATCGCGCGCAACATGGCGCAGTCCGTTGCCGAGACCCTCGGCCGGGTCGATTTCGACGTCGTCGATGCCCCGGACTACGCCCAGATCGGGCCCTTCATCCGTCCCGCCTTGGCCCTGGAGCAATGTCGCGTCGGCGTCGTCGCGGTCTCGCTCCATGGCACGCTCTCCGATGCCTTCCGCGGTGGCTGGCCGGGCGGCGGCGATCAGGCCTCGGCGCTGGCCGAGTTGCGGCTGCGCGAAAGCCTGCAGTTCCGTGGCGCCGATGCGCGCTATGCGATCAGCCGGCGCTATGCCGCCGCCTGGCGGCGCAGGGCGCCGCTGGAGGTGAATCACCTCGACCCCCTCGTCGTCACCGGCGCGCCGGCCCCACGGCCAGCATCGCGTGGGGAAGGGGCGCCGGACCTTGTCTTCGCGGGACGGCGGGAGAAGTGGAAAGGTCCTGACCTTTTCATCGACGCCGCCTGGTGCCTGCCGCCGGATCTCTACCGGCGCCTTTTGCTGATCGGACCCGATGGGCCAAACCGGACGGGCGTGGGATCGGAAGCCACGCTGCGAAGCGTCGCGCGTCTGCGTGGCCTGGAGCATCGGCTGGAGATGCCCGGTGGGCTGTCATCGACGGCGATGCAGGCGCAATTCCAGGACCGCACGCTGCTGCTGGTGCCCTCGCGCCACGACACCTTCAACCTGACGGCGCTGGAAGCGCTCTGCGCGGGCTGCCCGACGGTCGTCTCCGACCGGGCTGGCGTGTCGGACTGGCTGCGCGAGCAATTGCCCTCCCTGGATTGGACGGTGTCGGCGATCGACTGTTCCCGCGGCCTGGCCGATACCGCGGAGACGATCCTGCGGGACTATGATGGCCATCGCGACGCGCTGGCGGAGGCTTTGCAGCGGGCCGCGCTGCAACCGGATCATGCCTCGCTCTCGGGCATCCACCTGCCCGGCGGCGCCACGGATGTCAGGGCGCGGGAAGCCGCCATTGAACTCGCGGCGCAGCTTGCGCCGGGTCTGGTCGATGCCCGCACGAATCCCCGGCTGCGGGCGAAGACCGCGATGCGGCAGGGCGTGCACAGTTTCGGTGGCTGGGTCCGGGCGGTGGCGGGTCCGCGGTCCGGGGTCCTGCTTCCGGCGGAAAGTCGCGCGCGCATCCGCGCCGTGCTGTCCGCGCCGGGGCTGATGGGGAAGGGCGCGGCCCTGGCCTGGCAGCTTCGAGACGTCGTGGGCACGCAACTCGGGCGGCACAGCAGCTCCTTCAACCGGATCAATGACCTGCTGGCCCGATCCAGGCAGCTGCACGGCCTGTCCGCCCTGCCGCAGAGCATGGCGAAGCTGCGGGATATGCCCGACCGCTCGGCGAAGGAGGCCGAGGCGAAACTACGGTATCTCACCAGCCTGGTGCCGAGCCACCGGGCGGGCCGCCTGGCCCTGTTCCGGGAAATGGCCCGTCTCGAACGACGCCTGGGCAATCCACTGACCGCGGCGACCTATCTGCTGCGGACTCTGCGCTGGACCGGGCAGGATGCGCGGGGCGATCTGCCCTTCATCGTCCAGACCCTGCGTGACCACAGCTTCCGCTATGAGGCGGAGAC
Organism: Roseomonas sp. F4; assembly: GCF_053891155.1. Lineage (NCBI taxonomy): Bacteria > Pseudomonadati > Pseudomonadota > Alphaproteobacteria > Acetobacterales > Roseomonadaceae > Roseomonas > Roseomonas sp. F4. The sequence goes on from NZ_JBSSHK010000001.1 coordinate 218,918, forward strand.
CTGCGCGGCGATGTTCGACGGTGCGGAAGACAGCCGCGATCGCTGCCTGGCGCTGATGCGGGATGCCTATCAGCGCAACCTGTCCAAGCCTGAACTGCCGCTGGCACAGCTCGATGACCGGCGGGGCGAGTCTCGGCCGCGCGCGGCGGTCATCGTTTCCCTCTACAACGCGGCGGACAAGCTGCCGACGCTGCTCGCCATGCTGGCGCGCCAGACCTTGGCCCGGCAGGGCGGGGTCGAGGTGATCCTGGTCGACAGCAATTCCCCGGCCGATGAGCACGGCGCTTTCGCGCGGTTTGCCGCCGAACATCCGGATCTGCCGATCGTCTATGCCCGCTCGGCGGAGCGCGAGACCATCCAGGCCGCCTGGAACCGCGGCATCCGTCTGGCGCGCGCACCCTACCTCGCCTTCCTCGGCGCCGATGAGGGGCTGCATCCGGACGCGCTGCGCATCCTGGCCGAAAAGCTGGACGAGGAGGCCTCGACCGACTGGGTCATGGCCGACAGCATCGTCACCAATGTCGATCGGCACGGCGTCTACGATTCCGACATCATGCCCTATGACCGCACCGGCTTCCGGCAGGACAAGGTCTATCTGGAGACCTGCTACCTCTCCTGGGTTGGTGCGCTGTATCGCCGCTCCATCCATGAGCGCTTCGGCTGGTATGATGAGAGCTACCGAGCGGCCGGTGACACGGAGTTCAAGAACCGTGTCATGCCGCATATCCGCAGCGCCCATGTTCCCTTGCCGCTCGGCGTGTTCAACAACTACCCCGAGGAGCGCACGACGCAGCATCCGCGCGCGGAGATCGAGGATCTGCGCGCCTGGTATCTGTGGCGCACACCCGCGGGCATGGATTATGCCTTCGCCAGGCGGCCGGTGGCGGAAGCGGTGGAGCTGCTGCACGACTGCTTCGGCTATCGCAAATCCTATTGCGGTCACCTCTCCACGGATTACGACCTGGCCGAGGCGATGTCGGACCATCTGATGCGGCGCGCGGATGCCCCGGACTTCGCCGCGGCCGCCTGGCAGGAAAGCCGTCGCGCCATCGCGCTGCTGCGGGACTTTGAGGCCCCGCCCGATATGGAGGAGCGGGCCGGCTTCGCCATGTCCAGCGGCATCTGGGGTCTCGGCCGGTTGCGCGATGCGAACGCACTGGCGCATCGTCAGCAGAGCCGGATCGGTCTTCCGGCGCTGCCGCGCTTCGATGTCTTCAACGACAACCGCTATGAGCAGCATTGGTGGTCATGGAGCGTCGGATGAGCCTCCGGCGCCGCTGAGGCAGGGCTATCGCAGCCCTGCCTGCACACGATTGACCGTGGTGGCGACCAGCAGCGCCGCCACCACGGGCATGATCCAATAGGCTAGCGCCGGCAGAGCCCCCGCCAGGCCAAGCCACAGCCCGAGCGCCCCGAACAGCAATGCGCGGTCGCTTTTGCCCAAGGGCCCGTCATAGCGGCGCTCCGCGCCCAGCACCCCGGCGAATTCGGAAATGACGGAGAGCACGGCGACGGTGCCAACCCAGCCTGGGCCGAAGGGCGCGATCAGCGCGAAGGGGGCGATCAGCGCGGCGTCGGAAACGACATCGCCCAGCTCGTTCAGATAGGCGCCGAGGCGGCTTTTCTGCCCGTGTTCCCGCGCCAGCATGCCATCCACGGCATTCAGCCCCATCCGTATCAGCAGCCAGAGGGGCAGGAGCAGGAACCAGACCGGCGAGGCCAGCAGCAGCGCCCCGCCCAGCGCGACGGAGCCGATCGCGGCGGCCAGCGTCACCTGATTGGCGGTCACGCCGGCGGCGGCCAGGCGCGCGACCAGCGGGCGCAGCAGCGCCTGGAAGCGCGGCTTCAGGCTGTAGAGGCTCATGCTTTGGGCTCCAGCGCGCGCACCGCGGCCTCGCAGCGCGCCGCGACCTGGGCCCAGCCGGCGCGGTCCTGCGGGGTGTCGGCGAAGGACAGCGGCGGGCCAATGTACAGATGCAGCTTGCCGGGCCGGGGCAGGCGGCGCTGGGGCGGCCAGGCCGCGTGGGCGCCTTCCAGCCAGCAGGGCACCACCGGCACGGGGGACCCGGCGACGAAGGCGCCGAGGCCGGGCTGGAAGGGCGCCATGGCGCCGTCGCGCGAGCGGGTGCCCTCGGGGAACAGGATGAAGACCAGCCCATCCTCCTCCAGCCGCGCGCGCAGCGTCACCAGATCCTTCGGGCGAGTGCGGCGGCGCCAGACCGGCAGGGCGTTGATGGCATAGGCGGCGAAGGCGGCCATGGGGGTGGAGGTGAAGAAGGTGTCGCCGGCCGCCAGCGCATGGGCACGCCGCGCCGCCGGGCCGCGCAGGGCGGCGCCGACCGCCAGCGCGTCCAGATGGCTCGCATGATTGGCGACGATGACGAAGGGCGGGGCGGGCAGATGGGCGCGGCCCGTCACCGCGAAGCGGTGCATCACCGCCATGTAGAGCCGCACCAGGCGCCGCCACAGGCTCTGCAACAGGCTGCCGACCAGCCCAGCCTCCCGCCCATGGCTGCGCAGCCGCTCGGCGGGGGCCAGGCCAAGGTCGCGGGCGGGCTTGAGTTTCCAGTCGGTCATCAGGGGCCGCCCGTCATCAGCCGCGTCGGCGCCGACAGACCCCAGCCATTGAAATAGCCGATCAGGTGGAAGGCGGCGGGGGCCACCAGCAGCAGGCTGTTGAAGCGATCCAGGATGCCGCCATGGCCGGGCAGCAGCACGCCCATATCCTTGATGCCGATGTCCCGCTTGATCGAGGACAGCATCAGGTCCCCCGCCTGCCCGCCAATGCTGACCAGCGCGCCGAGCAGAATCAGCTTCCAAGGGCTGTCCATCGGCGTGCCCTCGAAAATCAGGCCGGCGACGAGGGCGACCACCGCGGTGGTGCAGACCAGCGCGCCGAGGGCGCCCGAGATGGTCTTGTTCGGGCTGGTCGCCGGCAGCAGCTTTCGGCCGCCCATCAGCTTGCCGCTGGTGAAGGCCGCCACATCGTTCAGCCCGACGGCGAGCACCAGCAGCAGCAGCAGCGGGCGGTAGCCTGGCTCATTCGCCATATAGCCGAGATGGGCGAGGCCGGCGCCGAACAGCATGTAGCCGAAGATCGCCAACCCCGTGCGCTGGATATAGCCCGAAGGCCGGTCGAGCGGGATGGAGGCGATGGCGATCACCGTGACGGTCAAGGGCCAGAGCGCCACGAAGAAGCCGTACCAGTGATCCAGCGCCGCGAAATTCACCGCGACGACGCCGGCCACCACCACCGCCACCAGCACATGCTCGCGGAACAGCCCTGTGGCGCGGTCGTACTCCCGCAGGCAGGCGAGGCCGAGCAGCGTGACGGCGGCGATCACCCATTCGCGGCCCACCAGAATCGGCGCCATGATCAGCGGCAGCAGCACGGCCCAGGAGGCAAGGCGCAGCCACAATTCGCGGCGCAGCGCCGGGCCGGCGCGGCCTGTGACGGTCAAGGCGCCGATCACCGCGGCGGCCAGCAGCAGAATGCCGAGGGTGGCGGCAACCAGCCCGCGCGTTACCGGATGGCCGAAGGCGATGTCCCATCCGCTCATCGGCGGCGGTGCTCCCAAGATGTTCGTGCCAGCATGGCGGAGGCGAGTCCGCCCGGATAGCGGTGCGGCCGGTCACAGTGTTTCCATCGGCTGCGCGATATGGCCTGCTGCGCGGATCAGATCCGACCGGAGTCCGCGCGCCCATGACCAGCCGCCCCCGCACCATCCTGGTCACCGGCGCCGCCAGCGGGATCGGTGCCGCCTGCTGCCGGGCGCTGGCCGGGCCGGGCACCGCCATTCTCGTGCATACGCGCAAGAACGCCGCGGGGGCGGAGGCGGTGGCGCAGGCGGTGCGCGCGGCGGGTGGCGTGGCGGAGGTGATGCTGGGTGACATCGCCGATCCGGCCTTGCCGGCGGCCCTGGTGGCGCGCGCCCAGGCCTGTTTTGGCGGGCTGGATGTGGTGGTGGCCAATGCCGGCTTCGCCGACCGCACGCCCGTGGCCAGCCTGACCGAGGCGGGCTTCGCGCAGTCGCTGGACACGGTGCTCTGGGCCTTCCTGCGCCTGGCGCAGGCGGCGATGCCGGTGCTGGCGCAGGGGGAGGCACCGCGGCTGGTCGCCATTTCCTCCTTCGTCGCGCATGTGTTTCGGACCGATGCGACGATCTTTCCCGCGACGGCGGCGGCCAAGGCGGGGGTGGAGGCGCTGGTCCGCGCCCTGGCGGTGGAGGCGGCAGCCAGCGGCACCACGGTGAATGCGGTAGCGCCGGGCTTCACACAGAAGGACGCCACCGGCCACAGCGCCATGACGCCGGCGCAGTGGGACGCGGTGCGCGCACGCATCCCGCTCGGCCGGCTAGGCACGCCGGCCGATGTGGCGCAGGCGGTGGCCTATCTCGCCTCACCTGGCGCGGGCTATGTCACCGGCCAGGTGCTGCATGTGAATGGCGGGTTGATTTAGCGACCCCTGTTACCGCCCGGGGCCAACTCCGGCGAGCCGCACCAGCTCCGCCCCCGCCGCGCGTTCGCGGGTGATGATGGCGGCGAATTCGGCGGGGGTATTGCCGATGCCGTTGAAGAAATTCGGCGCCAGCGCGCGGCCCACGAATTCCTCATTCGTCACCACGCGGCGCACCGCGGCGGCCATCGCTTCCGCGATCGCGGGTGGGAGCGCACCTGGCGCTGAAAGTCCCCACCAGGCGCCGCCATAGGGGAAGTCGAAGCCGAGCTCGGCCATGGAGGGCGTGTCCGGCAACTCCGCCAGCCGTCGCGATCCCAGCACCGCCAGCGGGCGGATGCGCCCGCCGCGGATCAGTGGCATGGAGAGCGCCATGGCGCCGTAGCTGGCCTGCACCCGGCCCGCCACCAATTCGCGGAAGGCATCGCCGATGCCGCGGAAGGGCACATGCTCCATCGCAAAACCCTCCTTCGCCTTCAGCCACTCGAACAGAAGTTGCTGCGCGGAGCCGACGCCGGAGGAGCCATAGTTGATATCCGTCCTGCCCTTCGCCCAGGCGATGAAGGCGCGCAGGTCGCCGGGCGGCACTTCCGGGCTGCCGACCAGCACGCTGGGCGCGGAGGCGAGCTGCGTGACCGGCAGCAGGGAGGCGAAGCGGGCGAACAGCTCCGGCTCCGCATGCGGCATGGTCGCCATGGATTCGATATTGACCGCACAGAAGGTGGTGCCGTCAGGCGCCGCCGTCGCGCAGGCTTCCAGCCCGATCACGCTGTTGCCGCCGGGGCGGTTTTCCACGATCACCGGCTGGCCGAGATCCTGGCGCAGCCCCTCCGCCACCGCGCGCACCAGAATGTCCAGGTTCCCGCCCGGCGGCTGCGGCACGATGATGCGCATGGGCCGGCGCGGCCAGTCCGTGCCCTGCGCGAATGCGGGTGCAGCGAGCAGAGCTGTGGCGCCCGCGCAGAACCCGCGGCGGCTGATGTTCTTCATTGTTGTTTCCTCCCTTCGTTGGGGCGTCTCAGCTTTCGTCGGCGACCGGGTTGCGCAGCAGGCCGACGCGGTTGATCTCCACCTCCACCACATCGCCGGGCTTCAGCCACAGCGGCGGCGTGCGCTTGGCGCCGACACCGCCCGGTGTGCCGGTGGCAATCACGTCGCCCGGCTCCAGCCGCGTGAAGGTGGAGCAGTATTCGATCTGGCGCGGGATATCGAAGATCATCTGGCCGAGCAGCGCATCCTGCACCACCTGGCCATTCACCCGCGTCTGCAGCCGCAGATCGTCCAGCGCGCCGACCTCGTCCGGCGTCACCATCCAGGGGCCGAAGGGGCCGGTCTCCGGAAAATTCTTGCCTGGCGTGAACTGGTGCGTGTGGCGCTGCCAGTCGCGCACGCTGCCGTCGTTGTAGCAGGCATAGCCCGCAATCTGCGCGAAGGCGTCGCCGCGCGCGACGTGGCGGCAGGAGGTGCCGATGATGACGGCGAGTTCGCCCTCGAAATCGAAATCGGTGGAGACCTTCGGGCGCAGCAGCGGCGCGAGATGGCCGGTCTGGCTGTTGGTGAAGCGGGTGAAGACGGTGGGGTTCTCGACTTCGGAGCGTCCCGTTTCCTTGCGATGGGTCTCGTAGTTCAGGCCGATGCACAGGATCTTGTCGGGGTTCGGGATCACCGGCAGCCAGGTGATCTCCGCGAAGGGAATTTTCGCGCCATCGGCCTGCGCGGCCTCCGCCACCGCGCCGGAGGCGATCAACGATTTCAGGTCGGGGAAGCGGGCGCGGAGCGTGCCAGCCTCGGTGACGAAGTCGTCGCCGACGAGGCCCCATGTCGCCGTGCCGGCATGCGTAAAGCTTGCGAGTTTCATGCGTATTCCCCTTCGAGTAAGTGCAGCAGATGGTCGAGCGTCGCGGCATCCGCGGCGACGCCGTAGACGTAATGGTCGGGCCGGATGATCGCGGCCTGGACGGCGTGGCGTGCGAACCAGGCGGCGAGCAGGCCGTCCTGCTCCTCCACCTCATCGAGGCGCAGCGTGGCGAAGGGCGCGGTGACGCGCGGCGCGCCGGCGGCCAGTACCAGACGCCAGCCATGGCCGAGGATTCGGTCCATCAGCACCCAGTCCTCGCTTTGGCGCAGGCGCGGCTGCGGGAAGAGCGTGCCTTGCGCGGGATGCGCGGGCGTTGCCAGAAATCCGCTGGCGAGCGGCGGCACGATTTCCTGCCGCGTCACCACCGGCGCGCGGCCACCGCCCTGCGCCAGCAGCGCCGCATCGCGGGCGCGGGCGGCGGCGGGATCACGCTCGCAGATCTGCCGGCCGATCGCCTTGATGCGCGCGGTCAGCGTGCGGACATGCTCGGCGCGCTCCACTTCGTAGCTGTCGAGCAGCGCATCCGGCGCGCCGTCGCGCACGGCGGCCAGCTTCCAGACGAGATTGGAAACGTCGCGCAGCCCCTGGCACATGCCCTGGCCGATGAAGGGCGGCTGCTGGTGCGCGGCGTCACCGGCGAGGAAGACGCGGCCCTGGCACCAGCTTTCGGCGACCAGTGCGTGGAAGCGATAGCTGGCGGCGCGCCACAGCGTCGCCTCGCCGGGGTTCAGCCAGCGTGAGAGCAGGCGCCAGACCTCGGGTTCGGTCTGCATCCGCGCCGGATCCTCGCCGGGCAGCAGCATGATCTCCCAGCGCCGGTGATTGCCCGGGCCGATAATGGCGGTGATGGGGCGCGCGGGGTCGCAGTGCTGGGCGGCGGTGGCGGGCAGGCGGGCGAGTGCTTCCTCGCCCACCAGCATGTCCACCACCAGCCAGGGCTCGTCGAAGGCGAGATCGACGAAGCCGATGCCGAGCGCCTGGCGGGTGAAGGAGGAGGCGCCGTCGCAGGCGATGACCTTGGCGGCCGTGACCTCTTGCAGCCCCGATGCGTTGCGCAGCGTCAGCGTCACGCGCGCCGCATCCTGCGTGATGCCCACAAGCTCCGTGCCGAGCTCGACCGTCACCCCGGGCTGCGCCACGGCATGGGCGCGCAGCACCGCCTCCACCGGCGGCTGGGTGAAGACCATGGTCGGCGTAAAACCCATGGGATAGGGCGGCGGCACCATGTCGATGCGGCGGATCAGCTGGCCGTCCACGCCAAAATGCTCGGAGGCGGGGAAGGGCGCGGTATGCGGCAGCACCTGGTCGGCGATGCCCATATTGTCGAAGAGCCGCAGGATCTCGTGGTCGATCGCGATGGCGCGCGGCTTTGGATAGATTTCCGTGCTGCGATCGATCGCCAGCGTGCGGAAGCCGGCCTGGCCGAGCAAGCCGGCGGCCACCGCGCCGGCGGGGCCGAAGCCGACCACCACCACATCGAAAGCCGCGCTCATGCCGCGGCGAACCGGATGGCGAGCTGGGCGCGCTTGGTGGCGTCCGGCTTGGGTGGCGCGAGGCCCCATTGGTCCGTGCGGCCAGGCGGCCAGACCCATTCGGTGGGGCCGCGCAAGACGTGGTCGTCATCCACCTGCTGCACCTCCGCCGTGTATTCCACCACGATGCCGAAGGGATCGATGAAGTAGGCAAAGACATTGTCGCCCGGCCCGTGCCGTCCGGGACCCCAGGCGATGGGATGGCCGCCATCGATGACGCGGCCGGCGCCGCGCATCACCGGCTCCCACCCCGCCATCTGGAAGGCGACGTGGTTCAGCCCGTCATGCGGCGCCTCCGCCAGCACCACGGCGTGGTGGTCGCTGTTGCAGCGTTCGAAGGCCATCAGCTTTGATCGGTCGGTGAGCTGGAAGCCGAGGCCGGATTCGAAGAAGCGCGCGGTGGCATCGACGTCGGCGCAATTCAGGTTGACATGCGCCAGCCGCTCCGGCCGGTCCACCGAGGGCGTTTCGGGCGCGCGCGTCTCATCGCCGGTGAGGATGCGGAACACCGCGCCAAAGGGGTCGCGCAGCGTGGCGCCGAAGCCGCCGCCAGGTTCGGCGATGGCCGCTGGCGGCGATAGCAGCGTGGCCCCCGTCGACTGGGCGCTGGCCAGCACGGCGTGCAGCGCCTCGCCATCCGCGGCCCGGAAGGTCACGCTGCGGATGGCGGCCTCTGACGCCGCGTGCAGCGCCAGCACGTGATGATCCGCGCCGGTCGCGCGCAGCCACAGCGAGGCGGCGTCGCGCGCCACCACGGTGAGTCCCCAGGTCGCGGTATAGAAGCGCTCCGCCAGCGCTAGGTCCGGCACCAGCAGGTCGACGCTGCGCAGCGCGGTGATGGGGAAGCGTGTCATGCCGGCAGTCCCAGGAAGGCGAGGGCGTTGTCCCGCAGCAGCGCCTCACGAGCCGCACCGGATTCCAGCACTTCGGCGATGCGGCCCACGGGGTCATTCTCGCGGAAGGCGAAGGGGTCATCGGTGCCGAGCAGGATCCGCTCCGCACCCATCACGCCCAGCAGATGCCGCAGCATCGGCGCGTCGAAGACCAGCGCATCGACATAGAAGCGTCGCGCCTGGGCGCTCGGTGCTTCCTCGATGCTGTCGCGCAGAGCGGGAAAGGTGTGCCAGGCCTGTTCCAGCCGTGGCAGCAGGCTCGCCAGCGTGCCGCCGCCATGGCTGAAGCACATCCGCAGCGCGGGATGGCGCAGCATCAGGTTCGAGGTGATGACGGAAGCCGCGGCCAGGCCGATCTCGCTCGGATAGCCCAGCGCCTGCTGCAGGTTTTTCGGGCCAACCAGCCGGTCCATGCCCGCGGGCCGCACCGGATGCACCAGCACCGCCATGCCGAGTTGCTCGGCGGCGGCGAAGAAGGGGCGCAGCGATGCGTCGCCGATCACCGTGCCACTGACGTTGCTGCCGATCTCAACGCCGGCAAAACCCAACACCTCCTTCGCCCGCCGCATCTCTGTCAGCGCTGCGTCCAGGTCCTGCATCGGCAGGGCGGCGAGACCAATGAGGCGTCCGCTGGAGGCCGCCACCATCTCCGCCGTCGCGTCGTTCACATGGCGCAGCAGCGGCACGGCGGCCTCCACCGGCATCCAATAGGAAAACAGCTCCGGCATCGGCGAGATCGCCTGGCGTGCCAGGCCCTTCGCATCGAGGTCGGCGAGGCGCAGCGCCACGTCCCAGCAGCGCGCGGCGACGGTGCGATAGGGTCTGTTGTCGATCATCACATGCCGCTGGCCGCCCTCCACCGGCGCCATGCTCGGCCAGCCGGGCAGGTCGCGCGCCGGGAAGGCGCCGGGCACCACATGGGCGTGGATATCGATGGGGCCGGCCGGTTGGGCCATGGTGTTTCCTCGCGTCTGGCCCATGGATGATGGATAAGCTGACGTCTGTAAAGAGGAATGTATATATTTTGCGGATGACACGTCCCTGTGTATATCTGTCGCCAGCATGAGCAGCCCCTCCACCCACGCCTCCTCCGTCTTCGAGCGCATCCGCGCCGACATCCTGGCCGGCCGCCTGGCGCCCGGGCGGCGGCTGCAGATCAAGGCGATGATGGAGAGCTACCAGATCGGCCAGACGCCCTTGCGGGAGGCGCTGAACCGCCTGAGCGCGGATGGGCTGGTGCATTGCTCCGACCAGCGCGGCTTCACCGTGCCGGGCATCAGCGCGGCGGAGCTGCTGGAACTGACCAAGACCCGCTGCTGGCTGGAGGAGCGCGGCCTGCGCGAATCCATGGCCGCCGCGACGGTGGAATGGGAGGAACGCCTGCTTGTCGCCGGCCACCGCCTGGCCCGCACGCCGCGCGGCCCGGATGGGGAGGCAGCGGCCGAGGATGCGGCCTGGGAAGCGCGGCACCGCGATTTCCATCGCCTGCTGGTCGGCGGCTGCGGATCCTCCTGGCTGATCGGCTTCTGCGACCAGTTGACGGACCGCCACCAGCGCTACCGCAAGCTGGCTGCGCGCCGGGCCTTTCCGCGCCGGGATGTGGAGGCGGAGCACCAGGCGATCCTGGATGCGGTGCTGAAGCGCGATCCGGACCGTGCGGTGGCGCTGCTGACGGCGCATTACACGCAGACGGCGGAAATTATCCTGGAGGACGACACGATCTTCCCACCCGGTTGACGCGCGGCCCCGCCACGGCGGAGGCTGCCTCGAACCAGGGAAGGAAACCGGCGATGATCCATGTGCTCGCCTTCATCACCACGAAGCCCGGGATGCGCGAGGCCGTGCTGACCGAAATGCGCGCCAATATCCCCGCCGTGCTCGCCGAGGAAGGCTGCCTGGAATACGGCCCCGCGATCGACGCCGAGGGCATCGGCGCCATCCAGACCGCGATCGGGCCGGACAGCTTTGTCGTGGTGGAGAAGTGGTCCAGCCCGGCGACGCTCGCCGCCCACGGCGCCGCGCCGCATATGAAGGCCTATGGCGCCAAGGTGCGGGACATGGTGGCCAGCCGGGTCATTCATGTGCTGAGCCCGGCTGGGTGATCCCGGCCGGCGTCAATCCAGGCTGACCCGCCCCTCCCGCACCACTACGGTCCATTTCGCCACCTCGGCCCGCACAAAAGCGTCGAAATCGGCGGGGGTGGTGGCTTCGACGGTAAAGCCCTGGGCCGCAAAACTGTCCTGGATCTCGGGGGAGGTCATGGCGCGCGCCACCTCCGCATGCAGCCGTGCCAGCACCGGGGCCGGCGTGCCGGCGGGGGCGAACAGGCCCTGCCAGGAGGTCGCGGCGAAGCCCGGCAGCCCGGCCTCCTGCATCGTCGGCACTTCGGGCAACAGCGGGTGGCGGGCCGGGGAGGTGACGGCGATGGGGCGGATGGCGCCGGCGCGCACCTGCGGCAGGGCCACCAGGAAATCGGCGAAGGCGGATTGCACCTGGCCGGCGATCAGGTCGGTCAGCGCCTGGGCGGAGCCGCGATAGGGCACATGCGTCAGCTCCACCTTCGCCGCCTGGCCGAACATCACCCCGGTCAGATGCATGGAGGTGCCATTGCCCGGCGTCGCATAGGTCAGCCCGCCATTCGCCGCCTTCGCCGCCGCGATATAGCCGGCCAGGTCCTGCGCGGAATGGTCCTTGTTCACCACCAGGATCAGCGGCGCGGAAACCACGCGGGACAGCGGTGCGAAGGCGGTCGCGGGGTCATAGGGCAGGTTGCGGAACAGGCTGCCGGCGATGGCATTGCTGCCGGTCACGCCCATCAGCAGCGTGTGCCCGTCCGGCGCGGATTTCGCCACCATATCCGCGCCCACCGTGCCGCCGGCGCCCGGGCGGTTTTCCACCACCACGGTCTGGCCGAGCGCCGTGGTCAGCTTCTCCGCCAGCCGACGCGCCAGCACATCGGTGCTGCCGCCGGGCGGGAAGGGGACGACGATGCGCAGCGGGCGGCTCGGCCAGGACTGCGCCAGGGCCGGCGCCGTGAGGCTCGCGGCGAGAGCGGCGCCGAGGGCACGACGGGTAAGGGTCATTTTGTGAAGCTTCCCTGTTGTTGCGCGGGGCCCCAGCCGCCCCCGCCCGCGGTTTCGAGAATGAAGCGTTCCCCCGCCGCCCAGGCGATGCGCGCCTTGGAGGGCAGGGGATGGGGTGTGCCGTCCGCCCGGATCAGCCGCGCCGCCGCCGGGGCGCCCGGACCGCCGCCCTGCGCACCTGGCGCGCCGGCCAGGTGCCGTTCGCCGCGATAGGAGATTTCGGCGGTGCCCGAGAGCAGGCGATAGACACGCCGCACCCCGTCGCCGCCCGGATGCTGCCCCGCACCGCCGGAGCCACGCCGGCGCTCGATCGCCTCGACGCGGATCGGCGCCACGGATTCCAGCATCTCGGCAGGCAGGTTGCGGGCGTTGGAGACATCCGCCGAGAGGCCCGGCAGCCCTGGCCCATCCGGCCGCCCGCCGGACCCGCCGGCGACGATTTCGGTAAAGATCCAGCGTCGGCCGTGGCCATCGGTGCCGCCGATGGAGAGCACCACCGCCACCCCCGCATTGGGCGCGGCGGCGGGGACCGGGGAAAGCCGGGCATGGGCGGCGAAGAGCGCGTTGCAGGCCAGCTTCACCGTCGCCGTGCGGGCATTCACCGCGGCCGGGAAGCGCGGATTGACCACGCTGCCCTCCGGCAGATGCAGGTCCAGCAAGTTCAGCAACCCATGATTCGCCGCCGCCCCCGGCGCGATGCGGCGCAAAAGGCAAAAGCAGGCGGCCAGAAGGCCGGAGGGCGCGGCATTCACCGGCCCTGCCGTCTGTGGCGCCGATCCGGTGAAATCGACCGACAGTCGGGGCCCCGGCAGGCGCTTCAGGGTGACGCGGATGGGCACGGCGCCGGCGCTGAGGCCATCGCCTTCCAGCGCATCCTCGGCACTGGCCTCGCCTTCTGGCAGGGCGTCCAGCGCGGCCGCCAGCAGGGCGCGGGAGCCCGCCAGAAGCGCCTCGCAGCCGGATGCAAAAGCCTCGGCGCCCATGGCGGTGGCGAGCTGCGCCACCTCCCGCGCCGCCAGCGACACGGCAGCCCATTGCGCGGCCAGGTCGCCCGCCAGCATGTCCGGCGTGCGGGTATTGGCGGCGAGGATGGTGGCGATGCCGGCATCCTCCACCCCCGCATGCCGCCACTTCACCGGCGGCAGGCGCAGCCCTTCCTGGAAGATGTTCTGGGCATCCGGCGGGACGGAGCCGGGGGCGATGCCGCCGACATCCTGGTGGTGCAGGATGGTGGCGGCGAAGGCCACCACCTGGCCCTGTGCGAAGACGGGCCGCGCCAGGATCAGATCCGGCAGATGCGTGCCGCCGGACCAGGGATCGTTCAGCAGCAGGCCGTCGCCTTCCGCCAGCGTGTTAGGCGGGAAGGCGCGGCACAAAGCGGCGATGGCGGGAATCATGCCGCCGAGCAGCAGCGGCAGCGAATTGCCCTGGGCCAGCACGCGGCCATCCGCCAGGAAAAGGGCGGCGGCGCAATCCATGCCCTCCCGCGCCACGGGGGACAGGGCGCTGGCCAGCAGGCTGTCCTGCATGCGGTCGGCGACGCTTTCGAGCGCCAGATGCAGGATTTCGCGGGCGGCGGCCTCGGCGAGGCTCATGGCGCGGCCTCCAGCAGCAGGGCGCCATCGTCGCGCGGGCTGGCGCGCCAGCCCGGCGGGATGCGGAGCGTGGCATCCGGCCCATCGCGCAGCACCGTGCCATCCGGCAGCTGGCGCGATCGGGTGGGCGGTGGTGCGGGCGGCGCGGGTGGCAGGCCGAGCGCGGCCTCCGCGACGCAGCGCAGACCCAAAATGCGCTGCGCGCCGCCGGGCGCATGGCCGCGTAGCAGGGCATGGGCGGCGTCGAAACGCGCCGCCAGGGCCTCCGGCGGCTCGCCCGGGGTCCAGGCCAGGGTCAGCGGCTCCGACTGCCCGGCATAGGCCATGGCGAGGCTGTGGCGCGGCGTGGCGGGGCAGCCCCAGGCTGCGAGCCGGGCGGTCAGCGCCGCCGCCTGGGCGGTCGCCTGCGGCTCCAGCGTTGCGATATCGGCCAGGGACAGGTCGCAGGGCGCCTCCAGGCTCGCCGCCGCCGGGGCCAGGGCCAGGCCGAAGGCGGAGAGCAGTCCGGGGGCGGGCGGCACCAGCACGCGCCGGGCGCCGATGCGGGCGGCGATGGCGGCGGCATGCAGCGGCCCGGCGCCACCGCCGGCCACCAGCAGGGCGCGGGTCGGGTCAAGGCCTCGGCGCAGCGCGATGCGGCGCAGCGCATCCGCCACCTTCGCCTCCGCCAGTTCCAGCACAGGCGCGACCTCCGCCGAGCCCAGCGTGGCGGTGAGTGCGGCGCGGGCGGCCCCTGCATCCAGCTGCAACCCCGGCAGCGTGCCCGGCAGCCAGCCCGCCACCAGCGCCGCATCGGTCAGCGTCGCCGCCGTGCCGCCACGGCAGGCCGGGCGCGCGTGGGCGCCGAAGCGCAGCCTGCCGCCGTCGAGCGTGACCGTGGTGCCGCCGCCAAGGGTGAGGCATTCCACATCCAGCGCCGGGCAGCGCAGCCGCAGCGTGCCGAGGCCGATTTCCCGCGCCGTGAGCGGCGCGCCGGCGCGGACCAGGCTGACCTCCGTGGTGGTGCCGCCCATATCCAGGCCGAGGGCGTCCTCGCCCTGCGCCCAGAAGGCAACGGCGCGTGCCCCTGCGGCTGGGCCGGACAGCGCCAGGCCGAGGGGTTGCACCAGCGCCTCCGCCAGCGGCGCCAGCCCGCCCTCCGCGCGCAGCAACCACGGGGCGGGCAAGACCCCGTCGAAGCGCCCGGCCAGCAACGGCTTCAACGCAGCATCGGCCAGCGTGGCGAGTGTGCGTTCAAACTCGCGCAGGCCCGGATCGACGCGGTGCGAAAGCGACAGCGGCAGTTCGGGGCGCATCGCGGTGACAGTTTCTGCCACGACCAGCTCATGGTCTGGATTCAGTGGCGCGAAGAGCAGGCTGATGGCGACGGGCGTGTGTGCCGGCAGAGTGGCGATCTGGGCGCGAAGCGCTTCCAGATCGTCGAGCGGCTCGACCTCCGCGCCCGTCGCATCGATGCGGCCGCCAACTTCGATGCGCAGCGCCGCGGGCGACAGGTTTGGTGGCGTGGGCGGCGGTGGCCTTTCGTCCATCGGGTCGCGCTTCGATTGCCGTCCGAGATCCGACACATCGACAAAGCCGCGCGTCGCCACCAACGCCACCGGCCCGGCCCGGCCGCTGACCAGGGCGTTTGTTGCGAGCGTGGTCGCGATGCGAAGCTGCGCGACCTGCGTGATACCAGCTTCCGTCAGCAATGCGCCGATGGCTTCGGCCAAGGGCGCCGTGGAAGCGGGATGTTTCAGCATCCGCGGCGGGCCGTCCGGCGCGCTCGCAAAAAGGTCAGAAAAATCGCCGCCGAGATCGATGGCGACGGTCCAGCCCGGCATCAGTGCGACCAGCGCGTCGGCGCGAAGGGCGAAAGATCGATCTCCGGATCGCGGCCGGCGACCAGATGCGCGATCTCGCGCCCCGTGCTGGCGGCGCCGCACATGCCGATATGGCCATGGCCGAAGGCGAACCAGGCATTGTCCACGCGCGGCGCCCGGCCGATCACCGGCAGGCTGTCCGGCAGGCAGGGGCGATGGCCCATCCATTCGCTGGTCTGGCTGGTATCCAGATGCGGAAACATTTCGCGCCCGCGGGCCAGCAGCATGGCGGCGCGCCGAAAATCGGGCGCGGCATTGAGCCCGGCAAATTCGACGGAACCGGCGAGGCGAAGACCCATCCGCATGGGGTTCACCATCAGATTGTGTTCCACCGCCATCACGGTGTGGCGCAGCACCAGGTTGTTGCTGCCGACCGTCACGTGATAGCCGCGCTGCGTCTCCAGCGGAATGCGCGGGCCGAGCTGGTTCGCGAGTTTCGCGGACCAGGCACCGCCGGCCAGTACCACGCCCTCCGTCTCCAGCGTCTCGCCGCCTTCCAACTCCAGCGCATGGACGGAGCCGCCCTTGACGCGGAAGCCTGCGACGCGGGCGCGATGCACGCGCGCGCCGTCGCGTTCGCATTGTTCGAACAGCGCGCGCGTCATCGCGGCGGGATCAAGCGTGCTGCCATTCTCGGGGGCCAGAATGCCGAAGCGGAAGCGGCCCTTCAGGTCGGGCTCCAGCGCGACCAGCTCGTCCTCCGCCACATCGCGCATCTCGACACCGAGGGAGCGCCGCAGATTCATCCCCCAGGCCCATTGCCGCGCGGCCTCGGGGCCTGAGTAGACATAGAGACAGCCGCTGCGGCGCATCAGACCGTTGGCATTGGCGCGTTGCAGCAGCGGCTCGTAGCAATCGAAGATCGGCGCCAGAAGGCCGCGTAGCGCGGTGGCGATGCGTACCACCTCCTCCCGCGACGAATGCTTGAGGAAACGCGTGAGCCAGGGCGCGACGACGGGCGCGTACCACCAGCGCACGGCGAGCGGCCCGAGTGGATCGAGCAGCCAGCCCGGCACCTTCTTCCACATGCCCGGCATGCCGACGGGCAGACAGGCGGAAGGGGAGAGCGAGCCGGCATTGCCGAAGGAGGTGGCCTCCGCCGGGCCAAGCGGATCGACGAAGGTGACCTGATGCCCGTCGCGTTGCAGCCAGGCCGCGGTGGCGGTGCCGACGATGCCATTGCCGATCACCGCGATGCGCATGCTGGGTCCCTGAGGCCTGGCGGTGTTCGAAGACCGAACCGCTGTGCGAATGCTAACCCGCGTTTGGCGCGGCGCGCAACGACCCAGCGCGCGTTCCATGCGACACCAAAGTCATAACAATTGCGGTGCCAGGTCCGCGGCCTGCGCGCGCAGCAATGGCAGGAAGCCGTCTCGCAGCGCCGTTGCCGTGCCACGTTCGCTGTGCATGCCGATGTTCAGCGCGGCGACCACGCGCCCATCATGCCGGCGCAAGGGCACGGCGAGCGACCGAAAGCCCTGCTCGGCTTCCTGGTCCACCAATGCAAAGCCGTCGCTGCGCGCCTTGGCGATGCGCTTGCGGATGCGGGAGGGGGCGAGTTCCGTCTGCGGTGTGACGGCGAAGGGGGGATGCTGGGACAACAGCGCGTCCATCTCCTCCTGCGGCAATCCGGCCAACAGCACGCGGCCCAGCGCGGTGCAGAAGGCGGGCAGGCGGAGCCCGACCATGGTGGTGAGATTGAGCAGCCGCGCCGGCTGGCCATAGGCGATGAAGACGATGTCGCCGCCATCCAGCACCGCGGCGGAACAGGGCGCGCCGACCTCGGCGCTCAGCCTTTCGCAGCGCGGTTGCAGAATGGCCGACAATCCATTGGCGCCGAGATAGCCGGAAGCGAGCCGCAGCACCCGCGGCGTCAGTCGGAACAACCGCCCATCGCTTTCCACATGACCGAGCGTGACCAGCGTGTGCAGTGCGCGGCGCACCGTGGCGCGGGGCAGGTCCACGACGCGCGCCGCCTCGGCCAGTGTCATCTGCCGACGCTCCGGCCCAAAGGCCTGGAGCACGGCCAGGCCACGCGCCAGGGCCTCCAGAAAATCCGGACCATGGCCGGCGGCCTCGCGGCGTTCCGCATCCCCGGCGTTCAGACGCGGCATTGGATTCCCATTCCCTCAATCTCCCGCTTGTCGTCGGCGCGCGGCTTTGGCACTCTATCGCACAGGTGTTCGGTCAGTGAACACTGCTGCCGGAGCCGCCGCCGATGATCTCCGCCGAGTTGAACGAACGCCTCACGCGCGTTGGGCCGGACACGCCGGGTGGCCGCGTGCTGCGGCGCTACTGGCAACCCATCGCCCTGGCGGATGAGCTGGACCCGAAGCGTCCGGTGCGCGCGGTGCGCGCGCTGGGCCAGGATTTCGTGCTGTTCCGCGATGAGCAGGGCAGGCTCGGCCTGCTGGATCGCGATTGCCCGCACCGCAACGCCGATCTCGCCTTCGGCCGGCTGGAGGATGGCGGGCTGCGCTGCCCCTTCCATGGCTGGCTGTTCGACACCCAGGGCAAGTGCCTCGATACGCCGGCGGAGCCGGAGGGCAGCACGCTCTGCACCCGCATCCGCCAGCGATCCTATCCGGTGGAGCTGCGCAGCGGCATCGTCTTCGCCTTCCTGGGTGAGGGTGAGGCGCCGCCCTTTCCGGCCTTCGACTGCTTCACGGCACCGGACAGCCACACCTTCGCCTTCAAGGGCCTGATTTCCTGCAACTGGCTGCAGGCGCTGGAGGTCGGCATCGATCCCGCCCATGCCAGTTTCCTGCATCGCTTCTTCGAGGATGGCGACGCGGCCGAGGCCTATGGCAAGCAGTTCCGCGCCACCTCCGATGGCTCCGACCTGCCGATGACCTATGTGCTGCGCGAATATGCGCGGCCGCGGATCGAGGTGGAGAACACCGACTATGGTCTGCGTGTGACGGCGCTGCGCAGCATCAACGACGCGACCACCCATGTCCGCGTGACCAACCTGGTTTTTCCGCAGGCCTTCGTGATTCCGATGAGCGCGGAGATGACCATCACCCAGTGGCACATGCCGGTGGACGACACGCACACCTACTGGGTCGCGATCTTCACCAGCTTTTCCAAGCCGGTGGATCGCGCGCAGATGCGCGCGCAGCGCCTGGAATCCTACAGCCTGCCGGACTACCTGCCTAAGCTCGGCGCCCATAACGATTACGGCTTCGACCCGGAGGAGCAGGCGAGCGAAACCTATACGGGCATGGGCGAGGACATCAATGTCCACGACCAATGGGCCGTTGAATCGCAAGGCGCCATCCAGGACCGTACGCGGGAGAATCTGGCGAGCACCGACAAGGCGATCGCCGCCAATCGCCGCCTTCTGATGCGCGCCATGGCGGCGATGGAGGAAGGCAAGCTGCCGGCGCTGATGCAGGACGCTGCGACGACATCGGGTATCGTCGGGCCGGCCACCATCGACACCATGTCGCCCGCCGCCGAATGGCAGACCCGCTGGCGCGAGGCGGTGGCACGCCGCCGCGGCGCCGCCCCCTGGGCCCCTCCGGCGCTCGCCGCCGAATGAGTTTTGTTCAGCGGCACGGGCTGCACGCCGAAGCCGACCGTGTCGAGATCCTGCGGCAGATCGAGGCCGCCGGCCTCGGTGTGCTGCGCCTCGCCTTCCCCGACCAGCACGGCATCCTGCGCGGCAAGACCATCATGGCCAGCGAGGCGAAGGGCGCGTTGGCCAATGGCGTGGCCATGACCACCACGCTCCTGCTGAAGGATTCGTCGCATCGCACGGTTTTTCCGGTGTGGTCCGCCGGTGGCGCGCTGGGCGAAAAGGCGATGGAAGGCGCGGCTGATGCGCTGCTGATCCCGGACCCCTCCACCTTCCGCATCCTGCCCTGGGCACCCCATACCGGCTGGATCCTCTGCGACGCCTATTTTGCCGATGGCCGCCCGGTGCCGCTCGGCACGCGCCACCTGTTGCGCCAACAGGTTTCGCGCGCGGCGGAGCTGGGATTCGACTACGTCACGGGTCTGGAGGTGGAGTTTCATCTGTTCCGCCTGACGGACCCGAAGCTTTCGCCCAGCGATGCGGGGCAGCCCGGTACGCCGCCGGATGTCGCGCTGCTGACACAGGGCTACAACTACCTGACCGAGCTGCGCTACGATCAGCTCGATCCGATCCTCGAAATCCTGCGCCGCGAGATTCAGGCCTTGGGCCTGCCGCTGCGCTCCATGGAGGTGGAATACGGGCCGAGTCAGGTGGAGTTCACCTTCGGACCGCAATCCGGCCTGGCGAGCGCGGACGCCATGGTGCTGTTCCGCAGCGCGGTGAAGCAAGTGGCGCGCCGGCACGGCTACCACGCCACCTTCATGTGCCGCCCGCGCATCCCGAATGTGATGTCGAGCGGCTGGCACCTGCACCAGTCGCTGGTGAAGGACGGCCGCAACGCGTTCATAGGCGAAGGCACGCTGCTGTCGGAAACGGCGCGGCATTTCCTCGGGGGCCTGCTGCACCATGCGCGCGCGGCCTCCGCCTTCTCCACCCCCACCATCAACGGCTTTCGCCGCTACCGGCCAATGTCGCTGGCGCCGGATCGTGCCATCTGGGGCATCGACAATCGTGGGGTGATGGTGCGCGCACTCGGCGCGCCGGGCGATGCGGCGACGCGGCTGGAGAACCGGGTGGGGGAGCCGGCGGCCAATCCCTATCTCTATCTCGCATCCCAGCTCGCCTATGGGCTGGAAGGCATCGCGGCCCGGCGCGATCCGGGACCGCCGGCCGATACGCCCTATGACACCGAGGCACCGCTGCTGCCGCGCAGCCTCGCGGAGGCGATCACGGCGTTGGAGGACAGCGCCGCAGCGCGGGATGCCTTCGGCGCCGGCTTCATCGACTATTTCGCACGCATGAAACGCGCGGAAATCGCCCGTTTCGAGGCCGAGGTCTCGGAATGGGAACATCGCGAGTATTTCGAACTCTTCTGACGGGATCGGGCAGGGCAACGACCCTGCCTGTGGAAACGCCGCACGGCTCAATGGAAAGGAAGCGGATGCTCCTCGAGCTGGATGCGGTCAGCAAGGAATTCCCGACGCGCGGCGGCCCGCCCGCGCGGATCATGGATCGTGTCTCGCTGGATGTGCGGGCGGGTGAGTTCATGGCGGTGCTCGGCCCTTCCGGTTGCGGCAAATCAACGCTGTTGCAGATGGCGGCAGGGCTGCTGCCGGTGACATCGGGCATCGTGCGCGTCGCCGGCCGGCCGATCAGCGCGCCGCCGCCCGAGGCGGTCTACGTCTTTCAGCAATACAGCCGTTCGCTGCTGCCCTGGCGCAAGGTGCGCGACAACGTCGCCTTCGCCACCGAACATCGCCTGGGCCGCAAGCGGGCGCGGGAGGCGGCCGAGGCGCCGCTGGAACAGGTCGGCCTGGCCGGCTTCGGCGATCACTACCCCTGGCAGCTTTCGGGCGGCATGCAGCAGCGCGTCGCCATCGCCCGCGCCTTGGCCGCGGAACCCGCGCTTCTGCTGATGGACGAGCCCTTCAGCGCCGTGGATGCGCTGACCCGGCTGGATCTGCACGCGCTGGTGCTGGAGATCTGCGCACGCCGAAGCCTGACGGTGCTGCTGGTGACGCATGATGTGGAGGAGGCGATCACGCTCGCCGACCGCATCGCCCTGCTGACGCCGCGCCCGACCACTGTGGCGGAGGTCATCGAGGTCGGCATCGACCGCCCGCGCGACCCGGTTGCGACGCGCGAATTGCCGCGCTTCCTGGAACTGCGCCACGCGCTGCTGGATCGGCTGATGACGCGCCATGTGGCTTGACCGCTTGCGCGCCATCCTGCCGGGGCTTGCCGTGTTGGCGCTGCTGATCGCGGGGCTGGAGGCGGCGGTGCAGGCGGGGTTGATCCGACGCGTGCTGATGCCGCCGCCCTCCGTCATCGGCGCGACGCTGTTCGAATTGTTGGCGAGTGGTGAGTTCGTCGAACCACTGTTGGCGACACTGAAGCTGGTCTTCGCTGGATTCGCGATCGGCTCCGTGATCGGCGTCACGCTTGGCACCGCCATGGGCTGGTGGCCGGCCGCCTTCCGACTGTTTGAGCCGCTGGTGGAACTGGTGCGGCCTGTGCCGAAATCGGCGCTGGTGCCACCGCTGATGCTGTTCCTGGGCATCGGCTTCACCATGAAGGTCACTTCCGTCGCGCTGGTCGTGATCTTCCCCGTGCTGCTCAACACGCTGCAGGGCGTGCGCGGCGTGGACCGGGTGATGCTGGATGCGGCGCGCACCCATGGCTGGGGCACCACGCATACGCTGTGGCATCTGGTGCTGCCGGCCGCGCTGCCCTTCGTGCTGGCCGGCATGCGCATCAGCCTCGGTCTCGCGCTGGTGCTGGCGGTGCTGGCCGAGATGCTGGCCGGGGAGGGTGGCCTCGGCTTCCTGATCCTCGACATGCAGCGCAGCTTCCTGATCCGGCAGATGTACGCCTGGCTGGTCATCCTCGCCGTACTTGGCCTGGTGCTGAACGGAATTTTCGCGGCGCTCGAACGCCGGGCGCTGCACTGGCAGAATCGCAGCGCATAACAAGGAGGTCTTCATGAACATCACTCGCCGCGCCACGCTCGCCATTCCCGCCGCCCTCGCAGCGCCATCCTTGCGCGCACAGTCGCTGACCAAGATGCGTGTCAGCGTGATCCCCGTGCTCGACGTGGCACCGCTGCATGCGGCGATCCGCGAAGGATACTTCGCGGCGGAGGGGATTGAGATCGACACCTCCACCACCGCGGGCGGTGCCACCGGCCTGCCGGGGCTCGTTGCCGGGCAGTTCCGCGTGGTCTTCTCCAACGTCGTCTCCATCATGCTCGGTGTGCGCGAAGGCCTGCCCTTCCGCTTCGTCTCCGGCGCCAGCAAGGGCAAGGACACGCCGCCGGACATCCTGGCGCTGCTGGTGCGCAAGGGCAGCGGCATCGCCACGGGCAAGGACCTGGAGGGCAAGCGCCTCGCCTCCAACACGCGCAACAACATCGTCTGGCTGCGCGGCATGGCCTGGGTGGAGAAGACCGGTGGCGATTGGCGCCGCGTCAGCACGGTGGAAGTGCCCTTCCCGCAGATGGCCGATGCGCTCGCCGGCAACCGCGTCGATGCCGCCATCTTCTCCGAGCCCTTCGTCGCCGCGGCGCTGGAGACCCATGGCGACCGGCTGGAACGCATCGGCTGGCCGATCAGCGAGACGGCGCCCGGCGGCACCAATGCGCAGTATGTCGCGATGGCGGAAGATCTGGCCGCGAACGCCGATCTGTTCGACCGCTTCGGGCGCGCGCTGCACAAGGGCGTCGACTGGGTGAATGAACGTGCCGGCCAGCCCGCGCTGTTGGAACTGATCGCCAACTTCTCCCGTGTGCCGCTCGCGCGTTTGCAGAACACGGCTCTGCCTGCCTATCCGAAGGGCGTCACGCCGGCGGAGCTGGATGAACTGGTGGCGACGACGCAGCGCTACGGCCTGACCGGCACCTATCCGGCCAGCGCCGGGCTGATCCATCGCACCGCGCGGGTCTGATGCGACGCCTCACCTCCGGCACCTGGCTCGTGCTCGGCCTGTTCGCGCTGTGGGAGGCGTCCGCGCGGCTCGGTTGGGTGGACAGTCCGAACTGGCCGCCGGTGACGGAGGTGGTGGCTGCGCTGATCCGCGACAGCGTCACAGGCGAATTGCCGCTGCGCGTTGGCGGTTCGCTCTGGCGCATGTTCTCGGGCCTGCTGGCCGGCGGTCTGGCGGGCGTGGTGGTCGGCCTGGCCTTCGCGCTGGTGCCGGTCACAGCGCGGCTGTTCGGCCTGGTGGTGGAGGCGTTGCGGCCGATCCCGGTGCCGGCGGTAATCCCGCCGCTGGTGCTGTTCCTGGGCCTCGATGATCCGATGAAGATCACCGTGGTTGCGCTGACCGTCTTCTTCCCGGTGCTGACCAATACGATGCAGGGCGCGCGCGCGGTGGAGGCGGAGGCCATCGCCATGGGGCGCACCTTCGGTATCGGTCCCTGGCGCCGTGCCGGCTTCATCGTGCTGCCCGCCTGCCTGCCCTACATCCTGGCCGGGCTGCGGGTGGCGCTGGGTCTCGCACTGGTGGTGACGGTGGTGGCGGAAATGATCGCGGGCGAGCAGGGTGTGGGCAACTATCTGGTCGTCATGCAGTTCGCCGGCCGCGCGCCGGAGATGTATGCGACGGTGCTGCTGCTTGCGGCGCTGGGCTACGCGCTGAATCGGGCTTTTGTCAGCCTGGAGAAGCGCGCGATCCATTGGTGGTTCGCGATGGGGCGCTGACGCCGCGCCGCCCTTTTGTGGCGGCGCGGTGCATCCCGTCAGTTGCCGGCCGGGCGCATCGACATGGCGTAGGTTTCCTCGTCGTTGCGCGCGAGCACCTCGACGTTGCGGCGGGACGCCCAGATATTCACCTGATGGTGCAGCGGGATGATGGCGTAGTCGCGCATCGCCACGCGGGTGGCCTGGCGATACAGCTCTTCACGCTGGGCCACGTCGATGGTGATCAGCGCCTGTTCCAGGATGCGGTCGAACTCCTCGCTGGAATAGAGCGAGCGGTTGGAGATGCCCCGGCCACGCTCCCGGTTCTGCGTCGCGATCAGCGCCGCCATGGGGCTGTCAGGCTCGCCGGTGCCGGTGCCCCAGCCGGACAGACCGATGGGGAACTCATTGCGCGCGGACCGGCTGAAATAGACATTGGACGGCATCGCCTGCACATCGGTCCGCACACCGATGCGCGCCCACATCTGCGCCACGGCCTGGATGATCTGCTCGTCATTGACGTAGCGGTTGTTCGGCCCGGCCAGCATCACGCGGAAGCCATTCGGGTAGCCGGCTTCCCGCAGCAGTTGCTGGGCGCGCGCGGCGTTGAAGGGGTCCGGCTTCAGCGAGGGATCATGGCCCATCACGCCTTCCGCCAGGAACTGGCCGGAGGGAGAGGCGTAGCCGCCCATGACGCGGCTGACGATGGCATCCCGGTTGATCGCCAGCGACAGCGCCTGCCGCACGCGGTTGTCGCGCAGCGGGCTGCGTTCCAGCCTTTCGCCATTAGGGCCGGACACGCCCGGCGTGTCATCCCGCTGGTGGTCGAGATAGAGATAGATGTTGCGCAGCGCGGCGCGGCTGGCGATGCGGATATTCTGGTCGTTCTTCAGCATGTCCACATCGCGGGTGGATACGGCATCGATCGCCTGCACGTCACCGGCGCGCAACGCTGCGATGCGGGAGGCGTCATTGGCGATGATGCGGTAATTCACCCGTGCCCAGGGCTGCGCCGGACCCCACCAGTTGGGGTTGCGCTCCATCACCGCCTCGCTGCCCGGGGTGTAGCTGACCAGGCGGTAGGGGCCGGTGCCCAGGGCGGCGCGGCCGTTGTTGAAGTCGCCGGTGTCGATATCCGTGCCGAACTGCCGGCTGATGATGGAAATCCCGCTCATCAGATTGGGCAGCAGCGGGTTGGGCGCGGGCGTGTGCATGCGGATCGTATGCGCATCCACCACCTCCAGCCGTTCCACCTGGCGGGTGTAGATGGTGAAGCTGCCGGGGCTGTTCCGCACATTCGGCACGCGCGCGAAGGTGGAGACGATGTCCTCCGCCGTGAAGGGCGAGCCGTCATGGAAGGTGACGCCCTGGCGCAGCTTGAACTCCCAGACGGTCGGGCTGATCGAGGTCCAGGACTCCGCCAGGCCGGGGCGCAGGCGGAAATCCTCATCCGTGCCGACCAGCCGGTCGAAGATGTGCTTGTTCAAGGCGTTGTTCGGGGTCAGCGTGTGGTAATGCGGGTCCATCGAGGTGAAGGCACCGCCGACACCGATGGTCAGGGTCTGCGCCATCACGGCACCGGACACCATGCCCGTGGCGCTCAGTGCCAGGACGGTTGCGGCCAACAGGGTCTTGCGCATGGGTGTCTCCCCGGACATGCTCGTGGCGCACATCGTATTGTCCGTACAATGCGACCGCAACCGCCTTGACATGGATCTGGGAGAAACGTCGCCGATGGATTTGCTCGTCACGGATGCAGTCATCGTCACCCAGGATGCAGAGCGCTCGGTTTTTGATCGGGCGGCGATCGCGATTCGCGGTGACAGGATTGCCGATATCGGACCGACCGCGAAGCTGGAAGCGGCGCATCCGGACCTTCCCCGTATGGCGGGACGCGGCAAGGCGGTGCTGCCAGGCTTCGTCAATGCCCATACGCATACGATCCTGACCGTGCTGCGTGCCACGGTGGAGGATTGGTCAGGCAACGCCGTCTACGGCTACATGTCGCCGGTTTCGTACACGATGACGCCGCATGAGCGGGCGGTGATGGGCATGCTCGGCATTGTGGAGGGCATCCGTTCCGGCACCACCACCTTCGTCGATCCCTTCCGCCATGTGCCCGATTATGCCGACGCCATGGCATCGCTGCGCGTACGTCTGGTGCTCAGCGAGAACTGCGCCGATGTGAACACGCTGAAGATCCGCCACGGTGACTGGTCGCAGGACCCCGCCTTTGGCGAAGGTTTTCTCGAACGCACGCGGGCCGGCATCGAACGCTTTCACAACACCCATGACGGTCGCCTGCAGATCCAGATCGCGGCGCATGCGACGGACAATTGCACGCCGGAATATCTGGAGAAGCTGACGGACCTCGCACGGCAGCACAACATGCCGCGCACCATCCACCTCGCGCAGTCGGTGGAGGAGATTCGCGTGATCCGCGAGAAGTACGACTGTACCCCTGCGGAGTATCTGGCGCGGCACGGTTGGGCAGAGCCTGATGTGGTCGGCGCGCACTGGACCTATCTGACGGAGCGTGACATCGCGCTGCTGGGCGAACGCGGCATGCAGATGGTGCATTGCCCGGCCAATGGTTCGCGCCGCGGCCCACATCCGGTGCTGGCGAAATCCATCCGCCGTGCCGGCATCAACATCTGCTTCGGCACCGACAACATGACGGAGGACATGTTCCACGCCATGAAGATCGGCCTGATCGTGCATCGTGGCGCGGAGAACCAGCAGGGCACGGATCCGCAGCCGGAGGACATCTTCGATAGCTGCAATCGCAATGGCGCGCGCAGCATCGGGCGGCAGGACGATATCGGCAGCCTGGAGATCGGCAAGAAGGCAGACCTCACCTTCCTCAACCTGAACACGCCGGCGCTGCGTCCGGTGACGAACCTCATCGGCAATATCGTGCATTACGGTCATCCCGGCACGGTGGAATCCGTGATGGTGGATGGCGAATTCGTGCTGCGGGATGGCAAGGTGCTGGTGACGGACGAACAGGCGCTTCTCGAGGAAGCGCAGGCGGTGACCAAGGCGGTCTGGGCGCGGATGCTGGCGAATAATCCGGACCTGCCGCCGCCGCGTAAGCTCAACTGGCTGGATGTGTGAGGCGACGTCGATGAAGAAGATGCACCTGGTCGCCTATATGAAGACCGGGCCGAGTGCCAGCTACCCTGGAAGCTGGCGTCACCCCACGGCGACGCTGCACGACCTGTTCGAACCGTCGCGCTATGAGCATATCGCGCGCGTGCTTGAAGCTGCCTGTTTCGATGCCTGCTTCTTTGCCGATGGGCTGGGTCTGCCGGACAACTATAAGAACCACTTTGCGGATTATGCGGGGCGCGGCGGGCAGACCAGCATGCTGGACCCGATGGTGGTGCTGCCGCTGATGGCTCGGGTGACGAAGCATCTCGGCCTGGGCGCCACGCTGTCGACCACCTTCCACAACCCCTACAACCTGGCGCGTGCGCTGGGCTCGCTGGATCTGCTCAGCAAGGGCCGCGTGGCCTGGAACGTGGTGACCACGGCGCGGGAATTCGAAGCGCAGAATTGCGGCCCGGAATCCCTGCCGCCGAAGGAAACGCGCTACGACCGCGCCGACGAAGTCCTGGAGGCCTGCTGCGCCCTATGGGACGGCTGGGATGAGGATGCCTTGGTGCTCGACAAGGCCAGCGGTGTCTTCGCCGATGCGAGCAAGATCCGCTACGCGAATTATGTCGGCCAACACGTATCGTCCCGCGGCCCGCTTTCCATCCCGCGCAGCCCGCAGGGACGGCCTGTCATCATGCAGGCCGGGTCCTCCGAGCGCGGCCGGACCTTCGCCGCGCGCTGGGCGGAGATGATCTTCTGCTCGCCGGCGACCAAATCCGCCGCCATCGCCTACCGCAACGACATCCGTGGCCGGATGGAGGCGATTGGTCGCAACCCTGATGAATGCGCCGTGCTGCCCACGCTGCAACTGGTGATTGGGGAAACGGAATCGATCGCGAAGGAGAAGGCGGAGCTCTACGCCTCGCTCGCCGATCCGGAATTGGTGCTCGCCGCCAGTTCCTGGGCCGTGGCCGCCGATCTCAGCCTGCTGGACACGCCGGAGGCGATCGAGAGCCAAGGCGGAAATCAGGGCGTGCAGGGTCATCGCGACCGCATGATGCAGGTGGCGAAGGCCAAGGGTATCAGTTTCGCGGAAGCAGTACGCCGACCCCGCGACCTGACGGCCGGCACGCCGACCATGATCGCCGACATCATCGAGGATTGGTTCAGGTCCGGCGCCTGCGACGGCTTCATCCTGCCGCCCACGACCTGGCCGACGAGCTTCGAGGAGTTCGGCACCATGGTGGTGCCGGAACTGCAACGCCGGGGCCTGTTTCGCACCGCCTATGCCGGGTCTACATTGCGCGAGAATCTGCATAATCCGGGGTGAGGCCGTCCGATGGCCATAGGGCCTAATGGCCCGAAGGTCTGAATCGGCCGGTGCTATGGGAGGAACAAAGCCGATGAAGTACCGTAATCTGGGCCGCAGCGGCCTCAAGGTCTCACCGCTGTGTCTCGGTGCCATGATGTTCGGCGGCGCGACGGATGAGCCGACCAGCCGCCGCATCATCGATACGGCGCGCGGCCAGGGCATCAACTTCATCGATACGGCGGATGGCTATAATGGCGGCGCGTCGGAGGAGGTGGTGGGCCGCGCCATCGCCGCGGATCGCGCCTGGTGGGTGCTGGCGACGAAGCTCGCCAATCCGGTGATGCCGGGACCGAATGGCGGCGGGCTTTCAAGGCTGCATATCATGCTGGCTGTCGATGCCTCCCTGAAGCGGCTGGGCGCCGATTGCATCGATGTTCTCTATTGGCACAAGGAAGATCACGCGACGCCATTGGCGGAGGCTGTGCATGCCATGGCCGACCTGATCCGCGCCGGGAAGATCCGCTATTTCGGTGTCTCCAATCATCGCGCCTGGCGCGTGGCGGAAATCTGCCGGCTGTGCGACCTGGCGGGCATAGACCGCCCCGTGGTCAGCCAGCCGCTGTACAACGCCTTGAACCGGATGGTGGAGGTGGAGCATTTGCCGGCCTGCGCGCATCTCGGGCTCGGCGTGTTCCCCTATTCGCCGCTGGCGCGCGGCGTGCTGACCGGTAAGTACAAGCCCGATGCCGCACCACCGGAGGGTACGCGCGCCGCGCGCCAGGACAAGCGCATGATGGAGACGGAATGGCGTCCGGAAAGCCTGCGCATCGCGGCGGAGATGGCGGCGCGCGCGGCAGAACGTGGCATCTCGCCCGGGCAGTTCGCGCTGGCCTGGCTGCTGAACAACAAGCTGGTCACCGGCGCCATCGTCGGGCCGCGCACGGAGGCGCATTGGGCGGATTATGTCGGCGCGCTGGAATACCGCTTCACGGCGGAGGATGAGGCGCTGGTCGATGGGCTGGTGCCCACCGGCCATCCCTCCACGCCCGGCTACAACGACCCGGCCTATCCGCTGGAAGGCCGCATCCCGCGCTGAGGACTACCGCGCCCGCCAGCCTTGCGTCAGCCGGTTCACCGCGCCGGTTGTCGCGATCTGGGCGAGTTTCACGGAGGCGGTGATGGCAAGGATAGTCACCGCCATCGCCGCCGCGGCGCTTGACTGACCCGCCTCATCCATATGCACCACGGCGACGGAGGCGGGCTTGGTATCCGGGCCGTAGAGGAAGATCACCGCGGAGACGGTGGTCATGATGTTGACGAAGGCATAGACGGCGATGTCCAGGATCGCCGGCAGGCAGATCGGCACCGTCACGCGCCCGAAGGTCACCACCGCCGGCACCTTGAGTGAGGCGCCGACCGATTCGAATTCCGGATCGAGCTGGCGGATCGCCGTGACCGCCGTCAGATGCATCACCGTGTAGAAATGCACCACGCCGTTCAGCACCAGGATCGCCAGCGTGCCGTAGAGGAAGCCGAGCGGATTGGCGGGGTGGTTGAAGAACAGGATGAAGGCGAGGCCAAGCACCAGCCCGGGAACGGCCAGCGGCACGCCCGCGATGAAGCGCACCGCGCTGGCCAAGGCGCCGCCCGGCGCGCCACGTTCCAGCAGCCAGGCGGTGGTGAAGATCAGCGCGGTGCCAATGATCGCCGCCGTGGCGGCGATGCGCACCGAATTCCACAGCGCCGTCCAGCCGGAGGTGTCGAAGCGGTCGAAATCGTAGTTCTGGAGCGTAAGGCTGAGATTGTAGGGCCAGAAGGTCACCAGCGACCCCCAGACAGCCACCGCCACCAACCCCACCAGCGCCATCGCCACCAGCAGGCACAGCCCCAGCAGCGGCAGGTCCCGGGCTCGGCGCGGGGCGGGCACATAGGGCACGGCGCGGCCTGACAGCATGCCGCTGCGCTGCCGGTTGGCCCAGCGATCCGCGGCGAAGGCGAGCAGGGCCGGCAACAGCAGCACCAGCCCCACCACGGCGCCCATGTTGAAATTCTGCAGCCCGACGACCTGCTTGTAGACATCCGTCGCCAGCACCGGGAATTGCCCGCCGATCACCTTCGGAATGCCGAAATCCGTGACCACCAGCGTGAAGACCACGACGCTGGCGGAAACCAGCCCGTAGCGCGCCATCGGCAACGTCACCGTGCCGAATATGCGGAGATGGCCGGCGCGCAGCACCGTCGCCGCCTCATACAGCCGCGCATCGGCGGTGGACAGCGCCACCACAAGGATCAGCGCCGCATGGGGGAAGCAGTAGAAGACCTGCGCCACGATGATGCCGATCGGGCCATAGATGCTGTGGCCGAACAGCAGGTCGCGCAGCATGCCCTGGTTGCCGAACAGATAGATCAGCGCCAGTGCCGGCAGCAGGGACGGGGCCAGCACCGGCAGCAGCATCACGGCGCGGAAGATGCCCTTGGCGGGGATGCAGGATCGGGTCAGCGCATAGGCGAAGCCGAAGGCCAGCGGCACCACGAGCGCGGTGGTCAGCCCGGCGGTCCAGACGCTGTTCCAGGCGGCCAGGCGCAGGCTCGGCGTGGTGGCGTATTCGGCGAAGTTCCGCAGGCCGACGAAACTGCCCTGCGGGTCCTGGAAGGCGCGCAGCAGCAGCGTGCCGAGCGGCAAAACCAGCCCCGCCAGCAGGACCGTGAAAGCCAGCAGCAACCCGCCGCGCAGCAGCCGGGCCTCCAGCGGCACGGCGGCCCCGGAGGGCAGGGCCGCGTCAGACATCCCGCGGGAACACCATCAGCCGCTCCGCCGGCAGCGCGGCCAGCAGCACCTCGCCGATGGCGGGCGCGATGGCGGGGTTCACATCCGCCTCCAGTTGCAGCCGGCCGACCTGCAATGTCACGCGGCAGATCGGCCCCAGAAATTCCTGGTGCAGCACACGGGCAGCGAAGTGGCCCTCCAGCGCCGTGGCGGTGGGGCCGAGGGCGACATCCTCCGGCCGGATGAAGGCTCGCACCGGCGCGCCATACAGCATCTTCCGCGCGCCAAGGCAGGGCAGTTGCAATCCATCGGCCAGCAATGTGCCGGGCGGCGCATCCACCACCGCATCGAACTGGCTGGCATGGCCGACGAAACCGGCGACGAAGGCACTCGCCGGGTGGCGGTAAATGGTCTCCGGCGTGCCGATCTGCTCGATATGGCCGCGGGACATGACAACGATGCGGTCGGAGACGCCCATCGCCTCCTCCTGATCATGGGTCACCATCACCGTGGTCACGCCGAGGCGGCGCTGCAAGGCACGCAGTTCCTGGCGCAGATGCAGCCGCACCTGGGCATCCAGCGCCGAAAGCGGCTCATCCAGCAGCAGCAGCCCGGGCTCCGCGGCCAAAGCGCGCGCTAGCGCGACCCGCTGCTGCTGTCCGCCCGAAAGCTGCGCCGGATACTTTCTCGAATGTTCCGAAAGGCCGACGAGGCTCAGCAATTCTGCCACGCGCTGGGTGCGGCGTGGTGCGGGCCAGGCGCGGCCGCGCAGGCCGTAGCCGACATTGTCGGTCACGCTGAGGTTCGGAAACAGCGCGTAGGACTGGAAGACAATCCCGAAATCCCGCGCCGCCGGCGGCAGGAAGGTGATGTCCCGCCCATCTTGCATGATGCGGCCGCTGGTCGCGGGGTCCAGCCCCGCAATGGCGCGCAGCAGGGTGGTCTTGCCGCAGCCCGACGGGCCGAGGAAGCAGACGAATTCGCCCGCCGCCACCGTCAGGCTCGCGCGTTCCAAGGCAATGGTGGTGCCGAAATGCTTCGACACCTGTTCCACCACCAGATAGGGCGGCGCCGCAACCGCGCTGGCCGCGGTCGGTGCCACGGCCAATTGCGCGCTCATCAGTTGCGCGGCGCCGACTTGCTGTCGAAGCGGCTGGCCCATTCGCGCAGGATCGCGTCGCGGCGCAGCGCCACGTCGCGGAAATTCTGCTCGACCAGGCGCTGCTCGAACTCCGCCGGGTAGTTCTGCACGGAGGGCTGCACGCCGGGCAGGGCGACCAGCGCGTAGTAGCGGCCATAGAGCTCCATCGCCGGGCGGCTGACGGCGAAATCGGCGAGGCGCTTCGCCGCTTCCAGGTTGCGGCTGCCGCGCATGATGGCGGTGGCTTCCAGGTCGAAGCCGACGCCATCGGTCGGCACGATGATCTCGATCGGCGCGCCCTGGTTGCGCAGGGTCACGGCGCGCATGTCGAAGGAGATGCCGAGGCCATATTCGCCGCGGGCGGCGTTGTTGCAGGGGGCGCTGCCGCTATGGGTATAGACCTGGATGTTGTCATGCAGGCCGGTCATGAAGGTCCAGGCCGCGTCATTGCCCTTGGCGCCGAGCCAGCCCGCCACGCTGAGGAAACCGGTGCCGGAGGAGGCCGGGTTCGGCATGACGATCTGGCCGCGATAGGCCGGGTTCAGCAGATCGGCCCAGGTGCTCGGCCGCGGCAGGTTGCGCTGCTGCGCCACCACCGTGTTGAAGCAGATGGCCGAGACGAAGGCATCCATGCCGGTCCAGGTCATCGGGCTGCGGTCGGAGCGGAAATTCGCGCGCAGCGCCTCGGCCCCCTGCGGGGTGTAGGGCTCCAGCATGTTCTGCGCTTCCATCTGCAGCAGCGAGAACACGGAAAGGCCCCAGACCATGTCGGCCCGCGGATTCTCGCGCTCCGCGATCAGGCGGGCGGTCATGATGCCGGTGGAATCGCGCACCCAGGCGATCTCGATGGAAGGCACCGCGGCCTCGGCGGCCCGCTTGAAAGGGGCGAGCTGCTCATTCTCCAACGCCGTGTAGACGGTCAGGCGGGTGCGCTGCTGTGCCTCGGCCTGGGGCGGCAGCAGGGTGCAGGCCAGCGCGATGGCGGTGGCGGTCAGGGTGCGGCGGTACATGGTGGCAGCTCCGGGCGTTCCGCGCGGCTTGATGGCGCAGCCGGAACGGCCCGTCACGTGACGGTTTCATGGCGCTTGCGGCGCCAAGCGCTACAGCTTCGCCAGTTCCTCCGTCAGCCAGGGCCGGGCGGTCAGGGTGCGGCGCAGATAGTGGTCCCAGCGCAGCGCCAGCACCTTGTCGGAGAGCAGGAAGCGCTTGGCCTCCGCCGCCGTCGCGTCATCCACCTGGTGCAGCGGCCGGCCACAGGCGGCGGCCATGGCGCCGAGCTGGATGCGGCAGGCCTCGTCCAGCATGATGGCGCAATGGACCGCCTCCCGGACGTTGCGGCCGACCAGCAGCGCACCGTGATTGGCCAGCAGCAGGGCGCGGCGCGGGCCGAGGGCCTGGGCCATCTCCACGCCGGTCTCCTCGGTATCGACGATGCCGCCATATTCGGCATGCAGGGTGCAGTCGCCCTGGAACATCAGCGCGCTCTGGAACAGCGGCAGCAGGTTCTCGCCGGTGGCGGTCAGCATCACCGCATGGGGGCTGTGGGTGTGGATCACGCAGTTCACATCCGGCCGCGCGGCGTAGAGCCCCGTATGGATGACCAGGGATGGGTTGATGCGGCCGGGGCCGGAGAGAACGCGCAGCGCCATATCGGCATGGTGCAGATCGGCGGCGCGCACCTCCTCGAACCCCTGGCCATAGCCATGGCACCAGAAGCTTTGCCCGCCCGGCGCCCGCGCCGTCAGATGGCCGGCGATGCCGGCATTCTGCCCGTGCACATCGAGGATGTGATAGGCGGCGAGCAACTCGCGCTTCAGCTCATCCATGCTGCAACTCCGGAATGCGGTTCGCGCCCTCCGCGATGCGCAGGCAGGCGGCGTGGTGCCGCACATCGCCCCGCACCGCGCGCAGTTCCGGCGCATGGATGCGGCAGTTCGGCACCGCCACCGGGCAGCGGCTGGCAAAATGGCAGCCTGGGGGCAGGTTGATGGGGGAGGGGACCTCCCCTTCCAGCACATGCCGTCGCAGCACCGCCGTGGGGTCCGCCGGCAGATGCGCGGACATCAGCGCCTGCGAATAGGGATGCGCGGGGGCCGCGAAAACCTGGGCGGCGGGCGCGTATTCCACCACGCCGCCCAGATACAGCACCATGATGCGGTCCGAAATCAGCTTCACCGTGCCCAGGTCGTGGCTGATGAACATCATCGCCGCCCCGGTTTCCGCCTTCAGCTCCGCCAGCAATTCCAGGATGCCGGCGCGCACGGACAGATCCAGGGAGCTGGTCGGCTCGTCCAGCACGATCAGCTTCGGCTGGGTGGCGATGGCGCGTGCGATGCAGACGCGCTGCAACTGCCCGCCCGAGAGTTCGGAGGGATAGCGCGTCAGCAGTTCGGTGGTCAGCCGCACGCGGCGCGCCAGATGCTCCGCGCGGTCCTGGCGTTCGCTGCGCGAGAGTTTCGTGTGCAGCAGCAGCGGTTCGGCGATCAGCTCGCCGATGCGGATGCGCGGGTTCAGGGCGCTCCAGGGGTCCTGGAACACCATCTGCATCTCCGCCCGCAGCGGGCGGCAGGCGGATTCCGGCAGGCGGGTGATGTCCCGCCCCTGGAAGCGGACGCGCCCGCCATCGGGCTTCAGCAGGCGGATGACGGCGCGGCCGATAGTGGATTTGCCGGAGCCGCTTTCGCCGACCACGCCGAGCGTCTCGCCGGCATTGATGGTGAAGGACACGCCATTCACGGCATGGACGGTGCGGCCGCCCTGGGCCGGGAAGCGCTTTTCCAGCCCTTCGACGTCGAGGACGGGCGTCATGTCGCCACCCGATGGCATCGGGCGACGTGGCCCTCGCCCAGCGCCACATCGGGCGGCGGAATGGCGCAATCGGCGCCGGCCTGCGGGCAGCGATCGCGATAGGCGCAACCCTCCGGCAGGCGAAACAGATTGGGTGGCGGCCCGCCCACGGTGCGCGCGGCGCCCAGCTTCAATCGCTCCGGCGTCGCGCCGATCAGGTTGGCGGTATAGGGGTGGGTGGGATTGGCAAAGACCTGCCGCACCGGGCCGCTTTCCACGATGGTGCCGGCATACATCACCGCCATCTCGTCGCA
The DNA here is from genome assembly GCF_053891155.1 of Roseomonas sp. F4. Taxonomy (NCBI): domain Bacteria; kingdom Pseudomonadati; phylum Pseudomonadota; class Alphaproteobacteria; order Acetobacterales; family Roseomonadaceae; genus Roseomonas; species Roseomonas sp. F4. The sequence continues at coordinate 253,873 of NZ_JBSSHK010000001.1, forward strand.
GTAATGCGCCACCACGCCCAGGTCATGGGTGATGATGATGGCGCCGATGCCTGTGCGCCGCACCAGGTCGCGCAGCAGGTCCAGGATCTGCGCCTGCACCGTCACATCCAGCCCCGTCGTCGGCTCATCCGCGATCAGCAGGCGGGGCTCGTTCATCAAAGCGAGGGCGATCAGCACGCGCTGTGCCATGCCGCCCGACAATTCATGAGGCCAGGCCTGCATGCGCCGCGACGGGTCCGGGATGCCGAGCGAGGCCAGCATCTGAACGGCCCTTTCCCGCGCCTGCCGTTCGCTGGCCTTGCGATGCGCGCGATGGATGCGCACCAGCTGGTCGCCGATGCGGCTGAGCGGGTCCAGCGAGGATTTCGGGCTTTGCACCACCAACGCCATGTCGCGGCCGCGCAGGGCGTTGATCTCGCCCTCCGGCATCGCCAGCAGGTCGCGCCCTTCGAACAGTGCGCGGCCGCCGACCACGCGGGCGGGTGGGCGCAGCAGGCCCATGATGGAGGTGGCGGTCAGCGATTTGCCGGCGCCCGTTTCCCCCACCAGCCCCAGGATACGCCCGGCGTCGAGCGAGAAGGACACGCCGTTCAGCGCTCGCGCCGTGCGGATCTGGTTGTCCAGGTCACGCGAGATGAAGTGGGTGTGCAGGTCTTCGACGGAAAGCAATGTCATATCGACGCCCTCAAGCGCCGGGCGCCCCCTCCGGGGGCTTGGCTACGCGCCATAAGGCGCGGCGGCCATTCGGCCGCTCGGCCGGCGAAGCGTGCCGGCCGCAGGCCATCCATCCAACGTATGAGTTTCACCGTGTGGCCGCCTTCCGGCGCGGGTCGAGCATGTCCTGCATCCCATCGCCCAGCATGTTCAGCCCCAGCACCATCAGGATGAGCGCGATGCCCGGAAAAATGCCGACCCACCATTGGCCGGTGACAAGGTATTCGGCGCCCTGGCGGATCATCGCGCCCCATTCCGGTGTTGGCGGTTGGATGCCGACGCCGAGGAAGGCCAGCGTGGCGGAGATGCGCACGGCCCAGGCCGCGCGCACCGCGGTCTGCGCCATGGCGCCCTGGATGGCATTGGGCAGGATATGGACGAAGAGGATGCGCCAGGTCGGATTGCCGGCGGAGACCGCGGATTCGACGAAGGTGGAACCCCGCAGCGCGATCACCTCCGCCCGCACGACCCGGGCAAAGACCGGGCTGTCCAGAAAACCGATCACCAGCACCACGTTCAACAGCGAGGGACCCGCGGCGGCGACCACGGCCAAGGCAAGGATGATCGAAGGAAACACCCGCAGCGCGTCGAAGCCGCGCATCATGATCTCGTCCGGCCAGCCGCCGCGATAACCGGTGTAGAGGCCGAGCGGCACGCCTACCAGCAGCCCCACCAGCACGGCCGGAATGGCGATGCCAAAGGCCCAGCTGGCGCCGGCGATGACGCGGGATAGCACATCCATCCCATTGCCATCGGTGCCAAAGGGATGCGCCCCGCCCGGCGGCGCCAGCACGTTGCGTGCATCTGCCTGCACCGGATCGAAGGGTGCGATCCAGGGCGCCAGGATCGCCATCAGCGCGAAGCCGATCAGGATCGCCGCGCCGATGGCCAGAGTCGGGCTGCGCCGCGTGATGCCGGCGAGGCGAAGCGCCCAGCGCGGTGCCGGGGCCACCGTCGTGCTCATGGTGCCGCCCCCGCGCGCGGTTCGGTCAGCATCACGAAGACATCGACGGCCAGGAAGACCAGCACGGAGAACAGCGCCAGCATCAGCACATAGCCCTGCACCACCGCGAAATCCCCGGCGATGATGGCGGACAGCCCGTACTGTCCAAGACCGCCCCAGGCGAAGACGTATTCGATGAGGGAGGTGGTGCCCACCAGTCCGGTGATCTCCGTGCCGATGAAGGTCACCACCGGCGTCATGCTGTTGCGCAGCGCCATGGCGCGGATCTGCCCATGCGGCAGCCCCTGCGCGCGGGCATAGCGGATGTAGTCGGAGGCCAGCACTTCCAGCGCGATGGCCCGCGTCTGCTTGATGATCGGCGCGGCGGAAATGATCGCCACGCAGAGCACCGGTAGCACCAGCTGGCTGAAGGCCGACCCGGCCGCCTCCCAATCCGCGGCCAGCAGCCCGTCGATCAGATAGCTGCCGGTGATGCGGTCCGGCGGCGTCAAGAAAAGGTCGATGCGCCCCATCCCCGGCGGCGCCCAGCCGAGCAGGTAGAAGAACACGAACAGCATGATCAGGCCGAGCCAGTAGGTCGGCACCGAAAAGCCCAGCAGCGACAGGAAGCGCGTGATCTGGTCGAAGCCGCCATCGGGGCGGAAGGCGGCGCGCAGCCCGGCGGGAATGCCGAGGCCGGCGCCGATCAGCACGCCCCAGAACATCAGCTCGATGGTCGCCGGCGCGCGGTCCAGGATCTCCGCCAATACCGGCCGGTTGCTAAGCCAGCTCTGGCCCAGATCGCCCTGCAGCACCTTCCCCATATAGACGCCGAACTGCACCCAGATCGGCTGGTCGAGCGCCAGCGAAGCGCGGACCAGCGCGATTTCCTCGGTCGTCGCGGTGGGGCCGGCGAGCAGGCCCACGGGGTCGCCGCCGCTGATCCGCACCAGCAGGAAGGTGAACAGCAGGATCACCGCGAGCAACGGCACGACGAGGATGATTCGTCGTGCGAGCAGTCCGGTCATCAACCCACCTTCAGATCGTACCAGCGCTCATGGTCATCCGGATGCGGGCACCAGCCGGAGATATTGGGCGCCATCGCCTCCCACACGCTGGGATAGACCGTGGCGATCCAGGGCGCCTCCTCCATCCACAGCGCCTGCGCCTGGCGCATCAGATCATTCCGCCGCGGCACGTCCAGGCTCGTCCGTGCCTCGTCGATCAGCGCATCCATGCGCGGATCGGCGAAGCGGGCGCGGTTCGACACGCCCTGGGAATGCGCCAGGAGATAGGTGGTATAGACCGGGTCCAGCACGATCGGCCCGTCCTCGAAGGAGAAGATCGGCATGTCCTGCCGCGAGGGCGCGCCACGTGCGCGCATGTCGCTGTCGCTGATCCGCACCGCCCGCGCCTTCACCCCGATCGACTGAAGCTGGGAGGCGACCTGGATGGTCAGCGGCTCCTCCCAATTGAAGATCTGGCTGTAGAAGATCTCGATATTCTGGTTGAAGTCGAAATTCGCCTGGGCCAGCAGCGCCTTCGCACGTTCCGGATTGTAGTCGTAGTTGAAGGCGCTGGGGTCGTAGCCGGCGACAATGGGCGGGATGATGGAACGTGCCTGCTCGGCCAGACCGAAATACACGCCCTGGATCAGTGCCTGCTTGTCCACCGCGTAGTTGAAGGCCTGCCGCACCAGCTTGTTGTCGAAGGGCGCGAATCGCAGGTTCATGCGGATGGAGGAGATGGTGCGGCCGAAGCTGTCCTGCGTCTTCACGCGACGATCCGCCCGCAGCTCCGCCACCTGTTGCAGCAGCGGGCGATGGATCCACTGCACCTGGCCGCTGCGCAGCAGCGTGATGCGCGATGCGGCCGACGGCACGGCCCGGAAGATCACCCGGTTGAAATGCGGCTGTTCGCGAAAATAGTTCGGATTGGACACGAAGACCGCCTGCTCGCCGGAGCGCAGGCTTTCCAGGTGATAGGCGCCGAAGCCCGCTGTGTTGGTCTCCATCCACTTCAGGCCCCAGGGGTCCTCGGCGGTGGCGTGCTTCTTCACCTCGGTCGAGTCGTAGATGCCCGGCACGTAGAGCGTCAGCGCCGAGAGCAGGATCATGCTGGGGGCGGAGAGGATGAATTCCACCTCATAGCGGGAGGTCGCCTTCACCGCGGTGACATTGGCGACGCTGGCGATGAAATTGCCGGTGCGGCGCTGGGCGAAGGACTTGGCCCAGCTCCATTCCACATCCGCCGCCGTCAGCTCATTCCCATAGGCGCTTTTGACGCCCTGGCGCAGCTTGAACACCCAGCTCTTGCCGTCCTCTGAACTGGTCCAGCTTTCCGCCAGATGGCCCTCGATGACGTCGGGGTTGAGGTAGGGGCGGCCGTCGCGGGTGGTGCGGCCGTAGCGGGTCAGACCCTCATAGACCTGCACCACGACTTCCTGCGTGCCGGGGCGCAGCGCATCGCCCTCGAACCCCTCCGGCGCGCCGGGGGCGGCCAGCAGCAGGGTGCGGCCGCCGCGCTGGGCCAGCACCGCCGGGGCGCCGAGGCTGCTGCCCGCGGCCAGCGCCGCGGCGCCGAGCAGGAGGTCGCGCCGTTCGATCGTCATCAATTTGGTCCCTCATTCGCCCCGGCCGCATTGACACCGCTCCCGACAAAGATTTCAAGCCTGGGATGCAAGTGCCCTTCCACGGGCGCATCAGCAGAAGGGCATCCCATGCACGACCTGGTCATCCGCGGCGGCACCATCGTGGACGGTACCGGACAGCCCGCCTTCACCGGGGACCTCGCCATCGATGGCGACCGCATCACCCAGGTGGGCGACAAGGCCGGCCCGGCGAAGCGCGACGTGCCGGCGGAAGGCCGGTTGGTCACGCCGGGCTGGGTCGATGTGCACACGCATTATGACGGCCAGGCCACCTGGGACCCGGTTCTCGCCCCCAGCGTCTGGCACGGCGCCACGACGGTGCTGTTCGGCAATTGCGGCGTCGGCTTCGCCCCGGTGCGCAAGCGCGACCACAAGGCGCTGATCGACCTGATGGAGGGGGTGGAGGACATCCCCGGCATTACCTTGACCGAAGGGCTGAAGTGGAACTGGGAGAGTTTCCCGGAATATCTCGACGTGCTCGGCTCCATGCCGCGCACCATCGATATCGGCGCCCAGATCGCCCACCACCCGTTGCGGGTCTATGTGATGGGCGAGCGCGGGTTGAACCGGCAGGCCGCGACGGCCGAGGACATGGAGGAGATGGCGACGCTTACGGAGCATGCGCTCCGCGCCGGCGCCTTCGGCTTCACCACCTCCCGCACCGACCAGCACAAGACGCCGACCGGCGACCTGGTGCCCGGCCGCTATGCCGAGGAGAAGGAACTGCTGGCCATCGGCCGCGCCATGGGCCGCGCCGGCCGTGGCACGTTCGGCATGCTGTCGGACTTCGAGGATGAGGCGGCCGATTTCCGGTGGATGCGGGAGCTTTCGACCATCTCCGGCCGCCCAGTGTGGTTCCTGCTGACGGATCGCAACTACGACCCGCAGCGCTGGCGCCGCCTGATGAGCAATGTGGATGCCGCACGCGCCGATGGCCTGCCGCTCTCCGCCCAGGTGGCCTGCCGCCCGGTCGGCCTGATCCTCGGCCTGACGACGTCCCTGAACCCCTTCGCCCTGCGCGAGGGTTTTCATGAGTTGGCCGCTCTGCCACCGAAGGAACAGCTGGCAAAACTGCGGGAGCCGGCCATTCGCGCCAAGATTCTGGCGGAGGAAGCCTCGCAGCGGCTGCTGCATGTGGTGCCGCCGCTGTCCCGGCAGATCGCGACGCGCTGGGACAATATGTTCGCCCTGGGCGACCCGCCTGACTACGAGCCGCCGCCGGAGCGGTCGATTGCGGCGCTCGCTGCCCAGGCGGGGCAGGATCCCGCAGCCTTCTGCTACGACTACCTGACCGCCGAGGATGGCGGGCGGATGCTGTACTTCCCCGTGGTGAACTATGTCGGCGGCGACCTGTCGGTCGTGCATGACATGATGCTGCACCCGCATACGGTGAACGGCCTGTCCGATGGCGGCGCGCATTGCGGCGTGATCTGCGATGCCTCCATGCCCAGCTTCATGCTGACCCATTGGGTGCGCGACCGGGCGCGGGGCGATCGCGTGTCGCTGGAATTCGCCGTGAAGCGGCAGACCAGCGAGACGGCGGATTTCTTCGGTATGACCGATCGCGGCCGTTTGCAGGTCGGCAAGAAGGCCGATGTGAACGTCATCGACTTCGACGCGCTGCGCCTGCACCACCCGGAGATGATCTACGACCTGCCCGCCGGCGGCCGCCGCCTGGTGCAGCGCGTGGAGGGCTACGATATGACCATCGTCTCCGGCCAGCCGATCATGGAGCGTGGCCAGGAAACCGGCGCGCGCCCCGGCCAACTGGTGCGCGCGACGCGCTGAGACGGGTGCGGGAGGGCCCAGAACCCTCCCGCCTTACGCCTCGGCCAGCACCCGCCGCGCTTCCGCCGCATCCGCCGCGATCGCGGCCTTCAGCGCGTCCAGCCCCGAGAAGGCCGCGTCCGCACGCAGGAAGCGCACCAGCCGCACGCCGATCTCCTGGTCGTAGAGATCGCCGCTGAAATCGAACAGATGGCTTTCCAGCCGGGTCACCGGGTCGCCGCCGAGGGTCGGCCGGCGGCCGACATTGGCCACGCCATCCACCACCCGCCCATCCGCCAGCGCCACGCGCACGGCATAGACGCCGCGCGCCGGTTCCAGATGCCGGCCGAGCAGGATATTGGCGGTGGGCCAGCCGAGCTCGCGCCCCAGCTTGTCGCCATGGAACACCACCCCGCGCACCTCCCAGGCCCGACCCAGCTCGGCGGCGGCGCGGTCGGGATAGCCGTCCTGCAAGGCCCGGCGGATGCGGGTGGAGGAGATCGGCCCGCCCTCATCCACCACCGGCGGCACCACGGTCAGGCCGATGCCGCGCGCCTCCGCCTGGCGCGCCAGGAATGCCACATCGCCGCCACGGCGATGGCCGAAGGCGAAGTCGGCGCCGCAGGTCAGGTGCCTGGCGCCGAGGGACTCGTGCAGCACCTGCGCGACGAAGGCCTCGGCAGGCATGGCGGCCAGCCGCGCATCGAAGGGCAGGGCGAAGACCGTGACCACGCCGTGTTCCGCCAGCGCCCGCGCCTTGGCCGGCAGCAGGGTCAGGCGGAAGGGTGGGTCCTCGGGCCGAAAGTGCTCGCGCGGATGCGGCTCGAAGGTCAGGGCCGCCAAGGGCAGGTCGGGCCGCGCCGCATGGGCGGCGCGCAGCACCGCCAGATGGCCCAGATGCACGCCGTCGAAATTGCCCAGCGCCAGGGTGGCGCCGCGAAGTGCGGCCGGCACCGCGTGCCAGTCCTGGATGATGGTGGGTGTCACGTCTGGTCGGGCCGCAGCCAGGGCAGGGTGCCGCTGGGCAGGGCAAAGGCGTCCAGCTTGTCCAGCGCCTCCGCCACCGTGGTGGCGCGCATGGCGAGCGGCCGCTGCGTCTCCCGCACGAAACCCTGCTCCAGCATGAAGTCCAGGGTCTTCAGGAAGGGCTGCCAGAAGCCGGCGACGTCGAGGAAGACCACGCCCTTGGCCTGGATGCCGAGCTGCGCCCAGGTCAGTGCCTCCACCGCCTCCTCCAGCGTGCCATAGCCGCCGGGCAGCACGATGAAGCCATCCGACAGCGCCGCCATCTTGGCCTTTCGCTCATGCATCGTGTCGACGATGTGCATCTCCACGCCGCCGCCATGGCCGACCTCGCGCTTCAGCAGGCCGTGCGGGATCACGCCGATCACCTCCGCCCCGGCGCTCAGCGCCGCATCCGCGGCAATGCCCATCAGCCCGACGGCGCCGCCGCCATAGACCAGGCCCATGCCGCGCCGCGCCACTTCCCGCCCCAACTCCCGCGCGGCTTCGGCATATTCGGGCCGGGCGCCGGTCATGGAGCCGCAGAACACGCAAACCCGTTTGGTTTCGGCCACGTCCTACCTCCATGCTGCACCGCGCAACAGCTGCGTTAGCCCTGCCTCGCCGGATCGACAAGGCCCGGGCGAGTTGCCACAACGGGCCTCCAGTCCAGCTCAGGGAAGCCAGCATGCCTGCCACCACGATCGGCACCTCGGAACAGCTTCTGGAGGAGCTGCGGCTCTGGGTGGAGCAGGAGACGCCGACGACCGACCCGGCGGCGGTGAACAAGCTGGTCGACCGCTGCGAGGCGGCGCTTTCCGCCGTTGGCGGCGAGATCACCCGCATCCCGGGCCGGGACGGCTTCGGTGACACGCTGATCTGCCGCACCCCGGCCGAGGCCGGCAGCAACCAGGCGCCGGTGATGGTGGCGGGCCATCTCGACACGGTCTGGGACCATGGCAGCCTGGCCGGGCCGATGCCCTTCAAGATCGAGGGCGACAAGGCCTATGGCCCCGGCATCTACGACATGAAGGCCGGGTCCTTCATGGCGTTTCACAGCGTGCGGGAAATCCTGCGCCAGAAAATCCCGACCAAGCGGCCGATCGTGCTGCTGCTGACCCCGGATGAGGAGGTCGGCAGCCCGACCAGCCGGGACATCATCGAACAGACCGCCCGCGGCGCCCGCGCCGTGCTGATCCCCGAACCCGCCGGGGCCGGCGGCGCCTGCGTCACCGCGCGCAAGGGCGTGGGGCGTTTCGTTATCAAGGTCCATGGCGTCTCCGCCCATGCCGGCGGCAACTGGGCGGAGGGGCGCAGCGCCGTCGTCGCGCTCTCCCGCCTGGTGCTGAAGATCCATGAGATGACCGACCTCGCGGCCGGCATCACCACCAATGTCGCCCCCTTCCTCGGCGGCACCCGTCCCAATGTCATCCCGCCCGAGGCCAGCGCGGAGGTGGACCTGCGCGTGCCGACCATCGCGGAAGGGGAGCGGATGGAGGCGCTGATTCTGGGCCTCGCCGGGGAGCAGGACGGCATCCGCATCGAGATCACCGGCGGCATGAACCGCCCGCCCTTCGCCGAGAATGGCGAGATCGTCGCGCTCTACGAACAGGCCAAGGCCCTGGCCGCGGCGGCGGGCTATACCCTGCCGAAGCAGCATCGTGGCGGCGGGTCGGACGGCAATTTCACCGCCGCCCTCGGCATCCCGACCCTGGACGGGCTGGGCTGCACCGGCGCCGGCGCCCATGCGCCGCATGAGCACATCATCTGGACCGACCTCGCCGCGCGATGCAGCACCCTGTGTGGGCTGCTGGAAGGCATCGACTGACCGCGCTCGCCTTCTACGCCCTGGCGGCGGTGGCGGAAATCGCCGGCTGCTTCGCCGTCTGGGTGGTGCTGCGGGAGGGGCGGAGCGCCTGGTGGCTTATGCCAGGCCTCGCCTGCCTGGCCTTCTTCGCCTGGGCGCTGACCCGCATCGACACGCCCTTCGCCGGCCGCGCCTATGCCGCCTATGGCGGCGTCTATATCGCCGCCTCGCTGGCCTGGATGTGGGCGGTGGAGGGGGCGAGGCCGGATCGCTACGACCTGATGGGCCTGTTGCTATGCCTCGGCGGGGCGGCGATCATCCTGTTCGCGCCACGCGCGGGTTAGGGGAAACGCCATGCCAAAAGCCTTGATCGTCGGCGCCGGGCCAGGCTTTTCGGCCAGTTTCGCGCGGCTTCTGGCCGCCGAGGGCTACAGCGTGGCGCTCGCCGCCCGGGATACCGGCAAGCTGGGCGCTTTGGCCGCCGAGACCGGCGCCAGCCTGCATCGCTGCGATGCCAGCGACCCCGCCCAGGTCGCCGCCCTGTTCGCCACGCCGCAGGCGGCGGAGGCGGAGGTGGTGCTCTACAACGCCTCCTTCCGCGTGCGCGGCCCAACCGTGGATCTGGCGCCGGAGGATGTGCGCCGCACGCTGGAAGTCTGCGCCTTCGGCGCCTTCCTCGTCGCCCAGCAGGCCGCCGCCCATATGCTGCCGCGCAAGGCGGGGACCATCCTACTGACCGGCGCCTCCGCCGGGGTGAAGGGTTTCGGCCGCTCCGCCCCCTTCGCCATGGGCAAGTTCGCGCTGCGAGGGCTCGGGCAGGCTTTGGCGCGGGAGCTGCATCCGCAGGGCGTCCATGTGGTCCATATCGTCGTCGATGGCGGCATCCGCAGCGAGCGCCGCCCGGAGACGGGCCAGGACACGCTGCTGGACCCGGACGCCATCGCCACCGCCGCGCTGGCCGCCATCCGCCAGCCCCGAAATGCCTGGTCGGCCGAGATCGAGCTGCGGCCCTGGGTCGAGACTTTCTGAGGGAAGCGTCCAATGCACCAAGATGCCCAGGGAAACACCCTGACCGTTGCCTCCGAGGAGGCAGCGCGCGCCTTCGACCATGCGATCGAGGGCTTTCTGAAATACCGCTTCGACACCGGGCTGCGGCTGAAGGCCTTCCTCACGGCCGACCCGACCGCGCCGCTCGGCCAGGTGATGGCCGGCTGCTTCGCCATGCTGGCCTATGACCGCGGCCTGCTCGGCCGCGCCGCCGGGGCGCTGGCCAAGGCGCAGGCGCTGCCCGCCAATCCGCGCGAAAAGGCCCATATGGCGGCGCTTTCGGCCTGGATCGACGGCACGCCGGAAAAGGCGCTGTCGATCTGGGAACAGATCACCGCGGACCACCCGCGCGACCTGCTGGCCTTCCGCCTGCACCATTTCTGCGCCTTCTGGATCGGCGCGCCGGACCGGATGGTCGGGCTTGTGGAACAGGTGATGCCCAGCTGGGCGGAGGATATCGCCGGCTATGGCAGCGTGCTCGCCTGCCGCTGCTTCGCCCATGAGGAAACCGGCAGCTACACCATCGCCGAATATGCCGGCCGACAGGCCGTGGCGCTGGACCCCGCCGACCTCTGGGCCGCGCATGGCGTCGCCCATGTGCTGGAAATGCAGGGCCGCCGCAGCGAGGGGCTGGACTGGATCGCCGCGCTGGAGCCGAATTGGGAGGGGGGCAACAACCTGATGCACCATCTCTGGTGGCACCAGGCCATGTTCCTGATGGAGCATCGCGATTTCGAGGGTGTGCTGCACCTCTACGACACGCGCTTCCGCAACCGTGAATCCAAGGTCCATCTGGCGCAGCCGGACCTGTATATCGACGTGCAGAACGCCGCCTCCATGCTGTTCCGGCTGGGGCTGCGCGGCGTCGCCGTGGGCGATCGCTGGGGCGAGCTGGCGGACAAGGCGGAGGCGCGCATCGGCGACACCCTTTCGGCCTTCACCCAACCGCATTGGATGATGGCCCTGACCGCGACGGGACGGTGGGAGGCCGCCGGCCGCCTGCTGACGACGCTGGAGGAGGCGGCGCGGGGCAATACCCACCACGCCCGCATCCTGCGGGAGGCGGCGCTGCCCGCCACCCGCGCTGTCGCCTTCCATGCCGAGAGCCGCCATGACGAGGCCTGCGCCGCGCTGCGCCCGGCCCTGGGCGGGCTGTACCGTCTCGGCGGCAGCCATGCCCAGCAGGATGTGCTGGAACAGGTCTTCGTCGATTCGGCCCTGAAGGCGGGGCGCCAGGGCGATGCGCGGCTGGCGCTGGAACGCGCCGCCGGCAAATCCCCGGTGGCGCCGGCCCGCCGCATCGGCTTCGCGGAGGCGGCGCTGACCTTGGGGTATTAGCCGCCGCCTTGCGCCAGGGCGCCAGCCTCGCCAGAACAAGGGGAGACCTTTGCCCCGGGAGTGTGACCGCCATGCATGTGACCGGCCTGCCGCCCTACGACCCCCAGAACATCTTCGCCCGCATCCTGCGGGGCGAGATTCCGGCCAAGGTCGTGCATGACGACGCGCATGCGCTGTCCTTCCACGACATCAATCCCCAGGCGCCGCTGCATGTGCTGGTGATCCCCAAGGGCGCCTATGTCAGCCAGGCGGATTTCTCCGCCAATGCCAGCGAGGCCGAACTCGCCGGCTTCTGGCGCGCTGTTGGACAGGTGGCGAAGGCCTTGGGGCTGGAAGCCAGCGGCTACCGCATCCTGGCCAATATGGGCGAGGATGCCGGGCAGGAGGTGCCGCATTTCCATGTGCATATCTTTGGCGGCCGCCGGCTGGGTCGGATGGTCGCGGCGGGCTGAGCCGTGAGCGGAACCGATCCCTCGCCGGGCGTCGCGGAGGCGCGCGCCGCGCTGTCTGCCATCGGCAGCCTGCCGGATGCCGAGATCGACATCGCCAGCGCCGCCCTGCAATTGGCCCGCATCGACGCGCCGGAGCTGGATTGGCGCGCCGGCGCCCAGCACCTGACCGCCCTGGCGCGGGAAGCGGTGCGTGCCGCCGCCGCGGATCCGGAGGCTGATGCCGGCGACGCCGTCCGCCGCCGCGCCGTATTGGCACAGGTGATCCATGGCCAGTTCGGCTATGGCGGCGATGGCGAAACCTATGACGACTTGGCCAATGCCAATCTGTTGCGCGTCATCGAACGCCGCCGCGGCCTGCCCGTGATGCTCGGCATCCTCTGGTTGCACGCTGCGGAGGCGGCGGGGTGGGAGGCGCATGGCGTCGACTTTCCCGGCCATTTCCTGCTGGCCCTGGCCGGGCGCGGCAAGGTGGTGGTGGATGTCTTCGCGGGTGGCGAGGCCATGGATGCCCGCGCCTTGCGCGCGCTGCTGAAGCGCTTCGCCGGCGATCAGGCGGAGCTGGGGCCTTCCACACTGGCGCCGATGGACAAGCGCGCGGTGCTGCTGCGGCTACAGAACAACATCAAGGTGCGTCGCCTGCGCGATGGCGACCTGGAAGGCGCCGTTGCCTGCGCCGAGGACATGCTGCGCCTGGCCCCGGACGCCGCGCCGCTCTGGCGCGAGGCCGGGCTGATGCATCAGCGCCTGGACCGCATCGGCGCCGCCATCGCCGCGCTGGAGAATTTTCTCCGCCTGGCGCCGGAAGGCATCCAGGCCATGCGGGTGCGCGGACTGCTGGAGGAGCTGCGGCAGCGGCTGAATTGAGGGACGGCCCCGCGCGCTAGGCGCCGGGGCCAGTGGCATCGGTCCTGAACGTCGCCTCGAAGGAGACGAATTCAGGGTGGAAGTACCCAAGCGACCAATAGGCCACGACGCCGTCACGGTCGCTCAGCGCGCGCTTCAGCCAGCCCACGGGACCACCCAGCGGCACGCCCAGCTGCCGCGCCGTCAGCGCATCAGCCGCCCCCAGCCGGAAGACCTGCCGCATCGTCGTCAGCTCCCCGCCACCGAGCTCGGCCAGCAGCGGCAATGCCATCCCGGTCTCGAACTGTGCCGGCCGCTGGTCGAAATAGCTCCGCGCCACGAACAGCTCGGCCAGGGCGTAGGGCGCGCCGGTCGCAAGGCTGTGAACGCGCTTCATCCGGCGGTAGGCTGGCGCCAGCCTGCCATCGGCGGCCTCCAGCGGCGGGGCGGAGTCGTCCGCCTCCAGGATCTGCGCCTTGTTCCCACGCACCTGCTCGGCCAGCGCGGGCCAGCCGAGTTCCAGCACCAGCGTCGGGCGGCGCGGCGGCGCCTCGGTGACGTAGCTGCCGCTGCCATGGCGGGTGCGGATCATCCCCTCCTCCGCCAGCAGCACCAATGCCTGGCGCACCGTCGCCGGGGCCACGCCGAATGATTCCGCCATGGCCATGATGGAGGGCAGCCGGGCGCCGGGTGGAAGCTGGGCCGTGCCGATCTCGCTGCGGATCGAGGCGGCGATCTGCCGGTAGAGCAGGCCCGGATCGGCCCCGGCCAAACCCTCCCGCAGGGCGAATGCCCCCTGTGGAGAAGCCCTCATCCTGCCCGTCCCATCCTTTTCCCGGCCTCCCGCCTGACCGCCACGACCTGCATTAAGGGCGCTTCACAGCCTCTAACAAGTGTGCTGGTCTTCTATATGAGTAAACATGCCTGGGGGCAGGATGTCGACGCGCGCTGAACCACGCCACTTCACCATTCCCGGTTACGGAAAGGGCCATACGGCCCATCATACGGACTATCTGGTGCCGGAGATCGGCACGGTCACGATGACTCCAACCGATCCGGTGGTGGCAGGCAGCTACGCCGAATTCACCATCGTCTTCACCGCCGGGCGTTTCGGCGTGGACGATACCGGGTCCATCCGCATCTGCACCCGCCAGGTCAGCGATCTGGCGCGGCCGCAATTCACCGACCTCAAGGCGCCGAACTACGTCACGGCGGAAGCCAGCAACGGCGCGAAGCTCAGCCTCGACTTCAACCCCAAGCTCGCCATGCGGCCCTGGAGCCGCACCCTGACGGTCAATGTCAATCGCGGCTTCCTGGCCCCCGGCGAGACCATCACCGTGCGACTCGGCGACCGCCGCTTCGGCTCGCCTGGCATGCGGATGCAGACCTATTGCGAGGAGGCTTTCCACTTCCTCGTCCTCGCCGATGTTTTCGCCACCACCAACTGGGCGCTGCTCGACGCCCAGCCGACGCTGCGCGTCATTCCCGGTGATGCGGCCTCCTACCTCGCCGTGCTGCCGACGCAGCGCCGCCCCGGCCAGGACTTCGCCCTGTCGCTGCGCGCCGACGATATCTGGGGCAATCCGACCGATCGCCTCGGCGGCATCTTTCGGCTTCGCGCCAGCGCGCCCGTCGCGGGGCTGCCCGAGAACTTCACTTGGCCGCAGGGCGCCCGCGCGCATCGCATCGAGGGTCTGCGCGCCGAGGCCGGCGACCTCACCATCGACTGGCTGGACGAGGCCGGCAGCCTGATCGCGCGCAGCAACCCGATGCGGGTAGCGGAGGCGGCGCTGCTGCCCTTCTGGGCCGATCTGCATGGCCAGTCGGGGGAGACGGTGGGCACCGGCACGGCGCGGCAATTGGCGTCCTATGCGCGCGACCTCGCCTTCGTCGATGCCATGTGCCACCAGGGCAACGACTTCCAGATCTCCGACGCCTTCTGGGAAGACCTCAACCGCGCCACCGCGGAGTTCAACGAGGACGGCCGCTTCGTCTTCTTCCCCGGCTATGAATGGTCCGGCAATACGGCGATCGGCGGTGACCGCAATGTGCTGCTGCCGGAGGAAGGCCGCCCCATCCGCCGGTCCTGCCGCGCCTTGGTCGAAGACCTGTCGGACCCCGGGACCGATGCCCATGACGCGCGCGCGCTGCATGCGGCGATGCGCGCGGATGGCCGCCCGGCGCTGTGCATCCCGCATGTCGGCGGGCGCTACGCCAATCTCGGCTATGCGCATGACAAGATGCTGGAACGCGCGGTGGAGGTGCATAGCGACTGGGGCACCTTCGATTGGCTGCTGCAGGATGCCTTCGCCGCGGGCGGCCGCGTCGGCATTGTCGCCGGGTCGGATGGGCATAAGGGGCGCCAGGGCGCGTCGCATCCCGGCGCCTCCCAATTCGGCTCCTATGGCGGGCTGACCTGCCTTCTGGCGGAGGATCTGTCGCGCCCGGCCTTGTTCGAGGCGCTGCGCCGCCGGCGGCACTATGCGACGACCTCGGCCACCCGCGTGCTGCTGGATGTGAAGGCGGTGCTCCAACACGCCGCCGACCGGCACATCGACGACCCCGCCTTGGGCGGCGCGCCGGTCGATCGCACGGCGGAGGCCGGGATGGGTGACATCCTGACCGGCGTCCGCGATGCCACCTGCCGTTTCGAGGCCGAGCTTGTCGCCGCCTCCCCGATCGAGCGCATCGAGCTGCACAACCGCACCGAGAGGCTGGAGGTGATCCGGCCCTTCACGGCGGCGGAGCTTGGCCGCCGCATCCGCGTGGTCTGGGAAGGCTCCGAATATCGCGGCCGCGGGCGGGAGACGCTGTGGAACGGTAGCGTCGCGCTGGAAGGAAATGGCTGGTCGGGGGTGACGCCGATCAACCGCTTCAACGTCGATAAGCCTTTCGCGGTGGATGCGTCATCCGCGCGCTTCCAGGCGGTGACGACCGGCGGCTTCGGCGGCTTCGACGCGATGCTGGACGAGGCGAAGGGCGGCGTCCTGAAAATCGACACCGGGCTGGTGAAGGCGGAGTTGCCGATCGACGATATCGGCTTCGAGGATCGCGTCTTCGAGGCCGGCGGTCTGGGCCGCCGCATCCGCGTCTTCCGCCTGCCCGAAGCGAATCCGCATCGCGCCTTCCGCTTCACGCGCGAGGTGCCGCTGCGGGCCGAGGGTGACAATGCGGTCTTCCTGCGCGCCACGCTGGAAGGCGGCGCGGTGGTCTGGTCGAGCCCGATCTACCTGATCCGCCAGGGGTAACCTGGAATACGGCCGCGCGGCCCGGACCACGCCGCGCGGCAAGGGATGAAAAGCAAGAACACACGGCTTCAGCGCAGCATCCGACACGACCTGCAAAGGAACCCCTCATGCGCCGACGCGATATCCTCACCCTCTCCGCCTCCGCCGCGCTGGGCGCGCGGCAGGCCAGGGCCCAAGGCGCGGCCCCCTGGCCATCGCGCTCCCTCACGCTGGTCGCGCCGCTCGCGGCCGGCAGTTCGGTCGACATCATTTCGCGGATCATCGCCGAGAATGTCGGCCGGACCTTGGCGCAGCCGGTGGTGGTCGAGAATCGCCCCTCGGCGAATGGCAACCTGGCGATGGAACAGGTCTCGCGCATGCCACCGGATGGCTACGCCATCATCACGATGGGTCAGACCTCCGTCGCCTTCAATCCTTTCCTCTACGCGAATCTGCGCTTCGACCCGCTGAAGGATTTCACCTTCATCACGCGGCTGGTCGCGGTCAGCAATGTGCTGGTGGTGAAGGACTCAAGCCCGATCAAATCCGTCGCCGATCTGATCGCGACGGCGAAGGCGCGTCCCGGGCAACTGACCTATTCCTCCGGCGGGGTCGGCAGCACGCATCATATCTCGAGCGCCATGCTCGCGCAGATGGCAGGCCTCGATATGGTGCATGTGCCCTATCGCGGCGCGCCGCAGGGCATCCTGGCCGTGGAAAGCGGCGAGGTGGACTTTGCCTATTACAACATCTCGACACTGCTGCCCGCGATCCAGGGCGGACGGCTGCGCGCCCTGGCGGTCACCTCGGCGCAGCGTTCGCCGCATCTGCCGGATGTGGCGACCATGCAGGAAAGCGGTGTCCCCGGCTATGAGATGAGCACCTGGCTGGGCTTCGCCACCGTTGCCGGCACGCCCCAGCCGATCATCGACCGGCTTTTCGCCGCGGCGCAGACGATGATGGCTGATCCCGCTGTGCTGCGGCGACTTGGGCAGATCGGTTTCGACCCCATCCTGCCCCTGACACCGCCTTCCGAGATGGCCGCGCTGGTGCGCGCCGAGAATGAGCGCTGGGGTCCGATCATCCGCGCCACTGGCGCCCGGCTGGACTGAAATCAGCGCAGGCTCCGCGCGCGGAGCCTGCGCTGGCCTACGGCCAGACGGCCTTGGCCATCACATCCATCGCCCGCGTATCCGGCTCCAGGCTCGCGCCCAGCCCCGGCGTCTCCAGGCTGGCGATATCAAGCATGCCGTCCCGGATCGCCAGGCGCGGGCCGCGCGAGGTATCGGCGTAGAGACCCGGATGCGCTTCCAGGAAGGCATGAGCCTCCGCCTTCGGGCGCCCTGAAAACCCATCGATGAAGTGGTGGCCGTTGCGCTCCACGTGGTCCAGGCCCAGCAGCGCGACCAGCGCCAGGTCCTGCTGCACGCAGACGCCGGCCAGCGTGGTCAGATCCTCCGCCGACATGAAGTAGCGGTCGCGGCCTTCCTCGGCATTCCAGGCGCGGCAGCGGGCGAGGTTGATCAGCGATCGCCACACGCCCTTGCACGCCTTCGACGACACGCCCGCATAGCCCAGCTTGCGGCCGGTGACGAAGGCATCCAGCGGGCCATCGCTTTCGTCGATGATGACGGGGCGCTCGGCGGCCAGCGCGCTCATGCTCGTCTCCAAAGCCCGGGCGCGCTTTACCGGCTGTTCGATATAGAGGATGGAGGCGTTCAACCGTGACAGCCGCGGTTCCGCCTGCATGGCGCGCCACAAGGCCAGCGCCCCTTCCGCATCCTCATACTGCTCATTGCCGTCGAGGCTGGCGTGATAGGGTATCGCCTGCGCATCCAGCACGGCGGCGATGCGCGACAGGCGATCCACATCGGCCGCGATATTGCCGCCGACCTTCAGCTTCCAATAGCGATGGCCGTAGAAGCTGACGATCTCCGCCAGCGTCTCCGGCAGCCCGTCATTCACGCGGCTGTCCTGGTCGGCGGCGGTGATCGGATCGACGAGGCCGACGGTGTGCCGCGCATGCAGGCGTTGCAGCGGCACCTGCGCCGACAGCATCCCCGCAAAATCGAAGCCGGCGAGGTCCGGTGCCACCGCATGCGGTGCCATGCCGCCGATATTGGCGCGCATGCCGGTCCAGAAGGACAAGCCCTGCGCCTTCAGCAGCGCATCCAGCATGGCGCGGTCGAGCAGGGCGCGGCCATAGCTGGCGACCAGCGGGTTCAGCGCCTCCGCCGCCGCGGCCTTGGTCACGGCCGCGTAGCTATTGGCGAAATGGCCGAAGGCGGTGTCGGCGCCGGCGGCGCGCGTGGCCTCCGTCGCCAGCTCCAGCGCACGGCGCAGCTGCTGCTCGTTCTGCGCGTCCGACAGTTTCGGATCCTTGTCGAACCACTTCGCCGCCAGCGTCTCCGCCGCCACGCCCCAGGCTTCCGTGCCGTTCTCCAGCCGGATGCGCGCGCGCAGCACGGCCTGGCGGCCCTGCGTCACGGTGATGACGCCGAAGCGGAAGGGCAAGCGCAACGTGAAGGGCCACTCGAAACGCTCGGTTTCGAGCAGCGTGAAGCGGTGGCTCATACGCAGATCCCCTGATAACGACCCGCGCGACACGGGCGTCTGACAGGGGACTCCGGACTCAAGCCTCCAGAATCCCTCGCAGATAGCCGATGGCGCGCGCGGCGCTGGCGGCGCCGTTCGGATGGTAGTCGAAAGGTTCCACCGCGCAGAAGCCATCATATCGCGTGTCGCGCAGCGCATCGCAGACCGGGCGGAATTCGTCCCCTCCCTGGCCGGGGCCACGGCGGTTGCGGTCGTTCAGATGCACATGGGCGATCCAGCCGCCGGGGATGAATCGGCGCAGCAGCGCGGCCGCCGTTTCCTGCTCCCCATTCCCTGCGGCGCTGACATCCAGCATCGTCTTCAGCCCCGGCACATTGAGGCGGGAGACGATCTCCACCGCCTCCGCCACCGTGCGTGCCCAGTTGGTCTGGCCGGCATCCAGCGGCTCTAGGCAATAGGTCAGCCCGTGTTCCGCCGCCCATGCGCCGGCCTTGGCCATCGCCTCCTCCGCCCGACCCGCATCGCCATCCGCCGCCACATGGCGCTGCTTGGGCGAGCCATGCACCAGCAGCGTCGCGCCGAGATCGGCGGCCAGGCCGATCAGCCGCTGCATCACATCCAGCGTGCGCTGGCGCAGCGCCGCATCGGCGCTGGTGATGGAAAGCCCGGCCGGCGCGACCAGCAGCCAATGGAGCGAGGTGATGGGCGCGCCTTCCTCCCGCGCGATGCGCCGCAATTCCGCGCGCTTCGCGGCGGGCAGCAGATGCGGCGCTTCCGCATCGAGGGTGAAGGGCGCGACTTCCAGCCCGTCATAGCCCAGCGCGGCGGCAAGCTTCGCCTGTTCCGCAAAGGCAAGATCCGCCACAACTTCGTTGCAAAGTGAGATGCGCATTACTGGTCCATTTCCACCAAACGCATCTCATGGGCGGATCGCCTTGCGGCGTCCAGTATGCGCAGCGGCAGCACCCCGCCTTCGTGAAGATCCGGCCCTTGAGAAATGCGTGTGGTCACGGCGCAGACAAAGGCCTCGAGCTGCGCCGCCACCACGCCGACCGTATCGAGCGCCGCGGCGCCCAGATCCTCGGTGGGCACATGGTTCGGCAGCCAGGCGCCGCCCTGGGCGGGCAGGTGCTGGCCCCGGCGAAGGCGCAGCGTCTCCGCCATGAAATCCACCTCCGCCACTGCGTGGCTGCCCGCGAGGCCGAGCAGCTTGCGCGTCTCCGCCCCCGGCACCACCGGGTCGGCATGCTCGCCCGGCAGCACGCAGCCGGCTTCGATGAAGCCGGTTGCGCCGGAAGGGAAGCGCAGCTGGATCAGCGCCAGATCCTCCCGCCCCCGGCCCAGCGGGTCGGACAGCATGGCGAAGACGTGGGAGGGTGCCTCCCCGGCGATCCAGGGCAGCAGGTCGGCGAAATGCACCGCATCGTTCAGCAGCGCCCCGGAATCGCCGCGGGCGCGCTTCAGACCGGACATGCGGGCCGACAGGTGATGCAGCCGGCCGAAGCCGCCTGCGCGTGCCAGCGCCTGCACCGCCTGCGCCTTGGGGTGGAAGCGGAAGAAAAGGCCGAGTTGCACGATGCGCCCCGCCTCCCGCGCCAGGGCATGCAGCGCGGCGGATTGGTCGGCCGTCTCGGTGGCGGGCTTTTCCAGGAACAGGTCGCGGCCGGCGCGCAGCACGGCCTCCGCCAGGGGGCCGTGGGTGACGGGGGGCGTGGCGATGATCGCGGCGTCGCTTTCGGCCAGCGCGGCGTCAAACCCCTCGACGAAGCGGGTGCCGGCGGGGGCGGCGTCGCGCATCGCCGGGTCGGGTTCCAGCACCTGCACGGTGACAGAAGGCCCCAGCCGCGCGAGGGCGGCGAGGTGGACGCGCCCGAAGGCGCCGCAGCCGATCAGCAGGATACGGGTCATGGTTCACAAGCTTGACCCATGCGAGGACCCGCGCAAGCCTCCCCGCATGTTCGATGTCCGTGCCGCGATCGAGGACGACCTGCCCCGCGCCACCGCGCTATCGGCGCGCATCGGCTGGAACCAGGTCGCGGCCGACTGGGCCTTCTTCCTGCGCCACGGACAGGTCCGGGTGGTGGAGGATGGGGCGGATCAGGCGCTGGCCGCCAGCGCCGCGCTGCTGCCCTACGGCCCGCGGCTCGCCTGGATTTCCATGGTTCTGGTGCGCCCGGACCAGCGCCGCCGGGGCCTGGCCAGCGCGCTGCTGCGCTGGGCGATGGATGCGCGCGGGCCGGATATGGCACTGGCATTGGATGCGACCCCGGCGGGGCGGCAGGTCTACGGCCCCCTCGGCTTCGACGATCTTTTTTCATTTGCCCGCTGGACCGTGCCGAACCCCCTTCCGCGCCCGGCCGGGATCGAAGTGCGGCCTATGATCGAGACGGACTGGCCCGCCATCCTGGCGCAGGACCTCACCGCCTTTGGCGCGCCGCGCGGCGCCCTGCTGCGCGATTTCGCCGCGCGCTGCCCGGGCGCGGCGCTGGTCGCGCCGGGCGGTTTCGTGCTGGCGCGGGATGGGCTGCGGGGCCCGCAGATCGGCCCGCTCGTCGCCGAGGATGCCGCCACCGCCCAGGCCCTGCTGGCTGCGGCGCGGGATGCGCTGGGCGTGCCGGCCGTGGCGGACCTGCCCGACTCCGCCCAGGACCTGACCGCGCTACTGGCCGAACATGGCGCCGCACCGCAGCGCCCCTTCACCCGCATGGTCTTCGGCACCCCGCCACCCGGCCAGCTGGAAAAAAACTTTCTTCTGGCCGGGCCGGAGTTCGGTTGACGGCGGGCGCGAAGGGGTTTCACCATCCAGGTAACCGGTGGGTTACCCATCAAGAACAAGGGAACGGTTCAACATGACGATCCAACGCAGGACGCTTCTGGCGGCGGGGGCCGCGACGCTCGTGGCGCCGTCGATCGTGCGGGCACAGACCGGCGGCTGGCGGCCGGACCGGCCGGTGACCGTCATCGTGCCCTGGGCCGCCGGCGGGTCCACCGACCAGATGGCGCGCATCGTGGCGGCGGAGCTGGAAGCGGCGCTCGGCCAGCGCTTCGTCGTGGTGAACCAGCCCGGCGCCTCCGGCTCCATCGGCACGCGCAATGCGCTGGAAGCGGCGAAGGACGGCATGACCTGGGCGGCCGGCGCCGCCGTCGATGTCGGCTGCTACAAGGTGCTCGGCCTGCTGGACACCGCGCTGACCGACTGGAACCTGTATTTCGCCGTAGCCAATGTGAACGTGCTGGTGGCCAATCCTTCGGCGAATATCCGCGACTTCGGCGCTGCGATGGAGGCCTTTCGCACGCGCGGCGCGAATACCGCGGTCGCCACCGCCGGCGTCTCCTCCGCCGGCCACAACATGATGGAGGCGATCCGCGCCGCCACCCAGGTGCAGTATCGCCACGCCACCTATGACGGCGGCAACCCGGCGATGATCGCGACGGTGGGCGGCGAGACGCCGCTCGGCGCCGTGCTGCTGGTCGAAGCCGCCGAGATGATCCGCGCCCGCCGACTGATCCCGCTGGCGGTGCAGGCGGAACAGCCGGTGACCCTGCAAGGCGTGGGGGAAATTCCCTCCATCCGTCGCTGGCTCTCCGACATTCCCGCCCCGCTGAACTACTTCGGGATCTGGACGCCGAAGGGCGTGCCGGAGAACGTCATCACCACCATGAACCAGGTCTGGGCGGAGAAGATCGCCAACAGCCAGCGACTGAAGGACTATTCCAATCAGCGCGCCGCGGTCTTCTCGCCGCTCTATGGCCAGAACGCCCATGACGAGGCCTGGAAGATGGTCCGCCAGACCGCCTGGCTCTACTTCGACGGCGGCAAGGCCCGGGTCAGCCCCGACACGCTGGGCATCGCCCGGCTTTGAGCGGCGAGGCTGACGACAAGGCGCCGCTGCCGCCGAGGGTCGACCTCGCGACGGCGGCGGTGCTGCTGGCGCTGGGCTTGGGGGTGATGGCGCTGGCCTGGCGGATGCCGACCTTCGTCGAGCAATCCGGCACCGGCCTGACAGCGCCGGGCATCGTGCCCGGCTTCCACGCCATGGTGGTGGCGGTGCTCTCCGTGCTGCTCGGCCTACGCGCCATCAGGCGCGGCGCGCTGAAGCCGGGTGGGGCAGGGCAGCCTGCCTGGGGCAAGGATGACGCGCGCCAGCTTGGCACCGCCGCGGGGCTCGGCATTCTCTACGCCGGGGTGCTGGTGGGCACGCTGCCTTTCTGGCTGGCGACGGCGCTGTTCGTCTTCGGCTTCACCGCCGCCTTCGAATGGCAGCTCGGCCCCGCCGGCAGGACGCGCCGGCTGATCGAGGCGGCGCTGCTGGGCCTGGCCACCGGCGGCGCGGTGACGCTGGTCTTCGAGCGGATTTTCCTGGTGCGACTGCCGTGAGGATGGGCGCTTGAACAACCCGATCACGATGCTGGGCGACGGCTTCGCCCATGTCTTCGCCGGCGGTGCCGCCTTCCACGCCTTCTGGGCCGTGCTGATCGGCATTGTCGTCGGCGCGCTGCCGGGCCTGACCGCCACCATGGGCGTCGCGCTGCTGACCACGCTGACCTTCACCATGGGGCCGCAGGTCGCCATGCTGGTGCTGGTCTGCGTCTATGTCGGCGCCATCTATGGCGGCAGCCGTTCCGCCATCCTGCTGAACATCCCCGGCACACCCGCTTCCGCCGCCTCGACGCTGGATGGCTTTCCGCTGGCCAAGCAGGGGCTGGCGGGGCGGGCGATGGGCATCTCCACGCTGGGGTCCTGGCTTGGCACGCTGTTCGGCACGCTGATCCTGGCGATGTTCGCGCCGAGTTTTGGGGAGTTTGCGCTCAAATTCGGCAGCTATGAGATGTTCTGGGTGGCGCTGTTCGGCATCGTCATCGCCGGCAGCCTCTCCGGCGGCGATGCGCTGAAGGGCTATATCGCGGGCTTCCTGGGCCTGCTGGTGGCGACGGTGGGGCAGGAGACAAACCACGCCTATGCCCGCTTCGCCTTCGGCAATCCGGACCTGGCTGGCGGGCTCGGGCTGTTGCCGGTGCTGGTCGGCGTCTTCGGCGTGGCGGAGGTGTTGAACGCCATGCGCGGCCCCGCGGTGAAGGCGGTGTCGAGCAAGATCGACAGCGTCATCCCGCGCATCGCCGATGTGGCGCAGTACTGGCGCACCATCTTCCGGTCCGGCGCCATCGGCACCTTCATCGGCGCCATGCCGGGCCTGGGCGAGGATATCGCCGCCTGGACCAGCTACGCCGCCGCCAAGCGCGCCTCGAAGGAAAAGGAGCTGTTCGGCAAGGGCAGCGTCGAGGGTCTCATGGCCGCCGAGACGGGTGAAAGCGCCTGTGTGCCCGGCGCCATCATCCCCGTGCTGACCTTGGCCGTGCCGGGTTCCGCCCCGGCCGCCGTGCTGATGGCGGCGATGATGATCCACGGGCTGAACCCCGGGCCGATGCTGGCCATCACCAACCCCGAATTCATCTACCAGATCGTCGCCATGCTGGTGGTCGCCGACATGGTGAAGCTGTTCTACGGCATGGTGCTGGTGAAGCCGCTGCTCTGGGTGCTGCTGATCCCCCGCGCCCGGCTGATGCCCATCGTCTTCGTTCTGTGCACCGTGGGCGCCTTCGCCATCACCTCCCGCCTCTTCGACATCTGGGTGATGTTGGGCGCGGGGCTGGTCGGCTTCATCCTGCGGGAACTGCGCTTTCCGGTGGCGCCGCTGGTGCTGGGCATCGTGCTGGGCGACCTGCTGGACAAGAACCTGCTGCGCGGCCTGGTGCTGACCGGCGGCGACATCTCGCCCTTCTTCACCCGGCCGATCAGCATGGCGCTGTGTGCGTTGACGCTGCTGGCGGTCGTCTGGGCGATACCGGGGCTGGTGCCGCGGCTGATGGGGGTGTTTGGGCGGCGTGCCTCAGCAGGCTGAGGAGCGGCGAGGGGTCGATACTCCATGGTTCGGAGTGCCAGAAAACAATATTGTTGCGTGGTATTGCTGATAGACGATTGAAAAAATATTGCAAAATCGCTACGAAAAGTGCTAGCTCCCGCCGGGACGAAATGGCCCGACCCGGCGCGGGAGATCAGCGATGCGATGGCGTCTGGTGCTATTTCTTGTCATAGGTTTTGCGCCGGCCGCTGCGGCTGTTGACCCACAATATCCTCCACTGAGCGCTTGGTTGTCGAATATGCTGGTGCCGGCTGGGATTCTGATGCTGGCGGTGGCCATGCCGCTCGGGATTCTTGTCAGCCGCGACAATGTAAGAGCGCGGCGGCGGGAGATCATTTCCGCGCTTGGGGTATTTTTCGGAAAAGCAACCGGCAGGAGGCCGCCGACAGAGGGCAGGTCATCCCATCCTTCGAATTCGAATTCGTCAAGGCAAAGTATTTCAATGAGGAGGGTATCAACAGGGAAGGCGAAGTACCGATAGGATTTTTTTCTGTATCCGTGCTGATTTTCGTCGTGCTTTGCTTTGTTTTGATGATCTATGCTTTCACGTTTTCGGTGAGCGACTGCTTCAGTGCTTTGGAGAATGAGCGTGCGGAATGCTGGATCGGCCGCAGCGCGCTCCTGCCCTCCATTTTCCTTGTGGGCGGCGAATCGCCGTTGACCGGGCCTGAGCTCATAAAAAGTCACCAGTCGGCTCTGACTATCGCTGTATTCGCGTTTCTTGGAGCCTATCTGGCGTCACTGAAACTGTTCATTCGCGCTGTCGCGAATTTCGATCTGACGCCCCTGACGTTTTTCCGCGCCAATCTGCAGATTGTCGCCTCCGTCTTGGCGGCGATAGTGCTGTGGCGTGCGGGTGCGGCTCTCACCTTCTCTATCACCGGCACTGAAAGCTTCGCGCCATGGATCGCCATTGCGTTTGTCATCGGGCTCTATCCTGCCCTCGGTGAGCGGCTGCTGACCAAGCTGTGGCGCCAGGGAATGATCAAGCAGATCGACAGTCGTGCCCTGGATGAAACCCGAATCATCCCGCTGGAGCTTATCGAGGGAATTGATGCCGATATACGATCCCGGCTGGAGGATCACAACCTTTATGATGTGCAGAACCTCGCGACGGCCAATCCAATCATTTTATTCGTCGAGACACCCTTCGGTATCTATCAGAGCATCGACTGGGTAGGCCAGGCACAGCTTGCGACTGCCGTCGGGGTGGCGCGTTTTCTGACGCTGCGGAATCTTGGCGTAAGAACAATTTTCGACTTTGAGCGGATGCTCGGGCCTGGAAATAGAACGCCGCCTTCCCTGAAAATGCATCTAGCGAGCGTGCTGCTGAATGCGCCGCAGACGACGGATGTCAAGGTACTGGAAGATCGCGTGCAAGAAGTCGAGCGGCTCTGCGAGATCATGGTCGATGATCTGGCGATACTGCGACTGCGTCAGATCTGGACTGCCATCGCGAGCCGGTTCGGCGAGATACAGTCCTTCGATAGGTCTCGCTGCCGGACGCCCCCGATCAGGTAAAGCCAAAAGTTCCGGAGGCCACAAAATAGCAAGATCCTTGCGGGCCCGGCAGGGGCCCGCACGATCTAGGACGTCCTGCCCCGACTGATGCGGCTGGTCGGGCGAGGTTTGAGACGCCTCAGTTCAGCCGGATGTTAA
Source organism: Roseomonas sp. F4 (assembly GCF_053891155.1). Classification (NCBI taxonomy): domain Bacteria; kingdom Pseudomonadati; phylum Pseudomonadota; class Alphaproteobacteria; order Acetobacterales; family Roseomonadaceae; genus Roseomonas; species Roseomonas sp. F4. Next base: position 279,799 of record NZ_JBSSHK010000001.1, read on the forward strand.
GCTCCCGGATCTTGCGGCCCCAGAAGCCGTGCTCCTCCTTCACCGCCTCGAACCAGGCGTCGCGCGAACGGATCGGGGAGGCTTCCAGCCCGTCCTGTTCCAGCCTGCCGGCGAAGCGCGGATTCGCGGCGGCCTGGCGGGCCGCGGTCTCCAGCCGCTCCAACTGATCCGCGGGCACGCCGGCGGGCGCAAAAATGCCGTGCCAGCCGGTGATGGACACGCCCGGCAGCCCGGCCTGGGCCAGGGTCGGCACGTCCGGCAGCGTCGCGATGCGGCCGTCGCCGGTCACCGCGATGGCGCGCAGCCGCCCCTCCCGCGCCAGCTGGATCGCCGGCGGGGGGGAGGAGAAGTTCATGGTGATGCGCCCACCCACCACATCCAGCAGGGCAGGGCCGGTGCCGCGATAGGGGATGTGCTCCATCTCCACCCCGATCGCGTCGCTGAACAGCACGCCGGCCAGGTGATTGGCGTTGCCAACGCCGCCCGAGGAATAGGTCAGCTCCCCCTTCGGCTTGCTGCGGGCATAGGCGATCAGCTCCTGCAGATTGTTGATCGGCAGGCGCGGGTCGATGACCAGCACGTATTGATAGGAGGTCACCTGCGCCACCGGCGCCAGGGCGGTGATCAGGTTTGGCCCGTCGCTGCCCTGCATATGCGGATTCACCACCAGATTGGTGGAGACGGCAAACAGCAGCGTCAGCCCATCCGGCCGCGCCCGCGCCACGCTGACGGAGCCGATATGGCCCGCCGCGCCGCCGCGGTTCTCGATCACCACGGTCTGCCCACCGAGCGCCTCGCTCAGCGAATGCGCGAATTCGCGCGCCGTCAGATCGGTGCCGCCGCCGGGGGCATAGGGCACGACCAGGACGATGGGCCGGGACTGGGCGATGGCCGGAGCGGCCAGGGCCGTGGCGGCGCCTGCCGCCAGCACCACGCGGCGGGAGAGGAAAGTATTGTTCATTGCAACGTTTCCGGCGGTTGGGCCGGCAGGCTATCAGAGCCGCATCGGCCTCAACAGCCGGTGCGTCGCCCCTCAGCGAAATCCAAAAGGCAGGCGGCATAGCGCAGGGTGAAGCGCCAATCGGCGCCCGCGCCATGGCCTTCCAGCCCCGCCGGCCGGTCCAGCAGCAGCAGCGCGCCGGTGCGCGGCGCCAGCCGGGCGAAGGCGGCGGCGCGGCCTGGCGGGTCCGGGGCGTATTCATCCCCGGCGAAGGTGGCGATGGCGACGCGGGTGGTTGGCGCCCTGGCCGTGGTGACGATGCGGGCAAGGTCGTCCAGGGCCCAGGCATGGGCGACGCTGCCGGTTGGGCCATGCGCGGCGGGGGCGATGGCGATCACCGCATCGGCGCGGCCCGGCGCATCCAGCGCCGCCAGCGCATCCCAGGCGCCGCGCGACTGGCCGGCCGCGACCACCCGCGCATAGCCACGCGCGCGAAGCTCCGCCAAGGCTGCCCGCATGCGTTCGGCGCCGGCCGTCGTCTCATCCGTCTCCGGGTCCCGGTCCAGGCGCAGCACATCGTAGCCGGCATTGTTGAAGGCGCGGGCATGCGGCTGGGGCTGGCTGCCGCGGCTGTCGGCGCCCCCGGCCGCCCGCCCATGCGCCCAGAGATAGGCGCCGCGTGCCGCGCGCGGCCCCTGCCACAGGAAGCGCCCATCCGGCACCAGCGCCCAGCCCGGCCCGCCGGTCAGCGCCTGGGCGGGCGGGGCAGGGGCGGGGGCGGGTTCCGGCCAGAGGATATCGAGGTCCCGCGCATAGATGCGGCACGCCCTGCCACCGTAAGCGGCACAATTGGCCAGCGCCCGCGCCTCCGTCGCCGCCATGTCCGGCTCGATGGCGGAGGCCCAGCCCCAGGCGCCGTTCTCCGACAGGGCGAAGGCCCGCGGGGTCGCCTGCAACAGGAAGCGGCGGTAATCCGCCCTTCCGCCCTCTCCCACATGGGGCACCCGCGCCGAATCCAGCAAAGGCGGGGTCTGGGCATGGCCCGTCGCCCCGGCGATCGACACCAGGGCGAGGAGGCAGAGCACGAAACGGTGGGCCATCTTCAACATCTCGTGATGTGATGGAACCAAAGGTCGATGCCCATGTCCAGCGAGAATCATGCCGCGACCCTTGCCGGCGAGCGGCAGGACCGGCATGTTCCGCCCCCTTTCCGGGCGGGTCCGTCTCGACCAGCCCCGGCCGAATTCCAGGGGTTCTCCGATGCGCGTCAAGGACGTGAAGAAGGTCGTGCTCGCCTATTCCGGCGGGCTCGACACCAGCGTGATCCTGAAGTGGTTGCAGACCACCTATCAGTGCGAGGTGGTGACCTTCACCGCCGACCTCGGACAGGGGGAGGAGCTGGGCCCGGCGCGCGACAAGGCCCTGCTGCTGGGCATCAAGCCCGAGAACATCTTCGTCGACGACCTGCGCGAGGAATTCGTGAAGGACTTCGTCTTCCCGATGTTCCGGGCCAATGCGCTGTATGAGGGCATGTACCTGCTGGGCACCTCCATCGCCCGCCCGCTGATCGCCCAGCGCCAGATCCAGATCGCCGAGCAGGTCGGCGCCGATGCCGTGGCGCATGGCGCGACCGGCAAGGGCAACGACCAGGTCCGCTTCGAGATCGGCTATTACGCGCTGAAGCCGGATGTGAAGGTCATCGCCCCCTGGCGCGAATGGGACCTGACCAGCCGCACCGCGCTGATCGCCTTCGCCGAACAGCACCAGATCCCGATTGCCAAGGACAAGCGCGGCGAAAGCCCCTTCAGCGTCGACGCCAACCTGCTGCACAGCAGCTCCGAGGGCAAAATCCTCGAGGAGCCCTGGGACGCGCCGGATGAGATGGTCTGGCAGCGCACCGTCAGCCCGATGGACGCGCCGGACAAGGTGACGGAAATCACCATCGAGTTCGAGCGTGGCGACGCCGTCGGCATCAACGGCGAACGCATGTCCCCGGCGACCCTGCTGACCAAGCTGAACGCGCTCGGCAAGGAAAACGGCATCGGCCGGCTCGACCTGGTGGAAAACCGCTTCGTCGGCATGAAGTCCCGCGGCTGCTACGAGACGCCGGGCGGCACCATCCTGCACACGGCGCATCGCGCCATGGAATCGATCACGCTGGACCGGGAGGCCTGCCACCTCAAGGACAGCCTGATGCCGCGCTATGCGGAGATCGTCTATAACGGCTTCTGGTTCTCGCCCGAGCGGCGGATGCTGCAGGCGCTGATCGACGAAAGCCAGAACAGCGTCTCCGGCACCGTCCGGCTGAAGCTGTACAAGGGCAATACCATCGTCACCGGCCGGCAGTCGCCCAACAGCCTGTATTCCATGAAGCACGTGACCTTCGAGGACGACCAGGGCGCCTACGACCAGTTCGACGCCCAGGGCTTCATCAAGCTGAACGCGCTGCGTTTGCGTCTGGGCGCCATGGCCGGCCGGCGCGGCGGCGCGCTGTAGCGCCGCAGGGGGGCTTTGCCCCCCTGCACCGTCCACGGGAGCCTGAGGCGCCTGTAGCTGCGTTCGTTTGACGTCTTCGGCGTTCAGAACAGGTTTGGCGGGCGGGGAGCTTCAAGCCCCCCGCGGAGTAGGCGCGGAGCGCCATTCGCCTTGGTAGGCGCCAGTGCGATCGTGTATCCCTCTGCCTCAAGCAAGCCACAGGTCGCGCCGCCTGCTTCTCCATGCGGCGTGGCCGGATCGTCCGGAACCTTCGATGCCGCTTTCCTACGGACCGCCCGACGGCCCACTCGGCCGCGAATTGCAGCAGGTCGCGGAGGCAGCGCTTGGGGTGATCGTGACGCTGGACAAGCTGAACGTCATCCCGCCAGATTTCCCGAAGGCCGCACTCCACGATCTCTGCACGGCGCTGGCAGCCTTGCCGGAAGGCACGGCGGAGAATTGCCGCCCGCAGCTTGAACTGGCCCGCAACGCCCTGCCGAAGCTCCGGCGTGAGCATTTCGGTATCGAGGGAGAAGGCGCCTCCACCACGCCCGAGGATGCCGAGCAGCCCCGCTTCACCCGCGGCATGCTTCTCGATCAGCAGGTGAACGGCCTGCTGGCTGCCGTGACAACAGCCCTCGACGAATACCGGGCGCAGGCCGGGGTGGTCGTCGAGGATGCGGTGCAGCCCGACGATGTGGCGGTGCCGACGGCCGCGGCGAAGCTTGGCGGTGTCGAGGCGCAGACCGAGCAGGTGGTGGGCCGTCTGCGCCAAGGTGTCGGGCAACTCGATGCGCGTGGCGTGTCCGCGACGGAGCCGGGCGATCTGCTACGCCGGCGCCTGCGCGACAGCGAGAACCTGGCCCTGGCCGCTCGGTCCGAACTGCGGCAGCGGAGCACGGTCGCGCGCTGGTTCGACGGCGTTTCCACCGCTTTCCGTCGGACCCCCGATCTGATCGAGGCCGCCGGCCGCGGGTTGAGCGCAGGCGCCAACGCCGCGGAACCCCTCGGCCGATGGCTGGTGGACTTCCTGACGGAGTGGGTCGGGACGACGGTGCGGCAGACGCGTGATCTGGGCGATGCGCTTCAGGAAGCGGCGCGGCGCCTGCGTGAAGCCGCGCCTACCCGGCCCGCCCCTAGCCCGTCGCCACCGGAGTTGGATGCCCGGGACCTTGCCGCACTGACGCGGGTTGGTCTGCCAGTAAGCGACGACCCTCTGCAGCAGGGTGCCCTTGTCATCGAGCCAGCCGGCAGCTTCGCACCCGAGAGCTTTGCGCGCGCCGATGGTCCTTGGACCCGCGTCGCCCCCTGGATCACCGACGCGCGATTTGGATCAAGCAAGGATTTCGCTGATCTAGCGCCTTTCGTCCGCCTCACCGCCCTGCAGAATCTGAATCTGGCGGCGACCAAAGTCACCGATCTGACTCCGCTCGCCCGCCTCACCGCACTGCAGAGCCTGAATCTGCAGTTTACCTCGGTCGCCGATCTAGCGCCGCTGACCCGCCTCACCGCACTGCAGAGCCTGAACCTACAGTATACTCCGGTCGCCGATCTAGCGCCGCTTGTTCGCCTCACCGCCCTGCAACGGCTGGATCTGTCGTACACCCGGGTCGCCGATCTGGCTCCGCTCGCCAGCCTCACGTCCCTGCAGAACCTAAACCTGATCGGCACGCAGGTTGCCGATCTGGCGCCGCTTGCCAACCTCGCCGCGTTGCAGAGCCTGGACCTGATGGGCACCCGGGTCGCCGATCTGGCGCCGCTCGCCAGCCTCACCGCCCTGCAGAGCCTAGACCTGAGGGACACGCATGTCGCCGATCTGGCGCCGCTCGCCAGCCTCGCCGCTCTGCAGAGCCTGGACCTGGTGGGCGCCCGGGTCGCCGATCTGGCGCCGCTCGCCAGCCTCGCCGCTCTGCAGAGCCTGAATCTGGCGAACACCCGGGTCGCCGATCTGGCACCGCTCGCCAGCCTCACCGCCCTGCAGAGCCTAAATCTAGCGAACACCCAGATCTCAGGTCTAGCGCCGCTCGTCCGCCTCACCGCCCTACAGGGCCTGAGCCTGAAGAATACTCGGGTCACCGATCTGTCACCGCTTGCCCGCCTCACCGCCCTGCAGAGGCTGAACCTGGAGGGCACCCGGATAGTCGATTTGGCGCCGCTCATCCACCTCACCGCCTTGGAGCGCCTGAATCTGGACGGCACCCAGATCGGACCCGAAGTGTACGCTGCCTTCCTAGGGGCACGGCGCGCGCGCGGCCTTCCGCAGCTTCGTTCTGAATGAAGACAACGGCAGGTCATCGCGGAGGGCGGCACCATCCTGCACCCCGCGCATCGCGCCATGGAATCCATGACGCTGGACCGCCTGCCACCTCAAGGACAGCCTGATGCCGCGCTACGCGGCGGTGATCTACACCGGCTTCTGGTTCAGCCCCGGTTTGCAGGCATTGATCGATGAGAGCCAAGCCAGCGCGGCAACATCCTCTAGAAAATTAGCCGAGTTCAAAAAAGGACGGATCCGCCACTGGGGAAGGCGTGACGACCGTGCCACAATCCCTCCGGCCATGCTGAAGGGGCTGGCATGATCTTCGCGTCTTTCGAGTTTCTTTTTCTGTTCCTGCCGGTCTTCCTCGCCGCCTATATGCTGGCGCCGGGCAGCTGGCGGAATCCGCTGATCCTCGTCTTCTCCTGGGGATTCTACGCCTGGTGGCGGGTGGATTTCCTGGCGCTGCTCGTCGGCGTCACGGTCTTCACCTTCTTCATGGCGCTGGCCATAGAGCGTGCCGGCCATGGCTCGCGCCGCGCCGGCTGGCTGATGGGGCTCGGCGTTGCCGGCGATATCGGCGTGCTCGCCTATTTCAAATACGCCAATTTCGGCGTGGACACCTTCAACGACCTGATGCGGATGATCGGCCATGCCCCGATGGGCTGGGCCGAGATCGTGCTGCCGGTCGGCCTGTCCTTCTACGTCTTGCAGGCGGTCAGCTACCTGGTCGATGTCCGCCGCGGCACGGTGCAGCCGACGCATAGCCTGATCGACTATGCCGCCTACAAGGCGCTGTTCAGCCAGCTCATCGCCGGGCCGATCGTGCGCTATTCGGATGTCTCGGCCGATCTGCGAACGCGGCGGCAGAACCTTGCGCAATTCGGCGCCGGGTCGCGGCAGTTCATGGTGGGCTTCGCCATGAAGGTGGTGCTGGCGGATACGCTGAGCCCCGTGGTGGACGCGGCCTTCGCCCTGCCGGCGCCAACCGCGGCCGATGCCTGGATCGCGGCCACCACCTACACCCTGCAACTGTTCTTCGACTTCGCCGGCTATTCGCTGATGGCCATCGGGCTCGGCCTGATGATCGGCTTCCACTTCCCGCGCAACTTCGACGACCCCTACCTCGCCGGCTCCATCCAGGCCTTCTGGCAGCGCTGGCACATGACGCTGTCGAGCTTCCTGCGCGACTACCTCTATGTCCCGCTGGGCGGCAACCGGCGCGGCGTGACGCGGACCTATGTGAACCTGCTGCTGACCATGGCGATCGGCGGCTTCTGGCACGGAGCGAGCTGGAATTTCCTCATCTGGGGCCTCTGGCATGGCGGGCTGTTGGCGCTGCACCGGGCCTGGAGCACGCGCGGCCAGGGGGCGATGCGGGCCGAGCGGGCGGACCGGCGGGGGGAGGAGCGGCGCGATGCCTTCCCGCAGCCCCTGCCCGGCGAGGATCTGCGCCGCGGCGTGGATCGCCGCGCGGCGGCGCGCCGGCCGATGCCCTGGCTGCTCGGCCATGCGCTGACACTGCTCTGCGTGATGCTCGGCTGGGTGATCTTCCGGGCCACCGACCTTGCCAGCGCCACGGCCATCTATGCCGGGATGCTCGGGCTGCGGGGCGGGGCGCTGTCCGATGCCCTGGCCTGGCACCTGACGCCGGATCGCGTCGCCACCTTCGTCCTCGCCATCGGCTTCGTCTATCTGCCATTGGCGCTGGCCGCGCTGCGGCGCCGCGGGCTGCTGCCCGGCGCCGGAGAGGGCGGGGCGCTGGCGCGGCTGTGCTGGGCCGGCTGGCCCTTGCTGGCCTTCCTGCTCGCGATGGTGCTGCTCTACAGCCGCGCCGCCGTGCCCTTCCTGTATTTCCAGTTCTGAGGAGGCGCCGATGTCCCAGCCGGACCCCTCCGTCGATCCCCGCCTGCGGCCAGCCTGCGCCGCCCTCGGCGTGGCCATGGCCGCGATCCTGGCGCTTGGCCTCTGGCAGGGGGTGTCGGCCATGTCGACGCCGCAGGCCGGGCGCCGCCTGGCCCCGACCCTGAACGGAGAGGCCTTTCTGGCCGGGCGAACGGCAGCGGCGGTGAACCAGGTGATGGCGCAGGACCTGCCGGCCGATGGGCTGCTGCGGGCGGCCGGCGGCGTGCTGCGCTGGAAGGTTTTCGGGTCTGGCGGCCCCACGGTCGCGCCCGGCTGCGATGACTGGCTGTTCCTGACGGAGGAGCTGCGCCCCTGGGGCGCCGAGGGCCAGGAAGCGATGGCCGAACGCGCGCGGCTGCTGACCCGCGTCGCGGCGCTGCTGGCGGCGCGGGGTATCGAGCTGCGGGTGGTGCCGGTGCCGGACAAGGCACGGGCCGCCGCGCCGATGCTGTGTGGCGCGCCCTATTCGGCGGAAGCCGCGGCGCGCGGCCAGGCGTTCCGGCTGCTGCTGGAGGGCACGGGGCTGGCGGTTGTCGATCTGGCGCCGGTGCTGCTGCCGGAGGGCCCGGCGCTGTTCTATCGCACCGACACCCACTGGAACCAGGAAGGCGCCCGCCGCGCCGCCCAGGCCATCGCTGCCGCCATGCCGGATGATCTGGCGCGCGACACGGCCTTCCAGACCACCCGCGCGGCGGAGGAGAGCCTTTTCGTCGGTGACCTGCTGCGGCTGATGAGCCTGGACCAGGTGCCGGATTCGCTGCGACCGCGCGCCGACCGGCAGAGGCTGGAAGCCACCGAGGCGGCGGAGGCGGCGGAGGCCTCGATCCTGGATGAGGCGCCGGTGCCGGAGGTGGTGCTGCTCGGCAGCTCCTTCTCCCGCAACGCCAATTTCGAGGGCGCGCTGCAACAGGCGCTCTCGGCGCCCATCGGCAATCTCAGCCAGGCCGGCGGCGGCTTCGCCGGCGCCGCGCGGGAATTCTTCGGCAGCGTCGCCTGGCGGGAGACGCCGCCGAAACTGCTGGTCTGGGAGTTTCCGGAACGGGTGCTGAACCAGCCCCTGAACGCCGATGACCGGGCGCTGGCCGCCTGGCTGGCGGAGCAAGGGCTGTAAGAGACCGTTTGAGAACCCCGGCGGGCCCTCCGCCGCCGGCATTCTCAAACGGTCTCTAAGCGCTTACGCCCCTGCGGGGCGCCCCGCCGCAAAGGCGTTCGCGAAGACCGGCAGGGCGGCCAGCAACTGGCCGGTATGGATGCATTCGCGGGGCGTATGGGCGGTGCCTATATCGCCCGGGCCGAGCACCACGCAGGGGGCCAGGGCCTGCAACTCGCTGGCATCGGTGCCATAGGGCGCGGTCTTCGCGGGCTCGCGGGTCAGCCGGGTCGCCAGGACAATCAGCGGGTGGTCCGCCGGCAGTTCCGGCGGGAAGCCTTCCATCTGTTCCGCCAGATCGATCCCGGCCTCCCGCGCCGCGGCGCGGACCGCGTTGAGAATCGGCTTCGGGTTCACCTTGGCGCTGTAGCGGAACTTGATCTGGGCGGTGGCCTTCGCGACCGTCACGTTCATGGCGGTGCCGTGGTTGTCCAGGATCAGGTTGAAGTCGGAGAAGGGCGGGTCGTAATCCGCATCCTGAAGCACGGGGTTGCTGCGCAGCTCGTCATGGACGGCGCGCATGGCGGTCAGGAAGGGCAGCAGCTTCCAATTGGCATTCGTGCCCTTGCCGGTGGAGGAATGCGCCTGCACCCCATGCGCCGTGGCGGTGAAGGCGATGTGGCTGCGATGGCCGCGCACCGGCACCAGCCCGGTCGGCTCCACCACGAAGATGCCGGCCAGATTCAGCGATCTTGCCAGGGCGCTGTCCTGCGCGATGCGCCGCGCGCCCTGCTTGGTGGTTTCCTCATCGGTGGTAATCAGCAGGGTCGCCGGCACATCCGCCGGGGCCAGTCGCGCAGCGATGATGGCGGCGGCGACCTGGCCCTTCATGTCGACGCTGCCCAGCCCGTGCAGCAGCCCGGCATTGTCCAGCCGCGGCGTCCAGGGATCGCTCTCCCACCCCGTGGCGGGGACCGTGTCCATATGGCCGGACAGGGCATAGCCGCCCTTCGGCCCCCTATGCGCCACCAGCGCCCGCTTCGGGATGCCGTTCGCGTCTGTGTAGTCCAGCCGCTCCACCTCAAATCCCGAAAGCTCACGCTCGATTCGGTCGGCGACGGGCAGGTTGGAGAGGGCGGATCGGCTGTCGATCGCGATGAGGTCGGCTGCCAGGCGCAGCACAGGTTCGGTGAGGCTCATGCGCGGCAGGGTCGCTTGCCGCGTCCGCCCCGGCAAGGGAGGATGGGCGCATGAACGCGCAGCTCTATCTCGACCCTCGCAGCGGCCGGACCTGGTCGCTGGATGTCCCCCGCTGGTGTGGCGACGACCAGGCCCCCTTGTTGCTGACGCCGCGCCCCGGCCTGTCCCGCGACGAGATCGAGCGCGGCACCCGCAGCATCTGGCGCTACGCCGCCGCGCTGCCCTGGATGCCCAAGGCGCCGATCAGCATGGGGGAGGGCTGCACGCCGCTGGTGGAGCGCGCACTGCCCGGCGGCACGGCGCTGCTGAAATGCGAATGGTTCATGCCGACCGGCAGCTTCAAGGATCGCGGCGCCAGCGTGATGCTCTCACTGCTGCGCGACCAGGGCGTGGCGAGCGTCCTGGAGGATTCCTCGGGCAATGGCGGGGCGGCCGTGTCTGCCTACGCCGCGGCGGGCGGCATGGCCGCCACCATCTTCGTCCCCGCCAGCACCAGCCCTGCCAAGACCGTGCAGTCCCGCGCGGCGGGCGCGACGATCGAGCTGATCCCCGGCTCGCGCCAGGACTGCGCCGATGCGGCGCTCGCGAAGTCGGCGGAGCTTTTCTACGCCAGCCACAACTGGCAGCCCTTCTTCCTGGAGGGCACCAAGACCCTCGCCTATGAGCTGTGGGAGGATCTTGGCTTCAAGGTGCCGGATAACGTCATCGTCCCCTGCGGCGCCGGCTCCAATGTTCTGGGCTGCTGGCTCGGTTTTTCCGAGTTGTTGCGGGCGGGCCAGATCGACCGGTTGCCGCGCATCTGGGCCGCGCAGCCGGCCAATTGCGGGCCGATCGCGCGCGCGGCGCTGGGCTTGCCAGCCATGGACGCCAAGCCGACCCTCGCGGAGGGCACCGCCATCGCCCAGCCGATCCGCCTGCCGGAATGCCTGACCGCGCTACGCGAATCCCAGGGCGGTGCCGTGCTGCTGGAGGAGGCGGAGATCGCCGAGGCCGCGCTCGCCTTGGCCCGCACCGGTCTCTATGTGGAGCCCACCTGCGCCCAGGCCGCCGCCGCATTCAGCAAGTTGCACGCAGAGGGCCGCATCGCGGAGCGGGAGACGACGGTGGTGGTGCTGACCGGTACCGGGTTGAAGGCCACGCCGCGCTATGCCGAATTCCTGGGGGTCGAAATCTGATGTCGCTGGATCACCTGCCGACCCCCTGCCTGCTGCTCGACCTACCCATCCTGAAGCGCAACATCGCCCGCATGGCGGCCGCCATCGCGCGCCACCCCGGGCTGGTGCTGCGGCCGCATCTGAAGACCGCGAAATCCGCCGCCGTCGCCCAGCTTGTGGCGCCAGGCGGCGGGCCGATCACCGTCTCGACCCTGGCGGAGGCGCGCTACTTCGCCGCCCATGGCTTTCGCGACCAGATCTATGCGGTCGGCATCACGCCCGCGAAGCTGGATGCCGTCGCCGCGCTGAATGCCGAGGGCGGGCAGGTGCGGATCATCACCGATGACCTGGAGACCGCCCAGGCCATCGCCGCCCATCCCGGCATCCTGCCCACCCTGATCGAGGTCGATATCGGCGAGGGTCGCGCCGGCGTGGCGCCGGACAGTGACGCGCTGCTGGCGATCGGCGCGGCGCTCGGCCCGAAACTGGCGGGCGTGCTGTCCCATTCCGGCCATTCCTATGCCGGCCGCAGCGAGGCCGCGATGACGGAGCTTGCGGAGATCGAGCGCGCCGGCATCGTGCAGGCGGCGGACCGGCTGCGTGCCGCCGGGCATGTCGTGGGGATCGTCTCGGCCGGCGCCTCTCCCACCGCCATGTATGCCGCGCATCTGGAAGGGGTCACCGAAATGCGGGCCGGCGTCTATATGATGGGCGACCTGTTGCAGGCGCAGCTCGGCGTACATCCGCTGGAGGATATCGCCGTCACCGTGCTGACCAGCGTCACCGGCCGCTACCCGGCGCGCAATGCCGTGCTGGTGGATGCCGGCGCGCTGGCTTTGTCCAAGGACCGCAGCACCGAGGCCGCGCCGCGCGACTGGAAGTTCGGCCGCGTGCTGGATGTGGAGGGCCGGCCGAGCCTGGGCGACGCCATGGTGGTCCGCGTGCATCAGGAACATGGCGAGGTGCGCGCGGCGGAAGGCGGCAGGCTGGACCTGGACCGGCTGAAGGTCGGCACCCGCCTGCGGGTGGCCCCGAACCATGTCTGCCTGACGGCCGCCGCGCATGACCACTACCATGTGCTGGACGAGACCGGCCGGGTGATCGCCGTGTGGGACCGGGTGAACGGCTGGTAGGCGTTACGAAGTGTCACAAATCTTGCTGGCGGCTGTCACGCTCGCGAAAGTCGCGAGCTTCACCGACACACGGTCGCCGCCATGGCCAGACTTCCCCGCCGGGCCGCCCTGCTGCTGCCCGCCTTGCTGCTTTCCCCGGCCGCGCGCGCCGGCCGCCCGGTGCCGCCCTTTCCGGAATGGGTGGACCGCACCGCGCGGCTGAAAAGCGAGGCGGGCGACGCCCGGCTTCTATTGGCTGGCGACGGCACCGGGCTGATCGCGGTCCGCGCCTTCTTCCTCTGCCGGCCGCTGCCGGTGCTGTCCTGGCGCATCACCGAGTCCGGCCGCGCGCTGTCCTACCGCCGCCAGAGCGCGCTCTTCGCCGGCCGTGTCATCGAGGGCACCGCACGGATCGAAGACGGCGCCGCCATGCTGCGCTGGATCGAGGCGCGGGAGCAGTCGGCGGAGTTCGAGGGATTCGAGGCCGCCGCCTTGGCCGTCACCTGCGGCTGATGGCGCCCGTCTGAACGTCGGCGCGCCATCCGCCTGGCTGGCCTGCCGCCAGCATGGCGATCAAGACCAGGCAGCAGGCCGCGCCGGGATCAGGGAAAGCCCTCCGGCACCCAGAGCGAATCCTCGTTCGACAGGGTCAGCCGCTCGAAGCCGGAGAAGGAGAATGTCTCGCCACCAATGGTGATCCTGCCGCTGACGCCGGCCAGGTTGATCCCGCCATCCACGGCGACCGGCGCGGCCGACCAGGGATCGAGCGTCATGCCGGCGAGCACCTGCTCGATCGTCAGGCCGGTGCGCTCCAGCCGCAATTCATCGGTGCCGTCGCCGCCATGAAGCATGTCGTTGCCGTCGCCCGGGCTCCAGACCACCAGGTCGTCGCCGGCGCCGCCATCGACGACGTCGACGCCGGTGCCGCCGGCCAGGATGTCATTGCCATCGCCGCCGAAGACCTTGTCGTGCCCGCCACCACCCAGCATCACGTCGTCACCACCACCGCCGAAGATGGCATCATCCCCACCGCCGGCGATGATCAGCTGCCGGTCGTTGTCACCGAGGATCAGGTCGTCCTGCCAGGTGCCGATCCGGGCTTCCACGTCGGTGTGGATCTCCCAGACCGGTGTCGGATCGGCCATGCCGCCGACCACCTGGTCGAGCGCCGACATGTCGAGTTCGATCTTGCCGTCATCGGACGCGTCGGCTGGCGTGGATGGACTACGTGTCGTCATGGCCTGTTCCCCTCCGAGGCGGTGATGCCATGGCGGATGCGGTCACGAAACAGGATTCTGTCTATCGCCGCCCATGGCAAATCCGATGGCGCATTGTCAGCGCTGGTCCGGATAGTCCCGCGCCGGGCGCGGCTTGAAGGGCGGCAGCGACCAGCCGCGCCAGATCGCGGCGCCGCGGATGCCAAAGCCCAGAGCGATGGCGGCGATCAGGGACATGTCGCGCGGGAAGGGCGCCAGGCGCAGCGCCACATAGGCGAGCGCGGCGGCGGCCGCGGCGGTGATGTAGATCTCCTTGCGCAGGATCAGCGGCAGCTCGTCGCAAATCACATCCCGCAAAATGCCGCCGGCGGTGGCGGTGACGGTGCCGAGCAGCACCGCCGCCCAAGCGTCCGCCCCGGCGATCAGCGCGATCTCCGCCCCCAGCACGGCGAATAGCGCCATGCCCAGCGCATCCGCCCAGAGCAGCGCCTTGAAACGGCTTTCCACGCGATGGGCGAAGAAGAACACCAGCAGCGCGGCGGCGGCGGCAATGGCCGGCAGTTCCGGTTGGCGCAGCCAGAACAGCGGCGTACGCCCCAGCAGAAGGTCCCGCACCGTGCCGCCGCCGAAGCCGGTCACCATGCCGATCAGCACGAAGCCCACGGCATCCAACTGCTTGCGGCTGGCGACCAGGGCGCCGGAGGCGGCGAAGACCGCGATGCCCAGCAGGTCGAGCGCCCGCAGCGCGGTATCCAGCCCGCCCAATTATTCCGCCGGCACGGCAATGGGCCGCGCCGCCAGGGCCGCGCTGCGGGCGCTGCCCATGCAGAACAGGGAGGCCAGCAGCAGGGCGGCGGCCAGCGGCAGCACCAGCGCGGCCAGTCCCAGGTCGATCAGCCAGCCGAAGGGCACCGGCGTGATCGCGCCGCCAAGCGGCAGGCCGGAGGAGACGAAGCCGAAGACCTTGCCCATCTGCCCGGGCGGGATGGCGTCCTTCAGCATCACGTCGCGCGGCGTGCGCGACGACCCCAGTGCCAGCCCGGCCGCGCCGGCCACCAATGGCAGCAGCCAGTCCGGCACCGGCACCAGCCCCATCACCAGCAGCAGCGCGGCGGAGGTCACGGTCAGGATAATGATGAAGGGCAGGTGCTTCTTCGACCGGTCGGCGAACCAGCCACCGACCAGCGTGCCCCCCGTCGCGCCCATCATGTAACCCGTCAGCGCCAGGGAGGCGACGGCCACCGGCGTGCCCCAAAGCTCCCCCAGCACGGTGATGGAAAAGGCCTGGATCGCGGTGCCGGCCATGGCGGAGAGCAGGAAGAAGCCGAAGAACAGCAGGATCGGCCGCGACAGCAGCAACTCCCGCCCCGTCGGGCCGGCCTTGCGGTCCTTGGGCTTGGCCTGGTCCCGCAGGATGCGGCTCTGCCACAGGATCGCCAGCACCACCGGCAGGCCGATCAGGCCCAGGATCAGCAGCGCCGGCCGCCAGCCCATCACCAGCAGCATCGCCGCGATCACCGGCGGGCCGAAGGCAAAGCCGAGGTTGCCCGTAAAGGTGTGCATGGCGAAGGCGCGGCCGATGCGGCTCGGATGGATCGACCCGCCGAGGATGGCGTAATCCGCCGGGTGGATCACCGAATTGCCCACGCCGGACAGCAGCGCCAGCAGGAGGATCGCCCAGTAGCCCGGCGCTGCGGCCATCGCGGCGATGGACAGCGCCATCAGCAGCACGCCGCCCACCAGGAAGGGCCGCGCGCCATGCTTATCCACCAGGAAGCCCACCGGGGTCTGCAAGGCTGCCGTCACGCCGCTCATCAGCGCCACCGCCAGGCCGAGCGCGGCGAAGGAGACATCGAATTCGTCGCGCCAGACCAGGAACAGCGGCGGCAGGCACAGCATGTAGAAATGGCTGAGGAAATGTCCGGTGCCGATCAGCGCCAGGATGCGCGCATCCTGGCTGGTCGGCGGCGTTTCAGGGATGGAAGGCATGCCGGATCAGCGCTCCGCGGCTACTCCGCGCAGAGTGCATCCGGCAGGCCGGCGAGGTCAAACCGCGGCTGTGGCCGCTTCCAGGCCCTGCAGCACTTCCTCCACCGGCCCATCGGCCAGGATCACGCCGCCTTCCATGCGGATGGCGCGGTTGCACCAGCGGCGCACCACGCTGAAGTCATGGGTGGCGACCACCATGATATCGGCGCCGCCGACCAGCCGGGCCAGGCGTTCCTCCGCCTTGGCCATGAAGGCGGCATCGCCGGCCAGGAACCACTCATCCATCAGCAGCACCTGCGGCTGCATGGCGGTGGCCAAAGCGAAGGCCAGCCGCACGCCCATGCCGGCGGAATAGGTGCGGATCGGCACGTCGAAGAAGTCGCCGAGCCCGGCGAAGGCCGCCACCTCCTCGGCCAGCTTGTCCGATTCGGCATCCGTCAGCCCGCGATACAGGCCGCGCAGGCGGACATTTTCCCGCCCCGTCGATTCACTGTCCATGCCGGCGGCGACATCGATCAGCGCGCCGATCTGGCCCTGCACGGTCAGGCTGCCCGCGACAGGTTCATAGACCCCGGCCATGGTGCGCAGCAGCGTGGTCTTGCCCGCGCCATTCGGCCCGACCAGCGCCACCCGTTCCCCCTTGCCGATGCGGAAGTTCAGGTTGCGCAGGGCCGTGACGACAATGCGGTTCGATGGGTCCGTATGCAGCCGCGACTTGCCCATCAGCCGCTTTTTCAGGGAGCGGGCACCGATGTGGTAGTAGGGGAAGTCGAGGCAGAGCCCGTGGGCTTCGATCAGGGCCATGCGCTACACCCAGAAGGCCACACGGCCGCGGAAGCGCACAAAGAACACCGCCGCCACCGTCACCGTGAGCAATGTATAGATAATCGCCGCCAGCCAGGCCAAAGGCGGGCCGCCGCCTTCGACCAGCGGTCCGCGCACGGTCTCCAGGATCGCGTAGAAGGGGTTGAAGGGCATCCACGCCTCCCAATGCCCCAGCAGCCGTGGCTTCCACAGGATGGGTGTCAGGAAGAAGGCCAACTGCATGGTGCTGCCGACGATCGGCCCGATGTCGCGGAAGCGGGCGCAGAGCATGCCGAGGAACAGCGCCGCGGCCACCGAATTGATCGCGATCAGCAGGAAGCCCGGAATGGCCAGCACGGCCTCCGGCCCCGGCAGATGGCCGCAGACCAGGAAGACCACCAGGATCAGCGGGAAGTTATGCGCGGCGATGATGGCATTGCGCATGACGCAGCGCAGGGCATGCACCGTATAGGGCAGGGGCAACTGCCGGATGATGCCTTCGGAGGATGTCAGGCTGATGGTGGCGTCGTTCACCATCTGGCTGATGGCGTTCCAGATCACCAGGCTGACCGCCAGATGCGGCAGGTATTCCCGCAGCGACATCTGGAACAGCGCCGAATAGAGCAGGCCGAGGCCGAGCAGCATCGCGCCGGTCGACAGCGTCAGCCAGAAGGGGCCGAGGACGGAGCCTCGGTAGCGGTTCCGGATATCAAGCCAGGCGAGGGTGGAGGCCAGGCGCCAGCGGCTGACGCCGAGCCGCACATCCTCAAGCGCCTTGCGCAGTCGCTGCGGGTCCGCCGCATCGACGTGATAGGCCGGCATCGGTGCGGCGGGAGAGTCGGACATGGGCGGCTCATAGCCCGGCCGCATCGGCCGGGCCAGAGGTGCGCCGGGGCGCGGGGAAAGGTCTATTTGGCGCCGCCGGCGGAGGCCGGATCGGCATAGCCCTGCGGCGCGCTGTAGCCCTGGGGCGCGTAACCCTGGGGCGGCGGGCCGCCCGCGGCGCGCGAGAGCCGCACGCGGTCGCCACGGCTGATCACCACGCGGTCGCCGACCTGAAGCCCGGCCTCGTTGGTCTGCACCACGGCGATGTCGCCGCCGCGATCCTCCCGCACCACGAATTCGATGGCGGTGCCGCTGGTCAGGCCCCCTTCCACCGCGGTGCCGGCCAGGCCGCCCAGCAGCGCGCCGCCGAGTCCGGCCAGCACGTTGGACCGCACATCGCCGCCGATGAAGCTGCCGGCGATGCCACCGGCCACCGCGCCACCGACCGTGCCGATGCCGCTACCGCCGCCCTGCACCTGCACGGGCCGGCTGCCGACGATGGTGCCGTAGGAGACATGGGCCGCGCTGCCGAGCGAGCGGGCGGACACCGTGTTGCCGGTCTGGCTGGGCGCGCAGCCGGGCAGCGCGGCGACCAGGGCCAGCGCCGCGACGGCGGGGATCAACCTCTGGGACAGGCGCATATCAACACATCCTCACGCATTGCTGACCGAGCCTCTCGGCCGGTCTGGGTTCGACCCCGCCGCAGCTGTCGGCACGGGGGGGGCGTCAAAAGAGGTCCGCGTTAGCTGGACGGCTATCTGGGCGGCTATGTAGCGCGACCATGGGCCTGACGGAATTTCATCTTGTTACACCCCACCGTGGCGCGATCAGGGCGCGCATTGCCATGATCTCGTCCTTGCCTCCGCCGGTCGCAATGGGTTAGGCCTGCTTCCCAGAGACTTGCGAGCGGACTTGAACGACGGGACGGAAGTCGGGGTTGGCCTGGGCCGGCATATCGCTTGGGGGCGATATGCGGGCCGGGGGGGCAGGCCTCGGGGAACGGCACCCGCAACCGACGGAGAGCCTGCATGAACCGGTTCAGCGCTGTGCGCGAGGGTCGCCGGTGGGCACGGCCCGTGGCGGCCTGCCTGCTGCTCGGCGCGCTTGCCGCCTGCGGCCAGACCACCCAGCGGCCGGCGACCCAGGCGAGCCTCGCGTCCAATTCGCAATGGGCGCGGCCCAGCAGCTATGACGCGCCCGGCCCGGCACACGACCCTTGGGGCCCCTATATCAGCCAGGCCTCGCAGCGCTTCGACATTCCCGAGCGTTGGATCCGGGAGGTGATGCGCCAGGAATCCGGCGGCCGCGTCTCCGCCACCTCGCGTGTCGGCGCCATGGGTCTGATGCAGGTGATGCCGGGCACCTATCGCGAATTGCAGGCGAAGTACGGTCTCGGTTCCGACCCCTACCACCCGTGGGACAGCCTGATGGCGGGCACCGCCTATCTGCGGGAAATGTATGAGCTGTACGGCGCGCCGGGCTTCCTGGCCGCCTACAATGCCGGCCCGCGGCGGCTGGAGGATTATCTGTGGGGTGGCCGCGGCCTGCCGGCGGAAACCCGCAACTACGTCGCCCGCATCGGCCCGCGCATCCAGGGCGCGCATCCGAACCGCCGCGCGGCGCCGGAGGTCTATGCGGCCGCCGAGCTCCCGCTGAGCATCCCGGCCGGGCCGCGCCAGGGCAATACGGCGACCATGCTGGCGCTGCGCGACCAGCGCCGCGCCGTCGATCCGGGCGTCCGGGTGGCCGCCCTGCCGCCGGGCCCGGTGGTGCGGATGGACCCGATTCCGGATGGCTCGACCAGCCAGCCGACGCAGCTGGCCTCCGCCGGCGGCTTCATGGTCTCGAACGCCGCCGCGGCGAGCATTTCGTCAGCGCCACAGGGCAGCGTGGTGGCCATGGCGCCGGTGGCGAGCCTGGGCGATTTCCAGAACCGGATGGAGCCGATCCGCAGCCCGGGTGACGACGCACCGGCCGCTACCGCCTCCGGCAGCAGCCTCGGCGCCAGCTTCGAGAGCTATCAGACGGCGCAGGCACCCGCCGCCAGCATGGCGCCGGTGGTCAGCCCGGGCGACCCCGGCAGCATCCGCAGCGAGTCGCTCTCGATGATCGCGCCGCCGCCGGCCCCGCCCGCCGCGCGCATCGCCGCCACCGCCCCGCCGCCGCGCCCGGCGCAGACCGTGACGGCGCTGTCGCCGGCCGCGCCGCCGGCCTCGCCCTTCGTGCGCGTCGATCCGCCCGGCCTGGCGGCATCCCCGGCGCCGCGCGGCTTCTCCCTGATCCCGCAGGCCTATGCCAGCACCCTGCCGGCGGCACCGCGCCCCGCGACGACGGGCGCGCCGGCAGGCGGGGGCGGATGGGCGATCCAGGTCGGCGCCTTCGCCTCCGAAAACCTGGCCCGCGCCGCGGCCGGGGAGGCTCGCGACAGGGTCGGCAGCTCCGGCACGCGCCTGGTGGTGCAGCCGACGTCGCAGGGCCGCAGCACGCTGTATCGCGCGCGCGTCATCGGCCTCGCCGACCGCTCGGCCGCCGAGGCGGCCTGCGAGCGGATACGTGGCCGCGGTGCCTGCATGGTGGTGGCGCCAGGCGCCTGATCGATGCGGGCGCCGGTGCTGGTGATTGGCGCCGGCGGGCATGCGCGGGTGGTGATCGAACTGCTCCATGCCAATGGCTGCATGGTGGCCGGCCTTCTGGATGACGGGCCGGCGCGCGCTCCGGTGCTTGGCTGCCCCGTTCTCGGCGGCACCGAAAGCCTTTCCGCCCTGCGGGCGGAGGGGTTGGTCGAACTGGCCGTCGCAATCGGTGACAATGCCGCCCGGGCGCGGCTCGGCCGGGCGGCGGAGACGGCAGGCTTCGTGCTGCCACCGCTGCTGCATCCCAGCGCCCTGATCTCACCGAGCGCCATCCTGGAAGAAGGGTGCCAGATCATGGCCCGGGCGGTGCTGGGACCCGAGTCGCGCGTGGCCCGGATGGCCTTGGTGAACACCGGCGCCATCGTCGAACATGAATGCGAGATCGAGGAGGCGGCGCATATCGGTCCCGGCGCCGTCCTCTGTGGGGCGTCCCGCATCGGCCCACGCGCCTTGGTGGCGGCGGGGGCCGTGCTGCGACCGGGCGTTGTGATTGGCGCCGATGCCCTGGTGGCGCCGGGTGCGGCGGTGGCCTGCACCGTGCCACCCGGTGGCCGTTATGGTGGCGTTCCGGCCCGCCCCGTTGGCGAAGGCTGAGCTCGGACAGCGACCAAGGCGCGAGTCATCCCGCACGACGCCCGGTATGGTTGTAATATTCGAGATAGTTCGCGCTATCATACGTCACAAAAAAGCGAGATACGGCCCTGTAGGTGGTGGAAAATTACTCTCACGTGGCGAATAATCCTTGCCATGGCCACCGACATCCACCGACCGGACGAACCCCGAGCCCTGCTCGGCCTGCGGTCCCCGACCCAAATCGGCGACACGCCCACGCCGGATACGCCGCAGCCGGAACGCCCGGACTATCCCGTCATCTCCTCCGGCTGGGACAATGAGGACGCGTCGGGCAATGACCAGCGCAGCAACTTCCTGACGGCGGTCGGCGCCGGCGCGGTGCTGCTGCTCGGCATGGTGGCGATCGGCCTTCTGATCGGCTGATCTCCCCTGGGGCTTGCCGCTGCTCGGTGCCTCCCGCAATTTGGGTGGCCCGCGGGCGGGGATCATCGCTTCCCATCCCGCGCAAGGCGCGAAAGGGGAGGCAGCACTGGCATTCCGCGATCTCGATCGGCTGTTGCGACCGCGCTCCGTCGCCGTGGTTGGTGCTTCGGACGATGCCACGCGCATTGGCGGGCGGCCGCTGGCCTATATGCTCTCCCAGGGTTTTGGCGGCGCGCTGATGCCGGTGAACCCGAACCGGGCGACGGTGCAGGGGGTGCCGGCCTTCGCCAGCGTCGCTTCCCTGCCACAGGCGCCGGATGCCGCCATTGTCGCGATCCCTGGCGAGGCAGCGATTCAGGCCGTGGCCGATCTCGGTGCTCGCGGCTGCGGCGCCGCCATCGTCTTCACGGCCGGCTTCGCGGAGACCGGGGAGGCCGGCGCCGCGATGCAGGCCCGGCTGCTGGAGGCGGCGCGGCCTTCCGGCATGCGGCTGCTGGGCCCGAACTGCCTCGGCATGTTCAACGCCACGCTCGGCTACTTTCCGATTTTCTCGGCCAGCTTCGAGAATGGCTGGCCCCGTTCCGCCAGGCCGGGCATGGGCGGTGTGGGCATCGCCAGCCAGTCCGGCGCCTATGGCAGCCACCTGTTCGCCGCGGCCCGCGACCGCGGCATCGCCACGCCCGTGCTGGTGACCACCGGCAACGAGGCTGATCTCGGCCTGTCCGACATCATCGGCTGGATGGCGGAGAGCGAGGAGGTGCAGGTCATCGCCGCCTATGCCGAGGGCATCCAGAACGGCCCGCGCTTCATCGCCGCGCTGGAAGCGGCCCGCGCGGCGAAAAAGCCGGTGGTGATGATGAAGGTCGGGCGCAGCGCGCTCGGCCAGGCGGCGGCGCAGTCCCACACCGCCTCCATCGCCGGCGACGACCGGGTGATGGATGCGGTGCTGGCCGAATTCGGCGTGCACCGCGCTCGTACCACCGAGGAATTGCTGGACGTCTGCTACGTCGCCCAGCGCGGCATTTTTCCGAAACGCAACTCGCTGGGCGTGGTCACCATTTCGGGCGGCGCCGGCGTGCTGATGTCCGATGCCGCGGAGGCCGCAGGGCTGCCGATGCCACCGATGCCGGAGGCGGCGCAGCAGAAGCTGAAGGCGCTGGTGCCCTTCTCCTCGCCGTTGAATCCGGTGGACTGCACGGCGCAGGCCTTCAACGACATGAGCGTGATAGGCGCCTTCGCCGAAAGCATGGTCACCGATGGCGGCTATGCCAGCGTCATCGCCTTCTTCACCCAATGGGGCGCCAGCCCCTCCATGGCGCCGCGCCTGCGGGCCGAGTTGAAGAAGGTGCTGGACGCGCATCCCGACCGCATCTTCTTGCTGTCGATCCTCGCCCCGGTCGAGCGCGTGCGGGAATGGGAGGCGGACGGCTTCCTGTGCATGGAAGACCCCTCCCGCGCCGTGGTGGCGCTGGCCGCGATGGGGCGGTTTGGTGAAGCCTTTGCCGCATCACCGGCACCGGCCGAAACCCTGGCGGACATCGAACTGCCCGACACCTCGCCGAACGAGGCCGAGGCCAAGCGCATCCTGGAAGACGCCGGCATCCCCATGGTGCCGGAGGCCGCCTGTGAGAGCGTGGAGGATGCGGTGAATGCCGCGGAGGCCATCGGCTATCCGGTGGTCGCCAAGATCCTGTCGCCGGACATCCTGCACAAATCAGAGATCGGCGGCGTACTGCTGAGCCTGGCGCATGCCAGCGCGGTGCGCGAAGCCTTCGCCCTGTTGAAGCAGCGCGCCCGCGCCCATGCGCCGACCGCGCGCATCGACGGCGTGCTGATCGCCAAGCAGGTGGTCGGCGGCACCGAAATCGCCCTCGGCGTGGTACGGGACCCGGTCTTCGGGCCGATGGCGATGGTGGGCCTCGGCGGCGTCTTCATCGAGATCTTTGCCGACGTCGCCTTCCGTCGCTGCCCCGTCGATCCAGCGCAGGCGGAAGCCATGATCCGGTCCCTGCGCGGCTTTCCTCTGCTGGATGGCGCGCGGGGCAAGCCGAAGGCGGATGTGGCCGCGCTCGCCCAGGCGCTGGTCGCGCTGTCCCGCTTCGGCGCGGCGGCCAGACTACGCCTGGCCTCGGCCGAGATCAACCCGCTGCTGGTGCTGCCTGCGGGCCAGGGCGCCTTCGCCGCCGACGCCGTCCTCGAACTCACGGACTGATCATGCCCATCGACTATCAGACGCTGCTGAACTTCCCGATCCCGGAAATCCGCCAGGATCTGCGCTGGCAGGATTCGTCCCTGTATGCCCTGTCGCTCGGCCTCGGCCAGGACCCGATGGACACCGCGGCGCTGCGCTACGTCACTGAAGGCCCCGCGATGCGCGCGCTGCCGACCATGGCGGTGGTGCTCGGCTATCCCGGCTTCTGGCTGGCGGACCCGGCGACCGGCGTGGATGCGGTGAAGCTGGTGGCCGGCGAACAGGCCGTCGAACTCTTCGCGCCGCTGCCCACCAGCGGCACGGTGGTCGGCAAATCCCGCGTCACCGGCCTGGTGGATCGCGGCGCCGGGAAGGGCGCGCTGCTCTACACCGCGCGCGACATTTTGGACGAAGCCACGGGCCAGAAACTCGCCACGGTGGAGAACACAACCTTTCTGCGCGGCGATGGTGGCTTCGGAGGGCCGGATGGCCCTGTGAAGCGCCTGGCGGCCGAGCCCGACACCGCGCCCGACCTCACACTCGACCTGCCGACGCGGCCCGAAATGGCGCTGATCTACCGCCTGAACGGCGACCACAACCCTCTCCACAGCGACCCCGCGCTTGCCGCCAAGGCCGGCTTCCCGCGCCCGATCCTGCACGGCCTCGGCACCTTCGGCGTGGTCGGCCGCGCCCTGCTCGCCACCATCTGCGACCACGACCCGGACCGCTTCGGCCGCATGGAATGCCGCTTCTCCGCCCCCGTCTTCCCGGGCGAGACCATCCGCACCGAAATCTGGCGCACCCCCGGCGGCGCGGCCTTCCGCGCGAAAGTTGTGGAACGCGACATCACCGTCATCAGCCACGGCGCCTTCCGCATCCGCTGATCTGGACGCCCCAAGCCAAGCCGTTTACCTGACACCCGCAACCAGAGGGCGGACATGATCAACAAGATCGTCCAGTCGATCGCCGAATCGCTGGAAGGCGTGAAAGACGGCGCCACCATCCTGATGGGCGGCTTCGGCGCCGTCGGTCAGCCCGACGAACTCATCGAAGGCCTGCTGGAACAAGGCGCGCGCGACCTGACCGTGGTCGCCAACAACGCCGGCGCCGGCAAGGTGGGCCTCGCCCGCCTGATGATGGAAGGCCGCGTGCGGAAGATCATCTGCTCCTTCCCCCGCTCCGCCGGCTCCACCGTCTTCGAAGAACTCTACCGCGCCGGCAAGCTGGACCTCGAAATCGTCCCGCAAGGCACGCTGGCCGAACGCATGCGCGCCGCCGGCGCCGGCATCCCCGCCTTCTTCACCCCCACAGGCGCCGGCACCAAACTCGCCCAAGGCAAGGAAAGCCGCGTCTTCAACGGCCGCGAACACATCCTGGAACAAGCCCTGCCCGGCGACGTCGCCCTGATCGAAGCCTGGCAAGCCGACCGCTGGGGCAACCTGACCTACCGAGAATCCGGCCGGAACTTCAACCCGGTCATGGCCATGGCCGCCACCCTCACCGTCGCCCAAACCCACCACGTGGTGGACCTCGGCGACATCCCCCCCGACCACGTCCACACCCCCGGCATCTTCGTCCAACGGGTCGTCCAGGTGGAACGCGGGGCGCCTTGGGTGTAGCACTGGGTGGTTCGCAAGGAGGGCTCCGCCCTCCCTGCACCCTCCCGCCAAGGGGCAGTGGCCCCTTGGAACCCTTCGATTCATGAGGGGAAATGGAGAGGGGCCAGAGGGAGCGCCGAACAAGCGGGCGCTCCGGCCCCTCTCCATTTCCCCTCAAGGTCCCGTGGTCCAGGAGGCCACTTCCTCCTGGCGGGGAGGGTGCGGGAGGGGCAGAGCCCCTCCTGCAAATCACGCAGCCCAACCCAAGGCACGCCCCAGACGTGCCCTCTGGACGATCCGATGGAGTCGAAGCTGATGGCGGGTGTGACGCGGCAGGGGATGGCGGCGCGGGTGGCGCGGGACATTCCGGAGGGGTGGTTCGTCAATCTCGGGATTGGGATTCCGACGATGGTGGCGGATCATGTGCCGGTGGAGCGGGAGGTGATCCTGCATTCCGAGAATGGTGTTCTGGGCATGGGTCCGGCGCCGGAGCCGGGGAAGGGCAATGCCTGGCTGGTGAATGCCGGCAAGCAGCAGGTGACGTTGCGGCCGGGCGGCAGTTTTTTCCACCATGCGGACAGCTTTGGGATGATCCGGGGCGGGCACATTGATTTGTGCGTGCTGGGGGCGTTCGAGGTCGCGGAGAATGGCGACATCGCGAATTGGGCGACGAGTGAGAATGACTCGGCGCCGGCGGTGGGTGGCGCGATGGACCTCGCCGCGGGCGCCAAGCGGCTTTGGGTGGTGATGGACCACACGACCAAGGATGGGCGGCCGAAGCTGGTGGAGGTGTGTGGTTATCCGTTGACGGCGCCGGGCGCGGTGCAGCGGATCTATACGAACTTGGCGGTGGTGGATGTGGTGCAGGGCCGTGGCTTCGTGCTGCGGGAGATTCTGGCGGAGGGCATGTCCTTCGCGGAATTGCAGGCGCAGACCGGCGCCGTGCTGCACACCGACGCATGAGTGACGCTCCGGTGATGCGCGTGGCACAGGCGCGCGATGGCGCGGTGCTGACGCTGACGCTCGACAATCCGGCGCGGCGCAATGCGCTGTCGGTGCCGCTGCGGGAGCAGTTGTTCGAGGCGCTGGAGGCGGCACAGGGCGATGCGGGCGTGCGCGCGGTGGTGGTCACCGGCTCGGGCGGGACCTTCTGCTCGGGTGGCGACATTTCGGGCATGGATGTGCGGGATGCCGAGCAGGGGCGGGAGAGGATGCGACGCACGCATCGCATCATCCGCCTGATGGTCGGCGGGCGGCTGCCGATCGTGGCGGCCGTCGAGGGCTGGTGCGTTGGCGCGGGGCTGTCGGTGGCCTGCGCCAGTGACACCATCGTGGCGTCCGCGGAGGCGCGCTTCATGGCGGGCTTCAACAAGGTGGGCCTCATGGCCGATCTCGGCCTGCCCTTCACCTTGCCCGCGCGCATCGGCGTGGCGCGGGCGCGCCAGGTTCTGTTCTACGCGGAGCCGATGGGCGCCGCCGAGGCGGAGCGGATCGGGCTGGTGGATCGCGTGGTGCCGAAGGGCGAGGCGCTGGCCGAGGCGCAGCGCGTCGCGGCGGGCCTTGCTGCTCAGGCCGCGCTGCCGATCGCGCTGACAAAACGCATGCTGGCCGAGGGGCTGGATGCGGCGTTGGAGCGGGAGCGCGACTGGCAGACCATGTGCTTCCTCTCGGCCGATCATGCCGAGGGACGTGCGGCCTTCATGGGCAAGCGGGAGCCGGTGTTCGGCGGCGGTTGACCGTCGCCGTCGCGCGACGCAGCCTTGTGGCGACGCAAGGGGAAGCCGCGACATGACCGAGTATTGGCGCCTGCCAGCCACCGATATCGCCGCCCTGGTGCGTGGTGGGCAGGTGAGTGCGACGGAGGTGGCGCGGGACGCGCTGGCCCGTCTGGATGCGGCGAACCCCGCCATCAATGCCGTTGTGGATCATCGGCCGGAGGATGTGCTGGGCCAGGCCGCGGTGATCGACGCGGCGCTGGCGCGCGGCGAGGACCCCGGCCCGATGGCCGGCGTGCCGGTGACCATCAAGGTCAATGTCGACCAGACCGGCTATGCGACCACGAACGGCCTGCGCATCCAAAAGGATCTGGTGGCGACGCAAGACAATCCGGTGGTGGCCAATTTCCGCAAGGCGGGCGCCGTGCTGCTGGGGCGCACCAATACGCCGGCCTTCTCCCTGCGCTGGTTCTGCCGCAACAGCCTGCATGGGCATACGAAGAATCCGCGCGATCCGGGGATCACGCCGGGCGGGTCCTCCGGCGGGGCGGCGGCGGCCGTGGCGGCGGGGATTGGTGCCGTGGGGCATGGCACGGATATCGGCGGCTCCATCCGCTACCCGGCCTATGCCTGTGGCGTGCACGGGCTGCGGCCGACGCTCGGGCGGATTCCGGTGTGGAATGCCTCCGGCGCCGAGCGGGCGATCGGCGGGCAGATCATGGCGGTGTCCGGCCCCATCGCGCGCACCATCGGCGACCTGCGGCTGGCCTTCGCCGCGATGAGCCAGCGGGATGTGCGTGATCCATGGTGGGTCGATGCGGCGCATGACGGCCCGCCTGTGGAAAAGCGCGCCGCGCTCTGCATCCGGCCGGAGGGCATGCCCACCGCGCCAGAGGTCGAGGCCGCCCTGCGCGACGCCGCCAAGCGGTTGGAGGCCGATGGCTGGGTGGTGGAGGAGGTGGAATGCCCGCCCCTGCGCGAACCCGCCGCCATCCAGGCCATGCTCTGGCTGGCCGAAAGCCGTCGCGGGTTAAACGCGAGCCTGCACCAGGAAGCCGACCCCGACGCCACCTTCATCTTCGGCGAGATGGAGGCGCTGTGCGCCCAACCTGATCTGAACGCCTTCATGGACGGCTTGCAGAAGCGCGCCGGCTTTGTCCGCGCCTGGATGGCCTTCTTCGAGCGCTATCCCGTGGCCATCACCCCCGTCTCGGCCGAACTGCCCTTCCCGGACCAGGACGATGTCAGCAGCCCAGCGCGGTTCCGCGAGATCATGGAGGCGCAGCTGACCCAGGTCGGCCTGCCGCTTATGGGCCTGCCGGGGCTGGTGGTGACCACCGGCCTGGTCGGCCGCGTGCCGGTCGGCGCCCAGCTCCTGGCCGGCCGCTATCGCGAGGACCTGCTCTTCGCCGCCGCCGAGGTCATCGAGGCCGCCGGCATCCCCGCGAGCCCGGTGGAGCCGTTTGGGGGGTAAGACGCTCCCCTCTCCCCCTGACAGGGGAAGAGGGTTGGGGTGAGGGGCTACCTCATCCGCCCATACTCAAGCCGCCGCGCCAGCCAGCACCCCACCATCACCCCGCTGACGCGGCCATACGCATCGCGCCGAAAGGCCAGCGTCCAATCCCCTGGCGGCGTGTGGTCCAGCGCGCGCCAGCAGGGCAGGGCCCAGAGGTCCGGCCCGATCGGCTCCAGCTGCTCCATCCGCCCTTGGCCCAGATGGCCGGAAAAGCCGCCATAGGCCACGCCACCGCCATCGGTCACCAGCAGCTCCGCGCCCAGTTCGGCGCAGCGGTAGCGGCCGGCGATGTCCGTGGGCGCCTCGCCCTGGCGGGGCACGAGCAGGCTCGCCTGATTCTCCTGCGGCCGGTCCATCCAGAGGCCTTCCGGCGTCGGCCGCAGGCGGGTGCGGCCGGTGCCGGCGCCGCCATCGGCGCGCAGGTCGAGCCGTTCCGCCCCATGGCCAAAGCGCAGCCGCACCGCGCCGGGCGCCGCGCTGTCGATCCGCACGGCCAGGCCCGTCTCCGGCTCAACATAGGCGCCGAGCCAGTCGGGCGGCGGCAGCGCCGTATCCGGCTGCGGCGACTCGGCGCCGAGCATCGCGGCAAGCGCCTCCATCGCAGCGGCATTGGCGTCCGACAGGTGGTTGAACATCACCACGACCGAGATGCGTTCCGCCGGCGCGTAGAAGCGATGGCTGCGCCATCCCCGCAGCGCGCCGCCATGGCCGAGGATCGGCGTTCCAAAAGCCTCGGCGCGGCCCAGGCCGAAGCCATAGGGCGCGGGCGCGCCATCGCCAAAGGTGACCGGCGCGGCGAGGCGTCCGTGCTGGCTCTCCGCGTCGTCGCGCGTGGCGTCGATATGGCGTTCCCAGGCGATCATGTCGTCCAGGCTGGCGCCGAGCCCCGCATCGCCGGTCCAGATCACCCGGTTCACCGCGGGGCGGAAGCCGGTGGCCTGCGTGCCCTCATAGCCTTCGGTGCCGTCCGGCATGGCGCCCGTCTCGGCGGCGAGAATCGCGCTCTCCATGCCGATAGGCGCGAAGATGTGGGTCCGCAGAAGCTCGGCGAAGCTGCGGCCGGTGACGTCCTGCAGGGCATCCGAAATCAGCCGGAAATTCTGGTTGCAGTAGGAATAGCGGGTGCCCGCGGTGAAGTGCAGCGCGCTAGTCTCGCCGATGACGCGCGCGGCTTCCACGTCGCCGAAGGCGGATTCGGCGGGCGCGCCGTGCAGCATGGCGACGGCCCAATAGTCGCGCAGGCCGGACTGGTTGTGCGCCAGCAGCCGCGTCGGCGGCGCGTCCTCCCCCAGCCGCGGCAGGCGCGCGCGGATCGCCGCATCCAGCGCCTCCGGCTGGCCCACGGCAGCAAGCATGGTGCCGCAGGTGAATTGCTTGGTGATGGAGCACATGCGGAACAGCGTGCGGGGGGTGAAGGGAATGCGCCGCTCGGCATTGGCGAAACCCCAGGCGTGGCGGACCACCACCTCGCCTTTCTGCAACACCGCGATGGCGCCGCCGGGGCCGGGATAGCGGCGCGGCAGGTCGCGCAGCAGGCGGTCCAGGCGCGTCGAAAGATCGGACATCAGCGGCTTCCCCACAGCACCAGCACCACGCCCGCCACGACGATCAGCGCGCCGATAATGTCGGAGCGTGTGGCCTTCTCCCGCAGGTAGAAGCGGCTGAAGGCCAAAGTGAACAGGATTTCCACCTGCCCCACGGCGCGCACCAGGGCGACGGGCGCCAGCGCGAAGGCGGAGAACCAGCAGGCCGACCCCATGGCCGACAGCGCGCCCACCTGCGCGCTGTCGCGCCAAGTGGCGAAGACGGCGCGGAACTGCGCGGGTTCCTTCCAGGCCAGCCAGGCGCCCTGCATCAGCGTCTGCATGGCATTGGTGATGACCAGGATCAGCAGCGCCTTGTAGATCACATCCGCGCCCGGCATCGTCTGGTTCGCCGCCTTGATGAGCACGCCGGTGAAGCCAAAGCAGAAGCCGGCACCGATGCCGCAGAGCGCCGCCGGCTGCGTCACTCCGCGCAGCAGCTCACTGGGCCTGGTGCCGCGCCCGGCCAGCGACAGGTACAGCACGCCGCCGACGCCGACCGCGATGCCGATCCAGGCGAGCGGCGCCAGATGTTCGCCCAGCAGCACCGTGGCCACGATCGCGGCCTGCATCGCCTCGGTCTTGGAATAGGCGGTGCCGACGGCAAAGTTGCGATGCCCGAAGGCCATGATGAGCAGGTTGGTGCCCAGGATCTGCCCGAAGCCGCCGATGGCACACAGCGCCAGCACGGCGGCGGAAAGCGGTGGCAGCACGCCGCCAATGATCGCGCCGTAGAGCCCGAAGATGAGCAGCCCCACCGGCACGCCATAGAAGTAGCGCACCACCCCCGCCGCATTGACGGAGAGTTGCCCGCGCAGCTTCTGTTGCTGCGCGGTCCGCCAGCATTGGAGCAATGCGGCGGAGAGGGTGAAGCCGATCCAGCCAGGTACCATACCGCCTTATCAGCCCAGCCGCGGGTCCAGCCAAGGGCGGTCCATGCGTTTCCATGCGGGAAAGGCGCCGGGGTTCAGCGTGATGCCGAGGCCCGGCCCCTGCGGCAGCACCGCCGTGCCCTCGACGAAGCGCAGGCTCGCGCCCTGAACGATGTCGAAGAAGGCCTCCGTCTCCCCATACTGCACTTCCAGCACCAGAAAATTCGGGATGGTGGCGCAGAGATGCACGGAATGGGCGTGGCAGACGGGGCCGGTCGGGTTGTGCGGCGCGATCTCCACCCCGGCAGTTTGCGCCAGCGCTGCGATGCGGCGGATTTCGTCGAGCCCGCCGGCGTGCTTCGCATCCGGCATCAGCACATCATAGCAGCCGGCCTCGACCAGCGGGCGATAGGCGGCGAGGCCCGACAGGCTCTCGGCCCCGGCCAGCCGCATGCCGCGCGCATTGGCCAGGCCACGCAAACGGACGATTTCCGGGTGATTGGCCTCCGCCACCGGACATTCCAGCCAGAACAGATTTGCCTCAGTCACATCGCGGATGAGCTGGGCGGCGCCTCCTGCGGAGAAGCGCCAATGCGCATCGACCATCAGGTCGATATCCGGTCCGATCGCCGCGCGTACGGCGGCAATCCGCGCAAGACCCTCGGCATAGGCGGCGCGATTGGCGGGGGTGCGGCCATCCTCCCAGACCATCGGCTCGAAGGGCGCCAGTTTGACGCCGCCGAATCCCTCCGCCACGGCGCGCTTCGCCGCGGCCGCAAAGCCCTCGGGCGTGCGAGGATTGGCGCCGCGGTTGATATTGGCATAGAGCCGAACGCTGTCTGAAAAGGTACCGCCCAGCAGCCGGTGCAGCGGCTCCCCATTCCGCTGCGCTGCCAGGTCGCACAGCGCCTGGTCCAGCGCGGAGATCGCGGTGGCCGTCACCAACCCGCCCGGCGCATGCGGCAGGTAGCGCGCAATACGGTTGCGGTCCCGCGCATCGGTGCCTTGCAGATTGGCCGCGAGCCGCGAAACCTCCGCCGCCATCAGCGGCTCGTGATTCGCCAGCGTGCATTCGCCGATCCCGACCAACCCGTCCTCGGTGCGGACCTCCAGGAAGGACCAGTTGGTCTTCGGCGTGACGTTGAAGCCACGGAAGGCGATGTCGGCGATCTTCATGAGATGGTGATGTTGGCGCTGGCGGCGAGTGCCTTCCACTTGGCGATGTCGCTGCGCACGCGCTGGATCAGCACATCCGGCGTGCTGGTGACGATGCGCCCACCGAGCAGGTTGATACGCTCGATCACCTCCGGCAGCCGCCCGATGCGCTGCATTTCGGGCACCAGCCGCGTCACCACCTCCGCTGGCAATCCGGGCGGGCCGAACAGCCCATTCCAGGCGATGGTCTCGAAGCCGGGCAGGCCGGATTCGTGCAGCGTGGGGATTTCGGGCGCGTCGGGCCAGCGGTCGAGGCTGGTCACCGCCAGCATCTTCACCTCCCCCCGCCGGGCGAAGGGCATGACGTTCACCATATTGGCAATCAGGAAGGGCGCGTCGCCGGAGACCACGGCCTGCACCATGCCCGCCGCGCCGCGATAGGGCACATGCACCATGTCCGTGCGCGTCATCGCCTTGAACAGCTCGGTGGAGAAATGCGCCGAGGAGCCCGCGCCGGCGGTGGCGTAGTTGTAATGGCCCGGCGGCTTGGACCGGATCATCGCCAACAGCTCCGCCAGATTGTCCACCGGGAAGGCCCGCTGGTTCACCACCAGGGCATTCGGGCCGGTCACCAGCAGGGAGATGGGGACGAAGCTGGTCTCAAGATCATATGGCAGGTCGCGGTACAGCGCGGCATTGATGCCGTTGGACCCCGCATTGCCGAGCAGCAGCGTGGTGCCATCGCCCGGGGACCGAAAAGCGTTCTCCACGCCGATCCGCCCGCCGGCGCCGGCCCGGTTTTCCACCGGCACCGGCTGGCCCAGCGCCTGTTCCATGTGATGGGCGAAGATCCGTGCCGTGCTGTCATTGCCGCCACCTGGCGCATCCGGCACCACCAGCCGCACCGGGCGCGTGGGCCAGGCCTGCGCCCGGGCGATATGCGGCAAGGCCAGGCCCGCCAGGGCGGTGGCCAGCAGGGTTCGACGTTGCGGCATGGGGCCGTTCTCCGTTGGGGCGTTCCTGCGGCCATCATGGCGCGGTGGAAAACGGTCGACCAGCCTGGGCCCGCTTGATGCGGCGCAAGCCAAGCCTGTCGGAAAGGGCGCAGGATGCGGCCGCGAGCCATCCTGACCGGGAAAGCCAGCCCATGCGCCGACATCTTCTGCTGTTCTGCGTCCTGGGCGGGCTTTCGGCCGGCCTCGTGCTGCGCCTCGCCGGAATGCCCGAGGCGGCCGGCTGGGTCTTCGCCGCCGCGGCGCTACCGGTGGCGCTGCATGTCGCCCTCAGCCTGCTGCGGGCGCTGGCCGGCGGGCGGCTGGGTGTGGATGTGGTGGCGCTGGCCGCCATCCTGGGCACCCTCGCGGTGGGCGAAATGGCCGCCGCCGCCGTCATCGCCGTGATGGTGGCGGGCGGGGAGGCGCTGGAGGGCTGGGCCCAGGGCCGCGCGCGGGATGCGCTGACCAGCCTGATGGCCCGCGCCCCGCGCCTTGCCCTGCGCCTGCAAGGCCACGTGGCGGAGGAGGTGCCGGTGGCCGATATCCGCCCCGGCGACCGCCTGCTGATCCGCCCCGGCGCGCAGATTCCCGCCGATGGCCGGTTGGAGGATGCGGCCGCGACCCTCGACGAAAGCGCCCTGACCGGGGAGGCGTTGCCGGTCGCCCTGGCCGCCGGCGCGCCGCTGCGCAGCGGTGCGGTGAATGCCGGCGGCGCCTTCCGCATGCGGGCCGGGCAATCCGCCGAGGCCAGCACCTATGCCGCCATCATCCGCCTGACGCGGCAGGCGGCAGAGGCGCGGGCGCCGCTGGCCCGGCTGGCGGATCGCTGGGCGCTGGGCTTCACCGCCGCCACGGCGCTGCTGGCCGGCGGCGCCTGGATGCTCTCCGGCGATCCGCTGCGGGCCGTCGCGGTGCTGGTGGTAGCGACACCTTGCCCGCTGATCCTGGCGGCACCGGTGGCGCTGATGGCCGGCATCGGCCGGGCGGCGCGGCGCGGCATCGTGGTGAAGGGTGGCGGCGCGCTGGAACGGCTGGCGCGGCTGCGCACGGTGGTCTTCGACAAGACCGGCACGCTGACGCCCGGCCATCCGCGCCTGGCCGCCATGGATGCCGATCCGGCGCTGGGCCGGGAGCCGGCCTTGCGGCTGGCGGCCGCGCTGGCCCAAGGCTCCACCCACCCCGTCTCCGCCGCCCTGGTCGCCGCTGCCCAGGCCCGGGGCCTGGTGCTGCCGGTGCCGGAGCAGGTGGCGGAGGTGGCGGGTGGCGGATTGACGGGCACCGTCGAGGGCCAGGCGCTGCTCCTGGGATCGGAGGGCTTCCTGGACGACCAGGGCATCGCCGCCAATCCCGGCTTCGGCCTGACCGCGGAGGTCGGCGCCGCCGCCGGCTCCGTCGCCTGGCTGGCTGTGGAGGGACGGATGGCGGCCGCCTTCGTTATGGCCGATGGGCTGCGCCAGGATGCGCCCCGCGCCGTGCGCCGGCTGCGCGAGCTGGGCATCCGCCGCATCGTGCTGCTCAGCGGCGACCGTGAGGCCGCGGTAGCGCCCATCGGCCGGGTTCTGCGCCTGGATGCGGTGCTGGCGGAGCAGTCGCCGGACCAGAAGCTCGCGGCGATCCGCGCCGAGGTCCTCGCCGCGCCGACCGCCATGGTGGGGGATGGGGTGAATGACGCGCCGTCGCTCGCCGCCGCCGATGTCGGCATCGCCATGGGCGCCACCGGCACGGCGGCGGCGGCGGAGGCCGGCGACGTGGTGCTGCTGGTGGACCGCGTCGACCGGGTGGCGGAGGCGGTGGCGATCGCCCGCCGGTCGCGCGCCATCGCGCTGCGGGCGATCTGGCTCGGCATGGGGCTGTCCGTCATCGCCATGGGCTTCGCCGCCGCCGGGCTGCTGCCGCCTTTGGCCGGTGCCCTGGTGCAGGAGGCGATCGACGTCGCCGCCATTCTCTATGCCCTGACCGCCCTGCGCCCGGGGCGGGAGGATGCGGCGCCGGCCGCGTTGCCGGAAGCGGCGGGGCTGGCGGCGCGGCACGGCGAACATGCGGGGCTGCTGCAACTGGCGGAGGCGCTGGGCGAGGCGGCGGACTCCCCCGACCTGCCGGTGCTGGCGGCGCTGGAGGCGCGGCTGCGGGCGGAGCTGATTCCGCATCAGCGGGCGGAGGAACAGGCGCTGTACCCGGCGGCGGCGCGGCTGCTCGGCGGCCAGGACCCGATGGGGCCGCTGATCCGCATGCATGCCGAGATCGAATCCCTGGCCGAACGCCTCGCCGCCCTGCTGCGCCACGCCGCGACGGCTGGCGTGGCGGCGGGGGAGGCCGAGCTGCGCCGCACCCTGTTCGCGCTGGAGGCGCTGCTGCGGCTGCATCTGGCGATGGAGGAGGAGGTGCTGGCGGGGCTGGACGCGCCGGCCGCTTCGCGCGACAGCTAGCGGGTGATCTCCTGGCTGGCGGCTTATGACCCCGTGAATGCGCTGATCCTGGCTCTGGCCGGGGTGGTGATCGGTGCCATGGGCGGGATGCTTGGCATCGGTGGCGGCGTGGTGGCGGTGCCGGTGCTGCTGGAGGTTTTTGGCGCCGACGGTCTGGCGCCCCAGGCGGCGCTGCCGCTGTCCATCGGCACGGCCCATCTGGTGGTGGCGCTGGCCGCGCTGCCGGCGGCCTGGGGCCATGCCCGGGCCGGCACGCTGGAGCTTTCGATCCTGCGCGGCTGGACACCGGCGATCCTGGCGGGCGGCGTGATCGGCCTTGCCCTGGCCCCCTGGCTGCCGCCGGCACTCTCCGTTTCGCTGTTCGCGTTGATCCTGGTGTTGCTGGCGCTGCGCATGGGGGTGGGGGGCGGCTGGGTGCTGGCACCGCTGCCGCCCCCGCCGCCCGCCGGCCATCTGCCGCCGCTGCTGCTGGGCGGGCTGGCGGCGGCGCTCGGCATTGGCGCGGGCACGCTCAGCGGGCCGGTGCTCGGCCTGTTCGGCGTGGCGCTGCGGCGTGCCGCCGGGGCAGGGGCGGTGTTCAACCTGGCCGTCTCGGCACCGGCCACGCTGGTCTTCGCTTTGGCGCCCCGGGCCGCCACGCCGGATGCGGTCGGCCAGGTGGCACTGGGCGCGGCGGCATTGCTCTCCGTGCCGGCCATGCTGGCCGCCCCCATCGCCGCCCGCTGCGCCGGAAAGCTGCCGGAGGTGGTGCTGCGGCGGCTCTTCGCCCTCAGCCTCTCGGCCATCGCCCTGCGGGTGCTGCTGCGATGAGCGGGGAGGCGCCGCGCCGGCCGCTGCTGGCACCCCTCGCCATGCTGAACCGGCGCACCGCGCCGCCGCTGCTGATCTATCTGGTCGCCGGCGCCAGCGGCTTCGCGGCGATCGCCGAGACTTTTTGGGTGCGCGACCATCTGGGCCTGTCGCCGGCCGCGCTGCTGGCGCTGGCGGCCTGGCTGACGGTGCCTTGGACGCTGAAGATGGTGATCGGCCATCTGGTCGATACGGTGCCCATCCTCGGCTCCCGCCGCCGCGCCTATGTGCTGATCGGCGCGGCGCTGCAGGTGGCCGCCAATCTGATCCTGGCCGCCGCTGCTGCCGGGCTGACCGCGCCGGTGCCGGCGGAGGCCGCCTATGTCGCCGCCTCGCTCGCCGCGGTGCTCGGGCTGGTGGTGCAGGACAGCGTGGCGGATGCGATGACGACGGAGGTGGTGGACCGCACCCACCCTGATGGCACGCCGCGGCCGGAGGCGGATGTGCAAGCCGAGCTCGGCGATGTGCAGGTGCTGGGCCGCGTCGCGGTGATGGGCGGCGCCTTCGCCGTGGCTGGCGCCGGCGGTTGGCTGGCGCAGATCCTGCCGGCTTCGACCATCTTCCTGCTCGCGGCGCTGCTGCCGCTGCCCTCCCTGATCGCCGCGGCGATGCTGCGCGAGAGCGGGGAGGCGCCGGGCACGCGGGATGGCCGCATCCTGTGGGGCGGGCTCGGCTTCGGCGCGGCGATGGCGGCGCTGGGCGTTTTCCAGCCGCCCTTCGCCGAGGAGGTCGGCTTCCTGCTGACGCTCGGCGTGCTGCTGGCGCTGCTGCGGATGACAGTGGCGGAGGTGCCGGCGGCGACGAAGCGCGCCATGGCCGCCGCCGGCCTGATCATCTTCGCCTTCCGCGCCGCGCCTCTGCCGGGCCCGGCGCTGCAATGGTGGCAGATCGACGTGCTGGGCTATTCCCAGGGCTTCTTCGGCACCCTGGCGCAGTTGGGCACCGGGCTGACCATCGCGGGCGCGCTGCTGCTGGGCGGGCGGATCGTGCGCTGGCCGCTGGGTCCGGTGTTCCTGTGGCTGGCGGTGCTGAACGCCGCCTTCATGCTGCCCAGCATCGGCATGTTGTTTGGCCTGCATGAATGGACCGCCGCAAATCTCGGCTTCGGCGCGCGGACCATCGGGCTGATCGACACCGCCTTCTCCGCGCCGCTGGCGCAGTTGGCGATGATTCCGATGCTGACGCTGATCGCCATGCATGCGCCGGAAGGCCGGCGTGCCACCTGGTTCGCGCTGATGGCTTCCCTGATGAACCTCGCCTTGCAGGCGGGCGCGATCCTGTCGCGCGGGCTGAACGCGGTGTTCGTCGTGGGGCGCGGCGATTACGCGGCGCTGCCGGCCCTGGTGATCGCGGTGACGCTGCTCGGGCTGGCCTTGCCGGTGCTGGCCGTCGCCCTGTTCGGCCGCAGGCTGGCATTGCAGAGACGGAACTGATTGCAAGTCCAGGTCGTCGGTCACGGATTCCGACCAACCTGACGTTGCCGCCAAGGGGCGGCAATGGCAGGATGGGATGTGTCAATCGCGGGTCGTCAACCGGCTTTCCACCTCGCAGCGAATCGGCCCGCAATGGCTTCCAGCCGATCCTGTCTCGAATGAGGCCTTTCGCGCCGATGCACCATCCTTCGTCGGCCGGCTTCGCGCAGGTCGCCGCGCCTTCCGCTTGGCCCGGCCAGGCGCTGCTGCGGTCGCCGCTGCGGTTATTGGCCGGCAACCTTCTGGCGGCCCTGCTCTATGCCGGGCTTGGCGCGGCGGTCGGCTTGTTCTTCGCGCGGTATGGCCTGTTTCCGGCGCCGATCTGGCTGCCCGCCGGCATCGCCGCCGTGGCCTGCATGACCGGTGGCGCGCGCCTCGTGCCAGGGCTTTTCCTGGGCTCCTTCGCCGTCAACTGGCTGCTGCTCGATGCCGGGCTGGTTTCGGCCTCGCTGATCTCCCTCTCCAACAGCCTCGGCCCGCTGGCGGGCGCGCTGCTGACACGCGCCATGCGCCCGCCGACCGGGCTGTTCACCCGCTTGCGCGGCGTGCTGGGTTTCGTTGCCGGCAGCGTCGCGCTGCAGGCGCTGCTCGCGGGGCTCGGTGGCACCGCCGCGTTGCTGGTCACCGGCACCGTGCCGCTGGAGGCGGCCTATTCCACCTTCTCCCGCTGGGCGCTGTGCGAGGCGGGGGGCGTGTTCTTCTTCGCGCCGCTGGTGATGCTGTGGCTGGGGGTGGAGCGCACGCCATCCTTCCCCGGCCAGCGGATCGCGCGCGGCGATGCGCTGGTGCTGGCGGCCACCGCCGGCGTCGCCTCGCTGGTCTTCGCCCTGCCGCGGCCGATGGCGGCGCTGGTGCAGCCGGAGGCGGTGGCGCTGCTGACCATCCCCGTCACCTGGGTGACGCTGCGCATTTCGCTGCGCGCCGCCTATGCGCTGCTGACGCTGATCAGCGTGGTGGCGACGGTGGGCACCCTGGCCGGGCTCGGCCCGTTCCAGCCGGATGTCGTGCCGAACCCGCTGCGCGCCGTCGGCATGATGATCGTGCTGATGGCCACCAACGCGCTCGCCTTGATGGCGCTGCTGAGCGAGCGGCGGGAGGCGGAGGCGCTGCTGGCCGAAAGCAACGTCCGGCTGCTGGCGGAAGTCGCCGACCGCACCGCGGAGCTGCGCCAAAGGGCCGAGACCGACGACCTGACCGGCATCGGCAATCGCGGCCATTTCCTGCGCCGGATGCAGGAGGCCTTCGCCACCTGCCGCGGCCAGGGCAGCCCGCTCGGGCTGGTGCTGCTCGACCTGGACCACTTCCGCCCGCTGAACGACATGCGCGGCCATGCCGCGGGCGACGCCGCGCTGCGCGCCTTGGCCGGGCTCTGCACCGCGCAGCTGGAAGGCTGGAACGCGATCATCGGCCGCATCGGCGGCGAGGTCTTCGCCATCGCCCTGCCCGGCGCCGGCACGGCGGAGGCGGCGGCGCTGGCCGAGGGGCTGCGCGCCGCCGTGGCACGCCACAGCTTTGCCTTCGAGGGTGACGAGGTGCCGGCGCGGATGACGGCGAGCCTCGGCGTCACCGGCCTGCTGCCCGGCGATGCTTCGGCGGAGGAGATGCTGCGGCGCGCCGATGCCGCGGTGTTCCTGGCAAAGACCAAGGGCCGCAACCGGGTGGAGGTGCGGATGGTGATCGAAGTGCCGAAGGAAATGCGCGCCAGCAACCTGTCCCGCTGACGGCGCAGGCGTCCCCTCAGCGCGCCTCGCCGAAGCGGTAGCCCACGCCAGGCTCCGTGCGGATCAGCGAGGCGGCGGAACCCAGCTTCTGGCGGAGCTGCGCGATATAGACTCGCAGATACTGCGTATCCTCCACATGCGCCGGACCCCAGACGGTCGCCAGAAGATGCCGCTGCGTCACCACCCGGCCATCCCCCGCCCGGACCAGTGCCGCCAGCAGATCCCATTCGCGCGGGGTCAGGCGCAGCGGGTCCTGCCCGTCCAGCCGGGCGGTGCGCTGCGGAAAATCCACCTCCAGCGGGCCGAAGCGGCGAACCGCCTCCGTCGCCGCGCCCGGCGCCGCCCTGCGCCGCAGCGCGGCCCGGATGCGCGCCAGCAGCTCCGCCAGGGCGAAGGGCTTCTCCACATAGTCATCGGCACCCGCATCGAGCGCCTGCACCTTCTCTGCCTCCCGCTCCCGCGCCGAGACGATGATGACCGGCACCGCGCTGAATCCGCGCAGCCGGACCAGCAGCGCCTGCCCATCCATGTCGGGCAGGCCGAGGTCGAGCAGGACCAGATCGGGCGCCTGCGTCGCCACCAGGCGCAGCGCCTCGGCGG
The DNA here is from genome assembly GCF_053891155.1 of Roseomonas sp. F4. NCBI lineage: Bacteria > Pseudomonadati > Pseudomonadota > Alphaproteobacteria > Acetobacterales > Roseomonadaceae > Roseomonas > Roseomonas sp. F4. The sequence goes on from NZ_JBSSHK010000001.1 coordinate 319,089, forward strand.
CCGTGTCGGCGCGCAGCGCCGCCAGGCCCGCGGCCTCCAGCGCCGGCTTCAGGAAGCGATGGATCTGCGGCTCGTCATCCACCACGAGAACCCGCGCCACTTCGCCGCCGGTCATGCGGGAAAGCGCAGCGTGATGCGGGTGCCGCCACCCGCCGGGTTGATCGGGCTTTCAGCGGCGATCCGCCCGCCCATCGCCTTGGCCAGCCCACGGCAGATGGCAAGGCCGAGGCCGGTGCCGGCGGCGGTGCGGTCGGCGCGGGTCACCCGGAAGAAGGGGTCGAAGATCCGGTGCAGATCCTCCTCCGCGATGCCCGCCCCATCATCCTCCACCGCGATCGCCACCTCATGCCCCTCCCGCCACGCGCGGAGATGGACCGCGCCTTCCGAGAATTTCAGGGCATTGTCCAGAAGATTGCCCAGGATCTGGTCCAGCAGCGCCGGGTCCAGCCGGGGTTCGGTCAGGCGGTCGCCCAGCGTGACGCCGATCTCCCGCCCCGAGGCGCGCCGGGCGCGGTCGACGGCGACCTCCAGTGCCTCCGGGATGTTCACCGGCTCCCGCCGCGGTTCCACCTGGCCATGTTCGATCCGTACCATATCGAGGATATTGGCCAGGTAGCGCGACAGCCGCGCCGTCTCCTCCTCCGCGGCCAGCAGCAGGTCGGCGCGGGTTTCCGCAGGCAGGCTCTCGCCGGAGGCGCGCAGGGTGCCGAGCGCGCCACGGATGGAGGTCAGCGGGGTGCGGAGATCGTGGCTGAGCGAGGTCAGCAGGGCCGTGCGCAGCTGTTCGGTCTCGGCGCGGGCGGCGCCGCGCGCCTCGCGCTCCATCAGCTGCGCGCGCTCGATCGCGACGGCGGCCTGATCCAGCAGCGCGGTCAGGGCCCGGTCGGTTTCGCCGGTCATCGGCTCACGCCGGTCATCGAGCTTCACGGCCACCAGCCCCACCACGCCGCGCGCGGTGCGCATCGGCCGGAACTGCCAGGCGGCGCGGGGCAGGGTGTCGGTGTCATGGCCCGCCCGGCGCCCCTGGGCGAGTGACCAGCGCGCTGCTGCCATGGCGGTCTCATCAAGCTCCATCGTCACCGGAATGGCCGCCCGCAGCACGGGCTCGGGGGTGCCATCGGGCAGCAGCGGTTCCAGCGGCATGACGACGGCGCTGGCGGTGCCGGCCACCCGCGCGGCCTCCTCCGCCACGGCGGGCAGCAATTCGGGAAGGCCGCCCGGCTCGCCGAGGCGGCGGCTGAACTCCACCAGGCGGCGCAGGGCCAGCATCCGCGCCCGCGCCGTCCGCACCGAGCTGCCCAGGCGGCCGGTGGTGCCCGCCAGCAGCAGCGCCACAGCGGCGAAGATGCCGAGGCCCACGATATCGGCCCCGTCCCGCAGGTCGAGGGTGTAGCGCGGTTCCAGGAAGAAGAAGTTCCAGCTGAGAAAGCCCAGTGCCGCCCCCGCCGCCGCCTGCCAGGGACCGAGCGCCGCCGCCAGCGCCACCACCACGGCGAGGAACACCATGCCCAACGTCCGCTCGGGCAGCAGGCCTTCCGCGGCGTGGCCCAGCGCCACGACCAGAGCGACGGTGACCGGCACCGCGAGCCACCCCAGCCAGGGCGGTGGCACCGCCGGGTCCGCCGGGGCGGCGCGTGCCCGGCCGACGGGCCCCGGCACGATATGCAGCGTGAAGTCGGTGGCGCGGCGCGCCAGCGTGGCCGAAAGCGTTCCCCCCAGCCAGCGCCGCCAGATGCCGGGCTGGCCGCGCCCGATGACGATGTGGGAGGCGTTGCGCGCCCGGGCCTGGGCCAGGATCGCGCGCGGCAGGTCGCCCGCCACCACCGTCTCCACCTCCGCGCCGAGCTCCTCCGCCAGGCGCAGCGCGGGGGCGGGGTCGGTGTCCTCGACCGCGCCGGGGCGTTCGACATGCAGCACCACCAGCGGCGCGTGCAGCGCATCGGCGATGCGCCGGCCCTGGCGCACCACCGTCTCGGCCGAGGCATCGGTGCCGACCAGGGCCAGCACGCGGTCGCCCGCGGGCCAGGGGCCGGCGATGGCATTGGCGCGCATATAGCCGGTGACGTCCGCATCCACGCGATCGGCGGTGCGGCGCAGCGCCATTTCGCGCAGCGCCGCCAGATTGCCCTCCCGGAAAAAGCCGCGCAGGGCGCGCGCCGCCTGTTCGGGACGGTAGATCTTGCCCTGGCGCATCCGCTCCAGCAGCTCGGCGGGGGGGATGTCGATCAGCTCCACCGCATCGGCGCCGGCCAGCATGGCATCGGGCACCGTCTCCGCCACGCGGATGCCGACGATGCGCGCCACCTGGTCGGAGAGGCTTTCCAGATGCTGCACGTTCATCGTGGTCCAGACCTCGATGCCGGCGTCGCGCAGTTCCTCCACATCCTGCCAGCGCTTGGGGTGGCGGCTGCCGGGGGCGTTGCTGTGGGCCAACTCGTCCAGCAGCAGGATTTCCGGCCGGCGGGCCAAGGCGGCGTCGAGGTCGAATTCCTCCAGCACCTGGCCACGATGCGCCAGGCGGGCGCGGGGCAGCAGGGGCAGGTCGCCGATCTGGGCGATGGTCTCCGCCCGGCCATGGGTCTCGATGATGCCGGCCAGGATATCGGCGCCGCCGGCCAGGCGGCGGCGCGCCTCGGCCAGCATCTCGTGCGTCTTGCCCACGCCGGGCGCGGCGCCCAAAAACACCTTCAGCCGCCCGCGCCCCTCCCGCGCCGCCAGCGCCAGCAGCGCGTCGGGGTCCGGGCGGTCGGGGTCGCGGGGGCTGGGCATGGTGCCTGTCTAGCCCGGCCTCAAAGCGCGCCCAAGGCGAGGTTGAGGCGCAGCACATTCACGCGCGGCTCGCCCAGCACAGCCAGGCTACGCCCCTCGCTGTGGCGCTCCACCAGCGCCTGGACCGTGGCCAGCGGCAGGCCCCGCGCCGCGGCGACGCGCGCCGCTTGGCGCGCGGCATTGGCCGGGCTGATATGCGGGTCGAGGCCGGAGCCCGAGGCCGTCACCGCATCCGCCGGCACGTCACGCTGGCCATCGGCGCGGGCGCGCAGCGTGGCCAGAAGGGCGGCGCTGGTGGGGCCGAGATTGCTCGGCGCCGCACCGCTGTCGCTGCCGGAGGGGCGGGGCTGGAACCATTCCGGCCCTTCCATCGGCCGGGCGATGAGGTCGGAGCCGACCACCCGGCCATCCTCGACGATCAGGCTGCCATTGGCCTCACGCGGGAACAGCGCCTGCGCGAGGCCGGTGAAGCCGAGCGGCACGATCAGGCCGAGCAGCAGGGTGAATCCGCCCAGCATCACCAGGGCGGGACGCAGCAGGGTCAACATGGTTCAGACGATCCCCAGCAAGGTGAGACACAGGTCGATGGCCTTGATGCCGAGGAAGGGCACCACCAGCCCCCCCAGCCCGTAGACCAGCAGGTTCCGCCGCAGCAGCGCCGCCGCCCCCAGCCCCGCGCGGCCCACGCCGCGCAGCGCCAGCGGCACCAGCGCCACGATGATCAGCGCGTTGAAGATGACGGCCGACAGGATGGCGCTTTCGGGGCTTGTGAGCCCCATCACGTTCAGCGCCGCCAGCCCCGGATACTGCGCGACGAAGATGGCGGGCAAAATCGCGAAGTACTTGGCCACGTCATTGGCGATGGAAAAGGTGGTCAGCGCGCCGCGGGTGATGAGCAGCTGCTTGCCGATCTCCACCACCTCGATCAGCTTCGTCGGATCGCTGTCGAGATCGACCATGTTGCCGGCCTCGCGCGCCGCCTGGGTGCCGGTCTGCATGGCCAGCCCGACATCGGCCTGGGCCAGTGCCGGCGCGTCGTTGGTGCCGTCGCCCGCCATGGCAACCAGTCGGCCCTCCGCCTGGGCGCGGCGGATATAGCCGAGCTTGTCCTCGGGCGTCGCCTCGGCCAGGAAGTCGTCCACCCCGGCCTCGGCGGCGATGGCGGCAGCGGTCAGGCGGTTGTCGCCGGTGACCATGACGGTGCGGATGCCCATCCGGCGCAGCGCGTCGAAGCGATCCCGCATGCCGGGCTTGATGATGTCCTTCAACTCGATCGCGCCGAGCAGGCGGCCATCCTTCGCCACGGTCAGCGGCGTGCCGCCGGCGCGGGCGATGCGCTCCACCGCCTCGCGCAGCGCCGGTGGCGGCTCGGCGCCAAGCTCGCGGGCCAGGCTGTCCACGGCGCCCTTGCGGAACCGGCCGCGGCCCGGAAAGTCGAGGCCCGAGATGCGGGTCTGCGCGGTGAAGGGGATCACCGTGGCATTGGCGGGCAATTCCGCTGCCAGCCCGTGGCGGTCCCGCGCCAGGACAAGGATGGACCGCCCCTCCGGCGTCTGATCCGCCAGCGAGGCCAGAAGGGCGGCCTCCGCCACCTCCTCCACCGTCACGCCGGGGGCCGGGATGAAGCCTGTGGCCTGGCGGTTGCCGAGCGTGATGGTGCCGGTCTTGTCCAGCAGCAGCACATCCACGTCGCCCGCCGCTTCCACCGCGCGGCCGGAGGTGGCGACCACGTTGAAGCGCACCAGCCGGTCCATGCCGGCGATGCCGATGGCGGAGAGCAGCCCGCCGATGGTGGTCGGGATCAGCGTGACCAGCAGCGCCGCGAGCACCGCCACGGAAGGGGAGGTGCCGTTGAAGCTGGCCAGGCCGACGATGGTCGCCACCGCGACCAGGAAGACCAGCGTCATCCCGGCCAGCAGGATGTCGAGCGCGATCTCGTTCGGCGTCTTCTGTCGCGAGGCGCCTTCGACCAGCGCGATCATGCGGTCCATGAAGCTGTTGCCCGGCGCCGCCGTGACGCGCACCACCAGCCAGTCGGACACCAGGGTGGTGCCGCCGGTGACGGCGCTGCGGTCGCCGCCGGATTCGCGGATGACCGGCGCGCTTTCACCGGTCACCGCCGCCTCGTTCACGCTGGCGATGCCCTCGATCACCTCGCCATCGGCGGGGATGATGTCGCCGGCTTCGACCAGGACGATCTCACCTTCGCGCAGCTCGGCCGCCGCGCGGGGCTGCCACAGGCTGCGATCGTCGGCGCGCAGCAGCAGCTTGGCGCGTGCCTCGCCACGGGCACGGCGCAGGCTTTCGGCGCGCGCCCGGCCACGGCCCTCCGCGATCGCCTCGGCGAAGGTCGCGAACAGCACGGTCAGCCAGAGCCAGGCGGCGATGCCGGCCTGGAAGGCCCAGGGGTCGCCGCGGAAAGCGGCGAGGATCGCCAGCAGCGTGACCAGGATGGAGACCACCTCGGTCACGAAGATGACGGGGTTGCGGATCAGATGCGCGGGGCTGAGCTTGCGCAGCGCATCCCGCAAGGCGCGGGCCAGCAGCGGCCGGCCCGGAACAGCGGCGATCATGGTCATGTCAGGATGCCTCAGAAGGTCTGGCCGGCGGTCAGCGCGACATGCTCCGCGATCGGCCCGAGGAAGAGGGAGGGCAGGAATTGCAGCCCGCCCAGGATCAGGATGACGCCGCAGAGCAGGCCGACGAACAGCGGCCCATGGGTCGGGAAGCTGCCGGCGGAGGAGGGTGCGCGCGGCTTGCCGGCCAGGCTGCCGGCAATGGCCATCACCGGCACGATGATGGCGTAGCGGCCGAGCAGCATGGCGATGCCGAGCGTGGTGTTTAGATAGGGCGTGTCGGCGGTGAGCCCGCCGAAGGCCGAGCCGTTGTTCCCCGCGGCGGAGGAATAGGCGTAGAGCAACTCGGACAGGCCATGCGGCCCCGCATCCTGCACGCTGGCCAGCGCCACGGGCAGCACGGCGGCGACCGCAGTGAAGCCCAATATGGCGATCGGCACCACCAGCACCGCCAGCATGGCGAGCTTCACTTCCGGCGCCTGGACCTTCTTGCCGAGGTATTCCGGCGTGCGCCCCACCATCAGCCCGGCGACGAAGACCGCGAGCAGCACGAAGACCAGCATGCCATAGAGGCCGGAACCGACGCCGCCAGGCAGCACTTCCCCGAGCTGGATCAGGAACAGCGGCACCAGCCCGCCGAGCGGGGTGAAGCTGTCATGCATGGCATTCACGCTGCCATTGGACGCGCCGGTGGTCGCCACGGCCCAGAGCGCCGACATGGCGATGCCGTGCCGCACTTCCTTGCCTTCCATATTGCCATCGGCCGGGTTCAGCCCGGCGGCGATATGCAGCGGGTTGCCCGCGGCCTCGGCGGCATAGGTCAGGGCGGTGCCGACGACGACGAACAGCATCATCGCCGCGAACAGCGCCCAGCCCTGGCGCATGTCGCCCACCATCCGCCCGAAGGTCAGGGTCAGAGCGAAGGGGATGACCAGGATGGCCCAGAGTTGCAGCAGATTGCTGAGCGCGTTCGGATTTTCCAGCGGATGGGCCGAATTGACGCCGAAGAAGCCGCCGCCATTGGTGCCGAGCTGCTTGATGGCGACCTGGAAGGCGGCCGGACCCAGCGGAATGGCCTGGCCACCCTCGATCGTCGCGGCGCCGGCCAGGGTCTGCGGCACGCCCTGCGCCACCAGCAGCAGGCCCAGAAGGAGGGCCAGCGGCAGCAACAGGTACAGCGTGATCCGCACCAGATCCGCCCAGAAATTCCCCAGCTCCCGCACCCCGCCCGCCGCCAGGGCGCGGGTGAAGGCCAGGGCCAGGGCGATGCCGGTGGCGGCGGAGAGGAAGTTCTGCACCGCAAGCCCCGCCATCTGCGAGAGATGCGACATCGCCGTCTCACCGCTATAGGCCTGCCAGTTGGTATTGGTGACGAAGCTGACCGCGGTGTTGAAGGCGAGCCAGGGCGACAGGCCTGGCAGCCCCTGCGGGTTCAGCGGCAGCCAGCCCTGGGCGCGCAGCAGCGCATAAAGCAGCAGGAACCCCGCCGCGTTCACCGCCAGCATGGCCAGCACATAGCGCTGCCAGCCCATGCCCTGTGCCGGGTCGATGCCGGCAGCGCGGTACAGGCCGGATTCGAGGGGGTTCAGGAAGCGCAACCGCCCATCGGCCACGGCGGCGGTGTAGCGGCCGAGCGGGACGGCGGTGGCGAGCACGAAAGTGAGCAGAAGGGCGATCTGCGCCCAGCCGATGAGGGTCATCACAGATGCTCCGGGCGCAGCAGTGCCCATAGGAGGTAGCCGAGCAGGCCGGCCGCGACGGCGCCGCCGAGGATGAGTTCCAGCATGGCGGCCTCAGACCCGCGCGCAGGCGCGGGCGTAGAGCGCCATCAGCGCGAAAGCGCCGAGGCCGAGGGCGAGGAGAAGGACATCAAGCATGGTGGCTCCCTGCCGGGGCGAAGGGCGCCCGGGCGAGGGGACCATCGGCCGGGGGCGCGCAAGGGGGCCATTCGGATTGCGGGCGGCGCGCGTAAAGACGGCGTAAAGGGGGAGGGCGGCCCTACGGCTTGCGGGGAGTGGCCGCGCGCTCGCTCATCACGCAGGCGAAGACCACCACGGCGGCGCCGGCCAGCATGGCCCAGGGCGGCACGCGGCCCCAGAAGGCAAAGTCCCAGGTCAGGCTCCAGACCAGGCCGGAGTAGCCGAAGGGCGCCAGGCGGCTGGCCGTGGCGTGCCGGAAGGCCTCGGCGAGGCAGACCGTCGCCATGCCGACGATCACGCCATTGCCCACCATCTGCGCCAGGGTCAGCGCGCTGGGCGGGGACCAGTGGCTCAGCCCCAGCGGCAACATCACCGCGAAGCCGAGCAGGGACGGCCAGACCATCACCCGGGCGATACCGGGCTCGGCACGCAACTGCCGGTTGAGGGTGAAGACCGCCGAATAGCAGAAGGTGCCGCCGAGGGCGTAGAGGTAGCCCAGCACGGGGGCGCCGCCCGCCATGCCAGCCAGGCCCGGTGCCAGGCCGATGGCGACCCCGCCGAAGCCCACGGCGCACCAGCCCCAGGCCGCCGCAGGTGGCCTCTCCTTCAAGGTCCAGGCGGACAGCGCCAGTACCAGGAAGGGGGAGGTGAAGAACACCAGATACCCTTCCGCCAGCGGCAGCAGCCGAAAAGCCTGGAAGAAGCAGATGGCGCTGCCCAGCATCACCAGGGACCGCGCGGCGTGCAGCCTCGGGAATCGGGTGGTCAGCGTGCCGCCCCAGCCGGGGACCAGGGCGCGGATGGTGAAGACCGCCACCAGCAGCGTCGCGAAACGCACCAGCAGCACCTGCCAGACCTCGTGCCCCGCGGACAGCAATTTGCTGTTGGCGTCCAGCAGCCCGAACAGGCCGATCCCGGCCAGCATCAGCGCGGGACCGCGCACATCATCCTCCCCCGACTCCGGCCCGGATATGGCCCGCGACACGCGGCGAAGTCCATGCCAGGGGCCGCGCATGGCAGCCTTGCGGGCGCCGGTCCGACCCTGGGCCGCGGGGAAGCTTCCCAGGAACGCCGAGACAGGGCACAAGCCGCGCGCCATGACCCCCCAACTCGCCTCCGTCCTGATGCCGCTGATGCGCGGCATGGACCCCGAACGCGCCCATGACCTGGCGCTGCGCGCCCTCCGATTCGGCCTCGCCGGCGCCGATCGCAGCGCGGATGACCCGATCCTGGCCACGCGCGCCCTGGGTTGCGACTTCCGCAACCCGATCGGCCTCGCCGCCGGCTTCGACAAGTCGGCGATGGCCATCCTGCCGCTGATGCGGCTGGGCTTCGGCTTCGTGGAGGCCGGCTCCGTCACCCCGAAACCGCAATTCGGCAATCCCAAGCCGCGCCTGTTCCGGCTGGCGGAGGACCGGGCGGTGATCAACCGCATGGGGATGAACAATGGCGGGCTGCCCGCCTTCCTGGCGCGGATCGCGCAACTGCCGGCGGTGCGCCCGGCGGTGCTGGGCGTGAACATCGCCATCAACAAGGATGGCGCGGCCCCCCTGCGGGACTATCCGGCGCTCTACGCGGCCGTGGCCCCGCATGCCGCCTATGTCGCGCTGAACATCTCCTCCCCCAACACCCCCGGCCTGCGGGACCTGCAGGGCGAGGCGATGCTGCGGGATATCCTGGCGGCGCTGGCCGAAACCCGCGCCGGCCTCACCGGCCCCCGACCACCGGTCCTGATCAAGATCGCGCCAGACCTGTCGCCGGCGGCGGTGGAGCCGATTGTCGAGGCCGCGGTGGCGCAGGGGATGCAGGGGCTGATCGTCTCCAACACCACCATCGCCCGCCCGGCGCCCCTGCGCTCCGCCCTGAAATCCCAGGCCGGCGGCCTCTCCGGCCCGCCGCTGCGGGCGGCGGCGACGGAGATGCTGCGCCGTGTGGCGCGGCTGGCGGCGGGGCGCGACCTGGTGCTGATCGGCTGCGGCGGGGTCTCCAACGGGGCGGAGGCCCTGGAAAAAATTCGCGCCGGGGCCACGCTGGTGCAGCTCTATGCCGCGTTTGCCTATGACGGGCCGGCGCTGATTCCCCGCATCAAGCGGGAATTGGCGGCGGCGCTGCGGCGGGACGGATTCAAGAACGTGGCCGAGGCCATCGGGGTGGATGCGCGATGATGATCCTTGACGGGGTTTCGACCCTGGCGGACCGCTATGACGGCTTCATCCTGGACCTCTGGGGCGTGGTGCATGATGGCCGCAAGCCCTATCCGGGCGTGGCCGATGCGCTGGGCCGGCTGAAGGCCCGCGGCAAGCGCATCGCCTTCCTGTCCAATGCGCCGCGCCGGTCCTTCGTGGTGGATGCGCTGCTGACCGGCATGGGCCTGGACCGCGCCTTGTGGGACGGCACCATGACCTCCGGCGAGCTGGCCTGGCGGCATCTGAAGCATCGCGACCGGCCGGATTTCGCGGCGCTCCGCACCAGGGCGCTGCATATCGGGCCGGAGCGTGACCTTTCGGTGCCCGCCGAGACCGATGTGGTGCTGGTGGCCACGGCGGAGGAGGCGGATTTCATCCTCAACACCGGGCCGGAACCGGCGCGCGGCAATACGGATGTCGAGCCCTATCGCGCCATCCTGACCGCCTGCGCGGCGCGGCAATTGCCGATGCTCTGCGTCAATCCGGACCGCCATGTGATGGTCGGCGATGAGCGGGTGATCTGTGCCGGCGCCCTGGCGGATATGTATGTCGGCCTCGGCGGGCCGACGGCGATCGAGATCGGCAAGCCCGACCCGGCCTGCTACCCGCCGGTGCTGGAACTGCTGGGCCTGAGCGATCGCAGCCGCGTGGTGGCCATCGGCGACAGCCCGCATACGGACCTCGCCGGCGCGCAATCCGCCGGCATCGATGCGGTCTGGGCCCTGACCGGCCTCGCCGCCCATGCCCATGGCGCGACGCCGGACCCCGAGGTGCTGGCCCAGGTGGCGGCGACGGAGGGCGTGCGGCCGGTGGCCGCCCTGTTCGGGCTGCGCTGGTAGAAGGCCCCCGCGCGGCTGGCGCGGGGGCGGGTTGCAGGGGGCGGGGCTGTCCCCCACCCGGATGGGGAGCGTAAACTCCCACATCGTGGAACCTCATGCACTGACCGGGGCCGCGTCCGCGCCGCGCGCCGCCCTCCCTCGCCCGCCGATCTGGTTGCTGGTCGCGATCATCGGCATCGGCCCCTTCACCATGCAGGTGCTGGTGCCGTCCCTGCCCGCCATGGGGCGGGACCTGGGCGCCAGCACCTCCACCGTCCAGCTTACCGTCACGCTCTATCTGCTGGGGGTGGGTGCCGGGCAATTGATCTACGGGCCGCTCTCCGACCGTTTCGGGCGGCGACCGCTGCTGATGGGCGGCCTCGCTCTTTATGCCCTGGCGAGCCTAGCGGCGGCGCTGGCGGGGGGGATTGGGGCGCTGGTGGTAGCGCGGGTGGTGCAGGCTGTGGGCGCCTGCGCCGGGGTGGTGCTGGTGCGGGCGGTGATCCGGGACGTCTGGGCGCGGGACGAGGCGGCGAGCGTGCTCGGCTATGTCACCATGGGCATGACCATCGCGCCGATGATCGCCCCGATCCTCGGCAGCCTGCTGGAGCAGAGTTTCGGCTGGCGCGCCAGCATGTGGGCCTGCCTCGGCTTTGGCCTGCCCCTGGCGCTGGTGGCCTGGCTGCGGCTGGAGGAAACGCTGCCGGCGCCACAGCCTTTGCCGGGAATCGGGGCCATCCTGCGGGCCTATCGCAGCCTTTGGGCGCTGCCGGCCTTCCGCGCCTATACCGCGCTGACCGCCTGCGCCACGGGCATTTTCTTCGCCTTCCTCGGCGGCGCACCCTATGTGGTGGTGCAGGGCATGGGCTACTCGCCGGTGACCTTCGCCATGGCCTTCGCGGGCATTTCGGTGTTCTTCGCCGCCGGCAACTGGCTGGCGGGGCGGCTTTCCAGGCGGCTCGGCATTCTGCGCATGCTGGGGGTGGGGACGATGATCACCACGCTGGGGGCGATCGGCGCCGCCCTCGCCATGGTGGCGTTTCCGCCGCATATCCTGGTGTTCTTCGTGCCGATGGCGGCGGTGGCGGTGGGCAATGGCATGACCCAGCCCAATGCCATCGCCGGGGCGCTGAGCGCCCGGCCGCAGCTGGCCGGCACCGCCTCCTCTTTGGTCGGTGCCTTGCAGATGGGTTTTGGCGCGCTGCTGACCTTCGTGGTGGGGCTGGTGGAGTTCGGAACGGGCATCGGCACCTCGCTCACCATGGCCGGTGCCGGGGTGGGCTGCCTGCTGGCGCTGCGGGGCGCGCGGCGTTCCGGCGGCTGAGACGGGCGCCGGTAACGGCATTCAGGGAGAGATGGCGATGGGCGACAGCTACATGCAGGAACAGGCCGAGGCGCTGGCGCAGCACCTGCGGCTGACGGATGGCAAGTCCGGCTATGTGGAAGCGACCGCGGACGGGTACCGGGTGTTCCTGCGGAAGAAGTGGCCGGGCAAGCCGATGACGAGCTGGGACGGGCTGCCGGTGGAGTGGAATGAGAATGTCGGGACCAACAAGGCGCGGGGCCGGTAGCCCCGCGCGGGGGCGCCCGACCCCTCCGACGCCGCCCTGTCAGCCCAGCGCCGCCGCGCGAATCGACGGGTCGATATAGCGCGACGGGTCGGACAGCTCCTTGGTCGGCTGGGCGTATTTGCTGCGCAGCCGCAGCACGGTCCGCAACCCGTCCTCGTCGATCCGCAGATTCCGGAAAATGCCGCGATCGGCGTCCAGCAGCGCCGCGGCGGCGCGCGCCGCGACCGGCGGCGGCATATTGGCGCGGGCCGTCAGGATCGCGGCGGCCTCCGCGCGGTTGGCGTCGAGCCAGACCAGGCTGTCGCGAAAGGCGCGGGTGAAGCCGACCAGCGCATCCCGCTTCGATGCCAGCGTGCCCCGCCGCGCCGCGGCGACGATGCCCTGGTAGCGCCCCACCACATCCGTGCCCCGCGCCAGCCGCCGGAAGCCACGCGCTTCCGCCGCCAGGTCCAGCGGCGTGTTCAGCAGGGTGGCCGCTTGCTTGCCTTCCAGCAGCGCCGCCAGGCGTTGCGCGCCGCCGCCAACGGCGACCCATTCCACCTGATCAGCGATGCCCGCCTGGCCCAGCACTTCGCGCAGCACGAAGGCAAAGCCGGTGGTCATCGCATCCACCGATACCACCTTGCCCCGCAGCCCGGCGAGATCCGGCACATCCGCCGCGGCCATGACGGAGAGCATCCCGTCATCGACGCCGAAGAAGGCCGTGAAGTCGGAGGGTCCGGGCAGTTGCGCCTCCCCCTGACCTTCGTTGTAGGCGACGATGTTGTCGACCGAGGTCAGCGCCAGGTCGTATTTTTGCGAATACAGGTCAGACGCCATGGCGCGCGAATTCGGCGTCAGCTCCAGCGCCACCTCCACCCCATGGCGCGCGAAAATGCCCTGGGCCTGGGCGGCCCAGATGGCGAGGTTGGAGGCACCGGCGAAGGCGACGACGTTGAGCTTCGCCAGGGTCTGAGCCTGTCCCGCCCCGGCGGCGAGCGCGCCCGCGACGGTCATGGCGGTTCTCCGTGTGATGGGGTGCATGGCGGCATCAATCGGCGAACTGGCCGGCGGCCTGCAGCACCGGGCGCCAGCGCTCGATCTCGGCGGCCAGATGCGCACGATGCACCTCGCCATTCTGGCGCGAGACGGGCTCCGGCGGGCTGCCGAGGCCGGTCATCCGCTCCACCACCCGGGCATCGGCCAGCGCCGCGCGCAGCGCCTGGTTCAGCCGGTCCTGCACCGGCTTCGGCGTTCCGACCGGCGCATAGAGGCCGTGCCAGATCGCCACCTCGAAGCCCGGCAGGCCGCCCTGCACGGCGGTGGGCACGCCGGGCACGGCCGGCAGCGGCTCCGGCGTCGTCACCGCCAGCGCCTTGACCTGGTTCGACTGGATGAAGGGAATCGCGCTGGTGGTCTGGTCGCAATAGATGTCGAGGCGGTTGGCCATCAGCTCCGGATAGATCGGGCCGGACCCGGCATAGGAGACGGTGGTGAAGCGCGTGCCGAGGCTGGCCTGCATCAGCGTGCCGCAGAGCTGGCTGGCGGAGCCCAGGCCGGCATTGCCGAGATTGATGCGCTCCCCACCCTCGCGGATCAGCCGGATCATCTCGCCGAAATTGGCGGCGGGGAAGTCGGGGCGCGTCAGCCAGACCATCGGCGTGGCGGTGACCAGGCCCAGCATCTCGAAGGCGGTCAGCGGGTTGTAGGGCAGGCGGCGATACAGCGTCGGCGCGGTGGCCATGCCGATATTGTGCAGCAGGATGGTGTGGCCATCGGGGCGCGCCTGCGCCACGCGGTTCACGCCGATGGTGCCGCCGGCGCCGCCGACATTCTGGGCCACGACATTCACGCCGAGGTCGCGCGACATCGCCTCCGCCAGCATGCGACCGACCGCATCGGTGGGGCCGCCGGGGGCGAAGGGGATGATCAGCGTGATGGGCTGGCCGCCGGGCCAGGCGGATTGCGCGTGGGCGGTGCCGGCGAGGACGACCGGTGCGGCAAGGGCTGCGCCGAGCAGGCTTCGGCGTGTGGTCTGGATAGTCATCTTCTTCAATTCTCCCTTGGACGTTTTTGGGGTGGCCGGTTTGCCGGCCTGGTTGCTTGCGGTGAGTCTTGATCCTGCATCGCCCCCCCCTTATCGAGTGAGGGGGGCTGCGCAGGCCGTATTCAGATCAGGCCAGTCGCGCGAAAACCCTCAGCGTCCCCCGCCGATATCCACCAGCGTGCCGGTCATGTAGGCGGCGCCCGGCGAGAGCAGGAAGGTGACAAGGCTCGCCACCTCCTCCGGCTCCCCCGGCCGCCCCAGCGCGATGGCGGAGGTCATGGCCTTCAGCCGGTCGGCCCCCGCACGCGCCTCATGGCTTTCGGTGCGGATCACGCCCGGCCGCACGCAGCAGACGCGGATGCCGAGCTTCCCGACCTCATTGGCGAGACCTGCGGTGAATCCGTCCACCGCGCCCTTCGCCGCCGCATACATCACCCGGCCGGGCTGGCCGCCGAGCACGGAGGCGCGCGAGCCGATATTGACGATGACGCCGCCCGACCCGCCACGATCCGTCGCCATGCGCCGCACGGCGGCGGAGGAGCAGAAGACGGTGGTGCGCAGATTGCCGTCCATCATCAGGTCGTAATCAGCAGCCTTGATGTCGGCGATCTGCGCCTGGGCGCTGCCGCCGGCATTGTTCACCAGCCCCTTCACGGGGCCGATGGCATCGGCGGCGGCGAACAGCGCCGCGATGCCGGCCTCGGACTGCACATCCGCCTGCACCGCCTGGGCACGACCGCCGGCCTGCGTGATGGCGGCCACCGTGGCCTCCGCCGAGGCCGCGTCGCGGGCGTAATTCACCACCACGTTCCAGCCATCCGCCGCGGCGGCCTTGGCGATGGCAGCCCCGATGCCGCGACCGGCACCGGTGACGACAAGAACGCCCTTGTCGCTCATCGGCTCCACCCGCCGACCTGGGACAGTTCCGCGCGCGCTTCGGCGGCCGTCATCGGCTCCGCACCCAGCTCGGCCAGGATGCGCACGGCGCGTTCGACGAGGACGGTGTTGCTGACCGCCAGCTCGCCCTTGTTGAGGTAGATGTTGTCTTCCAAGCCGACGCGCACATGCCCGCCCAGCAGCCAGGCCTGCGCCAGCATCGGGAATTCCATGCGGCCGATGGCGAACGCCGCCCAGGGGCTGCCAGGAGGCAGGATCGACTTGGCGTAGTTCAGCGTCGCCGGATCCCAGTCGAAGCCGTAGCGGATGCCCATGCAGACCTGGAACAGGCAGGGGCCCTTCAGCACGCCATCGGCCATCAACTTCTTCGCCAGGCCGATATCGCCGGAATCGAACACCTCCAGTTCCGGGATGGTGCCGACGGAATAGATCAGCTCCGCCATCTTGGTCACCGACCAGGGCGCGTTGATCACCACGGCGCTGCCCGACCACATGGTGTTCAGGTCCAGCGTCGCGATTTCCGGCTTCAGCTCGACGATATGCGCCACGCGCTGTTCCGGCGACATCAGCGTGGACCCCGCCGCCGCCTGGCGGGGATTGTCGAGCGAGGGGACGAAGCGCCCGCCGGGGCCGGTGGTCAGGTTGATGACGACATCGGTGCCGGAGGAACGGATGCGATCGATCACCTCCCGGTACAGCGGGATTTCCATGCTCGGCCGGCCCGTCTCCGGGTCGCGGACATGGATATGCGCCACGGCGGCGCCGGCCTTCGCGGCCTCGATCGCGGCATTGGCGATCTGCTCCGGCGTGATCGGCAGATGCGGCGTCTGTTCCGGCGTGGTGATATTGCCGGTGACGGCGCAGGTCAGGATGTATTTGCGGCGCATCGTGATCAATCTTTCGCCGGACCGAAGGCGGGCTTGCCGCGGGTGATGTCGAGGAAGCGGGTGACGGTGCGGCTTTCGAACAGGCCGTTGGCGGTGAAGGGGTCGCCATCGGAAAAGGCGATGGCGGCCGCACGGTCGGGCACGTCGACGACGAAGACGCTGCCGGTGCGCGCCTCCCCATCATCCGAAACCGTCGGGCCGGCCAGCTTGATGTCGACGGGGCTCGCCTTCAGATAGGCGCGATGCGCGTCGTAATAGGTGTCGCGGATGGACTGGCCATCCGGCTTCTGGGTGCAGTGGATCAGGAACAGCATCAGGCGGCATCCTCCCTTGGAATGCGGAATTCGTAGACGAGTTTGGCCGGCTTGCCTGCCGCCTTGGGCGCATCCCAGTCGGTCACCAGGCTGGCCTTCACGCCAAACACCGCATCATCATGCAGGTAAGGGTCGCCATCCTTGAAGATGTGGGTGATGAGATCCCGGTAGCCGGGCTTCTTGATCCAGAAATGCACATGCGTCGGCCGCATCGGCCCGCGCCCCATGGCGGAGAGCACGCGCCCCACCGGCCCATCATGCGGCACGGGGTAGGAGGCCGGCATCACGGTCGGGAAGGCCAGCAGCCCATCCGGCCCTGTGACGAAGCGCCCGCGCATATTGTGCTCCTCGCCGAGTTGGCTGTCGTAGAAGCCCTCCGGCGAGGTGTGCCAGACATCCACCTGCGCGCCTTCCAGCGGCTGCCCGGCCTCATCGAGGATATGCACCTCGACCTCCAGCGGCTCCCCCGCCACGCCCGGCGACATGTTCTGGCCATTCGCCATCACCGGCGGGTTTTCGCGGTGAAATGGGCCGAGCACGGTGGTCTCGCTGACGCTGGCATGGCTGCGATGCGCGATGGCATCCACCAGCATCGACACGCCGAGGATGTCGGACAGCAGGATCACCTCCTGCCGCTTGTCGTCACACCAGCGGCCGAGTTCGGTGATGAAGCCGACGCCCTGTTCCCATTCCTCCGGCGTCAACTCGACCTCGCGCACGAAGTCATGCACATGGGTGACGAGCGCGGTCATCACCTGGCGGATACGCGGGCTGGCCTCGGGCGAGATGCGGGCCAGCACGGCATCGGTCAGGTTGTCGCTGGTATAGGTGATGTGGCCTTCGGGCATGATGCGTCTCCCTCTCAGCGGCCCATGGTCAGCACGACGCGGCCGCGCGTGCCGCGGGCGACGGCAGCATAGGCCTCGGCGCCACGCGCCAGATCATAGGTTTCGGCAATGGCGGGCGCCGGATAGGCGCCGGATTCGAAGCCCGGCCGCAGCGCCTCCATCATCGGGGCGCAGGCGGCGGCGGTGCGCTTCAGGCTGTCGACGCCGAGCAGCTTGCATTCGCGCCGGTAGAAGGGAATCAGCTCGAACTTCACCTGCTCGCCCGGCGTGCCGGCGATGACGATCATGCGGCCGCCGAAGGCCAGGGCGGCCAGCGCCACCTCGGTCAGGGCCGGCTTGCCGACGCAGTCATAGACCACGTCGACGCCGCGCCCGCCGGTCAGCGCGGCGATCTGCGCGGCCACGTCATCGCGCGTCACATCGACGAAATGCGCCGTGGCATGGCGGGCGGGGCTGTCAGCTGGCGCCTCGCCGCGCACCGCCGCAATCACCGTACAGCCGCGCGCCGCGCCGATGCCGCAGGCCGCGCCGCCGACGCCGCCCGTGGCGCCGAGCACCAACAGCGTCTCGTCAGCCTTGAGCTGCGCATAGTCCAGTCCGATCCAGGCGGTGACGTAGTTCACCCCCACCGCGCCGGCCTGTTCGAAGCTGAGATTGGCCGGCTTGCGCGCCAGACCGGCGACCGGCAGGCGCAGATACTGGGCGTGGCTGCCATCCCGGGTGAAGCCGATATCGCCGCCGGTGCCCCAGACCTCCTGGCCGAGCCACTCCGCCGGCCCATCCACCACCACGCCGGCGAAATCGCGCCCCGGGGTGCGCGGCGGCACGGTCTGGCGCATGCGGCCGGCGACGTTCTTGACGTCCGAGGGATTCACGGAAGCCGCATGGATCCGCAGCAGCGCTTCCCCGGCTTCCGGCGCCGTCGGCACCACATCCTGGCAGGACAGCACCTCCGGCCCGCCAAAGGCCGCGAAGCGCAGGGCGGCGGCGTGGGGCGGCGGGCTGGCAGGCAGGCTGGTCGTGGGCGCCTTTCCCGCGACGAGGGGTGCGTCGGTCATGCTCGCTCGTTTCCTCTGTTGGTGGGTTGGGTAAGCCCTGCGCCGGGAGGGGTCAAGCAAAATCTGCAATCGATTGCATTGGGCGCGCCGGGCGTATTTGCGCTACAGACGAGCCGATGCTGCCCCCACCGATCCAGACCGCCCCGCCGGGCCGCGCCACCATCGCCGATGTGGCGCGGGAGGCCGGGGTCCATGCCTCCACCGTCTCCCGCGCCCTCAACCCCGCGACGCGCGGTATGGTGACGGAGGCGGTGGCCCAGCGCGTGACG
Organism: Roseomonas sp. F4; assembly: GCF_053891155.1. Classification (NCBI taxonomy): domain Bacteria; kingdom Pseudomonadati; phylum Pseudomonadota; class Alphaproteobacteria; order Acetobacterales; family Roseomonadaceae; genus Roseomonas; species Roseomonas sp. F4. The sequence goes on from NZ_JBSSHK010000001.1 coordinate 337,227, forward strand.
GAGGTGGCGGACCGCCTGGGCTGGCGCCCTTCCGCCGTCGCCGCCGGGCTGCGCACGCGGAAATCCCGCACCATCGGCATCCTGGTGCCGGACCTCATCAACCCGATCTTCCCGCCGATCCTGCATGCGGTGGAAACCGTCATGGCCGCGCGCGGCTACGCCACCCTGGTCGCGAACACGGACAACGACCCGGCGCGGGAGGCGCTGCTGATCGAGCGCATGGCGACGCATCTGGTCGATGGGCTGATGCTGGCCTCGGCGGCGGCCGGCACCGGGGCGCTCGCGCTCTGCGCCCGCTTCGGCATCCCGGCGGTGCTGATCAACCGGCGCATGCCCCAGGGCGCCGATTGCGCCGCGACCTCCGCCGTCACCAATGACGACCGGCACGGCATCGGCCTGGCGGTGGACCACCTGGTGGCGCTCGGCCATCGCCGCATCGCCCATCTGGCGGGGCCGGAGGGCGTTTCCACCGCCACCGACCGCCGCACCGGCTTCCTGGACCGGCTGCGGCATCATGGGCTGGATCCCGCGGGCGTGGTGCCGGCGGCGGCCTATACGCGGGAAGCGGGACAGGTGGCGATGGCCGCGCTGCTGGCCGGCACGCCTTTCACCGCGGTCGCGGTGGCGAACGACATGCTCTGCCTCGGCGTCTATGACGCGCTGGAGGCGGCGGGGCTGCGCGTGGCGGCGGACATCTCCGTCACCGGCTTCAATGACATGCCCTTCGTCGACCGCATCCATCCCGGCCTGACCACGGTGCGCATTCAGCACGACGCCATGGGCCGGCAGGCGGCCGAGATCCTGTTGGCGGAAATGGCCGACCCCGCGCTGCCGCGGCGCGACATCCGGCTGGTGCCGGAATTGGTGATCCGCGCCTCCACCCGACCGCCGCCGGCTGCGTAGAACGGCCGGTCGCACCCGTTTCGGTTGTGTTTCACTTCAGTTTCGCGCAACCCCGGGTTGGTTTTGGTGGCGGGCCTTGGCGGCTAACCTCGCCCTGCTTCCAAGTCACAGGGTACCCATGTCGCAGGCGAACAGGCCGCGCTCCGAATTCCTGGGTCTGCATGACCCCTATGGCGACCCGCCGGCCGGCAAGCCGGTGGAGCGTCCGCCTGCCGGTCCCCTTGTCACGCGGGAGAAGGCGGGTGAGCTGGTGCGCGCCGGTGGCGCACTCTCCGCCCTGTTCATCCTGATCGCGGTGATCATCACGGCGCTGGGCTGACCCGGCGCTTCTGGCCGTTGCTTTGCCAAGGGCGAAGGGCCATTTGCGGCGCATGATGGAATACCGTCCCTCCATCCGGCGCAAATGCGCCGGGTGGTCGCTTATCGTCATCAGTCCGATCGGCGGCGTGCTGCCGATTCTGCCGGGGGCGGTCTGCTTCGCGCTGGGCCTGTTCGTGCTGCGTCACCAGTACCATTGGGCGCATCGCGGGCTGAGCTGGGCCGACCAGCGCTGGCCCAAGGTGGTGGCGAAGGTGGAGGTGATGGAAACCCGTCTCATCCTGCGCAGTGAGGCCGGCTGGCAAAGTCTCCGCGCCACAACCCGGCGCGTTCTGAGACGTAGCTGAATGTCACCAAAGCTGGCGCATCGAGCAACCTGCGCCGCCTTGCGACGTTTCCTGGGGCACAACGAGACCAGCCAGGAGACCACACGATGAATCGCCGCAGTCTTTTTCTCGCCGGTGCCATGCTGCTTCCTGCCCTGCCGCTGATGGCGCAGGATCGCCCGACCGGCGTGCTGGACCTGCTGAACACCACCAGCGTCGGCGCCAACCGCTTCGTGGAACAGGCGACGATCGGCGATACCTTCGCCGCGCAGTCCAGCCAGATGCTGTTGGAGAAGAGCGCGCATCCGCAGATCCGCCAGCTGGCCCAGGACATCACCACCGCGCATGCCGCGATGGCGGCCGAGCTGCGGGCGATGCCGGAAGCCACGACGCGGCTGCCCTCCGCCGGCGACGGCCCGATGCTGGCGCGGCTGGAGCGGCTGCGCGGGCTGGATGGGGACGAGCTGAACCGTTGGTGGGTCCAGATGCAGGTCGATTCCTACAAGGAAGCGGTGATGCTGTTCGACTCCTACGCCCAGAATGGCGAAGTGCCGGCGCTGAAGGCCTTCGCCGTGAAGCATCAGGGCACGATCCGCAGCTTCCTGCAGCGTGCCGAGGCCCTGCAGGCGCCCCGTCCGGCGTGATGATGCGTCCGGCGTGACTTAACTTGCGCGGGCGGCGATGAAGCCGCCGCCCGCCACCATCAACGTCGCGACCACCACCTTGGTGGTGAAAACGCCTTCCCCCGCCAGGATCAGCAGCAGGGTGGAGGCGACGGGCACGGCATAGGCCAGTGTGCCCAGAAGCCGAGGGTCACCGCGCTTCATGCCGATATCCCACAGGAAGAAGGCGGCGCCGACCGGCCCCAGGCCTAGCAACAGCACCGCCATCCATTGCCCCGCATCGGGGATAACCGTCGTCTCGAAGCCCAGATGCGTCAGCGCTGCCAGGGCTGCGGTGCCCAGGCAGAAGCTCGCCACCGCCTCGGTCGGCACCGTCGCCAGGCGCCGGGTGCCGGAGGTGACGGAATAGACCGCCCAGACCACCGCGCAGCCCAGCGCCGCCAGGAAGCCGGGCAGGGCCTCCGCCGGGAAGCGGGCGCCTGTGCCCACCAGCAGGGCGCAGCCCAGAAAGCCCAGCCCGACGCCGGCCAGCCGCGCCGGCCCCAGCCGCAGCCCGCGCAATGGCGCGGAGAGCAGCACGATCAGCAGCGGCCAGAGATAGTTGATGAGATTCGCCTCCACCGCCGGGGCCAGGGCCAGGGCGATGAAATACAGCGCGTGATAGCCGAACAGCCCGCCGACACCGTGCAGCCAGGCGATGGGCGGTTGCCGGAGCAGCGCTTGTCGCCCTTTGGCCAGCACGACGGCCAGGCCCACCAGACCGCCCACGCAAAAACCCATGGCGGTGAGCTGCAGGGGCGGCAGGCCGGCGGCGAGCCGGGACAGCAGCGCGAGGAAGGCCCACAGCGCGAGCGCGCCGCAGCCGGCAAGGGTGGCGGGAGACATGCGCTGCTTCTACGACGGCGGGCCGGTCACTGGAATTGTGGGTCGATCGGCACCCGCAGCGCCTCGGCCAGCCGGTTGGTCTCGGCCGCCATGCCGATCACGGCCAGCAATTCCCCATACTGCGCTGTCGTCATGCCCTTGGCGCGGGCCGCCGCGGTATGGCTGGCGGTGCAATAGGCGCAGCCGCTGGTCATCGATGCGGCGAGATACAGCATCTCCTTCACCAGCGGATCCAGCGCGCCCGGCGCCATCACGGCCGACAGGCTCTCCCAGGTCCGTCGCAGCAGCACCGGATCGACGGCGAGCGCTTTCCAGAAGTTGTTGACCTCCGGCACGCCGCGCGCCGCCTTGATCTCCTCAAAGACCGCGAGGGCCTCGGGGGCGAAATCCTCAGCCATGGGGCAGGGGCACGTAGGGCAGGGCGCGGAAGGCGGTGGCCTGGATCGTGATGTCGCGCCAGACATCGCCGGTGAAATAGGGATCGGCCTCCACCCAGGCGCGGGCGGCGGCATGGCTGGTATGGTTCGTCGCGGCGATGGAGCCGATCATGCGGCCGCCGGGCGCGTCGAAAATCGCGCCGCCAAACAGCAGCGTGCCATCGGCGGCCATCGGTTTCACGCGGGCGAAATGCGCCGGCCTTGCGGCCATGCGCCGGTCCAGCGCGGCGGCATCGGTGCCATCCCAGCCGATCAGCACGGAATGGGTGCGACCCGTCGGCCCCGGCGCATCCGGCGAGGGCCAGGGCTGGTAGGGCAGGGGGGCGAGGCCGAAGGGATGCGCCTCCACCTTCCGCCAGACGCCGGAGGTGGCGAAGGGTTCGGACGCCAGATAGGCGTCCCGTGCCGCCGCATCCCCCGCGATGATCATCAACGAGCCCAGGCTGCGCCCGGCCTCATCGTGCAGCGGCAGGCCGAGCAGCAGTCGCCCGGCCGCGGCCTCCGCCGTGATGAAGGCGACATGGGCGGCGCGGGCGGCGGCGCGGCGGGCGGGCGCTTCCGCATCCGTCCCGTCCCAGGCCAGGATCGCATAGGTCACGGCGGAAACCCCTCAATACATATGCTGGCCGCCATTGATGGACAGCGTCGAGCCGGTGACGAAGTCCGCATCATCGGCGGTGAGGAAGGTGACGCCGCGGGCGATGTCATGGGCAGTGCCGAGCCGGCCGCGCGGGATGCGGGCGATGATCTTCTCCAGCACGTCCGGCGGCACGGCGCGCACCATCTCGGTGTCCACATAGCCGGGGGCGACGGCGTTCACCGTGATCTGGCTGCGCGCGCCTTCCAGGGCCAGGGCCTTGGTGAAGCCGTGGATGCCCGATTTGGCGGCGGCGTAATTCACCTGGCCGAGCTGGCCGGCCTGGCCGTTGATCGAGCCGATATTGACGATGCGGCCGAACTTGCGGGCGCTCATCCCATCCCAGACCGCCTTGCACATGTTGTAGCAGGAGCCGAGATTCGTATCGATGACGTCGTCCCACATCTGCCGCGTCAGCTTGCGCATCATGGCGTCGCGGGTGATGCCGGCATTGTTCACCAGGATCTCGATCGGGCCGACCTCCGCCTCGATCTTCGCCACCGCGGCGAGGCAGGCGTCGAAGTCGCCGACATCGAACTTGTAGCAGGGGACGCCGGTGCGTTCGGTGAAGGCCTGCGCCGCGGCGTCATTCCCGGCATAGGAGGCGACGACCTTGCGGCCGGCGGCCTGCAGCGCCTCACTGATGGCGGCGCCGATCCCGCGCTGCCCGCCCGTCACCAAAGCCACCCGTGCCATGCTGGCATCCTTCCCTGTTCGTTGCACTGTTGTCGGTGTCCGCGCCGTGCGCCGAGCCGGCCGCCGTCCCGTCCATATCGTGGCCGGCAAACGGCCCGCTGGCCATCCTCGCCCGGCCAGACTGGCGGCGCAATTCCCACCCGCGCCATCAATTCCAGAGCCTGCGTTCCACAAGCTGAGCACTGCCACGCTAGTAATGTCGATTTTTTTGATTTTTGAACTCGCGCCCCAAACCCGACATGCCATAATGGCATCGGCCACGTCTCAATTTCCCGTACCGACCAGGACCCATAAAAAAATGCCGACCCGCAAGCGCGCAGCCGCTGAAGCTACGGATCGCAACGCCATCATGCTGCTACTCGCCTATGTCGAGGCCGAATGTCGGCGCCTCGGCGCCGAAGACGCCGCCCGGCATGCCGCCATCGCGGCGGAGCTCATGCCCACCATCCCACCTTCCGGGGTGCATCTGAACTGACGGAAGGGCGCCTCAGCGCCGCCGCAGCAGGAACAGCGCCTGTTCGCCGAACAGGTTGGCGAGCCAGGGGGAGCGCTTCCAGGGGGAACGCAGCCCCTTCTCATCAACCGCCAGCCAGCGTTCCACCACGTAGTTCTCCATCCGACACAGTTCGAAGAAGTCACGGATGGTGCAGGGGTGGATGTTCGGGGTCTCGTACCAGGGGCGGTCCCAGGTCTCGTTATCCGGCATCCGGCCGGTCAGCAGCAGCCGCATGCGCAGCTGCCAATGGCCGAAATTGGGGAAGGACACGATGGCCCTTTCGCCGATGCGCAGCATCTGGCGCAGGACCTCCCTCGGCCGTTCCACCGCCTGAAGGGTCCGGGACAGCACCACATAGTCGAAGGCGCCGTCCGGGTAGAAGGCCAGGTCGGCATCGGCATCGCCATGAATCACCGGCAGGCCGGCGGCCACGGCCTCCGTCGCCTCGGCCATGTCGATCTCGATGCCGCGGGCATCGGCGCGCTTTTCGCGGGTCAGATGCTCGATCAGCAGACCGTCGCCGCAGCCGATATCCAGCACCCGCGTGCCAGGCTCCACCATCTCCGCGATCAGGCGGAGATCGAGCCGCATGTTCTTGGCGACGAACCGCACTTCCATCGCGTCGGGCACGCGCATCCCCCTCGGGTGACTGGCGCGCCTGCTTTACAGCAAGGCGGCGTGGGAGGGAATCGCTGCCGCGGGGTGCGCCCTATTCGTCGCGTCTCGGCCGCGCCAGCAGCCGGCCCATGGCATCGCCGATGGTCAGGTCGCCGGCCAGCAGCTCCGCCACCGCCGCGCAGATCGGCAGTTCCACCCCCGCCGCCGCCGCCCGCGCCACCAGAGCCGGCGCGGTTTCCACCCCCTCCGCCACGCTGACCCGCCCGGCCAGGGCGGCTTCCAGCGACGCGCCGCGCGCCAGTTCCATGCCGAGGGAGGTGTTGCGGCTGCCCGGGCCGGTGGTGGTCAGCAGCAGGTCGCCGAGGCCCGAAAGCCCCGCCGCCGTCTCCGCCCGCCCGCCCAGCGCCACGGTCAGCCGCGACAATTCCGCCAGGCCGCGCGTGACCAGCGCGGCGCGCGCATTCTCGCCGAGCCCGGCGCCCATCACCGCCCCGGCGGCGATGGCAATGACATTCTTGGCGGCGCCGCCGACCTGCACGCCCAGCGGGTCGTCCCCGCCATAGAGCCGGAAGCCGGCGGTGCCGAGCAGATCCGCCACCATTCCGCGCAGCCGCGCATCCGGGCTGGCCACCACGGCGGCGGCGGGCAGGCCGCGCGCGACCTCGCCGGCGAAGTTGGGCCCCGACAACACCGCGGCGGCATTGTTGGGGCGCGCCTCCGAAACGATTTCGAGCGGCAGGCGCAGCGTGCCGCGCTCCACCCCCTTGGCGCAGACCACCAGCGGGCAGGCGGTTTCGGGCCAACCGTCCAGCACCCCGCGCAGATGCTGCACCGGCACCACCAGCAGGGCAAAGATCGCGCCTTCCATCGCCGCCGCCGCATCGGCGGTCAGGCTGATGGCCGGGCTCAGCACATGGCCGGGCAGGTAGCGCGCGTTCTCACGCGCCTGGTCGATGGCGGCGGCGCGATCGGCGTCGCGGGTCCACAGCGTCACGGCATTGCCGGCACGTGCCGCCTGCAAGGCCAGTGCCGTGCCCCAGGCGCCGGCGCCCAGAACCGCGATGCGACGACGGGCGCGTGGCGGCATGCTGGCCTCTATTCCGGGGTGATACGGGTGACCAGCGCGCCGGCCCCGGGCTCCCCGGGCGCCAACAGCGGGACCAGCGCGCCCAGAATGGCCTGCGCCTGCTCGGCGAAGCCAAAGGGCGCATTGGCCACCAGCAGCCCGCAGCCATTCAGGCGGGTGGGGTCAGTGGGTTCGCGCAGCAGCAATTCGGCAGCGATACAATCCGGCACCGTGGCATCCTGCAAGGCGGTGTGGAAGGCGCGGGGCGGGGCGCGGTGTTTGATGGGATACCAGACGGCCACAATGCCGGCGCGGAAGCGGTGGCGCAGCCGTGCCAGGGCGGTCGCGCACCGCTCGAATTCGCCCGGCTGTTCGAAGGGCGGGTCGATCAGCACCAGGCCACGGCGCTCCGGGAAGGGGGTCAGGGCTTCCAGCGCTTCCCAGGCATCTCGACCATGCACGGCAACCTGCCGGTCACCGCGATAGCGGGCGCGCAGCGTGGCGTGGTCTTCCGGGTGCAACTCGCAGAGCGTCAACTGATCCTGGGGCCGCAGCAGGGCGCGGATGAGTTCTGGGGAGCCTGGATAGATGTCCGGAAAGCCGGCGGCGCGCACCTGGCTCGTATAATCGGCCAGCGAACCCTCGGTGACATCCGCCACCAATCCGATTCCGGCGCGCCATTCACCCGTACGTTCCGCCTCGGAGGAGGCCAGGACGTAGCTGCCGATCCCGGCATGGGTATCCAGGACCCGGAAGGGCTTTTCCTTGGCTCGCAAGGCCTGGAGCAGGGCCACCAGCAGCGCGTGCTTGGCGACGTCACAGGCATTGCCGGCGTGAAAGGCGTGGCGGTAATTCACGCCGCAGCGGGTAGCGCCGCCGGACCGGCGACGCAACCCGCCTGTCGCATGGCCTTGTTAGCGTGGCGCGGTGACAGCGCCGCCAACGGCGCCCACGCCACCACCAATCAGCGCGCCCGTGCCGGCATTGCCGGAGAGCGAGCCGACCGCCGCGCCGGTGCCGGCACCGAGCAGGCCGCCGGAAACGGCGCGCTGACCAGGCGTCTGGCCGCAGGCGGCGACGGCGGCGGTGAGAACCAGGGCGGCAGCGAGACGGGGGATCATGGTCATCGGAGCGTCCTTCCTAATGTGACAGGTGGCGAAACGCGGAGAGGCCGGGGCGGTTCCGGGGGGGCGGTTCCGGCCGGTCCATGCGGCGCAGATCCACCCCTCCCCATTCCCGCCGGATTCCGCCAGTTTGGGCGATCAACAGGGGGCCGACATGGCGTTCGATGTTCTTCCAGGCCTGGGCGAGCCACTGCGGCGGCTGGAGGACCCACGCCTGCTGACCGGCGGCGGCCGCTTCACGGCCGATATCGCCGCCGATGGCGCCTTGCAGGCCGTGTTCGTCCGGTCGCCCCATGCCCATGCGCGCATCCTGGGCATCGACACTGCGGCCGCGCGGGCGCTGCCGGGGGTGGTGGCGGTGTTCACCGCGGCGGAGGTTGCGGGGCTCGGTCACAACCCGGCCGTGTCGGAAATCCACGATGCGGCCGGCCGCCGTCATGTGGAGCCGCACCGGCCGCCCATCCCCACCGACCGCGTGCGCCATGTGGGGGAGGTGGTGGCCATGGTGGTCGCGGAGAGCCTGGCGGCGGCGCGCGACGCGGCGGAGATGGTGGCGGTGGATTATGATGCGCTGCCCGCCGTGGTGCGCGGTGACGACGCGTTGCGCGCCGGCGCGCCGCAACTGCACGACCAGGCGCCCGGCAACCTCGTCTGCGACTGGACCAAGGGCGATGCGGCGGCGGTGGAGGCTGCCTTCGCGGGCGCCGCGCAGGTGGCGCGCCTCTCCGCCAGGTCCCCGCGTATTCTGGCTGGCTATCTGGAAACGCGATCCGCGCTGGCGCGGTGGCAGAACGGGCAGGTGGAGCTGACCACCCCCTCCCAGGGTGTGCATCTGCTGCACCGGGTGCTGTGCGATCACATACTGGGCTGGCCCAGGGACCGGCTGCGGGTGCTGACGCCGGATGTCGGCGGCGGCTTCGGCCCCAAGCTGCCGCCCTATCCCGAACAGGCTCTGGCCTGCTTCGCCGCCTGGGAATTGCGGCGCGATGTGCGCTGGGTGCAGGACCGCGCGGAGCATCACCTGGCGGATACCCATGCCCGCGACCTGGTGGCGGAGGCGTCGCTGGCCCTGGATGCGGAGGGCCGCTTCCTGGCCCTGAAGCTGGAGGGGGTGGCGAATTTCGGCGCCTTCGTGTCCACCGTCGCCCCCACCATCCCGACCGGCGGCATGGCCAAGGTGCTGGGCGGCCTCTACCGCATCCCCGCCATCCACATCGCTCTGCGCGGCGCCTTCAGCAACACCGCCCCCGTGGACGCCGTGCGCGGCGCCGGCAAGCCGGAGGCGCTGGTGCTGCTGGAAGGTGTGGTGGATGTCGCGGCGCAAGAGGGCGGCTGGGACCCGGTGGAGCTGCGGCGCCGCAATCTGCTGAGCCCCGGCGACTACCCGTTCCGCACCGCGCTGGGCTACCGCTACGACAGCGGCGACCCGCCGGCGCTGCTCGATGCGGTGCTGGACCTCGGCGATGCGGCGGGCTTCGCGGCACGGCGCGCGGCTTCCGCCGCCGCCGGGCGGCGTCGCGGGCGGGGTCTGGCCTGCCATCTGCACGGTTCCGGCGGCTGGGGCGACGAGACCTCCGTCGTCGAGGTTCTCGCGGATGGGCGCATCGAGGCCCGTACCGGCACGCAGAGCCAGGGGCAGGGCCATGCCACCGCCTATGCCCAGATCATCGCCGCCCGCTTCGGCGTGGCACCGGAGCGGGTGCGGGTGATCCAGGGCGACAGCGCCGCCCTGCCGCGCGGCGGTGGCACGGGAGGATCGTCCTCCACCATCATCTCCGGCACTACCCTGGCGCGGGCATCGGAGGCGGCGATCGAGCAGGGACGGGATGCGGCGGCCGAATTGCTGGAGGCGGCGGCGGCCGATATCGCCTGGCGCGACGGCGGCTATGAGATTGCAGGCACCGACCGACGCATCGGTCTGGTGGAGGTGGCGGCGCGGGCCGGTGGGCTGCGGGGTCTCGCGGAATTCGACGCCACGGTGGAAAGCTGGCCCGCCGGCATCGCGCTGTGCGAGGTGGAGATCGACCCGGAGACTGGCGCGGTGGTGCTCGACCGCTTCGCCTGCGCCTTCGACGCCGGCAGGGTGGTGAACCCGATGCTGCTGGCCGGGCAGCTGCACGGGGGCTGGGTCGCCGGCATCGGCCAGGCCCTGTCGGAGGATGCGCGCTATGACGCGGAGGGACAGATGCTGGCCGCCACGTTGATGGACTACGCCATGCCGCGCGCGGCGGAGCTGCCGGATTTCACGCTGCTCTCCCTGCCGAGCCCGACGCCGAACAACGTGCTGGGCATCAAGGGGGTGGGGGAACTGCCGACCAATGGCGCCCCGGCGGCGCTGGCCAATGCCGTGGCGGATGCGCTGGGCGGGGCGCGGGTGGAGTTGCCGATGACGCCGGAACGGGTTTGGCGGGCGCTGCAAGGGGCGTAGAGCGGCCTCGCCAGCGCGGCCGCCCCGGTTCATGCTGCGCGCCTCATCCGACAGGGGCGCAGCATGAACGAGGCGGTGATCGAGGGCGTGAAGGCCTGGCAGGCGGAACTCGCCGCCATCCGGCAGGACATCCACGCCCACCCCGAGCTGGGGATGGAGGAGGTGCGCACCTCCGCCCTGGTGGCGAAGCAGCTGCGCGACTACGGCGTGGAGGTGGAGGAGGGCATCGGCCGCTTTGGCGTGGTCGGCACCATCCGCGGCACACGGCCGGGCCAGCGGGTGATCGGCCTGCGCGCCGATATGGATGCGCTGCAGATCCCGGAGGCGACGGGCAAGCCCTATGCCTCCACCAATCCGGACGTCATGCATGCCTGCGGCCATGACGGGCACACCACCATGCTGCTCGGCGCGGCGCGCTGGCTTTCGGAAAACCGGGATTTCGCCGGCACGGTGCATCTGATCTTCCAGCCTGCCGAAGAAGGCCGCGGTGGCGCCAAGGCGATGCTGTCGGATGGGCTGTTCGATCGCTTCCCCTGCGACACAATCTATGGCCTGCACAACAAGCCGACCCTGCCGGCCGGGCAGTTCGCGACGCGCAAGGGGCCGGCGCTCGCCGCCGCCGACCGTTTCGCCGTGGTGTTCCGTGGCACGGGCGGCCATGGCGGATCGACGCCGCATCTCGCCACCGACATCACCATCGTGCAGGCGCATTTCGTGCTGGCCTTGCAGACCATCGTCGGGCGCAACGTGGCGGCGGTGGATGCCGCCGTGCTCAGCGTTGGTTCGATCCAGGGCGGCTCGCCGGTCTCCTCCAACGTCATGCCGGCGGAGCTGACCGTCACCGGAACCTCCCGCAGCTACACCCCGGCGGTGCGCGACCTGTTGGAACGCCGGATCGGGGAGCTGGCGCAGGGCCTGGCGGCGATGCATGGCTGCACGGCGGAGGTCACCTATCAGCGCGGCGTGCCGGCGCTGGTGAACCATGCCGAGCAGACCGAGCTGGCGATCAGCGCGGCCGCCGCGCTGGTCGGCGACAAGGCGGTGGATGCGAACTTCCCGCCGGTGACAGGTGGCGAGGATTTCGCGCTGATGCTGGAAGCGCGGCCGGGCGCCTTCATGTTCCTGGGCGGTGGTTCGGGGCCGGACGGCACCTCGCCCAATCTGCACACGCCGCATTTCGACTTCAACGACGCGATCATCCCGATGGGCGTCGCCTATTGGGTCAGTGTCGTGGACCAGGAGCTCGGCCAGCAGCGGCGCTGAGGATGGGCTGCGAAAAAAGGGGTTAGACAGCTCGGCTTCATGCTGTAGCGTTCCCGCCACAGGGGTTTCCCGAAGGCAGCCGGGCGGTCGAACAGACCTGGCGCCAGCGGGCACAATTGAGGCTTGGGAGAGTTGGGCATGAACGAGGACGATCTGCGCCAGATGATCGGGCGCGTCCAGCGCGGCGCGCTGTCGCGCCGCGGCTTCGTGAAGCGGATGGCGGCGGTGGGGCTGACGGCGCCGATGGCGACGCAGCTTCTGGCGCTGCACGGCATCTCGCCGGCCTCCGCGCAATCCGTGCCGAGCTATGCGCCGTCGCGTCGCGGCGGCGGCGGGGCGCTGAAGATCCTGTACTGGCAGGCGGCGACGCTGCTGAACCCGCATTTCGGGTCCGGCACCACCAATTCGGACGCCAGCCGCGTCTTCTATGAACCGCTGGCCGGCTGGGCCGCCGATGGCACGCTGCACCCGATCCTCGCTGCGGAGATTCCCTCCACTGATAATGGCGGGCTGTCGGCCGATGGCCGCTCCGTCACCTGGAAGCTGAAGCGCGGCGTGAAGTGGCATGACGGCCAGGACTTCTCGGCCGACGATGTCATCTTCAACTGGGAATATGCGAAGAGCCCGGCTGTCGCCGCGGTCTCCTCCGGCTCCTATCGCGACGTCAATGTCGTGAAGGTGGATGACCACACGGTGCGGGTCGAATTCGCCCAGCCCTCACCCTTCTGGGCGGACGCTTTCGTCGCCTCCATCGGGCAGTTGATCCCGAAGCATCTGTTCAAGGATTACGCCGGGTCCAATGCGCGGGATGCGCCGACGAACCTGCGGCCGGTGGGCACCAGCGCCTATAAATTCGTCTCCTTCGCGCCCGGCGACAATCTGCGGGCGGAGCTGAACCCGAACTATCACCAGAACAATCGCCCCTATTTCGACACGCTGGAAATCAAGGGCGGCGGCGATGCGGTCTCCGCCGCGCGGGCGGTGATGCAGACGGCGGATTTCGACTATGCCTGGAACCTTCAGGTGGAAGACGAGATCCTGAAGCGTCTGGAAGCCGCGGGCCGCGGCAAGGTGAACATTGTCGAAGGCGCCAATATCGAGTTCGTGCAGCTCAACACCACCGATCCGCACCGGGAAGTTGATGGCGAGCGCGCCTCGGTCAAGTCCGAACACCCGGCCTTCCGCGACCCCAAGGTGCGCGAGGCGATGGCGCTGCTGATCGACCGCAACGCGCTGGAGCAGTTCATCTACGGCCGTGGTGGCCCGGCGACGGCGAACTTCCTGAATGCGCCGCCGCGCTTCACCTCCCCCAACATGCGCTGGGAATTCAGCATCGCCAAGGCGAACGAAATCCTGGACGCCGCCGGCTGGGTGCGCGGGCGGGACGGCATCCGCGCCAAGGACGGCGTGCGGCTGCGCTTCATCTACCAGAGCTCGGTCAATGCGCCGCGTCAGCGCACCCAGGCGGTCTACAAGCAGGCGGCCCAGCGCGCCGGCATCGACCTGGAGCTGAAGTCCGTGACCGCCTCGGTGTTCTTCTCCTCCGACGTCGCGAACCCGGACACCTACGTCAAGTTCTTCGCTGACATGCAGATGTACACGACGACGATGCCGCAGGCGGATCCCGAGCGCTTCATGAACCAGTACGTGTCCTGGGAGGCGTCGTCCAAGGCCAATAACTGGCAGGGCCGCAACATCCTTCGCTTCCGGTCGGAGGAGTATGACCGCATCTTCCGCGAATCGCAGGGCGAGCTGGACCCCGTGAAGCGCGCCGCGCTGTTCATCCGCATGAACGACATCGTTGTCTCCAGCAACCACGTTATCCCGCTGGTGAAGCGGCCCCTCGTCAGCGCCAGCCTGAACAACCTGCGGCATGTGCTGAGCGGCTGGGACGGCACCACATGGCTGCTCAGCGATTGGTGGCGCGAGACCTGATCTTCCTCGCGTGGGCAACTACCTCACCCGTCGCCTTCTGATCGCGATCCCGAGCCTGCTCGGGATCAGCGTGATCCTTTTTACCATCCTGGCGCTCGCGCCGGGCGATCCCTTCGAGGAGCTGGCATCCAACCCCGCCATCCCGCCAGATGTGCGCGCGCATCTGCGCGCCAGCCTCGGGCTGGATGACCCGATCCATGAACGCTACCTGTCCTGGCTGACGGCGATGCTGCGCGGCGAATGGGGCTATTCCTTCGTCAGCCGCATCCCGGTGGACCAGCTGATTCTGCAACGCCTGCCGACCACCATCGCGGTGATCGGCCTGGCGCAGATCGTGGCGCTGTGCATCGCGCTGCCGGTCGGCGTCTATGCGGCGACGCGGCCCTATTCGATCTTCGACCAGGTGGCCAATACACTGGCCTTCATCGGCTTCTCGCTGCCCACTTTCTTCACCGGGCTGCTGATGATCCTGCTGTTCTCCATCCATCTGGACTGGCTGCCCTTCGTCTTCCGCACGGATATCGAGGCGACGGGCCTGAACTGGTGGTGGCAGATGCTGCGCCAGACCATCATGCCGATCATGGTGCTGGGCCTGTTCCAGGGCGCGGCCTGGACGCGCTATGTGCGCTCCGCGGTGCTGGATGTGATCCGTCTGGACCATGTGACCACGGCGCGCGCCAAGGGCCTGCCGGAATCGCGCGTCACCATCCTGCATGTCGTGCGCAACGCCATGATCCCGGTGGTCACGCTGGTGGCTTTGCAGATGCCTGCGGTCTTTGGCGGCGCCATCGTGACGGAACAGATCTTCCGCATCCCCGGCATCGGCTCGCTGCTCGTCACCTCGATCCTGTCGAACGACACGCCGGTGATCATGGCCGTCACCTTCGTCTTCGCGATCCTGGTCATCTTCTTCAACCTGGTGGCGGATATTCTGTATGGCTGGCTCGATCCCCGTATCAGCTACCGCTAGCCCCGCCCGGAAGCCCCATATCGGTCCATGGGGCGAGGCGTGGCGCCGCTTCCGCAAGCACAGGCTTGCGGTGGTCAGCGCGGTGGTGCTGTTCATCCTGGTCTTCGCCGTGCTGTTCGGCCCGCTGATCTGGACGCTGCCGATCGACGAGATCGACTTCACGGCCCGTCTCGAAAGCCCCTCCTGGGCGCATCCGCTGGGCACGGATGATCTCGGCCAGGACCTGCTGGCGCGCATCCTTTATGGCGGGCGCATCTCGCTGGCGGTGGGCTTCACCGCCATGCTGGTCGCGGTCGGACTTGGCGTGCTGGTCGGCAGCGTCGCCGGCATGGCGGGGGGCAAGCTGGATGCGGCGCTGATGTGGCTGACCGACCTGTTCCTGTCCCTGCCGCAACTGCCGCTGCTGCTGCTGATCATCTACCTGTTCCGCGAATCCCTCACCAGCATCGTCGGGCTGGAGATGGGGGTCTTCATCCTGGTCGTCGCGGTGATCGGCATCTTCAACTGGATGCCTGTCGCCCGGCTTGTGCGCGCGCAGTTCTTCTCCCTGCGGGAGAAGGAGTTCGTGGAGGCCGCGCGTGCCTTGGGGGCCAGCCGGCTGCGGCTGGTGCTGCGCCATATCCTGCCCAATGCGCTGGGGCCGGTGATTGTCGCCGCCACCATCGATGTCGCCGGCGCGATCATCGCCGAAAGCACGCTGTCCTTCCTCGGCCTGGGCTTTCCGCCGGATGTACCGACCTGGGGGCGGCTATTGTTCGACGCCAAGGACAATCTGGATTTCGCACCGCATTGGGCGCTGTTCCCAGGGCTCGCCATCTTTCTTGCCGTGGTCAGCATCAACTTCGTCGGCGACGGGCTGCGCGACGCGCTCGACCCGAGGCGCGTCCAGTGACCGGTCAGCGCCTTCTCGAAATCCAGGGCCTGAAGGTGCATTTTCGCACCGATGATGGCTGGGTGCGCGCAGTGGACGGCATCGATATCGGCGTCGATCGCGGGGAGACGGTCTGCATCGTCGGCGAATCCGGCTGCGGCAAGACCGTTACCGCCAAGACCGTGCTGAAGCTGATCGACATGCCGCCGGGGAAGATCGCCGCCGGCCAGGTGATGTTCGAGGGGCGGGACCTGGTGCCGCTGCCCTCGGAGGCGATGCAGAAGATCCGTTCCAAGGAAATCGGCTTCGTCTTCCAGGAACCGATGACCAGCCTGAACCCCGTCTACACGGTGGGCCATCAGATCGCGGAGGCGGTGCGCCAGCACGAAGGCCTGTCCCGCCGCGCCGCCATGGACCGGGCGGCGGAGATGCTGCGGCTGGTCAATATCCCGAACCCGCAGCGCCGAGTGCATGACTATCCGCACCAGTTCTCGGGCGGCATGCGTCAGCGCGTGATGATCGGCATGGCGCTGTCCTGCGGCCCGAAACTGCTGATCGCGGATGAGCCGACCACGGCGCTGGATGTGACGATCCAGGCGCAGATCCTGGAACTGCTGGCGGAGATGAAGCAGCGTCTGGGCATGGCGGTGCTGCTGATCACGCACGCCATGGGCGTGGTCGCCGAAGTCGCGCAGCGCGTGGTGGTGATGTATGCGGGCAAGGTGGTGGAGGAAGCGCCGGTCGGCGCGTTGTTCGCCACGCCGATGCATCCCTATACCCAGGGGTTGATCCGCTCCATCCCCCGCATCGACCGCGCCGCCATCAGCCATGCGCGGCTGGAGGCGATTCCGGGCACTGTGCCCTCCCTGCTCAACCCGCCCACCGGCTGCCGCTTCGCCGCGCGCTGCCGCCACGCGATGCCCGAATGCACCGCGGCGGAACCGCCATTGCGGGAGGTGGCACCCGGCCACAAGGTGGCCTGCATCCTGTATCCGGAAGTCCGCTCATGACCGAGCCGCTGCTGCGCGTGCAGGATCTGGAGAAGCGTTTTTCCGTGCGCGGAGGATTGTTTGGCAGGAAGGTCGAGGAGGTGCACGCCGTCTCCGGCGTCAGCTTCGACATCGCGCCGGGCGAAACGCTTGGCCTGGTCGGCGAATCCGGCTGCGGCAAATCCACCACGGGGCGGCTGATCCTGCGGCTGATGGAACCCAGCGCGGGCTCCGTGTGGTTCGAAGGCCAGGAAGTGACGGCGATGGATCGCCAGCAGCTCGGGCGGCTGCGGCGCGATATGCAGATCATCTTCCAGGACCCTTTTGCCAGCCTCAATCCGCGCATGACGGTGGGGGCGATCATTGGCGAGGCGCTGATCATCCACAATCTCGGCCGCACGCGGCAGGAACGGGAAGACCGGGTGGTGGAGCTGCTGGAGACGGTGGGGCTGAACGCCGACCAGATGCGCCGCTTCCCGCATGAATTCTCGGGCGGCCAGCGGCAGCGCATCGGCATCGCCCGCGCGCTCGCCGTCTCGCCGAAGCTGGTGGTCTGCGACGAGCCCGTCTCGGCCCTGGATGTCTCGATCCAGGCGCAGGTGGTGAACCTGCTGGAGGATCTCCAGGCGAAATTCGGCCTGACCTATCTGTTCATCGCGCATGACCTGTCGGTGGTGGAACACACCAGCGACCGGGTGGCGGTGATGTATCTCGGCCGGATCGTGGAGATCGCCTCGGCGCGGGACCTCTACACCAACCCGCTGCATCCCTATACCGAAGCGCTGCTCAGCGCCGTGCCGATTCCGGACCCGACGGTGAAGCGCCAGCGCATCATGCTGAAGGGCGATGTGCCGAGCCCGCTGAACCCACCAAGCGGCTGCCATTTTCACACACGCTGCCCGATCGCGAAGGCGGAGCCCTGCCAGACGCAGGTGCCGGAATTGCGGGAGGTCGCGCCGGGCCATCGCGTCGCCTGCCATCTGCGAGGCTGAGGGATAGCGCCTCTCAGCCATTGCCGCGGATGATCATCTGGGCGAGGTCCGCCGCCTCTAGCCGGCCGCCGCCATCCGCCACCGGCCGGTCGGCGACCTTACGCCCGCCCTTCAGAACCACCACCCGCTGCGCCACGGCCACCACATCGCCCATGGCGTGGCTGACCAGGATGACGGTGCGGCCTTCCGCATGCAGGCGGCAGATCAGGTCCAGCACCTGCGCCGTCTCCTTCACGCCGAGCGCGGCGGTGGGCTCGTCCATGATGATGATGCGCGCGTCCCAGCGCAGCGCCCGGCAGATCGCCACCGCCTGCCGCTGCCCGCCTGAGAGGCGTTCCACCGGCGTGTCCATATCGGCGATCGTCACCGCCAGCCGCGCCAGATAGCCCCGGCTCGCTTCCGCCATGCGCCGCTTGTCGAGCAGGCCGAAGGGGGGCCGCGTCAGTTCGGATCCCAGAAAGACGTTCTGCCAGATCGACAGGCGCGGCGCGACGGCCAGGTCCTGGTAGATGGTGGCGACGCCGCGCCGCAGGGCGTCCTGCGGCCCGCGGAAGCGCGTGGCGTCGCCATCCAGCACCATGCTCCCCTCGCTTGGCGCCTGCGCGCCCGAGAGGATCTTCACCAGGCTGGACTTGCCGGCGCCATTGTCGCCGCACAGCGCCAGCACCTCGCCCTCCGTCACATCCAGGTCGATGCCGGTCAGCGCCTGCACGGCGCCGTAGCGCATGCCGATGCCGCGGAGGGACAGCAGCGCCATGTCAGAGGAAGCGCTGCACGTTGTTGCCGTCCACCAGCACGGAATCGAGGAACAGGTAGGGGCCGGAGGCCATCACCCCCTTCGGTTCGTTTTTCAGGACAATCCGGTCCACCGCCTCCACCGCCTTGTTGCCCATCTCCTCGAAGGGGATGGTGACGGTGGCCATCAGCGTGCTCTCGGGATCGGCGATGCGGCGATAGGTCTCGGCGCCGCCGTCGATCGAGACGAACTTCACCTGCCCCTTCTTCACGCCTCGCGCCTGCAGCAGGTCGTCGATGACGAAGGCCTGGCCGTCGAAGCTCGCCCAGATGCCCTGGGTATTCGCCGCATGGCGCAGCAGCAGGCCCGAAAAACCCTGGCGGACATCGTCGCGCCAGGATGCGGTGCGCGCCATGGTGTGGGTGGCCAGAACGCGCACGCCGGTATTCTCCGACAACACGGCATCCAGCACCTTGCCGCGGATGCGGGTGCCGACATTGCCCTCGAAGCGCTGGGTCAGGATATTGCCCTGATAGCCCAACTCCCCCAGCAGCCAGAGCGCCGCATCGGCGCCGACCTTGTACTCGTTCACCTGAATATCGAAGACGGTGTGCGGGGAGGCACCTGCCATGATGGTGATGACCGGGATGCCGGCGGCCTTGGCGCGCTGGAACTGCGCTTCCGCCTCCACCGGCTTGCCCATGGCGACGATGATCGCCTTCGGGCGACGCTGGATCAGCGTGTCGAGCTGTTCGGCATGGCGGGGCAGGGCGCCCTCGCTGTTCAGCACCGTGGCGGTCCAGCCCTTGGCGCGGGCGGCGGTGGCGGCGGCATTGGCGGCGCGGGCATGGGTCTCGCTGCTCATCTGGAAGCCGACGATGGCGATATCCGTGCTGGCCTGGGCCAAGGCGGGCGCGGCGAGCAGGCTGGCGCCGGCCAGCAGGACGCCGCGGCGTGTTGTCTCGGTCATGGTCATTTCCCCGTCCGGAAATTCAGCTTCTTCACGAAGGGCGCGCGGCCCATGCCGGCGGCCGAGAGGGCCACGGAAGCGAGGATGATCGCGCCCAGCACGATGTCCTGCCAGTAGTATTCGGCGCCCAGCAGCACCAGCCCATTGCCCAGCACCTTCAGCGTCAGCGCCGCGAAGATCGTGCCCGGGATGTTCGGCCGCCCTGGCTCGAACATGCACATGCCCAGCAGCACCGCGGCGATGGCATAGAGGAAATGGTCGTTGGCCATGCCCGGCGCGGCGGAGGACAGAGATGAGGCCAGCAGCACGGCCGTCAGCCCGGCACAGGCGCCGGCCAGCGTCAGCGCCAGGCGCTTCATCGACAGGGTCCGGATGCCGGCCAGCCGCGCGGCCTCATCAGCCTCCCCGGTCGCGACCAGATGCGCGCCGAGGCGGGTCCATTTCACCAGCACCCAGGCCGCCAGTCCGACGCCGCCCAGCCACCAGATCAGGTTCGGCAGGCCCATCATGCTGCCCCGCGCCAGGCCGGTGAAGCTGGTGGGCCAGCGACCGACGAAGGCGACGCCCTGGGTCAGCATGAAGCCGAACCCCTTGGCGATGGCCGCCGTGCCCAGCGTCGCGATCAGGGACGGCACCCGCAGCACCGTCACGGCGATGCCATTGGCCGCGCCACAGGCCGTGCCCACCGCCAGCCCGGCGCCCATCGCGACCCAGGGTGCGTGACCGCCATGCACCAGCGCCCCGGTCACCACGGCGGCCAGCGAGGCGACCTCGGCCACCGACAGGTCGATCTCGGCCGTGGTCAGCGCCAGGGTGAAGCCAATCGCTAGAATGCCGAGAAAGGCCGTCTCCTTGAACACCACGGCCATGTTGCCGGGGGTGAGGAAGACCGGGGAGGCGAGGGCGAAGCCGGCGAAGACAAGAAGCCCCGCGATCGCCGCGCCATAGCGTGTGAGAAACCCTGACATCCCGCCCTCGTGAATCGGCGCCATCCTCAGCGGTGGGGCGGCCGCGTCAAGCCAGCAGGCGCGAGATGGGCGCGACGGCCGCCTCCGCCGCCTGGAAGATGGCATGCAGGCGCGTGGCCGTGGCGTGCCGCGCCGGGTCCGGCCGGAAGCGCGCGGCGGGCTGGGCGAGCTGGTCCTGCATCGCCGTCAGGCCGGTGCCTTCCAGCGCGGCGAAGGCGACGATGGCGGCGCCGAGCAGGCCGGGCTCGGCGGTGGCGGGCAGCAGCACGTCCCGCCCCAGCACATCGGCGCGGATCTGCGCCCAGCCCGGCGTGGCGCCGCCTCCGCCGAGCCGCAGTGCACGCGCCTGGCGGCCGGCCGCCGCCTCCGCCCGCAACAGCACCGTGCGGTTGTTGAAGGCGATGCCCTGCATCACGGCGCGGGCCATGTCAGGGGCTGAGTGGTCACGGCGCAGCCCCAGAAAGGCACCGCGCAGATCGGGGTCCCAATGCGGCACGCGTTCCCCGGCCAGCGTCGGCAGGAACAGCAGAGGAATGGGGTCGCCCGGCGGCGGGTCGCCGCGCCCGACCTCCACACCCAGCCCGGCCAGCCAGGCCAGCGCATCGGCTCCGTGTTGGCTGGGGCCGCCGATCTGGAACAGTCCGTCCCAATCCACCGTCAGCAGGCCCGGGGCCGTGGCCGGTGCCTGATGCAGCAGGCCCAGCACCTCCGTGGTGCCGGAGATGCAATAGGCCTCCCCATCCCGCAGGGCGCCGAGGCCCGCGACGGCGGCCCAGCTGTCATTGCCCATGGCCAGCACCGGGACCGGCCCGAGACCGGGAAGCGCGCCGGGCAGCAGCGGGCCGAGGATGGCGCTGGGCGCCAGCAGCGGCGGCAGCAGGGTTTCGGGCAGGCCCAGCCGCGGCAGCAGCGCGGCGGCGGCGGCGGCGAGCCTGGCGGAGGACACGCGGTCTGAGGCGACGCGCCCGGTCAGGCGCAGGTTGAGGAAATCCTTGGGCTCGAGAATCGCCACGCTGCGCGCCAGTGCCTCCGGCGCCGTCTGGCGCAGCCAGGCCAGGCGGGCAAGCGGGTGGAAGGCGTTGATATGCGGCCGCTCCGGATGGTCGGCCGGCAGCTGGGCCAGCAGCGCGGGCAGGGTTTCGGCCGCGCGGGTATCGCCGAACAGCAGCGCCCTGTGCGTGGGGCGGCCCGCCGCATCCACCGGCACCAGGCTGCGGGTGATGGCGCTGATGGCGATGGCGGCGATCCGGGCGAAGGCCGCAGCATCCTGCACACGTAGCGCCGCGGTGGCCTGCTGCACGTCGTGCCACCAGGCCTCGGCATCGGCCTCCACCCCCAGGCGCTGCTTCTGGTCGTGTCGCGCCAGCAGGGCGCCGTCGCGCCCGACCAGCGCGGCGCGCAGCGAGGAACCGCCGAGGTCGAAGGCGAGGATGCAGGAATCTGGCATGGCGGCGCGACCATCGACCGGCGGTGGCGGGCGCACAAGCCGTGGCAGCGCGTGTCGCGCAGCCCCACGGTCGGGGATGTATTGGCCTATAGATCGGGCAGATCGTGGCATTAAATGCCACTTACATCGCCATATGAGGATGTATTTTCCTTTCTTCGCGCCGGACGAAGCAGTTCCATCCGACGCAGCGCTGGCCTAAACTTTCCGCCATGACCGACGCCTCTCCCCCAGGCCTGGCGGCGCTGGAAGCGCAACTGGCCCGCGACCTTGCCCTGCTGAACCTGCCGCCGAAGGCCTGGGTGCCGGAGCCACCGCCCGGCGTGCTGGATGTGGTGGTGATCGGCGCCGGCCTGTCCGGCCTCTGCGCCGCCGCAGCCCTGCGCTTCCTCGGCGTCACGCGGCTGCTGGTGCTGGACCGCGCGCCGGCGGGGCGGGAAGGGCCCTGGGTGACCACCGCGCGCATGCGCACCCTGCGCACGGCGAAGGAGGTGGCGGGACCCGCGCTGGGCGTTCCGTCGCTCACCTTCCGTGCCTGGTATGAGGCGCAGTTCGGCGCCGAGGCCTGGAACGCCATGGTCCGCATCCCGCGCGGCCAGTGGATGGACTACATGGTCTGGTACCGTCGCGTGCTGGACCTGCCGGTGCGCAATGGTGTGGCGGTGACCGACATCATCCCCGATGGCACGGCGCCTGTGCGGATCGAGTTGGCAGAGGGCGCGCCGATCCTGGCGCGGCGCGTGGTGCTGGCCACCGGCATCGATGGCATGGGCGGGCCAGGCGTGCCCGCCGTGCTGCGCGACCTGCCGCGCCATCTCTGGTCACATTCCTCCGACGAGATCGACATGGCGGCGCTGGCCGGCAAGCGCGTTGGCGTGGTCGGCGCCGGTGCCTCGGCCATGGACAATGCGGCGAGCGCGCTAGAGGCGGGGGCGGCGAGCGTCGATCTGCTGATCCGCCGGGCGGAAATGCCGCGCGTGGACAAGTTCACCGGCATCGGCAGCAAGGGCATGGCGCATGGCTTTCTCGGCCTGCCGATGGACGACAAGTGGCGCTTCTTCCGGCTGGCCAATGCCGCGCAACTGCCGGCGCCGCGCCCGAGCGTGCAGCGCGTGTCGCGGCATGCGAATGCACGGTTTCACTTCGCCAGCCCAATCCTGTCCGCGCGCGCGGACGACGACGCGCTGCGCGTGGTGACGCCCCGCTTCGAGCTCACCCTGGATTTTCTCATCCTGGCCACGGGCTTTGACATCGACCCGGCGCGCCGGCCGGAGCTGCGCCGTATCGCGCCGCACATCCGCCGCTGGTCGGACAGCTACACGCCACCGGCGGCGGAGGCCGATGCGATGCTCGGCACTTCCCCCGATCTCGCCCCGGGTTTCGAATTCCAGCAACGCGCGCCCGGCGCCTGCCCGGGGCTGGAGCGCATCGTCTGCTTCGCCTTCCCGGCGGTGCTGACCCACGGCAAGCTGACAAGCGGTATCCCCTCCGTCAGCGATGGCGCGCGCAGGCTCGCGGAGGCGATGGTGCGCAGCCTGTTCGTCGAAGACCGCGCGCGCATCTATGCGACGTTCGAAGCCTATGACACGCCGGAATTGCTCGGCGATGAGTGGACGCCCTTTGCGGGAAAGATCGAAGATGCAGCCGCCTGAAATCCTCGCCTTCTTCGGCATTTCCTCCCCTTGGGCCTATCTCGGCGCGCCGCAGCTGTATCAGATCGCCCAGAAGCATGGCGCGAAGCTGGTGCTGCGGCCAATCAAGGTGATCGAGGCCAATGGCGGCATCCCGCTGCGCACACGGGCGCAGGCGCGGCAGGACTATCACGCGCTGGAGCTGGATCGCTGGCGCAAGTTTTTGGGGATGCCCTTGCAGCTCACGCCGAAATTCTACCCCTGCCGCACCATCGAGACGGCGGCACAGGCGGTGATCGCGGTGCAGGAAGCGGGGCTGGATGCGCAAGGATTCTGCTTCGCCGTGCAGCGCGCGCTCTGGGCCGAGGATCGCGACATCGCCGATCTGGACACGCTGCGCGCCATCGCGCGCGCGACGGTGGGCGAGGCCGGTGTGCCCCTGATGCGTGAGCCCGCTTTGCCGCAACACGTCGCCGCCTGGAACGCGAACCTGGCCGAGGCGGAGTCGCGAAAGATCTTCGGCACGCCGACCTATGTGTTCCGCGACGAGCTGTTCTGGGGCCAGGACCGGCTGGACTTCCTCGACCGGGCGCTGTCCGCATGACTGGCCTCGCGCATGAAGACCCCGAGATCATGGCGCGCGCGAAGGCGCTGCATGCGCGCGCCGTCGTCTTCGACGGGCTGTCCACCTGCAACTGGTCGCGCACCATCTTCTCCGAGATGGCGGCGGGCGGTGTCACTGCGGTGAATGCGGCCTCCGTGCTTTGGGAGGATCTTCGCGGCGGCCTCGACAACATCCTCGCCTGGCGGCGGATGCTGGAGGAGAATGCAGATCTGTTGCGGCCGGTGAAGACGGTGGCGGATATCCACGCCGCGAAGGCGGAAGGCCGCACCGGCATCAGCATCGGCTGGCAGAACACCTCCCCCATCGAGGACCGGTTGCAGGATATCGGGATCTTTCGGGATCTCGGCGTCGGCATCATGCAGCTGACCTACAACACCCAGAACTACTCCGGGGCCGGCTATCTCGAACTGCAGGATAGCGGGCTGACGGGATTCGGGCGCGAGGTGGTGCATGAGATGAACCGCGCCGGGGTGCTGTGTGACCTGTCCCATGTCGGGGAGAAGACGGCCTTCGACACCATCGCTCATTCGCATGCGCCCGTCTGCATCAGCCATGTGCTGCCGCGCGCGCTGCATGATGTGGCGCGCAACAAGACCGATGCGCTGCTGGAGGCCTGCGCCGCGCGCGGTGGGCTTATCGGCATCAGCCTGTTCTCGCCAGGCCTGGCGCGCGGCAATGACTCCACCGTCGAGGACTATATCGACGCGATGGCGCATGTGATCGCCTTGGTGGGAGAAGATCATGTGGGCCTCGGCTGCGACTTCAGCCTGGACCACCCGCGCCCGGGCCCCTACCAGATCTATGCCAGCCGCGACAAAGGCCATGCGCGGGAGCTGACCGAATACGCCAATGCCAAGATCAGCAAGCCGCTCGGCATCCGCCGCATTCACGAGATGCCGCACATCACCGCGGCGATGGTCCGGCGCGGATGGTCGGAGGAGACCATCCTGAAGCTGCTGGGCGGCAACTGGCTGCGGCTGCTGGAGCGCGTCTGGGGCGGCTAGCGCCCCGCGTCGAAACAGTCTTCCACCCCGGTCGGCAGCGCGAATTTCTGGATGCGCTGGCTCGGCGTGCGCGGGAAGCTTTGGACCACGGCCAGGTAGCGTGGCCGCTGGTGGCGGGCGAGGCGCGGCGCCAGCCAGGCACAGACTTCGGCCAGGTCCATAGCGGCGCCCTCCCGCGCTTGCAGGAACAGCTTGATCTCCTGCTCGCCGATGTCGGCGGCGACGCCGATCATGGCGCAGTCCGCGACATCGGGATGCTGCGCGGCCACCGCCTCCACCTCCCAGGCCGAGACATTCTCGCCGCGCACCCGCACGCTGTCGGTCATGCGCCCGTGGAAGAACAGATTTTTGTTGGTGTCGAGGCTGCCGGAATCGCCCGTGTACAGCGCACCCTCACGCAACGCCTTTGCGGTCGCCGCGGGGTTGTCGAGATAGCCCTGCGTCAGCGCCAAGGATTCCTTCGCGCGCACCACGATCTCGCCGCGCACACCGGGCGGCAGCGCCTTCCCTGCCGCGTCACAGATGGAGACGTCGAACCAGGGCATGGCGCGGCCGACCGATCCTGGCACGCCATCCGCGTTGAAGGTGGAGAAGGAAGAAGCCTCCGTCATGCCATAGCATTCGCGCAAGCTCACACCGAAGCGTGCCTGCACCTGCGGCCAGAGCTCCGCCGGGCAGCCGCCGCCCCAGGCGATGCGGACCCCATGCATACGCTCCTTCGGCGAAGGGTCCTGCTTCAGCAGGATCTGCAGAATGCCACCGAGATAATGGATATGCGTCGCGCCGGCCGCCGTCACCTCGTCCCAGAAGCGGCTGGCGCTGAAGCGCGGCACCAGATGCAGCGACACGCGGCGCAGCAGCGGCGCCACCAGCATCTGCGCGCCGCCGATATGGTGCAGCGGCTCCCACATGAAGAACACGTCGCCATCCCGCGCATCCGCCACCAGCATCACGCCTTCGCCGGCCAGACGCAGCATGCGGTGCGACACGCGCACACCCTTGGGCGGGCCGGTGGTGCCGGAGGTGGTGCAGATGGCAAAATCCTCCGCCGGCTCCGGCACAGGCTCCGCAAAGTGTGCGCCCGTCGGCGCTTCCAGCGCCGCCAGCGGCAGAACCTCAGCGGTCGTGTCGAGTGGTGTGTCGGAGAGGATCATCTTCGGTCGCGTCAGCGCCAGCACATGGCGCAGCCCATTGCCGACCAATTGCGGGTTCAGCGGCACCCAGGCGATGCCCGCCTTGGCCAGTGCATAGGCGAGGGGCAGGGAGCGCAGCGCATTCGGCAGCACCGCCGCCACCCGATCGCCGCGCATCATGCCGCGTGATCGGAATGCGTGCGCCAGCGCATCGCTCCGTGCATCCAGTGCCGCCAGTGTCAGCTGCGCCGCGCCGTCGCGCGCGAAGATCCGGTCCGGCTCGGCCGCCACTTCGCGGCGCAGCACTTCCAAAAAGCCCTCGGCCACTTTGATCGCCCTTCGTTTGCGGCTATCCGATGGGGTAACGCCGCGCAGAGGCAGGAGCAACATGTCCGAGACCGTCGAAGACCATGTGCTGGCCAGCACGGAAGCGGGCATCCGCATCATCACCCTGAATCGCCCGAAGCGCCTGAATGCCTGGGACGCGCCGATGCGCGCCTGCCTGCTGGAACTTCTGGCCGATGCGGCGGCGGATGACGCGGTGCAGGCCGTGGTGCTGACCGGCGCCGGCGAACGCGCCTTCTGCGCCGGCCAGGACCTGAATGAAGGCAAGACCTTCGACGGCGACCGGGCCGAGGACTGGATCGAGGAATGGCGTGCCCTCTATGGCGCCATACGCGCCTTCCAGAAGCCGCTGGTCTGTGCGCTGAACGGGCTCGCCGCCGGCTCCGCCTTCCAGGTCGCGCTGCTATGCGACATCCGCGTCGGTCATGCGGGGTCGAAGATGGGCCAGCCGGAGATCAATTCCGGCATCGTCAGCGCCACCGGCTTCTGGATCATCCGCGAAATGCTCGGCCTGTCGCGCGCCATCGAGATGGTGCTGACCGGCCGCATGGCGGAGGCGGAGGAATGCCACCGTCTCGGCCTGCTGCACCACCTGGTGCCGGCGGATCAGGTGCGCGCCACGGCGCTGCGCATCGCGCAGGAACTCGCCGCCAAGCCGAAGCTCGCCTTCCGCCTGAACAAACAAAGGTTCCGGGAGGCGACGCAGCCCGGCTTCGACGAGACCTTCGCCGCCGCCCGCGCTTTGCATCGCCAGGCCTTCAGCGACGGCGAATCGCAGAAGGTGATGCAGCGCTTTCTGGAAAAGGACAAAGCCTGATGCGCCACGCCATCGTCACCGGCGCCAGTTCCGGTATCGGGGAAGCCATCGCCCAGCGCTTGCTGCGGGATGATTGGCAGGTGACCGGCCTCAGCCGCGGTGCACCGGATTGGCAGCATCCCCATTACACCCATCGCAGCGTGGACCTGCTGGATGCCGCCGCCCTGCCGGCGGCGCTGGAAGGCTTGCAGCCCACCGCGCTGGTGCATGCCGCCGGCATGATGCGCGCCGCCGCCTTGGGCGAATTGCAGGCGGAGATCGGCGCGCTGCTCTGGCGCCTGCATGTGGATGTCGCGGCGCAGCTGGCCGATGTGCTGGTGCCGCGCATGGCTGCCGGCGGGCGGGTGGTGCTGGTGGGCAGCCGCACCTCCGGCGGCTCCGCCGGGCGCAGCCAATATGCCGCGACCAAGGCGGCCGTGGTCGGCATGGCGCGGTCCTGGGCGGCGGAGCTGGCGCCGCGCGGAATCACGGTGAATGTGGTGGCCCCCGGCGTCACCGACACGCCGATGCTGCGCGACCCCGCCCGCGCCCATCACACACCGCGCACCCCACCGATCGGCCGTTATATCGCGCCGGCGGAGGTCGCCGCCCTGGCCGCCTTCCTGCTGGGGGAGGAGGCGGCGGCCATCACCGGGCAGCAGATCATGATCTGTGGCGGTGCCTCCTTGTAATTGCCCGCCGTGCGACGGGGCGATTGACAGCGCGGGGCGCGTGGCGGCATCCTCGCCCGGATACTCCGAACAAAAGTTCGGAATACGATAAGCGTCGGTGAGGGGGTACGGCGGCAGATGGGGCTTGCGGCAAAGTCGATCGCGGCAGCGCGGCCCAGGGCCGTCGACAATCCGAAGAACCAGGTGCAATCCGCCGCCAAGGTCTTCGCCGTGCTGCGCGCCTTCACCGCCGAGGCCACCGAGCTGACCCTGGCCGAGGTCGCCGCCCGCGGCGGGCTGGATCGCGGCACCGCCTATCGCCTGGTCCATACCCTGGTCGACCTCGGCTATCTGCGCCCCGTGCCGGACAGCCGCCGCTTTCGCCTGACCCTGAAATGTCTGGAGCTGGGCTTCGCTGCGCTCTCCGCCGACGATCTGCCCGGCCATGCCACGGCCCTGCTGCGGGAGGTGGTGCCGGGCGCCGCCGATGCGGCCTCCCTCGGCGTGCTGGAACGGGGGGAGGTGGTCTATCTGGCGCGGGTCGAGGCCGGGCTGGAACGCCAGGGCATCGTGCGCCGCCCAGGCAGCCGCATCGGCGCCTATGCCACCGCCTTGGGCCAGGCGATGCTCGCCTTCCTGCCGCCGGACGCCCAGCTCGCGCAGTTGGAGGCGGTGCCGCGCGTCATGCTCTCCGAGCGCACGCTGGTCGATCTGCCGGCGCTGCAGGACCGGCTGGCGCAGGTGCGGGCGCGGGGCATCGCGGTTTCGGATGGCGAGAATGCCTATGGGCTGCGCACCGTCGCCGCGCCGGTGCTGGATGCGCGCGGCGCGCCCATCGCCGGCATCAGCCTGACCATCGCCGCCAGCCGCCAGCCCATCGACGCCTTCGTCGCCGAAGCCGCCCCCGCCGCCCTGCGCATCGCGCGGGAACTGGCGGAGGGGGTGCGGCTGTCGCTCGGCGCCATCGCCGTGCGCGGCCGATCGTAACCACGCCGACCCGCTTCAAGCCCAAAGGGGCGAGCGGCTGACAGACCGGAGGAGGACACATCCATGCAACGCCGTTCGATGATGAAGCTCGCGGGGCTGGGCCTTCTGGCCGCCCCTGCCGTCCAGGCCCAGGGCAGTTGGCCGCATGGCCGCCCGATCCGCGTGATCTGCCCCTGGCCGCCTGGTGCGGCCAATGACGCACTGGCGCGGCTTCTCGCCCAGAAGCTCTCGGAAAAGCTGGGCGCCACAGCGGTGGCCGAAAACCGCACCGGCGGCGCCGGGCTGGTTGGCACCCAGGCCGTGCTCTCCGCCGCGCCGGATGGCTTCACCATCCTCGCCTCCGCCTTCAACACGGCGGTGATGCCGCTGGTGCTGAAGGGCGCGACCTTCGATCCGATGACGGATCTGGAGGTGATGGCCCGTACCGCCCAGGCGCCGCTGGTGATGGTGATCAGCGGCAACCGGCAGGAACGCAATGTGACGGAGGTGGTGGCGGCCGCGAAGGCCAACCCGGCCGCCTGGAACATCGCCATCTCCTCGCTCGGTTCCGCCGGGCATCTGGCGACCATCGAATTCAACCGCCGCACCGGCGCCGATCTCAACATGGTCTCCTATCGCGGCACGCAGCCGGCGCTGACGGATCTGATGAGCGGCAATGCGCAGCTGCTGATCGACCCGACCTTCGCGCTGCTGCCGGCGACCACGGATGGCCGCATCCGTGCCCTGGGCATCGCCGCGCCGCGCCGGTCCACTCTGGCGCCGGACCTGCCGACCATGGCGGAGGCCGGGCTGCCCGGCTACGAATTCCAGTCCTGGTACGGCGCCTGGGCGCCGAAGGGCACCTCGGCCGAGATCTGCGGCCGGGTGAATGCCCTGATGCAGGAAACGATGCGCGAGCCCGCCATCGTGCAGCGTCTGACCCAGCAGGTGCTGGAGCCGGTGACGGAAAGCATCGCCGACACCCGCGCCTTCATTGGGCGGGAAATCACCCGCGCCAGCGAATTGCTGCGCAGCGTCAACTACGAACCCGTCTGATCGCGCATCACGCCACGGGCAGGCTGCACAGCGGGGGTGGGGGCGGCTAGGCTCGCCGCCTGGTCACGGAGTCCACCCCCCAATGCGCCGTCTTGCCCTGCTGCTCGCCAGTGCCGCGCTGTCGTTCCCCGCCTTGGGGCAGGAGGCGCGGATTGCGATCCAGACCGAGACCTCCTCGCTCGATCCGCATTTCGCCGTGGTCGGTGCCAACCATGCCATCGCGCGGCATGTCTTCGACCCGCTGGTCGCCTCCGACCGCTTCATGCGGCCGGTGGCGGGTCTGACCGAATTCTCCAATCCGGAGCCTGATGTTTGGGAATTCCGCATCCGCCCGGATGCGCGCTTCCAGGATGGCAGCCCGGTGACGGCGGAGGATATCCGCTTCTCCCTGGAACGCATGCCGCGCGTGCCGAACAGCCCGGCGCCGCAGATTCGCCTGGCCGGCAGCCTGACGGCGATCGAGGTGGTGGATGCGCGCACCATCCGCCTGCGCTCGCGCGGGCCCGATCCCTCCGTGCCGCTGAACGGCATGACCGCCTGGATCGTCTCCGCCCGGGCCGCCGCCACGGCAACGACGCAGGATTTCAATGCGGGGCGGGTCAATACCGGCTCCGGTCCCTTCCGCTTCGTCGAATGGCAGCCCGGGTCGCAGCTCCGCCTGGAGCGCAACCCGACCTATTGGGGCGAGGCCCCGGCCTTCGAGCGTGTCAGCATCCGCCCAGTGTCCAATGACGCTGCGCGCATGGCGGCGCTGCTGGCCGGCGATGTGGATCTGATCGATGCGGTGCCACCTGGGGAGATCGCGCGGCTGCGGGCGCGGGCGGGGATCGGCGTGACCAGCGCCGCCTCCTCCCGCTTCATCTATCTGGGCCTGGACCAGGGCAATGAGGTGACGCCCTTCATCACGGCGAAGGATGGCAGCCCGCTGGCCCGCAATCCGCTGCGCGACCCGCGCGTGCGCCGTGCGCTGTCCATCGCCATCAACCGGCCGCTGATCGTGGATCGCGTGATTTCCGGCGCCGCCAGCGCCACCGGCCAGATCGCGGTGGAAGGGCAGATCGGCTACGATCCGGACCTCGCCCCACCGGCCTTCGACGCCGCCGCGGCGCGCCGGCTGCTGGCGGAGGCGGGCTATCCAGACGGCTTCCGCATCACGTTGCATTCGCCCAACAACCGCTATGTCGAGGATGACAAGACATCGCAGGCCGTGGCGCAGTTCTGGGCGCGGATCGGGCTGGATGCGCGGGTGGAGGTGATGCCCTCCAACGTCTTCTTCACCCGCGCCGGGCGGCGCGAATTTTCGGTGTTTCTGATCGGCTTCGGCCATACCACGGGCGATGCCTGGCTGGGCATGTCCCAGGTGCTGCACAGCTTCGATGCGGCGCGTGGCCTCGGCGGGCTCAATCGCGGCCGCTATGCCAGCGCGGAATTCGACGCGCTGATGAATGAGACGCGCAACGTGGTCGATGTGCCGCAGCGCGACGCGATGCTGCGCCGGGCGCAGCGGCTGGCCTTCGAGCAGGACACGGCGATCATCCCCCTGCATGTGCCCAACAATGTCTGGGCGCATCGCGCCAACTTCACCTATGAGGGCGGCGTGGAGGAGGCGGTCTACGCCCCCTTCCTGCGGCCGAGGCAGTGAACATGCGCCGCGAGGAATTCATGGTCACCTGCCGCGACGGCGTGCGGCTGGCCACGGATGTCTATCTGCCGGAGGGCGACGGCCCCTGGCCCGTGATCCTGGAACGCACGCCCTATGGCAAGCGCGAAGTGTCCCGATCGGAACGCACGGAAGCCGACCCGACGCCACAGCGGCGGGAGGTGATTGCCGCGTATTTCGTCCAGCACGGCTATGCCGTGGTCTACCAGGATTGCCGCGGCCGCTACGGCAGCGAGGGTGAATTCGTCAAATACCTGTCCGATGGCGAGGACGGCTATGACTGCTGCGCCTGGATCGTGGCGCAGCCCTTCTGCAATGGCCGTATCGGCACCATGGGCCTCAGCTATGCCGCCCATACCCAGGCCGCGCTGGGCTGCCTGGACCCGCCGGGCCTCGCCGCCCAGATCCTGGATTCCGGCGGTTTTTCGGACGCCTGGCAGGGCGGCATCCGCCGGGGTGGCGCTTTCGAGCTGAAGCAGGCGAGCTGGGCCTTCAACCAGGCGCTGCTGGCGCCGGAGACCAAGGCCGATCCCGTCCGCGCAGCCGCGCTGAAGGCGGAGGATCTGGTCACCTGGTTCCACCGCTTCCCCTGGAAGCGCGGCCATTCCCCGGTGCGCCACGCGCCGGATTATGAGGACTACCTGTTCGAGCAATGGGAACACGGCGCCCGCGACGACTACTGGCAGCGCCTTGGCATTTTCGCGATGGGTTGGCATGACCGCTACGCGGCGGTGCCGAGCGTGCATATGTCGTCCTGGTACGATCCCTATCCGCGCACCGCGACCGAGAATTTTTGCGGATTGCGGCAGCATGGCCGTGGGGCACCATCACTGATTCTCGGGCCCTGGACCCATGGCAACCGCTCGCAGACGGCCTTTGGTGAGGTGGAGTTCGGGCCGGAGGCCACCATCGATTCCTGGGCCGGCGACTGGCGCGCCTTCCGGCTGCGCTTCTTCGACCGCTGGCTGAAAGGCCAGGACAACGGCGTGCAGGACGAGCCGGCGGTGCGCGTCTTCGTCATGGGTGGCGGCAGCGGCCGGCGCAACGCGGCGGGCCTGCTGGAGCATGGCGGGCGCTGGCGCAGCGGCAGCGACTGGCCTTTTGCGGGCACCCGCATGGCGCGGTTTCACCTGCATGCAGATGGCCGGCTGGCGGAGGCGCCGCCCGCCGCCGAGGCGCCGCCGCTCGAATGGGATTCGGACCCGCGCCATCCGGTGCCGACCATCGGCGGCGCCATCACCTCCATGGAGCCCGTCATCACCGGCGGGCCGATGGATCAGCGGGAACGGGAGGGACATTTCGGCTGCCGCCCGCCCTATCTGCCGCTCGCTTCCCGCGCCGATGTGCTGGTGTTCCAAACCCCGCCGCTGGAGGCCGATGTGGAGGTGATCGGTCCGGTGACAGCGGAGCTGTGGATCGCCACCGACGCGCCGGACACCGACATCACGGCGAAGCTGGTCGATGTGCATCCGGCCAGCGCCGACTACCCCCAGGGTTTCGCCATGAACCTCTGCGAGGGCATCCTGCGCTGCCGCTACCGCGACGACCCGGCGGCGCCGCGCCCCATGGTGGCGGGGGAGCCGACGCGGATCACCGTGGAGCTGTTCCCCACCGCCAACCGCTTCCTGGCCGGCCATCGAATCCGCCTGGACATCGCCTCCAGCGAGTTCCCCCATTACGACGTGAACCCCCAGACCGGGGAGCCGGAGGGGGCGGCGCGGCGGATGCGGGTGGCGGTGAACAGCCTGTTCTGCGACGCCAGCCGCCCCTCCGCCCTGCTGCTGCCGCTGGCGCCACCCGAAGCGGGGTGATGCCCGGCCGGGGATGCCGCGATGCGCTGGACAGAATGCCAGCGCCTTGCGCATCCTGCCGCCCTGCCAAAGACAGGGACAAAGGCACAATGTTGCTTAAATCAACTCGCATGACGCTGCGCGGCGCCATCGGCGCGCTGGCGCTGGGCGCGCTGCTCGGCGGCGCGCCGGCCCAGGCCAGCACCTTCACCTGGGCCACCGCCAACGACATCCTCGGCCTGGACCCGCATGCCAACAATCATGGCGTGACCAACGCCATGAAATCCAACGTCTATGAGCCCCTGGTGCGGCGCGAGCCGGATGGCTCCCTCTCCCCGGCCCTGGCCGAACGCTGGGAGATGACCTCCCCCACCACCTGGCGCTTCCACCTGCGCCGCAACGTGAAGTTCCATGGCGGGGAGGCCTTCACGGCCGCCGATGTGGTGCATGCGGCGGAGCGCGTGAAGCAGAACGACATGGCCTATGTCGTGCAGTCCGTGGCCGCGGTGCGCGCCATCGACGACCACACGGTGGAATTCGAGACGCGCGGCCCGAATCCGATCCTGTTGCAGGATCTGACGCTGTTCTTCATCACCTCCAAGGCCTGGATCGAGGCGAACAACGCCATGGCCGTGGCCCGTGCCGGCCAGCCGGGCGCCACCAGCACCTTCGTCCAGCTCAACGCCAACGGCACCGGCCCCTTCCGGGTGACGGAACGCCTGGCCGATGAGCGCACCGTGCTGGTGCCGAATCCGGGCTGGTGGGACAACGCCCAGCACGGCATCACCCGCGCCGTCTTCCGCCCGGTGGCCAGCCCGCCGACCCGCGTCGCCGCGATCCTGTCGCGGGAGCTGGACGCGATGTACCATGTGCCGTTGCAGGATGTGCAGCGCATCTCCCAGGCGCCCGGCCTCCGCCTGATCCAGGGGCCGACGGCGCGCAGCATCTACTTCGCCTTCGACGTGAACCGTGCCGAGAATGCGGATGCGCCCGGCACGCCGAACCCGCTGCGCGACGTGCGCGTCCGCCGGGCCATGTACCAGGCGATCGACATGGGCACGATCACCCGCGTGATCCTGCGCAATTCCACCATCGCCGCCGGCCTGCCGGTGGGCACCGCGATCAGCGGTTTCGTCGAATCGCAGAACCAGCGCCTACCCTTCGATGCGGCGGCCGCGCGACGCCTGCTGACGGAAGCCGGCTTCCCGAATGGCTTCCCCATCACGCTGAGCTGCCCCAACAACCGCTACGTGAATGACGAGGCGATCTGCCAGGCCGTGATCGGCATGTTGCAGCGCGTCGGCATCCAGGCGCGGCTGGACAGCATTCCCTTCACCCGCTTCCTCCAGCGCGGCGCGAACAAGGAATACATGTTCTACATGCTCGGCTGGACGCCCGGGAATTTCGACATCACCAATCCGGGGCGCGAATTGCTGGGCGAGGGGTCGTTCAACTGGGGCGGTTTCCAGGACGACCGCATGGCGGAACTGCTGCGCCAGATCGCAGTGGAGACCGACCAGGCAAAGCGCCAGGACCTGTCCGGCCAGTACTGGGCGCGGTTCCAGGAACTGCTGCCGATGATCCCGCTGCACCAGGAGCCGCAGATTTTTGCGGTGCGCGACACGGTGGCGGAACTGCCGCTGCGGTCGAATGAGGATCTCGAACTGCGCCACGTCCGCATGCGGCGCTGATCGACGCTTGCGCCATCCGCGAAGGCCCGCCCTCACAAGGGCGGGCCTTTTTGCTGCGCGCTTGCCGGGCCGGCCGGCCGGCCGCAGCATGGCGTGACACAGCGGGAGACCAGGCGATGACCGGCCACGACCAAACGGGCGTCCGATGAGCGGGGCGATTGCCGAGGCCTCCGCCGCGTTGGTCGCGCTGCTGCGCGACCGGCTGGAGCCGTCGCATCCGGTCATGCTCTCCCCGGCGGAGGGGGCGGAGGGGATCGCGCTGCGGCTGCTGCATCTGCGGCCCGATGCGCGCCACGCCAACCGCCCGCTCGGCTTCGATCCGCAGGGCACCCGCGCCGCCCGGCCCGATCTGGGGCTGGAACTGGTCTATCTGCTGACGGCGGAGGACGGGGAGGAAATGGCGGCGCAGACCGCCCTCGGCGCGGCGCTGGCCGTGCTGCATGGCAACCCGGTTCTGGAGACGCCGTCCGGCGCCCGGCTCAACGTGTCGCTGCTGTCCGCGCCGCTGGCGGAGATGGCCATGGCCTGGACCGCGCTGCGGGAGACGCTGCGCTGCGGCGCGCTGATCGCGGTCTCCGGCGTGGAGGTGAAGGGCTGACTCAGCCTGGCGCTGCCAGCCCGCCATGCGCCGCCGACCAGGCGAAGGGATCGGCCAGGTAGCGCCGCAGCTCCGCCAGGGTCGCGGGCGGCAGCGCGCCGCGCGCCTCGGCCTCCGGCAGCACGTCTTCCCAGGTCGCCAGCGCGAACAACCGCGCGCCGACATCCGCGATGTCGGTCACCACGCGGTCAAAAATGCCCCATTTGAACAGCACGAAGATCTGCGTGACCTCCGCCCCGGCGCGGGTCAAGGCGCGGCTGTAGCCGGCCTTGCTGCGGCCGTCCGTGGTGACGTCGCTGACCAGCAGGGTGCGCGCGCCGGGCTTCAGGGCGCCCTCGATATGGGCATCGGCCCCGAATCCCTGGGCACGCTTGCGCACGGTGACGAAAGGCAGATGAAAGCGCTCGGCCAGCATGGCACCGATGGCGATGCCGCCCTGCTCCGTTGCCGCCACCGCGTCGAAGCCGTCGAAGCCGACTTCCGCCAGAATGCGGTCCTCCGCCCCCGCCAGCAGCGCCCGTCGCGCCAGCGGGAAGGAGAGTGCCCGCGGCATGTCGAGATAGGCCGGGCTGGCCCAGCCGGAGGACAGCATGAAGGGCCGATCCGGCCGCAGCAGGATGCTGCCGGTGTCGAGCAGGATGCGCGCGGTGCGGCGGCCGATCTCGGGGTCCGGGGTCATGCGCGCAACACCTCCGCGCCTTGCAGCAGGATGGCCTGCAGCACCGCGGCGCCTTCGAGAAAATCGGCCATCTCCATCGCCTCATGCGGGTTGTGGCTGCCGTGCTCGTTGCGCACGAAGACCATGGCGCTGGACACGCCGGCATTGGCGAAGATCGCGGCGTCATGGCCCGCGCCGCTGGCCAGCACTTCGTGCGGCATGCCGCCTTCGGTGCAGATGTGCCGCGCCAGCTCCAGCAGCCGCGCATCCATCACGGCGGGTGGCGTGCGCACGGCCGCGCCCAATTCGATCCGCACGCGGCGTTCCCGCGCGATCTCGCTGGCCTCGGCCTCGGCAAGCTGCCGGAAATCCTCCAGCGTGCGCTCGCTTTCGCTGCGGTATTCCAGGGTGAAACGCACTTCACCGGGCACCCGCGTCATGGCGTGTTCGCGCGGGTCCGTGGTGAAAATCCCAAAAGTCATCACCAGGTCCTCGCCGCGTTCCAGCAGGGTGCGCCAGGTGGCGTCGAGCCGCATGGCGAGGTCGGCCGCCCCCAGCACCGCATCCCGCCGCAGCCAGCGCGGCACCGCGCCGGAATGTGCGGCCTCCCCCAGGCAGCGCGCCGCCGGGTGCCGGAAATTGCCGCGGATGCCGGAGACGAGGCCGACCGGCACGCCGCGCGCCACCATCACCGGCCCCTGTTCGATATGCAGTTCCACGAAATGCGACAGGCTCCGGGGGTCCAGCAGCTGTTGCCGGGCGGCGACGGTGGCGACATCCACCCCCTCCCGCGCCATGGCGTCGCGCAGTTTCAGGGACGGGTCCTGAAGGCAGGGCAGGTCGAGCCAGGTCGGATCGAAGCTGCCGAACAGGGCGGAGGAGCCGAGATAGGGCCGACCATACCAGGCGCTTTCCTCCCCCCGCAGCACCAGCAGCTTCAGGCTGCGCGCCCTTGGCCCGGCCCGCTGGGCGCCGAGCAGGGCCAGCAGCCCCGCGATCACCCCCGCCGCGCCATCGAAATTGCCGCCCTGCGGCACGCTGTCGAGGTGGGAGCCGCAGGCGGCGGCGGGCAAAGTGGGGTCGGTGCCGGGCAGGGTGATGTGCAGATTGCCGGCGGCGTCCCAGGTGATCTCCAGCCCCGCCTCCCGCGCCACCGCCTCGATCCGCCGCATCGCCAGGGTTTCGGCCGGGCCATAGGTTTCGCGGGTGATGCCGGTGCCGTCATGATCGGTGGCGCGCATCTCCGCAAAAAGCCGGCTGGCGAGTTCGGCGAGGTCGGGGGCGATTCGGGGCAGAGGGGGAGCGCCGGGCAGATCCATCGCCGCAGGCTCGCCCAGCGGCGTAAGCCGCGCAAGCGGCACGGGTAAGGCCTGCGGCAGCGCCCCTTGGCATCGGCGCGCCGCCACCCCACCATCCGCCCCGACAACGGGCCGGGCGCCGCATGGACAATCTCGACTTTCTTATCCTCCGCACGGGTGAGGCCGATGGCCTGGTGACCGCGGAGGAGGCGCTGGATGCCGTGTCGGAGGCCTGGAAGGAATACGGCGCCGCACGGCAGGTGCTCTCCACCCCCGCCACCCTGTCCCTGGCGACGCCGGTGGCGACGTTCCGGGTAAAGGGTGCCGTGCTGCCTGAATCCGGGCTGGCCGGTTTCCGGCTGATGTCGGAAGGGGAGGCCGCCCGGGACTGGTTCTGGCTGGCCGATCTGGAAGGCCGCCCGCTGGCGCTGATCGAGGCGCGGTGGCTGCGGTCGCTGCGCACCGCCGCCACCGCCGCCTTGGCCGCCAAGCTTCTGGCCCCGGCCGGCATCACCAGCGCCGCGGTGATCGGCGCCGGCCGCATCGCGGCCCATCTGCCCGCCGTGCTGGCGCTGGCCCTGCCGGGCCTGACCACGCTGCATGTGGCGGCCAGGCGCGCGGAGGCTGTGGCTGAATTCTGCGCCAAGGGCCAGGACGGCTTGGCCCTGACCCCGGCTGCCAGCCCCGCCGAGGCGGCGCGGCAGGCGGAACTGGTCATCACCCTGTCCAGCGCCGCGTCCCCGGTGGTCGCCGCCGCCGATCTCCGCCCCGGCGCCACCGTCATCGCGCTGGGGCAGGCCGATCTGGCGCCGGATGTGCTGGGCTGGGCGCAGTCGGTCGTCTCCGACGCCGCCGACCTCAGCCATCCCAACGGCAATGCCGCCGCCTGGATCGCCGCCGGCGCCACCAGCGCCGCGGCGCTGGCGGAACGCGCCGGGCCGGATTTGGGGCTGTTGGCGGCGGGGCTGGCACCGGGCCGCGAGGACCCTGCCGCCAATCTGCTGGCGCTGGTGCAGGGGCTGGCGATCGGCGACCTGGCGCTGGCCGCCATCGCCTGGCGCAAGGCCCGCCTGCGCCGGCTCGGCCTCCGCTTCCCGCTGGGGGAGGCCCCGCCGGCGCGCTTCCGCGGCCCGACCCCGCGCCGCAACCGCAGCCTGATGCGGTAAGGCTTAGCTCGCCGCGTCCAGCACCTTGCGGACTTGTTCGGCAAGCTCCGCGAAACGGTAGGGCTTGGACAGAAGCGGCGCGGCGAAGTCGTGGCCAGCGTGATGGGTCAGCGCCTGGTCGTGATGGCCGGAGGTGAACAGCACCCGCAGCCCCGGCTGCCGCGCCGTCGCCAGTCGGGCCAGTTGATAGCCGTTCAGCCGACCCGGCATGACGATATCGGTGAACAGCAGATCGACCCCGGGGCGGGATTCCAGCAGCGCCAGCGCGCTGTCCCCATCCTCCGCCGCCAGCACCTCATAACCCAACCGCTGCAGCTGCGCCGTCGCGGTCTGGCGCAGCGCCGGGCCGTCTTCCACCAGCAGGATACAGGCGCTGGCCGGCGCGGCGGATGCGGTTTGCGATGGCGCCTGGGCCTCGGTTTCCGCGGGCTCGCTGGCGCGCGGCAGGTGCAGAGTCACCCGGGTGCCCTGGCCGGGTGCGGAGGCCAGGGTGACATGGCCATTCGACTGGCTGATGAAACCGAAGACCATGCTGAGCCCAAGGCCGCTGCCCTTGCCGAAGGCTTTGGTGGTGAAGAAGGGTTCGAAGGCGCGGGCGGCGACCTCCTCGCTCATGCCGGCGCCGGTGTCGCTGACGGTGATGGCCACATGCTCCCCCGGCGGCAGGGGCGGTGCGGCATTGCCGGCGGGCACTGGCCTGGCCTCGATGCGCAGCGTGCCGCCTTCGGGCATGGCGTCGCGCGCATTGATGCAGAGGTTGAGGATCGCATTCTCCAGTTGCGGCCCGTCGATCACCACCGGCAGCGGCGCCTCGGGCAGTACCAGCTCCAGCTGGATCTGCGCCGCGAACAGCCGGCGCAGCAGGGGCTGCATCTGCGCCAGCAGCCGGTTCACATCGGTGCTGCGGGGCGCGATCGGATGCAGCCGGGCGAAGCTGAGCAGCCGGCTGGTCAGCTCCGCCCCGCGTTCGGCGGCGGCATGGATCACGTCGATTCCGTGCCGGAGTTCGGCATCCAGCCCGGGCTGCTCCTGCAACAGCTCCGCATTGCCGATGATGACCGCCAGCAGGTTGTTGAAGTCATGCGCCACGCCACCGGTCAGCCGGCCGATGGCGTCCAGGCGCTGCGACTGCCGAAGCTGGTCTTCCATCTGCCGCCGCTGGGTGATGTCCAGCATGCTGCCCACCATGCGCCGCGACCGGCCGGACGGGTCGCGGATGACGAAGCCGCGATCGGCCACCAGGGCCAGCCCGCCATCCGCCTTGCGGAACTGGTATTCCGCCGACCAGAGCGTGTCGCCGGACCGCGCCACTGCGCGCCTTGTGGCGACCACACGATCCCTGTCCTCCGGCGCAATCCGTGCCTCCCACCATCCCGTCTCGCAGGGGCCGGGCGGCAGGACGTGGCCGAATCGCGCTTCCAGGCCTTCGCCCCAGCTCAGCCTGTCCTCCGCCAGGTCCCAGTCCCAGATGACCTCGCCGGTGGCGCGCGCCACCAGGCGCAGCCTTTCCTCGCTCAGCGCGATTTCCTCGGCATCGTGCAGGCGGCGCAGCAGCGGCCGCAGGCTGCCGGCCAGGCCCAGCAGCATGCCGGCGATGTCTTCCAACTCGGCGCGTTCGGTGGCGAAGCCGACGCTGAAGGCGAAGCGTTCCGGGCCGAGTGATACCGGGGTGATGATCTGGGATTTGATTCCTGATCGGACCGAAAGGCTGATGTTCGGGAAGCGGCGCTGCACCGCCGCATCGATGGCGCGGATGACCTGCTGCTCGCCACTGCTGGCGACCAGCCCCGCCAGGGAGTTGTCGATGCGCACCACGGTGTGGCGGAGGTGGTCGAGATAGGCCTCGGTCAGCTCCGGCGTGCTGGCCTGGCCGGCGACGAGTTGCAGATGTTCGCCGTCCTGGGCGATGCGGAAGCACAGGCACAGAACGCTGTCAGTGGCCTCGCGCAGCGCCGCCATGGTGGCGTCCAGCGCCTGGGCCAGGCTGGGCGCATCGGCCACCAGGCGCAGCAGCCGCTCGCGCAGGGCCAGCTGGTCCAATTCGCGCTGCCGGGTGGCGACTTCGGCCTGCAGGTCCAGCGCATCCATCGCGATGGCGGCCAGATCGGCGATGGCGGCCCGCTGTGCCGCCATCAGCGGCGCAGCATGGCGCAGGCGCAGCGTGCCCAGCCGGGTGCCATCCGGCAGGCACAGCGGGACATCCTCGGTGATGCCGGGGCCGGCGGTGTCGAAACTGTCCTGCCGCAGCAGGATGCGAGCCTCCTCCACCCCCGGCACGGCGCGCGCCAGGCGCTCGATCCGGGCGAAGGCCGCCGCCAGCGGCGTATGCGGCCGTGTCGGTTCCGCTTGCATCGTCCCGGCCATCATCACCTTTCCACAACCCATCCCGACCAGTCGGGACCGGACCGACCCTCGGGACCGCCAGGATGCCGATAATGGGAAGCCGCGTCATCCATGCCGGTGGCATGCGGCCTCCCTCTTGCTTGACTTCGCCCACGTCGGCCCGAACATCCGGGCTGCAAATGGATGGGACAGGCATGGATCTCGGCCCGACTGGCTTTCCCGTAACGGAGGCAGCACTGCCGGTGCTGGAGAGCGCGCCGGTCGGGCGGCGTTATCATCG
This sequence comes from Roseomonas sp. F4, assembly GCF_053891155.1. Taxonomy (NCBI): domain Bacteria; kingdom Pseudomonadati; phylum Pseudomonadota; class Alphaproteobacteria; order Acetobacterales; family Roseomonadaceae; genus Roseomonas; species Roseomonas sp. F4. Next base: position 378,633 of record NZ_JBSSHK010000001.1, read on the forward strand.
GCTGATGCTCAACGCGCCAGCCCTGTCGGCGGCCAGCCGTCCCGGGCAGTTTTTTCATCTGCTGTGCCGGGACGGGGCGGGCAACGGCCCCTATCTGCGGCGGCCGATGAGCATCTGGCGCTGCGGGCCGGGCCGGGAGCTGGGCTTCCTGCTGCATGTGAAGGGGCGTGGGACCACGGCGCTGGCGGCGCTGCGGCCGGGGGACCAGCTGTCCGTGGTCGGGCCATTGGGGCAGGGATTCACCCTGGACCCGGCCTGGCGGCGCATCCTGATCCTGGCGCGCGGCGTCGGCCTCGCCACCCTCGCGCCGCTGACGGAGGCCGCAGCCGCCCAGGGCATCGCGGTGCAGGCGGTGCTCTCGGCGCAGGCGCCGGAGGATCTGATGGCGGCGGAATTCGTGGGCGAATCCGGTGCCGCCATCACCGCCGTCTTCGACAGCGACAGGTCGAGCGCGGTGCCGGCGATGGAGGCCCTGCTGCGGAAAGCCTTCGAGGGTCCGACGCGGCCGGACGCGGTCTTCACCTGCGGGTCCAACCGGCTGTTCCTGCTGTTGCAGCGGCTGGCGGCCGAATACGGCATTCCCGGCCAGATCGCGCTGGAACAGCAGATGGGCTGCGGGCTGGGCATGTGTTTCTGCTGCGTGCGGCAGATCCGGGCGCCGGATGGCCAGGTGGTGAATCTGCGGGTCTGCGCCGAGGGGCCGGTCTTCGACCTGCAGGCGGCGCTGGCATGGTAGATCTGGCCGTCCGCATCGGCGGGATGACGCTGGCCAATCCGGTGATGCCGGCCTCTGGCACCTTCGGGCCGGAACTGGCGCAGGTCTTCGACCTGAACCGGCTCGGCGCGCTGGTCACCAAATCCGTCACGCCCCAGTACCGGGAGGGGAATGCCCTGCCGCGGCTCTGCGAGACGGAGGCCGGGGTGCTGAATTCCATCGGGATTCCCGGCAAGGGGCTGCCGCATTTCATCGAACACGCCATGCCGGAATGGCGCCGCATCGCCGCGCCGCTGGTGGTCAGCCTCTCGGCCGATACCGTGGCCGCCTTCTCAGAAGCCGCGGCGCGGCTGGCGGCAACCCCCGGGGTGGCGGCGATCGAGGCCAATATCTCCTGCCCGAATCTGGAGGAGGATGGCCGCGCCTTCGCCATGCATCCGGAGACGGCGGGTGCGGCCATTGCCGCCATGCGCGCTGCCTGCGCCCTGCCGATCTGGGCCAAGCTGTCGCCCAATACCGCCGATATCGCCGCCGTGGCCCGCGCGGTGGAGGCGGCGGGGGCGGATGCGGTGGTGGTGGCCAATACCATTCTGGGGCTCGCCATCGACATCGACCGTATGGCGCCGAAGCTGGGTGCCGGGATGGGCGGGTTCTCGGGGCCTGCCTTCAAGCCGATCGCGCTGCGTCTGGTCTGGCAATGCGCCCAGGCGGTGCGGATTCCCGTGATCGGAGTGGGCGGCATCACCACGGCGGAGGATGCGGTGGAATTCCTGATGGCCGGCGCCAGCGCGGTGCAGGTCGGCACCGCCAGCTTTGTCAGCCCCACCGCCTTGCTGGCCGTGCTCGACGGTCTTTCGGCCTTTTGCGCCCGGCGCGGTTTTGCGCGCGTGTCGGACCTGACCGGGCTGGCCCTGCCGGGGCGGCTGCGGCCGGCGGCGGAGTGATGGCGGAGGCATTGCGGCTCTGTGCCCAGGCGGAGGTGCCGGAAGGGGAGGGGCGGCGGGTGGAGACGGAGATCGGCGACTTCGCCGTCTTCCGGCTCGATGGCGCCTTCTTCGTGATGGCCAATGCCTGCACCCATGGCCCCGGCCATCTCGGCCTGAGCCCGGTGGAGGGCGGGGAGGTGGTCTGCGAGGCCCATCGCGGCCGCTTCGACATCCGCACCGGCCGCGCCACCCGCCTGCCGTGCCGGGAGGCGGTGCAGGTCTGGGACGCGGTGCTGCGGGACGGCGCCATCTGGATCGACCCCGAGCTGGGCCGGGTGGCGGACTGAGATGGCCGTCGATTTCCTGGGGCTGGAAGCCTTCCTGTCGATCGCCGAGCGCGGCTCCTTCCGCAAGGCGGCGGCGCATCTCAACCTGTCGCAGACGGGCCTGTCCCACCGCATCCGCAAGTTCGAGGATGCGCTGGGCTGCCGCCTGCTGGCGCGCAGCACCAGGCAGGTGACACTGACGCCGGCCGGGCTGGAACTCGCGGGCCGGGCGCGCGGGCCGGTGGACACGCTGGTGGCTGCGCTGGCGGAGCTGCGCGCGGGGGCCGGGCGGCGGGAGCAGAGCGTGACCATCGGCTGCCTGCCGACCATCGCCGTGCACCATATCCCGCGCCTTCTGGTCGATTTCGCCCGCGCCCATCCCGGCGTGACGGTGAAGGTCTTCGACAATTCGGCCAGCGAGATCGCCGAGCGCGTGGCGCGGGGGGAGGCAGAATTCGGCATCACCATCGTCTCGGCCAATCGCTGGGACCTGGATATCGTGCCGCTGATGACAGAGGCCTTCGTCGTCGCCTGCCCGGTGGGCCATGTCTTCGCCGCCCGCCCGCACCTCGCCTGGTCGGAGCTGGAGGGTCAGCCGCTGGTCCGTGTCGCGCCGCATACCGGCAATCGCGCCCTGTTGGATGAGGCGCTGGGCGCGCGGCGGGATGCGATGGACTGGCGGTATGAGGTGCAGCACCTGGCCACCGCCATCAGCATGGTGGAATCCGGCCTCGCCCTGGCCGTGGTGCCGCGCCTGGCGGTGGATGCCAGCGGATCGCCCGGTGTGGTGGCGGTGCCGCTGCGCGATCCCGGGGTGATCCGCCGCCTCGGTGTCGTGTCCCGCCGCGGGGTGCCACTGTCGCCCGTGGCGGAGGCGCTGCTGGCACTGCTGCGCCGGCATTTCCGGGCGCGGCCGAAGGACCGCATCGCCTCCTGAAATGTGCACACCCTGCGCCTGCCAAGGCGGGCGAGCGGCCAAGCCCCCGGAGGGGGCGCCCGGCGCTTGAGGGTCAAGCATGTGCATAAAACAGCATAGTCGCGCCATTCTTTCCATTTGTCGCATGGGCGCGGCGCGGGCATTCTCCGGCGAAATCGCGCCATCCCGAGGAATCGCATGTCCAAGTCCGGTCTCGTCATCACCGCCCATCCGGGCGATTTCGTCTGGCGCGCTGGCGGCGCCATCGCGCTGCATGCCAAGCGCGGCTACCGCATGAAGATCCTCTGCATGTCCTATGGCGAGCGTGGCGAGAGCCAGTTCGCCTGGAAGGAAAAGGGCGCGACGCTGGAAGGCGTGAAGGCCGGCCGCAAGGCGGAGGCCGAGGCGGCGGCGGCGGTGCTCGGCGCCGAGATCGAGTTCATGGATGCCGGCGACTACCCGCTGGGCAACACGCCGGAGATGCTCGACCGCGCCATCGACATTTTCCGCGAATTGAATCCCAGCTTCGTCCTGAGCCATGCGCTGAAGGACCCCTACAATTTCGACCACCCCGAGGCGGCGCATTTCGCGCAGCAGGCGCGCGTCATCGCCCAGGCGATGGGCCACAAGCCGCAGGCCGACTACACCTACTCCGCCCCCGCCATGTTCCTGTTCGAGCCGCATCAGCCCGAACAATGCGACTTCAAGCCGGATGTGCTGCTGAACATCTCCGAGGTGTGGGAGACCAAGTTCAAGGCCTTCCAGTGCCTGCCGGCGCAGAAGCACCTCTGGGCCTATTATGAGCGGGTGGCGCTGAATCGCGGCATGCAGGGCGGCCGCAATTCCGGCAAGCCGATGGTGCATGGGGAGGCCTATATGCGCCTGTTCCCGCAGGCCCTCGAAGAACTGGTCTGAGCGTCTGACCATGCAGGCGTTGCAGGAATGGGTCGGCCACTGGCGCGAGGTGGAGGACCAGATGACGGCCCCCGCCGCGCGCCGTCTGGCCGCGATGCTGGACCGGGCCCCGCCGGCCTTGGCCATCGGGGCGGAGGTGCCGCCGCATTGGCTGGCCATCCTGTTCGACGATGCCCAGCCGCAATCGCAGCTTGGCCCGGATGGCCATCCGGCCAAGGGTGATTTCCTGCCGCCGGTGGATCTGCCGCGCCGCATGCTGGCCGGGCGCCGCATCACCTATGGCAAGCCGGTGCGGATCGGCGCCGCGCTGGTCCGGCGGTCGGAGATCACCGCCATCACGCCCAAGCAGGGCCGCACCGGCCGGCTGGTCTTCGTGACGGTCCGCCACAGCATGTCCGGTCCGGACGGGATCGTGGCGGTGGAGGAGCAGGACATCGCCTATCGCGAGGCGGCGACCGGCGAGGCCGCCGCCAAGGCCGAGGCGGCGCCGCTGCCCGAAGCCATCTGGCGTGAGGATTTCAGGCCCGATCCGGTGCTGCTGTTCCGCTATTCGGCGCTCTGCTTCAACGGCCACCGCATCCATTACGACGTGGATTATGCGCGCGCCGAGGAAGGTTATCCCGGCCTGGTCGTGAATGGCGGGCTGACCACCATGATGCTGCTGGAGGCCGGGTTGCGCCACGCGCCCGCCGGCGCCCGGCTGCACAGCACCGACATCCGCACGCTGCGCCCGCTGAGCTGCGGCCGCCCCGCCCGGCTGGCCGGCGCGGCGCCGGATGGCGAGGGCGGACAGCTTCTCTGGGCGGAGGACGAAAGCGGCGCCATGGCGCTGCGCATCCAGGCGAGGTTCATCTGATGGCCGCATCCCCCAATGCCGGGCCGCTCGCGGGACTGCGTGTGCTGGACCTGTCCTCCGTCGTCGTCGGCCCGGTCTGCACCGGCGTGCTGGCGGAGCAGGGGGCGGAGGTCATCAAGCTGGAAAGCCCGGAAGGCGACCTGCTGCGCAAGCTGGGCGGCAAGGGCCGCACGACCGGCATGGCCGGCAAGTTCCTGAACTTCAACCGCGGCAAGCGCTCCATCTGCCTCGACCTGAAGCACCCTCGTGCCAAGGCGGTGCTGGCGCGCATCGCCGCCCGCTGCGACATCCTTGTCACCAATATTCGCCCGGATGCGCAGAAGCGTCTTGGCGTGGATGCGGCGACCCTGGCGGAAAAACTGCCGAAGCTGATCCATTGCTCGATCGTCGGCTTCCGGACCGACGGCCCCTATGCCGGCAAGCCGGCCTACGACACGGTAATCCAGGGCGTCTCCGGCATCGCCGGCTGTTTCGAGGCTTCCACCGGCGAACCTCGCTACGTGCCGATGCTGGTGGCCGACCATGTCTGCGGGCTGATCGCCGCCCAGCAGATCGGTTTCGCCCTCTACCGGCGGGAGAAGACGGGGCGCGGCGAAAGCCTCGAAATCCCGATGTTCGAGAACATGGCGGCCTTCGTGCTGCAGGAACATCTCGGCCCGATGTCCTTCCGGCCGGCCCTCGGCCCGCCCGGCGACCAGCGCGTGCTGAGCCCGGAGGCGCGGCCGCTGAAGACGGCGGACGGGTTTGTCTGCGTCTCCGCCAATACCGATGGCCAGGCGCATGGCTTCTTCCGCGCCATCGGCCGGCCGGAGCTGATCGAGGACCCGCGCTTCGGCACGGTCGCGGCGCGCACGGCCCATACCAAGGACTATTTCGCGCTGCGCGCCACTGCGCTGGTCGGCCGGCCCACCGCCGAATGGCTGGAGCTGTTCACCCAGCACGACGTGCCGGCGATGCCCTACAACACCCTCGAATCCCTGCTGACCGACCCGCATCTGCGCGCGACCGGCCTGGTGCGGGAGGAGGAGCATCCGACCGAGGGCGCCACCTTCGCCATCGGTGCGCCCAATATCCTGTCGGGCGGCATGGCTCCCGCCTTGCCCGCCGCCCAGCGGCTGGGCGCGGCGGGGCGTGACGTGCTGGCGGAGGCCGGACTCTCGGCCCAAGAAATCACCGAACTGGCGCGCGAAGGCGCGCTGAAACAATTGGAGGACCAGGAATGACCCCGAAGACCCTCGCCCGGCGCACGCTTCTCGGCGCCAGCGCCGGCCTGCTCGCCGCCCCCGGCATCCTGCGTGCCCAGGGCAACTACCCGGAGCGCCCCGTGCGGCTGGTGGTGCCGTTCACCCCTGGCGGCAGCACCGACATCCTGGCCCGCGCGCTCGGCGCCGAGTTGCAGGAGACCTTCGGCCAGCCCTTCGTGGTGGAAAACCGCGCCGGTGCCGGTGGCACGCTGGGCAGCGAGATCGTCGCCCGTGCGACGCCGGACGGCTACACGCTGATGATGGGCCATATCGGCACGCTGGCGGTGAACCCGGCGCTGTACCGCAACCTGTCCTTCGACACCGTGACCTCCTTCGCGCCGATCGTGCTGGTGGCGAATGTCGCGAACATCCTGGCGGTGAACACGCGCAAGCTGCCCATCACCACGGCGCAGGAACTGATCGCACGGGCGAAGGCCAATCCCGGCGCCATCACCTATGGCTCCGGCGGCAACGGCTCCGCCGCCCATACCGCGGTCGTCGCCTTCTGCCTGGCGACCGGCATCGAGCTGACCCATGTGCCCTATCGCGGCACCGGCCCCATGATGAACGACCTGATCGCCGGCCAGATCGACATGACGATGACCGGCGGCCCGCCGATCCTGCCGCCGGTGCGCAGCGGGTTGTTGCGCGCCATCGGTGTGTCCTCGCTCCAGCGCCTGTCCAGTGCTTCGGATATTCCGACGCTGGATGAGCAGGGCGTGACAGGTTTCGACGCGGTGCAGTGGTATGGGCTGGTCGCCCCTGCCGGCACGCCGCGCCCGATCATCGACCGTCTGAACGCCGCCAGCGCCACCGCGCTGCGTGGCGCGAAGCTGCAGCCGCGCCTGGCCGCCGAGGGTGCCGATGCCGCGCCCGGCACGCCGGAGCAGTTCCGCGACATGATCATCTCCGAGCGGGACCGCTGGGGCGAGGTGATCCGCCGCGCCAATGTGACGAATGAATAGCGCCGTGATGCACAGCACCCGTCGCGCCCTGCTGGGCGCGGCGCTGGCCTTGCCCGCGATCGGCACCGCCCGCGCGCAAGCCGCCTGGTCCCCCAGCCGCCCGATCCGCATCGTCGTGCCCTTCGGCCCCGGCGGCGTCGCGGATCTGACGGCCCGCGCCGTCGCGCAGCGCATCTCCGAACGGCTGGGCCAGCCGGCGGTGATCGACAACCGCCCCGGCGCCGGCGGCATCGTCGCCGGGCAGCAATTGATGGCGGCGCCGGCGGATGGGCACACGCTGCTCGTCGCGTCCAACGGCACGGCGATCAGCAAGGCGCTGTTCCGGCAATTGCCCTTCGACCCGATCGCGGATTTCGCACCGGTCGTCACCATGGGCGCCTTCCCGATCGCGGTGCTGGTGGCGCCGAATTCGCCTGATCGCGACATCGCCGGCCTGCTGGCGCGGCTTCGGGCCAATCCCGGGCGGTTGAACATCGGCAGCATCACCGCCGGCAGCACCCAGAACCTGTCGGCGGAGCTGTTCAAAATCCGCTCCGACACGCGCTTCGAGACCATCGCCTATCCGGCGACGCCGGCATTGACCACGGCGCTGATCCGCGGCGATGTCGATGCGGCCTTCGAGATCACCGGCCCCATCATGGGCCAGATCCAGGCCGGCGCGCTGCGCGTGCTGGCCGTGACCTCCGCCACCCGGGCGCAGAACCTGCCGAATGTGCCGACGCTGACGGAGGCCGGCGTGCCGGATTACGACGTCGCCTCCTGGAATGCGCTGATGGCGCGCACCGGCACGCCGCCCGAGGCCATCGCCGCCATCAACGCCGCGGTGAACGAGGCGCTGGGCAGCGCGGACCTGCGCGCGACGCTGACCGAGGTGGGGGTCGAGCCGCGCGGCGGCACGGCCCAGGCCATGGGCGAGCTGCTGCGCGCCGACACCGCGCGCTGGACCGAAGTCATCGAGAAGGCAGGAATCCCGCGCCAGTGAAAAAAGAAATCCCGACCTGCAAAGGCCCGGACCCCGATACCCGCACCCCGCGCCTGGTGCTGCCACCCGGCGCCTGTGACAGCCACTGCCACGTCTTCGGCCCCGGCGCGGTTTTCCCCTATGCCGAGGACCGTGCCTATACGCCCCCCGACGCGCCGTTCGAGGGGTTGGTGGCGCTGCACCGCAAGCTCGGCGTCTCCCGCGCCGTCATCGTTCATGCCTCCTGCCACGGCAGCGACATGACGGTGACGCTGGACGGCATCGCCCGCTCCGGCGGCACCATGCGCGGCGTCGCGGTGGTGGAGCCGGGGGTGACGGATGCGGAGCTGGCCCGGCTGCATGCGGGCGGCATCCGCGGCGTGCGCTTCAATTTTGTCCGGCACCTGGGCGGCATGCCGGACATGGCCTTCTTCCAGCGCGTCCTGGCACAGGCCGAGGCGCTCGGCTGGCATGTCGTGCTGCATCTGGATGCGCAGGACATCGTGCCTCTGGCCGACACCATTTCCTCCATCCGAATCCCCTTCGTCATCGATCACATGGCGCGGGTGAAGGCGAAGGAGGGTGTGGACCAGCCGGCCTTCCGGCAGTTGCTGGAGCTGATGAAGAACCCGCTGGCCTGGGTGAAGATCTGCGGCTCGGAGCGGATTTCCTCGGCCGGCGCGCCCTTCCTCGATGCCGTGCCCTTCGCCCAGGCGCTGCTGGCCGCCGCGCCGGATCGCTGCCTCTGGGGCACCGACTGGCCGCATCCGAATATCGCGGGCGACATGCCGAATGACGGCGACCTGGTGGACCTGCTGGGCGCCATGACGGACGATCCTGCGCTGATCCGCCAGGTGACGGTGGACAATCCAACCCGGCTCTACTGGGCCGACTGACCGGAACTTTTGGTACGGCGGGCGTTGCGAAGGGGGCGGGGCGGGCGAAACATGGCCGGCCCCGCCCTTTTTGAATCTGGACTGCGAAAACCATGGTCACGAAGAAGCCCCATCCCAGCACGCTGCTGGCGGTGGAGGACATGGACTTCCTGCTGCGCGACGAGATGCGCGCGGCGCGTTTCGGCATGGAATATCTGAAGGCGGAGCTGGCGCTGCGCGACTGGGGCGTGCGCTCCACGGTGGTCGTCTTCGGCAGCGCCCGCGTGCCGGACGCGCAGACGGCAGCCCGCGCGCTGGAGGCCGCTGACACGGAGGACGCCCAAAAGCTGGCGCGGCGGCAGGTGGCGCTGGCGGCGCATTACGAGAAGGCACGCGCCTTCGCCCGCATCGTCAGCCTGCGCGGCGGCGCCTTGGCCGAAAGCGGCGCGCCACGGGACAATGTGATCGCCACCGGCGGCGGCCCGGGCATCATGGCCGCGGCCAATCGTGGCGCGGCGGAGGTCGGCGCGCCCTCCATCGGCTTCAACATCACCCTGCCGCATGAACAGGCGCCGAATGAATGGTCCACCCCGGCGCTGACCTTCCGCTTCCACTACTTCGCCATGCGCAAGATGCACCTGGCGATGCGCGCCAATGCCCTGGCGGTATTTCCGGGCGGCTTCGGCACCTTCGATGAGCTGTTCGAGCTGCTGACCCTGGTGCAGTCGCGCAAGGCACCGGCTTTGCCCATCGTGCTGTTCGGCGGCGACTACTGGCGGCAGGTGGTGAATTTCGAGGCGCTGGTCGAGCACGGCATGATCGCCGAGGCGGATCTCGATCTGTTCGAGATCGTCGATGAACCGGAGGAAGGCTGGGCCGCGCTGGTGCGCCGTGGCCTGCGCGCGCACACTCCGCCTGCCCAGGTGCCAAGGCCGTAGGGACCAGCGCCCCTGCCTCCGAGCCTTCCTGCTGAGATCCGCGGCCCGCATCGCGGGCCGGGCGCCCGAATGGGCGCCGCCGCCAATGTGGCGAGCCAAGCGGCCTCAGCCCGCGCCGGCGACTGAGGTGAGCTTAAGCCCGCTTCGGGCGCTGGCCCAGCTCGGCCCGCCGGATCACCGGATGCGGGCCGGGGTTCAGCCGCCACATGGTGAAGCTCAGGAACGTCGCGAAGCCGACCCAGAGCAGATAGGGCGCCATCAGCCAGGCCGCCGTGGTGGAGATCGGCGCGAAGAGCAGGATGCAGGCGAGGATGGACAGGAACAGCGCCGCCGCTTCCACCGTTGCCCAGCCCAGCCGGCGCAGCCCGAAGAACACCGCCGACCAGCCGGCGTTCAGCAGCAATTGCACCGCCCAGACCGCGATCGGCAGGCCAAGGCCATCGGCGCGCCAGACCAGAAAGCCGGCGGCGGCGATCATCAGGTAGAGCAGGGACCAGGCGATCGGGAACAGCCAGTTTGGCGGGTTCCAGGACGGCTTGCGCAGCCCCTCATACCAGTCGCCGGGGCTGAACAACGCGCCGGTCGAGGCCGCCGCGAAACAGATGGCGAGGCAGCCCAGGGCGCCAAGGATCAAGGACCAGTCCATGGCTTCCTCATGTGGTTTGGCCGGCTTGCCCCATTTGGAAGGGGCGACATCCTAGATGAACGCCTCCGCCCGCCCTGTCCATCGCAGGCTTGGGTCGGGGCCTGTGAAACACCGGGCCAGGGTATAAGTTCGCCGCCGGATCACGTCCCCCGCGCCTCGGAGCCCGCCGCATGACGACCTGTCCTGATGGATTCGCCACAGGCTCCGCTGGGTGACGGGCACGCGCTTCTGGCCGCCCGCTTTGGCCGGCGCCACGGCGGTGCTGGCCGGGATCGGGCTGGCGCGATTCGCCTATGTGCCGCTGTTCCCGGCCATGGTCGGTGCCGGCTGGGTGGATGGCGGCGGCGCCGGGCTGCTCGGGGCGGCCAATCTCGCGGGCTATCTGCTGGGGGTGCTCGGCGGGCGCGGGCTGGCGGCGCGGATCGGCGTGCCGCGGGCGCTGGATGCCGGCATGGCGCTGGCCCTGCTCGCCTTCGCCGCCTGTGCCCTCCAGGGCGGGCTGTGGTGGTTCGTGCTGTGGCGCGGCCTGGCGGGCGCGGCGGGCGGCGTGCTGATGGCGCTGGTCGGGCCGGCGGTACAGGCCAGCGTGGCGCCGGAGGCCCGCGGCATGGCGGGCGGTGTGGTGATGTCGGGCGCCGGCAGCGGCGTGGTGGCGGTGGGGCTGCTGGTACCGCTGCTGCTGCTCGGCGGCCTGGCCTTTGCCTGGGCGGGACTGGCCGTAGTGGTCGGGCTGCTCTGGCTCGGCGCGCGGCCCTTCTGGCCGAGGCCGCCGGCGCTGGCGCCCGCCGAAGTGGCGCAGGCGGTGCCGCCCGCCTGGCGGCTGCTGCTGGCCTACGGCCTGTCGGGGGCCGGGATGGTGGCGCCGATGGTCTATCTGGCGGACCTCGCCGTGCGCGGACGCGGCCTGGTGGTGGAGGCGGCCTCCCTCGTCTGGGTCCTGTTCGGGCTGGGCGCGGTGGCGGGGACGCTGCTGGGCGGGCGGGTCGCCGGGCGGATCGGCGGCCGTCGGGCGCTGCCGATCTGGCTCGGCGTGCAGGTGGTGGCGCTGGCGGCGGCGCTGCTGCCCTGGTGGCCGGCGCTGCTGCTGGCCGCGCCGCTCGGCGGTTTTGCGGGGATCGGCGCGACGGCGGTGACGCTCGCCGCGGCGCGGGAGGTGGCGGGTGCGCAGGCGGGGGTGGTGTGGATCCGCGCCACGGCCGGCTATGCGGTGACCCAGGCCGGTGTCGCCTTCGCCCTGGCCGCGCTGTTCGCCGCGACAGGCGACAGCCACGCCGCCGTCTTCGGCGCCTGTCTGCTGCTGTCCTTCGCCGCGCTCGCGATATCCCTGGCAAGGCGCTGAAAAAGAAAAGGCGGAGCCCCTGGGGAAAGGGACTCCGCCGAGTTGGGGATGCCGGCGGGATCGGGGGGAGGCGGCCGGCATCCAGAGGGAGAGACGGGGTGCGGAAGCTCGGCAACCCCAGGGACGTTATGCACCCCAAATGGTTTCGCAGTGGTTTCCATCCGGGCGGGTTGCGCGGTCTTTTCGCGCGCGCGGCCCTGCCGTAAGCCCCTTTGGCAGGATCGGGAGAAGCAGGCATGGCGGGGAATGGTTCGGCGGGGCTGCCACTCAGCGGGCTGAAGGTGATTGAGCTGGGCCATTACATCGCCGGGCCCTTCGCCACGCGGCTGCTGGCGGACCTGGGTGCGGAGGTCATCAAGATCGAACCGCCGGAGGGCGACCCGATCCGTGGCTGGGGCAGCCGTCACAATGGGCATCCCGTCTGGTTCAGCATCCATGGCCGCAACAAGCTGTCGGTGGTGATCGACCTGAAATCGCCCAAGGGCCGCGAGCGCATCCTGAAGCTGGTGGCGCGCGCCGATGCGCTGGTGGAGAATTTCCGGCCGGGCTTCCTGGAGCGCATCGGGCTGGGGCCGGAGGTGCTGCACCAGGCGAATCCGCGCCTGGTCATCGCCCGCGTCTCCGGCTTCGGCCAGGATGGACCCTATCGCGACAAGCCCGCCTTCGGCTCGATCGGGGAGGCGATGGGCGGATTGCGGCACCTGACGGCGACGCCGGGCGTGACGGACCACCCGCCGCCGCGCTGCGGGGTTTCGATCAGCGATGACCTGGCGGGGATGTATGCGGCGCTGGCCGTGACCAGCGCCTGCTGGGGCATCAAGGGCGATCCGGAGGCCAAGGGCCGCATCATCGATGTGGACCTGGTGGGCGCGGTGTTCAGCCTGATGGAGGGGATGCTGCCGGAATACGGGCTGACCGGGGCGATCCGTCAGCCGGCCGGCTCCGCAATCCTGACCGCGGCGCCGACCAACACCTATCTCTGCGCCGATGGGAAGTGGCTGTGCATCGGCGGCAATTCGGACCCGATTTTCAAGCGGCTGTGCGATGCCATCGGCAACCCGGCGATGGGGGCGGACCCCCGCTTCGCCGACAATCGCGGCCGCTGCGCGAACATGGCGGAGATCGACGCGGAAATCGGACGCTGGACCCGCACCCTGCCGGCGGCGGAGGCGGAGGCGGTGCTGGAGGCGGCCGACATTCCCTGCTCCCGCCTGTATGACATCCGCGACTGCGCTGAGGATCCGCATTTCCGCGCGCGTCAGACGGTGATGGAGGTGGAGGACCCGCTGATCGGCACCACCCTGCTGCACCCCGCCGCGCCTTTCCGCTTCGACGGCGTGCCCCCGCGCGACATGGTGCGCTGGACGGCACCCGCCGTGGGCGCGCACAACGACCATGTCTTTGGCGAATTGTTGGGAGAAGCCCGTGATGCATAGCGCCGTGATCTCGGAAGTCGCGCCGCGCGACGGGCTGCAATCCATCGGCCCCTTCGTGCCGACCGCGACCAAGATCGAATTAGTCCGGAAGCTCTACGCCGCCGGGCTGCGGCGGATGGAAATCGGATCCTTCGTCAGCCCGAAGGCGATCCCGCAGATGGCCGATACCGGGGCGGTGCTGGCGGCGGCGCTCGAACTGCCCGGGCTGGAATGCACCGTGCTGGCCCCGAACCGGCGGGGCTTCGAGATGGCGAAGGCGGCGGGTGCGCATCGCGTCGGCGTTTTCATGTCCGTCACCGAAAGCCACAACAAGGCCAATGTGAATCGCAGCCGCATGGACAGCTTTGTCGATCTGTCCGGCATCGTGGGTGACGCACGCGCGGCGGGGATGAAGGTGCGGTTCAACCTGTCCTGCGCCTTCCACTGCCCCTTTGAGGGCGTGGTGCCGGAGGAGGATGCGCTGGATTGGGTGGAGCGGGTGCAGGCGCTGGACCAGGAGATCGAGATCAGCATCTGCGACACCACCGGCAATGCCGCGCCGGACCAGGTGCGCCGCGTCTTTGCCCATGCGATCCGCAGCTGGCCCGACCCGGATGGCAAGCCGCGCTTCGCCTTCCACGGCCATGACACCTACGGCATGGGCGTGGCGAATTGCGCCGCGGCCTGGGAGGCCGGCTGCCGCGTCTTCGACAGTGCGGCCGGCGGCCTCGGCGGCTGCCCCTTCGCGCCGGGGGCCACGGGCAATGTGGCGACGGAGGATGTAGCCTGGCTGTTTTCCCGAATGGGCGTGGCGACCGGGGTGGATTGGCCGGGGCTGCTGGAGGCTGCGGATTTCGCCGCGGCCATTCCCGGCGCTTTGCCGGGCGGGCGGATGCGGGCGGTGCCGGCGGCGCGACGGGCGGCGTAGCGTCCGCGGATGCGCGCGCTCTCCATCGTCCGGCCCGGCGGCAGTCGGATTGCCGCCGGGCTGAAGACGCTCGAGGTGCGGCGTTGGGTGCCGGAACTGCGCCCATCCGACGATTTGCTTATCGTCGAGAATGGCCGCTTTCTGACCGGGGAGGGGGAGGAAGACGCGGATGGCGTCGCCGTTGCCCTGGTCCGCGTGAACGCCATTCGCCCCTTCACCCCCGCCGACATGGCGGCCGCCTGCGCCACCTCCTTCGAGGAAGGCTGGCTGGCCTGGGAGCTGACGGATGTGAGGCCGCTTGCCCCTGGCCGGCGACTGCGCGCGGCGCGGCGGATCTATGAGGTGGATTTCCGGCCCTGATCCCACCCCAGGCCGCGTCGCTTCAGGCTCGATTCGATAAGGGCATCCTGCTAGTTTCAATGCGATGCGCCCCGTCCTTGCCATGCTGCTGCTGTTTGCCCTGGCGGCCTGCGGCACCTCCCGTACCGCGCCCGCGGTGGTCGCGCCGCTGCGGCCGCATCTCGGGGAGCCGATATCCTGCGTGCCCTATGCCCGCGCACGGTCGGGCATCGGGCTTTCGGGCGATGCCTGGCAGTGGTGGGATGCGGCGGCCGGGCGGTATGACCGGGGCGCAGCACCGCGGCCGGGCAGCGTGCTGGTCATCGGCCGCACGCCACGCATGCGCACTGGCCATGTCGCCGTCGTGTCTCGCGTGCTCGGCCCAAGGGACATCCTGGTGGACCATGCCAATTGGGCGACCGGCGCGGCGCGGGGGCGGATCATGACCGACCAGCGCGTGGTCGATGTGTCGCCAGGCAATGATTGGACGCGCGTGCGGGTCTGGTATCCGCCGATCAATGCGCTCGGCAGCACCGCCTTCCCGGCGCAGGGCTTTGTCCACGCCACGACCCGCTTCGCCGGCGGCTGAGACTTCTCTCCGGCCCGCCCAGCAGGCATTCTGTTTCGCAAGATTCCGGAGGAAACCATGAACACGACCCGCCGCGGCCTGATAGTCGCTGCCCTGGCGACCGCCCCCATCCTGTCTGCCCGGGCCCAGGGGAACTGGCCGGAGCGACCGCTGCGCTTCATCGTGCCCTTCCCGGCGGGATCGAGCCCAGACCTCACCGGCCGAGTCACCGCCGCGCATCTGGCGACGGCGCTCGGCCAGCCGGTGGTGGTGGACAATCGCGCTGGGGCCGGCGGGAATATCGGCACCGATGCCATGGCCAAGGCGACGGATGGGCACACCATCGGCCTGTCGATCAACGGCCCGCTCTCCACCGCCCCGGCGCTGTTCCCCAACCTGCCCTATGACCCTCTGCGGGATCTGAAGGCGATCTCCCTGCTGGTGCGCGGGCCGCAATTCCTGGTGGTGAACAAGGACCTGCCGGCCACGGACCTCGCCAGCTTCGTGGCGCATGTCCGCGCCAATCCGGGCAAGATCGCCTATGGCACGGTTGGTGCCGGCTCCGGCGGGCATCTCGGCATGGTCGATCTGGCGAACAAGGCCGGGGGGCTGGAGATGCTGCATGTGCCCTATCGTGGCTTCCCCGATGCGACGCTGGACCTCGTCGCCGGGCGCATCCAGGCTATGGTCGTCACCACCGCGGCGGTGATGGGCCAGGTGCGGGATGGCAGCATCCGCGCGCTGGCCGTCACCTCCGCCAACCGCTTCCACCTGACGCCGGATGTGCCGACCCTGGCGGAGCAGGGGATGCGCAACGCCGAATCCTATGGCTGGCAGATCCTGGTCGCCCCGGCCGCCACACCGCAGGACCGCATCCTGCGCCTGGCGGCGGAGGTGCAGAAGGGCCTGCGCGAACCGGCGGCGCGCCAGCGGCTGGAAGGGGCGGGCTTCGAGGTGATGGCCAGCACGCCGGAGGAGGCTGCGGCCTTCCTGGCGGAGGAGACCGATCGCTGGGGCGGCATGATCCGCCAGCTTGGCCTCCGCATGGAAGGATAAGGTTCTGCAACCGATCCGGGCCGGCATCGCCAACCGGTCCCGGAACCACGCAGAGGTGTAGGACCGACGCAGATCGGTCCTGAACTCCGTTGCCCCGGGCGCCGTTCCAACCGGCAGACCAGCCCGGAGAACGTCCCATGTTTTTGCGCGTCGACAAGCTGCAAATCGAATTGCCCCCGCCCAAGCTGCAGAACCCGAATGAGGGCGCTGCGCTGCAGGAACTGCTCGGCGGCAAGTATGGCGAGATGTCCACCCTCGGGAACTACCTGTTCCAGAGCTTCAACTTCCGCAGCAAGTCCAAGCTGCGCCCCTTCTACAGCCTGGTCGCCGCCATCACGGCGGAGGAGCTGGGGCATGTGGAGCTGGTCAGCAACGGCGTTGCCATGCTGAACAACGGCCCGGACAGCGAGGCCGATGATACGGGCGATGGCGGCGACATCTCCGGCGCGCCTTTCGCGGATATGACGGATATCCGGTCCTTCGCCAGCTTCGCGTCGAATGGCGGCGGCTCCATGCCGGTGAACAGCAACTCCATGTCCTGGAACGCCGACATGGTGACCACCACGGGCAACGTGGTGGTGGACCTGCTGCACAACTTCCACCTGGAATGCGGCGCGCGGTTGCACAAGCTGCGGGTCTATGAGACGGTGAAGGACCCGACCGCGCGGGAAGTCTGCGGCTATCTTCTGGTGCGCGGCTCGGTCCATGCCCATGCCTATGCGCTGGCGCTGAAGAACATCACCGGCGTGGACATCCACAAGATGCTGCCGACGCCGAACATCCCGCTGGGCAATATCCCCGAATGCCAGAAGTACCTGGATGAGGGGTCACATCGCCGGCTCTACCGCTTCAGCCCGAACGACTATTCCGAGATCGCCGGGATCTGGGGCAATGGCGAGATGGCGCTGCCGGGCGATCCGCCGGGTGAGCTGGAGGTCGTCTCCGGCATGCCGGAGGGTGGCAAGATCCACCAGCTGACCGGCGTGCCCTCTGCCTTCACGCCGGACTACGCGCCGGAAGAGATGTTCGAGATCGCGAAGAAGCTCACCGCCAAGATCTGATCTGTGCGGACCTCACCCGCCTTCGGTGGGTGCAGGTCTCACCAGTTGGCGAAGATCAGGCCGGCGCCCCTCAGGGCGCCGGCCTTTTTTGTGGGTCAGCCCTCCCGCGCGATCGCTTCCTTCTCCGCCACCAGGGCATTCTCCGCCGGCGGTGCATTGCGTGTCTTGTAGAGCGAGTAGATCACGCCGCCCGCGATCAGCGCCGCGGTCACGCCCAGCGAGATGGCCGGGTCCACCTTCCCGAAGATCTGGTTCCAGAAGATCTTCGCGCCGATGAAGACCAGCACCATCGCCAGCGCGTATTTCAGGTAGTGGAAGCGGTGCACCATGGCCGACAGCGCGAAGTACAGGGCGCGCAGGCCCAGGATCGCCATGATATTGGCGGTGTAGACGATGAAGGTGTCGGTCGTGATGGCGAAGATCGCCGGCACGCTGTCCACCGCGAAGACCAGGTCGGCCAGGTTGATGACGACCAGCGCCAGGAACAGCGGCGTGGCCCAGGCGACGATCTTGCCCGTCTTCGGGTCCGGCTTGCGGACGAAGAACTTCTCGTCGTGCAACTCATCCGTCACCCGCATGTGGCGCTTCAGGAAGCGCACCACCGGGTTCTTCGAGATATCGGCATCGCCTTCCGGCACCACCATCATCTTGATGCCGGTGCCGATCAGGAAGGCGCCGAAGATGAACAGCAGCCAGTCATATTCCTGCACCAGCGCCGCGCCGATGCCGATCATCAGGCCACGCAGTACGATCACCGCGATGATGCCCCAGACGAGCGCGCGGTACTGGTACTTCCGGGGGATGGCGAAGAAGCCGAAGATCAGGCTGATGACGAAGACATTGTCGATCGACAGCGCCTTCTCGATGAAGAAGCCGGTGAAATAGGTCACCCCGGCATGGGTGCCGTCCTCGGTCGCGATATGGCCGGCTTCATAGGCCCACCAGATGGCGCCGCCATACAGCGTGGCGAAGCCGATATAGAAGGCCGAAAGCCACAGGCTCTCGCTGATGCCCATTTCCTTGTCCTCCTTGTGGAGGACACCAAGGTCGAAGGCGAGCAGGCCGAAGACGATGGTCAGGAAGCCAAGCCACATCCAGATCGGCTTGCCGACCCATTCCAACAGAAGAAAGTCCATGAATTTTTCGCTCCGGGTCATGCGGAACCAGCGCCCCCCGGAAGGGGGTACGGGTTCACAAGGGCACCCCGGCGACGGGTGTCACGATCCGGGCCGGGGTCGTGGCAGGCTCTGGCGATCCGACATCGCGGGGGCGGCATGACGCCGCCCGAGCCGCCAGAGGGGCCCGGATCAAGGGGCGAGGTAAGGGGACACTCCCGAGGCTTCAACCCCCTTCAGATGGACGTCCGGAAATAATTTGGCCATCTGGCGCGAATGCAGAATCGGGCCGCCCGGCGGGAAATCCGCTTCCCCCCCGGTTGTCTCCGCCATCCGGGCGGGCCATCTGCGGTTTGCGGAAGACGCAAGGGCGGACTACTCTCCGCCCACGAGGCAATCCGGCCGCCTGCGAAGGTGGGCCGCTCACGGGATCGAGGCGTCGCTATGGGTTCGTTCAGCATCTGGCATTGGCTTGTCGTTCTGCTTGTCGTCCTGCTGCTGTTCGGCAGCGGGAAGATCAGCGGGCTGATGGGGGACCTCGCCAAGGGCATCAAGTCCTTCAAGGCGAACATGAAGGAGGATGAGGTGAAGGACGCCTCGATGGCAGCCGATCCGGCCAGCCAGACTCCGGTGCCTCCGGCCGGCACCATCGCCGCCCCGGCAGGTCAGCCGAACACGGCGCAGACGGCCAACCCCTCTCGCCCGGCAGCCTGAATCAGGCGGCGCGGCCGCTTCCTCGGGAAGCGCGCCGCACGCTTGGTTGATCTGGAAGCGCCTCCGGACTAGCTTCGAGGCGTATTGGACGTGCCCCGCCATAAGGTGGGGTCGCGCGCCGACCCTGGAAAACGGGGCCGGCGCGTTGCGTTTGGGGGGCTTCCAGAATGAACCAGCCGGCAATGGACGGCGATGGGCGCGGTGCGACCGTGACCCAAATCGACGACATGGAATTCGCCTCCGCGCGACGGGATCTGGCCGGCTGGCAGGGCTATGGCTGGCGGGCCGCGGCGGTCGCCTTCGTGTCCTGGCACCTGTGGATCCTGTTGGTGGCGCCGATCGACCCCACGGTGGCGCGGGCCGCGCATGTCTTCCTCGGCGCCGCCCTGGGCTTCGCGCTATTCGCCCCCCGCTCCGTCGCCGGTGGCGCCGGCACAAGCGTGCCGTGGCACGACTGGCTGCTGATGGCGGCCTGCCTGCTGGTGCCGCTGCACTACATCCTCGATGCGGATGGGATCGAGATGCGGTCCTTCATGGGACCGAACTGGCAGGACCTGGCGGTGGGCGTGCTGGGCATCCTGCTGGTGCTGGAATTCGCCCGCCGCACCGCCGGCTTCATCATGCCGCTGATCGCCGTGGTCTTCATCGCCTATTGCTTCGTCGGCCCCTGGATGCCCGGCATCCTGTACCACCAGGGCGTCGCCTGGGATCAGGCGGTGGTGGAGCTGTTCAACAATAACGGGGTGCTGGGGACCATCGTGCAGGTCTCGGCGACCTTCATCATCCTGTTCGTCACCTTCGCCGCCTTCCTCCAGGCCTCCCGCGCCGGCGAGTACTTCAACGACTTCGCGCTCGCCCTGGTCGGGCGGCTGCGCGGCGGCCCGGCCAAGGTCACCGTTGTCTCCGGCATCCTGTTCGGCGCCATCTCCGGCAGCGCGGTGGCCAATGTCGTGGCCTCCGGCACCTTCACCATTCCGATGATGCGCCGCGTCGGCTATTCGCGGGAAACGGCGGCGGCGGTGGAGGCCACCAGCTCCACCGGCGGGCAGATCACCCCCCCGGTGATGGGCGCCGGCGCCTTCATCATGGCCGAGGTGCTGGGCATTCCCTACACCGAGATCGCGCTGGCCGGGCTGATCCCGGCGCTGTTGTTCTATTTGGCCAACTACATCCATTGCGACCTGAACGCCCGCAAGGCCGGCATCATGGGCCTGCGGCGGGACGAGCTGCCGCGCTGGGCCTATCTCGCCCGCCACGCCTATATGGCCGCGCCGCTGATCCTGATGATTGCCATGCTGGTGATGGGCTATTCGCCCTTCCGCGCCGCGGCCACGGGCATCGCGGCCACCATCGGCATCATGTTCGTCACCAGCCTGGTGCACCGGCTGGTGCTGCAACGGGAAGGGCTTGTCACCGGCGTGGCGGGCTCGCTGGTCGAGCTGGTGCAGGCGATCGAGCGTGCCCTGTCGGGATCGGCGAAGGAGGTGATGCAGCTCATCGCCGTCTGCGCCGCGGCCGGGCTGGTGGCGGGTGTCATCGGGCTGACCGGCGTCGGCGGGCGCTTTGCCAATATGCTGCTGGAGATCGCCGCCTCCTCGGAATTCCTGGCCATGCTGTTTGCCATGGTGGTGGCGATCATCCTCGGCATGGGGGTGCCGACCACGGCGGCCTATGCGATCGCGGCGGCGGTGGTGGCGCCGGGGCTGATCAATATCGGCGTGCCGGCCCTGGTGGCGCATATGTTCATCTTCTACTTCGCCATCCTGTCGGCGATCACGCCGCCGGTGGCCCTGGCCTCCTTCGCCGCCGCCTCCATGGCGGGCGCCGATATGTGGAAGACGAGCATGATCGCGCTGAAGCTGGGGCTCGCGACCTTCATCGTGCCCTTCATGTTCTGGCTCTCTCCGGCGCTGCTGGCGCAGGGGGATCTGGTGGTGATCCTGCAATCGGTGGCCACCGCCGGCTGTGGCGTCTTCCTGCTGGCCTGCGCGACGGAGGGCTGGATGCTGAATGGCCGGCTGACGCTGCCGCTGCGCCTGGTCGCGGGCGCGGCCGGCCTGGCGCTGATGGTGCCGGAGGGGCTGACTGACCTCGGCGGCCTCGCCGTCGGCATCGGCCTTCTGGCCTGGCAGCACCGCGCCTTTCCCGAGGCGCGCACGGCATGAGGATGGCGGCGGAGGCGATCGTCGCCGCCGGCCGGCGGCTGGATGCGCTGGGCTGGGTGCCGGCGACGGCGGGCAATTTTTCCGTCAGGCTGGATGCAAGGCGGCTCGCCGTCACGATTTCCGGCCGCCACAAGGGATTTCTGACCACCGACGACGTGATGGTGGTGGACCTCGACGGCGTGGCGGAGGACCCGGCGAAGCGAAGCTCCGCCGAGACGCTTCTGCATTGCGGCATCTACCGGCGCTTCCCCGAGGCCGGGGCCGTGCTTCACGGCCATTCCATCGCCAATACCGTGCTGTCCCGTCTCGCCGGCAACAGCCTGACCTTGGCGGGCTACGAGCTGCTGAAGGTGTTTCCGGGGCTGCCGACGCATGACGCGGAGGTGGCCGTGCCGGTGGTGCCGAATGACCAGGACATTGCCCGCATGCAGCGTGGGTTGGATGCGCTCTGGGACGGCATGTCTGCCATCCCGCCGGGCTACTTGATCCAAGGCCACGGTTCCTATGTATGGGCGCCCGACATGCCTTCCGCCCTGGCACGCATGGAGGGGCTGGAATTCATGCTGCGATGCGCGCTGGAAGAAAGGAGCCTGCGATGAGCCGTCTGACCGTCTGGGATGCCGCGACCGACGCGCAGATCCAGGTCACCGAGGACCCCACGGAGATCGCCACAACGCTGTCCGCCATCGGTGTGCGTTTCGAGCGCTGGCCGCTGGCCGATCTGCCCGCCAATGCCCCGGCGGAGGCGGTGCTGGAGGCCTATCGCCCGCGACTCGACACCTTCATGGGCGAGACAGGCGCCGGCACGGCCGATGTCATCAAGCTGACGCCCGACCATCCCCAGAAGGACGCGATGCGCGCCAAGTTCCTGTCGGAGCACATCCATACCGAGGATGAGGTGCGCTTCTTCCATGCCGGCTCCGGCAACTTCGTGCTGCATGTGGATGGCAAGGTCTTCGACGCGCATTGCACGGCGGGCGACCTGATTTCCGTGCCGGCCGACAGCAAGCATTGGTTCGATGCGGGTGAGAACCCGAATTTCGCCGTGCTGCGCGTCTTCACCGACACCTCCGGCTGGACGCCACACTACACCGGCACCGACATGGCGACCCGCTTCCCGGCCGCCACCGCATGACACCGCGCTTGGTGCTGACGGATATCGAAGGCACCACCAGCGCCATCGCCTTCGTCAAGGACAGCCTGTTTCCCTTCGCCGAGGCCGAGCTGGACGCCTTCCTGGCCGCCCGCGGTGCGGAGCCGGAGGTGGCGGCGATCCTGGCGGAGGTGCCCGGGCCGGACCGGGCGGCCACCCTGCGCGGCTGGATGGCGGCGGATGCCAAGGTCACGCCGTTGAAGGCGCTGCAGGGCCTTATCTGGGAAGCCGGCTTCCGGGATGGCCGGCTGCGCGGCCATCTCTGGCCCGATGTCGCGGCCTGCCTGCACGCCTGGCACGCGGCGGGTGTGGCGCTCGCGGTCTATTCCTCCGGCTCCGTCGGCGCCCAGAAACTGCTGTTCGGCCATTCGGAGGCGGGCGACCTGCTGCCCCTGTTTACCGACTTCTTCGACACAAGGGTGGGCGGCAAGCGCGAGGCGGGATCCTACACCGCCATCGCCGGCCAGCTGGGGCTGCCGCCGGCCGAGATCCTGTTCCTGTCCGACGTGGCGGAGGAGCTGGATGCCGCCGCCGCCGCCGGCCTCGGCACCTGCCAGCTTGTGCGGGCGGGGGACGGCACTGTGGCCTGTGGGCGACATCCGCAAGCCACCGATTTTCCGGGCGTCGCCAAAGGCTTCGGCCTGCCCCTGCCTGCGTGACAGCCCCCGGCCGGGCAGGCTAGATGCCGAGGCCCCCGGGGCGCGGGAGACAATCAACATGATGACGAGCTATGCCGTCCTCGACGGACGCCTCGCGCTGCGCGACGGGGTTCTGTCGCCGGAACGGATCGCTGAGGCAGTCTGGATCGACCTGCTGAACCCGACTCCGGAGGAGGAGCGGGCGGTCCAGGAGGCTCTGCGACTCGAAATCCCGACCCGGGAGGAGATGCAGGAGATCGAAAGCTCCTCCCGCCTGTACCGGGAGGAGGAGGCGTTGTTTCTCACCGCCAACTTCCTCTATGGCGTCGATGGTGGGGATTACGGCTCCACCCCGATCACCTTCGTGCTCAGCAACCACACCCTTGTCACCGTGCGCTACGCCACGCCCAAGGCCTTCTCGGTCTTCGCCCTGCGCTGCCAGCGCAACCCGGTGCTGGTTTCCACGCCGGATGGGGTGATGCTGCATCTGTTCGAGCAGATCGTGGACCGGCTGGCGGATATCCTGGAACGGCTGGGCGCCGATATGGACCGCGCCTCCTCCGCCACTTTTCGGGGCGCACGGGCCAAGACCGGCAGCAAGGCCTCGCTGGGTGGCGACCATCTGCGGGAGACGTTGATCACCCTCGGCCTGGTGGGTGAGGTGACGACCCGTGCTTCCGAAACCCTGCTCGGCATGTCGCGCATCCTCACCTTCGTCGGCGCTGAGAAATCCCATGCGGTGCGCAAGGAGAACCAGGTCCTCATCAAGACGTTGGTTCGGGATGTGCGAAGCCTTGTGGATCATGCGAAAGTGCTGAACGACAAGGCGCAGTTCCTGCTGGACGCGGTGCTCGGCATCGTCAACGTCGAGCAGAGCAATATCATCAAGACCTTCACCGTCGCTTCCGTGGCGCTGATGCCGCCGACGTTGATCGCCAGCATCTACGGCATGAACTTTCAGTACATGCCGGAACTTGGCCAGGCCTGGGGTTATCCGGCCGCCCTGGTGCTGATGGTGATCTCCGCTTTGCTGCCCATCGTCTATTTCAAGCGGAAGGGCTGGTTCTGATCCTGCCCGCCCTGCTCCTCGCGCTGCTGTTGCTGCTGGCCGTGGGGCAGGGGCAGGCCCAGACATTGCCACCGCCCACCCCCGCGCCGGTGGCCTGCCCACCGCGCGGCACGCCCTCCGTGCGCGTCACCATCTCCGACCCCGAGCCGCGCGTGCTGAACCCGGTCAGCGCCGATGCGCTGCGCCGCCTGGCCGATCTGCCGGAGGAGGCCTACAGCCAGGGGATGGTGCTGCACCATCTCGGCCTGACCCTGTCCCGGGTGGAATGGCGCAGCGAAATCACCGTCCGCAGCCAGGGCGCGGGCAATGGCCCGGTCTGCGGCCTGCCCTCCGAGGTCCGGCTCAGCCTGCTGCATGCCGAACACAGCATCCGCCTGGCGCGGGAAATTCCCCCCCGCGGCTGCTTGGCGCGGGAGGTGCTGGCGCATGAGCGCCGCCATGCGGAGGTCAACCGCCGCACCCTGCGGGAAGCGGCGGAGGGGCTGCGCGCCACCGCCCGCGCCTGGGCCGCGCGCGCCCAGGCCCAGGCGCCGGATGCCGGCGCCGCCGCCCTGCAATTGCAGGAGGATCTGAGCGATGCCGTGGAGCCGGTGCTGGCCCGGCTGCGCGCGGCGCGGGAGGCGGGGCATGATGCGATCGACACGCCGGCCGAATATCGCCGGCTTGGCCGGGTCTGCCCGGCCGACCAGCGCCGGCTGAGCCAGCGCCTGCGGGAGCATTGATCCACCCCTAATCCGGGCCGG
Organism: Roseomonas sp. F4; assembly: GCF_053891155.1. NCBI lineage: Bacteria > Pseudomonadati > Pseudomonadota > Alphaproteobacteria > Acetobacterales > Roseomonadaceae > Roseomonas > Roseomonas sp. F4. Next base: position 403,219 of record NZ_JBSSHK010000001.1, read on the forward strand.
ATGCGTTGACCGCCGGCCCGCGCCTTGCTGCACTGCGCCACACCCAGCCGAGGTCCGCCCCATGCCCCAGACCCACCGCATCGCCGCCACGCCCGAGACCATCCGCTGGGGCGCCTTCGATGCCAGCTTCGCCCCCGTGGCCACCATCGCCAGTGGCGACCTTGTGGTGCTGGAATGCGTCTCCGGCGCGCCGGAAGTCATGCCGAAGCCGGAGACCGGGCTGGTGCCGCCGCCGGCGCTCGCCGCCATCCATGCCGCCAAGCCGCCGCGCCTCGGCCCGCATATCCTGACCGGCCCGGTGGCGGTGGCCGGCGCCGAGCCCGGCGATGCGCTGCGAATCGACATCGAGCAGATCGATCTGGGCTGCGACTGGGGCTTTTGCGGCTTCCGCCCGCTGGGCGGCACGCTGCCGGAGGATTTCCCCTACCACCGCATGCTGCATATCCCGGTCGACAAGGCGGCGATGACGGGGCGGGTGCCGGTCGGCCCCGGCGTGACGCTGCCGCTCAGCCCCTTCTTCGGCGTGATGGGTCTGGCCCCGCCGCCCGCCTGGGGCGCGATCAGCACCAAGGAGCCGCGCGCGCATGGCGGCAACCTGGACAACAAGGAACTGACCGCCGGCACCACGCTGTGGCTGCCCGTGCATGTCCCGGGCGGCAATTTCTCGGCGGGTGACGGCCATGGCGTGCAGGGCGATGGCGAGGTCTGCATCAATGCGTTGGAGATGTGCCTGACCGGGCATTTCCGCCTGACCCTGGAAAAGGGCGGTGGCGCCGCCGACCCCGCGCTGCGCTTCCCCCGCGCCGAGACGAAGACGCATTTCGTCTCGATGGGGCTGAATGAGGACCTCGACCTTGCCATGAAGCAGGCGTTGCGGGAGATGATCGGCTTCATCGTGGCGCGGATGAATGTCTCCGCCGCCGATGCCTATCAGCTCTGTTCGCTCGCGGTGGACTTCCGGGTGACACAGACGGTGAACGGCGAGAAAGGTGTGCACGGCCTCCTGAAGAAGGGGCTGCTTTTTTGATCGAAGGTTAAAAACGCGAAGCGCAATCCCGACTCTGTCCACAGGAATCATGCGCCGGGCGCCATTCTACAACTTGTGGTCGCCCCCTGCGTTGCCCTACCGTATGTTGTGTCAGCGGGGGCTCGGAGAGAGCACATGGATTGGACGGCGGAGGCCATTGAGCGGCTTCGGGCGCTCTGGGCGGAAGGACATTCGACGGCCGAAATCGGTCGCCGCATGGGCGTTTCGAAGAATGCCGTGGTGGGTAAGGCGCATCGCCTGAACCTGCCGGCGCGGCCAAGCCCGATCCGGCGCGAGGCGGCGACGGAACGGCCTGTGGCTTCGGCGCCGCGGTTGCCGCGCCCGGTGGGCGTGGTGTCGCGCTCGACCCTGGCACCGGCCGCGTCGGCCGTCCCCGCCAGCCCGGCCCCACCCCCGCCGCCGGTCGCCGCGACCAGCTCCGTGGTGCGGGCTTTCCCGCGCCTGGGGTCCACGCGCAGCTGCTGCTGGCCGATTGGCGAGCCCGGCACGCCCGATTTCCGCTTCTGCACGGCCGAGGCGCTGTCCGGAAAGCCCTACTGCTCGCAGCATGCCGCGGTGGCTTATGTGAAGGCCCGCGACCGGCGCGAAGACGCGGCCTGACGATCCCGCGACTGTGACACCGCCCCGCCCGGCTTGCGGGGCGGGCAAGCCTTGGTCACAGGTGCCGCTACGGCCATGGCTGTGGCATAGGATCGGATATGTCACGATCCCTCCAAGGCGTGCTGCTGCAACTCGTGGCGCTCGCCTTGTTCGTCACCATGGACGCGCTGCTGAAGGTGCTGGTGGCGAGCCATCCGGTGCCGCAGCTGATGTTCGTGCGCTTCTGCTTCCACACCGTGCTGGTGATGGTCACGTTGAAGCTGATGACGGGGCGGGTGCCGTTCCGCAGCCGCGCGCCCGGGCTGCAGACCCTGCGCAGCCTCTGCCTAGCCACCGCCAATGCGGCGATCGCCGTGGCGCTGATCCATATCCCTCTCGCCGATGCCACGGCAGTGGCCTTCGCGGCCCCAGTGATGACTGTGGCCCTGGCCTCGCTCTGGCTGGGGGAGAAGGTCTCCCTGCGCCGCTGGATCGGCGTCGGCATCGGATTCGCCGGCGTCATGGTGGCGCTGCGCCCGCCCTTCCTGACCGGGCAGGCCCTGCACTGGGCCATGCTGCTGCCGCTGGTCACTGCGGTGGCCAATACCGCCTACCAGCTTCTGACGCGCAAGCTGGCGGCGGTGGACGATCCGCACACCACCTTCGTCCATACTTCGATCGCGGCGCTGGTGGTGACCGGCCTCGTGCAGCCCTTCGTCTGGCAGGCTCCGGCGGCCTGGGACTGGCCGCTTTTCGCGGCGCTCGGGCTGCTGGGGGCGGCGGGGCACAGCATCCTTGTCCTGGCCTTCGCCCGCACCCCGGCCTCCGTCCTCGCGCCCATGTCCTATGTGCAACTGCTCTGGGCCGGGGTGGCGGGGGTGCTGGTCTTCGGCGATTGGCCGGATGGCTGGACCGCGCTCGGCGCCGCCATCATCGCGGTGGGTGGCGTGCTGGTGGCGCTGCCGGAACGGCGGGGAAAGACGGGTGGGTGACATGACGATTGCAAAAGCGTTGCATCATCGGGCTTGCCTAAACCGCCTCGAAGGGACTAGCCCCATGAGCATTCCTGCAAACGGCCTGGCATGACCATCCGCACTGATGCTCCTGATCGCGACCACCCCCGCGCGGCGCTCGACGCCGCCGGCGTGCGGGACGCCTACCGGCGCTGGGCCGGCGTCTATGACACGGTCTTCGGCGGCGTCTCCGCCTTCGGCCGCAAGCGCGCGGTGGCGGAGGTGAATCGCCTGCCGGGCACGCGGGTGCTGGAGGTGGGTGTGGGCACCGGCCTCGCCTTGCCGCGCTACCGCGGCGACAAGCGCGTCGTCGGCATCGACCTGTCGCGGGAGATGCTGGAGAAGGCGGCGGAGCGGGTGCGGGCCGAGCGACTCGGCCAGGTCGTTGGCCTGGCGGAGATGGACGCCGAGCACATGGCCTTCGCCGATGGCGCCTTCGACATCGCCGTGGCGATGTTCACCGCCAGCGTGGTGCCGGATGCGAAGCGGCTGTTCACCGAGATGTCGCGCGTGGTGCGGCCGGGCGGGCATCTACTGTTCGTCAATCACTTCGCGGCGGAGGACGGGCCCCGCTGGTGGGTGGAGCGCGCCATGGCGCCGCTGTCGCGCCTGCTGGGCTGGCACCCGGACTTCGCGCTGCACGACCTGCTGGACCCGGCGCTGGTGCAGGTGGAGGCGATGGAGCCCTGCAAGCCGGGCGGGCTGTTCACCCTGGTGCGCGTGCGCAACCAGCCCCAGGCGGACCTCGCCGTCGCGGCCTGAATGGTCCGGGAGGACTTGGGTCGCGGGCCTTCGGTGGTGTAAGGGTGGCGGCGTCGGACTAAGCACCGATATGCTGGCTGACCGGCCCATAACGTGACCTGTTGGTCACGGTTGGTTGGCAAATTTGTTAACCTTCCCAATGCGCAAATAGCAGGCGCGTTCGCGGAAGGCCAAGCGCGTCACTTGTGCGGCGCGGGAGGCACCACTATGGTCCCGCCCGCAACGCGACCTGCCGCGGCGGCGGCAGAAGAGGCGCGCTTGGGGCCTGGGGCGGGCGGGCCGCCCCCTGGTCGGCGGCAGTTTCAGCGTGCGACGCGGTGCGCTGACGAGATGACAGGATGCGGCACGTGATCGGTGCGTTTCGGGAAATGACGGGTCGGATGTCCGGCCTGCTGGGAATGGCGCTGCTGGCGGCCGCGGTTGTGGCCCTTGGCGCGCCGGGCATGGCCTTGGCGCAGGATGCCGGCATGGTCGGCGCGCCGGTGCCCTGGGGCATGGGCCTTCAGCAGTCCGGTGGACCGATCAAGGACGCGATTTCGTCCTTCAACACGCTGGTCTTCTGGATCATCGTGGCCATCACGATCTTCGTGGCGCTGCTTCTGGCCTATGTGGTCTGGAGGTTCCGCGCGGAGTCCAATCCGAACCCGTCGCGCACCAGCCACAACACGGTGCTGGAAATCGCCTGGACGGTGGTGCCGGTGCTGATCCTGGTGGTCATCGCGATCCCCTCCTTCCGCCTGATCTACTATCAGGACCGGACGGTGGATGCGGATCTGACCATCAATGTGCAGGGCCGTCAGTGGTACTGGCACTACGGCTACCCCGACAACGGCAGCTTCACCTTCGACAGCTACCCGGTGCAGACCGCGGACCTGGCCGCTGGCCAGATGCGCAACCTCGAAGTCGACAACCCCCTGGTGATCCCGGTGGGCGCCAATGTCCGCATCCTCAGCACCGGCCAGGATGTGATCCATTCCTTCTTCATCCCGTCGCTCGGCGTGCAGCGCTACTCCATCCCCGGCCGCACGCTGGAGACCTGGATGCGCGCCGACCGGCCGGGCACCTTCTATGGCCAGTGCAACCAGATCTGCGGTGTGAACCACTGGTTCATGCCGATCGTGGTGCGCGCCGTGCCGCAGGCGGAATTCGAGGCCTGGGCCGCCGAGGCGCGCACGCGCTTCGCCCAGGGCCTGCCGCCGGGCGCGCCGCGCGCTCTGGCCGCCGCGCCTGATGCGGCCCCGGCCATTGCCGCCCCTGGCGCCGATGCGGCGCAGGCCCAGATGATCGTCGCCCAGGCCCGCCGCTAAGGCGGGTCTGAAGCCAACACCAGAAGCGGATACACCCCGATGGCGACCGCGACCCACGCGCCCCACGACGATGGCCATGACCATCACGACCACAAGCCGAACTTCGTGAACCGGTGGCTGTTCTCCACCAACCACAAGGATATCGGCACCCTCTATATCGGCTTCTCGCTGATCGCGGCGCTGGTCGGCATCGGCCTGTCGCTGCTGATGCGGATCGAGCTGCAGCAGCCCGGCATGCAGATCTTCGCCGATGGCCAGATGTGGAATGCCTATGTCTCGGCGCATGGCCTGATCATGGTGTTCTTCGTCATCATGCCGGCGCTGATCGGTGGCTTCGGCAACTGGTTCGTGCCGCTGATGATCGGCGCGCCGGACATGGCCTTCCCGCGCATGAACAACATCAGCTTCTGGCTGCTGGTGCCGGCCTTCCTGCTGCTCGGCTCCTCGCTGTTCATCGGCGGCGGCGCGGGCGCGGGCTGGACCATCTATCCGCCGCTGTCGGATGACACCTACCAGACCGGCCCGGCGATGGACCTGGCGCTGTTCGGCCTGCATCTGGCCGGCGCCTCCTCCATCCTCGGCGCGGCGAACTTCATCACCACCATCTTCAACATGCGCGCGCCGGGCATGACCCTGCACAAGATGCCGCTGTTCGTGTGGTCGATGCTGGTCACCGCCTTCCTGCTGCTGCTGGCGGTGCCGGTGCTGGCCGGTGCGATCACCATGCTGATCACTGACCGCAACTTCGGCACGGCCTTCTTCGACCCGGCTGGCGGCGGCGACCCGGTGCTGTTCCAGCATCTGTTCTGGTTCTTCGGTCACCCCGAAGTCTACATCATGATCCTGCCGGCCTTCGGCATCGTCTCCCATGTCGTGTCCACCTTCAGCCGCAAGCCGATCTTCGGCTATCTCGGCATGGCCTACGCCATGGTCGCGATCGGCGTGGTGGGCTTCATCGTCTGGGCGCACCACATGTTCCAGTCGGGCATCGACGTCGACACGCGTGCCTACTTCATGGCGGCGACGATGGTCATCGCCGTGCCGACCGGCATCAAGATCTTCTCCTGGATCGCCACCATGTGGGGCGGCTCGCTGAAGTTCGACACGCCGATGCTCTTCGCCATCGGCTTCATCTTCCTGTTCACCATGGGTGGCGTCACCGGCGTGGTGCTGGCCAATGCGGGCCTGACGCAGATCCTGCACAACACCTATTACGTGGTGGCGCACTTCCACTACGTGCTGTCGCTCGGCGCGGTGTTCGGCATCTACTGCGGAATCTACTACTGGCTCGGCAAGATGTCCGGCCGCCAGTATCCGGAGATGCTGGGCAAGATCCATTTCTGGCTCACCTTCGTCGGCGTGAACCTGACCTTCTTCCCGATGCACTTCCTGGGCAACCAGGGCATGCCGCGCCGCTACCCGGATTATCCGGACGCTTTTGCGGGCTGGAACATGATCGTCTCGATCGGTTCCTACATCTCGGTCGCCGCCTTCCTGATGTTCTTCTACGTGATCTACGTGACCTTCACGCGCGGCGCGAAGGTTCCGGCGAACCCGTGGGGCGAGGGTGCGACGACGCTGGAGTGGCAGGTCAGCAGCCCGCCGCCCTTCCACTCCTTCGACGAACTTCCGAGGGTCCGGTAAGAGTAAATGAGCAGCACGACCGCCCCTGTCGCCACCGATGTCGTCTCCTCCGACAGTGATCTGTCGGAGGTGCGGGACTGGGTCGCGCTGCTCAAGCCGCGGGTGCTGACCCTTGTGGTCTTCACGGGGCTGATTGGGTTGCTGGTGGCGCCGGGGCATATCCACCCGGTGCTGGGGCTGACGGCGGTGCTGTGCATCACCATCGGCGCGGGCGCGGCCGGCGCGTTGAACATGTGGTACGATCGCGACATCGATGCGCTGATGCGGCGCACCCAGCGCCGGCCGATTCCGGCTGGGCGCATCGCGCCGAATGGGGCGCTGGGCTTCGGCGTGGTGCTGGCGGTGGCCTCGGTCGCCATCATGGGGCTGGCGACCAACTGGGTGGCGGCCGGCTGGCTGGCCTTTTCCATCCTGTTCTATGTCGTCGTCTACACGGCTTGGCTGAAGCGCCGGACCAGCCAGAATATCGTCATCGGCGGCGCCGCCGGCGCCTTCCCGCCGATCATCGGCTGGGCCGCCGTGACCGGCGACGTGACGCTGGTGCCCTGGCTGATGTTCACCATCGTCTTCGCCTGGACGCCCCCGCATTTCTGGGCGCTGTCGCTCTGGGCGCATGGCGATTACGCCCGCGCCGGCGTGCCCATGCTGCCGGTGGTGGAAGGCGCGCGGGAAACCCGCAAGCAGATCCTGATCTATACGGTGGTGCTGGCCATCGCGAGCCTGTCGCCCTGGTTCGTCGGCTTCGCCGGCCCGGCCTACGCCGCGGTGGCCGCCGCGCTGGGTGGCGGCTTCCTGTATCATGCCATCCGCACCTGGCGCGAAGCGCAGGATGAGACAGGCCGCAGCCTGGTTCAGGATGCGGCGGCGCGGCGCACCTTCGCCTTTTCGCTGATGTATCTGTTCATCCTGTTCGGCGCGCTCGCGATCGACCGTCTGGTGCTCGGATGACGCCGGAGCAGAAGCTGGCCTTTGAGAAGCGGCGCCGTGGCCGCAACTGGGCGCTGCTGGCGGCGCTGCTGGGCCTAGTCGTGCTGTTCTACTTCATCGCCGCCGTCCGGCTGATGGGGGGCTGACATGGCTGAGGACCGCAAGGCCGCCCTGGCCCGACGCAACCGCCGCACCGCCATCGCCGCCTTTACCGGCGTCGCCGGCATGGTCGGCGTCAGCTTCGCGGCCGTGCCGCTCTATGACCTGTTCTGCCGTGTCACCGGCTTCAACGGCACGCCGATGATCGGCAGCGCCGCGGCGCCCGGCGCCGGGGAGCAGGTGATGACCATCCGCTTCAACGCCAATACCCAGCCCAACCTGCCCTGGCGGTTCGAGCCGGCGGTCCCCTCCCTCCGCCTGCGGGTGGGGGAGGAGGGTGTGGCCTTCTACAATGCCGAGAGCACCGGCGGCCGTCCCTCCACCGGCATTTCCACCTACAACGTGACCCCGGAAGTGGTGGGCAAGTATTTCCACAAGACCGCCTGTTTCTGCTTTGAGGAGCAGACGCTGACCCCCGGGCAGCGCGTGGACATGCCGCTGGCCTTCTGGATCGACCCGGCCATCGCGCAGGACCCGAATACGCGCGACATCCGGACCATCACCGTCAGCTACACCTTCTTCCGCAGCCTGAGCGACGCCGAACGCAGCGGCGCCCTGGCCAATGCCGGTGCGCATGTCGGGCGCCGGACCACCTCCACCCCTTGATCCTCCCGGCTTGAAAAGCCGGGGGCTTTGAGGATTGATTGGCACGCAGCCGCCAGGATGCGGGCAGACCGAACGGATACCAGGACGATCATGGCAAGCGACTCCGGCCACCCGACCTACAAGCACCCCTACCATCTGGTGGACCCGTCCCCTTGGCCGCTGGCCGGCGCCTTCGCCGGCGGCGCGCTGGTGTTGGGCATCGTCCTGGTGGCGCATTACAACAGCTGGTGGATGCTGGGCCTCGGCCTGGCCGGCGTGCTGGCCACCATGTTCTTCTGGTGGCGCGACATCCTGAAGGAAAGCAACACCGCCGGCCTGCATTCGTCGGTGGTCCGGCTCGGCCTGCGCTATGGCATGATCCTGTTCATCGCCTCGGAGGTGATGTTCTTCGTCGCCTTCTTCTGGGCCTTCTTCCACTTCGCCCTGTTCCCGGACCACGTCTCGGGCAGTGCCGCCGCCACCGCGGTCTGGCCGCCGGCCGGCACCTATACCTTCGACCCGTTCCACCTGCCGCTGCTGAACACCATGATCCTGCTGCTGTCCGGCTGCACGGTGACCTGGGCGCATCACGCGCTTCTGGAGAATGACCGCAAGAGCCTGATCACCGGCCTGGCGCTGACCGTGTTCCTCGGCATGTTCTTCACCTTCTTCCAGGTGGTGGAATACATCGAGGCGCCCTTCGCCTTCACCGGCGGCGTCTATCCCTCCACCTTCTTCCTCGCCACCGGCTTCCACGGCTTCCACGTGATGGTCGGCACCATCTTCCTGGCGGTCTGCCTGATCCGCGCCATCCGCGGCCAGTTCACCCCGCAGAAGCACTTCGGCTTCGAGGCGGCGGCCTGGTACTGGCACTTCGTCGACGTGGTGTGGCTGTTCCTGTTCGTGAGCATCTACTGGTGGGGCGCCGGCGAGATCGCGCATCACTGAGACCGACCATGACGCCTGATCCGACCCCGTCCGCAGCCGCGGGCGGGGTCGCGCCGTTCTGGAGGGCTGCCGGCCTTGGCCGCTGCCCGCGCTGTGGCCAGGGGAAGCTTTTCGCCGGGCTCCTGACTATCGTTCCGGCCTGCGGCGAGTGCGGGCTGGATCTCTCGGCGCAGGATTCGGGCGATGGGCCGGCCGTGCTGGGCATCTTCGTGCTCGGTGCGCTGACCATGATCGGCGCCTTCCTGGTGGAATTCCGGCTGGAGCCCCCACTTTGGGTGCATGCCCTGCTCTGGCCCGCCTTGCTGATCCCCGCCTCCATCCTGACCATGCGCTTCGCCAAGGCGGCGCTGATCGCGCTGACCTGGCGGCAGCGCCGGGGCTGAGGATGCGACGCCTTCTTCTGCCTTTGCTGGTCGTGCTGCCGGCGCTGGCCATCCTGCTGTCCCTGGGCACCTGGCAGATGGACCGGCTGCGCTGGAAGACGCAGCTTCTGGCCGATATCGCCGCCGCCGAGGCCGGCCCCGCCATCCCCCTGACCGCAAATCCCGCCCCCTACAGCAAGGTCGCCGTCACCGGCCGCCTGGATCATGCGCGGGAGGCGCTGCTGGGGCTGGAAGTGCGCGGGCCGGTGCTGGGCAGTCACCTTCTGGTGCCGCTGCTGCGCGACGGCGCGCCGGCCCTGCTGGTGGATCGCGGCTGGGTGCCTTTGGAAGGCGCCCAGCCAGTCCGCCGCCCGGAAGGCCTGGTGACGCTGGAAGGCTATATCCGTCCCGGCGAAACAGCCGGCCCCTTCGCGGCGCAGAACGACACCGCGGGCCGTCGCTTCTACAGCTTCGTGCCGGCGGATATCGGCGCGGCGCTGGGCCTGGAACAGGTGGCGCCCTTTGGACTGGTGGCGCTCGGCACCGCCAATGGCCTGCCCGACCCGGCGCGCAGCCTGCCGCGCCCGACCAACAGCCATCTCGGCTACGCCATCACCTGGTATGGCTTGGCGCTGTCCCTGCTCGGCGTCTTCGCCGTCTGGGCCCGGCGCCGCCTGAAGGATCCCGCATGACCGCCTATCAACGCCTCACCGCCCGCTTCACCCGGATCGGCGCCCTGGGGGAGGCCGCTGGCATGCTGCATTGGGATGCCAGCGCCATGATGCCGCCGGGTGGCGGCGCGGCGCGGGGCGAGCAATTGGCGGCGCTGGCGGGCCTGCGGCATGACCTGCTGGTGGCGCCCGATGTGGCGCTGGATCTCTCCGATGCGACAGCCGAGGACGCGTGGGGCCAGGCCAATCTGGAGCTGATGCGCCACGCCCACCGCCGTGCCACCGCCCTGCCAACCGATCTGGTGGAAGCGGTGGAGCGCGCCAATTCGGCCTGCGAGAAGATCTGGCGCCAGGCCAAGGCCGCCGCCGACTTCGCCCTGGTCCGCCCGGCTTTGACCGAGGTGGTGAAGCTGCAACGGGAGGTCGCCCAGGCGCTGGGCGAGGCGCTCGGCATGACTCCCTATGACGCGCTGATGGATGGCTATCAGCGCGGCGTCACCGCCGCCGATGTCGAGCCGGTCTTCGCGGCTTACGAATCCTGGCTGGCGGAGGCGCTGCCGAAGGCGGAGGCGATCCAGGCGAAGCGTGGCTCGGCACTGCCCTTGCCGGGACCCTTTCCGGTGGCGGCGCAGCGGGAGCTGTGCCGGGCCATGGCGCAGGTGGTGGGCCTCGATTTCGCCCATGCGCGGCTGGATGAAAGCTTGCATCCCTTCTGCGGCGGTACGCCGACCGATGTCCGCATCACCACCTTCTACGACGAATCCAACGTCGCCAAGGCGCTGCTCGGCGTGCTGCATGAAACTGGCCATGCGATGTATGAGCGCGGCCTGCCCGAGACCTTCGCCCGCCAGCCGGTGGGGGAGGCGGCAGGGATGGCCGCGCATGAATCGCAGTCCCTGATCGTCGAGATGCAGGCCTGCCGCTCCGACGCCTTTTTGCAGTTTCTCGGCACCCGCCTGCACGCCCTGGCCGGTGGCGACGCGGCTCCCTACGCCGCCGCGAATCTCGCAAAGCTGTGGCGGCGGGTGGAACGGGGGTTCATCCGTGTCGATGCGGATGAAATGACTTACCCGGCCCATGTCATCCTGCGTTTCAAGCTGGAACGCGCGCTGATCGAGGACCGCCTTCAGGTCGCAGAGCTGCCGGAGGCCTGGAATGCCGGCCTGTCCCAGGCGCTGGGCATCATCCCGCCGCATGACGGTCTGGGCTGCCTGCAGGATATCCACTGGCATGACGGCGCCTTCGGCTATTTCCCCAGCTATACCCTGGGCGCCATGGCCGCAGCCCAGCTGATGGCGGCGCTACGCCGGGCCGAGCCGGGGCTGGATGCGCAGCTCGCCCGCGGCGACATGGCGCCGATGATGCGCTGGCTCGGCACCCATGTGCATGGCCAGGGCGCCCGCCTCGGCTTCCAGGATCTGTTGCGCGCGGCCACCGGAAAGCCGCTGGACCCGGCGGATTTCACCGCCCATCTGACGGCGCGCTACCTGACCGACTGAAGGAAATCAGCCACCGCCGCCCGTTCGGCGGGGTTGGAGAGGCTGTTGGCGCCCATCCAGGTTCCGGGAAACACCTCCTCCGGATCGGCCAGGAAGCGTAGCAGCAACGCGCGATCCCAGCTTCGGCCGGCCTGTTCCAGCGCCGGCGAATAGCCGAAGGCGGCATCGCCGCCGATGCGCCGCCCCATGACGCCAGCGAGGTTCGGCCCCGGCCCGGCCTCCGCCCCGCGTTCCACCGCGTGGCAGGAGGCGCAGTGGGTCTCGAACACCGCGCGTCCGTCCTGCGCCAGCGCTGGGCTGGACAGGGCCAGCGCCAGCACCATCAACCCCCTCAAAGCCCGTATTCGATCCGGACGATGCGGTCCGTGCCGCTCTCCCCGCCCCAGGCCTCGCCTGCCACGCCATCCATCTGCCGGACATTGGCGCCCGGCCGGTCTGAGGGGAAGGACAGGAAGGTTTCGGTGGCTGGGTCAAAGCGGACCACGGCATTGGCCGGGAAGTCGGTCAGCCAGACCTTGTCGGCCGGATCGACATAGACCGAATAGGCGCGTGGCCTTTCGCCCGGCAGGCGCCAAGCCCGCCAGGACCCATCGCGCGGATCGTGCAGGGAGACGTTGCCGCTGTTCCATTCACTGATCCACAGTCGCCCCTGGCTGTCGGTCCAGACCCGGCGGGCGCCTTGGTTGGGGGTCGGCGGCTCGACGATGCGGACCCGGGCGGTCTCCAGATCCTCGATCTGCGCCAGGTGGTTGCCGGCCAGGGAGACGTACCAGATGGTGCCCTGCGGCGTGCGGGTGATGCCATAGGGGCCGCGGCCGCGTGGCGCCTCCCAGACATCCAGCTTTTCACTGGCGGGCTGGAAGCGGCCGTAGATGCCGTTCTGGCCGGTGAACCAATAGGTCCCGTGGCCGTCGAAGACGCCGGTGTTCAGGTTGCCATTGGCGAAGCGCTCCGGAAGCTTCCAGAGCTGCACGCGATGGTCGGCCGGATCGACGCGGGCGATGGCGTTCTGCCCACCCTCGGTCACCCAGGCGGCGCCGTCCGGGCCGGTGATGACGCCATGCGGGCGGGCGCCGGGGCCGAGTTTCACCTCCCGGATCGCGCCGCTGCGCGGGTCCAGCCGGTTCAGCGTGCCGTTGCGCTGGCCGCAGAACCAATAGGTGCCATCGCCCACGGCGGTGATGTCACGGGAGCCGACGCGCTCCGTCACGCCGGGGGCCTTGGCGTCGAACCAGGTCACACGATAGCCCGGCGGCACTGGCGTGCTGGCCTGTGCGGCGCGGGTCTGTAGCAAGGCGGGTGCGGCCAGGCTGGCCGAGGCAAGGCTGAGCAGGTGGCGGCGGTACATCGCATCCTCCCTCATGAACCGATGGTCATCTTGGGAGGAATGCGAAGGCTGGCAAGCCTTTCGTTCAAACAGCCGGTCAGCCCGGCGCCACCACACGGCCGAGCGGCCTGCCCTGAAGCAGACCCTCGCGCATGATGCAGGTGCCGCGCAGGAAGGTGGCGACGGGCCAGCCGGTGATGGCGCGGCCGGCGAAGGGGGTGCGACCGGCGCGGCTGGCCTGGTCGGCATCGCGGATTTCGCCGGGCCGCGCCGGGTCCACCAGCACGATATCCGCCTCGGCGCCGACCGACAGGGACCCCTTGCGCGGGGCCAGGCCAAAGCGCCGGGCCGGCGCCTCGCAGCACAGCCGCACCAGCTCGCCCCAGCCGATCGCGCCTTCCGCCACCGCCTGCAGCATCAGCGGCAGCAGCGTCTGCACGCCGGGAAAGCCGCCCGGCGCCGCCCAGATATCCGCCATCTTTTCCGCCTCGGTATGCGGCGCATGGTCGGTGGCCACCATGTCCACAGCGCCATCCCGCAGCGCGGCCCAGAGCGCCGCGCGATCCGCCGCCTGCCGCAGCGGCGGCAGGATTTTGGCGAAGGGCCCCTGGCGACGAATCTCCTCCTCCTCCAGCAGCAGGTAGTGCGGCGTGGTTTCGGCGGTGACGTCGCGGCCGACGGCGCGGGCGGCCCGCAGCAGGGCCAGCGAGTCGCGGCAGGAGATCTGGCGCAGATGCATCGCGCCACGCGCCAGGGCCAGCGCCCGCGCCGTGCCACGCGCCTCGCTTCCAGGTGGGCGGGATCGGTAGAAGGCGAGGGGGTCGCCGCCCGATCGTCGGGCCTCCGCCTCGGCCGGGCCGATCACCACGTCATCGGCGGGGCTGACGCCGACCGTCAGTCCGGCGGCGGCGGCCTCCGCCAGGATGCCGGCCAGCGCCGCATCGTCGCGCAGCTTCAGATGCGGCGCGATATCGCCGAGAAACACCTCGATGGAGACGGCGCCGGCGGCGGCGAGCCCCGCCACCTCGCCCGGCACCACCGCCGCGCCTTGCAGCCCGATATCGATCCAGGACCGTCCCGGCACCAGCGCCGCCTTGGCGCGCAGATCATCCCCCGTCAGCGTGGCGGGCACATCCGTGGGCATCACCAGCGCCGTCGTCACGCCGCCCAGCGCGGCGGCGGCGCTGCCGCTGGAAAAATCCTCCTTATGGGTGAGGCCGGGGTCGCGGAAATGCACATGGGCGTCGATCAGCCCGGGCAGCAGCACCAGACCCTCGGCCTGGATCACCTCCGCCGCCGCCACCGTTTCGCCGGGCGCGAGCCAGGCCACGACCCGGCCGTCGCGCAGCGCCAGCCCGGCCTCGACCAGGCCATCGGCCGTGGCGATACGGCCGCCCAGGATCAGCCTATCGATCATCAGCCGCTGGAGGCGGGGATCAGGCCGAGCAGCGCCTCGGCATTGGCCTGCACATGCAGCACCGCCAGCTTTTCCGCCCGCCGCGCATCGCGGTCGCGCAGCGCGTCGACAATCACCTCATGCTCATGGCCCAGCGTTTCGGGGTCGCGCTCCACCGCCGCATAGCCGCGCAGCAAGGGCCGCACCAGAAGCCGCAGCCGCCGCGCCTCCGTCGCCGCGCGCGGGCGGTCGCCGAGCGTGCACAGCCGGTCGTGGAAGGCCTCGTGCCGCTCCACCCAGCGTGCCGGGTCGCGCGCCACGCGGCGCATCGCCTGCGCCTCGGCATCCAGCTCTTCGATATCCGCCGCGGTGGCCTCGCGCGCGGCGTGGCGGGCGCAGAGGCCCTCCAGCAAGGCGCGCATCTCGAAGATTTCCAGCAGGTCGCGGCGGTTCAACTCGGTGACCAGCGCGCCGCGATTCGGGCGCAGCGTCACCAGCCCTTCCGCGTCCAATTGGTGCAACGCCTCCCGCACCGGCATGCGGCTGAGGCCGAGATGGAGGGCGATCTGTTCGGGGCGGATGCGGGTGCCGGGGGGCAGGCGGCCGGAGAGGATTTCCTCCCGCAGATAGCTCAGGCACAGGTCCTGGGCGGATTCGCTGGGCATCTGAAGCTGCGTCCTTCCGGCTGCGCGCGGTGCCCGCCTTGACGCTCCGCGGGTGACCGCCTCTAGTGGATTCTTGGATCCAGTATGAGGCCCTCCGCGCCCGATGCCCACCCCCCCGCAATTCGGCCCGCCAGGGCGCATCGGTCTGGTCGTGCCGGCGAACAACTCGGTCATCGAGCCTGAATTCTGGTCGGTCCTGCCGCCCGGCACCGCCCTCTATGCCACGCGGATCCTGGCGCGCGGCGACCTGACGGCGGAAGCGGTTCGAAGCATGGAAGGCGAGATGGACCGCGCCGTCGCGGAACTCGCCGCGACGGGCGTGGACGTGATCCTGCTGGCGGACATGGTCACCACCTTCATCATGGAGCCAGGCTGGAACACGCACCGCACCACCGCCGTGCAGGCCATCACCGGCGTTGCCTGCGCCTCCGCCTGGACCGCAATGGAAGCGGCGCTGGAGGCGCTGGGCGCGCGCCAAATCGCCCTCGGCACGCCTTATCCGGCCGCGATCCATGCCCTGACGCCACCCTTCTTCCAGGCCCAGGGTTTCGACCTGACCGGCCACGCCACGCTCGACATCCTGGCGATGCGGGAGGTGCCGGAGGTGCGGCCGGACCGGCTGCGGGATTTCGTGCGCGGCCTGGCGCGGGAGGGGGCGGAGGCCGTCGTGCTGCTGGCCACCGACCTGCCCAGCTTCGCCAGCATCGCGGCGCTGGAGGCGGAGCTGGGCATCCCCGTGGTGACCTCCAACAGCGCGCTGCTGTGGCAGGCCTTGCGCCTGGCCGGCCATGCCACGCCCCTGCCGGGCCTGGGCAAGCTGCTGGGGATGCCGCGATGCGCCTGATGTCGGAGGCCGAGTTGCGGCGCCTGCTGACGCCGGAACTCGCCGTGGAAAGCAGCCAGCGCGCCTTCATCGCCCTGTCGCGTGGCGAGATCCTGGTGCCGGTGCGGTCGGAGATTGCGCGGCCGGATGGCACCGGCGTGGTCTTCGCCATGCCCGGCTATCTGCCCGGGCGGGTCTTTGGCCTGAAGGTGATCGCCACGCGGGGCAGTGCCAGCACCGCCATGGTGCTGCTGTTCGACAGTGAAAGCCTGGCGCCGCTCGGTCTGCTGTCGGCCGACTTCCTCACGGACTGGCGCACCGCCGGCGGCATCGCCGTGGCGACACGGCTTTTGGCGCGGCCGGAGTCCCGCACTCAGGTCGTCTTCGGCGCCGGCCGGTTGGCGGGGCCCTGCGCGCGGCTGGTGGCGAAGGTGCGGCCGATCACCCGCACCCTCGTCATCGGTCGTAGCGCCACCCGGGCGGAGGCCCTGGCCGCCGCGCTGCGGGCGGAGGGCATGGTGGCGGAGGCGGTGACCGATCCGGCCCTGGTGGCGGAGGCCGATATCGTCACCACCGTGACCAATTCGGACACCCCGGTCTTTCCCGGGGCGGCGCTGCGACCCGGCACCCATGTCAATCTCGGCGGCGCCTTCCGGCCGGAGACGCGGGAGGCGGATGACGATCTGGCACGCTCCGGCCTGTTCTGGTGCGACAGCGAGGCCGCCTGCCTGGCCCGCGCCGGCGACCTCGTGCAGCCTTTGGCGAATGGCGCACTGGATCAAGCGCGCGTGCTGGGCGAGATCGGCGCGGCGCTGGAAGGCCGGTTGCGCGGGCGGCAGGATGCGGGCGAGGTCACAGTGTTCAAATCCCTCGGCAATGCCGCGCAGGATATCTGCCTGGCGGAGGATGCGCTGGCGCTGCCGGATTTCGCCGCGCTCCATTTCGATCCGAGGGGATGCCGCATTCGCCTCTGACCCGCCGGCCATCGACGCCGCATTTGGGGGGGGACTGCATCGTTCGTTGCGAGTAACAGGGTATCCTGTGGCGTGTAGTGGCGCCACATGACGCAACCTCTCATATTGTGACCTGATGCAGATCCAACGCGAGACAGGCGAGGGCGGGCCGGACGCTCCCAGGCCGCTGAAACGGCTGCGCGGCCTGCGCTTCCACCTGGTGGCACTCGTCCTGGCGGTGCTGTTGCCGGCCCTGGCCTTCGGCGCGGCCGTGTCGTGGGAGGCTCTGCGCGGTCGGGAAGCCGCCAACCAGGCGCGGCTGATCGATACCGCCCAGGCCCTGGCCGCCACCATTGACAGCCACATCGCCGGCTACCGCGCCGCGCTGACCGTGCTGGCGGCCACGCCCGGCGCCGGGCAGGCCGATGCCGCCTTCGAGGATCTGGCGCGCAAGACCGGCGGAGCCTTCGGTGGCTGGGTGGCCGTGTTCGATCGCGGCGGGCGGCCGGTGCTCAACACCGTCGCCGCCACCGCCGTACCACTGCCCGGGCCGGGCGGCGCGATCGGGGCGGGTGGTGGCGGGCGCTGGGTGGAGGAGGTCTTCGTCACCGGCCGCCCCGTCATCGCCGACCTCGCCATCGGGCGCGTGTCGGGCCAGGCGGCCGCCTTCGTCCTGGTGCCGATCTGGCGCGACAATGCGGTCTGGCGCGTCACCGGCATGCCCTTGTTGCCGGAACGCCTGTCGGCGCTGCTGGCCGGCCCGATGGAAGGCGGCCCCGGCGCCGCGGCCCTGACCGATGGCGGTGGGACCATCGTTGCTCATTCCCGGGATCAGGCGCGGCTGGTCGGCCAGCGTCGCCCACCGCGGCCGGAGGATGGCCAGCTGGGCCAGGGCGGCCTGCTGCGTGGCAGAGCCCTTTCGGACGGTGCGCCAATCCGTACCGCCTTCCATCGCCTGTCCGCCGCCCCTGGCTGGATGGTCTGGGTGAATGAACCGGAGGCCAGCTTCGACCAGGGGCGGCGCGCCGCCCTGACGGCGCTGGCCGGGGGCGGCGCCCTGGCGCTGCTGCTGGGCCTCGCCCTGGCCGTCGCCCTGTCCCGCCGCCTGCTGAGGCCGGTGGAGGCGCTGCTGGCGCGGGTCGAAGGGGTGGCGACGGGGGGCCTGCAGCCCAGCGCCGTCGAGGTGCCGGCCGCCACGGTGCGGGAGTTCGAGCGGCTGCGCCAGGCGGTGATCGCTTCGGAGATGGAATTGCGCGACGGCGCGCAACGCCAGCGCCTGGCGCTGGAGGCCGCGGAGCTGGCGACCTGGGAGGTGGATCTGCGCGACCAGCGCGTGGTCCGGGATGCGCGGATGCTGGAGATTTTCGGGCTCTCCGGCCAGGGCGCCTTCGGCCCCTATCCGGCCTGGCGCGACCATGTGCATCCGCAGGACCGGGACGGGCTGGAGGCGGCGCTGGACAGCGTGCGCTCCGGTGCCGCGGAACGCGCCAAGATGACCTATCGCTTCCAGCGGCCCGACGGCCAGTGGCGCTGGGTGGAATGCTACGCCCGCGCCGCTGAGCGGGACCCGGCCACCGGCGCGGCGCTGCGCATGATCGGCACCGCGCAGGATGTGACGGCGCGGCGGGATGCGGAGGAACGCCAGGCGCTGCTGGCGCGGGAGGTCGACCACCGCGCCAAGAATGCGCTGGCCGTGGTGCAATCCGCGCTGCGCCTGACCCCGCGCGACGACCCCGCCGCCTTTGCCCAGGCGATCGAGGGCCGGGTGATGGCCCTGGCGCGGGCGCATACGCTATTGGCGCAGGGGCAGTGGGGCGGCGCGGAACTGCGATCGGTGGTGGAGGGGGAGCTGGGGCCGTTCCTGGGCGCCGCAGGCCCCGCCGCGCATTATGACGGGCCGGCCCTGTCCCTGGCGCCGCCCGCGGTGCAGGCGCTGTCCATGACCTTCCACGAACTGGCCACCAACGCCGCCAAATATGGCGCCTTGGCATGCCCGCAAGGCAGGGTCACCATCGGCTGGAAGGTGGAGGAGGACGCCGCCGGTCCGGTCCTGCATCTGAACTGGGAGGAGGCCGGCGGGACGGCCGTGGCCGTGCCAGGCCGTCGCGGCTTCGGCACCAGCCTGATCGAGGCGACGGTGGTGCGGCAACTGGGCGGCCGGCTGGCCGCCGACTGGCCGGCGGAGGGTCTGCGCTGGCAGGCCTGGCTGCCGCTGAAGCGGGTGCAGGCGAAGGCCTGATATCAGCGGACCGGTCGAATGACCGGTCCGAGCGCCCGGATGGGCGTCAGCCGCAGCGCACGGACATGCCGCCATCCACCACCAGCTCCGTCCCGGTGATGAAGCGCGCTTCGTCGGAGGCCAGGAACAGCACGGCATTGGCTGTGTCGCGGCCGTCGCCGGCGAAGCCCAGCGGGATGCGGGCAACGCGCTGCTTGATCAGCGCCTCCACATCGCCGCCGGCACGCTGGCCGGCGAGGCGCACCTCCACCATCGGCGTGTGCATCTGCCCCGGCACCACGGTGTTCGCGCGGATGCCTCGCGTTGCGTATTGGATGGCGACGACGCGAGAGAACTGGATGACGCCGGCCTTCGACGCCGCATAGGCAACCTGCGCCGCGCCCGTCCAGCGGATGCCAGAGGTGGAGGCGAGGTTGACGATGGCGCCGCCGCCGCCGGCTTCCATCACCGGAATCACATGCTTGCAGGTCAGGAACACGCTTTTCAGATTGTGGTCGATCTGCGCGTCCCAGACCTCCTCCGCCATCTCCACCGGGCCGCCAGCGGCGGAGCCGCCGACATTGTTCACAAGGATGTCGATGCGGCCATGCTCGGCGGCGATGCCGGTGACAAGCTTCGCGATGGCGTCGCTGCTGGTCACATCGCATTGCAGCGGCTGGAAGCGGCCATCCACCTCCGCCACGCGCGCGGCGGTTTCCACCATTGATTCCAGGTCGCGATCAAGGCCGATCACCGTCGCACCCTCCCGCGCGAAGCCGACCGCGATGGCGCGGCCATTGCCCCAGCCGGTGCCGACGGAACCGGCGCCGGTGACGAGGACGATCTTGCCGGTGAAGCGAGCGGACATGCGGGGGAACTCCGATATGAGGGGAAGGGGAATCAATCGAGCGAGATGTTCGCGGCGCGGGCGACGCGGCGCCAGCGATCGATCTCGGCGCGCTGGAAGGCGGCGTATTCGGCGGGGCTGTTGGCGACCACGCTGTAGCCGGCCTCCTCCAGGATCGCCGCATTGGTGGGGTCCTTCAGCACCGCCGCCATTTCCGTGCTGATGCGGTCCAGCAGCGGCGCCGGAATGCCGGCCGGGCCCATCGCCGCCTGCCAGGAGCTGACGTTGAAATCGGGCAGTCCGGCCTCGGCGGCGGTCGGCACATCCGGCAGCAGCTTGCTGCGCTGATCGGCGGTGACCAGGATGGCGCGCAGCTTGCCGTCGCGCACCGGGCCGATGATGGTGCCGAGGCCCTGGAAGGACACCTGCACGCGGCCGGCGAGCTGGTCCAGCACCGCCGTGGCACCGCCGCGGGAGGGAACATGCGTCGCCTCCGTCCCCGTCAGCTGGGTGAAAAGCTCCATGGTCAGATGCGGGGAGGAGCCGATGCCGCTGGTGGCGTGGAACACATCGCCGCGCTTCGCCTTCATCCAGGCGATCAGCTCCGCCAGCGTGTGCACCGGCGCGACCTCGGGGTTCACCACCAGCACGTTCGGCGTGGTGACGGCCAGCGTCACCGGGCTGAAATCCGTCAGCGGGTCGTAGCCGGCATTGCGATACAGCACCGCGTTCAGCGCGAAGACACCGATCGAGCCGACCATCAGCGTGTGCCCATCCGGCGCCGCGCGCATCAGCTGCCGCGCCGCGAGCTGGCCATTGGCGCCCGGCCGGTTCTCCACCACCACGGACTGGCCCAGGCGTTCGGAGAGCCGGACATTGATCGCCCGCGCGGCGATGTCGGAGGCGCCGCCAGGGGCGAAGGGGACCAGAAGGGTGATGGGGCGGTTCGGCCAGGCGGGCTGGGCGTTGGCCTGCCGGTTCAGGGCCGGCGCGGCCAACAGGCTGGCGGCAGCGCCCAAGGCAAGGCGGCGGGAAATGGGCTGCATGGCGTCCTCCGGCCTGTTGCTGTTGCGGCGGCGATAACCCTGTTCTCCACAGAGTGCAATACACTTCCATGCTGTGGATGTATCCGGTAAGGTCCGCCCAATGAGGAAGCCCAAGGACACCGCCACGCCCCGGCCTCGCCGTGCGAGCCCTGTCGAAGCGCCGCCCGAAGTGGCGGGGCTGGAGGGCAATGTGCGCGCCGTGGACCGCGCTTTGGCCCTGCTCGATGCGTTCCGGGAGGAGGAGGGGGCGCTGCCGCTGGCGGATCTGGCGCGGCGCAGCGGGCTGCACCTGACCACGGCGCTGCGCCTGCTCGGCACGCTGGAAAGCCATGGCTTCGTCAAGCGGCTGCCGACCGGCGGCTATGTGCTGGGCGCCACGCTGCTGCTGCTGGGGGAGCGCTTCCGGCGCAACCTGCGGCTCGATGACCATGTGCGCCCGGCGCTGGAACGGCTGCGCGCCGAAAGCGGCGAGAGCGCCACCTTCTTCGTCCGCGACGGCGACCGGCGACGCTGCCTGTTCCGCCTGGAAAGCCCGCATCCCGTGCGCGACTTTGCGCGTGTGGGGGAGGCGCAGCCGCTGGGCATCGGCGGGCATGGCCGCGCGCTGCTGGCGCTGGACGTGCCGCCGGACCAGCGTCCGCGCCTGCCGATCATCAGCCGGGGAGAGCGGCTGCAGGATGTGGCCGCCATCGCCGCGCCTGTGCTGGGGGCGGGCGGCCTGCTCGCCGGTTCCATCGGCATCACCCTGCCGCTCTATCGCTTCAACACCGCCGCCGAGGCGCTCTGCACCGCGCTGGTGGTGCGGGAGGCGTTGGCGGTGACGGCGGCGCTCGGCGGCGACCCGACGCCGATCCGCGAACTTGTCTGAAGGAGGAAACACCATGGCCCGACTGACACTTCCGGCGGAAGCCGACCGCACGCCCGAACAGGCGGAGGTTTGCGCCGAGGTCGTCTCCGGCCTGCGCGGCCGCGTGCCGGCGCCGATGTTCGCCTGGATCCGCAACCCGGAACTGGCGCGCCGCGGCCAGAAGCTGGGCGAGCTGCTGCGCTACCAGACGACGCTGGAGCCGAAGCTGAGCGAGCTCGCCATCCTGGTCACCGCGCGGCACTGGACCTCTCACTACGAATGGATGGCGCATAAGCGCGAAGGCCTGAAGGCCGGCATGGATCCGGAGGTGATCGCCGCCATCGCCGCGCGCCGCGAACCCGCGCTGGCCGATGACCGCGAACGCGCCGTCTACGACGTGGCGCGCATCCTGGTCGGCAGCGCGCGCCTGCCGCAGGCGTTGCACGACCACGGCACCCAGGTGCTGGGCGAGCGCGGCATGGTCGAGCTGGTGGCGCTGGTCGGCTACTACTCCATGGTCGCGCTGACGCTGAACGCCTTCGAGATCGGCCTGCCCGATGCGCTGGCGCCGGAACTCGGCGAGGAGCCGGAAGCGGCGGCCTGGCCATGAGCACGCACTACCTTTCGGTCCGGGAGGACTGGCTGGCGGCGCGGAAGGAGGAGATCCTCGACCCGGGCCAGCTCATCATCGATCCGCATCATCACCTGTGGGACCGGCCGGGCTGGCGCTATCTGCTGGATGAGATGCTGGCCGATATCCGCAGCGGCCACGACGTGCGCGCCACCGTCTTCATCCAGGCCCGCGCCATGCACCGTGCGGACGGGCCGGTGGAGATGCAGCCGGTGGGGGAGACCGAATTCGCCAATGGCGTCGCCGCCATGTGCGCCAGCGGTGGCTATGGCGATGTGCGGGTCTGCGCCGGCATCGTGGGTTTCGCGGATCTGCGGCTCGGTGCCGCGGTGCGGCCAGTGCTGGAGGCGCATATCCGCGCCGGCGGTGATCGCTTTCGCGGCATCCGCCATATCGCCACCTGGGACCCCGACCCGGCGATGCTGAACCCGGCCTATCAGCCGGCGGAGGACATGCTCGATTCCCCCGAATTCCGCGCCGGCTTTGCGCAGCTGGCGCCGCTCGGCCTCAGCTACGACGCCTGGATGTTCTTCCCGCAGATCCCGCGCCTGACGGCGCTGGCCCGCGCCTTTCCCGGGACGCCGATCGTCCTTGACCATTGTGGCGGCATCCTGGGGATTGGCCGCTATGCCGGGAAGCGGGATGAGGTCTTCGCCGAATGGTCGCGCCATATGCGCGATCTCGCCACCTGCCCGAATGTGATGGTCAAGCTGGGCGGGCTCGGCATGCGGCAGCCGGGCTTCGGCTTCGAGGCCGGCGCGATCGCGCCTTCCTCCACCCAGCTCGCCGAGGCCTGGCGGCCCTGGATGGAAGCCTGCATCGAGAGCTTCGGCACGGATCGCTGCATGTTCGAGAGCAACTTCCCCGTCGACAAGGGTGGCTTCGGCTATGCCGCCGGCTGGAACGCCTTCAAGCGCCTGGCGCAGGGCGCTTCGGCGGAGGCCAAGGCCGACCTGTTCTGGCGCAGTGCCGCCCGCTTCTACCGCCTGCCCCATTTCGACTGACAACGACGTTTCGACGCCACCACCAAGGAGGAAAACAATGATCCGACGTCTCGCCCTCGGCGCGCTGCTTGGCGCGCTCACCGTGCTGCCCGCCATGGCACAGTCCTCCTGGCCCGACCGGCCGATCCGCCTGGTCGTGCCCTTCGGCGCCGGCGGCCCCAGCGACATCGTCGCCCGCATCCTGGTGCCGAAGCTCTCCGCCACCCTCGGCCAGCCGGTGATCGTGGACAACCGCGCCGGCGCCGGCGGCGTGACCGGCCTGGATGTCATCGCCCGCGCCGCGCCGGATGGCTATATCTTCGGCATGGGCAGCGCCGGCGGCCTGGCCATTTCACCGAGCCTCGACCGGGGCACACCCTACAACCCGCTGACCGATCTGGCGCCGTTGACCCTCGGCGTGCTGGTGCCGGAACCGCTGGTGGTGCCCGTGGCAACCGGCTTCCAGACCATCCAGGACCTGATCGCGGCCGCCAAGGCGCGGCCCGGCGCGCTGAATTTCGGCTCCACCGGGTCGGGCAGCATGCCGCATCTGGCGGCGGAGCAGCTGCGCGCGGCGGCGGGGCTGGACATCGTCCATATCTCCTACCGCTCCGGCGGCGCGCTCTCCACGGCGATCCTGACCAATGAGGTGCAGCTCGGCTTCGCTGACCTGCCCGTGCTGCTCGGCCATATCCGTGGCGGCACCATGCGGGCGCTGGCGGTGGGCACGGCGGAGCGCCTGTCCTGGCTTCCGGATGTGCCGACGATGCGCGAGGTCGGACTGCCGGCGGTCGATGCCAGCAACTGGCACGGCTTCGTGGCGCCGGCCCGCACGCCGGAGCCGATTTTGGTGGCGCTGCATGGCGCCCTGGCCGGTGCGTTGAACGACCCGGAAGTGCGTCGCCAGCTGGATGGCCAGGGCGCGATCCCGGGTGGCAACAGCCGCGCGGAATTCGGTGCCTTCATGCGGCGGGAGCTGGAGAAGTGGGCGGAGGTCATCCGCGCCAACAACATCAAGGCCGAGTGATTCTTTCTCAAATGGCCGGACCCCATGGGGTCCGGCCATCCTGCTTCATCGGGCCGGGCGGCGCGCCGCCATATGCTCGAAATAGGCGATCAGGCCGTCGAGCTGCGCCTCGCTGAGCTGCTCGACCGTAAAACCCGGCATCTTCTGGTCAGGCCAACTGCGGAGGCTGGCCGGGTCGCGGATGTAGCGGCGGAGCGCCGGGGTTCGAAAATACTCCACCGGGCTCATCGGCTGGTTCAGGTCGGGGCCCATCTCGGCCGAACCCGCGCCGTTGATGCGGTGGCAGGACAGGCAGATGGCGGTATAGGCGGCCTGCCCGAGCCGTGCCGGATGATCCGCCGGCAGCGCGGCATCCACCGTCATCTGCGGCCAGCGCCGGGCCGGCGAGGCGACATAGCGCAGCGCCGCCAGCTGATAAGCCCAGTATTCCGGCGAAACGCCGGAGAGCGAGGGCCTTTCCCAGACGATGTAGAACGGCCCGGCACTGACCGGCTTGCCGGGCAGCGATGGCCAGGCGGCCTCCGGCGTCTCGATCGCCAGCCAGCCGCGCGCGGCATCCGGGCCGGCGCTGCGCACAAGGGAGAGCGGGATCTGCGCGGCAAAGCCATCTGTCGCCGCGGCTTCCAGCGTGCCGCCGGGATCCTCCGCCGGGAAGCTCTCCAGCAGCGCGGCCAGCGGCACCGCCTGGTAGCGCGTGGCACCGCCATAGGCCTGGTCGCGTTCGATCGCGACCTCAACCCGATCGGGTCGCGCCAGCAGCGCGGGGGTGTCGATCTCCACCTGACGCGTGCCGTCATGGAGGATGAGCTGGGCGGCGAAGGCGCCTGGCGCGGTGAAGGCGAAAGCCAGGATCAGGCCCAAAGCGGGCCGCCAGGGACGGTATGCGGGCATGGGTCGTGTCTCTCCTGCCACGCCTATTCGGCGCGAATGCCGGCGGCGCGGATCACCGGTTCCAGTGTGGTCTTCTCCCGCGCGATCAGCGCGGCGAAATCGGCGGGCGAGCCGCCACCCAGTATGGCGCCCTGCTGCGCCAGGCGGCCGCCGATGGCCGGATCGCGCAGCGCCTCCGTCACCGTGACCGACAGGCGCTGGACGATGCCATCATCCGTGCCGGCCGGCGCCACCAGCCCGAAGGCGGTGCCGAAGACGAAGTCGATGCCGGCCTCCGCCATGGTCGGCACCTGCGGCAATTGCGGCAGGCGCTGCGGCGTGGCGGCAGCCAGGGCGCGCACCTGCCCGCCGGTGATCTGGCCCAGGATATTGGGCAGGTTGTCGATGACGAGGTCGATCTGCCCGCCGACGAGATCCGTGATCGCCTGCGCGGCGCCGCGATAAGGGATGTGCTGGATATCCGTGCCGGTGGTCTGCTTGAACAGCTCCAGCGCCAGATGCAGGCTGGTGCCCGGGCCGGCGGAACCACCCGTCAGCGTGCCCGGCGCGGCCTTCGCCGCCGCGACCAGCGCCGTCACATCCTGCCACGGCCGTGCGGGGCCGACACACAGCACCTTCGGCGTGCTGATCAGCAGCACGATGGGCGCGAAGGCGGTCTGCGTGTCGAAGGGCATGGAGCGGTAGATGTACTGGTTCACCGCCACCGGCCCGAGCGAGCTGGCCAGCAGCGTGTGCCCATCCGGCGCGGATTTCGCCACGGCATCCGCGCCGATATTGCCACCGGCGCCGGCCCGGTTCTCCACCACGAAGGGCTGGCCGAAGCGTTCGGAGAGGCGCGGCGCCAAGGCGCGGGCCAGCGTGTCCACCAGCCCGCCGGGCGGGAAGGGCACGACGATGCGCACCGGGCGCGAGGGCCAGGACTGGGCAAGGGCCGGCGTGGCGAGCAGTGCCCCGGCGGTCAGGGTGAAGCGGCGGGTGACGATGGGCATGGGCATTCTCTCTCCCTAATGTCCCGGCCCGTTTGTCAGGCCTTGTGGTACAGGGTGGGGATCGCCGCATCGACGACGACCTCCACCAGCATGGGTCCTTCGGCCTGGCAGGCCTCGTGCAGCGCGGCGTCGAGCATCGCCGGGTCGGTGACGCGCAGGCCGGGGCAGCCCATGCCTTGCGCGATGCGGACGAAGTCGAGGCCCGGCAGGTCGATGCCGGGGATGTCGCGCACCTGCATGGCCTGGCCGATGGAGCGCATGGCGCCGTAGCCGCCATTGTTGATGACGACAGTGGTCAGGCGCAGCCCGTGCTGCACGGCGGTCCACAGCGCCTGGGGGCTGTACATCATGGAGCCGTCGCCGATCAGGCAGACCACGCGCTGGTCCGGCTTCGCCAGCGCCACCCCCACCGCCGCCGGCAGGCCGTAGCCCAGCCCGCCGCTGGCCATGGTGAAGAAGCTGCCCCACTGGCTGCGCGGCATCTGCGCCTGCATGGCCGGCCGATGCGACGGCGCCTCCTCCACCAGAATCGCGTCCTTGGGCATGGCGAGGTGCAGGCGGTGCAGCAGCCAGGCGGCGGGGATGGGGTCAGCCGGCAAAGGTGGTGTCGCGGCCATGCGGGGCGGCGGCGGCACGCGGTGCATCGCCGGCAAGGCCGCCGTCAGGGCCGGGACCGAGAAACGCAGGCTGCCCAGAATGCTGGTGCCGGCGGGCGCGCTGGCGGCGGTGGCATCATCCGCGGTCAGGTGAAAGATCGGCACGCCGCGCCCAAAGATCGTGGCCTCGCCGGCGACATGGAAGGTGAAGACCGGCGCGCCCACCACCAGCACGCAGTCATAAGGCGCCAGCGCGTCGGAAACCGCCTGCGGCGCGGCGGCCAGGAAGCCGGCAAAAAGCCGATGATCCTCGGGGAAGGCGATGCGGCTTGCGAAGGGGCTGGTCAGCACCGGCGCGCCGATCGCCTCCGCCAGGGCGACGAAGGCCTCGCCCATGCCTTCCTGATCCACCTCCGGCCCCGCCACCAGCACGGGCCGGCGCGACGCCGCGATGGCCTTCGCCGCTTCGGCGACCAGCGCCGGGTCAGGGGCGCTGTCCGGCGATAGGATACGCGGCACCAGCGGCGCGCAGGGCCGGCCCCAGTCATCGGCGGGGATGGAGACGAAGGTGGGGCCGCAGGGCCGGCGCAGGGCGATGCGATGCGCCTGGGCGATGGCGGCCGGCACATCCTCGGCCCGCGCCGGCTCGATGCTGAATTTTACGTAGGGTTTGGGAAATTGCGCCGCATCCGTCGCGCCCAGAAAGGGCTGGTTCGGCAGCAAAGCGCGCACCTGCTGGCCGGCGGTGATCACCAGTGGTGCCTGGTTGCGATGCGCGGTGAAGACATTGCCCAGCGCATGCCCCACGCCCGCCGCCGAATGCAGATTGACGAAGGCCGCCTGGCCGCTGGCGCGCGCATAGCCGTCCGCCATGCCGACAACGCAGGATTCCTGCAGGCCGAGGATGTAGCGGAAATCACCCGGGAAGCGGTCGAGGAAGGGCATCTCGGTGGAGCCCGGATTGCCGAAGACCGTGGTGACGCCAAGCGACCGCAACAGGTCCAGCACCGCCTGGCGCACCGTGGTCATGCCGTTCATTCCGTTTCCCCTGTTGGAAAAAGCATAGGTGGCGCCGCCCTTCGACGGCAAGCGCAGGCATGGGGGCTTCCATCCGGGTGCCATCCTCGTGTTCCATCGCGCCGCAGCCGGAGAATGCCCATGCCGAAATCCGTTTTCCCGCAGATGGAACAACCACGCGCATGAGCGCCGCGAAGCCCGTGCGCATCGCCGTCGATATCGGCGGCACCTTCACCGATCTGCAGATCCTCGATGCCCGTCAGGGCCGCATCCAGGCCTGGAAGACCCCCACAACCCCCGCCGATCCCTCCGAGGGCCTGCTGACCGGGGTGCGGGAGGCGGCGGCGCGCTTCGGCTTTTCGCTGGCCGAGGTGGGGCTGCTGCTGCACGGCACGACCATCGCCACCAATGCCGTGCTGGAACGCAAGCTGGCGCGCGGCGTGCTGCTGACCACCGCAGGCTTCGAGGATGTCCTGGAGATCACGCGCCACGTCCGCCGCGATATCTACGGCCTGGCGCCTGACCCCTTTCCCTGCCTGATCGAACGCGACATGCGCTTCGGCGTGGCCGAACGGCTGCGCGCCGATGGCAGCGTGGAACAGAAGCTGGATGGCCTCGGCGCGGTGATGGCGCGGCTGCGCGCGGCCGCACCCGAAGCGGTCGCCATCGGCCTGCTGCATGCCTATGCCAATCCCGCCCATGAACTGGCGCTGCGGGATGCCGTGGCGGAGGCGTTGCCGGGCGTGCCGATCAGCCTGTCCTCCGAAGTCAGCCCGGAAATCCGCGAATACGAACGGCTTTCCACCACCGTGCTGAACGCGCTGCTGATGCCGGTGGTACGGCGCTATCTCGACCGGTTGGAGTCGCGGCTGGGGGAGGGTGGCTTCCAGCCGCGCATCTTCCTGGTGCAGTCGAATGGCGGCATGTGCAGCCTGCGCCATGCGGCGGAACAGCCGGCGCGGCTGCTGCTCTCCGGCCCCTCCGGCGGCGCGCTGGCGGCGGAGCGGCTTTCGCGCAGGCTCTCGCGGCCCAATCTCGTCGCGGTGGATATGGGCGGCACCAGCTTCGATGTCAGCGTGGTGCAGGACCATCGCATCGGGCTGGTGACGCAGGGCGAGGTGGGCGGGCTGCCGGTGCGGCTGCCGATGGTGGAAATGCGCACCATCGGCGCCGGCGGTGGCTCCATCTCCGCCGTCGATGCGGCGGGCAGGCTGACGGCCGGGCCGCGCAGCGCCGGCGCCAGGCCGGGGCCGGTCTGCTACGGGCGCGGCGGCGTGGAACCCACGGTGACGGATGCCAATGCGGTGCTCGGCCGCTTCGATCCGGATTTCTTTCTCGGCGGCGCGATGACGCTGGACCTGGCGGCGGCGCGGGACGCGATGGAAACGCGCATCGGCGCACCGCTCGGGTTGGGCACGGAGGAAGCGGCGGAGGGTGTGCTGCGCGTCACCAATGCGCAGCTCGCCGCGGCCGTGCGGCTTTCGCTGTTCGAGAAAGGGCTCGATCCGCGCGAATTTTCCCTGTTGTCCTTCGGCGGGGCCGGTGGATTGCATGCGACGGAAGTGGCCGACGAACTCGGCATCACCGAGGTGATCTTCCCGCGGGAGCCGGGCACGCTATCGGCCTACGGCATCCTGTTCTCCGACCTGGCGCAGGATATCGCGCGGTCGCGGCTATACGCGGCGGCTGAATCGCAGGCCCTGCTGCTGGCGGAGGCCGTCGCCTCGCTGCGGGCCGACGGCATGGCGCGGCTGGCGGCGGATGAGGTGCCGGAGGATCGGCGCGCGGTCGAGATTGCCGCAGACCTGCGCTATCGCGGCCAGGCCTTCGAATTGCTGGTGCCCTGGCCGGAGGCACCGGCGCTGGCGCCGCTGGTGGCGCGCTTCCACACCGCGCACCGCGCCCGCTTCTCCTACGCCGCGGAAGGCGATCCGGTGGAGATCGTCACCCTGCGCGCCACCGCCATCGGCCGCCTCGACAAACCGGCAGAAGCGGCACCGGAGGCACCGGATGCCGCCACCACGCCCGGCACGCGCCGTATCTGGCAGGGCGGTGCGGCCAGTGATTGGCCGGTGTGGCGGCGGGATGCGCTGCGGCTGGGCGATGTGCTGGAAGGCCCCGCTATCATCGAGGAAGCTTTTGCGACGCATGTCATCGCCCGCCATTGGCAGGCTTCCCTCGACCCCGAAGGCGCGATCATCGCGCGGAGGATGGCGTGATGTTGGGTCCGATCGAAATCGAGGTGATCCGCAACGCGCTGAATGCGGCGGCGGCGGAGATGGACATCACCATCTGGCGCACCAGCCGCAGCACCATCGTGCGCGAATTGCTGGACTACTCCACAGCCGTCTTCGACGCGGAGGGGCGCAACCTGGCGCAGTCCGCGCGCATCCCCGGCCATCTCAATTCGATGACGCATGCGCTGCGGACGCTGCTGGCGGACCACGTGCCGGCGGAGGATTGGCATGAGGGTGACGTCGTCATCTTCAACGACCCTTATTGCGGCGGCCAGCACCTGCCGGACATCCTGGCCTTCCGGCCGGTCTTCCATGACGGAATGCGGATCGCCTTCGTCGGCACGCTGTGCCACCACATCGATGTGGGCGGGCTGGTGGCCGGCAGCTACGCGGCGAAAGCCACGGAAATCTTCCAGGAAGGCCTGCGGATTCCGCCCGTAAAGATCATCGAGGCCGGGCGCCGCAATGAGGGCATCTGGGCGATGATCCGCCAGAATGTCCGCAAGCCGGATCTACTGCTGGGCGATCTGTCCTCCCAGCTCGCGAGCCTGGAAGTCGGCGCCGCCGCCCTGTCGCGACTGGCGACGCGCTTCGGCGCGGCCGCGGTGGTGGAAGCCGGCGCGCGCATCCTGGACATGAGCGAGGCGGGCATGCGCGCCGCCATCGGGCGCATGCCGGACGGCGTCTATGAATTCGAGGATTTCCTCGACGACGACGGCATCGCCATCGGCGAGCGCATCCGCCTGCATGTGACGCTAACCATCACCGGGGAGACGGCGCTGGTCGACCTCTCGGGCTGCGGTCCGCAGGTGGCGGGGCCGACCAATGCGACGCTGGCCAGCACCAATGCGGCGGTGATGTTCGCGCTGATGTGCTGTGCCGATTCATCCCTGCATATGAGCGCCGGCTGCTACCGCCCGATCACCGTGGTGGCGCCCGAAGGGCTGGTGGTGAATGCGCGCCATCCCGCGCCGGTCGCGCATCGCATCGCGGTCACGCACCGCCTGCTGAACGCCATGATGGGCGCGCTGCACCAGGCTGTGCCGGATCTCATTCCCGCCGCCTATTACGGCAACAGCTACGTCACCACCTTCCAGACGGTGCAGGAGAGTGGGGCGCGGGAAGTGCTGGTGGAGATCGAGATCGGCGGGTCGGGCGCGCATCCGGTGAAGGATGGTGTGAACGCCTATGCCTCCGGCATGCACAACAACGCCAATATCCCGATCGAGATGATCGAGGCGCAGATGCCGTTGACCGTGCTGCGCTACGGCTTGCGGCGCGGCAGCGGCGGGTCCGGGCAGTTCCGTGGCGGGCTGGGGCTGCTGCGCGAATGGCGCATCGACAGCGCCGGCTGCTTCTTCACCGCGAATATGGACCGCTTCGACCACGCGCCCTATGGCCTGGCCGGCGGAGGCGAAGCGGCGAAGGGCGCGCTGGTGCTGCGCCGCGACGGCCTGGAATCACCGATCCCGCCAAAGACCGACAACCTGCCGCTGCGCAAGGGCGATGTGGTGCGGCTGGAGACCAGCGGCGGCGGCGGCTTTGGCCCCGTGGAGGCACGCGACCCGGAGGCCTCTTCACGCGATCGCCGAATGGGCTATCTGTGAGCGGGACAGCAGGAGAGCGCGCCATGGGTGGCATCAGCATCGGAAATCCGGAATCGGTCGGGCTTTCCACGGCGCGGCTGGCGCGCATCGATTCCTGGCGGGACGCGTTGGTCGCCGATGGCAAGATCGCCGGCGCCACCACGCTGGTGATGCGCCGCGGTCAGGTGGCGCATTGCGGCAGCAGCGGCAAGGCGGATCTGCGCGGCGCGGAGATGACGCCGGAGACGATCCATCGCATCTATTCCATGACCAAGCCGCTCACCAGCACCGCGATCATGATGCTGTATGAGGAGGGGCGCTTTCAGCTCGACGATCCGATCAGCCGCTTCCTGCCGTATTTTGCTGGCCAGCGTGTCTGCACCGGCGGCGCACGCGGCAAGGTGGATACGGTGCCGGCCATGCGCGGCATCACCTTCCGGGATTTGCTCACGCATACATCGGGCCTGACCTATGGGTTCATGCAAGCGACCGCGGTCGATGCGATGTATCGCGACCAGGGCATCGACTATGGCAGCGCCGAAACCTCGCTGGGCGAGGTGACGGAGGCACTCGCAAAACTGCCGCTGATCGCGGAGCCGGGGACGGAGTGGAATTACTCGGTGTCCACCGATGTGCTGGGCTATCTGGTCGAAGTGATTTCCGGCCAGCCTTTCGCGACCTTCCTCAAGGAAAGGCTGATCGATCCGCTCGGCATGGTGGACACGGATTTCCATGTGCGGGAGGGGCAGGGCGCGCGCTTCGCCGCGAACTACGCGCTGGCTAGCGACCGCAGTCTGAAGCTGATCGATGACCCCAGCACCAGCCGCTATCTGTCGCCCCGAAAAGTGCATTCGGGCGGCGGCGGGCTGGTTTCCACGGCGGCGGATTATCTGCGCTTCTGCCGCATGCTGCTGAACAAGGGCGAGCTCGACGGCACGCGCTATCTGGGCCGCAAGACGGTCGAGCTGATGATGTCGAACCATCTGCGCGGCGACATGGCGGCGATGGGCCAGCCGCGCTGGTCCGAAAGCACGGCGGAGGGCATCGGCTTCGGCCTGGGCTTCTCCGTCACGCTCGACCCGGCGCGGGCGCAGATCCTCGGCACGCCGGGCGAATGCGCCTGGGGCGGCGCCGCCAGCACCGCCTTCTGGGTGGACCCGGCGGAGGATATGGCGGTGATCCTGCTGACCCAGCTCATGCCCTCCTCCACCTGGCCATTGCGGCGGGAATTGCGGGTGCTGAGCTATCAGGCCGTGATCGACTGAAGGCGATCACGGCCGTCTTTCCCGGCGGAGGCCGGCTCAGAAGGCCAGCAGGTTGTCGCGGAATCCCTCGTGCTCATAGGCGCGGCGCACAAGGCCGCGATCCTGCAAGGCGGGCACCAGCCCGTCCTCGATCTCCGCCAGGATGCGGCGGCTGACATTGGGCATGGAGAGCAGGAAGCCGTCGCCGCCGACCTCCTGCATCACCTCGCCCATCCGGGCGGCGACCGAATCGACGGTGCCGCACAGCTCGACCGACAATTCGGTGGCGTTGTCCGACATGGTCTGCCGGATTGAGCGCCCCGCCGCCTTTTCGCGGAACTGCGCCAGGTTCTGCTGGTGGCCGTTGGTTGTCACATCATCCGGCAAGGGTTTGTCGAGGTCGAAGCGGCCGAAGTCGATATTGGTCACCTTGCCGAAATGCGCCAGGCGCTGGATCAGCGTCGCCTCGGCCTTCGCCTGCCGCCGCGCCTTGCGCTCCAGCGCCTCCTCCTCCGTCTCGCCGAGGATCGGGTTGACCAGGTAGAGCACCTTGCAACTGTCCGGATCGCGGCCGCAGGCCACCATCATGCGCCGGACATCGTCGCGATAGGCGCGCATGGCCGGGATGCCCTTCGCATTCACCACGATAGTATCGGCATGTGCCGCGGCGAAGCGACGCCCGCGGGCGCTGCCTCCGGCCTGTGCGATCACCGGGCGGCCCTGCGGCGCGGGGCCGGAATTCAGTGGGCCGCGCGTCTTGAAGTGCTTGCCCTCGAAGTTCACCGCATGGACCTTGGTGGGATCCACCAGCACGCCGGAAGCGCGGTCGGCGATGATCGCCCCCGGCTCCCAGGATTCCCAAAGACCGCGCACCACCGCCATGTATTCATCGGCCATGTCGTAGCGCAGGTCGTGTTCCGGCATGCCGGGCAAGCCGAAGTTCATCGCGGCGATGTCGGAACTGCCGGTGACGGCGTTCCACCCCGCCCGCCCGGCCGAGACCTGGTCCAGCGTCGCCATCAGCCGCGCCAGCAGATAGGGCGGATAGGCGAAGGTGCCGAAGGTCGGGACGATGCCGATATGGGAGGTCACCTGCGTCATCAGCGCCGCGACCACCGAGGGGTCCTGGCGCGGCACGGACAGGCCGTGGGTCAGATAGACCTCGGTCGAGCCGTTGAAGCTCTCGCCGACATAGGAGCTGTCTTCGAGCAGGATGTAGTCGAAGCAGGCGCGTTCCAGGCTGCGCGCCATGTCGAGGAAAAGCTGCGGCTGCATCCAGCTTGTGCCGATATGCCCGGTCCATGCCTCACCCCAGGCCTGCACGCTGGAGCCCTGGAGGAACCAGGCGAGGTGAAAGGGCTTGGCCATGCGATGTTCCCGAATCACGGACCGGCCTGAGCGCCGGTGTCGGGAGCAAGACTAAGCAGGTTCCGTGCCAGGGATGCAGCCCCGCCGTTCCACCCTCACAGCACGCCACGCTCGGCCCGGCGCAGCGCGGCGCAGAGTCGGGAAAAGGCGTACCAGAAGGGGCCGTGCCCGACCGCCCCTTGCCCCGGAACGGGTTCCACCCCCACCGGATCGCCGCGCCGCAGCAGGCCGAGGCGGCTCTCGAAGCGGCCGCGCATATTCTCCAGGAAGGCGCCGCTGGCGGCCATGTAGTGCTCCAGCATCTCCGCCGCGATCTCGATTTCCGACAGGGCATGGCCCTCGGTGGTCAGGCGCTTCAGCGCGCGGCTATCGGCGGCCAAGGCGATGTGCAGCCGGTGCAGCTCCGCCAGGTGGCGGGCGATGGATTGGCGTATCTCCCGCGCCAGTTCGGGGCGGCCGGGATCGCTGTCAGGCATGGACGCATCCTCCGTTTTTCGGAAGGCTGCGCCGGCAGGCATTGCCAGGGCGTTAGCGCTTCTGGCCCCAGATGGCGAAGACGCGGTGCGGCACCTCCAAGGGGTCCTGCGGGAAGCGCGCATCGAGCATCGCCGTCAGCTCCGCCTCGAATCGCGCCACCGCCTCTCCGCCCAGCGCGCCGCCGACGCCGGCGGAGGCGCGGATGCGGCCGATCCAGTCCTCGCGGCTGTACAGCGCGGCATGGTCGAACCCGGCGAAGCCGATGTCCTGGAAACCGGCCAAGGCGAGGTCCGTGGCCCAGGCCGGGTAGAAGCCGGTGCCGCGGCCCATGCGCCAATGCGGGTTATGCGCCTCGATCAGGAATTCCGTGGCATGGGCGACATTGCCGGGCAGGGGGATCCAGTCGAAGTGGCAGATCAGCAGCGCGCCGCCGGGCTTCAGCACCCGCATCGCCTCCGCCGCCGCCAGCCCGCGGTCGAACCAGTGCCAGGCCTGGCCGGCGGTGACGAGGTCGTAGGCGGCAGCGGGCTGGTCGGTGCGTTCGGCGATGCCTTCCTCGAAACGGGCGCGATCGGCGAGGCCCTCGGCCTGCGCCATCCGGCGCGCCGCGGCGACCTGGCCGGCGGCGGGGTCGAGGCCCAGCGTGGTGGCGCCTCGCGCGGCAAGGCCTCGCGCCAGGGTGCCGGTGCCGGTGCCGAGGTCGAGTGCGGCGATGCCGGGGCGCAGCAGACCCTGCTGGCACAGCAGGTCATAGAGGCGCGGGGGGAAGCCCTGGCGATGGCGGGCGTAATCGGCGCTGGTCGCGCTCCAGTTCGGGCGGGTCATCAGCGGGGGGGCTTTCGGCCGGGGCGGGTGGGGCGCTTCACGCGGCGCTTGGGGGCGGCGGTCAGGCGGGACAGGGCGTCGGGCGGCGCCGCGGCCTGATCGCCCCGCAGCCAGGCCAGATCCTCCGCCGTGTCCACATCCCGCAGCGTGCGCAGCAAGGCGATGCGGCGACCATGGAAATTGGCCAGGGTATCGGCCAGCGCCTGGTCGGAGGACCAGCGCACCGCCGCGAAGGGCTTTGCCGGGCGGCGTGGGCCGAAGCCGACCAGCCAGTAGCCGCCATCCTCCGCCGGTCCGAACACCGCCTGGGCGCGGCCAAGGGCGGCGAAGGCAGCGGCGATATCCGCTGTGCCGATGCCGGGAATATCGCTGCCCACCAGCACCACCCGCCGATGCGGCGCCATGGCGCGTTGCATGCGCTGTCCGAGATCGCCCTTGGCCTGGGCGGAACGTGCCATATGGCCGGGCCAGCGCGCGCCACCCCGGGCTGGAGTCACCACCAGCTCCGTCCGCCAGCGGCGGTCGCGCCCGACGGCGGCAAGCAGCGCGGCAAGCTGGCCGCGGTAGAATCGCAGGGCCGCCATGGCGCCGATGCCCTTCGCCAAGCGCCGCTTCACCGCGCCCAGCCTTGGCGCGCGTGCGAAGACCAGCAGCGTGTCACCCCTCATCCGCGCCCCCGGCCCGCATAAATCCGGGCGATCATGCCCGTCGGAAGCCCGGCGTAGAAGAGGGCGAGGCAGGTGAGGTTGCGGGCGGAGCGCGCCAGCCAGCCATCGCGCCGCCAACGCGCTGCGGAGGTGATGGCATCGACGGGCATCGCGACCAGCCGGGCGCGGCCGATGCGCCGCACCAGATCGACATCCTCCATCAGCGGCAGCGGGCGCATGCCGCCGATCTGGTCCAGCAAGTCACGATGGATCAGCAGGCCCTGGTCGCCATAGGGCAGGCCCAGCACCCGGCAGCGCCAGGCAACGGCGCGTTCCAGCCGGCGGGCCTGGGGCGCGGCATCATCCAGGGCGAAGCGGAAATAGGCGGCGCGGTCGGGTCGGGCCATGGCGGCGCGCACCGCCTCCGCCCAGCCGGGTGCGAGGCGGGTATCGGCATGCAGCAGCAGCAGCCAGGGGCCGCGCGCGGCGGCGATGCCGGCGGCGATCTGCGGGCCGCGGCCGCGCGGGGCGGTGATGACGCGCGCGGCGGCCTGGGCGGTGGCGTCGGTGCTGCCGCCATCCACCACCAGCACCTCCGCCGGCGCATCGCCCAGCGCCGCCAGCACCGCCGGCAGGGTGGCGGCGGCGTTCAGCGCGGGGATGACGACGGACAGGCCCTTTATTCTCATTTTGTTCTTGACGATCGCGGCGGGAATGCCTTCTGATGCCTGAGAACAAACCGCGAAACAAGGGGATCGGAGCCATGCCGGACGGAGGTGCCACCGCGATGCCCTCCCTGGCCCGCAAGGGTCGGGGTGCCGTCACCAATCCGGGTGTCCGCTACGACTCCAGCCATTCCGAACTCTACGACGATGGCTGGGGCACGCTGGACGCCGATTTCGCCGAACTGCCGCCGCTGGCCACGACGCTGACGCGCGACCATGCGCGCAGCGCGATGTCCTGGAACGACAGCCCGGATATTGGCTTCGACCGTTCGCTGAACCCCTATCGCGGCTGCGAGCACGGCTGCGTCTATTGCTACGCCCGGCCCAGCCACGCCTATATCGGCCTGTCCCCCGGCCTCGATTTCGAATCGAAGCTGATGTTCAAGCCGAACCTGCCCGAGCTGCTGGAGAAGGAGCTTTCCAAGCCGGGCTACACGCCGAAGCCGGTGGCGCTGGGGGCGAATACCGACCCCTACCAGCCGGTGGAACGCACACTCGGCATCACCCGGCGGGTGCTGGAGGTGCTGGAACGCTTCGGCCATCCGGTCACCATCGTCACCAAGGGCGCGCTGGTGCTGCGCGACCTCGACATCCTGCAAAGGCTGGCCTCGCGCAACCTCGTGCGGGTCTGCCTCTCCGTCACCACGCTGGACATGAAGCTGGCGCGGGTGATGGAGCCGCGCGCGGCCAATCCCTTGAAGCGTCTGGCGGCGGTGACGCAGCTGACCAAGGCGGGCGTGCCCACCGGCGTGCTGGCGGCGCCGATGATCCCCGGGCTGAACGACATGGAGATGGAGCGCATCCTGGAAGCCAGCGCCCATGCCGGCGCCACCCATGCCGGCTATGTGCTGCTGCGCCTGCCTCTGGAGATCAAGGGCATGTTCGAGGCCTGGCTCCAGGAACACCACCCTGATCGCGCCGCCCGTGTGCTGGCCCTGGTGCGGGAAACCCGTGGCGGACGGCTGTATGACGCACGCTTCGGCCAGCGCCAGACCGGTAGCGGCCCCTATGCCGAGCTGCTGTCCCAGCGCTTCCGCATCGCCCTGCGCCGCTACGGGCTGGAAGGGCGGCCGGGGCAGTTCGGCGCCCTGGATTGCAGCCAGTTCCAGCCGCCGCGTGCCGAGGCACGGCAGATGGAGCTGTTGTAGGATCTAGATCCGCCGGATCGGCACCCGGTTGGTCGTCGCCCAGTCGGGCCAGCCGATGAAGCGTTCGACCAGCACCAGCAGCGTGGCGACGACCAGCACCACGATGATGATCTGGACGGTGCGGCGGGATGGCGGATGGCGCAGCCACTGCGCCATCCGCATCAGCAGACGGGTGAGGGGATCCACCTATCCGTTGGTCGGCACGCCGAGGCGCCGCGCGACCTGCAGAATGCTCTCCCAGGTGTCCGGCTGCAGCGGCACGCCATTCGCCAGACGGTCGGCGCGGGTCTGGGCTTCCTTGTCGCCGGGCGCCATCACCGGGCTCGCGGCATCGGCCGGCGTCGTCTCCATCACCCAATCCACATAGGCGCGGCCCGTCGCCTCGAATTCCGCCTGCGTCCCAAAGTGCCGGGGCGAGACGTAGAAGCTCAGCATGCCATTGGCGATCCGCCCCCGCGCATCCACGGGGCCGGAGGTGCCGCCCCCGGTCAGCGCGCCGGCCAGCATCTCGCACATGAAGGCGAGCCCGCTGCCCTTGTGCTCGCCAAAGGCGCGGATCGCCCCCTTGCCGTTCGAGGGATTGCGCGGGCCGATCTGCGGATAGTCGCCATAGAGCGTATGCGGATCGGCCGAGAGGCTGCCATCCGGCTCGATCAGCGCGTCATGTGGCAGCGCCTTGCCGCCATTGGAAGCGACCAGCACCTTGCCCTCCGCCACCAGGGATGTCGCGAAATCCAGGATCAGCGGCCGCCCCGGCAGCGGCACGCCGACGCTGAAGGGCGCCGTGGAAAACCGCCGCTCCACCCCGCCAAAGGGCGCCACCAGCACGCTGCCCGCGACATTGACGAAATGCACCGAGATCAGCCCGGCCTCGATCGCCTTTTCGGAATACTCACCCACCCGGCCGATATGCCCGGCATTGCGCAGCCCGACCACGGCGATGCCGTGCTGCAAGGCGCGGGCGATGCCGAGTTCCACCGCCTGCGGCGCCACCGTCTGGCCGAAGCCGAACTTGCCATCCAGCAGCGCGAAGCAGCCGCCATCGGTGACGATCTCGGCCTGCTGGCCCTTCAGCACGTAGCCGGCCTCCAGCCATTCGACATAGCGCGGCACCCGCGCCACGCCGTGGCTGTCATGCCCGGCGAGATTGGCACCCAGCAGATGCGTGCTGATGCGGTTGGCTTCGCCCCCATCGCAGCCCGCGGCCGCGAAGATCTTCTCGACAACCGCTTCCAGCGCGGGCGCGGGGACTGTGACGTATTCGGCGGCCATGGCTCTCTCGGATTTTTCTTGTGCCGGGAGCCTAGAGCATCAGGTCAGGTCGAACCACCCGGCGGCGCGAAGCTCGCGCCGCCGAAAATGCAGCTAGTACAAACCGCCCAGATTGCTGTCGACGCTGGCCGCCGCCGTGGCGGGCGTGTCGCCAGCCAGGGGGTCGACCGGCGGGCGGGCGCTGTTTTCCGTGCCGGGCTTGAAGGCCTCGAAGATGGTCTGGCCATTCGGCAGCTGCATGCGCACCAGCGCCACGCCAGGCGGGGCGCGGAAGGGAATCGGCGGGCTGTCGCCCAGCGCCGCGGCCATCACATCGCGGAAGATCGGCGCGGCATTGCTGCCGCCGGTCTCGCCATTGCCCAGGCTGCGCGGCTCGTCGAAGCCGACCCAGACGGCCACGACCAGATCCGGCGTGAAGCCGACGAACCAATTGTCCTTGAAGTCGTCCGTGGTGCCGGTCTTGCCCGCCACCGGCCGGTTCAGCCCGGCGCCGGCGCGCGCGCCCGTGCCGCGCTGCACCACGCCCTGCAGCATGCTGGTCATCTGGAAGGCGGAGACCGGGTCGGTCACCTGCGCGCGGGTTTCCGTCAGCTGCGGCGGCCGGCCACCGGGCTCGGCGTCGCAGGCGCGGCATTCGCGCGCATCGGTGCGCCAGACCAGGCGGCCCTGGCGGTCCTGCACGCTGTCGATGAGCGTGGGGATCACCTGCCGCCCGCCATTCACGAAGCTGGCATAGCCCGCCGCCTGCCGCACCACCGTGGTCTCCCCGGCGCCGAGCGACATCGCCAGCACGCGCTGCATATTGGGGATGACGCCGAAGCGCGCCGCCACCTCCGCCACCGCGGGCATGCCGACCTGCTGGGCGAGCCGGATGGTGACCAGGTTGAGGCTGCGTTCCAGCGCGCTGCGCATGGTCACCCAGCCCTGCGGCGCGCCGCCGCCGTAATTGCCCGGGCGCCACATGCCCTGCGGGGTCATGATCTCCACTGGCCCGTCCAGCAGAAGCTGGTTCGGCGGAATGCCCGCCTCCAGCCCCGCCAGATAGACATAGGGCTTGAAGGAGGAGCCGGGCTGGCGCAGCGCCTGGCTGGCGCGGTTGAACCAGGACCGTTCGAAGGACCAGCCACCGACCATGGCCAGCACGCGCCCGGTATTCGGGTCCATCGCCACAACAGCGCCCTCGACCTCCGGCAACTGGCGCAGCGCCAGACGTTCCGGCTGGGCCGCGTTGCGGCCCTGGGCCGGGGTCGCGGCCAGCGTTTCCACCAGCACCACGTCGCCGGGCGCCAGCACATCCTGCATGCGTCGCGGCGCGCCGCCGACGCGGCCATCGCGCACCGGGCGCGCCCAGCCGGAGACGTCGGAGAAGTTCAGGGTGCCGGTGCGCGGCTGCGGCGCCGTGCGGCCATCCGGCCGTTCCAGCCAGGCCATCCGGGCGTCGCGGTCGCGAACCTCCAGCGCCACGGCCAGCCGCCATTCCGGCAGGGCGCCGGGCGGGCGGGTCTGGGCCTGCAGGGCGGGCAGCCATTCGGTGGGGCTGGCGGAAATCCGCGCCACCGGGCCGCGCCAGCCGCCGCGGCGACGGTCATAGGACAGCAGCCCGTTGCGCAGCGCCGTCTCGGCCTCTGCCTGCAGAACCGGATCGAGCGAGGTGCGCACCACCAGCCCGCCCATGGTGGTCTGGTCGGCGCCGAAGCGGGCCACCAGCTCACGCCGCACCTCCTCGGTGAAGTACTGGCCGACCGGCACCACATCCGGGCGGCGCTGCGGGCGAGGGATCAGCGGCTCGGCCTGGGCGCGGGCGGCCTCGGCGGCGGTGATCGCGCCGTCCTCGGCCATGCGGCCGATCACCCAGTCGCGCCGGGCGCGGGCGGCTTCGGGGAAGCGGGCCGGATTGTAGTTGTTGGGGGCCTTGGGCAGGGCTGCCAGGAAGGCGGCCTCCGCCACCGAAAGGTCATCCAGCGACTTGTTGAAGTAGTTCTGGGCCGCCGCCGCCACGCCATAGGCCTGCTGGCCCAGGAAGATCTCGTTCAGATAGATCTCCAGGATGCGGGCCTTCGGCATGGCCTGCTCGATGCGCAGGGCCAGAATCGCCTCCCGCACCTTGCGCATCAGCGTGCGGTCGTTGCCGACCAGCATGTTCTTGGCGACCTGCTGGGTGATGGTCGAGGCGCCGGCCATGCGCCGGCCGGACCCGATCTGCTCCAGATTGGTCACCACGGTGCGGGCGATGCCGACGGGGTCGATGCCGTAATGGGTCCAGAAGCGCTGGTCCTCGGCCGAGATGAAGGCCTGCTGGACGTGGCGGGGAATCGCCTCCATCGGCACGAAGACCCGGCGTTCCTGCGCCAGCTCCGCCATCAGCCGGCTGTCGCCGGCATAGATGCGGCTCATCTGCGGGGCCTGGTAGTCGGCCAGCCAGCGGTAGTCCGGCAGTTCGGCGGAGGCGGAGCGGTACAGCGCATAGGCCGCGCCAGCCCCGGTCAGGCCAATGGCGACGCCAAGGATGATGACGGAGCGGGCGAGGAAGCCCATCGTGCCGAACAGCCACGACCGGCGGCGTGGGGTACGGGGCTGGCGCGGGGCGCGAGGCGGCCGGCCGCCGCCGCCAGCCTGGTCCGGCGCGGCGTCCGGGGGCGTGGCGGTGGTGGCGGTGCGGCCCACCATAGGGCCTTCGGCGCGGAGGTCGTGGCTATCCATGGCTCATCCATACACTGTCCGACCGGGCGCGGCCCATGCCGGACTTCGGTGTCTGGCTTGCATGCGCGGAGACGTGTCCCGCATCTTGGGTGGCGCGCCGCCCGCTGCCAGGGGGCCGGACAGACCCTAGCCGAAGACGGCCCCGGTCTCCCGCCCCTGGGCCAGCCAGGCATGGATGGCCCGGCCCATGGCGCGGGCCAACTTGGCCCGATGGTCGGCGCGGCGCAGCGCGGCCTCGTCCTGCGCGTCCGAAAGAAAGCCCATCTCGACCAGGACGGAGGGCACATCCGGCGCCTTCAGCACCATGAAGCCGGCCTGGCGATGGGCGTTGTTCAAAAGCGGCACATCCTCCCCCAGCTCCGACACCACATGCCGGGCCATCATGGCGCTGCCGGCGCGGGTCTCGGCGCGGACCAGGGACATCAGGATGGCCTGCACCTCCGGCGGCACGGCGGGCAGGCGCAGGCCGCCGGCGCGATCCGCCAGATTCTCCCGCCGCGCCAGGGCACCGGCCAGGGAGTCGGAGGATTCGCCCAGGGTATAGACACTGGCACCACGCGCGCCCGGGGCGCTGTCCGCATGCATGGAGACGAACAGCGCGGCCTGGCGGCGGCGGGCGAATTCCACCCGGTCGCCCAGGGGCACGAAGCGGTCATTGGCGCGTGTCATCGCCACCCGGCAACGGCCGCTCGTCTCCAGCACCCGCTTCAACTGCAGGGCGGCGGCCAGCACGATGCGCTTTTCCTGCGTGCCGGCGCGGCCGATGGCGCCCGGGTCTCTTCCGCCATGGCCGGGGTCGAGCACCACCAGCGGCAGGTTCTGGGCGCGTGCGGCGCTGGGGGCGGAGGTGCCGCCGCCCTGCGCCAGGGTGCCACTGCCGCTGGCCAGGCGCGCGAAGGCGGCGGCGGAGCCGGGCACCACCTCGATCACCAGCCGAGTGCCTGTGGCATTGGCGGCGCGCAGCGCCACCGGTCCGGACAGGTCGAGTCGCAAACGGCCGCGCTCCATCCGGGCCGATCGGATCGGCCCGGCGCCACGCAGCGTGGTGGCGGCGGTCCAGGGCTGGTCTGGCACCTCCAGCAGCAGGCGATTGGGCCCGCGGGCCGCGGTCAGCCGCCAGGCCGCGCCCGCGGGCAGGGTCAAGGTCAGGCGGGCGCCGGGACCTATGGCCTGCAATGAGGCGCCGGTGACGGCGGCCAAGGCTTCGCGTGGCGCTGGCAGCGCCGCCAGGCCGAGCACAAGGCTCGCCAGGGCTCGACGTCCGAGCATGGGTAGGACCCCCCTTAATTCCGGCTGCGCCTCGGCCCGATCTGGGCGCTGCCGCGCGGCTCATCTCGCGCGGTCCCAGACAAGGAAGACCAGCGCCGGAGGCAGGACCACCCCCCGGTGCCGACCTCACGACCAGAATGCCACATCCGGCCCGAGGGTTGCCAGCAAAGGTTCAGATCCGAGGTGAAATGCGCGCATCCAGGACGGCCTGTGGCCCTTTTGCACGGGCGATGGCTGGGCGCCTTGTGGAGCCGGGTCTTGCCGCCTATGGTGACCCGCCCCGGTGGCATCCGCCGCTGGCCTGGTTTGCGTGTCGCGCGGCCGTCCCGCCCCGCATCTGCCCGCCTTGTCGCGGCGGAGGGGGCTAGGGTCAATGGCCGGGATCCTGGCATGGGGGAGGGACCTGGTCCTTCTCCGTGCTTCGCCAGGAACAGCGATTCCCGCCCGGCTGGCGAGGAGCCTGCGTGGCCGTCACGTTTCCCCTGGCGGAAATCCTTCGTGGAAATCCGGCTGGCGGTACGGAATCGGCCCGGCAGGCCTGCCGCCCGCCCGATTGCGCCTGCGACCGGCGCCCCGATGCAGGGGGCTGCCGATTGAAGGGTTTCCGGGGCAGCGCGAGGCGCGCCCGCCGGGACCGGTCTGTCTGGAGTGATCCAGGCGTATCGGCCCCACTGAACCCAACAGGGCCTGCCCACGGACCCCCGTGCAAGGCCCGCCGCGACAAGGACCGGATCGCCGCCGCATGGACGATTTCCTGCCGCCGATCCGTTCTGTCTCGGGCCCCGCCACCCCCTGTCGCCGCGACCGGCCCACCGGTGATCCCCCTGGGCAGCGCGGTGCGGAGTCCTCTCCTCCATGACCAAGCGCATGCTGATCGACGCATCCCACCCCGAAGAGACACGGGTGGTGGTGCTGGATGGCAACCGCCTCGAAGCCTTTGATGTCGAGTCGGCCAACAAGATGCCCCTGAAGGGCAATATCTATCTGGCCCGCGTCGTGCGGGTCGAACCCAGCCTGCAAGCCGCCTTCGTCGAATATGGCGGCAACCGGCACGGCTTCCTCGCCTTCGGCGAGATCCACCCCGACTACTACCAGCTTCCCGTCGCCGACCGGCAGCGCCTGATCGAGATGCAGCAGGCCGAGGCGCGCGAGGAACAG
Source organism: Roseomonas sp. F4 (assembly GCF_053891155.1). Classification (NCBI taxonomy): domain Bacteria; kingdom Pseudomonadati; phylum Pseudomonadota; class Alphaproteobacteria; order Acetobacterales; family Roseomonadaceae; genus Roseomonas; species Roseomonas sp. F4. The sequence goes on from NZ_JBSSHK010000001.1 coordinate 447,635, forward strand.
GAACGCGAGGAGGCCGAGGAGGCCGCTCGGGAGGTCGATGAGGCGCTGAACGCGGCGCTGGAAACCGCGATCGACGGCGAGGCCGACGAGGTTTCAACCGCCGAAGCCCCTTCCGATGAGTCCGGACAGGACGAACAGGACCGCGGCGACACCGCGATGCCGATGGCGATCGAGGTCGAGCGCCGCACCGGCCCGGCCGTTCCGGAAGCCGAGGGCGAGGCCAGCGCCCAGCCGGAAGGCCAGACGGACGAGGCCGCCGCCGAGGATGCGGCGCTGCGCGAGGAGGCCCGCGAGAATGCGGAAGCCGCCCGCGACGCCGCCGAGGAGGCCGCCGAGGCTGCCGCTGAGGAAAACGGTGGCGAGGAGATTGGCGGCGAGGAGAGCGGTGCCGAGACGTTCGGCGAGCCTGCCGCCGATGGCGAGACCGCCGGCCAGGATGCGCCGCGCGCGGCCCGCGGCCCGCGCCCTGATCGCGGGGACCGGGATCGTGGCCGTGGCCGGCGCGACCGGGGCGGTCGCGACCGCGACGCCTCCCGCGGCGACCGCGATTCGTCGCGCGATGCGCCGCGCGGCGATGACGATGTGGAAAGCGTCGGCAATGCCGATGCGCCGCCCCCCGAATCCGTGGGCGGCAGCACTGAGGACGACGCGCGCGAGCGCCGCATCCCGCCGCGCTTCCTGCGCCACTACAAGATCCAGGAGGTCATCAAGCGCCGCCAGATCATGCTGATCCAGGTGGTGAAGGAGGAGCGCGGCGGAAAGGGTGCCGCGCTGACCACCTATATCTCTCTGGCTGGCCGCTTCTCCGTGCTGATGCCGAACAGCCCCCGTGGCGGCGGCGTTTCCCGCAAGATCACCTCCGCCGGCGACCGCAAGCGCCTGCGGGAGATCATCGACGAGCAGCAACTGCCGCAGGGCATGTCGCTGATCGTCCGCACCGCCGGTGCCCAGCGCCCGAAGCCGGAAATCAAGCGCGACTGCGAATACCTGCTGCGCCTCTGGGACGGCATCCGCGAGCGCACCTTCGCCAGTACCGCGCCTGCCCTGATCTATGAGGAAGCCGACCTCATCAAGCGCTCGATCCGCGATGTCTATGGCAAGGACGTCGAGGAAGTGCATGTGGAGGGCGAGCAGGCCTATCAGGATGCGCGGGACTTCATGCGCATGCTGATGCCGGCGCATGTGAACAAGGTGAAGCCGGTGCGCGACGGCGTGCCGCTGTTTGCCCGTTTCGGCGTCGATGCCCAGCTCGACGCCATGCACAACCCGAATGTGCAGCTGAAGTCCGGCGGCTATATCGTCATCAACCAGACCGAGGCGCTGGTCTCCATCGACGTGAACTCGGGCCGCGCCACGCGCGACCGGCACATCGAGGACACGGCGCTGCGCACCAATCTGGAGGCCGCCGATGAGGTGGCCCGCCAGCTTCGCCTGCGCGACCTGGCCGGCCTGATCGTCATCGACTTCATCGACATGGAATCGGCCCGCAACGATGCGCAGGTCGAGCGCCGGTTGAAGGAGGCCCTGAAGCAGGACCGCGCCCGCATCCAGGTCGGCCGGATCAGCCATTTCGGCCTGCTGGAGATGTCGCGCCAGCGGCTGCGGCCTTCCGTGGTCGAGCACGCCTATGTCGCCTGCCCGCATTGCCAGGGCCGGGGCATGGTCCGCAGCGTGGAATCCAGCGGCTTGCAGGTGCTGCGCGCGATCGAGGAGGAGGGCGCCAAGCGCCGCGCCGCCGAGATCGTGGTGCATTGCGCCATGCCGGTGATGCTGTGGCTGCTGAATCTGAAGCGCGAGCGGCTCGGCCAGATCGAGCAGCGCTTCGGCATGCGCGTGCTGGTGCAGCCGGACGACACGCTGATCCCGCCGGCGCTGCGCATCGAGCGCACCCGCGCCGCCAATCCGGACGCGATCGCCGAGCGCCCCTCCGCACTGCGCATGGACTACGCGCCGGAACCCGAGCCCTTCGTGGAGCCCGAGCCCGTGGAGCCGGAAGCCGTGGCGGAGCCGGCCGCGCCGGCGCCGCGCGCCGAGGCGCCGGCTGAACGCCCGGCCGAGGGCGCCGAGGGTGAGGCCGGCCGCCGCCGCCGCCGCCGCCGCCGCCGTGGCGGTCGTCGCGAGGGTGTGGAAGGCCAGGCCGGCGAGGCCCAGGGCGATTCGGAGGAGTCCGAGGAGACCGAGGAGGGCACCGAATCGGAGTCCCCGGCCGACGAGACCCCCGAGGCGGAAGCTGGCGAGATCGAGGCCGGTGAGTCCGATGTCGAGGAGGGTCCGGAGGACGAGGCAGCGCGCCGTCGCCGCCGTGGCCGCCGCGGCGGTCGCCGCCGGCGTGAGGAGGGCGAGGCCCAGGGGAACGAGCCGGCGCAATCCGTGTCGAGCCCCGTCGTGCCCGCCCATGCGCCGATGAGCCCGGCTCCGATGAGTCCGACTCCGGCCCAGGCACCGCCGCCGCCGCGCCGCGCGCCAACCCCGGCCGACCCCTTCGCTGGGCATATGGACGACATCTTCATGGCGATGGAGGCGGCCGAGCAGGCCGCCGAGCGCGCCGCGACGAACCGTCGCCCCAGCCCGCCGCCGCCCGCACCCCCGGCGCCGGTGGTGGTCCCCCCTGCGGCCGAGACGCCCGTGCAGGTCGAGACGCCGGTGGCAGTGGCCCCGGTTGTCGAGACTCCGGTGGTGGAGGCCCCGGTCGTCGAAGCAGCGGTCGTCGAAGCCCCGGTGGTGGAAGCCCCCGTGGTGGCGGACGTCCCGGCAGCTCCAGTAGCCGCAGCGCTGCCGGCGGAGGCGCCCGTCGCCCCGCCGCCGGCTCCGCCCGCCCCGGCGCCCGTCGCCTCCACCGAGCCGGTGGCCGCTCCGCCGGTCGCGCCGATCGTGCTGGGCGAAGGTCCGCCGGCCGATCTGCCGCGCAAGCGGGGCTGGTGGCGCGCCTGATCTGAATCCCGCCTTTCAGGTGCCTCGCCCGGTTGCGGCGCGGCGCCTGAGCGGCAAGGATATCCCACAGAACCGCCACCCGGATGACCGGGTGGCGGCGAGTGGGGAGAACCAGGCGTGGCGCAACTGACCGTCCTCGAACCGGAGGGCATGTATCCGGACACCCTGCTGGAGCAGGAGGTGTTCGGTCCCGGTGTCGACATCCTCCACGGTGGCGCCCCGCATACCGGCACGCTGGACGCCCTGCCGGATGAACTCTGCGCCAAGGTCGATGGCCTGCTGATCTTCCGCCATTGGTTGCAGGCCAAGGATATCGCGCGCTTCCCGAAGCTGCGCGTCGTGGTGCGCATGGGCGTCGGCTATGACCGGCTGGACCGCGCCACCTGCGCCGCCAGCGGCATCACCGTCTGCAACGTGCCGGACTACGGCACCCAGGAAGTGGCGGACCATGCCGTCTCCCTGGCGCTGGCGCTGCGGCGCGGCATCATCCTGCATCATGACCTGCAAAGGGCCGATCCGCCGGCGCCCTGGCGCTATGTCGACAGCCCGCTGATCCGCCGCGCGGAGGTGCAGGGCTTTGGCATCGTCGGCCTGGGCCGCATCGGCATGGCGGTCGCCCTGCGCGCCAAGGCCTTCGGCTTCAAGGTCCGCTTCTACGACCCGCATCTGCCCAATGGGGTGGACCGCGCGCTGGGCATCACCCGCTGCCGGACGCTGGAGGAGTTGATGCGGGGCGCCGATATCCTGTCGATCCACGCGCCGGACACCAAGGAAACGCGCGGCATGATCGGCGCGCGGGAATTGGGCTGGCTGCCGGAAGGCGCGGTGGTGGTGAACACCGCGCGCGGCACCAGCCTCGACATCGATGCGCTGGAAGCCGGGCTGCGCAGCGGTCGCATCGCTGGCGCCGGGCTGGATGTGATCCCGGTGGAACCGCCGGTGGAGCCGGTGCCCGGGCTACTCGCAGCCTATCGGCGGCGGGAGCCCTGGCTGCAGGGGCGCGTGGTCATCACCCCGCACAGCGCATTCCACACGCCGGAAGCCTGGCTGGATATTCGCCGAAAGAGTGCGGAGACGATGCGCGACGTGCTGTTGCTCGGGCTTTCGACCAATGTGATACTCCCGGATAACGGGTAAATTACAATCTATAGTTGCGATCAGGCACGTCTCGGAAATGTGTTGCAAAAAAGAGATTGACGCCCGTCGTCAATCCACACAGTCTTGTGAGGCATGAAGCGGCTGAAACCGCGACATTATTGCACTGCACGCTAACTGGACGCCGGGCTGTTCCGGTATTTGGATGTGCAGTGCGGCAGGGGGCCGTAGCGAGGCTGGCGCGCCAACCGGCGACGGCCAATGGGGACGAGGAGGATCGCTGGCGTGCATGTCTTCCTCGACATCTCTCGCCTTCTGACAGTGGCTCATCGGGCGGCGCCATCCGGGATCGACCGGGTGGAGATGGCCTATGCCCGCCATTGGGCGCTGCACCATCCCAACAACTGTACCTTCGTCGCGGAAGTGCCCCTGCTGGGCTTCGCGGCACTGCCCCCCTCCCTGGTTCGGGAATTGGTGGCTGCGCTGGAGGAATCCTGGGAAAGCGGCACGCGCCTGGCGGCCAACGCCGCGCGCCGCGCCCGGCTTTCCCTGCCCTTCGGCCGCCCGGCCCTGAACGAGGCGCTGCGCCGCCCGGGGCCGAAAAGCTTCCTGCTGGTCTCGCACCGGGCGCTGGAGCGGCCTGGCCGCATCGCCGCCATGCGGCGCAATGGCTGCCACTTCGTGCCGCTGATCCATGACCTGATCCCGCTGCACCACCCCGAATTCGCCCGGGAAGGCCAGGCGGAGCGGCATAAGCGGCGCATCATCACCACCGCGGCCCTGGCCGACGGCATCATCGTGAATTCTGCGGCGACGGCGGCGGAACTGTCCCCCTGGCTGGCCGCGCGCAACGACCGGCCGCTGATCGCCGTCGCGCCACTCGGCGTCACCCCCTCGATGGTCGAGGCGCCGCCGGTGGCGCTGCGGCCCTATTTCGTCGCGCTCGGCACCATCGAGCCGCGCAAGAACCACCTGTTGCTGCTGAACCTCTGGCGGCAATTCGCCAGCTCCATGGGCGGCGCCGCGCCGCGTCTGGTCGTGGTCGGCCGCCGGGGCTGGGAGAATGAGAACGTGCTCGACATGCTCGAGCGCTGTTCCGCCCTGGATGGGCTGGTGCGGGAATGCGGGTCGCTGCCCGACCGGGAAGTGGCCTCCCTGCTGCGTGGCGCCCGCGCCCTGCTGTTCCCCTCCTTCGCCGAGGGCTTCGGCCTGCCGCTGGCCGAGAGCCTGGCGCTCGGCGTGCCGGCCCTGGCGTCGGACCTGCCCGCGCTGCGCGAGGTGGGCCGGCAGGTGCCGGACTATCTGGACCCGCTGGATGGCCCGTCCTGGCGCAATGCCGTGCTGGACTATGCCCGCCCTGACAGCGGCAGCCGCCGTGCCCAGATCAGCCGCATGACCGGCTGGCGCGCGCCCAGTTGGGACGAGCATTTCGTCGAGGTGGAGAATCTGTTCCGTGATCTGGTGCGGCATCCGTCGGAGCCGTTTTCGCCGCGCGTGGATCTGCTGGAGCGGGACGTTGCCCGCCCGACCGCGGCGCGCCGCGACGATGGCATGCCGTGACAGGCGCGACCCCCGGCCTGTGCCCGCCGGCACCCAGGCGCCGTTGCTGAGCGCAGCCACCGCATGAAACCCGCCCGTCCTCTCCGGGCGGCCCGATCCCGCGCCGCAGTCCCCATCGCCATTCTTGGCGTCGGGTGCCGGTTGCCGGGCGCGGCCGATCCCGAGGCCCTGTGGTCGATGCTGGCCGCCGGCACCGATGCCGTCTCCGTGCTGCCGGGGGACCGCTTCAACCAGGCGCTGTTCCTGCATCCTCGCCGCAGCGAGCCTGGGCGGTCCTATACCTTCGCCGCCGGCACGATCGGTGACCTGCGCGGCTTCGATGCCGGCGCCTTCGGCATTTCCCCGCGCGAGGCGGCGGAGATGGACCCGCAGCAGCGCCTGCTGCTGGAAGTGACGCTGGCGGCGATGGAGGATGCCGGTTGCCGGCCCTCCGCCTTGGCCGGGCGTGACATCGGCGTCTTCGTCGGCGGGTCCTCCACCGATTACAGCGATCTGCGGCTGCTCGATCACAGCGGCGGTGACCGCTACTTCATGACCGGCAACGCGCTGTCGATCCTGTCCAACCGCCTGACCAATGTCTTCGACCTGCGCGGCCCGGCGGAGACCATCGACACCGCCTGCGCCTCCTCCCTCGTCGCGCTGCATGCCGCCTGCCAGGCTTTGGCGGATGGGCGGCTGGAGGCGGCGGTGGTGGCGGGCGTGCAGGTTCTGCTCTCGCCCTTTCCCTTCGTCGGCTTCTCTCGCGCCTCCATGCTCTCCCCCACCGGGCGCTGCCGCGCCTTCGATGCGGGGGCGGATGGCTATGTGCGGGCGGAAGGCGCGGCGGCCTTTCTGCTGAAGCCGCTGGATGCGGCGCTGGCAGCTGGCGATGCGATCCGTGGCGTGGTGCTCGGCACCGGCGTCAGCGCCGTCGGCCGCAGCATCGGCCTGTCCCTGCCCAACCGGGACGCGCAGGCGCGGCTGATCCGGCAGGTGATGGACGATACCGGCGCGACGCCGGACCGGCTCGCCTATTACGAGGCGCATGGCACCGGCACCCAGGCGGGCGACCCGGCCGAGGCCTGGGCGATCGGCCAGGCCGCGACCGGCCGCGCCACGCCGCTGCCGGTGGGCTCGATCAAGACAAATATCGGCCATCTGGAGCCGGCCTCCGGCGTTGCCGGGCTGCTGAAGGCGCTGCTGGTGCTGGAAAAGCGCCAGGTGCCGCCCAGCCTGCATCAGGCCCAGCCCAATCCGAACATCGACTTTGCGGCGCTGAACATCCGCGTGCCGGGGGCGCTGGAGGATCTGGCGCCGATCGAACAGCCGATCGCCGGGGTGAATTCCTTCGGCTTCGGCGGTACCAACGCCGCCGTCCTGCTCGGCCCGGCGCCGCCGCCCAGGCGTCAGGCGGCACCGCCGAAGGGCGCGCCGCAGCCGCCGCTGCTGCTCTCCGCCCGTTCGAACGCTGCCCTCTCCGCCCTGGTGGCGAATTGGGAAAGCCGCTTGGCGGCGACGCCGGTGGCGGAGGTCGCGGCCCTGGCGCGCGGCGCGGCGCGGCACCGGGACCTGCATGCGCATCGTCTGGCCCTGCGCGGCAGCGATGGTCCAGCGTTGGCCGGCGCGCTCGCCGCCTGGCGGCGTTCGGAACAGCGGCCCCCGGCGGCGACGCCCGGCGGGCTGTGCTTCGTCTTCAGCGGCAATGGCGCGCAATTCGCCGGCATGGGCCGCAACGCCTTGCCCACCTCCACTGCTTTCCGCGCCGGCATGGCGCGGGCCGATGCGGCGCTGGCGCCGCTGCTCGGCTGGTCGCCCCTGGCGATGCTGGAAGCCGGCGTCACGGCGGAACAACTCGCCAGCACCGACATCGCCCAGCCGCTGCTCTTTGCCATCCAGGTGGCGAGCCTGGACGCTTTGGCCGCCGAAGGTCTGCGCCCCGACCTCGTGCTCGGCCATTCGGTGGGGGAGGTGGCGGCCGCCCATGCCGCCGGGCTGCTCGACCTGACCGCCGCCGCGCGGCTGGTGGTGGCGCGGTCGCGCCAGCAGCACCGCACGCGCGGCCAGGGGCGCATGGCCGCGCTCGGCGCCACCGAGGCCGAGGCCACGGCACTGATCGCTGAGGCCGGGCTGACCGGCGTGGTGGAGATCGGCGCCTTCAACGGCCCCGCCGCCGTGACCCTGGCCGGGCCGGAGACGGCGCTGGCCACATTGCGCCAGTTGGCGGAGACGAAGCGCCACGCCTTCGTGGCCCTGGACCTGGACTACGCCTTCCACAGCGCGGCGATGGAGCCGGTGCGGGAGGGGCTTCTGGGCGAATTGCTCGGCCTCGCCGGCCAGCCCGGCCAGGTGCCGATGATCTCCACCGTGACCGGGGAGATGCTGGCGCCGGAGGCGGTCGGGGCCGTCTATTGGTGGCGCAACCTGCGCCAGCCGGTGCGCTTCGAACCCGCCTTGCGCACGGCGCTGGCTCAGGGTGCCCGGCTGTTCCTGGAAGTCGGCCCCAATCCGGTGCTGCAATCCTATATCCGGGAGACGGCCCGCGCCGCCGCCGTGGAGGCGGCGAACCTCGTCAGCCTGAGCAAGCGGGATGTGGAGGGGGCGGACCCTTTCCCCGCCATCGCCGACCGCGCCTTCGCCGCCGGTGCCGATCCGCGCCAGGGTCCGGCCTTCGCCGGCCCCGCCACGCACCGCCTGCCGCCGACGCCGCTGGACCGCAAGCCGGTCTGGCAGCCGGAGACGGTGGAGGCGAGCCATCTGGTGGACCCGGTGCTGGACCACCCTTTGCTCGGCTTCCGGCGGGGTGAGCCGGGCGTCTGGCATCGTGCCATCGACACGGAACTGTTTCCCTGGCTGGCCGATCACCGGCTGGGCGCGGATGCGGTGCTGCCGGCCTCCGGCATGCTGGATATGGCGCTCGCCGCCGCGCGCCTCCGATTCCCCGAGGCGCCGGCGCTGGAGGTGGCGGAATTCCGCATCCTGCGCGCCGCGACTCTGGAAGAAGGCCGTGCCCGCGAATTCCGCTGCACGCTGGAGGCGGAGGGCGGCTTCCGCATCGAGGGCCGCCGCCGCCTGTCCGAGGAAGCCTGGGCGCTGCATGCCGAGGGTGAGGTGCGCGCCGCGACCCTCGCCGCGCTGGCGCCCCCCGCTCTGCCGCCCGGCCCGGGCGGTGCGCCGAAGGCGATGGATGGCGCGACGCTGCGCGGCATCGCCGCCCGGCTCGGCCTGACCTATGGCCCGGCCTTCGCGGCGGTGGACAGCGTGGCGCCGACCTCCGTGCCCGGCCAGGTGCGGGTGCGGCTGGTGCTGCCCGACTCGGCGCCGCCGGATGCCGCCTTCCTGCTGCATCCCTCCCGCCTCGATGGCGCCATGCAGGGGCTGTTCGCCCTGCTGGCCGAAACCCCGCCGCCGCCCGGCACCGGACTGGTGCCGGTGCGCTTCGCCCGGCTGGTCGCCCTGCCGGGGGCTGCCGCCGCCGTCACGGCGGAGGTCACGCTGACCCGGCGCGGCGCGCGTTCCGCCACTGCACGGCTGGTGCTGCGCGATGCGCTCGGCAACGTCGTCGCGCGCATCGAGGATGCGGTGTTCCAGCGCTTCGCCCTGCCGGGGCAGACCGCCGCCACCGACGCCGCCTATCGCATCGGCCTCGCCCCGGCGGCCGAAGGCGCGCCGCCCGCACCCGCCTTGGCCCCGGCGCTGGAAGCGGCGCGCGCCGCCGCCTCCGGGCTCGACCTGACCGAGGCCGCGCTGCTGCTGGAGGCACATGTCGCCGCCGCCGCGCAGGGCCTCTACGCCGCCGAACCCACCTTGCACGAGGCGGCGCCGGAGGCCTCGGCCTACGAGGCCTTCCTGCGCCGTGCCTTGATCGAGGACGGGGCGGCGGAGCCGGCGGGCGCCCCGGGCGGCATCCGCCTGCTGCCGTACAATGCCCTGCCGGAAGCCGCCGAGATCTGGCGGTCGGTCCTGGCGGAACAGCCGGGCTTGGCGCTCGACCTCGCCTGGATCGCGGAGGCGGCGGAACGGCTGCCGGAGGCCTTGCGCGGCCGGCTGCGCGACCTGCCGCCGCCGCCGCCCCAGGGCGAGGCGATGGCGCGACTGGCGGAGGCGCTGGCCGCCGCGGTCGGCGCGCTCGCAGCCGTCTGGCCGGAAACCCGGCCGCTGCGCATTCTGGAAGTCGGCGCCGCCAGCGGCGTGCTGGCCCGCCGCGTGCTGGCGCGGCTGGCGCCGTTGGGCCGCGCCCTGGTCTATGTCGCGGCCGGCGATGGCCGCGTGCCGCTGCCCGAATTGCCGGAAGGCATGCCGGCCGGAAGCGAGATGCGCGGCGTGGTCTGGGACCCGCTGGGCGATGCGCCGCCGCCGCTGGTGGCCGACCTCGTCATCGGCCTCGCCCCCGCCGCCCGCGCCCGTGCCGGCTCCGCCTTGACCACGGCGCTGCGCCCGGCGCTGGCGGAAGGTGGGGCGCTGCTGCTGGTGGAGCCGCTGCCCGGCCGCGTCTGGACCTTTGTCTGTGGCCAGGACACCTCCTGGTGGACGGGTCTCGGCCCGGATGCGGTGGGCGGTTCGGCCGGTGGCGCGCTGCCGGATGAATCCCTGTGGCTGGGGCGCCTGGCGGAGGCCGGCTTCCGGGCCATCGTGGCCGAACCTTTGGCCTGCGCCCCCTGGCCGGCGCTGCTGCTGGCCGCGGAACAGCCGCCGCCGCCGGCCGCCGCCCAGCCGGCACCGCCACGCAGCCTGATCCTGGCCGATGCCGCTTCCGCCCCGCTCGCCGCCGCCCTGGCGGCGCGGCTGACCCGGCGTGGCGGCATGGTGGAACGCGCGGCGCTGGATGCCGTGCCGCCCGCCAGCGCCCTGCGGGGTGCGCGGCTGCTGCTGCTGGCAGCGCCCGAGACGGCGGATCTGGCGGGACATCTCGCCATCGTCACCCGCATCGCGGAGGCCGCGGCCGGTCTCGCCAATGGCTTCGTGCTGGTGACCCAGGGCGGCCAGCAGCCGGCGGAGGGCGTGCATGTGCCCGCCGCCGCCGCCTTGCAGGGCCTGGCCCGGGTGCTGGCGAATGAGATGCCGGCGCTGCGGGCGCGGCGCATCGACCTGGCGCCCGGCATGGTGCCGGAAGCCGCGGCCCGCCGCCTGACTGCCGAACTGGCGCAGTTGACGCCAGAGCCGGAGGTGACGCTCGGCCCCGATGCGCGGCTGGTGCCGCGTCTGCAACGCGGCCTGACCAGCCCGGCCCCGGGTGGGCCGCTGGCACTCGGCATCGGCCAGCCGGGCCGGCTCGGCACGCTGCGCTGGGAGCCCGCGACGCTGCGCGCCCCGGCGGCCGGGGAGGTGGTTCTGCGGGTCGAAGCCGCCGGGTTGAATTTCCGCGACCTGATGTGGGCGCAGGGGCTGCTGCCGGAGGAAGTGTTGGAAGCCGGCTTCGCGGGGCCGACTCTCGGCATGGAATGCGCCGGCGTGGTCGAGCAGGCCGGGCCCGGCGTCGCACTGCGCCCTGGTACAAGGGTGTTCGGCTTCGCGCCGGGGGCGCTCGCGGCCCGCGTCGTCACCCGGGTGGAGGCGATCGCGCCGCTGCCGGAAGGGCTGGACCCGGTGCAGGCCGCCACCATCCCTGTCGCCTTCATGACCGCGCTGCATGCGCTGGAAACCTGCGCCGATCTGCAAGCGGGCGAGACGGTGCTGATCCATGGCGGCGCCGGTGCCGTCGGCCTCGCCGCCTTGCAGGTGGCTCAGGCGATCGGCGCGCGCATCGCCATGACCGCCGGCAGCGCCGCCAAGCGCGCCTTCCTGCGCGCCGCCGGCGCCGACCTGGTGCTGGACAGCCGCGACCCCGGATTTGCCGATGCGCTGCGCGGCGCCTGGCCTGAGGGCGTCGACGTCGTGCTGAACTCCCTGGCCGGGGAGGCGATGGAACGCTCGCTGGGATTGGTGAAGCCGTTCGGACGCTTCGTGGAACTGGGCAAGCGCGACTATGTCGAAAACCGCCGCGCGCCGATCCGGCCGTTGCGGCGCAATGCCAGCTATTTCGCCGTGGATGTGGACGAATTGCCGCGCGCCCGCCCGGGCCAGGCTGCCCGCCTTCTGGGCCGGGTGCGGGACCGCCTGCAGGACGGCACGCTGCGGCCGCTGCCGCATGCGCTGTTCGGGCCGGAGGAGGTGGAGGCCGCCTTCCGCACCCTTCAGGCCTCCGCCCATATCGGCAAGCTGGTGATCCGCCCGCCGGCGGAACGCCCCGCTTCCGCCGCCGCCTGGGCACCGCCGGCGGGCCAGACCATCGTCGTGGTCGGCGGTACGCGCGGCTTCGGCTTGGCCACCGCGCGCTGGCTGGTGGCCCAGGGCGCGAAGCATCTGGCGCTGGTCGGTCGCAGCGGTGGCGATGAGGCCGCCGCCGCGCTGCGCGAGCTTTCCGCCCTCGGCGCCCGCCCGGCCCTGCATCTGTGCGACGCGACGGACGCCGTGGCGCTGGATGCGACGCTGAAAAAGATCCGGGCGGCGCGGCCGATCGGTGGCGTGGTGCATGCCGCCGCGGTGCTGGATGACGGCGCCGCCACGGCGATGGATACGGGGCGCTTCCAGCGGGTGCTGTCGCCCAAATTGCAGGCGGCGGAGAATCTGGACCGGCTGACGGCCGGCGATCCGCTTGGCCTGTTCCTGCTGTTCAGCTCCGCCACCACCGCTTTCGGCAATCCCGGCCAGGCCAATTACGTCGCCGCCAATGCGGCGCTGGAAGCGCTGGCCCGCCGCCGCCGTGCCGCCGGCCGCCCCGCTCTGGCCGTCGCCTGGGGGCCGATCGCCGATGTCGGCATGCTGGCCGATGACCGGGAGAAGGCGGAAAAGCTGAACCGCCGCCTGGGCGTCGTGGCGATGACCGCGGCGGAATCGCTCTCCGCCCTGCCGGCGATGCTGGCCGCCGCCGATGCGGCGCCGCTGCTGGTGCGCCTGTCCAATGGCGAGGGGCGGCTGGCCCTGCCGATCATGGCGGAGCCGATGCTGGCGGTGCTGGCGAGCACCGAGGCCCCCGCGGCTGGCGAGGATCTGCGCGCCCGCCTGCCCAGCCTGCCACGGCCGGAGGCGGAGGCGCTGATCCTGCGGCTGGTGACGGAGGAAATCGCCCGCATCCTGCGCCTGCCGCCGGAGGCGGTGGCGATCGACGCCGCCGTGACCGGCCTCGGCCTCGACAGCCTGGGGGCGCTGGAACTGCGCGGGGCGCTGGAACAGCGGCTTGGCCTGCAGGTGGCGCTGGCGGCGCTGACCGAGGAGTTGACGGTGGGACGCCTGGCGCGGCAGATCGCCGATGCGGCGCTGGCACCGGCGGGCGATGAGGCAACCATCTCCACCCTGATGGAATCCTTCGAACCCAGCACAGATACGGTGCGTGCCGCTGAGTAGCGACGGCAGGGGTCATTCGGGGGTTCGCACCACAGCATGAGTCGTGGGCAGGGTTTCGGACTATCGAACGCCGCGCGGCTGGCGCTGGTGCAGCGCCTGGCGAAGCGGCGCGAGGGGCAGGAGGCGCAGGCCGCCTCCGACCACCGCGGCTTCGGCGCCATCCAGGGTCTGCGCGACTGGGGCCTGATGCGGGAGGCGATGGGCGCGCTGGCCATTGAAAGCCCGTTCTTCCGGGTGCATGAGGGCCGTGCTGGGGCGCATAGCCTGATCGGCAATCGCGACACCCTCAATTTCGGCTCCTACGACTATCTCGGCCTGAATGGCGACCCCCGGCTGCACCAGGCGGCGGCGGATGCCATGGCGCGCTACGGCATCTCCGCCAGCGCCTCCCGCCTCGTCTCCGGCGAGCGACCGGTGCATGGCGCGCTGGAACAGCGCCTGGCCACGCATTACGGGCAGGAGGCGGCGCTGGCCTTCGTCAGCGGCCACGCCACCAATGTCACGGTCATCGGCCATCTGATGGGGCCGCGCGACGTGATCGTGCATGACGCCGCCATCCACAATTCCTGCGTCGAGGGCGCCAAGCTTTCGGGCGCCCGTCGCGTCTCCTTCCCCCACAATGACGTGCGCGCGGCGGAGCGGGAGATGGCGGCGGTGCGGCGCAGCGCCGGGCGCGCGCTGCTGCTGGTCGAGGGCCATTATTCTATGGATGGCGACGTGCCGGACCTGGCCGCGCTGGTCCAGATCGCCCGCAAGCACGATGCCTGGCTGATGGTCGACGATGCGCATGGGCTGGGCTGCGTCGGCGCCACCGGCAAGGGGGTGTTCGAGGCCGCCGAGGTGGACCCCGCCGAGGTCGATATCTGGATGGGCACCCTGTCCAAGACCCTTTGCGCCGCCGGCGGCTACATCGCGGCGCGCAGCGATCTGATCGACTGGCTGCGCCATACCGTGCCGGGCTTCGTCTATTCCGTTGGTCTGTCGCCGCCGCTCGCGGCCTCCGCCGCCGCGGCGATGGATGTGATGGCGGCGGAGCCCTGGCGGGTGGCGAAGCTCCAGGCCAATGCCAGGCTGTTCCGCGACCTGTGCCGGCAGCACGGCTTCGACACCGGCGCCTCCGAGGGGCTGAGCATCGTGCCGGTGGTGCTGGGCAGCTCGGTGCGGGCGGTGCGGGTTTCCGTCGCCTTGCTCGAACACGGGGTGAATGCCCTGCCGATCGTCTTCCCGGCGGTGCCCGAAAAGCTGGCGCGGCTGCGCTTCTTCCTCTCGGCGGAGCATTCCGAACAGGATGTGCGCGACGCCGTGGCGGCTCTGGTGGTCGCCACCGATGGGGTGGCGCCGGCCGACCTCGCCGGGTGATCGCGACAGCGCCCGTCAGCGGCCGGGCAGAGGCGGCCGCCTTCCATGCCCTGCCGGCCCGGCTGCGTGGGTTGGGCTGGTCGGTGCCGCTGCGCTGGGACGAGGCGCGGATGTTCGATCCGACGGTCTTCGGCTTCCTGGCGGACCATGCGGTGCAGCGCTTCCTGGCCCGGCGGGATGGCGCGGTGGTCGGCCGCATCGCCGCCTGCGTGCCGGCGGACCCCGCCGCCCCCGCGACCTTCGGCTTCCTCTGCCTGGAACAGGACCCCGCGGTGCTGGCGGCGCTGCTGGCCGCGGCGCGCGGCTTTTTACGCGAACAGGGCAGGGCGGAGATGATCGGCCCGCTCTCCTTCACCATCAATCATGAGGTCGGCGCCCAGGCCGGCTTCTTCGACCGCCCGCCGATGCTGCGCATGCCCGGCTCCCCGGCCTGGCTGCCGAAGATGCTGGACGCGGCCGGCCTGTCCCCCGTGCAGGACGTGCTGGCTTGCACGCTGGACCTGGCGACGGAGCGTCATTCGGCGCGCTTCGCGGCGCTGGCCCTGAAGCGCCCGGCGGAGATGGCGCGGCTGTCGCTGCGGCCGATGGACCGGCGGGATTTCGGCGCCGAGGTCGGCCGCGTCGCCGCGCTCTACAACGATGCCTGGGGCGCCAATTGGGGCGCGGTTCCGCTGCGCCCGGCGGAGGTGAAGGGGCTCGGCGCCCTGCTGCGGCCGCTGTTGTGGTCGGGGGAGGTGGTCTTCGCCGAATGGGACCGGGTGCCGGTCGGGCTGGTCGCGGTGGTGCCCAATATCGCGGAGGCGATGCCGGCGGATGGGCGTCTGCTGCCCTTCGGCTGGGCGCGGCTGGGCTGGGCGCTGGCCGGGCGGGTGCGATCGGCGCGGCTGCCGATGCTGGGCATCAGCCAGGCCTTTCGCGGCCATCCGGCCTCCGCCCTGGCGATGGGCGCGCTGATGCGGGAGGCGATCGGCCTGGCCGGGCGGCGCGGCTGGCAAAGCCTCGAGGTTTCCTGGATCCTGGAGGGCAATGCCGCGATGTTGAACAGCATGGGAAGGCTGCCCGCACCGGTCACCGGGCGTTGGCGCATATGGCGCGCCGCGGAGGCTTGAAACGGCGCGAAACCTGCCCTGCGTCCCGCGCCATTGACAGTAATGGGTCCGCTCATGGCTATGCAGTCTCAATGGTGCCAACGGAATCACAGCTGAATCAGCGGACGGACATGTCACGCCCGCGCCGGACCGGGTCACGGCATTTCCTGTTCCTGCAGGGGCCGATCAGCCCCGTCTTCGCCGAGGTCGCGGCCGGGCTCGTGGGCCTGGGACACAGGGTGTATCGCATCAACCTGTCGCTCGGTGACCGGCTGTTCTGGCGCCAGGCGCCGGGCATGCCCCCGGCTTCGGATTATGGCGGCACACCGGAAGACTGGCCGGATTTCATCGCCGCCTATCTCGACCGCCACGGCATCACCGATATCCTGCTGCTGGGTGAGCAGCGCGCCTATCACCGCGCCGCCATCGCCGCCGCGCAGCGCCGCGGCATCTTCGTGGCCGTAACCGATTTCGGCTATTTCCGGCCGGACTGGGTGACGCTGGAACGCGACGGCATGGGGGGCGACAGCCACTTTCCGGGCGATCCGGCGGCGATCCGCGCATTGGCCGCCCGCCTGCCGGCGGCCGATCTGACCGAGCGCTACCGCGACGACTTCCGCCTCCAGGCGATGTGGGACATGGCCTATCACCTGGCCAATCTCGCGCCCTGGCCCTTCCGGCATTACCGCAGCCACCAGTTGCACCACCCGGTCGCCACCTATCTCGGCATCGGCTGGCGCCTGCTGCGCCGACGGGCGGAACATGCGGAAGGGGTGCGGGCGCTGGCGGCGATCGGTGACGCGCCGTTCTGGCTGTTCGCCATGCAGATGGAGACGGATTTCTCCGTCCGCGCCTATTCCCCCTATCCCGATCTCGACACGCCGATCGCCGAGGTGCTGGACAGCTTCGCCCGCCTGGCGCCACCGGCCGCGCGGCTGCTGTTCAAGGTGCATCCGCTGGACCCCTGCGTGAAGAACTGGCACCGCCGCATCGGCCTGATGGCGGCGCGGGCCGGCCTCGCGCCCGACCGGGTGCATGTGGCGCATCACGGGCCGCTGGATGCCATGTTGCTGCGCGCGCGGGGGCTGATCACGATCAACAGCACCGTGGGTCTCCGCGCCCTGGCGCTGGGCCAGCCGGCCGTCGCACTGGGCCAGGCGGTGTGGAACGTGCCTGGCCTGGCCTATCAGGGACCGCTCGACCGCTTCTGGGCGGAGGCGGGCGTGCCGGATCTCGAACTGCGCGACGCCTTCCTGGCGGCCTTGCAGGGCACCACCCAGCTGCGCGGCGTGTTCTATGCCCGGGAAGGGCGGGCGGAGGCGGTGCGCGCCATCGTCGCCACGCTGCATGAGGACCGGGTCGGTCCCTTCCCGCCGGAGGATTCGCCGGCCGTCCCGTTGCGGGTGACGGCGCGCGAGGCGGGCTGACAGCCGGCTTTCAGGGGCCTGCCGAAGCGCGGTGTTTACGCGCCCGATCCCATCTCGTTACCCTTCCGCCGCTGCGGCCGGAGAGCTGCGGTGTATGGGAAGGGAGCGGTCCGCATGTTCATGTCACGACGCAGCCTGATGGCCACGGTGGCGATACCGGGGGTTTCCATGGCGCAGAGCGCCTGGCCAAACCAGACGGTGCGCTTCATCACCCCCTTCGCCCCCGGCGGCGGGGTGGACACGCTGGTGCGGCTTGTCTGCGCCAAGCTGGGCGAGATCGCCGGCCAGTCCTTCGTGGTGGAGAACCGCGCCGGGGCGGGCGGCAATATCGGCATGACCGCCATCGCGCGGTCGCCGGCGGATGGCACGGTGATCGGCCTCGGCTCCGTCTCCTCGCTCGCCATCTCGCCGACGCTGCGGCCGAACATGGCCTTCGATGTGGAGCGGGACTTCACCTATATCGGCGGGCTGTGGCAGTTGCCGAACCTGCTGATCGTCAACAAGGACGTGCCGGCCCAGACGGTGCCGGAGCTGATCGCGCTGATCCGCGCGCATCCCGGCCGCTACACCTTCGCCAGCCCCGGCTCCGGCACCACGGTCCATCTGGCGGGGGAGATGTTCAAGCAGATGGCCGGGCTCGACATGGTGCATGTCCCCTATCGCGGCGGCGCGGCGGCGCAGCTCGATGTGCAGGCCGGGCGGGTGCACATGATCTTCGACAACATCCCGCAGAGCCTGGCCAGCGCCCGCGGCGGCCAGGCCCGGGCACTGGCGGTGACCAGCCTGACGCGCAGCCCGCAGGCGCCGGAGGTGCCGACCATGGCGGAATTCCTGCCGGGCTTCGAATTGACCTCCTGGGCCGGGATCGTCGCGCCGGCGGCGCTGCCGCGGGCGATCGTGGACCGGCTGTCGGAGTTGACGCGCCAGGCGCTGGCCAGCCCCGATCTTCTGGCGAAGTTCCAGGAGAATGGCGCGGCGCCCTGGTGGACGACGCCGGAGGCGATGTTCGATTTTCGGCGCGCCAGCGCCGCGCAGCTCGCCCCGGTGATCCGCGCTTCCGGCGCCGTGGTGGAGTGAAGGCTACGCCTCCGGGCTGACCCGGAAGCGCATGCGCCGCACCGCCCAGTCGCCAAGGCGGGGCGGCAGCAGCGCCAGCATTCGCAGGCCGAGGGCCAATACCCACGGGAAGGCGGCGCGGGGCGCGCCGGCTTCCAATGCGTGCCGCACGCGGTCCGCCGCCTGGTCCTGGGTCAGCAGGAACATGCGGCGGCCATGGAAGCGCGCGCCCATGGCGCTGTCGAAGAAGCCGGGCGTCACCACCGTGACCCTGATGCCGGATGGCCCAAGCTGGGCGCGCAGGGCCTCGCCCCAGCCGATCAGCCCGGCCTTGCTGGCGCAATAGCCCGGAAAGTCGGGCAGGCCGCGCAGCCCGGCGACGGAGGCGATCAGCCCGATCCGCCCCGCGCGCCGCGCCCGCATGCCCGGCAGCAGCGGCCCCACCAGGTTGATGGCGCCGATCAGGTTCACCGCCACCTGCCGCGCCGCCGCCGTGGCATCCTCCGGCGTGCCGTCCGGCGCGGTGCCGGCGGAGGTGCCGGCATTGGCGATCACCAGATCGACCGGCCCCGCCGCCTCGAAATCCGCCAGGGCGGCGGCCAATGACGCGGCTTCGGTGATGTCGCAGGCCAGGGTGGTCACGCTGGCGCCCTGCGCGCGGCAGGCCTCGGCCACCACCTCCAGCGCCTCGGCGGAACGTGCGGTGAGCAGCAGCCGCGCGCCCGGCACGGCGTAGCGCCGGGCCAGCGCCGAGCCGAGGCCGCGCGAGGCCCCGCTGATGACCACCCCCGTCATCGCCATCCCCGCAGCCTGGAGATGACCCGCGTGACAAAGCCCTGGGCGGCGCGGAGGCGGGCGCGGCGGCCTGTGGGAAACAGTTCGGGATGGGCCATGCGGTCCAGCAGCACCTCCGGCGGGCAGGGCAGGCGGGTCAGCGGGTCGATGCAGCGCGGATAGAGGATCAGGGCGCCGGCCACCAGCTCGTCCAGGGTCAGGCGGCGGCGGCGGGGCGGGGTGGCCGTCGGGCCGAAATCCTCGGTCAGGCCCCAACCGGCATAGAAGGGCGTGCCCCAGCAGGTCACCTTCAACCCGCGCAGCAACGCCTCGAAGCCGGTGAGGGAGGTGATGGTGTGCACCTCATCCACCAGGCCCAGCAGCGGCGCCATCGGGGCTTGGCGCAGCACCTGGTCGGCCAGACCGGCGAGGTCGGCGGTGGCGATCCGGCCGCGCCGAAAGCCGGCCTCGATATCTGGATGCGGCTTGTAGATCAGCCAGGCCTCCGGCGCCGCCGCCCGCACCGCGCGCAGCAGGTCGAGGTTGTGGCGGATGGTGCCGGCGCCCTGGCGGATGGAGGCGTCATCCTCCACCTGGCCCGGCACCAGGATTCGGCGGCGGCCGTCCGGGGCGGTGATTTCCGGGGTCGTGCCGGGAAGGTTGTATTTGGTGACGCCGCGATTCACCACGGCGCGGCGCAGCGCGCGGGCGCGTTCCAGCAGGGCCGGCGGGAAGGTGGCCTCGGCCAGCAAGCGCGCCAGGTCACTTTCGACCTTGGGGTCGTAATAGGGGCCGCCGGCATCGACCGCGAAGGAGGCACCGGCGCGAAAGGCCGCGCCAAGGCCGGCGGAGCGGATGAAGCCATCCTCCAGCCAGCGCAGCGGCACGCCCGCCTCGGCGCAGCGGGCGGGCAGGTCCGGCGGCGCGCTGGCGGCCCAGGCCAGCACGGCGCCGCCGCGCCGCCGCGCGGTGGCGACCGCCCTCTCGGCCTTGCCGGTGAAGCTCGGGGGTGGCGCATCGCTGGCCAACAATTCACGCAGCCTGTCGCGCTTATAGGGATGCGCGCCGAGGCAGACGGCGATGCCGCGCGACTCGCTGGCGCGCGCCTGCCACAGCGCCAGCAGATCCAGCGCCTCCGCCACCGTGCAGGGGCGGTTGCGGAAGGGGTCGGCGGCATGGGTGGCGGCGAGCAGGGCGGCCCAGGCCTGTAGGGGATCGGCGCCCGCCAGCGGCCCATCGGCGAGCGGCACCCCGGCGGCGAGCGCCAGCAGGCCCAGCTCCCGGCTCGCGCCATGCAGCGGCAGGCCGAGGTCGAGCACGGCCCAGGGGTCGTGCAGGGGCAGGCTGCCGGGCAGCACCGGTGTGCCGGGGCCGAAGGGGTCGCAGAGCAGCAGGGGCGCGGTGCCTTCCGCCCGAAGCCGCGCCAGGCGGGCGATCGCCTTCCCCTGGGCCGCCGGGTCGCAGGGGTCGAGCAGAATGGCCCGCGCGCCGGCGGCCTGCGGCGGTGGCTCCCCCGGCAGCGCGCCGAAGCGCCCGGCCCGCATCGCCGCCATCACTTCCCGCGCCTGGGCCAGGTCGGGCTGATCGGGTGATGAGGCGAGGGCACTGGCCAACGGGTCCGTCCCGGCAGCCACCACCAGCAGCACCGGTACGCGGCGCGTGCCCAGCAGCGGGGGGCGGAAGGGCCCTGGCGTATAGCGCAGCGACGCCGCGCCTGGCGCGCCGGCGGGCCGCGCATCGGCTGGCTCCGCAGCCCGGGTCTCGTGGCCCGGGAAGAAGGCGGGCAGGTGCGGCAGGGCGGCGAGGGCGGCCGGGGGAAGCCGAATGATCGACAGCGTGGCGTCCTCGGGGCTCAAGCGAAAGCGCTGGCCCGGGGACCCCGGCGCGCCGCCTGCCGTGAAATGGATGAAGTTATTTGCATTTTGCCTAGCGCACGACCTTCGGCTAGTCTGCATCACCATGATGCACCGCACACAAGCTTTGGCCCAGCCGAAGTTGCACCACATCCCTGGCCTGCCGGCCGGCCGTGCGCCGGGGCGCGCCTTGCTGGCCATGGCCGCGCTGCTGGCCCTGGCGGGTTGCGGTCGGGGTGGTGAGGGTGTGTTCAGCAACGCGGCGGTCACGGCGCGTCCGGCGGTGGTGTCCTCCGACCCGGTGGTGATCTTCGCCAGCCGTGCCCAGCCAGGCGCGACGGAGCGCCTGACCCTGGCCGATGGCCAGGCCGCGCAGGTCCGGCTTGTGCGAACCTATTACGCCGCCAGCGGCCGGGAATGTCGTGAGTTGCGGGTCGATGCCGGCATGGCCGAGCGCTCCCGCCTGATTTGCGCCGCGCCGGAAGGCGGCTGGGTAGAGGCCCGTCCGCTGCTGCGGGGCGGCGGGGCCGCCCGGCCGTGAGACACGCGCCATGAGTGCCGCGACTGGCGGCATGCATGGGCCGCCCGTGGGCCTGCCGGAGCGGAAAAGCGGCATTGCCCGGGTGGTGGAAGGCTTTTCCGTGCAGCGCCGGGTCATCCATGCCCTGCTGCTGCGCGAATTGCAGACCCGGTTCGGCCGCGGCCATCTGGGCTTTCTGTGGCTGTTCCTGGAACCGCTGCTGCTGGCCACGGCGATCGGCCTGCTGAAGTCGCTGATCAGTTCCCGCGAGATGGGCCATGTGCCGCCCTTCCTGTTCGTGGTGATCGGCTACGCGCCCTATTTCGCCTTCCGCGCCATCATCAACCGCGCGACCACCGCCTTCCAGGCCAATATGACGCTGATGTACCACCGCCAGGTCCGGCTGGTGGACATCATGCTGGCCCGCAACCTGCTTGAGATGGGCGCGGTGACCTGCGTGCTGCTGGTCGTCATCTCCGGCACCGCCTGGTGGACGGGCATGAGCCCGCACAGCGTGCCGACGCTGGTCGCCGCGCTGATGCTGCTTTTCGCCTTCGCCAATGGCCTCGGCCTGCTGGTCGCCGCCGGCGCCGCGCGGTGGGAGGTGGTGGACCGCATCGTTCATCCGCTGACCTATGTCGCGCTGCCCTTTTCCGGTGCCCTTTTCGCGCTCCACTTCCTGCCCCGGAGGTGGCGCGAGGTGCTGCTTTGGAATCCGCAGGCCAATATTCACGAGATGATGCGCGACGGCATGTTCGGCGACATGATCCCGGCCTATTACGACATCTATTACATCGTCGGCTGGGTGGTGGCGGTGAACCTGCTCGGCCTGGCGGCGGTGCGCGCGGTGCGCACGCGGCTCGAATTCTGAGGCGCGGGCAGTGATCTACTTCGACCGGGTCTCCAAGCACTACGACCTGCGCGGTGGCGGCAAGAAGCAGGTGCTCCGCAACGTCTCGGGCATCATCCGCCCTGGCGATGCGGTCGGTATCCTCGGCCGCAACGGGGCCGGCAAGTCGACATTGGTGCGGATGCTGGCCGGGGTCGAGCACCCGACATCCGGCCGCATCGAGCGGCGCATGAGCGTGTCCTGGCCGCTGGCGCATGGCGTCGGCCTGCAGAATTCGATGTCGGGGGCGGACAATGCCCGCTTCATCGCCCGCATCTACAACCAGCCGATCAAGCAGGTGCTGGATTTCGTCGAGAACTTCGCGGAACTCGGCCCCTATATGAACATGCCGGCGAAGACCTATTCGGTCGGCATGATGGGTCGGCTGCTGCTGGGCCTGTCCTTCGCGGTCGATTTCGACTGCTATCTGATCGACGAGGTGACAGCGACCGGTGACCAGCGCTTCGTGCAGCGGGCGCAGGAACTGCTGGCGGAGAAGACGCGCGGACGGTCGCTGGTGCTGGTCACCCACGTTCCCGAACACCTGAAGCTCTATTGCCGCTCGGCTGCGGTGCTGAATGAAGGCAGCCTGACCTTCTTCGAGGACGTCGATGAAGCTGTCGCCACCTATAAGGCCCTCTGAGGCTGCCACCACCACGACCGCGGCGCCGGCCGCGGTGCCGCGCGTGCGGCAGCGCGCGCCCAACCCGCTGGCGCGGCTGGTACCGCGCGGGCCGCTCGGCTGGTACATGCTGCTGGTGCTGCTGCCGACCTTGCTGGTCGGCCTGTACTACGCAACCTACGCCACCGACATGTACGAGGCCGAGGCGCGCATCCTGGTGCGCGGCCGGCCCGGTGCGAGCAGTTCGGGCGCCGGCGGCATCGCCAGCATCCTCGGCGCCAGCGCCGGCTCGATGCGCCCGGGGGCGGAGGAGGCGCAGGCCGTCACCTCCTTCGTCGACAGCCTCAGCGCCGTCGATGGGTTGCGGCAGCGACTCGACCTGCCGGCGATCTGGCGCCGGCCGGAAGCCGACAGGATCTCGCGCCTCTGGTACGAGGATCCGGAGGCGGAGCGGCTGCTGCGCTACTATCGCCGCCGCGTCAGCGTCGCCTACGACCTCGAGACCAGCATCATCACCCTGAAGGTTCTGGCCTACCGGGCCGATGATGCGCGCATGCTGGCCGAGGCGCTGCTGACCATGTCGGAGGATCTGGTCAACCGCTTCTCCGCCCGTACCTCCGAGGACACGCTGCGGGTCGGGCGCGAGGAGGTGGCGATCGCCGAGCAGCGCGTGGTCGCCGCCCGTGCCGCCCTGACCAGCTTCCGCGAACGCGAGCAGACCCTGGACCCCACCGCCTCGGTGGGTACGGCGGTCGAGACCGTCGGCCGGCTGGAAGGCGCGCTGGCCCAGACCCGGGCGGAGCTGCAGGAGAAGCAGGCCTTCATGCGGCCGGACAATCCGCAGATCCAGGTGCTGAACAACCGCATCGCCGCGCTGCAGGCGCAGATCGCCACCGAGCGCGCCCGCCGCACCCGGGGTGACGAGACCCTGACGCAGCAATTGTCGGGCTATGAGCGCCTGCAGCTGGAACGGGAATTCGCCGAGCGGGTCTATTCCTCCGCCATCGGGTCGCTGGAAGCGGCACGCGCCGATGCGCAACGCCAGCAGGTCTTCCTGATGCGGGTGGTCGAGCCGATTCTGCCGGAACGCGCCACCTTCCCCAAGGCGATGTTCAACACCATCACCCTGCTGGTGGCACTGACCGTGCTATACGCGATCGGCTGGCTGGTGATCGCCGGGGCGCGCGAACACGCGAGCTGAACCGGCCCCGGCGCGCAGCCGGGGCTTGGCATTTTGCGACGAGACAGGACAGTGTAACGGCCGGCCGGCTTCGGCCGGCCCTTCTTCCGGATTGTGCCCGATATGCCCGACGTGTTCTGCCGCCTGCCAAGCACGCTGACGCGCCTCGCCCCGAAGGCGGCGGCTCTGAAGATGGCCCTGGTGGGGGCCATGCTGGGGGCGCTGCTGCTGCCCGGCCTTGCCAATGCCCAGATCCAGGCGCCGGGCCTGCCCACGGGTCAGGCGGTGCGGGGACCACAGGTCGGTACGCTGCCGGCCCTGCTCGGCAGTGCCGCGGATACCATCACCACCTCCCGCGCCGGCTCGGCCACGGCGGCGGAAGGCGGGCCCACCGCGGTTGGCCCGATCGGCGACCCGGCGCGGGCTGCCGGCCCGGCCACCGTGGTGTTCGGCGCCGCCCTGTTCACCCGGGCACCGGCCTCGGCCACTGACGCGCCCAATCCGAACTATATCATCCGTGCCGGCGACCGCGTTTCCGTCACCATCTGGGGCTTCATCGAGGCCTCCGTGGTCGGCGTGGTGGATCCGGAAGGCAATCTGTTCCTGCCGCAGATCGGCCCGATCCGCATCGCCGGCACCCGCGCCGGCGACGTGCAGCGGGTGGTCGAGGCGGAGGTCCGCCGGGTCTATTCGCAGCAGGTGCAGGTCTATGCCGTGCTGCTGAATGCCAGCCAGGTCGGCGTCTTCGTCACCGGCCCGGTGCGGCTGCCCGGTCGCCATCTGGGCGCCGGCTCCGACAGCATCCTGGATTATCTGAGCCGTGCCGGCGGCGTCGATCCGGGCCGAGGCTCCTATCGCGACATCGCGGTCAATCGCGGCGGCCGGACCGTGGCGCGGGTGGACCTGTACCGCTTCCTGCTGACCGGCCAGCTACCGAACATCTCGTTGCAGGAAGGCGATACCATCGTCGTGGCGCCGCAGGGCGCCATGGTCGGGGCGGATGGCGCGGTGCGCAACAACTTCCTGTTCGAGGTCAGCGGCCGTTCCATGCCGGGCCGCGAACTGCTCAGCCTGGCCCTGCCGCTGCCCTCCGCCACCAATGCGGTGATCCGCGGCAGCCGCGGTGGCCAGCCCTTCGCGCGCTACGCCACGCTGCGGGAACTGGGCAGCCTGCAGCTGCAGGACCAGGACACCATCACCTTCATCACCGACAGCCCGGCGCCCACGGTGCGCGTCAGCATCGAGGGCAGCCGCATCGGCCCCTCCGTGCTGATCACCGATCGCGACACCACGCTGTGCACCCTGCTCGATTACGTTGCGGTGGACCCGGTGCTGGCCAATCCGGCCGGCGTCTTCCTGCTGCGCCCCTCGGTCGCGGCGCAGCAGGCCCGGGTGATCCAGGAGGCGATGGACCGGCTGGAACGCCAGCTTTTCATGGCCGTCTCCGTCACCAGTGGCGTCGCCGCGATCCGCGCGAGCGAGGCCAACCTGGTGTCCAGCTATATCCAGCGCGCGCGCCGCAGCCGGCCTGAAGGCCGCATGGTGGTGATGGACCGCACCGGCCGTTGCGCCGATGTGCGGCTGGAGGATGGCGACGTGGTGGTGGTGCCGGAGCGGGTGCAGACCGTTCTCGTCTCCGGTGAGGTCTCGATCCCGCAGGCCATCATCTGGCGGCCCGACATGCGCATCCCGGACTATATCCGCGCGGCCGGTGGCTTCGCCGAACGTGGCGCGGAAAGCCAGGTGATGATCCGCAAGGCCTCCGGCGAGCTGATCCTGGAGCCGACGGAAGGCCCGGCGCCGGGCGACGAGCTGATCGCCCTGCCGCGGCTGGACCCGAAGAACCTCCAGATCGCCAGCGACCTGCTGAACCTGGTGTTCCAGACCGCGCTTTCCGCGCGCGCCTTGCGGGACTGAGCCGTTCCGCCACCGCCGCGCTGGGCGCGCGGCGGTGGCGCATCACCCCCTGGTCATCCTCGCCCAGTCATCCCCCTTGGCAGTTGCCGCCGTTCCCCGCGCGCGATAGGCATTCGGACAGAACCGGTCCGAAGGCCGGCGCGACCAACAGGGGAACACGTGCCATGATCATCCGACGTCATACCGCCATGGGCCGACGTGCCACGCTGGGGCTGGGCGCCGCACTGCTCGCCGCCCCTGCCGTCTGGGCGCAGGACCGCTATCCGAACCGCCCCATCCGCATGATCGTGCCCTGGGGCGCCGGCGGCACCACCGATATCCAGATGCGCGTCCTGGCCGAACAGGCCTCCAAGCGGCTCGGCCAGCCCATCGTCATCGAGAACCGGGCAGGGGCGGGCGGCATCCTTGGGCCGCAGCAGCTTCTGAGCGAGCGCCCGGACGGCTATGTGCTGTCGCAGATGCCGATCAGCGTGCTGCGCCACCCGCAGATGGCGCAGCGGGCGCTGTTCAACCCGCTGGAGGACTATTCCTACGTCATCCACCTGACCGGCTATCTGTTCGGCATCGTGGTGAATGCCGAAAGCCCCTGGCAGAACCTGGAGCAGTTCCTGGATTACGCGAAGGCCAATCCGGGCCGGGTGAACTACGGCACGCCGGGCGTCGGCACCTCGCTGCACATCACCATGGAACAGATCGCGGGCCAGCGCGGCATCGAATGGACGCATGTGCCCTTCCGCGGCTGGGCGGAGAACAGCCAGGCGCTGCTCGGCAACCAGATCCAGGCCAGCGCTGACAGTTCCGGCTGGTCGGAACTGGTGCAGTCCGGCCGGATGCGGCTGCTGGTGACCTGGACGGCGGAGCGTGCGAAGCGCTTCCCCAATGTGCCGACGCTGAAGGAAAGCGGCATCGATATCGTTTCGGCCTCCCCCTACGGCCTTGCCGGGCCGAAGGGGATGAATCCCGATCATGTGAAGGTGCTGCACGACGCCTTCCGCGAGGCGCTGTTCGACCCGGCCCATGTCGCCATCCTGGACCGATTCGACATGGCGCCCTTCCATCTGGGGCCGGAGGACTATGCCTCCTTCATGCGCCGCCAATATGCCGAGGAAGGCGAGATGATTCGCCGGCTTGGCCTGCGGCTGTGACCTGCGGGCGCGGGCGGTGATGCCCGCGCCTCTTCCACGCCCGGCGGTGTCATGGCATGGGCGGGCATGACCTCCACCGCCCATATCCGCTGCGGCGACGATCTTCGCGACCTTCTGCCGCAGGCCGGCTGGGAAGGATCCTACCTGCCGATCGCCGATCCGGTCTGTGTCGGCGCCGTCTCCGATGACGAGCTGATGGCCTATCTCGGCCGTCGCGCGCGCGTCATCGCCCTGCATGCCGGGGTGGATGCGGAGGCGGCGCGGCTGCGGCTGGGTCGTGAATACATGGCGTTGAACGCGCTGGCGAAGTTCGACCGCGTGCTGCTGTGGTTCGAGCACGACCTCTGGGACCAGGCCTGCCTGATCCGGGTGCTGTCGCTGCTGGCGGGCCGTGCGCCGTTGGACGGGCGGCTGTTCCTGATGCCGGCGGATGGCAAGCGCCCCTTCGCCCTGATGCCGGCGGAGGAGGTCGCGGCGCTGCAACCACAGCCGCTGACCGCCTTGCAGTTGGAAGCCGGTGCCGAGGCCTGGGCGGCCTTCGCCAGCCCTGATCCGGTGGCGCTGGACAGTCTGACCCGCCGTGCCTCCCCCCTGCCGCATCTGGCGGTGGCCATGCGCCGCCACCTTCAGGACCTGCCCTGGCGGAGCGATGGGCTGGCGCTGACCGAACGGATGCTGCTGCGCGCGGTGGCGGAGGGCGCCACCGACCTCGCCGCCGCGCATCATGCGCTGCGCATCGCCGATCCTGTCTTCCATGTGACCGACCTGATCGTGCGCGAGCTGGCGGAGCGGCTTTCCACCGGGCCGCTGCGGCTGGTCACGCGGGACACGCCCTGGCGGCTGACCGAGCGTGGCGCAGCCGTGCTGGCCGGCACGGCGAAGCACCGCCCGGCGCCGCGTTTCCAGGCCGGGGTGATGGTGGGGCCGGATCCGGTCTGGTGGTGGGACCCGCGCGCCGCGGGGGTCCACGAAGCCGCCTGACGCAGCCGGCCGGGCAGGTCTATAAGCCGGCCGTGCCGACCGGTAGGTTCCCCATGCCCGATAGCCCTGCCAGCCTGCCGCCCTGCCATGGTGTGATCGCCGCCTGGCGGCTGGGGGAGGGGGCGGCGCCGCTGGCGCCGCAGGCGGTTGCCGCGATGGTCGCGGCGGGGGAGGCCCCGCTCTGGCTGCATTTCGACCTGGTGGATGCGCGCGCGCGGCATTTCCTGCTGGCGCTGCCCGCGCTGCCGCAGGCGGCCCGCGCCGCGTTGGTGGAGGCTGAGGAGGCGACCCGGATCGAAGCCTCCGGCGATGCGCTGTATGGCTGCCTGCCCGACATCCACTACGATGCCGATGCGCCGGCCGCGCCGCCGGTGGGGCTTCTGCACTTCGCCCTGACGCCCCGGCTGCTGGTCACCGCCCGGCGCCATCCGCTGCGCGGCGTGCATCTGGCCTTGCAGGCACCCCAGGTCGCGACGCCGGCGGAGGCGCTGGCCAGTGTGCTGCGCCTGTCGATGCTGGAATTCGGCCAGGTGATCGGCCTGCTGGGGCGGCAGATGGCGCGGATCGAGGACCAGCTCCTGCGCCCCGGCGGCGATCCGCCGCGCGACCTGCTCGCCGCCCTGCGACGGGAAGCGCTGCGCCTGTCGCGCCATCTGGACCCTTTGGCCGAAGCGCTGGACGATCTGGCGGAGGATGTGGCGGAGGCTCGTCTCGGGCCGGTGGCGCCCCTGGCCACGCCGCTGCTGCTGGAATCGCGGCGCGCGCGGGTGGCGGTGCGGGCATTGGCCGCGGTGCTGGAACGCGGCCGCATCGCGCAGGACCAGACCGCATCGCGCGCGGCGGAGGAAACCAACCGGCGGCTGCTGGTGCTGTCGGTGATCTCCGCGGCCATGCTGCCGGCGAGCCTGGTGGCGGGCATCTTCGGCATGAACGTGACCGGCGTGCCAGGGGTGGAGGAGCCGGGCGGCTTCGCCCTGGCGCTGGCATTGATCGGCGCCTCGGTCGCCGGCGTGCTGGTGGCGCTGCGGCTGGGGCGGTTGTTGTAGGGGCCTATCGCAGCCCCGCGAAAAACCCGCGCAGCAGCGCCGCCGACTCGCTCTCCCGCACCCCGCCCACCACTTCCGGCGCATGGTGGCAGGTGGGTTGGGTGAACAGGCGGGGGCCGTGGTCCACGGCGCCGCCCTTCGGGTCATAGGCGCCGAAGACCAGGCGCTTCACCCGGAAGAAGGCCATGGCCTGGGCGCACATGGCGCAGGGCTCCAGCGTCACCCACAGCGTCGCGTCGGGCAGCAGCTTGTCGCCCGCCGCCGCAGCGGCGGCGCGGAGCGCCAGCATTTCGGCATGTGCGGAGGGATCGCGGCGGGCCTCCACCTCATTGCCCGCCTGCGCCAGCACCCGGCCGGCGGCATCCGTCACTACGGCGCCGACCGGCACTTCGCCCCTTGCGGCGGCGGAATGGGCTTCTTGCAGCGCGATTTCCATCGGGGACATGGCGCGATGCTTGCCCTGACGGCGGGCCGCGGTCTAGCAACCGGCATGAACAAACGCCCGGTCATCGGCGTGACCCTGGATGCGGAACCGGCCGGTGGCTGGTCGAAGCTGCCCTGGTACGCGCTCCGCCAGAACTATTTTGCCAGCATCATTGCTGCCGGCGGCTTGCCCGTCGCCTTGCCGCATTTTCCGGAATTGGCGGTGGACTACCTGGACGCCATCGACGGGCTGCTCGTCACGGGTGGAGCCTTCGACGTGGACCCGGCGCTGTGGGGCGGCGGGGCGCCGCATCCGAAGGTCACGCTGAAGCCGGGCCGGACGGATTTCGAACTCGCCGCCGTGCGCGCCGCGCTGAACCGCGACATGCCCGTGCTCGGCATCTGCGGCGGCCAGCAGCTTCTGGCGGTGGCCCTCGGCGGCACGCTGATCCAGCACATCCCGGATGAGGTGCCGGGCGCGCTGGCGCATGAACAGCCCAATCCGCGCACGGAGCCGGGACATGAGGTGGCGATCACGCCGGACACGCTGCTGGCCAGCATCGTCGGCGCCCCCCGCATGGCGGTGAACAGCGCGCATCACCAGGCGGTCGCCACGGCGGGGTCCGGCGTGGTGAACGCCGTGGCGCCGGATGGGGTGGTGGAGGGAATCGAATTGCCCGGCCATCGCTTCGCCCTCGGCGTGCAATGGCACCCGGAATATGCCGTGGACCCGCGCGACCCCGATATCCTCGCGGCCTTTGTCGAGGCGGCCCGCCGATGACCGACGAGACGGAAGACAGCGCCGAACGCGGCGAACGCATCGCGAAGTTCCTGGCCCGCGCCGGCATCGCTTCCCGCCGCGACGCGGAGAAGCTGATCGCCGAGGGCGTGGTGAAGCTGAACGGCAAGAAGGTGGATGGCCCCGCCACCTTCGTGCAGCCGGGCGACCGCATCTCCGTCTCCGGCAAGACGGTGGCGATGCCGGAACGCACGCGGCTGTTCCGGCACCACAAGCCGGATGGCGTGGTCACCACCCATAAGGACCCGCAGGGTCGGCCGACGGTGTTCGAACGCCTGCCGCCGGCCCTCGGCCGAGTCATTTCCATCGGCCGGCTCGACCTGACCAGCGAGGGGCTGCTGCTGCTGACCAATGACGGCGCCCTGGCCCGCAAGCTGGAACTGCCGAGCAATGGCTGGCTGCGCCGCTATCGCGTGCGGGTCTTCGGCCATGTCGATGAACGCGCCTTCGCGGCGCTCGCCCGCGGCGTGACCATCGAGGGCGTGGCCTATGGTCCGATCGAATGCGGGCTGGACAGCCGCCAGGGCGGCATCGCCTGGCTCACGGTCAGCCTGAAGGAAGGCAAGAACCGCGAGATCCGCCGCGTGATGCAGCATCTCGGCCTGCAGGTCACCCGGCTGATCCGCACCGCCTATGGCCCCTTCCAGCTCGGCACCCTGCCCAAGGGCGCGGTGGAGGAGGTGCATCCGAAGGTGATGCGTGAACAGCTCGGCATCGGCGAGGCCCCCGCCAAGCGCCGGCGGCGGGAGGAGGTGGAGGCCGAGGCCGCTGCGGCCGCAGCCCCGCCACCCGCCGAACCCGCCGCGCCGGTCAGCAAGCGCCCGACCCGCCCGGGCAATATCCCGCGCGCCCGCAACGCCGAACCGAAGAGGCCACCGCGTGCTGCGACTCGTCGCCGGACTCCACCGCGGGCGTAGGCTGGCCGCGCCGCCGGGGGAGACCACGCGGCCGACCAGCGACCGTGTCCGCCAGGCCATCTTCGACATGCTGCTGCACGCCCCTTGGGCGGGGGCGGAGGCGGTGGAAGACCGGCGTGTGCTGGACGCCTTCGCCGGCAGCGGCGCCCTGGGGCTGGAAGCGCTGTCGCGTGGCGCCGCCCATGCCAGCTTCCTGGAACAGGACCGCGTGGCGCTCGCCGTGCTTCGGCAGAATGTGGCCAGCCTGAAGGAGGAAGCGCGCTGCACCGTGCTGGGCGGCGACGTTTTGCGCCCTCGCGCCCCGCCCGCGCCCTGCGACCTCATCCTGCTCGACCCGCCCTATGGGAAGGATCTGGTGCCGAAGGCCCTCGCCGCGCTCGGCGCCGCCGGCTGGATCGCGCCCGGCGCGCTGGTGGCGGCGGAGCTGGGGCGGGAGGAGGCGCTGGAGGTGCCCGGCTGGGCGGAGGTCGCGTCGCGCGAACATGGCGCGGCGCGGGTGGTCTTCCTGCGCGCGGGTTGAGGACAGGTGCCGGTCTACGTCCTCACCCACCACAAATGCGCCAGTGCCTGGTTGGCGCGCTATGTGAATGACTATGCCCGGATGAACGGGCTGGCGAGCACCGCCACCCATCACAGCGCCGCCCTGCCGGACCCGCAGGGGGATGTGACCATCCTGGCCAATGCCGATCACGGCTTCCTGGCGGGGCGCATCCCGGGTGGCATCCACATCATCCGCAACCCGCTGGATCTGGTGGTCTCCGCCTACCACTCCCATCGCAACACCCATCCGACCGATGGCTGGTCGCAACTGGTGGCGCAGCAGGCGCTGCTGCGGGAGGTGCCGGAGGCGGAGGGCATGCTGCTGACCCTCGCCTTCCTGGAACGCGCCGATTTCCATCCGGATTCGGTGGGCCCGCTGCATGCGCTGCGCCGTTGGGATTTCGACGATGCCCGCTTCACCACGCTGCGGATGGAGGAGATGGTGCAGCGCCCGAATGAGCGGCTCGGCGCCCTGCTGAAGGCCGCCCATCCCGGCCATCTGCTGCCCCCCGCGGAGCGCCACAGTTTTACGGCCCTGACCGGCCGCGCGCCGGGCCAGGTGGATGCGGCCTCCCATTACCGCTCTGGCCAGCCGGGCGAATGGCGCCATGCCCTGCCAGGCGCCGCCATCGCCTATCTGCGCGCGCATCTGGAACCGCTGCTGCGGCGGTTTTATCCGGAGACGCTGGCCTGAGGGGCGGTCCGCGTTCAGCAGTGTGAGGATTTGTCAAGGGATGCTGCCATAGAACAGCCCTGGGCGTTACCGCCCTCCCGCCTGTTCTCCTCATGGACTGCATTTCAAATGCCTCGCTCGCCCAAGGCCTGTGCCGCCTGCCAGACCGAAAGGTCGCTGCCCGCCTTCACCATGGCCTTCCAGCCCATCGTCGATGTCGAGGCCCAGCGGATCGATGCCCATGAGGCCCTGGTGCGCGGCCCCGGTGGGGAGGGGGCGCGGAGCGTGCTGGACCAGATCGACGCCGACAGCCTCTATGCCTTCGATCAGGCGTGCCGGGTGAAGGCGATCGAGCTGGCGGCCCGGCTCGGCATGACCACGCGGCTCAACATCAATTTCCTCCCAAATGCGGTCTATGAGCCGCGCGCCTGCATCCGACGCACTCTGGAAACCGCCGCCCGCACCGGCTTTCCGCTCGACCGCCTGACCTTCGAGATCGTCGAGAATGAGCGTATCGCGGACCCCACCCATACCCGGTCGATCATCGAGGAATATCGTCGGCAGGGCTTCCAGGTGGCACTGGACGATTTCGCCACCGGCTATTCCGGGCTGCTCCGGCTGGCGGAGCTGCGGCCGGATATTCTCAAGATCGACCTTGCTCTGGTCCGGGACTGCGACAAGGACCCGGTGCGGCGCGCCATCATCGCCAGCCTGGTTGGTCTCTGCCGCGAGATCGGCATCAAGCTGGTGGCGGAAGGGGTGGAGCGGGAAGGGGAAGTGACGGCGCTGCGCGAGATCGGCCTGCGCTACATGCAGGGCTTCCACTTCTCCCGCCCGGTGTTCGAGGGCCTGGCCGGGCGGGAGGTTGCCATGCTGGACAGGTATTCCGCCGAGCATGCTCCCGCGTCAGTCAACGTTTAACCGCTTCACGATATCGTGGGTTGGCGAACGAAGAAGGTTCCCCCGCATGCTCGCCGCGCTGACCCGCAAAGCCCAGCCCCCCGCCACGGCCCGCGCTCTCGATGCGCTGCGAGCCAGCGTCATGATCGCCGATACCGATCTCGTCATCCGCTACATGAACCACGCCGCCATCAAGCTGATGCAGGAGGCGGAGGCGGAGCTGAAGCGCGACCTGCCGAACTTCAGCGCGGCGCGGCTGATCGGCAGCAGCATCGACGTGTTCCACAAGAAGCCGGACCATCAGCGCGGCATGCTGAAGGCGCTGCAGGCACCCCATGCCGCCACCATCAACGTCGGCGGCCGTACCTTCGACCTGCTGGTCACGCCCCTGACCGAACAGGGCCGCCGCACGGGCTTCGTGGTGGAATGGTCGGATGCGCGCGACCGGCTTGAGAATGTCGACTATGCCGGCCAGATCTTCGCCATCAGCCGGTCGCAGGCGATGATCCAGTTCGCCCTGGACGGCACCATCCTCGACGCCAATGCGAATTTCCTGAAGGCGTTGGGTTATACGATCGAGGAGGTGCGCGGCAGGCCGCACAGCATGTTCGTGGACGCCGCGACGCGGGAAAGTCCCGATTACGCCGCCTTCTGGGACAAGCTGCGCCAGGGCGCGTTTCAGGCTGGGCAGTTCCGCCGCCTGGGCAAGGGCGGTCGCGTGGTCTGGATCGAGGGCGCCTACAACCCGATCCTCGATGCCAGCGGCAAGCCCTGCAAGGTGGTGAAGTTCGCCACCGACATCACCGCGCAGATGCAGCTGCTCGCGGACCTCAAGACGCTGATCGACAGCAATTTCGCGGAGATCGACGGCGCCATCGCCCAGTCGAACACTGAGGCCTATTCGGCCGCGAGCGCGGCGGATGAGGCGGCGCAGGGCGTGCAGCAGGTGGCTGCCAGCGCCGAACAGCTCGCCGCTTCCATCGGCGAAATAGCGCAGAGCATGGCGCGGTCCCGCGGCGCCACCGACGATGCCTTCGCCCAGACCGTGGCGGTGGCCGACAACACCGAATCCCTGGCCACCGCCGCCCAGGCAATGAGCAGCATCGTTGGCCTGATCCGCAACGTCGCCAGCCAGATCAACCTGCTGGCGCTGAACGCGACGATCGAGGCGGCCAGGGCCGGGGAGGCCGGGAAGGGCTTCGCCGTGGTGGCGAGCGAGGTGAAGAACCTCGCGGTGCAGGCGGCGCAGGCAACCCAGCAGATCTCGCGCGAGATCGATGGCATCCAGGCCACCTCGGCCACCGTCGCCTCCGCCCTAGGCGCGATCCGGGACGCGGTGACCACGGTGCGCGAAAGCGTCGCCGCCACCGCCTCCGCCGTCGAGGAGCAGAGCGTCGTCACCCAGGGCATGTCGGCCAGCATGCACAACGCCTCGACCGCCGTCTCCACCGTCTCCTCCAATATCTCCGGCATTTCGGGCGCCGTGGCGCAGGCGGCGGAGGCGGTGGCCAAGACGCGGGAGGCCGCGGAAGTATTGGTGCGGTAGCGACGGGCCACCGCTCCGTCAGGCGTGCCTCCGGCGCGCCTGACGGCACGTCACCCGTTCAGCGTGATACCGATCCGGCCATACATCTCCACCAGCCGGCGGTCGTAATGCGCGGCGTCGAACAGCGCCGCCTGTTGCGGTCCGCGGGCCGACAATTCGGCGCGCAGATTGGCATCCGCGTCCAGCGCCTGGATCGCCTCCGCCATCGCCCTGGTGTCATAGGGGTCGACGGTCAAGGCGGCGTCGCCCACCACCTCCGGCAGGGAGGACGTGTTGCTGGTCATCACCGGGGTGCCGAGCAGCATCGCCTCCAGCGCCGGCAGGCCGAAACCCTCGTAGAGTGAGGGGAACAGCATCGCCTTCGCGCCGCGGATCAGGCTGATCAGCAGGCGGAAGGGGGCGTAGTCCAGCAGGATCACGCGGTCGCGCAGCTTGCGGGTCAGGGCCTGGACGCCATCGAAGGGGCCGGGATCGGCCATGATCCGCTGGTCGTCCTCATAGATCAGGCCGAGTTCCTGGCGCATCTGCCAGGCCTGCTTGCCGCAGATCACCAGCGGGGCGGTGCTGCCGGAGGCGAGATAGGCCTCGATCAGCCGGCCGACATTCTTCTTCGGCTCGATGGCGCCGAAGAACAGCCAGTAATTGCCCCATTCCAGGCCGAAGGCGCCCTCCACCTCGCCACGCGCCAGGTTTTCC
The DNA here is from genome assembly GCF_053891155.1 of Roseomonas sp. F4. Classification (NCBI taxonomy): domain Bacteria; kingdom Pseudomonadati; phylum Pseudomonadota; class Alphaproteobacteria; order Acetobacterales; family Roseomonadaceae; genus Roseomonas; species Roseomonas sp. F4. Next base: position 482,931 of record NZ_JBSSHK010000001.1, read on the forward strand.
GGCTTGCGGGCCAGGCGTTCCGGGATTTCGACGCATTGATAGGTGTTGGAGATCTTCTCCGCCGGCACGCCCAGCAGGTTGATGATGTCCCGCTTCGAGGCCTCGCTGACCGTCACGATGTGGTCGGCCGTCGCGGCGATGGCGCGGCAGGTGCCCAGGTAGCGACGCTTCACGTCCAGCGTCGCATAGGGCATGCGCAGCGGCACCAGGTCGTGGATGGTGTAGATGTTCTTGGCACCCTCCACCCGCAGCGGCAGCGGATAGGTCCAGTGCATCACATCCTGCCGGTCCGGCAGCCGCACCTTGCCCATGCTGTTCTTGGCGCCGAAGCTCTGCACCGCGGCGCGGAACAGCTCCGGGATGTTCCAGGCGGTGTCGGCATAGGGCAGGCGGGCTTCCAGCCCCTTGCGGATGACGGCCTCCGTCAGCTGGACGCGCTTCGCCTCCTCCCCCATCGACAGCTTCAGGCCGTGGATGAAATCGTCGATCGCCCGCTTCAGCCAATGCGGCGGCTTCGGCCGGGCATCGTACAGCGTGACTTCCCGCAGCAGCTGGTCATTGCCGGTGGAGCCGCGCTGGCCATACAGGACGCCGACCTCGGCCCCCATGGCGCCCAGGCGCTGCGACAGGTTGCGGGCGTAGGTCGCCACCCCGGTGCCCTGGTCCAGCGCCAGATTGTAGCCGTCGATCGCGATGCGGGGCTTCGCCAACGGTCGTCCTTTCCTGTTCGGGTCCTGTCGGGGCCGCAACCGATCCCGGCCTCGTTAAGCGGGGGGCGGTGGGTGACGTCAACCTTGGGGGCCTGGGGGGCGACACCGGATGACACGGTTCGACCTTACCCTTGCCTTTCTTTTTCCCAACCCCTGCGACATACCAAGCCCCATGCCCGAAGGTGAGTCCCCGATGCCTCAAGACGCCGTGCCCGCCATGGAGCTTCTGTCCATGGAGGCCCAGACCGGGTTGATCGTCCCTGTCATCCTGTGCGGCGGCACCGGCAGCCGGCTCTGGCCGCTGTCGCGGGAGGGGTATCCGAAGCAGTTCTGGCCGCTGCTCTCGGCCGGCACCATGCTGCAGGAAACCGCCGCCCGCGCCCGCGGCCCCGGCTTCGCCGCTCCCGTGGTGGTGTGCGGGGAGGCGCATCGCTTCCTGGTCGCCGAACAGCTGCGCGAGGCGGGGATCGAGGAGGCGCGCATCGTCCTGGAGCCGGAGGCGCGCAACAGCGCCGCCGCCATCGCTGCCGCCGCCGTATTGATCGGGGAGGAGACGCCCGGCGCCACGCTGTGGATCATGGCCGCCGATGCGGCGATCCAGGACGTGCCGGCGCTGCGCCGCGCGCTGGTCGTGGCCGCCGCCGCCGCCACCGCCGGCCGCATCGCGACCTTCGGCATCCGCCCCACCATCGCCGAGACCGGCTACGGCTATATCGAGGCTGGCGCGCCGCTGCCCGGCGTGGACGGCGCGCAGCAGATCGCCCGCTTCGTCGAGAAGCCGGATGCCGCCACCGCGCAGCGCTTCCTGGAAGGCGGCCGCCATCTGTGGAACAGCGGCATGTTCGTGGCCAGCACCGCGACGCTGCTGGCCGAACTCGCCGCCCATGCGCCGGATGTGCTGGAGGCCGCCCGGGGGGCGGTGGCGGCAGCGGCGCGGGATCTGGGCTTCGTCCGCCTCGGCCCGAGCTTCGCCACCGCCCCTTCCGTTTCCATCGACACCTCGGTGATGGAGCGCACGCAGCTCGCCGCCGTGGTGCCCTGCGAGCCGGGTTGGTCGGATGTCGGCAGCTGGTCCTCGCTCTGGGACATCGCGCCCAAGGATGCGGAGGGCAATGCCACCATCGGCCCGACCTCGCTGCTCGGCGCCCGGCGCTGCTTCGTGCGGTCGGAAGGCATCCTGACGGCGGTGGTCGGGCTGGATGACGTGGTCCTGGTGGTGACGGATGACGCGGTGCTGGCCTGCCACCGCGACCGTGCCCAGGACGTGAAGAAGATGGTGGAGCAGCTGAAGGCCGCCGGGCGGAAGGAGGCGACGGAACACCGCCGCGTCTACCGCCCCTGGGGGTCCTATGAGGGTGTGGCTCTGGGCACCCGCTTCCAGGTGAAGAAGATCACCGTGCGGCCGGGCGGCAAGCTGAGCCTGCAGAAGCACTACCACCGGGCGGAGCATTGGGTGGTGGTGGCCGGCACCGCGATCGTCGAGCGCGACGGGGAGCGTATCCTGCTGCGGGAGAATGAGAGCGTCTACCTGCCGCTGGGCTGCGTCCACCGGATGGAGAATCCGGGGATGATCCCGCTGACGCTGATCGAGGTGCAGTCCGGCTCCTACCTCGGCGAGGACGACATCGTGCGGCTTGAGGACAATTACGGCCGGGCCTGAACGGTCGGACGGGCGGCGGCCCTGATGCCGCTGCCCGAGACGCCGCACATGCGCTAGACCATGAGCCAGTCACACGACGGGGCGGGATCTTCAGGCATGGACGGTGTGCGGCGGAGCGAGGGTGCGGGCGTGCTGGGGGAGGCGGATCGCCGGCGCGATGCGCGCGACTGGCGCGGCGCCGCCGAGGGCTACGCCGCCTGGCTGGCGCAGCACCCCGAGGATTGGGGCATCTGGATCCAGCACGGCCATTGCGTGAAGGAACAGGGCGATGCGCTGGGCGCCGTCGCCTCCTACCGCCAGGCGGAGCGGGGCCTGCCGCGGGACGCCGACCTTCAGATCCAGATCGGCCATGCGCTGAAGCGCGCCGGCGACCGCGCCGGGGCGCGCGCCGCCTATGCCCGTGCCCTGGACCTGGCGCCGGAGAATGACCTGGCCTGGCGGGAAGTGGCGACGCTGCTGGCCGAGGGTGGCCTGGGCGAGGCGGCGGCGGAGGCCGGCGGGCTGACCCTGCTCGGCGATTTCGCCGTGGTCTTCGACCTGTCCGACCTGCTGTCCTGGTTCGGCGGCCATCGCGCCCCCACCGGCATCCAGCGCGTGCAGATGGAAATCGTCGGCCCGGCACTGCGCCCGGATGTCGCCGCCACCACCGTGCTGCTGGCGGTCTTCGATGCCGAGGCAGGGTGCTGGCGCGGCCTGCCACGCGAGATCTTCCTCCGCCTCGCCTCCCTGGCCCGGGCCGGCGCCGATGCGATGGACCCGTCCTGGCGGGAGGCGGTGACCCTGGCGCGGGAAGCGGTGGCGGCGGCCCCGGAGCTGGTCTTTCCGCAGGGCGCCTGGCTGGTCAATCTCGGCTCCTCCTGGTGGTTGGCCGATTATCACCTGGCGCTGCGGGCGGTGAAGGCGCGGCATGGCGTGCGCTATGCCGCGCTGGTGCATGATTGCGGGCCGCTGCTGGTGCCGGAACACAATGCACCGGGGATGGTGGCGGAATTCGCCCGCTGGTTCGCCGGCCTCGGCGCCCATGCCGACCTGGTGCTGACCGTCTCCGACTCCACCCGGCGGGATCTGGAGGCGTTGCGGGACAGGCTGCTGCCCGGCCTGCCCCGGCCGCCGGCCGAGGTGCTGCGCCTGGATGCCCAGCCGGTGCGGGTGCCCCCCGCGGCACGGCTTCATCCGGGCGTCGCCGCTCTGGCCGGGCGGCCCTATGTGCTGTTCGTCGGCACGCTGGAATCCCGCAAGAACCACCTGTTCGTGCTGAATGCCTGGCTGGCGCTGATCCGCCGGCACGGCCCCGGCACCCTGCCGCTACTGGTGCTGGTGGGCCGCCCTGGCTACCTCTCCGACCCCACGCTCGCCCTGCTGCGCAATGCGCCCGCCCTGCGGGACGGCGTGCGGCTGCTGTCGGATGTGCCGGATTCGGCGCTGGGCGGGCTGTATGAGGGCGCGCTGTTCACCCTGTACAACTCCTTCCATGAGGGCTGGGGCCTGCCGGTGACGGAGGCGCTGTCGCATGGCAAGGCGACGCTGGCGCCCGACCATAGCGGGCTGAAGGAGGCCGGGCTGGGCCTCGCCCTGCATTTCCGCCACCAGAGCGAGCCGGATTTCCTGGATGCGGTGGAACGGCTGATCTTCGATGCCGGCTTCCGCCAGGCGGAGGAGGCGAAGGTCAAGGCCGGGCTGAAGCTGCGCGCCTGGCAGCAGGTGACGGATGACCTTCTGGGCCGCCTGATCGCAGCGCCGCCGGCGGAGGCCCGGGTGGCGCTGACCGCCCCGCTCGGCGCGGTGCACCGCCTGGCGGAGATCGCGGCGCCGCTGCCCGAACCGGCCATGGCCCTCGCCGATCTGCTGCGGGATGGGGAGGGTTGGCACCAGGCCGAGGCCTGGGGCTGCTGGACCCGCCCCGGCCGCGCTTTGCTGCGCCTGCCGCTGGGCGCGGCCGTCCCCGGCACGCTGCGGCTGCATCTGATGCTGCAGGCGCCCGCCACCGACCAGCGCGTCACCCTGGCCACGCCGGGGGCGGAGCCGCTGGTGATGGAGCTTCGGGCCGGCGCGCGCGCCGTCGCCGCGTTGGAACTCGCCGCCCCCGGCCCGGTGCTGGAGATCGCCATCGAGGCGGAGCCGGCGCCGGAGAGCGAAGCTGCCGAGGCCCGGCAGGTGGGAATCGGCGTGATCTCCGCCATGGCCTGCGCGGCGGAGGATCTGGGCGCGCGCCTCGCTTATCTGGAGCGGCAGCGCTTCGTCTGGCCGGAGCCGGTCTGATACCAAGTCCCATTGATCGGGACCTGCGCCCGACGAAGGTGGGCGAGCGGCCGATTGGCCGCCGCGCCAAGTGGCGCGTAGCCAAGCGCGCGGAGGCGCGCGCCGGCGATTGAGGCGGTGATCGGTTACGATCACCGGGATTTGGTCTAATACGGGCGAGTCAGGCCGGCTCGCCCTTCTCCAACTCCTCCCGCAGCCAGTCGACCAGCTTGCGCAGCGCGGGGCGGGAGCGGGGGCTGCGGCTTTCGATCGCGACCATGCCGCCAGGGAAGCGCAACGGCGGGGCAACCAGGCGCAGGCGCCCGGCCGCGAGATGGTCCTCCACCAGGCGGGTCTCCACCAGCGCGATGCCGAGGCCGGACAGGCAGGCCTCGATGCAGTGGTGCAGATGCGGGAAGCGCATGTCGCGCTGGGTCCGCAGCGCCAGGCCGGATTGCTGGGCGAAGGCGGCCCAGCCGCTTTCCATGGTCTCGGCCACTAGGCGGGTTTCCGCTTCCAGCAGCGTGGCGCTGTGCCGCACCGGCAGGTCTGGCGCGGCGATGACGCCGAGCCGCGCCTCGGCCAGCGGATGCACATGCCGCCCCTTCGGCGCGGGGTAGCCCAGCCGGTCCCAACTCGTCGCCACGTCGAAATCCCGCGCATCCTGATAGGAATGCCGGACCATGACGAGTGAGACGCTGATCGTGGGGTGGCGGGCGTAGAAGCGCGGCAGGCGGGGCACCAGCCAGCGCGCGGCGAAGGTGGAGCCGCAGGCCAGCCGCACTTCGGCATCATGTCCGGGTGGCGCCAGCCGCGCCGCCGCACCCTCCAGCGTCGCGAAGGCCTGGGTCACGGCGGCGAAGAGCGTGGCACCGGCCGCGGTGGGGCGCAGCGCGCCCGGCCGACGTTCCAGCAGCGGCAGATGCAGCGCCTCCTCCAATTGCCGGATCTGGCGGCTGACGGCGCCATGCGTCCGCCCCAGCTCCTCCGCCGCGCGGGTCATGGAGCCCAGACGCAGCGTCGCCTCGAAGGAGGGAAGCGGGCCGAGCGGGGGCAGGGAGCGGCGGGTCATGGCTGCCGATGGCTGTGAGAAATACTCACAGCAGCCTGCGTCGAAGTCGGATGCGCGGCAAGGGCGGATCGGGCATTTGCGGGGCGCAGATGGAGCGCCGCGATGCCCACCTCCCGAATGTCCCACAGCGCGCAGATCCTGATGTTCCGCCCGGCCCGGCATCGTCCGGCCCGTCAGGTGGGGAATGTCACGAGGCCGGATTTCGAGGGGCGGGGCCATACCGCGCTGCGCCTGTGGTGGCTGCGAATCCGTTGGCGGGGGCGTCTGCGGGCGGAGCTGGGGCGGGAGCCGGCGGAGGTGCTGGCGGATTTCGGCACCACGTCCGCGGCGCTGCGCAGCTATCTGGCGCGGCCTTTCTGGCGGGCGTGAGGGAGGGGTGCGGTCCGAGTAGTTCTTGATTTGTTCCGATGCCTCGGCCACTCTCGCCCCCATGCCGCGGACCAGCCCCCCCACCGTGCCCACCCCCGATGCCCCGCCGGAGATCGACCAGTCCGAGATCGACCGGCCGGGTCTCGATCAGCCGGGCATCGACCAGCAGACCCTGCTGGCGGCGCTGCGCGCGCGGGTCGCCCGGATGGAAGGGGCGGGGCGGGACAGCCATGGCGCGGCCCCCATCCCGGTCTGCGACGATATCGGCCTGCCCGGTGGTGGCCTGGCCCGCGCGGCGCTGCATGAGGTGCTGGCCGCCGAGCCCGGCTGCGGCGCGGCCTTCGCCGCCGTGCTGCTGGGCCGCGCCGGCGGCACCGTGTTGTGGATCGGCGCCGGGGCGGATGCGCTGACCGCCTGGCCCCCCGGCCTGGCGCGATTCGGCCTGCTGCCGGCCAATCTGATCCTGCTGCGCGCCGCTCATTGGACCGACGCGCTCTGGGCGATGGAGGAGGCACTGCGCTGCCCGGCGGTGGCCGGGGTGCTGCTGGCGCCGGATTGGGGCGGCGATCCGGCGGCCCAGGCGCTGGACCTCACCGCCAGCCGCCGCCTGCAACTCGCGGCCGAATCGGGTGGCGGCATCGGCCTGCTGCTGCGGCCGGACATGGCGGAGCCGCCGCCCAGCGTGGCCGCCAGCCGCTGGCGCATCGCGGCCCAGAATGCGGCGGGCGCCGGGCAGGGCATGGGCGATCCCTGCTGGCGGCTGGAATTGCTGCGGCTGCGCGGCGGCCGGCCGGGCGGCCCCTGGACCGTCACCTGGCGTGCCGCCGCCGGCCGGATCGACCGGGAATCCGAGACGCTGGAAGCCGAATCGGCATGAGCCCGCCGCGTCGCTACCTGGCGCTGCATCTGCCCGCCTTCGCGACGGACCGGCTGCGCCGCGCGGAGCCCGACCTGCCGCGCCTGCCGCTGGCCGTCTGGACCAGCCATGGGCCGCGCCGCCTGCTCTCCGCCGTGGATGGCCTGGCCTGGGCGGCCGGGCTGCGTCCTGGCCAGGCGCTGGCCGATGCCCAGGCCATCGCCCCCGAATTGCTGCTGCGCCCCGCCGATGCGGAGGGTGATCTGCGCCTGCTGCAGGGCCTCGCGCTCTGGGCCCGGCGCTACACGCCGCTGGCTGCGCTGGATGCGCCGGATGGGCTGCTGCTCGACATCACCGGCTGCGACCATCTGTGGGGCGGGGAGGCGGCCTTGCTGGCAGAGGCGCAGGGCCGGCTGCGGCAGGCCGGATTCGCGGTGCGGGGCGCGGTGGCCGGCGCCGCCGCCACCGCCGGCGCCCTGGCCCGCACGCATGGGGATGGTCCGGTGGCGCCCAGCGGAGCGGAGGCTGAATGGGTGGGGCCATTGTCCATCGCCCCGGCGCTGCGGCTGGACCCGGCGATGCTGGAACAGCTGGGGGGGCTGGGGCTGGTACGTGTGGTGGATCTGCTGCGCCTGCCGCGCCCTGGCCTGGCTCGGCGCTTCGGGACGGATCTGCTGGATCGGCTGGATGCGCTCACCGGACGGCGGCATGCCCCGCTGCGCCCGGTGCTGTCGCCGCCCGATCTGAGCGCGGCGCGGGACCTGCTGGAGCCGATCATCACCCGCACTGCCATCGATGCCCTGCTCGACCGCTTGCTGGAACAGCTTTGCGCGAAATTGCGGGTGGCGGGGCGGGGCGCGCGGCAGGTGGCGCTGCTGGCCTGGCGGGTGGATGGCGCGGTGCAGGAGGTGGCGATCGGCACCGGCACCGCGGTGCGCGCCCCGGCCCATCTGCGCCACCTGTTCCGGGACCGGCTGGAACGGCTGGAACCGGGCCTGGGCTTCGAGCGCATGGCGCTGGAGGCACGGGTGACGGAGCCGATGACCGGCGGGCTGCAATCCGCCTTGGCCATCGGCGGCCGCCGGGACGAGGCGGCGGCCCAGCTTTTGGCGCAATTGCTGGACCGGCTGCGCCAGCGGGTGAAGGTGCGGCGCCTGGCACCGCGCGAGGGGCACTGGCCGGAGCGCAGCGTGATGGCGCTGTCCCCGCTGGCCGCGATGCCCGACATGCCGCCGGGCTGGGTTCGGCCCGACGCGCCGGTGCTGCTGCTGCGCCGGCCGCAGCCGGTGGAGGTGGTGGCGCCGCTGCCGGATGGCCCACCGGCGCTGCTGCGCTGGCATGGTCGCGCCCATCGCGTTTTGCGGGCGGAGGGGCCAAGGCGGCTGGAGCCGGAATGGTGGCGTGGCCCGGGGGTGGCGCGCGACTACCACCAGGTGGCGCTGGCCAGCGGCGCCCGGCTCTGGCTGTTCCGCGCCGGCCCGCCGGAGGCTTCGCGCTGGATGCTGCACGGGCATCTCCCGTGACCGGCTATGCGGAGTTGGCGGCGCGGTCGAATTTTTCCTTCCTCGACGGCGCCTCCCACCCGCAGGAGCTGGTGGAGCGGGCGGCGGAGCTGGGCCTCGCCGGCATCGGCATTTGCGACACCAATTCCCTGGCCGGCGTGGTGCGCGGCCATGTCGCGGCCAAGGCGCAGGGGCTGCCCTTCCGTGTCGGCTGCCGGCTGCTTCTGGAGGATGACAGCGAATTCCTGGCCTGGCCGACGGACCGCGCCGGCTATGGCCGCCTGACCCGGCTGCTATCGGAAGCACGCATGGCCGCGCCGAAGGATGCGGGCCGGATCAGCCGCGCCGCGATGCGCCAGGCCGCCACCGGCTGGGTGCTGGCCGCCATCCCGCCGGTGGAGCCCGACGCCGCCTTCGCCGCCAGCCTGCGGGTGGAGGCGGCGGCGCTGCGCGGAAGGCTGGCCCTGCCGCTGCTGCTGGCGGCCGCCTGCACCTATCGCGGCGATGACCAGGCGCGGCTGGATCGCCTGGCGGCTATCGGCCCGGGCCTGCTCGCCACCGGCGATGTGCGCTACCACGATCCCGCGCGCCGGCGGCTGGCCGATGTGCTGAGCGCGATCCGGCTCGGCCGGCCCGTACAGGCGCTGGGCGCCGCGGCGGAGCCGAATGCCGAGCGCCATCTGAAACCCCCCGCCGAAGTCGCGCGGCTCTTCGCGCGTCATCCCCAGGCGCTGTCGAACACGCTGGAGGTGCTGCACGCCACCGCCGGCTTCTCGCTCGACCAGCTGCGCTACGAATATCCCGACGAAATCCTGGAGGAAGGCCGCACCCCGCAGCAGACGCTGGAATCGCGGGTCGCCGCCGCGATGGAAACGCGCTGGCCGGATGGTGTGCCGGATCATGTCCGCATCCGCATCACGGAGGAGCTGCGTCTGATCGAACAGCTCGGCTACGCGCCCTATTTCCTGACGGTGCATGAGATCGTGCGCTTCGCGCGGGCGCAGACCCCGCCGATCCTGTGCCAGGGCCGCGGCTCTGCGGCGAATTCGGCGGTGTGCTACGCGCTGGGCGTCACCGCCGTCGATCCGGCGGAGCATGACCTGCTGTTCGAGCGCTTCATCTCCGCCAGCCGGGGCGAGCCGCCGGATATCGACATCGACTTCGAGCATGAGCGGCGGGAGGAGGTGATCCAGCACCTCTATCAGCGCTATGGCCGCGACCGCGCGGCGATCTGCGCCACCATCATCCGCTACCGCGCCCGCAGCGCGATCCGCGAGGTGGGCAAGGCGCTGGGCCTGACCGAGGACGTCACCGCCCGCCTCGCCAAGGCGAGCTGGGGTCCGGGGCGGGAGCGTGAATTGCCGGATCTGGCGGCGGAGGAAGGGCTGGATGCGCGCGATCCGCATCTCGCTATGGCGATGGAGCTGGCGGAGGAGTTGATTGATTTTCCGCGCCACGCGGCGACCCATGTCGGCGGCTTCGTCATCACCCGCGGGCCGCTGGTGGAGCTGGCGGTGGTTGGCCAGGCGGCGATGCAGGACCGCACCGTGCTGGAATGGGACAAGGACGATGTGGAGGCGCTGGGCATCCTGAAGGTGGATGTGCTGGGGCTCGGCATGCTGTCCTGCCTGCGCCGCGGCTTCGACCTGCTGCGCGGCCATGCGCGCCTTGATCTGGATCTCGCCAAGCTGCCGCGCGAATGCCCCGATACCTACGAGATGCTGCGCCACGCCGACACGGTCGGCGTCTTCCAGGTGGAAAGCCGGGCGCAGATGAACATGCTGCCGCGGCTGCGCCCGGAAAAATTCTACGACCTGGTCATCGAGGTCGCCATCGTCCGCCCCGGCCCGATCGCCGGCGACATGGTGCATCCCTATCTGCGCCGCCGCTCCGGCGAGGAGAAGCCGGAATATCCCGCACCCACGGGCGGCGATCCGGAAGAGCTGAAGCAGGTTCTCCACAAGACGCTGGGCGTGCCGCTGTTCCAGGAACAGGCGATGCGCATCGCCATGGTCGCCGCCGGCTTCTCGGCGGATGAAGCCGACCAGTTGCGCCGCGCCATGGCGACCTTCAAGGCGCATGGGCAGGTGGAGAAATACCGCGACAAGCTGGTCTCCGGCATGGTCCGGCGCGGCTATGAGCGCGATTTCGCCGAGCGCGTCTACAAGCAGATCGAGGGTTTCGGCAGCTACGGCTTTCCCGAAAGCCACGCCGCCAGCTTCGCTTTGCTGGTCTATGCCTCCGCCTGGATGAAGTGCCACCACCCGGCGGTCTTCGCCTGCGCGCTGCTGAACAGCCAGCCGATGGGTTTCTACGCGCCGGCGCAGATCGTGCGGGATGCGCGGGAGCATCACGTCATCATCCTGCCCATCGACGTCAATGCCAGCGCCTGGGACTGCACGCTGGAACCGCGCGCGGACAGCGCCAAGGGCCTGGCGCTGCGGCTCGGCCTGCGGATGGTGACGGGCCTGGCCGGGACGGATGCGGAGGCCATCCTGGCGGTGCGGGATGCCCATAACGGCGCGCCCTTCGCCTCGGTGGAGGAGGTGGCGCTGCGGGCCGGGGTGGAACGTCGCGCGCTGGATGCACTGGCCGCGGCGGATGCCTTCGCCGGATTCGGCGTGGCGCGGCGGCCGGCGGCCTGGGCGGCGCGGGGCGTGGCCGGCGGGCCGCAGGCGCTGCCCCTGTTCGCCGCCGCGCGCGACCCGCTGGCGGAGGAAGCCCCGCTGATGCCTGAAGCGCCGGTGGAGCTCCGCCCCCCTTCGGAGGGGGAGGAGGTGGTGGCGGATTACCGCGCCACCGGGCTGACGCTCGGGCGGCATCCGCTGGCGCTGCTGCGGCCGGAATTGCGGGCGCTGGGCCATGCCGATACGCGCCAATTGCTGACGGCGCGGCCCGGTTCCCTGCTGCGCATCGGCGGGCTGGTGCTGATGCGCCAGCGCCCGGGCTCGGCCAAGGGAGTGATCTTCATCACCATCGAGGATGAGCACGGCGTGGCGAACCTGGTCGTCTTCACCGATGTGGCCGCCCGCCACCGCGCCGCCCTGGTCAAGGCCCGGCTGCTGATCGCGGAAGGGCGGGTGGAGCGGGTGGTGGAGCATGCGGAGGTGCCGATCACCCATCTCATCATTCGCCGGCTGACGGACCGTTCGGACCTGCTGGACGGGCTGTTGCGGGCGCCGGCGGGGGATGCCGCCTGGGCGGAACGCAATCTGAGCCGCTCCGATGAGGTCCGGCACCCGGAATCGGCCGGCCGACGGCCGAAGGCGCAACTGCCGGGAAGCCGGGATTTCCGCTGAAGCTTCGGAATATCAGCACATTCCATCCCGTCCTTGCCGGCGTTCCTGACGCCAGGCGCCTGCCGGCATGCCCGGGGGTTGGGCGGCATATGCGCAACAGTCCCATTGGAAAGTCCGAGTGACGCGCTCAGGCTGCGTTGACATTGATAATGATTCGCATTTGCATCCGGCCTCTTTCAGGAGGGGGTAGTTCCGATGTCGTTTCCACAGGCCTTGCCCATGCACCGACGGCGCCACTGGCGCGCTGTGCTGCTGGCCACCGTCGCCGTCTTTGCCGTCAGCCCCGCTTTCACGCAGGAGAGCACCGTCCCCGCCGATCCGGTGGAAGGGGAGGTGCGGCTGCCGGCGCTGACGCTGCTGCCGCCGGTCAACACCACGGGCCTGCGCAATGAGCGCCGGCTGATGGACACGCCCGCCACGGTCGATGTCATCTCCGGCGCCGAGCTGGACCGGCAGATGGCGCGCAATGCGGAAGACGTGTTCCGCTACACGCCCGGCGTCACGGTGAACCGCCAGACCACCGGCACCGATCCCTTCGGCAGCCTGGGCGGCATCACCGTGCGCGGCGTCGGCGGCAATCGCGTGCTGACCGTGGTGGACGGCTTCCGCACCATCGAGCGCATCACCGACAATACCCGCGACGTGGTCGATCCCTGGAACATGAGTCGCGTCGAGGTGGTGCGCGGCCCGGGCTCGGTGCTCTATGGCTCGGATGCGCTGGGCGGCGTGGTGAACTACATCACCCGCAATCCGTCGGACTATATCCAGCCCGGTCAGACCTGGGGCGGCGAGGCGAGCACCAGCTTCTCCTCCCTCGACAGCAGCCTGCAAAGCCGCGCCACGGTGGCGGCGCGGGCCGATGAGTGGTCGGCCATGTTCTCCTATCAGCGGCGCGACGCCAGCGAGCCGCAGCGCAACAATTCCCGCTCGCCCGACGGCATCTGGAACTGCACGCGCAACACCGCCGCCGGCGCGCTGCCCTGCAACCGGCTGAACCCGACCGACATCGCCTCCGACAACTATTTCGCCCGCGTGGTCTGGGACCCGCTGCCGAATTTCCGCATGCGCGTCACCGCCGATGTGATGCAGCGCGCGACGGATGTGGACCAGCGCTACGATCTCGGCCCGGCCACGGGTGGCATCACCAACCTCGACTACCAGCGCCGCCAGGCGATCGATCGCGGCCTGTTCTCCACCGATGCGGAATGGCGCCCCGATTATGGCTGGCTCGATTCCGTGCGGGTGATGGCCGGCTACCAGCCGCAGGAGATCGAGCGTACCGGCACGCGCCTGCGCCAACTTGCCAATGGCCAGCGCACCAGCACCTTCGATCGGACCACCTATTCCGAGAATGTGCTGCAGGGCGAATTGCAGCTCAGCTCCAGCCTCAATGTGATCGGCACGCGCCACGTCTTCACCTATGGCGTCTCCGCCAGCACGACGGAGACGGATTATGAGCGGGAGGACATCGCCACCAACCTGAACACCGGCGTCCGAACGGTGACCAGGGCTGGTGGCTTCAACTTCGCCAATGCCGATACGCGCCGGCTCGATGGCTTCGTGCAGGACGAGATCACGCTGTTCGGTGGCCGGCTGACCCTGGTGCCGGGTATGCGCTATTCCACCACGCGCATCAGCCCGCGGCCGGATGGAGACTACAAGCCGGTGGCCGGCGCGGAGCCGCGCACGCAGGACGACAGCAACCTCTCCCTCGCACTCGGCGCCATCTGGCGGCTGGATGAGATCTTCTCGCTCTACGCGAATTACGGCGAGGGTTTCAAGCAGCCGACGGCGGAGCAGCTCTATACCTCACTGCCCAGCACCACCTTCAACCTGGTGCCGAACCCCAGCCTGCGGCCGGAGGAAGTGCGCAGTGTCGAGGGTGGCATCCGTGTGCAGCTTCCGAATGCCTATGCCAGCCTCGGTGTCTTCCGCGCCGACTACACGGACTTCATCCAGAGCTTCGTCAGCATCCCTGGCACGGCCGACCTGACATACCAGAACCTCAGCGAGGTGACGGTGCAGGGTGTCGAGTTCAGCGGCGCCTGGCGCTTTGCGCGCGACTGGACGCTGAATGGCGCGGCGTCCTGGCAGGAAGGCACGCAGCGCGCCACGCCGACGTCGGCCCGCACTGCCTTCGACGGTGCGCGGCCGTTGATGGCGACGGCGGGCGTCACCTATGAGAACCGCGACCTGCGCACCAGCGTGACGCTGAACGGCACCTACGGCGCCGAGGTGACGGATGTCAGCTCCTCGCAGATCTACATGCCGAAGTCCTACCAGGTCTTCGACATGCTGGCCTCCTGGCGGCCGCTGCGGAATGTCGAGTTGAACGGTGGCATCTTCAATCTGCTCGACACGCGCTACATGCCGCTGGCGCCCGGCGGCACCACCTATACCCGCTCCGAATTCGCCAGCGACGCCACCAAGGCGACGAACCCGATCGAGCTCCAGGTGGCCCCCGGCCGCACCTTCCGGGTTGGCGCGCGCGTCACCTTCTGACGTGACCGGCCGGCGCCGTGACTCGGCGCCGGCATTCCTTCAATCGCGGCACCACCAGGCATCGTCGCCATAGCCGTAGCGCGGCGGCTGTGGCGGCGCGGTGAAGCGGGCGGAAACCGCCAGGCGCCGCATCGGATTGTAGTAGGACGGCACCACCAGCCATTGCCATTGCAGCGCCCGGTCCAGCACCCGTGCCGTGGTGCGCAAGGTGGCGCGGTCCGGCGCCGCCACCAGCAGGTCCAGTAGCGCATCCAACGCCGGCTCCGCGATACCGCTGAGATTGCCGCTGCCCGGCCGCGCCGCGGCTTCGGACGACCACAGGTTGCGCTGCTCCGCCCCCGGCCATTCGGGCGGGATGGTGAAGCGGAAGGCGAGGTCGAAGTCATGGGCGCGCGTGCGCTGGGCGAAGGTGGAGGCATCCACCACTTCGAAGCGCGGCGCGATGCCGATGCGCCGCAGCGCGCGGAACCAGACGGTGATCAGCGCCTGCTGCGCATTGCTCTGCGCCAGGACCGACAGGTTGAAGGGCTCCCCGGTTTCCTTATGGACCAGCCTGCCGTCATCCTCCCGCGGTGCCCAGCCGGCGGCGTCGAGCAAGGTGAGGGCGCGTTCCAGCATGGCGCGGTCACGTCCGCTGCCATCGCTGCGCGGCGGCTGCCAGGCGCGGTCGAAAGCCTCGGCGGGGAACAGCCCCGGAAACTCCGCCATCAGCGCGCGCTCCGCCGCATCGGGCGGCTCCTGCGCGGCGAGGTCGGAATTCGCGAAATAGCTGCCGGTACGCCGGAAACTTCCGTGGAACAGCGTCGCATTCGCCCATTCGAAGTCGAGCAGCGTGGTCAGCGCCTCCCGCACCCGCGCATCGGCGAATTTCGCGCGGCGCAGGTTGAAGCCAAAACCGTTCATGCCGGTGATGTACCAGTGCGGCTGTTCCACACGCCGGATGCGTCCCTGCCGCACCGCCGGCGTGTCATAGCCCAGCGCCCAGCGGCGGGTATCGGCATCGACCATCCAATCGGCATTGCCGGCGAGCAGGGATTCGAAGGCGGCGATGGGATCGCGGTGATAGCTCACCTCGATCCGGTCGAAATTCCAGCGGCCGCGCGCGGTCGGCAGGTCGCGCGCCCACCAGTCGCGATTGCGCTCGAAGACCACGCGGCGGCCAGGTTCCACCTCCGTCACGCGATAGGGGCCGCTGCCGAGCGGCGCATCCATGGTCAGCGCGCCGAATTCGCGCCCTTGCCAATCATGGCGCGGCAGGATCTGCACGGTGCCGAGGCGCAGCACGGTGCTGGCCGGGTCCCCGGGCGGCAGGCGGAAACGCACCACGCGCGGTGATTCGGCCACCGGATCGGCATGCTCGAACAGCCGGCGGAACTGCGGCCGTCCCTCCCGCCCCAGAAGCTGCGCGGTGAAGACCACATCCTCTGCCGTGATCGGGCTGCCATCGGTGAAGCGCGCCTCGGGCCGCAGAGTGAAGCGCACCAGCCGTGCTTCGGCGTCGATTTCAAAACTCTCGGCAAGGTGGCCATAGGCGGCCTGGGCCTCGTCCGGATTTTCCATCAGCAGGGAATCGAAGGACCAGCCCCACACCCCCATCACGAAGCGGCCGCGCAGCGTGAAGGGGTTCAGCGTGTCGAAGGTGCCGGGCTGCACCATGCGCAGCGTGCAGCCCTTCGGCGCATCCGGATCCACATGCGGGAAATGGGTGAAGTCGGGGGGCAGGGCAGGTGCGGCATGCGCGGCCACGGCGTCGTGGCGCGGCATCGGCTGGGCCTGCGGGGCGGCCATGCCGAGAAACAGGGGCAGGGCGCCAAAGGCGTATATGCAATTGCGAGTCATTTGCATATATCAGAGCCAACGCCACGCCAGGGCAAGATGCATCTGCACCGCTACATCCTCCGCCGCCTGCTTCTCGTGCCGCCGACGCTGCTGGCGATCGTGGGACTGAACTTCCTGGTGGCCCAGCTCGCACCAGGCGGGCCGGTGGAGCATCTGATCGCGACGCTGGGCGGCGATGTGCAGGATGCGGCGGAGCGTGTGCTGGGCGCCCAGGCCTTCGACGAGGCGCCGGAGCCGTCGCTGCGTTATCGCGGCAGCGAGGGCATGGACCCGCGCCTGGTGGCGGAGATCGAGCGGCAATTCGGCTTCGACAAGCCGCCGCTGGAGCGCTTCTGGCTGTTGCTGCAACGGCTGGTGCGTTTCGACCTGGGGCGGTCCCTGTTCCTCGACCGGCCGGTGGTGACGCTGCTGTGGGAAAGGCTGCCGGTCACCGCATCCCTCGGTGCCTGGTCGATGCTGTTCACCTATCTCATCGCCGTGCCGCTGGGCATCGCGCTGGCGGTGCGGCGGGGCAGCCGCTTCGACCGCATGGCGACCGCCATCACCGTCGGGCTGCATGCGGTGCCGGCCATGGTGGTCGCCGTGGTGCTGCTGGTGGTCTTCGCCGGCGGGCGCTTCTGGCAGTGGTTCCCGGCCGGCGGGCTGCTTTCCGCCGATGCCGCCAACATGTCCTGGCCGCGGCTGGTGCTGGACTGGCTGTGGCATCTGGTGCTGCCGGTCTCGGCCATGGTGATCGCCGGCTACTCCTCCCTCGCGCTGATGACCCGCAATCTGTTCCTGGAGGAGCTGGGCAAGACCTATGTCCTGCTCGCCCAGGCCAAGGGGCTGGCGCCGCGCCGCGTGCTGTTCGGCCATGTCTTCCGCAACGCCATGCTGGTGATCGCCGCCGGCCTGCCCGCCGCGCTGCTGCTGGAACTGTCGAGCGGGGCGGTGCTGATCGAGGCGCTGTTCGGCCTGCAGGGCCTCGGCCTGCTCGGCATCGATGCGGCGCTCAGCCGGGATTTCCCGGTGATTTTCGGGACGCTTTGGCTGTTCACGCTGCTGGGGCTGCTGATGCACCTCGCTTCGGACCTGCTTTATGTCGCGATCGACCCGCGCATCGGCTTCGATGGCCGCCGCAACTAGGCCGCGCCCCGTCTGGCGCAGCCTCCAGGCGCTGCTGCTCGGGCTGGTGGCGCTGCTGGTGTTGCCGGCGGAATTCGTCGCCAATGACCGGCCGGTGCTGCTGGTGCTGGACGGCGCCATCTCCTCCCCCGCCTTGCAGCGGCCGACCGAGCGCGCCCTGGGCGGCAGCCTGCCAATCCCGGCGGATTTTCACGACCCGGCGGTGCAGGCGCTGCTCAATGCGCGGGGAGCTGCTCAGATCTGGCCGCCGATCCGCTTTGCGCCGGATACGGTGGCGCCTGGCGTGCCACAGGCCGCGCCCGCCCCGCCCTCTCGCCAGCACTGGCTGGGCACGGATGACCAGTCGCGGGATGTGCTGGCGAGGCTGATCTGGGGGCTGCGGCTGTCGCTCGGCTTCGGCGTGGTGGTCACCGCGCTGAGCGTGGTCATCGGCCTGACGCTGGGGGCCATCCAGGGCTATTTCGCCGGCGCCACCGACCTGGTGCTGCAACGGCTGATCGAGATCTGGGGCGGCGTGCCGCTGCTGTTCCTGCTGATGATGCTGGCCAGCGCCATCGCGCCGAATCTCTGGGTGCTGGCGGCGGTGCTGTCGCTGTTCATGTGGATGGGCATCGCCCGGCTGACCCGTGCCGAATTCCTGCGCCTGCGCGGGCAGGATTTTGTGCGCGCGGCGGTGGCCATGGGGGCGGCGCCTCCGCGCATCATCTTCCACCACATCCTGCCCAATGCCCTGGCGCCGACCCTGTCCGTCGCGCCCTTTCTGATGGCCGGGGCGATGACCCTGCTGGCGGGGCTAGACCTTTTGGGCTTGGGCATGCCGCCGGGTACGCCGTCGCTGGGCGAGCTGCTGGCGCAGGCGCGCAACAACCTGCAAGCACCCTGGCTGGCGGCGGCGGCGGTGGGCACGCTGGGCGGCATGCTGCTGCTGGTGACGCTGGTCGGCCAGAAGCTGCGCGATGCGATGGACCCGCGCCTCGCCCCGGCACGACGCCTTGTGCAACGCCGCCCCGCACCCGCTGGCGACGCGCTGCTGCAAATCCGCGGGCTGGAGCTGGATTTCGGCGCGACCCAGGCGCTGCGCGGCGTGAACCTGACCATCGAGGCCGGGCAGGCCCTGGCGCTGCTGGGCGAAAGCGGCTCCGGCAAGACCGTCACCGGGCTGGCCATCGCCGGGCTGGTGCCGCCGCAGGCGACGCGGCTGGCGGGCAGCATCCGCCTGGCCGGGCAGCAGCTTCTGGGCCTGGCGGAGCCGGCGCGGCGGGTGGTGCTGCGGGACCGTATCGGGCTGGTCTTCCAGGAACCCGGCGCCGCCTTCAACCCGCTGCAACCCGTGCTGCGCCAGGTGGCGGAAGCCGCCGCCACCGCCGGCCTGTCGGCCCGGGCGGCGCGCGACCGGGCGGCGGAGCTGCTGCGCATGGTGGGATTACCGGACGCGGTGATGCGGCCGCGCGCCTTGCCGCACCAATTCTCCGGTGGGCAGTTGCAGCGCGCCGTCATCGCCATGGCCATCGCCCGCGAACCGCTGCTGCTGATCGCCGACGAGCCCACAGCCTCTCTCGACGCGGCGCTGCGCGGGGCGCTGCTGGAATTGCTGGATGGGCTGCGCCGGCGGCTCGGCATGGCGCTGCTGCTGATCACCCATGACATCGACGCGGCGCGCGCCGTGGCGGACCGGGTCGCGGTGATGGCGGGTGGGCGCATCCTGGCCGATCTTCCGGTGGCGGAGCTGGATGCGGCGCGGGAACCGGCGCTGCGGCGCCTGCTGCACCCCCAGGCCGCGCCACCGCGCAGCCCGCCGCCGGCCGGGCGTCCGCTGCTCGCCGCGACCGGCATCGGCCTGCATTACGGCGCCGCGCGGGTGCTGGATGGGGTGGATCTGACGCTGCATGCGGGGCGGACCCTGGCGGTCACCGGCCCCTCCGGCTGCGGCAAGACCTCGCTGGCGCTGGCGCTGCTGCGGCTGGTGGCCGCGGAGGGTGAGGTGCGGCTGGATGGCCAGCCCCTGCCGCCCGGGCGCGGCTGGCGGCGGCGGGTGCAGGTGGTGTTTCAGAACCCGGCCGGCAGCCTGTCCCCGCGCATGACCCTCGGCGCCATCCTGGACGAGCCGCTGCGGCTGCATCTGCCCCACCTATCCCCCCGTCTGCGGGCGCCGCGGGTGAGGGCGGCGCTGGTGGAGGTCGGGCTGGACCCGGCCCTGGCCGCCCGCAAGCCCGCGGCGCTGTCCGGCGGCCAGCGCCAGCGCGTCGCCATCGCCCGCGCCCTGATCGCCGGGCCGGATGTGCTGATCCTGGACGAGCCGACCAGCGCGCTCGATCGCAGCGTGGAGGCGGAGGTGCTGGCCCTGATCGCCCGGCTGCAATCCGCGCGAGGTTTCGCCTGCCTGCTGGTGACCCACGACCCGCGCGTGGTCGCCGCCTTGGCGGATGAGGAATTGCGCCTGGCCGCCGGCCGCATCGCCGGCTTCCGGGTGCTGCACCGCCCAATACTGGAGACGACCCCATGAGCGAGACCACCCCCGACACCCTGCCGAAACGCTTCCTGCTGGAGGGCAGCGTGGCGGAGCTGGCGGCCCTGCTGCCGGCGATCGGCCGCGCCATGGTCGGCATCAGCGGCGGCGGCACCACGCATGAGCGCATCGGCGTGATCACGGCCGCGCCTTGCACGGCGGAAACGCTGCGCATCGAGGGTGAGCAGCATGATGCGGAACTGGCGCTGGCCCGCGTGGTGCGCGTGATCGGCGACCGCAGCAGCACCATGCGCGGCAAATCCTATCCGCGTTTCGAATTCAAGGATGCGGCGGATGTGACGCTGCTGTCGGTCACCGCGATGGACGGCGCCGAGCTCTACGACGAAGCCGTGCGCGCCTATATCGGCGCGGTGCTGGAGTCGCCGCCGCGCCCCGACCTGCCGCCCACGGACCAGCAGCCCGAGGCCGATGCCGGCAATGCGGCGCTGGAGGCACTGCGCGACAGCGGCGGCGAGGTGGAGATCCGCTTCGGTGAGGCCGGCGCCAGCCAGGCCTGGCGCGGCCAAGTGGAGGAGGTGAAGGGCGTGATGGGCTACGCCAATATCATCCACCCGAACTTCCACCTGCATCTGCGCGGCGGTTCTGTCACAGGTTTTCGCCGGACGGAGGTCGGGCTGGTGGCGCTGGATGCGCAGGGGGCGGAGACCGGGCTGGTGCTGCGGCCGCTGGATGCGGCGGCGGAAGCGGCCCTGGCCAGCTTTGGCTGAGGGGTGATGCTGCGGCGGTTCCTGCGGGACGGTTTCGCGGTGCTGCCCGGGCCGCCCGCGGTCTTGCAGGACCGGCTGCGGGCGCTGCTCGGAAGGTTGGACCGGCGCGCGCTGACCCCAGCGGAGCGCGGCCGCTGCGTGATGGAATCCGCCCTGCGCGAAGGTCAGCGCGGCACGGTGCTGCCGGAGGGTCGGGACGCCATCTTCATCCTCGGCGAGCCGGGCCGGCTGCACCCGGCCTTCTCGGCGGCGGTGTCGCATCCACGTGTCGTTACCGCCGTGTCCCGGGCCCTGGGCTCCACCAAGCTGGTCTTCCACTTCGCCAATGTCACCACCAAGGCGGCCGGGTTCGGCAGCGGCATCGCCTGGCACCGGGACGCCACCAACCGCTACATGCCGAGCCGGCGCGGCGCCTTCCTGCGGGCGATGCTCTGCCTCGACGGCATGCGCCCGGCCAATGGCGGCACCGCCTTCCAACCCGGTTCGCATCGCGGCGCCACCCGGCCGGCCGTGGTGCCACGGGTACCCAAGGGGGCGTTGGTGCTGATCCATGCCCGGGTGCTGCATGGCGGCGCGCCCAACCGCTCCGCCGCCGCGCGGCGCAACCTGATCGTGCAATGGGGGCGGCGGGACGATCCGCTGGCTCTGCGCAACCGGGAAAGTCAGACCGGACGGCCGCCTGCGCGGCTGACACGGCCGGGGCGCTGGCTGACGGGATGATGACCGGCGGGCGTCTTGCAGCCCGCATCGCCCATCGCAACATCCGGGGCATGATCGACCCCAAGGCTCTCCTCGACCGTTTCCTCGGCACCGGCAGCGGTGGCCAATCCACCTCGCCCTGGGGTGCCCAGCCGGGCGCCCAGCCGCCCGCGGCGCCCCCCTCCGGCCAGGCCCCCTCCGCCTGGACCTCCCCCGGCAGCGCCGGCGGTGGGCTGGCCGATGCGGCGCGGCAGATGCTCAACCGCTCCGGCGGCATGGGCGGTTTCGCCGGCGGCGCCGCGGCGGGCGGCCTGGCCGGGCTGCTGCTGGGCGGCAAGGGTTTTCGGCGCGGCGGCGGGCTGCTGAGCCATGGCGGCGCGGCGGTGCTCGGCGCGCTGGCGCATCGCGCCTGGCAGAACTGGCAGGCCGGCCAGGCCCCCGCCACCGCACCACCCGCCACGGCGCAGGACGCCGCATCCGTGGAACCCCGCTTCCTGCCCGGCGCCACCCCGGCGGCGAATGGCGAGGCCTTCGAACTCGCTTTGATCCGCGCCATGATCGGCGCCGCCCGCGCCGATGGGCATATCGACGCGGAGGAGCGTGCGCGCATCTTCGCCCAGGTGGAAAAGGCCGGGCTGGACCCGGAGGCCAAGGCCTTCGTCTTCGACGCCATCGACCAGGGCGTCGGCGTGACGGAGGTGGCCGCGGCCGCGCAGGGGCCGGAACAGGCCAGCGAAATCTACCTGGTCTCGCGCCTCGCCGTGGACCCGGACCATCCGGCGGAGCGCGCCTATCTCCAGGCGCTGGCGCACCGGCTGCAACTGCCGCCCGACCTGGTGGCGCATCTGGACCGGCAGGCGGAGGCCATTCCCGCCGCATAGGCGGGGCGGAGTTCGGCTGGCATGATGCCGGCATGAAGATCGCGCGCATCACCACCCATCTGCACCGCAGCCCCTTCACCTATGGGGCTGGCGCCCAGACCAGCGGCGGCAATCTGCGGCTGCGGGAGATCGAGACGCTGCTGGTGCGCGTCGAGACCGAGGACGGGCTGCATGGCTGGGGGGAGGGGTTCGGCTTCTCCCTAGCCGGCACGACGCGGGATGCGGTGGATCGGCTGATCGCGCCGGCCTGTATTGGCCAGGATGCCAGCGACATCGCCGGCCTGGGCGCCATGCTGGCGCGCCGCTTCCACAATTACGGCCGCAACGGGCCGGTGAGCTTCGGCCTGGCCGCCATCGACATCGCGCTGTGGGATATCGCGGCCAAGGCGCGCGGCCTGCCTTTGCACGCGCTGCTTGGCGATGCGGCGCGGGCTTCCGTGCCGGCCTATGCCAGCCTGCTGCGCTACGGCGTGGCGGCGGATGTGGGGCGCAATGTGGCGGAGGCCGTGCGGCGCGGCTTTCGCCAGATCAAGCTGCATGAGGTGGACCTCGCTTGCATCCGCGCGGCGCGGGATGCGGCGCCGGCCGAGGTGCCGCTGATGCTCGACATCAACTGCGCCTTCGAGGAACCGACCGCCGCGCGCGATTTCTGCGCCGCGGTGCGCGGGATGAACATCGGCTGGGTCGAGGAGCCGGTCTGGCCGCCCGAGGATTTTGCCAGCCTCGCCACACTGCGGCGGGAGGCCGGCGTGCCGATTTCGGCGGGCGAGAATCTGGGCGGCGTGGCGGATTTCGCGCGGCTGTTCGCGGCGGGCGCGGTGGATGTGGCGCAGCCCAGCATCACCAAGCATGGCGGCGTCTCCGGCCTGCTGGCGGTGGCGGAGCTGGCGGCGAAGGCAGGGGTGACGGTGGTGCCGCATGCGCCCTATTTCGGGCCGGGGCTGCTGGCCACGCTGCATGTGCTGGCCGCCCTGCCGCAGGCCGCGCCGCTGGAATTCTATTTTGCCGATCTCGCTACGCCGCCCTATCCGGCGCTGATTCCGCAGGATGGGGTGGTGGCCGTGCCGCAGGGGGCGGGGTTGGGGCTGGAGCCTGAACTCGGATAGCTACGCCTCGAAGGGGTTGATGACCTCCATCCCCATGGGCACGAAGTCGCGGATGTTGCGCGTGGCCACCACCAACCCGCGCGCACGGGCGATACAGGCCACCGTCAGATCCGCGAAGCCGGGCGTCACCCCCTGCAGGCGAGCCGCGTGCTGGAGGTGTCGCGCCTGTAGCGCCGCCTCGGTGTCGAAGGGCAGCACGCGATCCGGATAACCTGTCAGCAGCGCGGCCAGCCATGCCGCCAGATCCTGGGCGTGCCGGCTGGCACCGCTCGCCTCCCGCTGGCCAATGCCGGCGGCGATCTCGGCTACGGCGGTGACGGGCAGAAACAGCTTCGACTGCTGGGCGATGATCCAGGCGCGGGCGGCGGCCTTCTCGGGTGGCAACACGTCGCGCCGGTCCGGTGCGGTCGCGGAGATCAGGTTGGTGTCGAGAAGGTAGCCCGCGGTCACAGCCCGGGATCGCGGGCCGGCGTGCTGTCGCGCGGGAGGTCGGCCTCTTCGGGGAAGGCAAGCAGCAACTCGGCCAGGCTCGGCCTGGCGCCACGGAGCCGCAGCCATTCGTCATAACCAAGGACCACGGCCACCGGCGCGCCGTGCCGCGTGACAACGGTGCCCTCGCCCTTGGCCGCCTGATCGACCACGGCCGAAAAGCCGGCCTTGGCATCGCGCAACTGGACCTCACGCATCGGCGCCGCTCCTGTGACCACAGTAGTCATATAGGAGGTTGGGGGCGCAGCGCCAGTCCCGGGCAGGATGGCCTGCTAGATCACCGCGTGCCGCACCCGCGCCGACAGCCATTCGCTGACCAGCACGGTGCCGAGGATCAGGATGAAGATCGTCGTCACCTGCGGCCAGGCCAGCACATTGATGCTCGCCTGCATCTGCATGCCAATGCCGCCCGCGCCGACCAGGCCCAGCACCGTCGCCTCCCGGATGTTGATGTCCCAGCGAAACACGCTGATGCCGGCGAAGGCGGGCATGATCTGCGGCACGATGGACCAGCCCAGCACCTGCGGCCGCGATGCGCCGGTGGCGGTCACCGCCTCCACCTGCGTGGTGTCGATTTCCTCGATCGCCTCGTATAGCAGCTTGGCGATGAAGCCGACGCTGCGCAGCGCGATCGCCATGATGCCGGCTAGGATGCCAGGGCCCAGGATGATCACCAGGATCAGCGCCCAGATCAGCGAATTGATCGAACGGCTGGCAACGATGATGAACAGCACCAGCGGCCGCACGAAGGCACGGCTTGGCGTGGTGTTGTGCGCGGCCAGGAAGGCCAGCGGCACGCCGATGACGATGGCGAGCGCGGTGCCGATGGTCGCCATGTTGATGGTGTCGAGCAGCGGCTTCCAGAGCTGGCTGGCATAGGACCAGCGCGGCGGGAACATGCGCGCGACCAGATCGGCGCCCTGCGTCGGCGCGTCCCAGACGAAGGCCCAGATGGTGCGGTCGGAGATGAACTGGAAGCACAGCACGGTCAGCGCCACCGCGCCGAACCAGCCGGCCCAGACCAGCAGATCGGCGCGCGGCGCGCGGCGCCGCCAATCCGGCGTGCCGTCCGCCCGGGTCAGGATGGCCATTACTGCACCTTCCGGCGGATGAAGCCGCTGGCATATTCGCAGGCCAGCACGATGACGATGATGACGATCAGCACCGCCGCCGCGGTGTCGAATTCATAGCGGTCGAAGCTGGTGTTCAGCGTGTCGCCGATGCCGCCGGCGCCGACCAGGCCGAGCACGGCGCTCTCCCGGAAATTGATATCCAGGCGATAGGCCGAAAGCCCTATCAGCCGCGGTCGCACCTGCGGCAGCACGCCCCAGGCCAGAAGCTGGAACCAGGATGATCCGGTGGCGCGCACCGCCTCCGCCTGGCTGGCCTCGATATCCTCGATATCCTCGGCGATCAGCTTGGCCATGAAGCCGATGGTGGCGAAGGCCAGGGTCAGCGTGCCGGCCAGCGGGCCGAAGCCCAGCATGGCGACGAAGACGATGGCGATGATGATTTCCTGGAAGGTGCGGCTGATGGCGATGATGCCGCGGCAGAACAGATAGATGGGCAGCGGCGCCAGATTGCGGCTGGCCCCCAGCGCCACCGGGATGGACAGGATGATGCCGATGCCGGTGGAGACCACCGTCATGGTCAGGCTCTCCAGCAGCCCTTCCAGGATGTCCTGTCGCTTGGTGACGAAATCGGGCGGGAAGAAGCCGCTGAGGAAACGCGCCGCGCGTTCCACCCCCTCCGCCGCGCGGGTCCAGTTGACCTCGACGGTGGTGAAGGCGAGCAGCGCATAGGCCAGCGCGCCGAGATAGACGGCGTAGCGAAGCCAAGGGGTCTCGATCAGCGGCGGCGGTCGCCAGGCGCGCGCGGCTGCAGCGGCGTCGAAATGTGTGGCGCTCATGCCACCACCTCGGCCGCTTCCTCCTCCTCCTCGGCCTTGCGGATGGTCTGCGACCAGTCTTCCTCGCCATAGATGGCGGTGAGCTGGTCGGCGCCGAGCTGGTCGGCGGCGCCGTCGAAAACGATGCGCCCGGCGCGCAACCCGACGATGCGCCGGGCGAATTGCTGCGCCAGCGCCACGTCATGGATGTTGATGATGGCGGCGAGACCGCGCTCCGCACAGAGCTCCACGATCAGGCGCATGATCTGCCGGCTGGTCTTGGGGTCGAGGCTGGCTGTGGGTTCATCCACCAGCAGCAGCTTGGGGTCCTGCATCAGCGCGCGGACGATGCCGACGCGCTGGCGCTGGCCACCCGAAAGCGCATCTGCGCGCTTGTCAGCCATATGCGCCAATCCGACGCGGTCCAGCAGCCGAAAGGCTTCCTCGACATCCTTGCGGGGAAAGCGGCGGAACCAAGACGCCCAGAAGCCGACATAGCCGAGCCGGCCCGACAGCACGTTCTCCATCACCGTCAGCCGTTCGACCAGCGCGTATTCCTGGAAGATCATCCCCATCCGCCGCCGCGCCCGGCGCAGCGCGCCGGAGCCGAGGCTGGTGAGTTCCACCCCGTCCAGCATCACCCGGCCGGAGGAAGGCTCCACCAGCCGGTTGACGCAGCGGATGAGGGTGGATTTGCCGGCGCCGGAAGGGCCGATCAGCGCCATCACCTGTCCCGCCGGGACCGCGAGATCGACCTTGTCGAGAGCAAGATCGCCGGTCGGGTAGCGCTTGGTCAGCCCTTCGATCGTCAGCAGCACCTTATGGTCGTCCTCGGTTCGTGCGGATTCAGCGGCAGGCGTAGGAGACGTCCATCGCCGCGTCGATCTGGCGGATCACTTCCCAATGCCGCTGGTAGGTGATCGGCATGAACTTCTCCTGCGGCGGCTCACTCTTCTGGAACTCGGCCAGCAGGGCGGTGCCTTCCCAGTTGAAGTTGAAGAACGCGCCGCGGATGCGCTGCGCCAGCGCGGGGTTCAGGTTATGGGCGTGGCCGTAGCCGGTCGTCGGGAAGGACTGGCTGCGGTAGATCGTGCGGATCTGGTCCGGTCGCACGACATTGCGCGCCACCATGCGGGTCAGCACGGAATTGGCGATGGCGCCGGCATCGTAGTCGCGATTGGCGACGCCGAGGATGGAATTGTCATGCCGGCCGGAGAAGGCCGCGGTGAAGTCCGTGCCAGCGCGCATGTTGAACTGGCTGGCCAGCAGGGCCGACGGCGCCTTGAAGCCGGAATTCGACGTCTCGGAGGTGAAGGCGATGGTGCGGCCACGCAGATCCTCGATCCGCTGCGCGGTGGAGGATGCGGGGACGATGATTTCCATCTCATAGCCGAAGGCGTCGTTGCGGCTCGCCATCATGGCGAAGGGCACGAAGCCGGCGCAGTTCACGGCCAGCGGGTTGGAGCCGGTGTTGAAGCCCGCGATATGCAGGCGGCCGGCGCGCATCGCCTCGATCTGCGCGGCATTGGACTGCACCGCGAAGAACTGCACGCGCTTGCCGGTCTCGCGCGCCAGGTGGTCCATGAAGGGCTGCCAGACCGCGCGGTATACGGCGGGGTCCTCGACCGGGGTATAGGCGAAGATCAGGGTCGAGGGATCGGTCAGCTCCCGCGCATTGGTCGGCACGTCGGCCACCAGGTCGCCATCGCGGTCGCAGTAGCGCGCATCCAACGTGCCGCGCGGGCAGTCCTGGGCGGCGGCGGGGCTGGGCTGGGCGACGAGCAGGCCGAGGGCGAGCGCCGGCGCGGTCAGCGCAGCGGTGGTGAAAAGGCGGCGCAGCATGGCAGTCACTCCCAAAAGGAACGGGCTGCTGCCTTCTATGGGCCAGTCCCGGGCATTTCTATTTCAGAATTGTGAAGATTGCCGTCCTGTAAGCTGGGCCGCAAGCACCAATGCGGCCGCGCGCGTCATTCCTCCGTCGCCATGCAACCCTTCCGTTCCGCCATCGCTTGGGAGGCGAAGCGATGGAGTGAATGGGATGTCGGCGGAACAGGGCCTGGGGGGAACGGGCGGCGGAACGCAAGCGGAGGTGGCCTTCCTGCGCCGCGTGCTGATCGTGGCGGCCGTGGTGGTGATGGCCTTGCTGATCTGGCAGGTGCGCGACGCGCTGCTGCTGACCTTTGCCGGCATCGTGCTGGCCGCGCTGCTGCTGGCGGCGGCGGAGCCGGCGGAGCGCCATCTGGGCCTGTCGCGCAGCCTATCACTGGGATTGGTCGGGCTGCTGATCCTCGCCTTCCTGGCACTGGCCGGCGTGCTGGTGGGCCAGGAGATGGCGGCGCAGATCACCCAGCTCTGGCAAAGGCTGCCGGCGGCGTTGCAGGCCGCGCAGGACCGCGCCACCGCCTTGATGCCGGCCCTGGACCAGGCGACGCAGCAGGGTGGCTCGGGGGGGGCCATTGATGGGTCCACGCTCGGCACGCTGGCCGGGCATGCGGCCACTGCCGGCGGCTTCCTGGTGAATGCGGCCTCCGCCCTGGTGCTTTTGGTGGTCGGCGGCTTCTTCCTGGCGGCGAGCCCGGGCATGTATCGCCGCGGCCTGGTGAAGCTGCTGCCCCGGGCACGGCAGGCGAAGGCCGATGCGGCGCTGCTGGCCAGCGGCCGGGCGCTGCGGCTGTGGCTGGGCGCGCAGCTGATCTCCATGGCCATTGTCGGAACCCTGTCCGGCTTGGCGAGCTGGGCGATCGGGCTACCCTCGCCTTTGGCGCTCGGGCTGTTCGCCGGGCTGGTGGGGTTCATTCCGCTGATCGGCTCGGTGGCGGGGGCGGTGCCGCCGCTGCTGCTGGCGATGGCGGCGGGCGGGGATGCGCTGCTGTGGACCGCGGCGGCGTTCCTCGCGATCCAGCAGCTGGAATCCAACATGATCATGCCGCTGGTGGAAAAGCGCATGGTCAGCATGCCGCCCGCCCTGCTGCTGTTCGCCGTGGTCGCGGTGGGTCTGCTGTTCGGCCTGCCGGGCGTGATGCTGGCGGCGCCGATCACCGTCGTCGCCTTCGTCCTGGTGAAGATGCTCTATGTGCGGGAGACGCTGGGCCAGCCCACGGAGGTGCCCGGCGAGGGCGACTGAGCCCGGAAACTCCTTGGCAATGCGGAAAAGTATCGAACGCCCCGGGGTCGCCCGGTGTTCTACCCGCAGCCGACGCAAGACGGCTCCGACCAGGGAGGTGACGGTCATGCGCAAGATAATGAGCGGCATCGGTCTGGCCGCGACCCTGCTGATGGGCGCGCCCGCCTGGGCGCAGACTGCCCCGGCTCCGTCGACCGAGGCGAGCCGGATGGACGAACCGCTGATCGCCACCTTGCTCGGCGCGCGCGGCTATACGGAGATCGCCGATGTGACGCAGGAGGGTGAAATCCTCCGCATCGGCGCGGCACGCCGCTTCGGCGAACGGGTCGAGAATCTGCGCGTCGTGGCGCGCACCGGAGAGGTGCCTGATGAGGCGCCTTTGACCCCCGGCCAGGTTCGCCACCTGCTTGAGGAGCGCGGCTATTCGGATGTCAGCGGCATCACGCGGGAGGGTGATCGCATGATCGTCCTGGCGCGGCAGAACGAGCATCAGTGGCGCCTGCAACTCGATGCCCAGCGCGGCACCGTGCTGCAACAGCAGGCGCATGACGGCTCCCCCTGATCGACTGGCGACAACGCAACACAGGAGATGACGACATGCCCGACAAGGATCGCATTGAAGGTATCGGCAAGCAGGCCAAGGGCGCCGTGAAGGACGCCGCCGGCAAGGTGACCGGCGACCAGTCCCTGCAAGCCGAGGGCAAGGCCGACAAGGCCGAGGGCAAGGTCCAGAATGCCGTCGGCGGCGCCAAGGACAAGGCGCGGGACACGCTCGACCGCAGCTGATTCCGGCGCAGGCCAGCCGCATCAGGCGGTTGGCATGACGCCTTGGGGCATCAGGCCCCCGGTGCCCGCAAAGGCGGGCACTCAACAGAAGGCGTGCCAGCGAATCCTCCTGCTGAAGGGGGGCAGGCTCGCCTATCGGAAAGAGGAACATGACCATGCAGACCAACCGGACGAACCGCCCGAACCTGCTGGCCACCACCGCCACCATCGCCGCCTTGGCCCTGCTGTTCGCCGGTGGCGCCCAGGGGCAGACCACGCCAGCCAACCCCATGGCGCAGCCGGGCCAGGCGGGCCAGCCCCAGGCTGGACAGCCGCGTGAAGCCCGGCCGCAGGCCGAATCCAGCAACATGCAGCAGGCGGCGCAGGAATTGCGCGTGGCCCGCCAGCAGATCGGCGATGCCTCTGAAGACGTGTCGCCCCAGGCATTGGAGCGTGCGCGCCAGGCCGTCGATCGGCTCAGCCGCGCGCAAACGGGTGCCAGCACCTCCCACCAGGGCCTTCAGCAGCAGGTGACCCAGGCGCGCCAGACCCTCCAGAACGATGAGGTGTCGGCCCCACAGGCGCGCCGTGCCATCGACCAGCTTCTGGCCGCCCTGCCGGCCACTGCCCAGAGGCACAGCCGTGACAGCAACACCGGCGCCAGCGCCGCGCCGGCCCCGGCGCAGTCGGGCGGCGGTCAGCCGCAGGTCGCGGCGGCTCGCAGCCCTGGCGCGGGGGTTGAGATGAGCCGCGTCTCCAACGTCGTCGGCACCAACGTCATTGGCAGCGAGGGCCGCGACGTGGGTGAGATTGAGAACCTGCTGATCGACGGCAACGGCCAGGTACGCGCGGCCGTGATCGAATGGGGCGGCTTCTTCGGCATTGGCGCGCGCCGCGCCGTGGTGCCGATGGAACAGCTGACGCTGGGCGGCGAGGACGACCGCGTCCGCATGAGCCTGACGCGCGAGGAGCTGGAGCGGCTGCCGCGCTACGACGCGGATCGCCTCGCGGAGTATGGCCGCATGGGCGGTTGGGGCGATGGCACGCGCACCCTGCGATAGACCGCGATAAGGAGGAGACGAGATGAGGATCGCATCCCTGCTGCCCGCATTGGCGGTCGCCCTGTCCCTGGGCGTCGCCGCCTGTGACGACAGCGACAGCGCCTCGGCACCGACCGAGACCCGCACCGGCCAGTCGGGTGGCACGGCGCCCACCGATTCGGGCGCTACGGGCGTGACCAACAGCGCCGGGCGCGGGGTGACCGGGGCCAGCGGCACCGCCCCGATCGGCGGCACCGCGCCGGCCCTGGCACCGGCCGGCGAGACCCCGACCGGCAGCGATGCCATGCCACAGCCCAATGCGGGTGGCGGCGCCGCCCAGCGCTGATCCGCATCAGGCCCGCAACAGCCCCGCTTCCGCAGCGATCTCGTCGCTGTTCGGGAAGGCGGCGTCCACCGCGCTCTGCGGCAGGCGCAGATGTTCCCGCAGCAGGGCCTTGGCCAGGGCGCGCAGGTCGCGGGTGGGTTGCAGGTCGCGGTTCTCGAACAGCGAATCCCGCTTCAGCCCTGGCCAGTTCGTCAGCACCCGCCCGCCGCGCACCGCGCCACCGGCCAGGAAGGCCGCGCCACCGGTGCCGTGATCGGTGCCGAGATTGCCATTGGCCCGTGCTGTGCGGCCGAATTCGGTAATGGCCAGCACCGCCGTCTTCGACCACGCCTCGCCCAGTTGGCCGCGCAACGCGGCGATGCCGCGATCGAGCTGGATGAGCACCGGCTCCATCCGCCCCGCCTGACCGGCATGGGTATCCCAGCCACCCAGTTCCAGCGCCGCCACGCGCGGCCCATCCGCCTGAGCCAGCATCCGCCCGGCGGCGGAGGCGAGCCGCATGAAGCCGCCCTGATTGGCCAGCGGTGAGCCCGCGGCCAGCGCCCCGGCGGCATAGCCGCGGCCGCGCATGCCCTCCGTCACCGCCGGGCCGATGGTCTCATCCGCATGCAGCAATTCGGCCATGCGGGCATAGAGATCGGGCTCTGGCCGGGTGGCGCGCGGCGGTGCCCACATGCCGACCGGGGCGTCGCCGCGCATCAGCAGCGGCAGGTCCAGGCCGAGTGCCAGGCCGGTGCGGGCCGGCTGGCCGGCGGCTTCCGGCATATGGGTCAGCGCCCGGTTCAGCCAGCCGGATTCCAGCCGCTGCAACCCGCCGCCTTCCATCAGGTCCTGACCATCGAAATGGCTGCGGGTGCGATAGGGGCCGGCGATGGCGTGCACCGGCAGCAACTGCCCCTCGCCATAGAGCCCATGCAGGGCGGTGAGTTTGGGATGCAGGCCGAACATGCCACCGAGGTCCAGCGCACCGCCTTCCTGCCCCGGCTCCGGCATCGCCAGGGCACCGCGCAGCGCGGCGTAATCCGGGTCGCCATAGGGCACCACGGCGTGCAGCCCATCCATGGCGCCGCGCAGCAGGATGACGACCAGGCGCCGGTCCGCAACGTGGCCGGGGCCCGGCGCATCGGCCACGGCCAGCCGCGCCTGGCCGGCGGCGGCCAGCGCCGTCAGCCCCAGCAGGAAGCCTCGGCGGCCCAGGCTTGGCAGATGGGGGCGGGGGAGGTGGGTCCGGGTCATCGGCGTTGCATCTCCGGGCTGGCGAAGACGAGGGTGATGGCGTCCCGCGTGCTGCCGGCGCGGCTGACGGCGCTGCGCGTTTCCTCCCGCGCCAGCGGGCCGAGCGCCACCTCCAGCACCTGGCGCGGGTCGCGCCTGGCGAAGCGGCCGGCGGTTTCATAGGCGAGGTCGAGCCGCTGCATCATCGGCTCCGGCGCCGCCCAGCCGGCGGCCGTATCCGGCCAGCCATTCGGCTGCGGCGCGTTCCACAAGGGCTGGCCGAGCGCGCTCAGCGCGCCCAGTACCGGGCCGGGATCGGTCCCGCCCGCCGCGCGGTGCAGGGCCACCATGTAGTCCAGCGGCGCCCGCAGCTTGCTCAGCGGCGGGCCCCAGGCCTCCGGCAGCCGGACCAGGGCGCGGGAGGCCTCGGCGAGGTCGCCCTGCGTGTCCCGCAGCACGCCCTCGATCCTCGCCACCGCCGCGGGCGGCGGCGTATCCGCCACGAAGTGCCGTACCAGCCGCTGGGCGAGGAAGCGGTAGGTGGCCGGATGCGTGCCGAGGTCACGCAGCGCGGCCTCATAGGCGTCCGGCCCCTCGGGATAGCGCTTGCCGAGCAGGGTCTTCTCGCCGGGCTCGTGATTGCCGGGGCGAAAGACGGTGTCATAGGGCGCGCGCAGACGCTCCACGCCCCAGCCGGTCATGATCCGGGCGAATTCGGTGACATCGGCCTGGGTGTAGCCACTGGCCGGCGCCACGCTGTGCAGTTCCAGGATTTCGCGCGCCAGGTTCTCGTTCAGGCCCCGGCCGCTGCGCTTGCCGTAATTGCTGTTCGGCCCGACCGAGGCGGTCTGGTCGAGGTAGTAGAGCATGGCCGGCGACTTGGAGACGGCGACCAGCATGTCCACGAATCGGCCGGTGACATGCGGGCGCAAGGCGTCCCGCAGATACAGCGGAAAGCCCGTGGTCACGCCGAAGCCGCCGCGTTCGGCGACGGTGAAGTGGTTCAGCCAGAAATTGGTCAGGCGGTCATGGAAGGGGGCGTCGCTGGTCAGCAGGTGGCGGACCCAGGCCTGCTGCTCGGCGCGGAACAGCGCCGTCACCGGGCTCATCTGCCCCGGCGGCGGGGGGCTCGCATCATGGGCGACCCAGGCGCGATAGCCCTCCTCCAGCGCCGCCGGCGTGTCGCGGCCGGGCGGGGGGGCGAGCGGGACAGCGGGGCCGCGGGTCTGTGCATCAAGCCAGGCCACGGGGTCATCCGGCAGGGGGAATTCGGGACGCGGGCCGGTGCCGAAGCGGACCGCCGCGATCTGTTTGCGTGTGTCCATGGTCCGATGAGACGCCCGAATTGTGGCCAAAGCGGGCCGATGCGCGGGTCGCGACCATGACGTAGGCGTGAGGGTTCCCGTCGCGGTCCACTTGCCGCATCCTGCGATAGACACATTCAGGAGCCGTCACATGAGCCTCGCTTTTCGCCGCCTAACCGCCACCACGGCGATGGCGCTGCTCGCCGGCCCCGCTTTGGCGCATCACCCGATGGGTGGCGCGACGCCCTCGACGTTCTGGGAGGGTTTCGCCTCCGGCATCGGCCATCCGGTGATCGGACCAGACCATCTGGCTTTCCTGTTGGCGGTCGGGCTGGTGGCCGGGCTGGCGGGCTGGGGGCTGGCGCGGCCGCTGCTGTTCGTCCTCGCCTCCCTGGCCGGGGTGGCCACGGGCTGGATGGGATTGGCGCTGCCGGCGGCCGAATGGATCGTGGCGGCCAGCGTGCTGGCGGTGGGCGCGCTGCTGCTGACGCGGGCCAGCCTGCCGGCGGGCGGCTGGATGGCGCTGCTGGCGGTGGCCGGGCTGGCGCATGGCCAAGCCTATGCGGAGGCGGTGATCGGCGCGGAGGCCTCGCCCGTCTTCGCCTATCTGCTGGGCCTCGGCCTGGTGCAGGGCGCGCTGGTGGCGGGCGTGGCGCTGCTGGCCCGGCGCGTGCCGGCGCTGACCACGGGGGCGGTGCCGCGGGTGGCCGGCGCGCTGGTATTGCTGGTCGGCGTCTTCGCCGTGACGGCGCAGTTCTGAGTCAGCCGCCGCTGATCGCCGTCATCACCAGCACCTCCGCCCCCGGGCGCAGTGGCGTGGCGAGGCCTGCCACCTCGCCATCGACGAAGATGCGCAGATGGCGGCGGATCGCGGGCGTGGAATCGCAGATCCGGTCGCGCATGCCGGGCCAGCGCTGATCCAGCGCCAGCACCGCCTGCGCGACGCAGGCGGCCTCCACCTCCAGCCGCCTCGGCGCGCCGGGGAACAGCCGCGCCAGGGAGGCCGGCAGTTCGACCCGCACCTCAGCCATCCAGCACCAGCGTCTCGACCGAGCTGATGGTCGGCAGGTGGCGGGCGATGCACTGAAAGCTCTCGCCCTCATCGGCACTGGCATAAAGCTCGCCGCCGCTGGTGCCGAAATAGACGCCGGCGCGGTCCAGGCTGTCCGTCGCCATGGCCTGGCGCAGCACGCCGAAGAAGGCGTTCTGCTGTGGCAGGCCCTGCCGCAGCGCCTGCCAGGTGTCGCCACCATCCCGCGTGCGCCAGACAGCGGCCTGCGCATCGGGCACGTAGCGCCCGGCCTGGTCGCCGTTCAGTGGCAGCAGGTACAGCGTGCCGGGATCGCGCGGATGCGCCGCGGCGGGAAAACCGAAGGTGGAGGGCAGGCCGGCCTCGATGCTGGTCCAGCTGCGTCCGCCATCCTCGCTGCGGTACATGCCGCAATGGTTCTGCTGGTACAGCAGGTCCGGCTGGCCCGGCGCCATCACCAGGCAATGCACGCATTGGCCGTGTTCGGGGTAGCGCTGATCCTCCGGCGCATAATCCGCGCGCGTGCCGCGGTTGCGGGGCGCCCAGCTCGCCCCGCCATCCGCCGTGTGGAAAATGCCGCCGGCGGAGATCGCCACCCAGAGCTGATCAGGATCGGTGGGGTGCGGCAGCAGCCCATGCAGGATCAGCCCGCCACCACCCGGCTGCCATTCGGCGCGGGAGGGATGGTCGCGCAAGCCGCGCAGCTGTTCAAAGCTCTGGCCGCCATCGGTGCTGCGGAACAGCCCGGCCGGCTCCACCCCCGCATGCAGCACGCCATGCGCCATGGCGAGGCTCCAGACCGATTTGATCGGCGTCTCGCCGGCGTCATAGGCGAGGCCCGCGCTGGAATGCGTCCAGCTTGCGCCGAGATCGTCGGAGGCCCAGACCGCCGGCCCGAACCATTCATTGCCACCGCCGGCGAAGATGCGGCCGGTGGCGGGGTCCGCGATCACATGGTTGATCGGCCAGGTGTCACAGAAGGGGCCGCGCAGCGTCCAATCCTGGCGCGCCGCGTCGGAGTCCAGCAGGAAGGCACCCTTCTTGGTGCCGACCAGCAGCAGGATGCGCTTCGCCATGGCTCAGCCCACCCGCCGGTAGCGCGCGGTCATCACATGATGCCACTGCCCGTCGGCGCCCTGCATGCGAGAGGAAAGGGTGCGATTGTCCGGCCCCTGCATCTCAACACTGTCCTGGTACAGCGCGACGCGGCCGGGCGTGCCGTGGTCCGGGCCGTGGCTGTCCAGCACCAGAACCTGGCCCTCCAGCGCCCCGTCATAGAGCCACATCATCGTCATCATCGAGCCGATGAAGCTGCCGGTGAAGCGGCCCTTGGCCACGTCGTAGCCGAGGGTGATGATGGTGTGGCCGGTGCCGCCGCCGGGCATCTCGCTTTCACCTTCGCCGATCACCCAGAACTCGCCGAGGGTGCGAACCTTCTCCCGCCCGCGCATGGTGAGGGGTGCCTGGCCGGGGGCCATGACGCATTCGGCCTCGCTGCTCCATTCGCCGACCAGGCGTTGCAGCCAGCGGTGCTGGTCGGTGGGCTTGTCGTCCATCATGGATTTTTGTTTCCTCTCTTTGCATACCCTCAGACGCCGGGCGCGCGCTTGGCTTCGCGGCATAAGCTGCCGCGGCCGTTCGGCCGCTCAGCCGGCCAAAAGGGCCGGTCGCAGGTTGGAAAGTCGGCAGTCAGGCAACAGTGTCGTCAAAAATCGCCAGCAGCCGCTCCATGGATTCGGTCCAGCCGCGACGGTGGCGCGTGGCGGTGTCGGAATCGGCGAAGCGGTCATGGGTCAGGGTGATCTCCGTGCCATCCTCCAGCGGGCGGAAGCGCACGGTCACACGGCTTTCGCGTTCCGGTGTGCTGGCCCAGGCCCAGGTGAAGGCGATCTCGCGCTCCGGCTCGATCGCCAGGTAGCGGCCACCGATCTCGTGGCGCTCGCCATTGTCCTCGCGCAGGCGGATGCGGAAGCGGCCATCGACGCGCGGGTCGATCTCGGCCGATTCCACGCTGGTGTGATGCGGGCCGAACCAGAGGGCCAGCATCTCCGCCTCGGTCCAGGCGGCGAAGACGCGGGCTGGCGGCGCCTTGATGCGGCGGACCAGCGTCAGGCTGGGGACGGTGACGTTCATGCCTTGCCCTCCAGCGCCGCGGCCAGCCGGTCGAGGCTTTCGGTCCAGAAGCGCTGGTAGCGGGCGAGCCATCCCATCGCATCCTCCATCGGGCCCGCGGTCAGCCGGCAGCCGACACGGCGGCCGACCTTCTGGCGGGCGATCAGCCCGGCCTTCTCCAGCACATCCAAGTGCTTCATCACCGCCGGCAGCGACATGGCCAGCGGGGCGGCCAGTTCACTGACCGACAGCTCCTCCTCCACATCCAGCCGCTCGATCAGGGCGCGGCGGGTCGGGTCGGAGAGGGCGGCGAAGACCCGGTCGAGGTCGGGCGGCGGGGCGCTGTGCATTATACGGTTAACCATAAGGTTTATGGTTACCGATGCCGGCCCGCCCTGGCAAGCCTTTTGCGATCACGCTGACGGGATGGATTTTTGGGCCGCGCCATGCGGGACTGGCCGGCAAAGAGGGAGGGGGCCATGACACCCATACAGAATCCGGTGCGCCGCAAATTGCTGGCGGGCGAGGCCGCCTTCGGCGTCATGGCCTTCGAGTTCTTCACCCCCGGCCTGGCCCCGACCCTGGCCGTCGCCGGCGCCGAATTCGTGCTGCTGGACATGGAGCATTCCGGCCTGGGGATCGAGGGGGTGAAGGCCCAATGCGCCTATGCGCGCGCCGCCGGCATAGTGCCCATGGTCCGCCTGCCGGCACCTCAGCCCGCTTTGGCGCCGCCGCTGCTGGATGCCGGAGCGCTCGGCATCATGATGCCGCTGGTGGAAAGCGCGGCGCAGGCGCGCGACCTGGTCGCCGCCTGCCGCTACCGGCCCGAGGGGCGGCGCGGCCTGGCCTTCTCGCTCGCGCATGACGGCTATGGCGGCGGCGACCCGGCGGTGAAAATGGCCGCGGCGAATGAGGCGGTGCTGACCATCGCGCTGGTCGAAAGCGCGGCCGGCGTGGCGCAGGCGGCGGAGATCGCCGCGGTGCCAGGGCTCGACATGCTCTGGCTCGGCCATTTCGACCTGTCGGACAGCCTCGGCATTCCGGGCGCCTTCGCCGATCCGCGTTATCGCGATCAGGCCGCGGCGCTGTGCCTGGCAGCCCAGGCGGCGGGCAAGCCCTTGGGATGGGTGGCCGGCGATGGCGCGCAGGCCGCCACCGCGCTGGCCGCCGGCTTTCGCTGCATCTGCATCGGGCATGAGGTGGTGGTGCTGCGCGAGGCTCTGGCCAGCGCCTTCGCTATCGCGCGGCAGCCGGGCGCGGGCGCGGAGGCGCCCGGCCTGCCGTAACCCCTCAGCGGATCGAGAATCCGATCGGCGCCAGCACGATGGCCTGCGCATCCGGAAACTCGGCGGGCAGGCGGGGCAGGGGGGAGACGCGGCGCAGCAGCGCCTGCGCTTCCTGGTCCAGCAAGGCCGATCCTGTGCCGCGCACCATCTGAACCGCCTGCACCGAACCATCGCGGGCGATGACGAAGCGCAGCGTCGCCGTGCCCTCGATGCCCTGTTCCCGCGCGCTGGGCGGGTAGCGCAGGTTGCGTTGCAGGATGCGGACCAGCGCGGCGGCATAGGCCGGCGGCAATTGCCGCGCGCCGGAGGCCTCGCCGGGCATCGCCGAAGGCGCGCCCTGGCCACCACCGCCTGCCGCCGGGCCGGCCGCCGTGGCGGGGCCAGCACCGCTGCCGGGACCAGGCTCGGCCGCGCCGGGCCCCGGACCGTTCTGCGCCATGGCGGCGGAGCGGGAGGCGGCGGCGGGCGTCGGCGCGGGACGCGGGGCAGGGCGGGGCGCGGGCCGCGGCGCCGGGCGCGCGACCTGCACCGGCTCCGGCGGCGGGGGCGCCTGCGGCGGCGGCATGGGAACCGCCTCCGCCAATTGTTCGGGCGGCGGCTCGCTGGCCTGCACCGGCGGCGGCGGCGGAGGGGGCGGCAGGGTCGCAAGCTGAGCCGGAGGCTCGGGCGGCGGGGGCTCGGCGGTCTGCACGGGCGGCGGTGGCGGCGGGGCCAGCGTCGCATCCGGCACCGGCGGCAAGGCCTCGGCAGGCGCCAGCGCGGCCAAGGCCGGCGGGGCGGCGGTGGCGGAAGGCGACAGTTCGGCGGCGGCGCGCGGCAAGGCGGGCGGCGGCGCGGCGGTCAGAAGCTCCGCCGGCGGGCGCATCGGGGCCGGCGGCGGCGGCACGGCAGCGGCCACGGGCGGTGGCGGCGGCATCAGCGCCTCCGGCGGCGCGGCGGCGAGCGGGGGGGGCGGTACGGCCTGGCTGTCGGGCGGCGGCGCGGCGGCCAGCGTGTCGGGGGTGGCGGCGGCAGCCTCCAGCGGCGTCGTCTCCGCCGCGGCCAGATCCTCCGGCGGCACGGCCGAGATCGGCCCGCCGCCGCCACCGGCGAGACCACCCGAAAGTCCGACCATCATGCCGCCGCCACCGCCGGCCAGCATCGGCGGCGCGGCAGGGCGCATCATCACCGCGGCCAGGGCGAGATGCAGCGCCAGCGCCACACCCCAGGCGCCGGGATGAATATTGCGGGAGTCACGCATCGCGATCAGGGCGCGGCCTCACCGATCAGGGAGGCGCGGCCGAAGCCGGCGGCGGCCAGAGCGGCGAGCACGCGCATCACCTCGCCATAGGCCTGGCTGCGATCGGCGCGCAGGAACACCGGGCGGTCCGGGGCCGCGGCGGCCATGGGTTGTAGCGTGGCGACCAGCGTCGCCGGATCGGTCTGGGCCTCCTCGATGAAGACGCGGCCCTGGCGGTCCAGCGTCACCACCAGGGGCGTCGAGACCTGACCCATCGGCGCCTGGGCGGCGCGCGGCAGGTCCACCGGCACGCCGGAGATCATCATCGGCGCCGCCACCATGAAGACGATCAGCAGCACCAGCATGACGTCGACGAAGGGGGTGACGTTGATCTCGGACAGCACGCCGTCCTCCTCGCCGTCCCCTTCCTCCAGGTTGAAGGCCATTACTCGGCCGCCAGACGGGTGCGGCT
Organism: Roseomonas sp. F4; assembly: GCF_053891155.1. Lineage (NCBI taxonomy): Bacteria > Pseudomonadati > Pseudomonadota > Alphaproteobacteria > Acetobacterales > Roseomonadaceae > Roseomonas > Roseomonas sp. F4. The sequence goes on from NZ_JBSSHK010000001.1 coordinate 522,313, forward strand.
GGCGCCGGCCAGGCCGAGCCGTCGGGCCAGTCGTTCACCCGCGCCACTGGCGGCGCCGCGCGCCTCACCCAGCATGGCCGAAAGGCGGTTGAAGGCGAGCGCCGCCGGAATCGCCGCGACCAGGCCGAGGGCGGTGGCGAACAGCGCCTCCGCGATGCCGGGGGCGACGGCCGTGAGGCTGGTATTGCCGCTGCGCGCGATGGCGGTGAAGGCGTTCATGATGCCCCAGACGGTGCCGAACAGCCCGATGAAGGGCGCGGTGGAGGCGACGCTGGCCAGCAGCGGCAGGCCGGCCTTGGCGCGCGCCGTGCGTTCCGTCACCGCCAGACGGGCGGCGCTGGCGATGTAGTGGCGGCGGTCGGCGGGCGATTCGCCCATCACCTCCCGCGCCGCCTGTTCCGCGGCGACCAGCACCTCCGCCCAGCCATTGTCGCGGGCGGGCGGGGAGCCATCCTCGGCGAAGCGGCGCAGCGCACGGGCATCCCGCGCCAGGCGCCGGAAACGCAGCGCGCGGTCCAGCGCCAGGGCCCAGACGCCGATGGAGGCGACAATCAGCATCAGCATGACCGACCGCACCACCCAGTCGGCGGCGAGGAAGAGGCCCAGCGGCGAAAGATCGTGCGCGGTTTCCATGGCGGTAGTCCTTACAGGCCGAAGCGGATGCCGGCGCGGGAGGAGGGGCGGAGGCGGTCGGCGCAATCCGTCACATCGGCGCCGCCGATGCGGCAGGCCAGAACCTCATTCACCAGCAGGCGGCTGATGCGGTCGCAGGGCAGGCCGGCCAGATCGAACAGCCGCACCGCGGTGCGACCGGCGCCGATCGGGGCGAGCTCCACCGCCGCGCGGCGGGCGATCTGCCCATCCGCGCCGAACACCACCAGATCCAGGCGCAGCGCGGCGATGGCGGCGGCTTCCGGCGCATCGTTCGACAGCATCATCCAGATGCGGCAGCCCTCGGCGGGCGCCGTCACCGGCTCCAGCCGGTTCAGCTCCAGCGGCAGCGCGGGCTGGGCCGCGACCGGCGCGGCCAGCACGCCCAGCAGCAACGTCAGGAGAAGGCCCCAATGCCGGGTGGCGAAAAGTCGGGCGACACGAGGCGGGGCGGACGGCAACGCGATGGCCATTGATCGATCCCTTTATCCGGACCCTCCTTCGCATATATGAGAATGACTCGCAATCACGATAGCCCGTCACCACCCTGCGACGTAGCTGCGCCCCGAGGAGAAGTGGCGATGCCTGATGGAATGCGGACCGAAGGCCTGTACCCGGTGCGGGCGCTGGCGGCGGCCGAATTGCGGGTGCTGGCGGTGCTGCGCGCCTGGATGGCGGCGCATCGCGCGCCGACACGGCGCCATCCGGACTGGCAGGCGATGCTGGCCTGCGCGGGGTTCCGGCCGGCCGGGGCGCTGGGCTTCGGGCTGCTGATGTCGGTGCTGACCCGCGATGCCGACCGGGCGCTGGATGTGCGCGGCTGCGCCGGGGCGGAGTTGGGGCGCGACGAGGCTTTGCTGCTGGATCTGCTGGCGGCCTTGCAGCGGGACGATGCGCTGTCCGCCATCGGTGGCCTGGCGGAATGGCTGTCGCCGCAGCAGCTTCCCACCGCCCTGCGCGGCGCCCGCGCCTTCGCCCGCCAGGCCGCGGCCGCCGGCCTGCATCTGGCCCCCGGATCACGAAGCGGCTAGAACGCCCGGCCGGGTCGCGGGCCTACAAAAGCGGCGCCCCGCGAGGAACCGCAAGCCAGGACCGCCGAGCCATGCCCCAGTATCGCAGCCGCACCACCACCCATGGCCGCAACATGGCCGGCGCCCGTGGCCTCTGGCGCGCCACCGGCATGAAGGATGGCGATTTCGGCAAGCCCATCATCGCCGTGGTCAACAGCTTTACGCAATTCGTCCCGGGCCATGTCCATCTGAAGGACCTTGGCCAGCTGGTCGCCCGTGAAATCGAGGCGGCGGGCGGCGTGGCGAAGGAGTTCAACACCATCGCGGTGGATGACGGCATCGCCATGGGGCATGACGGCATGCTCTACAGCCTGCCCTCGCGCGACCTGATTGCCGACAGCGTCGAATACATGGTCAATGCGCATTGCGCGGATGCGATGGTCTGCATCTCCAACTGCGACAAGATCACCCCCGGCATGCTGATGGCGACGATGCGCCTCAACATCCCGACCATCTTCGTCTCCGGCGGGCCGATGGAAGCGGGCAAGGTGGTGCATCGCGGCCAGAAGCGCAGCGTCGACCTGATCGATGCGATGATCGCCGCCGCCGATTCCAGCGTGACGGATGCCGAGGTCGAGGTCATCGAACGCTCCGCCTGCCCGACCTGCGGGTCCTGCTCCGGCATGTTCACCGCCAATTCGATGAACTGCCTGACGGAGGCACTGGGCCTGGCGCTGCCGGGCAATGGCACCGTGGTGGCGACACATGCCGACCGCAAGCGGCTGTTCCTGGAAGCCGGGCGGCGGATCGTCGAGATCACCCGCCGCCACTACGAGACCGAGGATTTCAGCGTGCTGCCGCGCAATGTCGCGACGCGCACGGCCTTCGAGAATGCGATGACGCTGGACATCGCCATGGGCGGGTCCACCAACACCGTGCTGCACCTGCTGGCCGCGGCGCATGAGGGTGGCGTCGACTTCACCATGACCGACATCGACCGCCTGTCGCGCCGCGTGCCGGTCCTGTGCAAGGTCGCACCCTCCGTCGCCAATGTGCATGTCGAAGACGTGCACCGCGCCGGCGGTATTTTTGGCATTCTGGGGGAGCTGGACCGGGCCGGGCTGATCGATACCAGCGTCAGCCGCGTGGATGCGCCGACGTTGGCGGAGGCGCTGCAGCAATGGGATGTGACCCAGACGGCCGATGACAGCGTGCTGGAATTCTTCAAGGCGGCGCCGGGTGGCATTCCGACGCAGGTGGCCTTCAGCCAGGCCGCGCGGTGGGAGGAGCTGGACACCGACCGCGCCGGCGGCGTGATCCGCGCGAAGGAAACGGCCTTCTCCGCCGATGGCGGCCTCGCCGTTCTGGCGGGCAATATCGCCGTCGACGGCTGCATCGTGAAGACCGCGGGCGTCGATGCCTCGATCCTGAAGTTCACCGGCCCGGCCAAGGTGTTCGAGAGCCAGGACGCCGCGGTGGATGGCATCCTGGGCGGCAAGGTGGTGGCCGGCGATGTCGTGGTGGTGCGCTACGAAGGGCCGCGCGGCGGGCCGGGGATGCAGGAGATGCTGTATCCCACAAGCTATCTGAAGTCGAAGGGCCTCGGGAAGGTCTGCGCCCTGGTCACCGACGGGCGCTTCTCCGGCGGCTCCTCCGGCCTGTCGATCGGCCATCTGTCGCCGGAAGCGGCCGAAGGTGGGCCGATCGGGCTGGTGGAGGATGGCGACATCATCGAGATCGACATCCCCAACCGCAGCATCAACCTGATGGTGGGCGATGATGTGATGGCGGCGCGACGCGTGGCGATGGAAGCAAAGGGAGAGGCGGCTTGGCAGCCGGCGAGCCCGCGCAAGCGCCAGGTCTCGATCGCGCTGCGCGCCTATGCCGCCATGGCGACCAGCGCCGCGCGGGGCGCGGTGCGGGATCTGGCGTCGCTGAAGCGGCGGTAGAACAACTAGATCGGCGGCGGGTGACCGCCGCCGATGGTTGTTCAGCTAAAGACGGAGGCCGCGCCCTGGCGCATCTGGCTTTCGCGGATGATGCGCTCATGCCCGTCACGGGCGTTCTTCACGCGGTACTCCCGGTCCTGCGCGTCGTTCGGCAGTTGCCGCACGACGGTATAGGCGCCGGAAGGGGCGGAGCCGTCGAAACGGCCCGGCAGGAATTCAATGCGCTGGCCCACATTGTAGCGGTGCATGGGAGGCATGTGGCGATCCTCGCGGGTCGGGGCGGGCCCTGGGCCGGGCCGGATGGCCGGCAGCCCGCGCGCCGCGCCGTCCTGAAGCATTTTCGGGTCCGGAAGATCTTCCGGAGAACGCGGAAAATGCGGCGAACCGGATGGTCCGCCGGTCGGCGCAAGGTCGAAATTCAGCCGATGAGTTCGAGGACGATGCGACGGATTTCATCGCGAGTCAGACTGGATGTCATCGGCGCCCGAAGGGCCTTGTCGTCCGGCTGGGCTGAAGGAAGGGACCCGCTGTCATGGGCATGCGGGATGGGCAGTCGGTCGCAGAAAGTGTGCACTTTGTCCTTTGAGCAGTCACTGAGTGGCTGTGCCACCGTGCTGCGAATGCTGGGTCTCGGGCGGGACGCTGTGGCGCGTCGCGCGAAGATCGCCGCCCTTCAAGGGCAGGGATGGGAGTGGTGAAGTCCATCGGTTGCCCAATGGCTTCACCTGTCGGCGTCCCGAAGGACGCCAGCAGGCCGGGGCGGGTAACCCGCCCCAGCGAGCGTCAGGCGCGCTTCAGGTTGCCGGCAGAGGTCTTGCCCTGCTGGCCCTGCTGGAGGTCATACTCCAGGCGATCGCCTTCACGCGGCTCCTGAAGGCCGGAACGCTGCACATCGGAGATGTGCAGGAACACGTCCTTGGAGCCGTCTTCCGGCTGAATGAAGCCGTAGCCCTTGGTTGCGTTAAACCACTTGACGGTGCCGGTCGGCATGACGAAATCCGCTTCGTAACAAAAGGCCGCTCCGCGAGATTGCACAGCGGATCAGTCTTTGAGGGGAAACGGACACCAGGCTCGGCGCTCGATCGAGCAGGGAGAGCAGGCCGAACCAAACAAGGCTGACCCGACCCATATGCACCTGCCATGGCCGATCTGCAACCCAAATCGGGCATTTGCGCGATTTCGTGTGTCCGGCATGATGGGATCGCTGGGGGAATGTAGCTGGTGATAACCGATGACGACGCGCCACGACTGACCCTGCCACCGGGTCCGCGCTTCGCCGCGCTGGGCGCGGAATTCATCCGGGGCACCGCCGCCGCGACGGGCATCGAGCCGCGCTTCGCGGAGCGGCTGGCCCTGATTGCGGAGGAGGTGCTGGGCGCCAGCCCCGACAGCGCCAGGCAGGTCACCCTGGCCTTGCGGGACCGCCGGCATGCGGTGCGGCTGGAACTGGGCTTCGCCTCGGCGGAGCTGGATCTGGCCGGGCTGGACCAGTCGCGCGACCGGGATGTGGAGGATGCGGCGGGCGTCGGGCTCTATCTGGCGGCGCGGCTGGCGGACCAGTTGACGACGGAGACGATGGGCGCAAGCGGACTGCGGCTCGGCTTCGACCTGGCCCGCGCCTATCCCAGCCGTGACCTGGCGGTGCCACCCGCCGAGCTGGGCCCGCCGTTGGGCCCGCCAATCGATCCGGATGACGCGACACTCGCGCTGCTGGTGGATTGGGCGGAGGCGCGGGGTGCCGGCGGCCCGGCCTTCCGCACCGCCGCCCGGGTGCTGGACCAGCGCGCGGCCGGGGAGTTGTTCGCCAGGGTGGCGCTGGATGCCCGGCGGCGGCCGGTTGGCGGGCTGTTCTGGCAGCCTTTCGGGCGCCGGCTGATGGCGCTGTCCGGACCGGCGCTGCTGCTGCCCGAGGGGCCGGCCCGACAGGATCTGGCCATGGCGTTGCTGGACTCCGTCCTGGGCGGCCTGGCACGCGGCACTGCGCAGGGGCTGGTGGTGCTCGACCTTGCGCCGGACATGCCGCGTGAGGCCTTCGAAGTGGTCGGCCATCTGCCGGATGCGGCGGGTGGAAGCTGCCCGGTGCTGTTCCGTGCGCTGGAGGAAGATCCGGGCGGCATCGCCTGGGTCGCGCCCGAATTGCGCGACTGGGTGACCGGCATGGTGCGCCGCCTTGGCCTGGGGCGGGATATCGAAACGCCGCCGGCACCAGCCCGCGCCAGCGGTGCCGCCATGGCGGCGGAAACCGACCGTGCCGCCGGCCGCGTGACCCTGCGGCCGCTGCTGGCGGCGGGGGATGCGGCGGCGGTCGCGGCCGCCAATGTCGCGCTGTTCCGGGGCCAGGGCTTTTCCCGGCTGCGCGCCGTTCTGGATCTGGGGCGGCCGGAGCATGCCGGTTTCGCGGAGGGTCTGCTGCGCGCCGGCCTGGCACCGGCGGCGCTGATTCCGGATGCGGCGGGCGACCTGCTGCTGCTGGCCGCGACCGAATGAACGGCTTCGCGCTGGACCGCCTGGTGCCGGCGCATGTCCGCGCCTTCGAGGCCTATGTACCCAGCCCACCAGACGATGTGCTGCTGCGCCGCTTCGGCGTCGTGCATCTGCACCGGCTGAACAACAACGAGAACCCGCTGGGCCCGCCTGCCGCCTGTCGCGAGATCCTCTCGCGCTGGGACCCGCGCGAGGCCGCGCTCTATCCACAGGGCGATGGCTGGCATCTGCGCCGCGCCCTGGCGGCGCGCTTTGGGCTGGATGCGGAGCAGGTGATCCTCGGCAATGGCGCCAATGAGGTGATCGCCTTTGTCATCAAGGCGTTTTGCGAAGCGGGCGACAATATCGTCACCGCCGACCGCACCTTCGCTGTCTATGAATGGCTGGCCAGTTTTTCGGGCATCGAGCCTCGGCTGGTGCCGTTGCGCGATGATGGCTTCGACGATGCGGCGCTGCTGCGCGCGATCGATGCGCGGACGCGGGTGCTGTTCCTGTGCAATCCCAACAACCCCACCGGAAGCTGGTGGGACCATGCGCGGCTGGCACGCTTCCTGGATGCCGTGGATGGACGCTGCATCGTGGTGGCGGATGAGGCCTATGCCGAATTCGCCGAGGACCCGACCTTTCCCGACAGCTTCGCGCTGATGGCGCGGCACCCGAACCTGGTCGTGTTCCGCACATTCTCGAAAATGTGGGGGTTGGCGGGGCTGCGGATCGGCTGGATGGCAGCGGCGCCGGAGGTGGCGGCGACGGTGCGCAAGACCAGCATCAGCTACAGCGTCAATCTGCTGGCGCTGGAAGCGGCGCGGGCCGCGGTGTGGGATGCCGCGCATATCGCGGCGACGCGCGCGCATGTCGGCGCGGCGCGTGCGGGGCTTTCGGCGCTGGCCGGGCGGCTGGGCCTGACCATGGTGGGCGCGATCGGCAACTTCGCCATGCTGCGCCTGCCGATACCGGACACGGTGGCGCATCGGCGGCTGATGGCGCGCGGCGTCATGGCCCGCGCCATGACCAGCTTTCGCTATCCCGGCTGGCTGCGCGTGTCCTTTGGCAGCACCGCCGGCATGGCGGCCTTCGCCGAGGCGCTGGAAGCCGTGTTGGCCGAGGCGTGATTCAGCGCGGCAGGCGCAGCAGCAGCGCCGCGGCGGGGGCGAGGCAGAACGCCGCCATGGCGAAGGCCCCGCCATAGCCGGCAAATCCCACCACCAGCCCGCCGAGCAGCGGGCCGAGCAGATAGCCGAGCTGCAAGGTCATCATCATCAGGTTCAGATTGCCGCTGCGCTGTGCCGCCGGCGAATGGCGATGCATCAGCGCGTTCAGCAAAGGCAGCGCCGCGCCGAAGCCAAGGCCCACCAGCAGGGCGACGGGCAGCAGCAGAATGGCGGGCAGCGGCAGGGCCAGCAGCGCCATGGCGAGCGCCACCAGGGCCAGGCCGGCGGCGGCCAGGCGGCGCTGGTCCACCCGGTCGAAGCTGCCGCCCGCCAGCAGCCGCAGCGCCATGATGGCCGCGGTCTGCAGGCCGAAGAACAGGCCGATGAAGGCGCCGCCGCCCAGTTCCAGGGCGCGCGGCTTCAGCAGGCTGAACAGCAGGGCATGGGCCAGGAAGGCCGCCGTGTTCACCGCCAGCAGCAACAGCACCGGGCCAACCGCTCGCCCCACGGGGGGCGCCTCCCCAGGCAGTGGCACCGGGGGTCTGCGGCGCGCGAACCAGATGGCCAGCAGCAGCGCCGGACCCTGCAACAGCGCCATGGCGGCGTATTGCGCGGCGGCATCGCCGCCGAAGCGCGGCAGGGTCGTCTCCAGCAAGGGGGGCAGCAGGGCGAAGGGCAGCAGGTCCGCCACGCCGAACAAGGCATAAGCCTCCCCGGCCCGGGTCACCGGCACCATGGCGACGAAGGCGGAGACGATGCCGACCAGGGTCAGCACGAAACCCAGCCCGTGCAGCAGCCGCAGCGCCAGGATCTGCGGGAAGTCCTGCACCACCAGATAGAGCGGCAGGGCCAGCAGCGTCACCGCGAAGCCGGCGACGATGCAGCGCCCCGCTTTGGCGGGCGGGGTGCGGACGGCCAGGGGCGGGATCAGCACCAGCGCCACCAGTGTGAAGACGGAGATGGCGATCCCGGCCTGGGCCGGGCCAAGGCCCCGGCCGCGCAGCCAGGGTTCCAACCCGTAAAAGGCGGCGAGGTTGGCGAAGCCCAGAAGGGTCAACACCAGCATGCCGGCGAAGCCGGCGTTCCAGAGCCGAGGCCGCGAGTCGTCCTGCCGCCTCGCCATCCTTGCCCGACTCCCCGCTTACCGGTTGCAGAATGACCTCAGGCGGGGATGCGCGCCATAGCCTAGCTACGGCAAGTAAACGCCACCGCTGATGTGGATGGACTGGCCGGTGATGAAGCGGCTGACCGGCAGGCAGAGATGCAGGATCATCGCCGCCACCTCCTCCGTCGTGCCTTCTCCGCCCGTCAGCACCTTGGCGCCCCCGCTGCCGGGCACCTCGCCGGAGGTCGCGCTGCGCGGGCCGCCGATCTTGCCGGGCACGACGCAGTTCACGGTGATGCCGGCGTTGCCGAATTCCACCGCCAGCGCCTTGGTCAGCCCGACCAGCCCGGCCTTGGCGGTGCTGACATGGGCGCGCTGATTCGCGCCGATATGCCCGGTGACGCCGCCCATATTGATGATCCGCCCGCCGCCGGCCGCGACCATATGCGGCAGTGCCGCGCGCGCGCACAGAAAGGCGCCGTCCAGGATGATGCCGGTGACGCGCCGCCATTCCGCGAAGCTCATCTCCGTGAAGGGCGCGATGGCGCGGTCGGCGGCATTGTTCACCAGGATGTCGAGCCCACCGAATTCGGCCACCGTCTCCGCCACCATGGCGGCGACCTCCTCCTCCGACGTCACATCGGCCAGGATCGCCATGGCCCGGCCGCCGCGCGCGCGGATCTCGGCCGCGACAGCGTCCACCTCGTTTCGTGAGGCGCGGGTGTTGACCACCACGGCGGCGCCGGCGCCGGCCAGGGCATAGGCGGTGTCGCGGCCATTGCGCCGCGCGGCGCCGGTGACGATCGCGACCTTCCCGGCCAGGGGTCCTGTGGCTTTGCTCATTGAACTGCTCTCCCGCTACGTCCGAATGACGTTACCATTGCAAGGTGGCGCCGGGCCGCGCTCTACTGCGCTGGCTTCCACTCAGCGGAATATGGGCGCCGGGTGGATCGGTCGGTGGAGGCGGCATGGCGACATCGGTTCCGGCGCATGAGGAGAGCGGTGCGGCGCAGGTCAGCGTCGTCGCCCGCGTCGTCGGCCTGCTGCGCAGCTTCGCGGAGGCCGGGGCGAGCGTTTCCATCAAGGATCTCTCGGCGGAGCTGGGCCTGGCACCGAGCACGCTGCACCGGCTGCTGGACCAGCTGATCGCCGCCGGCATGATCGAACGCGCGCCGCATCGCCGCTACCGCGTCAGTGCCGAATTCAGCCGCATCGGCGCCCTGGCCGCCCGCAAAACCGGCGTGCTGCGCCTGGCCCGCCCGGTGCTGGAGGATGTGGCGCGGGAGACGGCGGAGACCTGCATGCTCGGCATGCTGCTGCCGCAGACGCTGACCATGATGTTCATCGACAAGGCCCCGGCGGCACAGCCGTTGCCCTATGCCATCCACATGCACCGCAACCGGTCGCTTCTCTGGGGCGCCACCGGGCTTTGCATGCTGGCCTGGCTCAGCCCCGCGGAACTGGCGGATGTGCTGGGGCGTGGCGAATTGTCGCCGGTCAACGGCCGATCACCGCCCGACCGTGCGGTGCTGGCGGAGCGGCTGGCGACCATCAGGGCGCGCGGCTACGCCATCACGCGCGGGGAGCAGACGGAAGGCGCGGTGGGCATGGCCGCGCCGGTCTTTGGCGCAAGGCGGCGGATCGTCGCCGATCTCTGCATCACCCTGCCGCAGGCGCGCTTCGGCGCCGGGGATGAGGCGCGCTTCGCCCGGCTGCTGACGGAACGCGCCGCGCAGCTTTCCCGGGTTGCCACCAGTCTGCCCGCACCGCGCGAGGCCGCCGCGCAATTCCGCTGAACGGAACGCCCGACCATGCCAAGCTTGCGGCCAGGGTGGCAGGCATGGTCGCATCGCCTTCGTCCTGAATGGGTCGGAGGAAAACATGTCGTCATCGCGCCTGCCTTTGTCGCGCTTCCGGGTGCTGGATCTGACGGCGCATCGCGCCGGGCCGACCACGGCGCGGCAGCTGGCGGATTGGGGCGCCGACGTCATCAAGATTGAACCGCCGGCGGCGTTGGATGATGAGCCGGGCGGCGGGCTGATCGGAAAACGGCATGGCTCCGATTTCCAGAATCTGCATCGCAACAAGCGCAGCCTGACCCTCAATCTGAAGGAGCCCGAGGGCAAGGCCATCTTCTTCAAGCTAATCGAGACGGCGGATGTGGTGCTGGAGAACTACCGCTCCGACGTGAAGACGCGGCTGGGCGTCGATTACGAGGCCTGCCGCAAGGTCAATCCGCGCATCGTCTATGGCAGCATCTCCGGCTTCGGCCAGGACGGTCCCTATGCGACGCGGCCGGGTGTGGACCAGATCGCGCAGGGCATGGGCGGGCTGATGAGCATCACCGGCCTGCCGGGGCAGGGGCCGGTGCGTGTCGGCATCCCGATCGCCGACCTCACCAGCGGCCATTTCCTGGCGCAGGGTGTGCTGATCGCGCTGCTGGATCGCGAACATACGGGCGTGGGGCAGTGGGTGCATACATCGCTGCTGGAAGCGCAGATCGCCATGCTGGACTTCCAAGGCAGCCGCTGGCTGATCGAGGGCGACGTGCCGGGCCAGGCCGGCAACGACCATCCGACCAGCACGCCGACCGGCGTCTTCCCCACCGCCGATGGCAATATGAACATCGCGGCCGCCGGCGACCGGCTGTATCGCCGACTGTGCCGCGCCCTGGGGCGCGAGGATCTGATCACCCAGGCGGAATTCGCCGATACCGGCCTGCGACGGCGCAACCGCGTGGCGCTGAACGAGGCCATCGCGGCGGAAACCCGGAAGTGGAAAAGCGCCGATCTGGTTGCGGCCCTGACCGAGGCGGGCGTGCCCAGCGGGCCGATCAACAGCATCGACCAGACCTTTGGCGATGTGCAGGTCCAGCACCTCGGCATCGCCCGCAAGGTGGAACATGCGACGCTCGGCACGCTCGGTGTGGTGGGGCAGCCCATCAACCTCTCGGCCGCGCCGCAGCCCGAAACGCTGCGCATGCCGACGCCGGAGCTGGGCGAGCACAACGACACGCTTCTGGGCGAGCTGGGCTACGACGCCGAGGCCATCGCGCGGCTGCGCGCGCAGAAAGTGGTGTGACATGGCGGGGCAGGGGAGGATAATGCGATGACGGCTGAGATGCTGTCCCAGAAGACCGGGGCGATTGGCTGGATGACTTTCAGCAATCCCACCAAGCGCAATGCCATGTCGCTGGAGATGTGGGGCGCGCTGGAGGCGATCCTGGATGATTTCCAGGCCGATGACGCGATCCGCGTGGTGGTGATGCAGGGCGCGGGCGACAAGGCCTTCGTCTCCGGCGCCGATATCTCGCAATTCGAGCAGCAGCGCGACAGCGCGGAAAAGGCGGCCGCCTATGCCGCGATTTCCGACAGCGCGCGGGCCAAGCTGAACCGCTTCGACAAGCCGCTGATCGCGCTGATCCGTGGCTTCTGCATGGGTGGTGGGCTCGGCATCGCCATGGCGGCCGACCTGCGCTTCGCCGCGGAGGATTCGCGCTTCGGCATTCCGGCCGCCAATCTTGGCGCCGCCTATTCCTCCGACAGTCTGCGGCGGTTGGTGAACCTGGTGGGGCCGGCGGCGGCGAAGGACATCCTGTTCTCCGCCCGGCGGCTGGATGCGGCGGAAGCGCTGCGCATCGGACTGATTTCCCGCGTGCTGCCAGGGGACGTGCTGGAGGCGGAAGTGCGCGCCTATGCGGAGCTGCTGGCGGAGAAGGCCCCGCTGTCGCTGCGCGCCTCCAAGGCCATCGTGAACGAATTGATGAAGCCGGAAAGCGAGCAGGACGGCGCGATGATGCGCGGCCATGTCGCCACCTGCTTCGACAGCGCCGACTACACGGAGGGGCGCCGCGCCTTCATGGAAAAGCGCAAGCCGGTCTTCACGGGGCGCTGATGCAGGACGTGTTGCAGGACCTGGCGCCGATCCCGCCCGACATGGCCGCGCTCGGCGCGACGCCGGCGCAGATCGAGGCCCATGTGAAGGGGTTGGCGCGACGGGCGGAGACGCCCTGCGGCGAGGGCAGCCTCGTCTGGCACAGTTGGGGCGAGGGGCCGCCGCTGGTGCTGCTGCATGGCGGCTACGGGTCCTGGAGCCACTGGATCCGCAACGTGCTGCCGCTGGCGCGGGATCGTCAGGTGCTGGCGGTGGATCTGCCGGGTCTTGGTGAATCGGCCGTCCCGCCGGAGCCGGACAATCCCGATGCCATGGCCGATATCGTCGTGGACGGAATCAGGCGCCTGCTGCCGGCGGGCAGCCCGGTGGATCTGGTGGGCTTCTCCTTCGGCGGCGTCATGGGTGGGCCGGTGGCGGTGAAGCTCGGCCCGGCGCTGCGGCGCTTTGTCATCGTCGGCTCCAACGGGCTCGGCCTGGCGCGCGCGCCCATGGCGCCGATGGGGTCCTGGCGCCGCGAAGCCGACCGCGCCGCGCGGCTGGCGGTGCATCGGCGGACGCTGGAAGTGCTGATGCTGGCGGATGCCGCGCGCATCGACCCGCTGGCGCTGCATTTGCAGGAACGCAATGCGGAGGCTGGCCGCGTCCGCAGCCCGGAGATCAGCCGCACCGATGTGCTGCGCCGCAGCCTGCCGGCGCTGCGCGGCCGGCTCGCCGCGATCTGGGGCGAGCAGGACAATATCGCGCGCGGCGCGATGGAGGCACGGCGTGCCGTGCTGCGGGAGGCTGATCCCGATGTCCCCTTCCACGTGATTCCCGGTGCCGGCCACTGGGTGAGCTACGAGGCTGCCGAGGCCTTCAACACCTTATTGCCGGAGCTTCTCGCACCCCGCTGATGCAACGCCAGCCCGCCTGGCAAGGATAAGGAGATCGCGATGACCACCATCCCCCGCCTTGCCGCCAGTACGCTGGCCCTGCTGCTGGCCGCGGCACCGCTGCAGGCCGCGGAGCTGCGCATCGGCCTCGCCGCGCCGCCCACCTCGCTCGATCCGCATTTCCACAACAATGGGGTCAACAACTCCCAGGCCCGGCATGTCTTCGACTCCCTGACGCATCAGGACGCGAACCAGCAGATCACGCCGGGCCTCGCCGAATCCTGGCGTTTGATCGATGACGAGACCTGGGAGTTCAAGCTGCGCCAGGGCGTCACCTTCCATGACGGCACGCCCTTTACGGCGGATGACGTCGCCTTCTCCCTGGAACGCGCGCCCCGCGTGCCGAACAGCCCGAGCTCCTTCGGCACCTATACCAAGCAGATCAAAAGCTGGACGATCGTCGATCCGCACACCATCCGGCTGCACACGGATGGACCCTCGCCGTTGCTGGCGATCGACCTCAGCTCCGTGGCCATCATCTCCCGCAAGCATGGTGAAGGCGCCAGCACCGCGGATTACCAGGCAGTGCGCGCGGCCATCGGCACCGGCCCCTATCGCCTGGTGGAACACCGCCCGGGCGATCGCATGATCTATGAGCGCAACCCGAATTACTGGGGCGGCGCGGAGCCCTGGGATCGCGTGACCTTCCGCATCATCGCCCTCGGCCCGGCACGTGTCGCCGCGATGCTGGCCGGCGATGTGGACATGATCAATGAGGTGCCGAGCACCGACATGGCGCGGCTGCGCCGGCAGGCCAATGTGCGGCTGTGGTCGGGCGCGACCAACCGCATGACCTTCCTATCCGTCGATGTGCACAACGAAGTGCCGATCCCCGGCAATGCCACGGACAATGCGGGCAACCCGTTGCCGCGCAACCCGATGCGCGACCTGCGCGTGCGCCAGGCGCTGTCGCTGGCCATCGACCGCGACATCATCGTCGATCGCGTGAACGAGGGAGAGGCGGTGCGTGCCGACCAGCTGGTGCCCGAGGGCTTCTTCGGCTTCAACCCCGCGATTCGGCCGGAGGCGCCGGACCCGGAACGCGCCCGCCGCCTGCTGGCGGAGGCTGGCTATCCGGATGGCTTCCGCATCATCCTGCACACCAGCAACGACCGCATCGTCAACGCCACGCGCACGGTGCAGGTGATCGCCCAGATGTGGGGCCGCATCGGCATCCGCACCTCGGTCGAGACCATGCCGCACACCGTCTATTCCGGGCGCACCGCGCGCAACGAGCTGTCGCATATGCTGCACAGCTGGGGCGCCGGCACGGGGGAGGCCGCGGGCAGTTTCGTCGGCATCGTGCATACCCGTGGTGGCGCCTATGGCGGGTCCAATCGCGGTCGCTATTCCGACGCCCAGGTGGATGCGGCGATCAAGCAGGCGCTGGTGACGGTGGATGACGATCGCCGCCGGACCATCCTGCAACAGACCATGGCGACGGTGATGGAAAGCCGGGCGATCCTGCCGCTGGTCTTCTGGGTTTCCACCTGGGCGACCACGCCCGATCTCGTCTATGTGCCGCAGGCCAACCAGGGAACCCTCGCCATGGCGACAAGGCGCGCACCATGACCTCGTCTCTCTGTGACCTGACCGCCGTGGAACTGCGCCGCCTGATCGGCACGCGGCGGATTTCGCCGGTGGAACTGCTGGCCGATTGCCTGGCGCGGATCGAGGCGGTGAACCCCGCGGTGAACGCCGTGGTGGCCATGGATGTGGAGGGTGCGACGAAGGCCGCGCGGGACGCGGAAGTGGCGGTGATGCGCGGCGACCGGCTCGGCGCGCTGCACGGCCTGCCGATCGGTGTGAAGGACCTGAACGACACGGCCGGGCTGCGCACCACCTATGGCTCGCCGATGTTCCGCGACCATGTGCCGGAGAAGGATGAGCGTATCGTCGCGGTGCTGCGCGCGGCCGGCGGGATCATCCTGGCCAAGACCAACACGCCGGAATTCGGCACCGGCGGCAACACGCTGAACGAGGTCTATGGCGCCACCGGCAATGCCTTCGACCCGGCACTGTCCTGCGCCGGGTCCAGCGGCGGGTCGGGCGTGGCGCTCGCCACCTCCATGCTGCCGCTCTGCACCGGCTCCGACACCGGCGGGTCGCTGCGCAAGCCGGCTTCCTGGTCCGGTGTGGTGGGATTCCGGCCGACGCCGGGGCTGGTCGCATCGGAACGGCGGCGGCAGGGCTGGTCGGTGCTGTCGGTGCAGGGGCCGATGGGGCGCGATGTCGCCGATACCGCGCTGCTGCTCAGCGTGATGGCGAGTGCGGACAGCCGCGACCCGATGGCCAATCCGCTGCTCGGCGATCCGGCCGCGCTGACGTTGCGGCGGCCTGTGGACCTGGCCAGCCTGCGCGTGGCGACAACGGTCGATCTCGGCTTCGCCCCGGTGGCGCCCAGCATCCGCCGCATCTTCCTCGCGCGCATGGCGGCGCTGGCGCCGGCGCTTCGGCACTGCGAGGCGGAGGACCCGGATATGGAGGGCATCGACCGTGCCTACCGCGTCATCCGCTGCACCAATTTCCTGGCGGGCTTCCGGAAGTACTACGACCGCGACCCGAAGCTGCTGGGCGGCAATACCCGCAGCAATTACGAGGAGGGGCTGCGCTACAGCCTGACGGACCTCGCCGAGGCGCATGCGGAGCAGACGCGCATCTACCGCGCCTTCCAGGATTTCTTCACGCGCCACGACCTGCTGCTGCTGCCCTGCCAGGCGCTGACGCCCTTCCCGAAGGAACTGCCCTATCCCACCGAAATGGAGGGCATGCCGCTGACCGGCTATTTCGCGACCTCCGGCGTGACCTACGGCATTTCGATGATGGGCCATCCGGCCATTTGCATCCCCTGCGGGCGGGACGAGAAGGGCATGCCCTTCGGCCTTCAGGTGGTGGGGCCGCGCGGCGGGGATGCCTTCACCCTGGATGCTGCACTGGCGCTGGAACAGCATTTCCGGGACCTGCCGGATTTCCGCCGGCCGATCCCGGACCTTGCGGCGCTGGAGGCTGCGGGGCGCGGCTGATCCGCCGCGCCGTCGCCCTCAGTTCAGCCGGATGCCGGCGCGCTGGATGACCTCGCCCCAGGCCGTGTATTCGGCCTGGATATAGGTGGCGAAGGAATCCGGCGTGCTCGGCACCAGGTCGACGCCGAGCGATACCAGCTTGTCCTTCACCGAAGGCTCCGCCAGCGCCCGCGTCAGGTGGTTCGCCAGCGTGGAGACGACGGGCGCGGGCGTATGGGCCGGCGCGGTGATGCCGTGCCAGGTGGTCGCGTCGAAGCCGGGCAGCCCAGCCTCCGCCATGGTCGGCAGGTTGGGCAGGCTGGCGGAACGGGTCGCGGTGGTCACCGCCAAAGCGCGCAGCTGGTTGTCCTGGATCATCGTCATGGCGGAGGCGGAGGTGGCGAACATCAGCTGCACCCGGCCGCTGATCAGATCCGCCAGGGCCGGCGCCGCGCCGCGATAGGCGACATGCACGATGCCGACATCGGCGCGCAGGCGATACAGCTCCGCCGCCAGATGCGCCGCGGTGCCGCTGCCGGAGGAGGCGTAGTTCAGCTCCCCGGGCCGTGACTTTGCCAGCGCCGTCAGCTCCGCCACCGAATGCACGGGCAGCGAGGGGTTCACCACCAGCACATTGGGCTGCGAGCCCACCAGACCGACCGGCGCGAAGTCCCTCCGCGGGTCGAAGGGCATGTTGCCGTAGAGGAAGCTGTTGGCGGCGAGGATGCTGTTGTTGCCCATCAGCAGCGTGTAGCCATCCGGCGCCGCGCGGGCCACGACTTCGCCTGCCAGATTGCCGCCGGCGCCGGGGCGGTTCTCGATCACCACGGACTGGCCCAGCTGCGCGCCCATCTGCGCGCCGACGATGCGGGCGATAACGTCGCTGGGGCCGCCCGGCGTGAAGGCGACGATCAGGCGGATGGGGCGGCTGGGAAAGGCGCCCTGCGCGCGCGCGCCGCGCGCCAGGCCTAGCCCGGCGGAGGCGCCAAGGCCCATCGCCAGCAGCGAGCGCCGAGTGGTGGTCATGGGATGTCCTCTCCCTGCCGGCAGGTGGCGGCCGGCGTGGTTGTTGTTGCGCGAAGGCCAACACAGCTTGCGGCGCACGGCAAGAGAGAAAATCGATCATCGTGAATCCGGGGAACAATGATCGATATTGCTGATCGCAGCTTTCGCGCTATGCTCAGGGCAGGGAGGATGCATGGCGACCACAGCACGACAGGCCGAAGGCGGGGCGACGACGCTCGCCTCCCGCGTCTATGCCCAGCTGCGGCAGGAGATCATCCGCGGTGAGGTGGCGCCCGGCGCCAGGCTGCACACGCGCGACCTGTGCAAGCGCTTCGACACCGGCCTGTCCCCGGTGCGGGAGGCGCTGAGCCGCCTGTCCACCGAAGGCCTGGTGCGCCAATCCGACCAGCGCGGCTTCGCCGCCGCGCCGCTGAGCCTGGCGGACCTCGATGAACTGACCCGCACCCGCACCACGCTGAACGAGGCGGCGCTGCGCGACAGCATCCGTCGTGGCGGCGCGGCCTGGGAGGAAAGCGTGGCGCTGGCCTGCTTCCGCCTGTCCCGCACGCCGCGCTTCGTGGGACCGGATGCGGCGCGCAATCCGGATTGGGACGCGGCGCATCGCGTCTTCCATCAGGCCCTGGTCGGTGGCTGCGACAGCCGCTGGATGGAGGGCTTCTGCGACCAGCTCTTCGATGCCTTCGAGCGCTATCGCAACCTGTCGCCCTTCACCGACCGCACGCGGCCGCAGCACCAGGATGAGCATCGCGCCATCATGGAAGCCGCGGTGGCGCGCGACGCCGAGACCGCCTGCGCCTTGCTGCGCGCGCATTTCGCGCTCAGCGAGACCTTGGTGCGCGACCACATGGCGCGCCGCGACGCCGCCTGAAACGAGGCCAGAGACATGTATCCTGAGGAATCGCAGAATTTCCGGCTGCTCGGCCACGACCCCTCCGCCGCCTTCGGCGCCGGCAGCGTGGTGGAGGTGGCGCGCGGCCATGCCTATGTCGGCGGCGTCGGCTGGGAGGGGCGGGAAGGCTTCACGGTGCATGACGTCACCGACCCTCGGAAGCCGCGCAAGGTTTGGGAATTCCGGGCGCCGCAGGGCATCCGCATGCACAAGCTGCGGCTGGTCGGTGACCGGCTGCTCTATGTGAATTCCGAGCGTCTTCCGGGCGAGCGGAATGCGCGGGCGGGTTTGTACGTCTTCGATCTGACGAATCCGGCCGAGCCGCGCGAGGTGGGCTTCGTCGACATGCCGGGCAGTGGCCCGCACCGCTTCGGCGTGGACAATGCCCGCAAGCTTGCCTTCCTCCCCAACGATGCGGAGGGCTGGAACAAGCGCGTCATCTGGACGCTGGATATCGCCGATCCGTTGAAGCCCAAGGTGGTCAGCATCTGGGGCCTGCCCTGGCAGAAGGCGGAAGGTGCGGGGGAGGGCAACGACCCGCATCCAGCCGAGACCGCCTGCACGCTGCACGGCCCGCCGATGATCCGTGGCAATCGCATGTTCGCGGCGTTCTGGGGCGGCGGCGTCGCGGTGATCGACTGTTCCGATCTCAGCAACATGAACCTGCTCGGCCATATCTGCTGGTCACCGCCCTTCGTCGGCTCGACGCACACCGCCTGGCCGATCGGCAACCGCCCGTATCTTGTTGTCACCGACGAAGCGCGGGCGAAGCAGAACTACTGGGACAGCCAGTTCATGTGGATCCTGGACATTCGCGACGAGAAGAATCCGATCCCCGTCTCCACCTGGTTCCCGGAGCGCGAAAAATACTTCAACCGCGGCGGCCGCTTCGGCGCGCATAACATCCTGGAAAACATCCCAGGCGATGGCCCCTGGGCCAATACGGTCTTCATCACCTATTTCAACGCCGGCCTGCGTGCCGTGGATGTCAGCGACGTGCTGAAGCCGAAGGAGGTGGGCTGCTTCGTGCCGGCCCAGGCCGAGGGCACCAAGACGATCCAGTCCAACGACATCGGCGCCGACGAGCATGGCCGCCTGTACCTGATCGACCGCTGGGGCCATGGCATGCACATCCTGGAGTACACCGGCTGATGTGCGAGGCCTGTGAGGCCGGCGCGCCCGGCCAGCGCGGCATCGGCACGGCGCTCGCCGCGCGTGCCCGCGCCATCGAGGCGGTGAAGCCTGGTGTACCTGTGGCGGAGGAATGCTGGGCTATCGTGCTGGGGCAGCGCGGTGGCGCCATCGCCTGGGCGGACCATGCGCGCATCCTGGCTTGCCTGGATCAGGCGGGCGCTGAACTTGCGGCCCCGCGGGGCCGCAGCCCGCGCGGCGCCTTCCGCTGCGACGCGGCGGCCTGAGGACATTCGCATGACCGAGACCCTCGAAATCCGTGACTGCCCCGGCCCTGATGCGTCACCACGCCGCCCCGCGATGGCCGTGCCGAAATTCGCCTGCGACACCCACGCCCATGTCTTCGACGCGGCACGCCACCCCTATCAGGCGACGCGCGCCTATACGCCGCCGGACAATGGCGTGGCGCGTTTGCTGGCCTTGCACGATGCCATCGGCATCCAGTGCGGCGTGGTGGTGCAGGCTAGCGTGCATGGCACGGACAATCGCGCGGTGCTGGATGCGCTGGCCGCCCATCCCGGCCGTCTGCGCGGCATCGTCGCGGTGGGAGAGGGGGTGACGGAGGCGGAGATCGCGCGCATGCACGATGCCGGCGCGCGGGGCATCCGGGTCAATCTGGTCGATCGCGGCGGCATGCCTTTCCGCTCGCTGGATGCACTGCGCGACGTGGCGGACGTGATCCGGCCCTTCGGCTGGCATGTCGAGCTGCTGGTGCATGTCGAGGAGCGGCCGGCGGAGTTGCGCAGCCTGGCTGAGGCGATGCGCCTGCCCGTCTCGGTCGGCCATATCGGCTATACCAAGCTGGCCAAGGGCGGGCTTTCGCATCCTGGCTATCAGGACTTCCTCGCCATGCTGCGGGATGGGCTGCTGTGGGTGAAGCTGACCGGGCTGTACCGGATCTCGGCCGAGCCGGCCTTTCCCTATGCCGATACGGCGGCGCTGGCACGGGCGGTGGTGGAAGCGGCGCCGGACCGTGTGATCTGGGGCAGCGACTGGCCGCATGTCGCGCATTGGCACGGGCCCATGCCGAATGATGGCGACCTGCTGGGCCTGCTGGGTGAATGGCTGCCGGATGCGGCGCTGCGGCACCGCATCCTGGTGGACAACCCCGCGCGCCTCTACGACTTCGGTTCGGCGATCGCGGGATAGACCGGCCGCCGCTGAAGCCTGGGCGATGTGAATCGGCGAAAGCGCAATTGCCGCAAGTCGTTCGCCAAAGGGGTCTTGCTCTCTGACAGGCAAACATCCTCAACTGCCGCGACAGGCGCGCCGTTCGAAGCGCGCCGCAGCGGAGGAACGATGCCATGGACCCCAACACCCTGGGCCGTCGCGGCCTGATCGTCAGTGCCGCCGCGCTTCTGGCCTCGTCTGCATTATCGCAACCCGTCTGGCCGCGCGGTCCTGTGCGTTGGATCTTTCCCTTCACCCCGGGCTCCGCGGTCGATGTTGTGGCCCGGCTTGTGGCGCAGGATCTGACGGAGCGGCTTGGCCAGCCCTTCATCGTTGAAAGTCGCACCGGTGCCGGCGGCAGCATCGGTACGGAGGTCGCGGCCCGTGCGCGGCCGGATGGCGATACCTTCCTGGTCGGCTCGCCGGGCAATATGGCCATCGGTCCGGCGATGCTCCGCAACCTGACCTATGACGTGCAGCGCGATTTCGCGGCGGTGACGCATATGGTCACCTTCCCGCAGGTGCTGGTGGTCTCACCGAACCTGCCGGTGCGCAACCTGGCGGAGCTGGTGGCGTATTCGAAGGCCAATCCGGGGCGGCTGAACTATGCCTCCTCCGGCATCGGGGCCACCAACCATCTCGGCATGGAAATGCTGCGCGCCGCCACGGGGCTGAACGCCACCCATGTGCCCTATCGCGGCGGGCTGGTCACCTTGCAGGCCATCATGTCCAATGATGTGCAGATGTGCATCGAGGGGATTCTGACCGTGCCGAGCTTCCTGGCGGAGGGTAAGCTGCGCGCCATCGCGGTGACCGGCGCCGAACGTTCGTCGCTGATGCCGGATGTGCCGGCGGTGGCGGAAACGGTGCCGGGCTTCGATGCCGGCGCCTGGGTCATGCTGTTCGCGCCCAGCGGCACGCCCGGGCCGATCATAGAGAAGCTGTCGGCGGAAATCCGCACCACGCTCGCCAAGCCTGCGATCCGCACGCGGCTGTCGGAACTGGGCGCCACCGTCACCGGTACCACGGCAGAGGATGCCGCCACGATCCATCGGCAGGAGTTGGAGAAGTGGCGCCGGGCGGTCGAGGTTTCCGGTGCGGCGGCCGGCTGAGTGACGCACAGCTTCCCGCGCCTGCTGGGCGCCTTCGAACTCGCGGGGCGCCGCCTGCGCAATCGCATCGGCTTTGGCGCCATGACCACGCGCATGCCGCGCGACGGCGCGGTGACGGAGGCGTTGATCGCGCATCTGTCCGCGCGCGCTGCCGGCGGTGCCGGGATGGTGGTGACGGAAGCGTTGGCCGCCTGCCGCTCCGCCGCCGTGCCGGCGCGCGTGGCGGTGTGGGACGAGGCGCAGTTCGACGGGCTGCAACGCCTGGCCGCGGCCGTGGAGGGGCAGGGCGCGGCGCTGCTGGGGCAGCTTTGGCATGCGGGCAATGCGCATCGCGATGCGCGCTCGCTCAGCGCCATCGGGCCTTCCGCGGTGGTCGATGCGGCGTCCTGGACCGTACCGCGCGCCCTGACCTCGGGCGAGGTGGAAGGGCTGGTCGAGGAATATGCGGACAGCGCCGCGCGCCTTCAGCGTGCCGGCTTCTCCGGCGTCGAGATTTCCGCGGCGCATGGCTTCCTGCCGCTGCAATTCCTCTCACCGGTGACCAATCTGCGGGAGGATCGCTGGGGCGGCGATGCGCAGGGGCGCAGCGCTTTCACCCGCGCCATCCTGTCGGCGATCCGCGCGCGCTGCGGCGCCGGCTTCATCCTCGGCGTGAAGATGCCGGCGGATGATGGGGTACCCGATTCCATCGACCCCGCGGAGGCGGCGCGGCTGGTGGCGGCGATCGTGGCGGATGTACCGCCGGACCTGCTCAGCTTCAGCCAGGGCAGCCACGGGCCCAGCCTGTGGATGCACGCGCCCGACATGCATGAGGCGCCGATGCCCTTCCGCGCCGCCTGGGCGCCACTGCGCCAGGCGGCGGGGGATGTGCCGATCGCCGCCATCGGCCGCATCATGGGGCCGGAGATGGCGGAGGCGCTGCTGGACTCGGGCGACGCGCAGATGGTGATGCTGGCACGACCGCTGCTGGCCGATCCGCAATGGCCGGCCAAGGTGGCGGCGGGACGCGTTCCGGACATTCGCCCCTGCATCTACTGCAACGCCTGCTGGGGCGAGATCGACCGCGCCAGCACCATCGGCTGCAGCGTCAACCCCCGCGGCGGCACACCCGCCGATGCGGCGCCGCCGCCAGCGGCTGCGGAGGTGCCTCGCCATGTCGTCGTGGTTGGTGCCGGCGTGGCGGGATTGCAGGCGGCGTCGGTGGCGGCGGAACGCGGGCACCGAGTGACGCTGCTTTCCGCACGCGCGGAGGCCGGGGGCGCGGCGCGGCTGCATGCGGCGCTGCCGGGCTGCGAGGATATCGCGAGCTTCCTCGCCTATCTGGAGCGGCGTGCGGCCGCGGCTGGTGTCACGCGGCACCAGGGCGGCAGCGTCGCCGATATCCAGGCGCTGGAGCCGGATGTGGTGGTCCTGGCGACGGGTGCGGAGATGGTCCCACCCCGGCGCATGACCGGCGGCGGGCAGGATCTTCGTGGCGCGTTGGCGGAGCTGTCGGCGGAGCAGGCGCCACGCGGCGGGCTCGCCGTGCTCTACGACCACGACCACACCGCCGCCACCTATGCCGCCGCCGAACTGCTGCTGGCGCGTTTCGACAGGCTGCTGCTGCTGACGCCGCGCGATGCCATCGCGCGCGACGTGCCGGCGATCTACGGCCAGGGCGTGCAGCGCCGCCTGGCCGCGGCCGAGCCGCGCATCGAGTTGCTGATCCATCGCGAGCCGGTGGATTTCGCGGATGGCCGGTTGCGCATCCGCCACATCCTGACGGGGCGGGAGATGGTGGTGCCGGATGTGGCGCTGTTCACCTGGTCCACACCACGTCGCCCGCGTGCCGGGCTGGAGGCCGCGCTGGCGAAGGCGGGGATGGTGACGCTTCGGATTGGCGATGCGGTGGCGCCGCGCCTGCTGCTTTCGGCGGTGCGGGACGGGCAATGGGCGGGGGAGACGGTGTAGCGGGGTCCTAGCCCTTCAGCCGGCTTTCGGCGGCCGCCAACCGCTTCGCTTCCGCCTCCTGCCAGGCTGCGCCGAAGGCGGCCGCGGCATCCGGCTCGTCCGCCACATCCTGTCCGGACAGGAAGGTGTCGAACAGCGCCTGCTGGCGCCGCAACTCGCCTGCCAAGGGCACGACCACCGGGCGGCGGCCATGCAGGGGCTGCATCTCGAACAATCCGTTCGGGCAGTAGCGGTCGTCGTCCCAGCCGGGATGCGACACCACGGGATAAAGACAAATGCCCTGAACCGGCACGCCGAGGCGCATGGCGGCGCGGACTTCATTTCCGATGTAGCGCAGCCAGGCGGCGCGCGGCGTGCCTTCGATGCTGGTCTCCGCCACCATGATCGGGCGCCCATGGCGAGCCTGCGCGGCCAGCAGCAGTTCGCGGAAGGGGCGGTGGCGTGGGTCACCGATGCGGATGGTACGGCCGGACTGGCCTTGCCGTTCCCACTGGTTGTTCCAGTAGTAGTTCACGCCCATCACGTCGAAGCCTTCGGGGCCACCGCCCAGCTCGGGCCGCGCCCGCCCCAGCAGCGCGTCCCAGGCTTCCCATTGCGAGGCGTCCTGCGCCCGCGCGATGGCGCTGTCCTGCGGACGGCTCGGCACGACATGGATCAGCGGATCGACGGCGATCAGCATGGTGCCCGGAACCGCCTGGCGGGCCGCGCGCCCTGCTTGCAGGAAGGCCTCCACCAGCTTGTTCTTCAGCACGTCCCCCTGGTTCCGCAGGCCAGGATTGAAATGCGCCACCTCACCTCCGGCCCAGGCCCAGAAGGAAATCTCGTTCACCGGACACAGGATCGGCGGCGCGCCCTCTTCCTGAAGCAGGAAGCGTGCGAGCGCTTCGGCATAGCGCGCCATAGCCTCCGCGAAGCCATCGCTCAGCGGATGCAGATGATCGGGATAGCCGTAATGGCAAAGATCCCAGGCCACCCGCACCCCGGCCTTCTTCGCGGCGCGGACGACCGGCAGCAGCGAGGACCAGTCATATTCGCCGGGGATGCGCTCGATCAGGTGCCAGCGCGCGGCATCACGCGCGCCGAGCAGACCGTGTCGCGCAATCGCCGCATAATCCTCCTCCGCCAGCAGGTCGTGGCGGGTGGAGGCGATCAGGTCCAGCCGGCGACCATCGGAGCGCCGATGCGCCGAACATTCGAAGCCGCCGAGGAAGAAGCTGGGAAACAGGCACGCCGCGCGGTCGGCTTTAAGTGCCAGCGGCAAGGACTGGCTCCGATGCGGATTCCCGGGGCAGCGCGGCGTCAATGCGACGGAAAGTCGTCAGGGCCTGCGCCACCACCTGGTCCATGTTGTAGTAGCGATAAGTGGCGAGGCGCCCGACGAACCAAGTATCAGCCTCCGCATCCGCCAATGCTTCGTAGCATTTGTAGAGCGCCTGATTTTCCGGCCGGGGGATGGGGTAGTACGGGTCGCCCTCCGCGCTTGGAAATTCGTAAGTGATGCTGGTCTTCGGATGCGCCTGCCCGGTCATGTGCTTGTATTCGGACACGCGGGTATAGGGCGTCGCCTCCGCGGGGTGGTTCACCGTGCCTGTCGGCAGCGCCCATTCCTGGTCGTGTGTCTCATGCTGGAAGCGGAGGCTGCGGTAGGGCAGCTTGCCGTGGCGGAAACCAAAATACTCATCGACCGGGCCGGTCCAGATGACGCGGCGGAAGCGGAAGCGCCGGCGCGCCTCGGCGAAATCCATGCCGGTCTCGACGGTGATTCCCGGATGGTCGAGCATGCGCTCGAACATCGCCGTGTAGCCCTGCTTCGGCATCGCCTGGAACTGGTCGGTGAAGTAGCGGTCGTCGCGATTGGTACGCGTGGGCACGCGGGAGGTGACAGACTTGTCGAGCTCGCTGGGGTCCAGCGCCCATTGCTTGCGGGTATAGCCCTGGAAGAACAGTTCATAGAGCTCGCGCCCCACCTTGCCGACGACGACGTCCTCGGAGGTCCGGACCTCGCTCACCTGTTCCGCGCGGTTGGCGAACCAGTCTTCCAGCTCCGCCTCGGTCAGTGTCAGGCCATACAGCCTGTTGATGGTGTCGAGGTTGATCGGCATCGGCACCTGCACCGCGGCACCGGTGATCGGGCTGCGAACCTCGGCGAGGACGCGATGCTCGTAGGGGCGCCAATCGGTGAAGCGCGACAGATGCGCGAAGACCGCCTCGCTATTGGTGTGGAAGATATGCGGCCCGTAGCGATGAATCAGAACGCCGGCCGCATCGGGATGATCATAGGCGTTGCCACCGATATGGTCGCGCTTATCGATGACCAGCACGCGGTCGCCACGTTCCCGCGCCAGACGCTCCGCCAGGACGGAGCCGGCGAAACCGGCGCCGACGACGAGCCAATCAAACATGGGGAACGCCTGCCGCGACCGCGTTGACGATCGGACCACCGCCAGCGACGGGTTGCGGCTTCCGCGACGCTCTCGCCGCCGCGCCGATCAGGGCGGACATGCGGTCCCAGGTCAGGTCCCAGGAATTGGTCGCGAGCTGCGCATCCACTTTCGCAAGCCAGGAAGCCCGCGGGCGATGCAGCAAGGCATCGGCATGGGCGACCATCTGCTCGGCATTCTCGGCGATCTCAACCAGCCCCGCCTCGCCATAGTCGCGCACCACATCGACCACGGGCGTCGACACCACCGGAAGGCCGGCGGCGAGGAATTCCGGCGTCTTGGTCGGGCTGATGAAGCGCGTGCTTTCGTTTAGCGCGAAGGGCATGAAGCCCAGATCCCAATGCGCGAGGCAGGCCGGCAGATCTCCGTAGCTGCGCCCACCCAGCCAGAACAGGTTCGGCCCCTGCGGCAACTGGGCCGGATCGATCTTGACCACGGGGCCAACGATCACCACGGACCAGTCGCGGCGGCGCGCGGCGAATTCCGCGACGAGGTCGAGGTCCATGCGTTCATCGACCACGCCGAAGAAGCCGATGCGCGGATGCGGCAGACCCTTCAGCGCCTCCGGCTCCGGCAGGTCGGCGCGTGCCTGGCCGAAATGCGCCGTGTCGATCGAGGAGGGGAAGCAATGGACGCGCGGGTGCCGCCCGCGCTTCGCCTCATACAGGCTGCGGCCGCCCGTGAAGACCAGGTCGGCGCGGTCGATCAGCGCCTGTTCCATCCGCAGCATGGCCGGCGGCGCGCCACGGAAGGCGGAGAGCTCGTCCATGCAGTCATAGACGATGACGTCGGCTGCGAGGTCGCTGGCGAAGGACAGCGCCATGGGCGTGTAGAACCACGCGGTGAGGTGGCGATCGGTCCGGCTGACCAGCAGGTCATCCAGCATGCTGCGTTGCTGGCCCACCACCATGTTCGGCGGCAGGCCTTCCGGCAGCATTGGCACCGCGACGATGACACCACCATCGGTCTTTGAGAGCTCCAGCCGGGGGATGATCCCGGGCCTGAAGATGGGCTCCTCGAAGAAGATCACTTCCTGGGTACGGGCGGCGCGCGTCATCAGGTGCTGCGGCCGCTGATAGACGAAGTCCCAGCGCAGATGGGAAAGGCAAAGCAGGGTCGAGGGGCGGGCACCAATGGGCGAGGTCTGGCCAGTCGCCCGCGGCAAGGCTCCCTTGGAGCGCGTTCCGCCGAAGGAAACTGAATTGGCCAACGTCTCATCGATGCGCTGAAACATGTCTGCTGTCGCCCCACGGGGTATCTCTGCGGACACAACGCGGCGCGGCTTGGCAGGAGTCGGTTGGTTACAGCCTCACATCTGCGACAAGTCTTGGAACATCCATAATCCACGGCCTCCAGCCGACGCGAAGGCCGAATCTCGTCTGCCTACGCCGAAGGCGCCTCGTGCGAAATCGACCCTCTGTCGCAAAACAATTCATTGAAGCCGACACCATTTCTGGTTAACGTTTCGGTAATAAATGAGCGTCCGCACCGCCCTGCGCGCATGTTCAGCCCACCCGGCCGAACCAGATATGCAGGGGGGCGGATCTCCATCCATCCGGTCACATCTGGAGTCGCGGTCTTTCCAACCTCGCTTGTGAACAATCTTGGTGGTTCCGCCGGCTTCGGGGAATCCTTCCTGGTCAGGAACGATGACAGCTCCACCGGCTTTATCGACCTGCGGAGCGTCTTCGGCAGCCAGGGGATCAACTTCTTCGGGGTCAGCTACACCGGCCTGTATCTCAACAACAATGGCAACCTGACCTTTACCGGCCCGATCGGGAACTACACGCCCTCGGCGATCACCGGCAACACCGCGAATCCGCTGATCGCCGCCTATTGGGCGGATGTCGATACCCGCGGCAGTACGGTCACCGCGCGGCCGGGCGGCACGTCCACCGGGTCCAACCTCCAGATCATCAAGGTGCGCGTGCTCCGCGACGCCGTGCCGGAGGGCAATGAGGGTTTTCTGCTGACGCTGTTCGCACCGGTTGGCGCGGCCATCGGCGATGGCAGCGCCAGCGGCCTCATCCGCAATGACGACTTCGCCCCGACGGCGTTCAGCTTCGCTTCGGAACTGCACCTGCTGGGGTAAGGCGGCGAAGGACCGACCCCTGAGCCTCAATAAGCCATCCAGCCGCCATCAACCATCAGGTTGTGTCCGGTGATGTAGGTGGCGTCGTCGCTGGCCAGGAACAGCGCGGCGCTGGCGATGTCGCCGGGCCGGCCAAGGCGCGGCATCGGTGTGCGCGACCTGGAATACTCCAACGGGTCAGAGCCAGGCCCACCCAGCGGTTTGCCCGTCAGGATGCGGCCTGGCGCCACCGCGTTACAGATGATGAAGTCCTCGGCGTAGTCCACCGCGACTTGGCGCGTGATGTACACCGCCGCCGCCTTGCCGGTGCCATAGGCGATCTTGCCCGGCGCGCAGACCATGCCGTGCTGGGACGAGATATTGACGATCCGCCCGCGCGCGTCGCCGATCACGGGCTGGGTCAGGAATTGCTGGATCGCGCGCTTGCAGCCGAAGAACACGCCCTTCGCATTCACCGCCATCACATGATCCCAATCGGCCTCGCTCGTCTCCAACAGCTTGGTCGCGCTGCCGAGCGTCGCGGCATTGTTGACGATGACGTCGAGCTTGCCGAATTCCGCCACGGTCTTCGTCACCAGCGCGTCGATGTCGTCCCATTTCGAGACGTCACAACGATGGAAGCGCGCGGTGCCGCCGGATTGCGCGATCAGGCTGTGCGTCGGCTCGCCGCCTTCCTTCACATCCTCCGTCAGATCGCCGATGGCGACTGTGGCGCCTTCCTTGGCGAAAAGTATGGAAATGGCGCGGCCGATGCCCGATGCGCCGCCGGTGACGATGACGACCTTGTCCTTGAGGCGCATTATGCAGTCTCTCCCTTGATCAATCATGCAGATGGCAGGCGAATGCCGCGTCCGGAATAGGCCGCGTGAGCGACCGTGCATTCGGAGGGACACATAGCCGGCAGCTGCCGTGGCGGTAGCCGATTTTTGCGGCATTATGGGTGCGGGGCGGGTCGCCTGCACATTCGTCGGACATTGCGGCGGAGAGGGTGCGTGTCTATTGAGCAGGGGATCAGGATGAGGGCGGTGGTCGTGACGTCTGATGCGATATGCCAGAAGACGGCGGGGCGCCGTGCCGGTTCGCCCGTTTCCTTCACCGCCGAGGCTGAGACATGCGCCTGATCGCCAAACCCCTGACCAGCGAAGCCTTCGCCGCATTCGGCGACGTGCTGAGCGCCCCCGACAGCCCGGGCCGGATCTACACCGAGGCAGCGCTATCCAGCCACCGCCCCGCCGCCGCACCCAGCCTGTCCTTCACCTTCAAGACGCCAACGGCCTTGCCGCTGCGCTCCACGACGATGGAGCGGCATCAGTATTCCTCGCAGTCCTTCGTGCCGATGGATGGCGGGCGCTGGATCGCGATTGTCGCACCGCATGCGGCGGATGGCGGGCCGGACATGGCGCGGGCGCAGGCCTTCGTGGCGCGCGCGGATCAGGGCGTCACCTACGGTGCCAATGTCTGGCACCACCCCTTCACCGTCCTGGACCGTCCCGGCCGCTTCGCGGTGTTCATGTGGAAGGACGGCACCACGACCGATGAGGAATTCGTCGAGGTCGCCCCCTTCGACGTCGATCTGGATGGAGATGCGGCATGACCTATGAGGTGAAGCGCGACTACATCGGCTATGCTGGCAACCCACCCGATCCGAAGTGGCCGGGCGGCGCGCGGCTCGCGGTGAACTTCGTCATCAACTACGAGGAGGGCTCGGAGCCCTCCGTGCAGGATGGCGAGGGCTATACGGAAAACGGCCACACCGAATCCAATGGCACAACGCCGATCCCGAAAGGGCGCGATCTGGCGGCGGAGGGCATGTTCGAATATGGCAGCCGCGTCGGCTTCTGGCGGCTGCATCGCCTGTTCCAGGAACGCGGCCTGCCGGTTACGATCTTCGCCTGCGCGCTGGCGCTGGAACGCAACCCGGAAGCCGCCGCCGCCATTCGCGAAGCCGGCTACGACATCTGCTGCCATGGCTGGCGCTGGGTGAAGCATTACGAGCTGACGGAGGCGGAGGAACGCGAGCATATCGCGCGCGCCGTCACCAGCCTGGAATGCACGCTCGGCCAGAAGCCGGATGGCTGGTACTGCCGCTACGGACCCTCGGTGAACACGCGCCGCCTGGTCACCGAACATGGCGGCTTCCTGTACGACAGCGACTATTACGGCGAGGAACTGCCCTTCTGGGTCACGGTCGAAGGGCAGGGCCGGTTGGTGGTGCCCTATTCGCTGACCAACAATGACGGC
This sequence comes from Roseomonas sp. F4, assembly GCF_053891155.1. Taxonomy (NCBI): domain Bacteria; kingdom Pseudomonadati; phylum Pseudomonadota; class Alphaproteobacteria; order Acetobacterales; family Roseomonadaceae; genus Roseomonas; species Roseomonas sp. F4. The sequence continues at coordinate 552,603 of NZ_JBSSHK010000001.1, forward strand.
AAGTACAACGCCGTCACCGGCAATGCGGACCAGTGGTTCGCCTTCGTGCGCGATGCCTTCGACATGCTGTATGCGGAAGGCGCGAAGACGCCGAAGATGATGTCCGTGGGCCTGCATATGCGGCTGATCGGCCACCCGGCCCGCGCGGCGGGGCTGCAACGGCTGCTGGACTACATGATGCAGCGCCGCGACGTGTGGATCGCGAAGCGGGTGGACATTGCCCGGCACTGGGTGGCGACGCATCCCTATCCCGGCAAGGGCCTCAACGAGTAGTCGGCTTGCGCGGAGGGATCGGATGGCGACGATCTCAAAAAAGAAACGCCCGCCGCATGCTGAGGGGCTGGTTGGGGCGCCAGGATTCGAACCTGGGAATGGCGGTACCAAAAACCGCTGCCTTACCGCTTGGCTACGCCCCATCCGGCCGGCGCGCATCGGGTAGCGCAGGCCGCGCCGGCGCACAACTGCCCCCGCGTGGCTGATTCATTCCTGGTTCACCGGACTGCGGCATAAGCAAGGGGTAGGGCGCTGCTGGCGCGGGCCCTGCAACTGAGCCCCGCAACAAGGCGGAGGGCAGGCACCGGGATGGGTCACCGGCCGCAGGAAGCGGCTTCAGACCTGACTGCGGGCCAAGGCGCCAGACGATCCGGACTTCCCGCCATGTGCTGGCTCTGCCGCTTCCCCTCGGGGGCAACCCAGGAAGCCACGACCACCGGTTCGGCCCTGCGCGCCGATCAGCCGGTGGAGGCCGCGCCGCGCTTCGAACTGGTGGGCTCCGGCCATGCCGGAGTCGATGGGGTGCTCAGCGGCTATGCCTGGGACATGGGCAGCGCCGTCACCTTCTCCTTCCCCGACAGCAGCGCCGATTATGAAAGCTGGTACGGGACCAGCGAGCCGACGCGCGGATTCGGCCAGGTCAGCGCCATGATGCGCGACGCCATCCGCAAGATCCTGGTGGGGGAGGCCGCGGGTGGTCCGGGCAGCCCCGGCGTCTCCGTCACCGGCTTCACCAATCTGGTCCTGCGGGAGGCCACGGAGGATTGGACGGCGGATATCCGCATCGGCAAATCCTCCGTCCCCTCCACCGCCTGGGCCTATTATCCAAATGGGCGGGAGGGCGGAGATGTCTGGTTCGGCAGCCGCTCCAGCTTCCAGACCCCGACCCTCGGCAGCTATGGATTCGCGGTGGCGGTGCATGAGCTGGGCCATGCGCTGGGCCTGAAGCATCCCCACGAATATTCGAACAACTTCGCGCCCATGCCGGTCGCCTGGGACATGATGCAGTACACCGTCATGTCCTACCGCTCCTATGCCGGGGCGACGGTCGGTGCCGGCTACACCAACGGCGCCAATGACTATGCGCAAAGCTGGATGATGCTGGACATCGCCGCGTTGCAGCACCTGTATGGCGCCGACTACACCGCCCAGGCCGGCAACACCCGCTACAGCTGGAACGCGCTGACCGGGGAGATGCTGATCAACGGCACGGGCCAGGGTGCCCCCGGCGCGAATCGGGTGTTCCTGACCATCTGGGATGGCGGCGGCATCGATACCTACGACCTGTCGAACTATGCCGGCGGCGTTTCGGTGGATCTGGCACCAGGTGGCGCCTCCGTCATCAGCCGCGACCAACTCGCCCGGCTGGACACGCGGGTGGGGCAGGAGAAGCTGGCCGACGGCAATGTCTTCAATTCCCTGCTGTTCCAGGACAACAAGGCCTCGCTGATCGAGAACGCCATCGGCGGGGCGGGGGCGGATACGCTGCGCGGCAATGACGGGATGAACCATCTGCAGGGCGGCGCCGGCAATGACCGGCTGGAAGGCCGTGCCGGCAACGACGTGCTGGATGGCGGGGCCGGGGCGGATACCCTGGTGGGCGGCACCGGGCATGACCGCTACCTGATCGACCATGTCGGCGATCTGGTGGTGGAACAGCCCGGCGAGGGCGTGGACACGGTGGTGGGCGCCCTTCCCAGCGTCGTGCTGCCCGGCGATGTCGATGCGCTGGTGCTGTCCAGCGGGGGGGTCACGGGCATCGGCAATGATCTCGCCAACCTGTTGTTCGGCAACGCCTTGGCCAATCGGCTGGAAGGCGGCGCGGGGGCGGATCTGCTGGAAGGGCGCGGCGGCAACGACACGCTGGTCGGCGGTGCCGGTGCCGATATCTTCCTGCTGCGACGGGGCGACGGCTTCGACCGGATCGAGGATTTCCTGCCTGGTACGGACCGCCTCGCCCTGACCGGCTTCGGCTCCTCCGCCGCCACGCTGCTCGCCGGGGCGGTGAATGTCAGCGACGGGCTGCGTTTCGATCTGGGGGGCGGCGATGGTGTGCTGCTGCACGGGCTGACCAAGGCGCAGTTCACCACCGCCGATCTGATTGGCTAATACCCAATCTCATTGAGCGGAACTTGCGGCCGGCAACGCCGGCCGAGCGCCCGAACGGGCGCCGCGCCAAGTGAGGCGCAGCCAAGGCCCCGGAGGGGCCGCCCGGCGCTTGAGGGCCCGGAATGGTGTTTCAGGCCCAGAGTTCGGGCCGGGCGAATTCCTCCGCCAGGCGGGTCGCGGCAGCCTCCAGCAGCCGCTCGCCCTTCGCCGCGCTGGCGGTGCGCGGGTCACCGATTACGCCGGTATCCGTCATCTCAGTGAAGGGGCGGCTGCGCTTGAAGCCGGGCGGGGCGGGGGGCGCGCCGCGCTTCGGCACCGCGGCCTCGATCCGGTCCGCCCGCACGCAATCGGGGGCCAGCACCATCATCATGGAGGTCTCGGCCTCGCAGGCATGCATGACATTGGGCTGGGTTTCGAGGATCGGGCCGAAGGTGTCGGCATTGGCCAGCCAATAGGTCAGCCCGACCACCGGAACACCGAGGCTGCGGGTCAGCTCGATGGCCGCGCTCGCCACGGCCTCGGTGTTGCCGCCATGTCCGTTGACCAGGGCAATTCGGCGAAAACCGTGCCGCGCCACGCTGCGGGCGATGCCGCCGATCAGGGCGGAGAAGGTGGCGAGGTCGAGCGTCATGGTGCCGCCGAAGGGCATGTGGTGCTCGGCGAGGCCCGACCAGATGGTGGGGGTGACCAGGGCCGGGGTGCCCGCGGCCAGCAGCCGCCGCGCCGTGCGCTCCGCCACCCCGCCGGCCAGGATCGTATCCACGCCCACGGCCAGATGCGGCCCGTGCTGCTCGATGGAGGCGATGGGGATCAGCACCACCGTCTCCGCCGTGGCGCGGGCCTGGATCTCGGCGGCGGTCAGCCGCGCCCAAAACACTTCGGTCGCGATATCGTGGGTCATCCGCGCACATTCCCGTCTGTTTGCGCGGCGAGGCTAGACCAGCGGCGCGGAGACGCCATCCTCTGCGGATGCGAACCGCCCATCTCCTCCTCGCTTTGTTGCTGAGCCTGACCCCCGCCGCGGCGCAGGAGGCGGTGCATGGCGGGCCGGTGCGGGCCCTGGCGGTGGCGGCGGATGGGACGCTGGCCTCCGGCGGCTTCGACCAGGCGATGATCCTGTGGCAGCCGGATGCGACGCAGGCGTGGGCGGTGGTGCGCTGGCACCAGGGCGCGGTGAACGCCCTCGCCGCCCTGCCGGGCGGGATGTTTGTCAGCAGTGGCGAGGATGGGCAGGTGGCGCTGTGGCCGCCGGCGCCGGGCGCGCAGCCGCTGCGGGTGCTGGTGGGACATTATGGGCCGGTGGCGGGGTTGGCCGTGCAGTCCGGGCGCCTGGCCTCCGCTTCCTGGGACGGCACGGCGCGGGTCTGGGATCTCGCGGGCGGTGGCGCGCCCAGGGTGCTGCAAGGGCATCAGGGGCAGGTGAACGCCGTTGCCTTCCGTAGCGACGGGCTGGTGGCGACCGCCGGCTTCGACGGCACACTGCGCCTCTGGCCGGAAGGGCAGGCGCCGCTGACCCTCGCCGAATTCGGCCTGCCGCTGAACGCCCTTTGGGCGCTACCCGGCGGCGTGCTGGCCGTGGGCGGTGCCGATGGGATGCTGCGGCTGGTGGCGCCCGATGGCGGGGTGCGGGAGGTGCAGGCCAGCCCGCGCCCGATCGTGGCCCTCACCGCCAGCCCGGACGGCATGGCGCTGGCCGCCGCCGGCTTCGGCGGCAACGTGACGATCTGGGAGGTTGCGGCGCTGCGTCTGCGCCACACGCTGGAAGGGCCGGGCTTGCCGGTCTGGTCGGTCGCCTGGGCGCCGGATGGGCGCAGCCTGTTCACCGGAGGCACAGACCGCCGGGTGCGGCGCTGGAATGCCGCGACCGGTCGGCCGATGGGGCCGCTGGAGGGGCCGCCGCCCGCCGATCCGGTCCCGGCCGGGCTGCATCCGGAGGGCGCGCGGGTGTTCCGGGCCTGCGCCGCCTGCCACGCCCTGACGGCGGAGGGCGGCCCCATGGCCGGTCCGCATCTGCACGCGCTGTTCGGCCGCCGCATGGGCACACTGCCCGGCTATGCCTATTCCGACCGCCTGGCACGGGGCGACATCGTCTGGACGCGGGAGACGGTGGCGGATCTGTTCACCCGCGGCCCGGACCAGGTGACGCCGGGCACCCGCATGCCGGTGCAGACCGTGGGCAATGCCGAGGAACTGGCGGCGCTGCTTGATTTCCTGGAGGCCGCGACGCGCTGATCAGCGCTTTTCCACGCGCCCCTGGCTGCGTCCCTGGGCGTCGTAGAGCCGCTGCGTGTCGCCCCGCTGTTCCGCCCGGCCCTGGCTGCGGCCACTGGCGTCGTAGTCCCGCCTGGTATCGCCGCGCTGCTCGCTGCGGCCGGTAGACCGGCCCTCGGCGTCGTAATGCCGTTCCGTGCCGCCGCGCTGTTCGCTGCGACCGGTGGAGCGGCCCTGGGCATCGTAATGGCGGGTAACGCCGTCGCGGGTTTCGGACCGGCCGATGCTGCGGCCCTGGTTGTCATAGTAGCGGGTCGTGTCGCCGCGCGTCTCCGCCCGGCCGGTCGAACGGCCCTGATTGTCATAGGAGCGCTGGGTCTGCGCCGCGGCGGGCAGCGCGAGGATCAGGGCCAAGAGGAGGAGCAGGGGGCGCATGGCCGCAGCATGACAGCAGGCGGTTAAGACAATGTCGTGGCGGCGAAGGCGCGCCAGCGGTCCCAGATGGCCGCAACATCCTGTTCCCGCGCCGCCTGGAAGGCCGGGTCCGCCGTGTCCGGCCCCGGCCGGTAGCGCGGGTCTGGCGCGGCGCAAATCAGCACCGGCGGGGCGCCGAACTGGTCGGCGGTGATGTCGAGGATCAGGCCGCGCGCCGAGACCCAGCCATGACGATGCGCCATAAACCAGCCCTGGCAGGCCTCCGCCGGATGTCCGGCCTCCCGGAGCGCCCGGGCCAGAAACACGGCGGAGCGGCCGCAGGTGCCGGCGGAGGCGATGGCCGGGACCATCAAGCCGCGCTGGCGGTGCCAGTCCGGCCAGATGCCTTCCAGAAAGCGCCGGGCGGTCTCCGCCACCGCGCGCATCAGGGCAGCAGGCGGTGGATGGTGACCTCTCGCACTTCCCGGTCCTCCAACTCCCGCGTCGTGGCCACGCGGTGGGTGGACAGCAGGGTCATGCCGGCCTTGGGCAGATAGGCGCGGCCGGGATCGGCGATCCAGACCTCCGCCCCCGCGCCGGCCATGGCGCGCAGCCAGGGCAGGATATGGCCCGTCATCGGCGCCTCGTAGCAGACGTCCCCGGCCAGGATCAGGTCCCAGCGACAGGCGCTTCCCACCACGTCGCCATCGGGCGTTGCCACGTCCACGCCGTTCAGCGCGGCGTTCAGCCGGGTGGCGGCCAGGGCCAACGGGTCGATTTCCGCCGCCTCCACCGATGCCGCCCCGGCCAGGGCCGCGGCGATGGCGCCGATGCCGCAGCCCGCGGCGAAATCCAGCACCCGCTTGCCGGCGACCAGCCCGGGCTGGTCCAGAACGGTGCGGGCCAAAGCGAGGCCTCCTGGCCAGGCGAAGGCCCAGAAGGGCGGCTCGATGCCTTCCTCGGCCAGCCAGGCCTCGGTGGCCTGCCAGATCGGGGTGATCTCCGTGGCGAGGTGCAAGGCGATTTCCGGCACCAAAGCCGGGCGGGCGACGGCGGTATGGGCGAGGATGAAGTTTTGCGGGTCCCTCACAGCCGTCCGGCCAGGAAGGCCAAAGCGATGGCGAAGCCGACTTCCCGGTTCGAGCGGAACAGCATCTCGCAGCGTGCCGGGTCGTCGATATCCAGCGTCACCACCTGCCGCGCCAGCAGCGCCGCGGCCGGCAGCAGCGCCGGCAGGAACAGCCAGTGCAGCCCCGCCACCCAGCCGGCCGCCACCAGCAGCACCATCATCGCCGTGTAGCAGAGGCTCAGGAACCGCCCGGTCCCGGTGCCCAGCCGCAGCGCCGTGCTGCGCACCCCGACCTTCGCATCATCCTTGCGGTCCTGATGCGCATAGATCGTGTCGTAGCCGAAAATCCAGAAGAAGCCGGCGGCCCAAAGAAGCAGCGCCGGCCAGTCCAGCCCTCCGGTCGCCGCCGCATAGCCGGTCGGTGCGGCCCAGGAAAAGACGAGGCCCAGCACTGCCTGCGGCCAATCCGTCACCCGCTTGGCCAGCGGATACAGCGCGATCAGCAGCAGAGAGCCGAGGCCCACATAAATCGCCGCCGGCGGCAGCTGCACCAGCACCAGCAGCCCCACCACGCAAAGCGCCGCCAGGAAGACCAGCGCCCGGAAGGGCGTGACCATGCCGGCGGCCAGGGGGCGGCCGCGGGTGCGTTCCACCTGGCGGTCCAGGTCGCGGTCCCACAGGTCATTCACCACGCAGCCCGCGGCCCGCATGGCGAAGGCACCGATGGTGAACAGCAGGGCGAGGCGCAAACCCTCCGCCCATCCCGGCGCCACCACCGCAAAAGCCCAGAAGCCGGGTAGCAGCAGCAGCCAGGCGCCGATCGGCCGATCGAAGCGGCCCAGCAGCGCATAGGGTCGCCAGCCTGGGGGCAGGCGCGCCACCCAGCCGGAAGCACGGATATCGGTCCAACCGCTCATCGTCCTATACCTGTCCGTGGAGGCCCCGCATGTCCATCCCCCGCCTGTTCGTCGATCAGCCTTTGGCCGAGGGTGCCCTTGTGGAGGCCGCGCCCGGCCAGGCGCATCATATCGGCACCGTGCTGCGGCGTGGCCCGGGCGATGCGGTGCGGCTGTTCAATGCGCGGGACGGGGAATGGGAGGCCACCATCGAATCGATCCGCAAGGATCGTGCCCGATTCGCCGTCACCATCCAGTCCCGCCCCCCGGCGGCGGAGCCCGAATGCCGGCTGGTGATCGCCGCCCTGAAGCGGGAGCCGATGGACTGGGTGGTGGAAAAGGCGACGGAGCTGGGCGCCACCCTGATCCAGCCGGTGCTGACCCAGCGCAGCGTCGCGGACCGCGCCAATGCCATCCGGCTGTCCGCCATCGCCCGCGCCGCCGCCGAGCAATGCGAGCGGCTGACGGTGCCGGAGGTGGTGGAAGCCCAGCCGCTGCACCGGGTGCTGGATGGCTGGAAAGGCCCGAAGCTGGTGGTGGCGATGGAGCGCAGCCAGGCCGAGCCGCCCCGCGCCTTGCCCGTGCCGCCCGGCTCCCCCATCGCCCTGCTGGTCGGCCCGGAAGGCGGCTTCACGGTGGCGGAGCTTGACGACCTGCGTCGGCGGCCCTTTGTAGTGCCGGCCGCGCTCGGACCCCGGATTCTCCGGGCCGAGACCGCGGCGGTGGCCGGGCTCGCGGCGCTGCAGGCGCTGCTGGGTGATTGGGCCTGATCGGCCGGGGCACCCGCCTCGGCCGCACGCCAGGAAGAGAACGCAGCGCATGTCGAATCCCGGCGAGGCCGATCTGACGCCGATCACCGCCACGCGCCAACTGGCCGAGTGGTTTGCCCAGGGTAGCAAGGCGAAATCCGCCTGGCGGATCGGCACGGAGCACGAGAAGTTCGGCTTTGCCCGGAATGGCTTCGCCGCGCCGCCCTATGAGCCGGGCGGCATCAAGGCGATGCTGGAGGGGCTCCAGGGCAAGGGCTGGGAACCGATCCTGGACGCCGGCAATGTCATCGGCCTGAAGCGGGATGGCGGCTCCGTGAGCCTGGAGCCGGGCGGGCAGTTCGAGCTTTCGGGCGCGCCGGTCGAGGATCTGCATGCCGGCCGCGTCGAGCTGGCCGATCATCTGCGGGAAGTGCATGAGATCGCGGGCCCGCTCGGCCTCGGCTTCGCCCCGCTCGGCTTCCACCCGCTCGCGACGCGGGAGGAGATGCCCTGGATGCCCAAGGGCCGCTACGCGATCATGCGGCGCTATATGCCGCTGGTCGGCGGCATGGGCCTCGACATGATGCTGCGCACCTGCACGGTGCAGGTGAATCTCGACTTCGGCGACGAGGCCGACATGGTCGAGAAGCTGCGCATCTCCCTCGCTTTGCAGCCGCTGGCCACGGCGATGTTCGCCAATTCGCCCTTCCTGGAGGGCAAGCCGTCCGGCCTTCTGACGCTTCGCGGGCGGGTCTGGACGGATACCGACCCGGACCGCACCGGCATCCCGGCCGTAGTCTTCGAAGAGGGTTTCGGCTTCGAGCGGTTTGCCGAATTCGTCCTCGACGTGCCGATGTATTTCATCATGCGGGACGGCCAGTACATCGACGCCGCCGGCGTGTCCTTCCGCGCCTTCCTGGAAGGCCGCGCGGAAAAGCTGGCGGGGCACGAGCCGACGATGGGCGACTGGGCCGACCACGTCACCACGGTCTTCACCGATGTCCGCCTGAAGCGCTTCCTGGAAATGCGCGGCGCCGATGCCGGCAGCCCGGCGATGCTGATGGCCAAGCCGGCCTTCTGGACCGGGTTGCTGTATGACGACGCCGCCCAGAAGGCCGCCGCCGGGCTGATCCGGGACTGGACGGTTGAGGAGATGAAGCTGCTGCGTCAGGCGGTGCCGACGCAGGCGCTCTCCGCCACCATCCGCGGCCGCACCCTGCAGGCCGTCGCGCGCGACGCGGTGGCGATATCGCGGGAAGGGCTGAAGGCCCGGGGGCTGGGCGAGGAGGTCTATCTGGCGCCGCTGGCCGAGATCGCCGACTCCGGCATCACCCAGGCGCAGCGCTGGTTGCAGCGCTGGGAGACCGCTTGGGGCGGCGACGTTTCCCGCATTTTTGCGGAAGCCGAGGCCTGATCCGATGGCCGCGCTGACCATCACCCCGCCGGGGCATCCGCTGCGCGGGCGCGTGGCGCCGCCGGGGTCCAAATCCATCACCAACCGGGCGCTGCTGCTGGCGGCGCTGGCCCGCGGCAGCAGCCGCATCACCGGGGCGCTGAAAAGCGACGATACGCGGCACATGGCCAATGCGCTGCGGGCCATGGGCGTGACGGTGGAGGAGCCGGATGCGACCGGCTTTGTGGTGACGGGCAGCGGCCATCTGCGGGCACCGGAGGCGCCGGTCTTCCTCGGCAATGCCGGAACCGCCACCCGCTTCCTGACCGCCGCCGCCGCGCTGGCCGATGGGCCGGTGGTGCTGACCGGCGATGCCCATATGCAGAAGCGGCCGATCGGCCCGCTGCTGGCCGCCCTGGCCACCCTCGGCGTGGAGGCGTCCGCCCCCACCGGCTGCCCGCCGGTGACGGTGCGCGGGCGCGGCGGTTTTGCGGGCGAGGCGGTGACGGTGGATGCCGGCCTGTCCAGCCAATATGTCTCCGCCCTGCTGATGCTGGCCGCATGCGGCGAGAAGCCGGTGCGGGTTTCGCTGGCCGGCGATGCGATCGGCGCGCGCGGCTATATCGACCTGACGGTGGCCGCCATGCGCCATTTTGGTGCGGTGGTGGCGCAGGAAGGAAGCGCCGCCTGGGTGGTGCAGCCCGGCGGCTATCGCGCCGCCGATCTGCATGTGGAGCCGGATGCCTCCGCCGCGACCTATCTCTGGGCCGCCGAAGTGCTGACCGGCGGCGCCATCGACCTTGGCACGCAAAACTTCACCCAGCCGGATGCGCAGGCGCAGGCGCTGATCCGGCTGTTCCCGCATTTGCCGGCGGAGATCGAAGGCTCGCAGATGCAGGATGCGGTGCCGACCCTGGCGGCGCTGGCGGCCTTCAACGCGACGCCCGTGCGCTTCACCGGCATCGCCAATCTGCGGGTCAAGGAATGCGACCGCGTGGCGGCCATGGCCACCGAGCTGTCGCGCCTCGCCCCCGGCCTCGCGGTGGAACTGGGCGACGATTTGTTGGTGACGCCGCAGCCGCGGGAAGCCTTTCAGCCCGCGCGGATCGAAACCTATGGCGACCACCGCATCGCGATGAGCTTGGCGCTGGTCGGGCTGATGGTGCCCGGCGTGACCATCCTGGACCCGGGCTGCGTGGCAAAAACCTACCCTGATTACTGGCGCGATCTGGCGAGCCTGGGTGTGGCGCTTCAGGCCGAAAGTGGCTTCGCCATATAGACGCGGGCGCGCCCCTTCTCCGTCCGCCGTTCCGTCTCCACGAAGCCGAGGCGGGTGTAGAGGGCAATGTTGGCGGCCATCAGCGCATTGGTCAGCAGGCGCAACTCGGGCAGGCCCCGGCGCCGCGCCTCCGCCTCGGCAAAAGCCATCAGGGTCCGGCCGAGGCCCTGGCCCTTGAACGCCGGCTCCACCGCGACATTGTCGATCCAGAGATGGCCGGGGCCGTCCACCAGCACGATCAGCGCGGCCAACCCGCCGTCACGCAACAGGACAAAGGCCTCGCCGGCCTCGCAGCGCGCCACGTAATCGTCATCCATCGGCAACGGCCTGCTGACCGTCACCGGCAGCCAGGGCGCATAGGCGCGCTCGACCAGCGCGGCGAGGGCAGGGGCCTCTGCCAGGGTGGCGGGGCGGATCAGGGAGCGGTCTCCGCCAGATAGGCGATCGCAGCCTCCACCCCGCCGGGGCTGTGCGGCACGCCTTGCAGGCGCAGGCCGATCTCGGTGGCGGCCAGCGTGCCCAGCAACATCGGCTCGTTCAGATCGCCCAGATGGCCGATGCGAAAGACCTTGCCGTTCAGCCGGCTGAGCCCGGTACCCAGGGCCACATTCATGCTGCCGACGCGCTTGCGCAGCGCCTCCGCATCATGCCCCTCCGGCATCAGGACGGAGGTGACGGAATCGGAGACGCGCTCGGGCGACAGGCAGAAAAGCTGCGGGCCGTTATTGCCGGACCAGTGCCGCACGCAGCGCCGCGTCGCTTCGGCCAGGCGCGCATGGCGGGCCAGGACATTGTCGAGGCCTTCCTCCTGCTCGATCAGGCGCAGCGCCTCCCGCAGCCCATAGAACAGCGCGATCGGCACGGTGCCGATGAAGCTGCGGTGGCGACGGGTGAGCATGGTGGTCCAGTTGAAGTAGTGTTTTGGGAAGGTGGCGGCCTTGTGGGCCACCATCGCCTTCTCCGACACCGCGGTGAACGAGAATCCGACCGGCAGCATCAGCCCCTTCTGGCTGCCGCCCACCGCGGCATCGATGCCCCAATCGTCGAAGCGGAACTCGATGGAGCCGAGAGAGGAGATGATATCCGCCAGCAGCAGCGCGGGGTGGCCCGTCTCGTCCAGGATCGCCCGAATGCGCGGCAGGTCCAGCGTCATGCCGGTGGACGTCTCGTTATGCACGGCGCAGACCGCCTTGATGGCGTGGTCCTTGTCGGCGGTCAGCGCCGCACGCAGCGTCTCGTAATCCAGGCCGAGGCGCCAGTCGGCGGCGAGGGTCTGCACCTCGATGCCGAGGTCGGCGGCCATCTTGCCCCAATGTTCGGAGAAATGGCCGGTCTCGATCACCAGGATACGGTCGCCGGGCGAGAGCAGGTTGACCAGCGTGGCTTCCCAGGCGGCGTGGCCGGTGCCGGTGTACATGAACAGGTGCTGGCCGGTGCGCAGCACCCGTTTCAGGCCTTCGAGGCAGGCATCATAGACTTCGAGGAAATCGGGGCCGTTGAAGTCCACCGTGTGGTGGCTGACCGCCTGCAGGACGCTGTCCGGAATATTGGTCGGACCCGGATTGGCGAAGAAATGGCGACCGCGCGGTGTCATCTGGCTTGCTCCCCCGGGGGTTGGCCCCCGCTTTCCTTCTCCGCGCAAACTGGCCAAAAGGGAAGCCACGGGAAGGATCGCCGCGCATGTCTCTGATCGGCGAAAGGGCCGCAGTGGTCAGCCTCGGCACCTCCTGCCAGACGGCGCGGCATATCAGCCTGAATGCGGAGCTGCTGTGCCGCCGGCTGGACCCGACGATGCAGCTGCGCACCCTGCCTTTGGACTGGGTGCTGGCCCCGCCGGGCGCGGTGGCGCGCTGGCTGCGCGGGCCGGTGCGGGTGCCGCCTGGGCCAGGCGAGATACTGATGACCCAAAGACCCTTCTGGCTGCGCCACGGCATCTGGCTGTGGCATGACAACATGGCGGATGCGGCGGGCTTCACGACGCTCTCCGCGCGGTTGCAACGGCGCTGGGACCGGTTGTTGGCGCTGCGGGCGCTGCCGCGACGGTTGTTCATCCTGTCCAACACCCAGAACAACCTGGCCCGGGTGCCGGACCAGGCCCCGCAGCCGATGGATTTTCGCCTGACGGCGCAGCGGATGCGGGCGGTTGTGGCGGCGGTGGACTCCACCTTCGGCCCGACTGGAAACAGCTTCCTGTTCGTCGCCTATGCCAGCCGGGTCAGCGCCGACGCCCATCGCACCGGCCTGCCGCTGGCGATCCTGGAGCCGGATTCCAGCCCCCATGATGGTGATTCGGCGCAGTGGACGGCGGCGCTGACGCGGCATGTGGCGGCGGAGGTCTGATCCTCAGCTGCCGCGCCGCCGCCCCGCCAGCACCACCACCGCGGCCGCCAGTTGCAAGGCGGCGGCGGCCAGAAACAGCGCCGGCGATCCGCTGCCATCGCGCAGCAGGCTGAAGCCGGCCGGGGCGAAAGCATAGGCGGCCTGGCCGCAGGCGGTCACCAGCGCCACGGCGCGGGCGGTATCGCCCGTCGCGAAGTCGCGCTGCACGATCATCGGGGGCAGCGAGGTCACATTGCCCAGCCCCAGCCCGAACAGCACCAGCCCCGCCAGCAGCAGCGGGATCTGCGTGCCGCCGGAGGCCAGCAGCAGCAGAGACCCAACGGCCTGCACCCCGTAATTGGCGGCGGCGATGTGGCGCCGATCCGCCGCCTCCGGCATCAGCCAGCCGATCAGGCTGCGGCCGAGGATCGCGCAGCCCGTCGCCAGCCCCGCGGCGAAGCCCGCCGCCTGCGCCCCCAGCGGCGCCGCGATAAGGGAAAACAGGTGCACGATCAGCCCGATCTGCGCGAAGAGCGACAGGGCCGCCGCCAGCGCCAGCGTGACGAAGCGGCGGTCGCGCCAGAGCCTGGCGCCCGGCAGGGTCGGCGCGGGTTTCGGCGCCGGACCGGCGGCGGGTGCCGCAAGGCCATCCGGCTGCTGCCCCCAGGCTTCGGGACCGGCCGCAAAATACCGGCCGGACAGCCACCAGAGCATCCCGGCCATGACGCCGCCCAGCAGCAGGGCCGCCTGCGTGAATCCAAGTCCGGCAATCAGCGCCACCCAGAGCGGCGAGAACAGCGCCCCGCCCACCGAGGCGCCATTATAGGCGAGGCTCAGCGCCGCCGGCCGGCGGCGGGTGAACCAGGGTGCGACCATGGCATTGATCGCCGCCCCGCCGGTCAGCGCCCAGCCGGCGCCGCTGAGGAGGGTGGCGGCGAAAAGCTGCCAGGGCTCGGCGGCCAGCGCCCAGCCCAGCACGCCCAGCCCAGCCAGCACCCCGCCGAGCCGGGTGCCGCCGGCGACGCCGAGCCGGCCATGCAGCGCCGGCAGCCAGGCGACCACGGCGGCGCCGACCAGGAAGTGGCAGGTGATGGCGCCGCCGATCAGCGCCACCGGCCAGCCGCGCGCCTGCTGCACCGCCAGCAGGAAAACCGGCGGGCCGTAGAAGCCCAGACCCCAACCCAGCACCGCGACCACGAAGGCCGCCCAGGCCACGCGCCAGCCGCGGAAGGGGGAGGATGGGGGGTGCGGGGACGGGGACATCAGGGCTCTTTTCCAACCTGCCGCATCTTGCCCTGGTGGCTGCGAGGCATGCTGCGGTCCGCGCCGAAGCTTCGCGGTTCGGCCGCGCCCGAAGCACCCAGCCGCGTCGCCACCTCAGCATGCCGAGGTCCTTTTGGGAGCCGCCTCATGCATGTCCTCGCCCAGCCCCTAGCGGTCGCCCGTCCGGCCCGCCGCCTTCGCCTGTGGCGCCCGGTGCTGGACTGGATCGCACGCTGCGCGCAGCGCCATCGCAGCCGCCAGGACCTGCGCGCGCTTTGCCCGCATCTGCGGCACGACCTGGGCCTGACGGAAGGCATGGTGGCGCGGGAAGTCGCGAAACCCTGCTGGCGGTGGTGACGCGGCGAGACCATGTTTCGGTCCAGACCGAAGCATGCCGGGCGCCGTTGCCCCCATAATGCCGATCCATCCAGGGAGGCCGCCATGTCCAGCAACGCCGCCATGGCCGAGACCGCCGCGCTGGTCGGCGACCCGGCCCGGGCCAGCATGTTGAACGCCTTGATGGATGGCCGCGCTTTGACTGCGGGGGAGCTGGCCAGTGTCGCCGGCATCACCGCGCAGACCGCCAGCGGCCATCTGGCCCGCATGTCGGCGGCCGGGCTGCTGGCGATGGAGCGCCAGGGCCGGCACCGCTACCACCGCCTGGCGACGCCGGCCGTGGCGCGGATGCTGGAGGCGATCATGATGGTGGCTGGCGCCGCGCCGCCCCCCACGCGCCCGCGCCGCATCGGCCCCGCCGACGCCGCGATGCGGAATGCCCGCACCTGCTACGACCACCTGGCCGGGCGGCTGGGCGTGGCGATCGCGGATGCCATGGCGGCGCGGGGGCAGGTGGAGCTGGCGACGGATGGCGGGGCGGTGACGGCGGCGGGCGAGGCTTTTCTCGAAAGCCTCGGCATCACGCCCCAGTCCAACGCCTCCCGCCGCGCCTTCTGCAAGCCCTGCCTGGACTGGAGCGAGCGGCGCCATCATCTGGCCGGCGGGCTGGGCGCGGCGCTCTGCACGCGGTGCTTCGAACTCGGCTGGGTGAAGCGGGTGCCAGCCTCCCGCACCGTGCTGGTGACGCGGGCCGGGGAGGCGGGGCTGCGGCAGGCCTTTGGGATCGAACTGGGCTGATCGCGCCCGGGCCGATCACTTCCCTCAGGCACGGCCGCACTTACCGGGGTTGAATGCGTTGCCCCCGCGACAGCCCCCGAACCACAAGGACAGCTCCATGGCGCTCAAGGATATTCTACCCGGCAAGCTCGGCTTCGGCTCGGCGCCGCTCGGCAACATGTTCCGCGCCATTCCCGAGGAGGAGGCGCTGGCGACCGTCGAGGCGGCCTGGGCCGACGGCATCCGCTACTTCGACAATGCGCCCTTCTACGGCGCCGGGCTGGCGGAGCTGCGCATGGGCGAGGCCTTGGCCGGCAAGCCGCGCGCCGATTACGTCATCAGCACCAAGGTCGGCCGCGTCATCCTCGATGAGGTCGAGGATGTCAGCGCCCGCGACCAGGGCGAGAAGAGCGAGGTCTTCAAGCACGGCCGGCCGAACCGCGTGGTCAACGACTATTCCGCCGATGCCACGCTGCGATCGATCGAGGACAGCCTGAAGCGCCTGCGCACCGACCATATCGACATCGTCTGGGTGCATGACCTGGCGCAGGATTTTTATGGTGACGCCTGGATCGGCAAGTTCGAGGAGGCACGCACCGGCGCCTTCCAGGTGCTCGACCGGCTGCGGGATGAGGGGGTGATCAAGGCCTGGGGGCTCGGCGTGAACCGGGTGGAGGCAGTCGAGCTGCTGCTGGGGCTGGAGGAGGCGCGGCCGGATGGGTCGCTGCTCGCCGGGCGCTACACGCTGCTCGACCACGACCTGGCGCTGCAGCGGCTGATGCCCATGGTGGCGGCGCGCGGCCTCGGTATCGTGGTCGGCGGCCCCTACAGCTCCGGCGCGCTGGTCGGTGGGCCGAACTTCGAATATGCGCCGGCGCCGCCCGCCATCCTGGACAAGGTGGCGCGGATCAAGGCGATCGCGACGCGGCATGGCGTGAGCATGAAGGCGGCCGGGCTGCAGTTCTCGCTCGCCAATCCGGCGGTGGCCGCGGTGATTCCGGGCGCCAGCCGGCCCGGTCGCATCGCCGAGGACCGCGCCGCGCTGGAGGAGACGGTGCCGGCCGAGTTCTGGCGCGACCTGCGCCAGGCGGGCCTCGTGCATCCGGAGGCGCCGTTGCCCGGCGGCGCCTGACCAAGTGGGCTGACGTCAGACGGCCGTGCCGCCGATCGTCAGTCCCGTCATCTTCAGCGTCGGCTGGCCCACGCCAACCGGCACGCCCTGGCCCTGCTTGCCGCAGGTGCCGATGCCGGCATCCAGCGCCATGTCATTGCCGACCATCGCCACCTTGGTCAGCGCATCCGGCCCGTTGCCGATCAGCGTCGCGCCCTTCACCGGCGCGCCGATCTTGCCGTCCTCGATCAGATAGGCCTCCGACGCCGAGAACACGAACTTGCCGGAGGTGATATCCACCTGGCCGCCGCCGAAATTCACGGCGTAGATGCCGCGCTTTACGCTGGCCAAAATCTCGCCGGGGTCGCGGTCGCCGTTCAGCATCACGGTATTGGTCATGCGCGGCATCGGGATGTGCGCGTGGGATTGCCGCCGCCCATTGCCGGTCGGCGCCACGCCCATCAGCCGGGCGTTCTGCCGGTCCTGGAGAAAGCCCACCAGGATGCCGTCCTCGATCAGCGTGGTGCGACCGGAGGGGGTGCCCTCGTCATCCACACTCAGCGACCCGCGGCGATCCGGCATCGTGCCGTCATCCACCACCGTGACGCCGGGGGAGGCGATGCGCTGGCCGAGCAATCCGGCGAAAGCGCTGGTCTTCTTGCGGTTGAAGTCGCCTTCCAGCCCATGGCCGATGGCCTCGTGCAGCAGGATGCCGGGCCAGCCCGGGCCGAGCACCACCTCCATCTCCCCGGCCGGCGCCGGAACGCTGTCGAGGTTCAGCAGTGCCTGGCGCAGGGCTTCCTCCACCGCCGCCTTCCAGGTGGCCTGGTTCAGCACCCGTTCATAGGCGAAGCGGCCGCCGGTGCCGGTGCTGCCGGTCTCCCGCCTTCCGTTGGATTCGACCACGACCGAGACATTCAGCCGCACCAGCGGGCGCAGGTCGGCAACCCGCGAGCCATCCGGGCGCAGGATCTGCACCGCCTGCCATTCGCCGAAGATCGAGGCCATCACCTGGCGCACGCGCGGGTCGCGGGCGCGGGCATAGGCGTCGATTTCCGCCAGCATCTCCGTCTTGGCGGAGAAATCCATGGCGGAGAGGGGGTTCAGCTCGGAATAGAGCCGGATGTTGGTGGCGCGCGGGCCGACATCCAGCGTGCCGGAATGGCCGGCGGCCACCGCATTCACCGTCTCCGCCGCGCGGCCCAGTGCGGCCTCGGTGATCTCCGCGGCATGGGCATAGCCGGCGGCCTCGCCCGCCACGGAACGCAGGCCGAAGCCGCTGGTCACGTCGAAGCTGGCGGAGCGGATGCGGCTGTCCTCCAGCGTGATCGCCTCACTCTCACGGTGTTCCAGGAACAATTCGCCGTCCTCCGCGCCGGCGGTGGCGGCGCGGGTCAGGCGCTCGGCCTCCGCGCGGTCCAGCCGGGCGAAGAACAGCGCATCGGTGGCAGCCAGGGCGTCGGTCACGGCAGGTCCTTCAAGGAGTACGGTCGGCATATGGGGCGCCGGAGGTGGACTTCGCCACCCCATTCCCCGGGATGGGGATCAGCCGGTCGGCCGGAAAGCGCAGGACGGCGACGGTGCCGGGTCCGGCGGGCGCCTCCAGCTGCACCGTGCCGCCCAGGGCCTCGGTCAGGGTGCGGGCCAGATACAGGCCGAGCCCGGAGCCGTGGAAGCGGCGGGACAGGGAATTGTCGACCTGGGTGAAAGGCTCGAACACCCTGTCCCGATCCTCAGAGGCGATGCCGATGCCGGTATCGGCGACCCGGATCGCCAGGCCTTCGGAGGAAACCCCCGCGGAAAGGGTGATGCGGCCGCCGGCCGGGGTGAACTTCGCCGCATTGGACAGCAGATGCACCAGCAACTGGTGCAGCCGCCTGGCGTCGCTGCGCAAGGCCGGAAGGCCCTCCGGCACCTCCGTCGCGAGCGTCAGCCCGGCGCGTTCCACCTCCGGCCCGATGGCCGCGCTGGCGCCCGCCAGCAGCGGTTCCAGCGCCACCGGCGTCTCCGTCACGGCCAGCGCCCCGGTCTGGCTGCGCGCCACATCCAGGATGTCGTCGATCAGCAGCAGCAGGTGGCGCCCGGCCTCGTTGATCCAGCGCGCATAATCCTCCACCCGCCCGCGGTCGCGCTCACCGACCATGGCCTCGGAATAGCCGATCACGGCGTTCAGCGGCGTGCGCAACTCATGGCTCATGGTGGCCAGGAAGCGGGACTTGGCCTCGGAGGCCGCCTCCGCGGCGGCCCGGGCACGCTCCAGCTCCGCCCGGATGCGGTATTCCTCCGTCACGTCGCTGAAGGTCATGACGAAGCCGCCATCCGACATCGGGTCGGAGGTGACCTCGATCACATGGCCGTCGCGCCTGGTGCGATGGTAGCTGTACGACTTGCCGCGATCATTAGCCTTGGCGCGGGCGGCGCCTTCGGGCGTGATCTCGCCGCGCCGGACCTGCTCATCCAGCACCTCATGCACCGCGCGCCCGGGCTGAAGGAAGGATTCCGGCAGCCCGATCAGTGCGGCGGTGCGGCTGTTGATGGTCAGCAGCCGGTGATCCGGGCCGTACATGCAGATGCCCTGGCGGATCGAACCCTGCATCGCCTCCAGCATCGTGGCGCGGTGCCGTGCCTCCGATTCGGCGCGGTGCAGGGCGGTGACATCGGTCAGCACGCTGATATGGCCGCCATCCGGCAGGGGCGCGACGCGGCTTTCCACGGCCGTGCCATTCGGCCGCAGATGGCGCAGCAGCCCGGACGCCCCGGTCCCGGCCTCGGCGGGGCGGCGCAGCACCAGCGCGGCTTCGTCGGCGGTGAACTCGCCCTCCGTCAGGCGCCGGGCCACCAGATCCTCCAGCAACTCCCCCCGCGCGATGGGGGAGCCCGCCATGATCCTGTTATACGCACTGTTGAAGCGGGCCACGCGCCGGTCCGGGCCGAAGACGCAGACGCCATGCGGCAGCGCTTCCAGCACCCCGTCGAGCAGCGCGGCGCGATGGCTGGCCTCGTCCTCCGCCCGTTTGAGGGCGGTGATGTCGTTCAGCTCGATCATGTAGCCGCCGGGCGGCAGCGGCTGGCTGCCGATGCGCAGGACTTCGCCATTGGCGCGGATGCGCTGGCGGGTGCCGGGCTCGAAATGCCGTTCCGACACGCGCAGGGCCTCCGCGGCCACCTCCTCCGCATCCAGCTCGCCGCGTTCGAGCAGAAGGTTCAGGATCTCCCGATGCGCCATCCCCGGACGCAGGCCGCCCGCCGAGAGGCCCGCCAGGGATTCATAAGCCGGGTTCGAGACGGAGAGGGTGAGGTCCGCGCCGAAGGCCGCCACGCCCGATTGCAGCCGGGTCAGCACCGTCTCCAGCAGCCGCGCGCGGGCGCTGGACTCCGCCTCCGCCCGGCTGAGGGCCGTGACATCGCTGGTGCAGGTCAGGAAGCCACCATCCGGCAGCGGCTGGCTTTCCGTCAGCCCGACCCGGCCATTGCGACTGCGCACCAGCCGGACATGCGGGCGCGACCGGTCGATGGCCAGCACGGAGCGGATGATCTGCGCCGGGTCGCCCGGCCCATAGGCGCCATTCCAGGCCAGAAAGCCGACGACATCGGCCAAGGGCGTGCCGGGCGGTGTCGCGGCGGGATCCAGCCCGTGCCAGGCGAGGCTGGCGGCGCTGGCCAGCACCAGCCTTTGGTCCGCGTCATAGACCGTCAGCGCGACCGGCAGCGCCGCGAGCAATGCGGGCAGTGGGTCCGCCGGTGCGGCCCCGTCCGTCACGGGTTCCTGGCCACCGCCGGCCGCAGCGCATGCAGCGCGACCAGCGCCGTGGTCAGCACCAGCACCGCCACGGCCTGGTGCAGCGTGCCGAGCCCCACGGGCACAACATGCACCAGCGTCGCGATGCCCAGCCCATATTGCAGGGCGACCGCGGCGCCGAAGCCAAGCACCGATCGCCGCGCGAAGCCCGGCGGCAGGCGTCGCAGCGCCGCCCAGACCGCGCCGGCGGCGAACAGCGCGGTCAGCGTCGCCAGCAGGCGGTGGTTGAACTGCACGGCGGCGACATTGGCGGTCAGGTTGGTCCAGGCCGGCGACAGCAGCCAGTAGCCGTCGGGCACCAGCTGGCCATCCATCAGCGGAAAGGTGTTGAAGGTCAGCCCGGCCCGGATACCGGCGACGAAGCCGCCCGCCAGCATGGCGCCCACCAGGGTCCAGACCGCCACCTTCAGCATGCGCCGCGCCGGCCGTGCCGCTCGCGGCGCATCGCCCAGGGGCCTCAGGAAGCCCAGCGCGGTCCAGACCAAGGCCGCGAAGATCAGCAGCGCCAGGCCCAGATGGATCACCAGCCGGTAGGGCGAGACGGCGGTGCGATCAGCCTCGAAGCCGGAGGCGACCATGTACCAGCCAACCGCGCCCTGAAGCCCGCCCAGCGCCAGCAGGCCGAGCAGCCGCGCCTTGCTGCCCTGCGGAATGCGGCCGCGCAGCCAGAACCAGGCGAGGCCCGCCGCATAGGCCAGGCCGATCAGCCGCCCCCAGAGCCGGTGCGCCCATTCGAGCCAGAAGATCCGCTTGAAGCCCTCGATGCCGAAACCCCGATTCACCAGCTCATATTGCGGAATGGTGCGGTACAGGTTGTAGAGCCGCTGCCACTCCGCCTCACTTAGCGGCGGCAGGGTACCGGAGAGCGGCGCCCATTCCATGATGGACAGGCCCGAGCCGGTCAGCCGCGTGGCGCCGCCGAGTGCCACCATGATCCAGACCAGGCCGGCCACGCCGAGCAGCCAGAAGGCGATGGCGCGTGCTGCGCTGCGCTGGTCAGCGGTGCGGGGCGGAGGAGGTGGGTCGAAGGGCATGGCCATGACTATAGGTGGCGTTGCGCCTTTGTGCAGCATCCCGCGCCGCACGGCGTGGGGAGGGAGGCCCGGCTTGCCGCCCGCGGCGCCCCCTGCTACCCCGCGCCCCATGGCCCCCGACCCGTCCCAGAGGCCGGAGCGGCCTGCCCATGCCGATCCGGCCCCGTCCCAGCACGCCAGTGGCACCAGCCCCCTGGTCGCGACGCCGTTGATCTCCGTCGTCATCCCGATGCGCAATGAAGGCCCGAATGTCCTGCCGCTGATCGAGGAGATCGCGCAGGCGCTGGCGGGCACGCCCTATGAGGTGGTTTGCGTCGATGACGGCTCCTCCGACGACACGCTGGCCCGGCTGACGGAAGCGGCCTCGCTTTATCCGGTGGTGGTGCTGCGCCATGCGCGGTCCTGCGGCCAGTCGGCCGGCGTGGTCAGCGGCGTGCTGGCGGCGCGGGCTGAATGGATCGCGACCCTGGATGGCGATGGCCAGAACGACCCGGCGGATATCCCGGCACTCTGGGCCCGCGCCCAGGGGCAGGCGGATCTGCTGGTGGCCGGGCATCGGACCAAGCGCAAGGACAGCGGCGTGAAGCGGGTGACCAGCCGCTGGGCCAATGCCATCCGCGCCCGGCTGCTGGGCGATGCGACGCCCGATACCGGCTGTGGGCTGAAGGTGTTTCCGCGCGCCCTATTCCTGGACCTGCCGCGTTTCGACCATATGCACCGCTACCTGCCGGCCCTGGTGCTGCGGGCCGGCGGGCGGGTGGTGAGTGAGCCGGTGAACCACCGGCCGCGCACCCGCGGGCAGTCCAATTACGGCACGCTGGACCGGCTGCTGGTCAGCATTTCGGACATGCTGGGTGTGATCTGGCTGCAGCGCCGCTGGAAGCGGCCGCGGGCGGAGCGTGTGACGCCCGCGCCGCCGCTGGGCTGAGCATGCCGCCAAGCTGGCGCTCGATCGCCAAACTGCTGCTGCTGGCCGCCGGGCTGCTGGCGGCCGGCGCCCTGCTGCGGCAGATGGGTGGCGTGCCAGGCACCGGCTGGATCGATCGGGAAATCCGCGGTGAGGGCCTCTGGGGCGAATTGATCTTCGTGCTGGCGGGCGCCGCGCTGACGGCCGCCGGCGTGCCGCGGCAGAGCATCGCCTTTCTCGGCGGCTACGGCTTCGGCGCGTTGCTGGGCACGGCCTTGGGCCTGCTGGCGCAATTGCTGGGCTGCGCCGCCACCTATTACTGGGCGCGGCTGCTGGGCCGGGGCTGGGCGGAGCGGCGGATGGCCGGGCGCTTCGGCCATCGGCTGCGGCCGCTGCGCGACACGCTGCGGGCGCAGCCCTTCGCCGCCACCCTGGCGCTGCGGCTGCTGCCGGTGGGGAACAACCTGGCGCTGAACCTTCTGGGCGGCATGGCTGGGCTGGCGGCGGGGCCGTTCCTGGCCGGCTCCGCCCTGGGCTACCTGCCGCAGACGGTGGTCTTCGCCCTGCTCGGCAAGGGCATCCGGGTGGAGGGCGCCTGGCAGCTCGGGCTGGCGGCGGCGCTGCTGGCGGTGTCCTTCGGCCTCGGCCTCTGGCTGCTGCGGCGGCACCGGGCGGCTCGGGCGCTGGATGACGAAAGCTGACCCGCGACTTGCGCCGCATCAAGGACGACCCAGCTCGCCTGGGGTGAAAGGAGGCGTCATGGACACGGATGTCGCCATTATCGGGGCTGGCCCCGCCGGGCTTGCGCTGGCCTGTTCGCTCGCCGGCAGCGGGCTGCGCGTGACGCTGCTGGAACGCGCGCCGGAAGCTGCCATCGCCGAACCCGCCTTCGATGGGCGAGAGATCGCCCTGACCCACCGGTCCCAGGCCATTCTGCGCGATCTGGGCGCCTGGATGCGCATACCTGCTGCCGGGACGGCGCCGCTGCGGGAAGCGAAGGTGCTGAACGGCGCGAATCCGCTGACCTTGCGCTTCGCGCCGGGGCGGGCAGGGGAGCCGCTCGGCCGGCTGGTGCCGAACCATCTGATCCGCCGCGCCCTGTTCGAGACGGCCGCCACCACCGAGGCGCGGCTGGTCGCCGGGCGGGCCGTCACCGGTCTGTCGCTGGCGGCGCAGGGCGCCACGGTGACGCTGGAGGGCGGGGAGGCCGTGACGGCGCGGCTGGTGGTCGCGGCGGATTCGCGCTTCTCGGAAGCGCGGCGCCTGGCCGGGATCGGCGCGGCGATGCTGGATTTCGGGCGGACCATGATCGTCGCGCGGGTGGCGCATGACCTGCCGCATGGGGGCGTGGCCACCGAGTGGTTCGGCCATGGCCAGACCATCGCCATGCTGCCGCTCACCGGGGCGATGTCCTCCGTCGTGCTGACCCTGCCGCCGGCGGAGGCGCGGGCCGCCATGGCGATGACGCCGGAGGCGTTCGGCGCGGAGGTGACGCGGCGCTATGCGGCGCGGCTCGGCACCATGGAGCTGGCGGGCACACGGCATGCCTATCCGCTGGTCGCAGCCTATGCCCATCGCTTCGCCGGCCGGCGCTTCGCGCTGCTGGGGGATGCTGCGGTGGGGATGCATCCGGTGACGGCGCATGGCTTCAATTTTGGCCTGTCGGGGGCCGAGACGCTGGCCCGGGAGATCCGCCGCGCCGAGGATCCCGGGGCCGTCCCGGCGCTGTTCCGCTACGCCGCGGCGCATCGGGGAGCGACGCTGCCGCTGTTCCTGGCGACCAATGCGGTGGCGCGGCTGTATTCGGATGATCGCGCACCGGCGCGGCTGGCGCGGGCCGCCTTGATCGGTGCCGGGGCGGCGCTGGCCCCGGTGCGGCGGGCGATTGTGGGCCGGCTGATGGATGCGGGTCATGCGCCGCCGGATACGCGCGGGTCTGAAACGGTTTCTTGATTATTTTCCTATTCTCTGCCACTGTGCCGCCCTGTCGCAGGGAGGTGCGCCATGGCGGATGCAGTCTGGACGGTCCAAGGCTTCGCACAGAAGGTGATCGACCCCGCTTTGGCGGCGATCGCGCTCGATGATCCGGAGGCGACGACGGCTGCGCGGCAATTGCTGCTCGGCACCGCCTTGCAGGAAAGCGGGCTGAAGCATCTGCGGCAATTGGCCAATAGGGATGGCACGCGCGGCCCAGCCGTCGGCTACTTCCAGATGGAGCCCACAACCCATGACGATATCTGGGTGAATTTTCTCGACTTCCGCAAGGCGCTGGCGGCCAGGGCGCGAGCCGTCGCCGGGCTGGCCAGCGGTCACCCGAAGGCCGAGCTGATGGTTGAGAACCATATCTACGCCGCGGTGATGGCCAGGCTGCGCTATCGCCGCGCGCCGGGCAAATTGCCGGCGGCTGGCGATGTGAAGGCGATGGGTGCCTATTGGAAGGCGCATTACAACACGCCGCTCGGCAAGGGCCTGGCCAGCGAATTCGAGGCGAAACTGACCAAGGCCCTGCCGGAGCTGTAGCGCCCGCTCAGTGCAGGATGAACTGACCCCCCGCATAGCGCAGCTCCGCCGGGCGGGTGAGGGCGGAGGAGGCGACGCGGACGGAATGCAGCGGGCCTTCGATCTCCCGCTGCCAGAAGGCGAGGAACCGGCCGAGCGCGGGGAAGCTCGGCGCCAGGTCGTGCTTCTGCCAGATGAAGCTCTGCAACAGGCCGGGATGGTCCGGCATGTGGTACAGGATCTCGGCGGTGGTCAGGTGCCAATCGGGGAGGGTGGCGAGACGGGCGAAGCGTTCCAGGCCTTCGAGCTGCATCGTGCTCCTTCCTGACCCTGTGGGGTCAATCCTTGCGCGACATGCCGGGCGATCCTCGCCAGGCACCGTCAGCTTGCCACGAAGGGGTTAAGGAAGCGCAAGAAAAACCTTCACAATCAATTCGTTAGCACTCGCAATCCGAGAGTGCTGCCGAGACTTGACGAAGAAAGATGACTGGCCTACATCGCTGGCACTCCTCTGGGGGGAGTGCTAACGGACGCCGAGATCGGGTTCGCTGGCCGCTGTTATCTCCGGAAGAGCTTGCCAATCACTGGAAGCGACAGGAGAAGTCCATGGGCTTTCGTCCACTGCATGACCGCGTTCTCGTCCGCCGCCTCGCGGCTGAAGAGAAGAGCAAGGGCGGCATCATCATTCCCGACACTGCCAAGGAAAAGCCGCAGGAAGGCGAAGTCGTCTCCGTCGGCTCCGGCACGCTGAACGACAAGGGCGAGCTCCGCGCGCTCGACGTGAAGGCCGGCGACAAGATCCTGTTCGGCAAGTGGTCCGGTACGGAAGTGAAGCTCGATGGTGAGGAGCTCCTCATCATGAAGGAGTCCGACATCATGGGCATCCTGGCCTGATGACGGCTGGCGACGCGGCCTGACCGCGGCGCCGCCATCCGGGACCGCACCGCTCCTCAACATCGACAAGGATTTAGACACATGGCTGCCAAGGACGTGAAGTTCGGCGCCTCTGCGCGCGAGAAGATGATTCGTGGCGTGGACATTCTGGCCGACGCCGTGAAGGTGACGCTGGGCCCGAAGGGCCGCAACGTCGTGATCGACAAGAGCTTCGGCGCACCGCGGATCACCAAGGACGGCGTCACCGTCGCCAAGGAGATCGAGCTGGCCGACAAGTTCGAGAACATGGGCGCGCAGATGGTGCGCGAAGTGGCCTCGAAGACCAACGACACGGCCGGCGACGGCACGACGACCGCGACCGTTCTGGCGCAGGCGATCGTCCGTGAGGGTGCCAAGGCTGTGGCCGCCGGCATGAACCCGATGGATCTGAAGCGCGGCATCGACAAGGCCGTGACCCAGATCGTCGCCGAGCTGGAAGCCAAGACGAAGAAGATCACCACCTCCGCCGAAGTGGCGCAGGTCGGGACGCTCTCCGCCAATGGCGAGAACGAGATCGGCGAGATGATCGCCAAGGCGATGGAGAAGGTTGGCAACGAGGGTGTCA
This sequence comes from Roseomonas sp. F4, assembly GCF_053891155.1. NCBI lineage: Bacteria > Pseudomonadati > Pseudomonadota > Alphaproteobacteria > Acetobacterales > Roseomonadaceae > Roseomonas > Roseomonas sp. F4. The sequence continues at coordinate 578,539 of NZ_JBSSHK010000001.1, forward strand.
TCACCGTCGAGGAAGCCAAGTCCATCCAGACCGAACTCGACGTCGTCGAGGGCATGCAGTTCGATCGCGGCTACGTCTCCCCGTACTTCATCACGAATGCGGAGAAGATGATCGCGGAGATGGAGAACCCCTACCTCCTCATCTTCGAGAAGAAGCTCTCCCAGCTCCAGCCGATGCTGCCGCTGCTCGAGGCCGTTGTTCAGTCCGGTCGTCCGCTGGTGATCGTGGCCGAGGACGTCGAGGGCGAGGCGCTCGCGACCCTGGTCGTGAACAAGCTGCGTGGTGGCCTGAAGATCGCCGCCGTCAAGGCGCCGGGCTTCGGTGATCGCCGCAAGGCGATGCTGGAAGACATCGCGATCCTGACCGGTGGCCAGGTGATTTCCGAGGATCTCGGCATCAAGCTCGAGAACGTGACCCTCGCCATGCTCGGCCGCGCCAAGCTGGTGAAGATCGAGAAGGAAAACACCACGATCGTCGACGGCGCCGGCGAGAAGACCGAGATCCAGGGCCGCTGCGAGCAGATCAAGGCGCAGATCGAGGAGACCACCTCGGACTACGACCGTGAGAAGCTGCAGGAGCGTCTGGCCAAGCTGGCCGGTGGCGTCGCCGTCATCCGCGTCGGCGGCTCGACCGAGGTCGAGGTGAAGGAGCGCAAGGATCGCGTCGACGACGCGCTGCATGCGACCCGCGCCGCGGTTCAGGAAGGCATCGTGCCGGGCGGCGGCACCGCGCTGCTGCGCGCCAGCACCAACCTGCACACGCTGAAGGGTTCCAACAGCGACGAGCAGGTCGGCATCGAGATCGTTCGCCGCGCCATCCAGGCGCCGCTGAAGCAGATCGCCGAGAACGCCGGCAAGGATGGCGCCGTGGTTGCGGGCGAAGTGCTCCGCAGCGACGTCTACACCTACGGCTACGACGCCCAGAAGGACGAGTACAAGGACCTGGTGGACGCCGGCATCATCGACCCGACCAAGGTCGTGCGCACGGCGCTGCAGGATGCGGCCTCCGTCGCGTCCCTGCTGATCACCACCGAAGCCATGGTGGCCGAGCGTCCCGCGAAGTCGGCTCCGGCCGGCGGTGGCGGCGGCGGCATGGGCGGCATGGGCGGCGACATGGACTTCTGATCGCGGCCGGCAGCCGGGTAACCGGCTGCCACCTCGGACAGAATTTGCCGAAAGAAGGAGGCGGACCGTCCGGTCCGCCTCTTTTTTTGTTACGACCGCAACAAATCTGACATCGCCGTGACCGGCCTCCGGCGGCTTTGACTTGCCCCAGTGGGGGTGCGCATCCTGCAACGGTCATTGCGTATCGGCTTGCCTCGTCGTGCCTCCCCGGCTCCGTCCAGGGTGCCTCCAGGTTCCGCCGCCGCCGCATGGCGCCCCGCCCGGGCGATCGGCGCTTGGGCGAGCTAGTCCAGGGAGGAACCAGTTCGCATGGCGACTGGCACCGTAAAATGGTTCAACGCGACGAAGGGCTTCGGCTTTATCGTCCCGCAGGATGGCGGCAAGGATGTGTTCGTCCACATCACGGCCGTCCAGAAGGCGGGCCTTCAGGGCCTCAATGAGGGCCAGAAGGTCTCCTACGAAGTGGCGATGGAGCGCGGCAAGGCGGCTGCCATCAATCTCCGGCCGCTGTAATCAACGGGTTGAGGCGGGCGGCTGATGCCGCCCGCCTTCCGCCGCCCCGGTTTTCAGCGGGGCGCCCTTATCAGTCCTCGTCGATGATGATGTTGATGGCTCCGGCTTCCCGCAGGGCGGCCTCCGCCGCGTGGCGCGTCGCTTCATCGGGCGCGCGAAGGCCAATCAGCGGGGCATCGCTGGGCGGAAGCCGGGCACCTTCCTGCTGGTCTTCCGTCACCGCGCCGGCCACGGCCTCTCCGGCCAGGCCCGCGCCTGCACCGGCCGCAGCCGCGGCGGCCACGGCCGGCAGAAGGGCGCCACCGCTGGCGATCACCAGCCCCGCCGCGCCCATCGCCGTTGCCGCCATGGACATCCCCACGCCGAGCTGACGGCGGTTGCGAAGGTCGGCTTCCTCCGGGTTTTCATCCGGTGGGCTCACCGGGCGGTCGGTGTCGGTCGTCGGTGTCTGTCGCTTCGCGCCATCGGCCTTGAGATGGGCGATGGCGGCATCGCGCGCGGCGTCACTGGCGAACTCGCCCCAGACCACCGGCACGCCCTTGGCGCTTTCGCTGCTCTCGCCGGTCCACTGGCTGCTGTTGACGGTGATGGCCATGGCGGCCTCCTCCACTATGCTGTTCATCGAGAGGAACGCGGCGGCGCGCCGATGTTTCCAAAAGGAGGATGTTGCGTGTTCGACCTGCCTGGGCTGGAGGCCGCCGCGAGACTGGTTCACGCGGTATTCCCCGCGACCCCCCAATATGCCTGGCCCTTGTTGGCGGCACGAACCGGCGCCGAAGTCTGGGTGAAGCACGAAAATCACACGCCGACCGGCGCCTTCAAGGTGCGCGGCGGGCTGGTCTTCATGGAGCGGTTGAAGCGGGAACGGTCGGAGACCCCCGGCATCATCTCCGCCACGCGGGGCAATCATGGCCAGTCTCTGGCCTATGCCGGGCAACGCCTCGGCGTGCCGGTCACCATCGTGGTGCCGGAGGGCAATAGCCGGGAGAAGAACGCCGCCATGCGCGCCCAGGGCGCCCGGTTGGTGGAACATGGCGCGGATTTCGACGCGGCGCGCGAACATGCCATGCGGCTGGCGGCGGCCGAGGGGCTGGAATTCGCCCCCTCCTTCGCGCCGGACCTGGTGCGCGGCGTGGCGACCTATGCGCTGGAGCTGTTCCGCGCCGCACCGCGGCTGGACGCGCTCTATGTGCCGATCGGGCTGGGCTCCGGCATCTGCGGCTGCATCATGGCCCGCGACCTGCTGGGGCTGTCGACCGAGATCATCGGCGTGCAGAGCACCGGCGCCGATTCCTATGCCCGTAGCGTGGCCGCCGGCCGGGTGGTGACGACGGAGCGGGCGGAGACGCGGGCCGACGGCATGGCGACGCGGGTGCCGGACCCGGCGGCCCTGGCCATCATCGCCAAGGGCGCGGCGCGCATCTTGACGGTGACGGATGAAGAGGTGGCCGCGGCCATCCGCGCCTATTGGCAAGACACCCATAACCTGGCCGAGGGCGCCGGCGCCGCGCCGCTGGCAGCGCTGTTGCAGGAAAAGGACCGCATGCGCGGCCGGCGGGTGGCCACCATTCTCTGCGGTGGCAATATCGACCTCGACCTTTTCCGGGATTGGGTTCTGGCCGCATGACCACGCTGCTGCGCAATTGCCGTCCCCTGGGCGGTGCCGCCGTCGATCTGCTGATCGAGGGCGAGAGGATCGCCGCCATCCGGCCGGGTCTGGCGGCACCAGCGGGTGCCACGGTGCTGGACGGGCAAGGGCTGCTGGCGCTGCCGGCCTTCGTCGAGGGCCATACTCATCTCGACAAGTCGCGCTGGGGCATGGGCTGGTGGACCAATGAGGTCGGTCCGCGCCTGATCGACCGCATCGACACGGAGCGCGCCACGCGCCGCAGCGGCTTCGACCCCGCGACGCAATCCGCCCGCCTGGCCCGCGAATTCCTGGCCCGCGGCACCACCCGTATCCGCAGTTTCGCGGATGTGGATACGGAGATTGGCACCACGCATTGCGACGCACTGGTCGCACTGCGGGAAGAGCTGCGCGGCACCATGGACCTTCAGGTGGTGGCCTTCCCGCAATCCGGCCTGCTGGTCCGCCCCGGCACGCTGGAGCTTCTGGACCAGGCGCTGCGCAATGGCGCGGATATCGTCGGCGGGCTCGACCCCTCCGGCATCGACCGCGACCCCAAGGGGCATCTGGATGCGGTCTTTGGGCTTTCGGAAAAGCACGGCAAGCCGCTGGATATCCATCTGCATGAGCCGGGGGAGCTCGGGGCCTTCGCGCTGGAACTGACGGTGGAGCGCACCCTGGCGCTGGGCATGCAGGGGAAGGTGGTCATCAGCCACGGCTTCTGCCTCGGCGATGTCGCCCGCGCCCCGGCGCTCTATGCCGCGCTGGCGGAGGCCGGGATCGCCGTGGCGACCACCGCGCCACCGTCCCGCGCCGTGCCTTCCGTGAAGGCCATGCGCGCCGCCGGCGGGCGGATCTTCGGCGGCAATGACGGCATCCGCGACACCTGGACCCCCTACAACATGCCGGACATGTTGCAGCGGGCGATGCTGATCGGCCTGAAGAACGAGTTTCGGCGCGACGACGAGATCGCCTTGGCGCTGGCCACCGTCACCGACTGGGCGGCGGAAGGCTGCGGCTTCGCCGATTACGGGCTGGCGGTGGGCGCCCGCGCCGACCTGGTGCTGGTGGAGGCGGAGACAGTGGCGGAGGCCGTGGTCGCCACCCCGCCGCGCCGGTTGGTGCTTAGCCATGGGCGGGTGGTGGCGCGGGACGGGGTGCTCAGCTCAGCACCGACAGGGTGAAGCCGCCATCGCCATTGGGCAGGGTGTTGTCCCGGTGGTTGTTGAACTCCTTGGCCAGGAAGTCGCGGCCCAGGGTGATCGCCTGCTGCGGCGCGGTGCAGCCGGGATTGTGGTAGATGGTGCCGAGGCGATAGGTGCCGCCATTCTGCCAATTCCAGCCGCTCCAGGTCCTGGTGCATTCGATGGCGCTGATGATGTCGCCGGCCGGGATGGAATCGGCCGCCAGTTCATGCGCGAATAGCGGCCACATGGGCGCTTTGACGCTCCAGTCCTGGTTTTCCCCGGCCCGCGGGTTGGTCCATTGCGTGCCCACCTTGGCGCCCAGGGAATCCTGGACCTGCTGCGCATGGGTGTTCAGCAGCGTGGCGGGATCAACGCAGACCACATAGATGAATGTGCTGGGCGCCACCGGGCCCCAGGCCTGCAATTTCAGCGGGAACATGGCCGCGCCCTGGAAGCGGGCGGAGACGCAGACGCCGGTGAGCGGGTCCAGGTCCCCGGCCTGCCCCGGCCCCGCGCCCCGATAGGTGGGCGCCGCGATGGCGGGATTCTGCTTCGTGAAGCCGTTGGTGAAGATGTTGTCGTTCACCGGATGGCGGCTGTCGCCGCGGAACATCACCTTCCAGGCCATTTGTTTGCTCCCCGATCGTATCGGGGAAGGATTGCACGCAGGGCGTGTGTTCGCGTGTCTCTATTTTGGTCCTCACGCCGCCGCGATGAGGATCAGATGACCTGGAAGCGCGCCTTGGCCGCCCGCTCGATGGCGCCGGCGATCAGGCGGTCGAGGTCGAGGCCGATGCGCAGGTCCTGCAGGAAGCGCAGCTCCTCCTGCGTCGCATCGCCATCTGCGGCACAGACCTCGCAGGCCAGGAGGTAGGCGGTTTCCCGCAGACGCATCGGCAGGGTGTCGCAGAGCATGGCCATGGCGCGGTCCAGCCCATCGGTGCGACCGAGCAGGCCCGCGACGATATTGGTCACCGTCTCGATATCCGCGCTGTGGAAATCGGCGAAGACCGGCAGGTCCTGGACCATGCGGGACATCATGGCCAGCTCGGCATCGGACATCGGCCCGTCCGCGACCGACATCAGCACCATGGCGCAGACCAGGGCTTCCTGGGCGGTGAAGCTCGTCACGGCGGGTTCGGCGGCAGCGCGGCTTGGCATGATGGGTCTCCGATTTCCGGGCCGTTGGTCGCCCCTGGGACGAGGCGGGTCAAGGGAGGGTTTTACACATCCCAGCCAATGGCCCGCCGCAGGAAGGCGGCGCCAAGGGCGGCGAAGCTGGCCACCTCGGCATTGTCCTTGCCGTAGCCATGCCCACCCGCCTCGGGCTCCAGCAGCCAGGCATCATAGCCCAGGGCCTGCAACTTCGCCGCCATCTTGCGGGCATGGCCGGGATGCACGCGGTCGTCGCGCCGGGTCGTGGCCAGCAGGATGGGCGGGTAGGCGCGGCCGGGCTCGGCGGCGTGATAGGCGGAGAAATGGCGTATGAAGGCCCAGTCCTCGGGCTTGTCCGGGTCTCCATACTCGGCCATCCAGGATGCGCCGGCCAGCAGCTTCGTGTAGCGGCGCATGTCGATCAGCGGGATGGTGCAGAACAGCGCGCCGAAACGCTCCGGATAGCGGGTCAGCATATTGGCGACCAGCAGCCCGCCATTGGAGCCACCCTCCGCCGCGATGCGCCCCGGCACCGTCACGCCGCGCGCCACCAGATCCGCGGCAATGGCCGCGAAATCGTCGTGGCTTTTCGGCTTGTTGGCCAACCGTCCGGCCTCATGCCAGGCCACGCCGAATTCCCCGCCGCCGCGGATCTGGCCGAGCACCGTGGTGCCGCCCTTCTGCAGCCAGAGCAGGCCGGAGGTCGCAGCGTAGTTCGGCAGGCGGGAGACCTGGAAGCCGCCATAGGCCGAAAGATGCACGGGCGCGCGTCCGGTCTCGTCCTTCGGCCCGACCTGCACATAGGGGATGCGCTCGCCGTCCGAGGACACGGCCTCATGCCGCGTCACGACCAGCCCGGCGGCGTCGAAGCTGGGGGAGGCGGATTTCAGCAAGGCGGGCGTGGTGGGCGTGGTGCGGGTCAGCAGCAGGCGCGGCGGCGTCACCGGGTCCTGCGCCATGACCAGCAGCGTGCCGTCCGATTCCTCCGCCTCCGCATCCAGCGCCCAGAGGTCCACCACGCCGATGCGCGGCAGGCCGGGCACTTCCTGGCGCCGCCAGCCATCCGCACCCGGTGTCAGCAGGGCGAAATGCGGTTCGAGATTATCCAGAATGCTGAGCACCAGCGTGCCGTCGCACCAGGTGAAGCTTTGCAGGGCGCGGCGCGGTTCGGGGGTGAACAGCACCTCCGCCACCGGCGCGCCTTGCATCACCGCGTCGAAGGACAGGCCGAGCAGTGTGTCGGGCGCGTGGATGGTGCCGCCGACCGTCCAGGGGGTGCGCGGCTTCACCGCGACATGGCCGCGCTGCCAGGCGTAATGCGCATCCGTGGGCAGTGGGATTTCCGCCTTGGGGCCCTCGCGGTCGCCCAGATGGATGCGGGCGTCGTAGAAGCCGAGCTGTTCGAAGAAGACCAGCATCTCCTTCCCGCCCTCGCGGTCCACGCCGGCGGAGCCCGCCATGCTGGTCTCCGGCACTTCGAAGATCACTGGCGCGGCCAGCGGGTCGGCACCGCGCCGCCAGATCCGGACGGTGCGGGAATAGCCAGAGCTGGTGGCACCGCCGAGCGCGGAAGACAGCAGCAGCGTGTCCCGGTCCAACCAGCCGGCGCCGCCCTTGGCCTCGGGCAGGGCAAAACCATCGGCCGGGAAGCTGCGGGTCGTCAGGTCGAATTCCCGCAGCACCACCGCATCGCCGCCGCCACGGGACAGGCGCAGCAGCGCGCGGTCATGGCGGCCGGGCAGGGTGGTGGCGCCCTTCCAGACCCAATCCGCGCCCTCCGCCGCCGTCAGCGCATCGAGGTCCAGCAACACCTCCCACTCCGGGGATTCGCTGCGGAAGCTGTCCATGGTGGTGCGGCGCCAGAGGCCGCGCGGATTGGCGGCGTCCTGCCAGTAGTTGAACAGGTGGGGGCCGCGGCGGGTGACGTGCGGCAGGCGGCCGGGGCGGTCCAACGCGGTGCGCAGCGCGTCGCGATCGGCCTCGAAGCCGGCATCGGCGAAGCGGGCGCGGGTGCGGGCGTTCTGGTCGGCGACCCAGGCCAAGGCGCGGTCACCCTCTACCTCCTCCAACCAGAGGTAGGGGTCGTCATCCGGCGCATCGAGGGTCGGGCGGACATCCATGATTCAGCTCTCCGCGAGAAAGTCCCGGGTTTCGGCCACCGCGTCGCGCAGCCCCATCCGCCGCACCACCACGCCCGTGGGAAGGCCCGCCAGAAGGCGGGAGGGGCAGGAGCGGTCGAGCAGCACGAAGACGCCCTTGTCGTCATGACGCCGGATCAGCCGCCCAAAGGCCTGGCGCAGCCGGTGGCGGGCGATGGCGTCGTCATAGGATTTCGGCTGGCCTTCCGAGAGATGGGTGCGCCGCTCTCGGTGCAGGATGGAGGGCCGCGGCCAGGGCACCCGGTCAAAAACCAGCAGGCGCAGCGACCGGCCCGGCACATCCACGCCATCCCGCATCGCATCCGTGCCGAGCAGGCAGGCATGTTCCTCGGCGCGGAACACGTCGACCAGCGTCGCATTGTCCATCGCATCGACATGCTGCGCGTAGAGCGGAATGCCGCGCTCGGCCAAGGGCTGGGCGATGCGGGACTGCACATCCCGCAGCCGCCGCACCGCCGTGAACAGGCCCAGCGCGCCGCCGCCGGAGGCGCCGAACAAGGCGCGATAGGCGCTGGCGACCTGGCCCGGATCGGCCTTGTTCACATCCTCCACCACGATGGCGCGGGTGCGGCTCGCGTAGTCAAATGGTGAGGCGACGGCGGCGCGGATGGCCGGGTTGGGCAGGTGGGCGGCGCCGGTGCGGGCTTCCGCCGCGCGCCAGGCGGCCTCCGGCGCTTCCTCCGCCGCCTCGGCCTCGGAGAGGCTGCCATGATCGCGCAGGGTGGCGGAGGTGATAAGCACGCCATGGGCCGGGGCCGCGACCGCCATGGCAAAGGGCTGGGTGGGGTCCAGGTGGTGGCGGTGCATGCCGCAATCCACCTCCCGCCCCTCCCGCCGATCCAGCGCGAACCAGTCCACATAGTCCGGGCGGGTGCCGGGCGCGCGGGGTGGGGCGGACAGGGTGCCGAGCATGGCGCACCAGGCGGTCAGCGGCATCAAAGCGCGGCGTTCCAGGCCACGGCAGGCAGCCTCGATGCGGATGCGGTCGCCAAGCTCCAGCTCCTCCGCCTCATCCTCCAGCCGCGCGGCCAGGCGGTCATGCAGGGTCTGCAAGGGGATGCGCAGGCGGGTCAGGCTGTCGGCGAGGTCCGCGGCGGCGCCCGCCACCGGCTCGGCCAGCGGATGCAGGTCGCATTCGATGCCGTATCCGGCTTCCTCGTCCCGCGCGCGGGCCAGCACCTGGCGGCGGATGGCTTGCAGAAACACCTCGGTGGCGCCCCGGGCGCTGTCGGCCTCCTCCTCTGCCAGGCGGTTGGGCCAGCCGGGGCCGGGCAAGGCGCGGGCGGCCTGCAAGGCTTCCTCCAAGGGCAGCAGCAGGTCGGGGCGGTCGCCGATCAGCTCCTCCAGCCGGCGGGACAGGCCGCGGGCGCGGGAACGGCCGCCCTCGGCGCCCAGCAGCCAGCGACGTAGCTCCGCCGCTTCTCCGCCCGACAGATCGGCGGAGAAGGCAGCGTCGGCGGCATCGAACAGATGGTGGCCCTCATCGAAGACCAGGCGCTGCGGCCGGCCATCCTCGCCACCGCCGAGCGCCGCCTGCACCATCACCAGCGCGTGGTTGGCCACCACCAGCGTCGCGGTCTTGGCGCGGCGGATCGAATGTTCGACGAAGCATTGCTTGTAATGGCCGCAGGCGGAGTGGATGCATTCGCCGCGCCGGTCGGCCAGCGGCCAGACATTGTGCGACCCGAACAGCTCCGACAGCCATCCCGGAAAATCGCCGCCTTGCAGGTCGCCGTCGCGGGTCGCCAGTGCCCAGCGCGAGATCAGGCCGAGCGGCAGCCATTGCCCGGCCATGCCGGCGGCGCCCACCGCCTCCTCCATGTTCAGCAGGCAGAGGTAGTTCTCCCGCCCCTTGCGCACGACGATGCGGCGGCGGCGCTCGGTGGGGTCGGGGTAGAGGCGGGCGGTTTCCTGGTCGATCTGGCGTTGCAGGTTGCGAGTGAAGGTGGAGATCCAGACCGGCGCGCCGTTGCGTTCCGCCCAGAGGCTGGCGGGGGCGACATAGCCGAGCGTCTTGCCCGTGCCGGTGCCCGCTTCCGCCAGCACCAGATGCGGCGCGCCTGGCACGTCCCGCGCCTGGAAGGCGCTGGCGGCGGCGGAGGCGTAGTCGGCCTGCTGCGGCCGCTGTTCCGAACCTTCGCCGAGGATGTCGGCCAGGCGCTGGCGGGCCTCGGTGGCGGAGACGGGGTGCTGGCTGGGGGGCGGGGGCGGGGCCGCTTCCTCCCAATCCGGCAGGCGGCGCCAGACCTTCAGCGGGTCCGGGGAGGGTCGCGCCTGGGCCTGGCCGAGGGCGGCGAGAATCGAATCCGCCCAGGGCCAACCTGTTTCCTGCCGCAGCTTGGCGGCGAGCGCGGCTGCGTCGCGGTTCATCGGGCTGTGGCGGCCGGCGGCGAGGTGGCGCAGCAGATCGGTGGCGAGTTCCGGCAGCAGGGCCGCCAGTGCTTCCTCATCCTCCGGCGGCGTGCGGTCGAGCGCCAGGGCCAGGCCGCGCGGGGTGGGGGCGGCGGGCCGGGCCGGCTGGCAGAAGGCGAAAAGCTCCAGCAGGTCGCAGGCGGGGAAGGGGTTCAGGCCCAGGCGGCGGGCGGCGGCGGGGGCATGCACGACCATGGGCGGCGGCATGTCGCGCAGCCGGCGGCCGATTTCGATGGCCGGGCCGGAGAAGAGTTCGCCATCGGGGGTCAGCAGCGTGCCACGGCCGAAGCCGGCGATCAGCGCGGGGCTGTCCGGCAGCAGCAGTCGGGGTTGCGTGAATGCCGCGGCGGCCGGGCGAGGCGAAGTCATGCCGCCAATGTGGCGGCAGCGCGGGAGGGAACAAAGAGGGAAAAGCGCGGCGGCATGCGAATTCCCATTATGGCGGCGCGCGGGGGGAAAGAGCCCTCTCCCCCTGACAGTGGGAGAGGATTGGGTGAGGGGGGCTTGCCGGTTGTTCCGTCGATTACAGAAAAGGCGAAGGACCCCTCGGCGTCGTCAAAGCCATACTCGGAAGACCCCCTCACCCCTTCCCTCTCCCCCCGTTGGGGGGAGAGGGAGGCGCTGAATTTCTAAGGGGCAGATCAGGTCAGCCGAACGGCTGCCCTCAGGCCGGCACCCGAAGTGTCGGCACGCGCTCCGCGATCTGCACCGCGTTCAGCGCCGCGCCCTTCAGCAGCTGGTCGCCGCAGAGGAAGAAATCGAGGCCGCGATCGCCAAACACCGGGTTGGCGCGGATGCGGCCGGCCTCGACATCGTCCTGGCCGGTGGCGGTCAGCGGCATCGGGTAGAGCAGGGCGGCCGGGTCATCCAGCACCTTCACGCCGGCGGCCTTGCGTAGCACGGCGCGGGCGGCCTCGGCGGTGACGGGGCGCTCGGTCTCGATCGTCACGCTCTCCCCATGCACGCGCATGGTCGGGATGCGGACGGCGGTGCAGGAGATCAGAAGATCGGGCAGGCCCATGATCTTCCGGGATTCCCAGGCGACCTTCATCTCCTCCCGCGTATAGGCGTTCGGCTGGAAGCTATCGATGTGCGGGATCACGTTGAAGGCCAGCGGATGGGCGAAGACCTCGTTCTGGGCCTTCTCGCCATCGACCAGCACGCGCCGCGTCTCCCGCTCCAGCTCCACCATGCCCTCCGCCCCGGCGCCGGAGGCGGCCTGGTAGGTGGAGACGATGACGCGCTTGATGCCGAATTCGGCGTGCAGCGGGGCGAGCGCCACCACCAGGATGGCGGTGGTGCAGTTCGGGTTGGCGATCAGCTTGGCATCGCCGATGGCCGCCGCATTCACCTCCGGCACCACCAGCGGAATGCCTTCCTCCAGCCGGAAGGCGGAGGAATTGTCCACCACGGTGACACCGGCGGCGACCAGGCCGGGCGCGTGCTTCTTCGCGAAATCGCCGGAGACGGCGAGCAGGGCCAGGTCCAGGTCGCGCGCGGCCTCCTGGCTGAATTCCTCGATCACCGTGTCGCCGAAGGGCGTGGGCATAATCGTGCCGGCACTGCGACCCGAGGCGAAGAGGCGGAGTTTCGTCACCGGGAAGCGACGCCGCCCGAGGACCTCCACCAGCTCCCGCCCCACCGCTCCGGTGGCGCCGATCACACCCACACGCATCGCACGCTGCTCCTGTTGCAAGAATGGTCGGCTCGCATAGCGCAAAGCGCCGGGCGGGCCAATCATCCTTCTGCGCAACGCTGCCCGGTGATGCCATCAGGCCATCAGCGACACCCGCTCATCCGTCAGGGTGTAGTAGGCGCCGACGACACGCACCTTGCCCGCATGGACCGCCGCGGCGATGGCCGGGCTGTCATCGGTCAGGCGGGCGACGTTGCGGCGGATATTGCCGCGCACGGCGCCATCCGTCGCATCGCCCCCGGCCCGCAGCGCGGCCAGGGCCGGCGGCAGGATCGGCAGCAGCATGTCCCGCAGGTGGCGCGGCAGGGTCAGCTCGTTCTGCGCCATGGCCACGGCGGCGGAGGCGGCGCCACAGCTCTGGTGGCCCAGCACCACGATCAGCGGCACGCCGAGATTGCCGATGGCGTATTCCAGGCTGCCGATGGCGCCGGTATCGGCGATATTGCCCGCGTTGCGCACCACGAACAGCTCGCCCAGCCCGGCATGGAACAGCAGTTCCGGGGAGGCGCGGCTGTCGGCGCAGCCGAGGATGGCGGCGAAGGGGGCCTGGCCGGTGGCGAGCCTGGCGCGGCGCTCCGGGTCCGGCGCGGCGGGGGTCACCGCGCCGCTCAGGAAGCGCTCATTGCCCTGCATCAGGGCCTGCAATGCCTGGTCGGGGGTCATGCTGGTATGGGCCATGGCCGAGCTATCCGCCCGCGCCGGGCCGGCAACGGCCATGCAGCCAAGGGCGGCGGCGCCCCAGAGCAGGCGGCGACGCCCGAGGCCTCGGGGCGCATCGGCACAGCAGGAGCAGGCCATCATCGGAAGCTTCCTTGTTTCATCTGCAAATCAATAGACCAGGAGGCTTCATGTCAGCAGAAAATTGCTAAAATATCGCTATGCGCGGTCGTCAGGCGGCTCCGAGGCGCCGCGGAACCCGGCCGCGTGGGCCGCACCGTCTTCGGCCATGGCCTCGCCTGGATCGCCGCCCCCTTCTATAAGGCGCAGCAGTCCCAGCTTGAGGTGCAAGCCCGCCATGTCCGCCGATCTCACCACCGCCAAGGCCTGGCCCTTCGAGGAGGCGCGCAAGGTCGCCGATCGGGTCAAGTCCAGCGGCAAAACGGCGGCGCTGTTCGAAACCGGCTACGGCCCCTCCGGCCTGCCGCATATCGGCACCTTCGGGGAGGTGGCGCGCACCACCTGGGTGCGCCGCGCCTTCGAAAGGCTGACCGGCATGCCCGCCAAGCTGATCGCCTTCAGCGACGACATGGACGGGCTGCGCAAGGTGCCGGACAATGTTCCTAACCGGGAGATGTTGTCGGGATATCTCGGCCGGCCGGTGACGGCGGTGCCGGATCCCTTCGGCACGCATGAAAGCTTCGGGCATCACAACAACGCCCGGCTGCGCGCCTTCCTCGACCGTTTCGGGTTTGACTACGAATTCGCCTCATCCTCCGACTATTATCGTTCGGGGCGATTCGATGCGGCGCTGCTGCGCATGGCGGAACGGCATGAGGAGGTGCGGGCGGTGATCCTGCCAACCCTCGGCCCGGAACGCCGCGCCACCTATTCCCCCTTCCTGCCGATCCACCCGAAGACCGGCGTGGTGATGCAGGTGCCGATGGAGGAGGTGCTGCCGGCGGAGGACCTGCTGGTCTGGGTCGATCCCGAGACCGGCGAACGCCACGGCACGCGCATCACCGGCGGCCATTGCAAGGCCCAGTGGAAGGCCGACTGGGCGCTGCGCTGGTATGCGCTCGGCGTGGATTACGAGATGTCAGGCAAGGACCTGATCGACAGCGTCAGGCTCTCGGGCGCCATCTGCAAGGTGCTTGGCGGCCAGCCGCCGATCGGCTTCACCTATGAGCTGTTCCTCGATGAGGAAGGCGGCAAGATCAGCAAGTCGAAGGGCAATGGCCTGACCATCGACGAGTGGCTGCACTATGCGCCGCCCGAATCCCTGGCGCAGTTCATGTACAACCAGCCCGGCCGCGCCAAGCGGCTGCATTTCGACGTCATTCCGCGCGCCGTCGACGAATATGTGCAGAACCTCGACCGGCTGCGGACGGCGCCTGGCCCGGACAATCCGGCCTGGCACATCCTGGGCGGGCCGACCAACGACCCGGGCACGCCGGTGTCCTTCACCATGCTGATGAACCTCGCCAGCGTGATCAACGCCGATGCGCCCGAGATGCTCTGGGGCTTTCTGCGCCGCTACGCGCCGGAGGCGAGCGGGGAGACGCATCCGCTGCTGGCGCGGCTGGTCGAACACGCGGTGGCCTATTACCGGGACCGCGTCGCCCCCAACAAGCAGCACCGCCCCGCGACGGAGGCCGAGCGCCCGGCCTTTGAGGCGCTGGCCGCGATGCTGCGGGCGCGGCAGCCGGAGCTCGACCTGCTGCCGCCGGACGAACAGGCCCGCGCCATCCAGGATGTGGTCTATGACGCCGGTCGGCGGGAGCCTTTCATCGAGATGACCAAGGATGGCCGCCCCGGCGTGTCGCGGGCCTGGTTCAACGCGCTGTACCAGGTGTTGCTCGGCCAGCCGGAGGGGCCGCGCTTCGGCGGCTTCGTCGCGCTCTACGGCATCGCCGGCACCATCGGGCTGATCGAGACGGCGTTGGCCCGCCCCGCTGCGGCCAGCGACGCCCCCCTTGGAGACGCCGCCGCGTGAAGAAGCTGGGCGGGCTGCTGCGCCGGCATGGCGTGGCGGGCTTCGGCGTCCTGCTGCTGATCGCGGCCATCTGGGTTGTGCAGAAGGAATTCCGCAGCCTCTCGATGGCGGATATCCGCAGTTCGCTGGCCGCCATCCATCCCGCCACGCTGTGGATCGCGGCCGGCTGGACGCTGCTCGCCTATGCGGTGCTGACCATCTACGACCGGCTCGGCAGCGTCTATGCCGGCTATCCGGTCAGCTATGCCCGCACCTCCCTGGCCAGTTTCTGCGCCTATACCCTGGCGCATAATCTGGGCTTCGCGGCGGTGTCTGGCGCCGCGGTGCGCTACCGCTTCTACGCGGCCTGGGGGCTGCCGCCGCTGGCCATCGCCAAGGTCGTGGCCTTCACCAGCCTGACCTTCGGCCTGGGTGGCTTCGCGCTCGGTGGCCTGGTGCTGCTGGTGGAGCCGGAGGTGGTGCCCGGCCTCGGCGAACACGTGCCGCATTGGGCGATGAACCTGCTCGGCCTGGCGATGTGGGGGCTGGTGATCGCCTATGTGACGCTGTCGCGCATCCGCAGCCATGTGACGATCTTCAAGCACCGCATCGATCTGCCCGGTTTCCGCATGGCGGTGGCCCAGACCACCCTGGCCAGCGTCGATGTCGCGGTCACCGCGATGATCTTCTACGTGCTGCTGCCGGAGGCGGAGGGTCTGACCTTCCTGCGCTTCCTCGGCATCTATGTGGCCGCCTATACCGCCGGCATCGCCGCCAGCCTGCCCGGCGGCATCGGCGTTTTCGATGGCGCCATCCTGATCGGCCTGGCGCCCTGGCTGACGCCGGCGCAGGTGGTGGGGGCGCTGCTGCTGTTCCGCCTGTACTACTACATCGTGCCGCTGTTCCTGGCCGGCATCCTGTTCGCGGGCTTCGAGATCGCGCAGCGCCGCCATGCCCTGGTGCGCTTCGCCGCGGAGCAGCGCGTGGCCGATGCACTGGAAGTGCCGGCGATCGCGGGCCTGGTGAGCATCGGCGGCGCGCTGCTGATCTTCGTCGGCGCGCTGCCGGCGCGAGGCACGGCGGTGGCGGAATGGGCGGGGTATGAGGCCGCGGTCGCCTCGCATTTCGCCGCCTCCCTGATCGGCTCGCTGCTTCTGGTGATGGGCTATGGGCTGCTGCGGCGGCTGACCCTGGCCTGGGGCGCGGGCATCGTCCTGCTGATCATCGGCGCGTTGATATGCTGGCTGCGCGCGGATGGCTGGTGGCTCTGGGGCGCTTTCCTGCTGGTGGCCGGCTTGCTGGCGGCGATGCGCAGCGCCTTCTACCGCAGCGCCCGGCTGATGCGCGAACCGTTGGCGGGTGCCTCGCTGCTGCCGCTGGTGGTGGTGGGGCTTTGCGCGCTGATGCTGGCGCTGGTCAGCTATGGCGGCAAGGTCGCGACGGAAAGCTGGTGGGAGGTGGTGATCTCGCCCCTTGCGCCGGACAGCCTGCGCTTCTCGGTCGGGCTTGCGGCGGTGCTGCTGCTGGTCGCCGTGGTGCGGCTGCTGCGACCGGCCCGTCTGGTGCCGGAGGCCTGGAGTCCGGAGATCCGGGCGCGGCTGCTCGCCTTGGGGGCGGAGGCGCCGGAACTGGCCGATGGCGCGGTGTTCGGGGAAAGCGGGCGTGCCGGCTTCGGCTTCGTCAAGCGCAACGGCATCTGGCTCGGCCTGGGCGATCCGGCGGGGGAGGAGCGCGACCGCGTCTCCGCCATCTGGCGCTTCCGGGACATGTGCGAACGCGCTGGCGTGGATGCGGCCTTCTGGCGCGTCGGGCCCGGGCTGCTGCGGGTCTATGGCGATATCGGGCTGACCGCCTTCCCGGTGGGCGCGCCGCTGCCGGATGATGGGCCGCGCTACCTGGTCTGCCGGGCCGAGAAGGATCTGGAGTTGCTGGCACCACTGCTGCCACCGCGGTAGCCGGGGAGAAGGGAGATATGAGCCTCAGCAGCATCCGCAATCTGGACCACACGGTGCTGCTGTGCCGCCGGATGGCGGAGATGCGGGCCTTCTATCGGGACGTGATGGGATTTCCGATCGAGGAGGACCGCCCCAACTGGGTCAGCTTCCGGCTTGGCGCCACGCTGCTGTCGCTGCGGCCGCGCGGGACATGGAGCGTCTGTGACGACGGTCTGGCGCTGGCGGGGTCGGCTTCGGTGCAACTGGCCTTCCGCGTGCCGCCCCCCGCGATCGAGACTTGTCACGCGGAGCTCGTCGCCAAGGGCGTGCCCATTCTGCGGGGGCCAACCGACCTGCCATCCTGGCGCCACCGCACCCTGTTCTTCCGCGACCCGGAGGACAACATCATCGAGATCTACGCGGAATATTGAGGCTCGCGCGGAGTCCGGCAGTCATACCAGACAAGGTTGACCTGCGGTCGGCGAAGCCGACCGAGGCCGCGAATGCGGCCCGCCGTGAGTGCGGCGAAGCCAAGCGGCCGAAGGCCGCGCCCGTCACGCATTTGGCGTGCCTGCGGCACGACTGAGGGTCTGAAAAGCAAACCAACGGTCGATGAAATCGAGCGTTGGTTCTACTGCGACGCCCAGACGATCCGGTGCATCCAGGCCAGCTCGGCCAGGTCAAAACTGTAATTCGGATGCGCCGGGTTCAAGCTGGCGAGTTCCACCCGCCGCGCCGATTGGCGCAGCAACTGCTTGGCCATCACCTCGCCCTGCCGGGTTCGCACCACCACCCGGTCGCCGCGCCGCACCGGCGCGCCGGGGGAGACGATGACGACATCGCCGTCGCGGAACACCGGCTCCATGCTCTCCCCGCTGATCTCCAGCGCATAGGCGTTGGGGTCCGGCACGTCGGGGATGGAGATCTCGTCCCAGCCGCCGCCGACCGGATAGCCGCCATCATCGAAGAAGCCATCGCTGCCCGCCTGGGCCAGGCCGATCAGCGGAATGCGGCGGGAGATGGTTGCGCGGCCGCCACCGCGTGACAGTGCCGGGGCGCCGGTGACAAGGGAGGCGAAGGCCTCGAACCCCGTGCCGGTGGCGCTCAGAACCTTGGCGACGCTTTCGGTGGAGGGCCAGCGGGCGCGGCCATCGGCGCCGGTGCGCTTGGAGGGGTTGAAGGCGGTGGCATCCAGCCCCGCGCGACGGGCGAGGCCGGAGGCCGAGAGGCCATGTTCCGCAGCGAGGGCATCTATGGCCCGCCAGATGTCCTCGTGCCGCATGGCCAAGGTTCCTCAAGGGATAAGGTCTGAACCGAACCGTTATGCGCGCCGGATGAGGCGCGCCCTGGGTTGCACATCCTAGGTTTCGAGTCGGAAAGCAATAGGAATATCTCCTTGCAACCATCAACGGAACGAGATACGCAGCAGATGTTCCTATTTTGTTCTAGGCAAAATGCCCCTTCGGAGGAGCTTCGATCCATGTCCATCGCCCCCCGCCACACGCCCATCCTGGCCAGCCTGGATCGCGCGCAACCCTTCGCCTCCGCCGAGGATGCCTGGTTCTGGACCATGGCGGCGCTGACCGCGCGGCGCGATGGCGCCCGCATCGGCGCCGGCCGTGGCCTGGTGGTGCGGCCCTGCGAGCCGGATGACGTGGTGAAATGCCTCGACCGGCTGTATCGCCAGCGTCGAATCGACCTGGCCCATGCCCGCATCCTGCGCATCTGGGGCGAGCGCCACGAATCGCCGAGCCCGCGTATCCCGCAGGAAGCCGGTGACCTGCGCCTGTGGCGGGAAGCGATGGAGCGGCTGGACTTTCCGTTGCGCGCCAAGGGAATCGTCGCCGGGCCGATGCGCGGCATGGTGCCGGCGGAGGTGATCGCATTCCCCGGGCGCCTGGCATGACCGCGGCCCGCCAGGCCGCGCATCGCCGCGTGGCGGAGGCGGCGGGCCAGCAGGTCTGGATCGCCTTTGGTGGGGTGGCGGACCAGCCCTGGCTGCGCCTGCTGCGCCCCGGCTTCCGCCACTGCTTCGCCGCCCTGGCGGATGAGGTCGGCTGGACGGTGATCGAGCCTTTGACCGGGCGGCTGGTGGTGGCGCGGCTGCCGGTCGCCGCCGGCTTCGACCTGCCCGGCTTCTATCGTCGTGCAGGGCTTCGGGTGCTCGGGCCATTCTTGCCCGCCCTGCCGGAAGCACGCCGGCTGCCGACGCTGCGGCCGTTGAGCTGCGTGGGGCTGTGCCAGGCTCTGCTGGGCCCGCAGGCCCCTTCGGCCTGGACGCCGTTCCAACTTTTCCGCGCCCTAGGCGGACGGGAAAAGGAAAATAATCAGATTCGATAGGAAAATATATTGACTACGGCGATGCGCCGATCTATCAAACCCACGCCACGGGGCGAGCTGCGCCCTCGGCATCCTCCTCTCCCAGTCCCCCAACTTCGACCCGTCCGGCCCCCCGCCGGGCGGGTCTTTTTTTGGCCGCCTGGGTGAGGCCCAACCCCGAGCTGAAGGAAGCGCGCATGGGTGGCCTGTTCAAGGCGCCGCAGCCGGTCGTCTCCGCCGAGGACACCAACCTCGCCACCCAGTCGGCCGCGGAAAAAACCGCCGCCACCGAGGCTGCCGCGGAGGACGCGACACAGCAGGCCCGGCAGCGAGCGTTGGAACGTGCCCGCCGCGGCCTGGCCGGCACCATCGCCACCTCCGCCCGCGGGGTGCTGGACCCGGCGCCGGCCTTTGCCGCGCGCAAGAACCTGCTGGGCGAATGAGGATGATGATGACCCCCGAACAGATCCTCGCCCGCCATGCCCGCGCCGTGCAGCTCCGCCGGCCGTTGGAAGGTGGCTGGCAGGATTGCTACGACCACGCTTTGCCAGGCGCGCTGGCCGCGCCGCTGTTCGATGCGACGGCGGCCGATGCGGCGGAACAGCTTGCCGCCTCCCTGCTCGCCGAGCTGGCGCCGCCCTGGTCGCGTTGGTTCAACCTGGCGCCCGCCCGGCACATGGAGACCGGGCCGGAAGCCCAGGCGGTGGCGCAGCGGCTGGAGGTGGCGGCGGCGACGCTGCAAGGCCATCTCGACCGGTCCAATTTCGGGCTGGAGCTGCACCAGGCCTTTCTCGAACTGGTGGTGACCGGCACAGCCGTGCTGCTGGTGGAGGAGGCACCGCCCGGCGAGATTTCGGCGCTGCGCTTCACCGCGGTGCCGTTGCGCGAGACAGTGCTGGAGGAAGGCCCCTCCGGCCGGCTGGAAACCGTGTTCCGCGCGCTGCGCCTGACGCCGGCGGAAATCCTGGCCCGCTGGCCGGCGGCGCGGCTCGCTTTGCCGAAGCAGCAGAAGGAGGAGGAATCGGCGCCGCTTCGCCTGGTGGAAGCGGTGTGGCCGGACGCCCTTGCGGGCCATCGCTACGCGGTGGTGCTGGATGGCGGGGAGGGCGCGCCGGAACTGCTGGCCGAGGGGCAGTTCCGGGAAAATCCCTTCATCGCCTTCCGCTGGCTGAAGGTGCCGGGCGAGACCTATGGCCGCGGTCCCGTCGCCAAGGCCCTGCCGGATATCCGCACCGCCAACAAGGTGGTGGAGCTGATCCTGAAGAACGCCTCCATCGCCGCCACCGGCATCTGGCAGGCGGAGGATGACGGCGTGCTGAACCCGGCGACGATCCGCCTGGTGCCGGGCGCCATCATCCCGAAGGCGCAGGGCTCGGCGGGGCTGACCCCGTTGGCGGCGCCGGGCAATTTCGATGTCTCCCAGATCATTCTTCAGGATTTGCGGGCGCGCATCCGCGGCGCCCTGCTCGCCGACCGCATCGCGGCCTCTGACAAGGCGGGGATGACGGCGACGGAGGTAACGGAGCGCAGCGCCATCTCCGTCCGTCTGCTGGGCGCCATCTACGGACGTTTGCAGGCGGAACTGCTCGGCCCGCTGGTGGTGCGCTGCCTGTCGCTGCTGCGGCGGCGGGGAGAGGTGCCACCGCTGCTGCTCGATGGGCAGGAGGCGCGGCTGGTCTACGCCTCCCCGCTCGCCCGGGTGCAGGCGCGGGCCGATGCCGCCGACACGCTGCTGTTCCTCCAGACCGCCGCCGGGCTGGGGGCGGAGGCGCAGGCGGTGCTCGACGCGCCGGCCGCCGCCCGCTGGCTGGCCCGAACCCTTGGCGCGCCGGCTGAGATCCTCCGCCCGGCCCAGACCATCAACCCGATCCAGGAGTGAGCCCCGGCATGTCCGACAACCTTCTCGACGCCGCGACGGAAACTGCCAGCACGAGCACGCGGCCTGCCGAAGTGCCTGAAAAATTCTGGGACGAGGCGAAGGGCGCGCTGCGCGTCGACGCCCTGCTGAAATCCTACACCGAGCTGGAGCGGCGCCTGTCCCAGCGCTTCGCGCCCCCGGCGGATGACGCGCCGGAGGAGGAAAGGCTGCGCTGGCGCCGCGCGCTGGGCATTCCGGACAGCCCGGAAGGCTATGAGGTGACGCCGCCGAACGAGCTGCTGACGCCGGATTCCGCAGTGAACCAGCGGCTGCATGAGGCCGGCTTCAACGCGCGGCAGGTGCAGCTTGTCTATGACCTAGCCGCCGAACGCCTGCTGCCGCTGATCGCCGAGGCGGCCGCGGAGTTCGAGGCTGGGCGGCAGGTGGAGAAGCTGCGCGCGCATTTCGGTGGCGAGGACCGCTTCCGTCGCATCGCCGCGCAGCTTTCCGCCTGGGGCCGCGCGCATCTGCCGGAGGCGGTGTTCACCGCGCTGTCCTCCACCGCCGATGGCGTCGTCGCCCTGCATCGGATGATGGAGGGCAAGGAGCCATCGCTGTCTCGCGATGCGCGGGCCGAGGCCGGGCCGGATGAGGCGGAGCTTCGCAAGATGATGCGCGACCCGCGCTACTGGCGGACGCGGGAGCCGGATTTCGTCAAGCGCGTGACGGAAGGCTTTCGGCGGCTGGTCGGCGAGTAGCCGCCCCAGATCCGGCACGGGGTGAGGCGCGGCGCGCTCCCCCGGCCGGTGCCGCCGCGCTGGCCGGCCCTGCATGGGCAAGGCCGCGCGGCGGCGGCGGGGCGGATGGCGCGGGCCTGACCAGCGCCCCCATCCGCCCCGCCACCCCCTTTTCCCGCAACCAACCCCCCTGGCCGCGGTGCTAGGCGGGCCTGCGGGCACGCGACCCGCAGCCGGCCCGCAAGGAACAACCGGCGGCGCGGCCGCATCGTCTCCCCCCATTCCCATGAGGAATCCGCATGTCCGTCTCCACCCAGATCGATGCCGTCTTCGCCCGCCAGTTCCAGGCCGAGGTGCATGAGGCCTATCAGCGCCAGGGCAGCAAGCTGCGCCCGACCGTGCGTTCCAAGACCGGCGTGACCGGCACCAGCACCTTCTTCCCGAGGGTCGGCAAGGGCGTCGCCGCCGCCAAGACGCGGCATGGTTCCGTGCCGGTGATGAACCTGGAACATGCCCAGGTCGAATGCATCCTGCAGGACTATTATGCCGGCGACTGGATCGACCGACTGGACGAGCTGAAGACCAATATCGACGAGCGTGGCGTCGTCGCCAATGCCGGCGCCTATGCGCTGGGTCGCAAGACCGATGAGCTGATCATCGCCGCGCTGGACACCGCGACGCAGGAGGCGGTGGGCACCGCCACCGGCACCACCGATGCGGATGGGCTGACGAAGCAGAAAGTGCTGCTGGCCTTCGAGATGATGGGCGCGGCGGAAGTGCCGGATGATGGCGGGCGCTTCGCCGTGGTTGGCTGGAAGCAGTGGTCGCAGTTGCTGCAGATCGAAGAATTCGCCTCCTCGGAATATGTCGGCGACGATGCGCTGCCGTGGAAGGGCAGCCAGGCCAAGCGCTGGCTCGGCGCGCTGTGGATGCCGCATTCCGGCCTGACCAAGTCCGGCGCGCTGCGCCATTGCTACTTCTACCACCGCACCGCCATCGGCCATGCCAGCGCCGCCGAGGTGGAAACCGACATCACCTGGCACGGTGATCGCGCGGCGCATTTCGTGTCCAACATGATGAGCCAGGGCGCCGTACTGGTCGACGCTTTTGGTGTCGTGCGCATGCGCGCGGCCGAATAGCGACAAAGCCCTCTCCCACCAAGGGCTGGGTGAGGGGGGCTTCGCCGCTCTCCTCACCACACACCACCCCTGATTCCAGATCGGATGCCCCAAAATGTCCCTGACCGCTGTGGCGCTCTGCTCGCGCGCCCTGCTGCGCCTCGGCGCGCAGCCCGTCGCCTCGCTCGATGAGGGCACCGCGGAAGCGGAGGTGGCGGCGAATCTCTACGCGCCGACGCGCGACATGCTGCTGTCCACGCATCCCTGGTCCTTCGCCACCGCCCAGACCGGCCTGCCGCGCCTGGCCGCAGTGCCGCCGGCCGATATGGCGCATGCCTTCCAATTGCCCAGCGGCTTCCTGCGCGCGCTGTCGGCGGGCAGCGGTGGGCGTGGCCGTGGCATGCCCTATCGCCTGCATGAGGACCGGCTGCATGCGGATGCCACCAGCGTGACCCTGACCTACATCTTCCGCCCCGATGAAAGCGCCTTCCCGCCCTTCTTCGACCAGGCGCTGGTGGCCCGGCTGGCCGCCGAGTTCTGCCTGCCGCTGACCGAAAGCGCATCCCGCGCCGAGATGCTGTTCCGCCTGGCGGAGAGCGAGCTGCGCAGCGCGCGGTTGATCGACAGCCAGCAGGACACGCCGCGCGCCATCGAGCATTTCCCGCTGGTCGATGTCAGGGGGCGTGCATGACGGCCGCGACGCGCCGCATCAAGGCCTCCTTCACCGCGGGTGAACTGGCGCCGGAGCTGTATGGCCGTGCCGATCTGCGTGCCTTCGCCAATGGCGCGCGGCGGCTGCGCAACGTGGTGATCCAGCCGACCGGCGGCGTCGCGCGTCGCCCGGGCCTTCGGCATGTGGCGATGCTACCCGGGCCGGCGCGGCTGGTGCCCTTCGAGTTCAACACGGAGCAGACCTATCTGCTGGTGCTGAGCGAGGGCCGCCTGCTGGTCTTCCTGAACGATGCGGAGGTCGCCAGCCTGCCGGCGCCCTGGTCCACCACCATGCTGCCGCAGCTCGCCTTCACGCAAAGCGCCGACACGCTGCTGCTGTTCCATCCGGAGATGCCGCCGCAGCGCCTGACGCGCACCAGCCATGTCGATTGGATCCTGTCGCCCTTCATCTTCACCGAAGCGCCCTATGTGAACTTCACCCGCGATGTCGCCATGGCGGCCTCCGCCACCACCGGCACTGTGGCCCTGACCTGTTCCGCGCCCGTCTTTTCCAGCGGCCATGTCACCGCCCGCTTCCTGCTGAAGGGCAAGCGCGTGGTCATCCTCTCCGTCGAGGGGCCGCGGAATGCGACCGCCGCTGTGATGGATGTGCTGGACGACACGCTGGCGACGCAGGATTGGCAGGAGACCGCCTTCAGCGGCGTGCGTGGCTGGCCGGTCTGCGCCTGCTTCCATCAGGACCGGTTGGTGCTCGGTGGGTCACGCGATGCGCCGAACCGGCTGTGGCTGTCGCGCACCGGCGACCTCGGGAATTTCGATACGGGTACCGGCCTGGATGATGAGGCGATCGCCTTCTCGCTGGTCTCCGACCAGGTGAATGCGATCCGGGGCGTCTTTTCCGGCCGGCATTTGCAGGTCTTCACCTCCGGCGCCGAATGGATGGTCACGGGCGATCCGCTGACGCCTTCCTCCATCCAGCTCAACCGGCAGACCCGCGTCGGCACGCTTGTGGACCGCCAGGTGCCGCCGGTGGATGTGGATGGCGCCACGGTCTTCGTGGCGCGCTCCGGCCGCGGTGTGCATGAATTCGCCTATACCGATGTCGCCGACGCCTATCAGGCGAACGACCTGGCGCTGGTGGCGCGGCATCTGGTGCAGGCGCCGGTTTCCATGGCCTATGATCAGGCGGAACGGCTGCTGCATGTGGCGATGGCCGATGGTGCGCTGGCAACGCTGACGCTCTATCGCGCCGAACAGGTCATCGCCTGGACGCGGCAGGAGACGGAAGGCGCCTTCCGCGCCGTGGCGGAGACCGAGGGCCGCGTCTACGCGCTGGTCGAACGCTTTGGCACGCATCGGCTGGAATGCTTCGATGCGGCGATCGGCTTCGATGCGGCGCTGTCCGGCGTTGCGACGACGCCGCAGGATGACTGGTCGGGCCTCATGCATCTCGAGGGGCGGACGGTCGGTGTGCTGGCTGATGGCGCGCCGGCGGCGGCCACGATCGTCACCTCGGGCGCCATCCATATCGACCCGCCCGCCACCACGCTTCAGGCCGGGCTGGCCTTCCGGCATCTGATCGAGCCGCTGCCGGTGGAGCTTGGCGGCGCCAGCGGGGCCGGCACCGCGCCGCTGCGCCTGGTCTCCGTCACCTTTCGCCTGCTGGCGACCCCGGCGCTGGAGGTGGATCTGGGGCGTGGCGCGCAGAACGTACCTTTCCGCCGCCTCGACACGCCGATGCTGGACGCGCCGCCGGCGCCGTTCACGGGCGATGTCGCGCTGCGCGCGCTGGGCTGGCGGCGCGATGCGATGGCGCCGCTCTGGCGCATCGAGGGCGCCACGCCGCTGCCGCTCACGCTGCTGTCCGTCACCATGGATCTGAGGATTACCACCTGATGGCCCAACTCGCCCCCATCGCCACGGCCCTGACCGCGGGCGTGTCCGTCTTCAACAGCGTGCAGCAGGGCCAGGCGCAATCGGCCAATGCCAAGGCGCAGGCCAATGCCGCGAGGGTGCAGGAGGCGGCGCGCGCGGAACAGACGGCGCTGCAACAGGCGGCTGAGCAGCGCGCACGCGAATCGCGGTTGGCCGGCACGCTCGCCTCCACCCGCGCGCGCCTGGCCGCCAGCGGCATCTCGCCGGATGAAGGCTCCGCCGCGGCGCTGACCACGGGCATGGAGCGTGAGGCCGCCGCGGCGCAATCCGATAGCGACCAGATCTTCGCCAGCCGCCTCGCCGCCGGGCGTCGCAGCCTGCTGAACACGGATGGGTCACTGACCAGCTTCCTGCGCGCCGGCACCACCTTCGGCACCTCGCTGCGCAACCTGCTCGATTGAGCCGCCCAACCCCTGAACGGAGGCCCTGATGGCCGAGCATATCCGCATCGGTGATGTCGCGCCGCGCGTCCAGTATCTGGGCGACGGCACGCGCACCGCCTTTACCTATCCCTTCCCGATCTTCCAGGCCTCGGAGCTGGAGGTGCGCCTGGATGGCGTGCCGATCAACGGCGGCTTCAGCGTCACCGGCGCCGGCAGCAGTGAGGGCGGCAGCGTCACCCTGGCCATGCCGCCCGCCGAGGGCAGCACCGTCACCCTGCGCCGACGCATCCGCGTGGAACGCAGCACCGACTTCCAGGACAATGGCGTGCTGCGCGCCCGCACGCTGAACGACGAGTTGGACCGCATCGTCGCCGCCTTGCAGGAACAACGGGAGGAGTTGTCGGGCGCGCTGCGCCAGGACCCGGCCGAAGTCGGCGGTGCCTTCACCCTGCCGCTGCGCGGTGCGCGTGCCAATCGTGTGCTGGGCTTCGACGGGGGCGGCGACCTGGTGGTGCTGCCGCGCGAATCCGGGCTGATCGGCGCGCCCTTTCCGGGTGCCGTGCCCTACACGGTGGAGGACAAGCTCGCCGAACAGCTCAGCGCGCGCGACTTCGGCGCGACGGGCGATGGCGTGACGGAGGATGGGCCGGCGCTTCAGGCGGCGATGAATGCCGCAGGCGCGTCTGGCAAAATGCTGTTGATCGGGGAGGGGTCCTTCCGCAGCAGCCAGCCTTTGACCCTGCCCGGCGCTTCCGCCGGCCTCATCATGCGCGGCAGCATTGTCTATGCGGGGCCGGCCGGGCAAGCGGCGCTGACGATTGGCGATGGCGGCAGCGCGCGCAATGCCAGCAAGCTGCACAGCGGCCTGGCGGTGCTGCGCGCGACCACGTCGGATTGGGAGAATGAAGGCGATATCGGCATCCTGCTGCGCAATCACGACGCTTCCCTCATCGAAGTGCGGCGCGTCGAGGGATTCACCATCGGCATCCGCACCCTGGGTGACGGTCGTGGCTTCGAGGATTGCACGCTGGTGCTCGGCCGCATCGTCAACAACCGCATCGGCCTCGATGTGCACACGGCAACGGCGGCGGCTTGGAACACTTCCATCCGCTATTACGGCGGCCATTTCGCCGTGGGCTCGACCCTGCATGTCGACAAGGACCGCTTCGGGATTCGCCTGTCGGCCGCGCCCGGCGCCTATATCGCGCACAACCGGCATGTCTTCGACGGGCCGAATTTCGAACTGAACGCGGAAGGTCGGCCGATCGTCGGCATTCCCTTCCTCTGCGAGGTCAGCAGCCGCGCCATCATCGCCCGTGGCCTGCGCATGGAAGGCTGCACCGGCTTCGTCGCCCGCCACAGCGGCGCGGCGCAGGACCATCTGTATGAAGTGGCCTGGGCCAGTCAGGGCTACATGGTGGAGATCGAGCATACCAGTGACTCTACCCGCCTCGGCGGCGTGGTGCGGGCGCTGCACCAGGCGGCGGCACATCGCGAGGCGACGCGGGAGGTGGCGAGCCTGCCCTCGCTCCGCGCCGCCGCCATCCGCTGGAATGCGACGGAGATCGGCTTCGAGAAGCTGGCCTGTCTTTCGTCCAATGTCTCCGGCAGCCCGGCCGTGCTGCATGACTTTGTCTTTCCCGCGCTGGACGCCTTCGAACTGACCAATCGCGGCGTGATGCTGACGGGTGGGCGCGCGGTGGGCTTCATCGTCGATGCGCGGCAATGCCGCGACTTCGCGCTGAGTGTCGATGCGGATGCGCCGCGGCTGATGGTGATGTGCTTCGACGGCGCGAACAACCTGCTGACCGACAGTCTCGGCCCGCTGGTGCTGGCCTCCGGCCAGTCGGTCGTCTGGAATCCGACCGCGCGATGGTGGCAGGGCGCGGCGGATATGACCGATGGCGGGCTGTCGCGCCTGCAGGCGCTGCGGCTTTCGCCGGCGGTCGCCACGGCGGTGATTGGGGTGGCGCGTATTTCCAACGACTATGAACTGCGCGCGCTGCGGCTGAATTGCGATCCGCGCCATGCGCCGGCGCTGATGTATGGCCTGCCGGATCTGCCAATTGGCAAGCGGGAGCTGGTGGCGGAACAGGCCTGGGACCCGCCCTCCATCGCCGCGGGGGGCAGCACCCAGGTCAATGTGCCGGTGCCCGGCGCGCGGCCCGGGGATTTCGTGCAGGCGGCCTATTCCCTGTCCACCTCCGGCGCCGTCTTCCTGTCGCAGATCGGCGCGCAGGATCTGGTGACGGTCACTGTCTGGAATCGCAGCGGCGCGGCGCTGGATCTCAATCCGGGCACGGTGCGCGTGCGCGTGGTGAAGGCATGAAGCGACCGGCTCGGGGCAAGACGACCCAGGGTTCCTCCCTGCCGCGGGAGACGCTGGAGGCGGCGATGCGGCGCGTCGCCGTGGATTATGCCGAGTTTGTCGCCTCCTGGCCGCGCGGCGATGCGCCGCCGGACCCGAAGGCCTTCGCTGCGCACCAGGCCGCGGCGCGCTCGGCGCTGGCGCATATGGCGGAGCTGGCGGCGATGACGGCGGGTGAGGTTCACAAGCCCGGTGATTCGCCGCCGGATGCGGAACAGATTCTCGCGGCGATGCGGGCGCAGATGGCGAAGGAGGGTGATGGATGACGGAACGGCCCGCCGATCTGCTGGAATTCGCCTGGATCTGGAATCGCCTCGCCGGCCTCGGCACGCCCGATGTGCATCGCCGCATGCTGGGCTGGCTGATGGCGCGCGGCGAGGAGGGCGATCTGCGTCTGCTCCTGATGGCTTTTCGGGGGTGCGGCAAGTCGACGCTGGTCGGGCTGTACTGCGCCTGGCAGCTCTATCGTGCGCCGGAGACGCGTATTCTTGTGGTGGCGGCGGATCATGCGCTGGCGACGCGCATGGTCGCCACGGTGCGCCGCATTCTCGGCCGGCATCCGCTGTGCGGCGCGTTACTGCCGGATCACGGCGAAGGGTCCTGGGCGTCCGACCGCTTCACCGTGGCGCGGCATGCGGTGCTGCGCGATGCCTCGATGCTGGCCGCCGGCATCGGCGGCAATATCACCGGCGCGCGCGCCGACCTCATCATCTGCGACGATGTCGAGGTGGCGGGCAATTGCGGCTCCCCGGGCCAGCGCGCGGAGTTGCGGGAACGCCTGACCGAGACGGAGTTCGTGCTGGTGCCCGGTGGCCGCATGATCTTCGTCGGCACGCCGCATTGTGCCGACAGCCTGTATGCGGAGGGCGAGGACGCCTTCCTCGCCGGCTATCGTCGCCTGGTGCTGCCGCTGGTGGATGCCTCCGGCGCCAGCGCCTGGCCGCAACGCTTCACCGAGGCCGGCATCGCCGCGCTGCGCCAGCGCGTCGGGCCGCTCGCCTTCCGCCGGCAGATGCTGCTGGAGGCGGTGGCGGAGGAGGCGGCGCGCCTCGATCCCAGCCAGATCATGCGCTACGCGGAGGATACCGACTACCGCGAGGCGAATGGGCGCGGCGTGCTGACGCTGATGGGGCGGCAGATGGTCTCGGGCGGCGGCTGGTGGGACCCGGCCTTCGGGCGGCCGGGGTTCGGCGATGCCAGCGTGCTGGCCTGCACCTATGCCGATGCCGAGGGCCGGCACTACCTGCATCGCCTCGCCTATCTGCTGCACGATCCGGAGGCGGAGGACGACGCCGCCACCCAGCAATGCCGCGCGGTGGCGGAGATCGCGCGGGCGCTGCTGCTGCCGGTGCTGCGGGTGGAGGGCAACGGCATCGGCAAGTTCCTGCCGGGCCTGCTGAAGCGCGAGTTCCGCCGCATTGGCTACAACTGCACGGTGGTGGAAGCGGTCAGCCGCCGTGCCAAGGCGGAGCGCATTCTGGCCGGGCTGGACCCGGTGCTGGCGGCGCGCCGGCTCTGGGCGCGGGAGGATGTGTTCCGCACCCGCTTCGCCCAGGAAATGGCGGAATGGCGGCCGGATGCGCCGGGCCAGCATGATGATGCGCTGGATGCGGTGGCGGGTTGCCTGCTGGCAGAGCCGGTTCGCCTGCCCTTCGCGCCGCCGGTACGGCAGACGACGCTGCCCTGGCGGGGCGTCTAGGCAGTTTTACGGACCGGAACGATCTCTATCGCATGGCGGTCCTGCCCGGCCGCCGTGATTTCGAAGCGCCCATCCGGGCGTTGCCGCGCCAGGCCCATCCCCTCCAGCCGCTTCAGGCAGGGGCCATCCTTCAGCCCATCCGGTCGGCCGGGCCGCCCCACCAGCGTCAGCCGGTGCAGGGCGGATCGGCAGCAGGTCTCGAGATAGGGCTGGTTCCACATCGTTCGGTGACGGCCGCTTGCTGTTCGCACCCAGGGTGGCCCCCCCACCGCTTCCCTTCAAGGAGTTCCCCCCGATGATCCCCGAATTCCCACCGCAGCTTCTGGCCGCCCTGGCCGATGCGCCGCTGGCCGCGTTGATGCTGTGGGTGATCTTCATCCTGCGGCGCGAGCTGCAGGGCCGCCCCGAGGCGCCGCCCGCCCCACCCGCACAGCCGCCCGGCCCTTCCCGCGACGAGCTGGTGGATTTCAAGCTGGAGGTTGCGCGCACCTATGTGCCGCTGTCGCTGATCCGCGACCTTGATTCGCGTCTGTCGCTGCAATTGCTGCGCATCGAGGAGAAGCTGGACGAGGTGAGCCGCGCCGCGACCACGGCCAGCGCCATCGCCGGCCAGAACATGCAAGGCCGCAAGATGGGCTATTCCGCCCGCGCCGAGGTGGGAGAAGGCCGATGAGCAGCGCCTTGTCCCACCGCCCGGCCAGCCTGGCCGCGGCGGTGCTGGAGCTGACCCTTTGGGGGGAGGCCGGCCATCTGACCGTGCGGGCGATGGAGGGGGTGGCATCGGTGGTGATGAACCGCCTGCGCCTGGCCCGACTGCCGGAGGGGCCGCGCCATCTGGGCGCGGACGTGCCCGGCATATGCCGCGCGCCGTTCCAGTTTGCCTGTTGGCACCCTCGCCATCCGCAGCGCGCCCGGCTGCGCGACCCGGCGCTGGTGGAGGAGGCCGGCTTCGCCATCTGCCGGCGCATCGCCGCCCGCGCCCTGGCCGGCGCCCTGCCGGATGCCACCCAGGGCGCCACCCACTACCACGCCGCGGACTGCCTGCCGCGCTGGGCCATCGGCCTGGTGCCGACGGCGCAGCGCGGCGGGCTTGTCTTCTATCGGCTGCTCGGCTGAAACGGCCTTGGCAGGGCAGGGCGCGCGCGATGGAAGACCGCATCTACACCATGGTCCGCGACGCCGACTGGCGCGCGGCGGAACAGGCCGGCGCTTATGCCGGCAGTGCCGATGACGCCCGCGACGGCTTCCTGCATTTCTCCACGGCCACGCAGCTGCGGGCCAGCGCGGCGAAGCACCGCGCAGGGGAGGCGGATCTCTGGCTGATCGAGGCGGATGCACGGCGCCTGGGCGCGGCCCTGCGCTGGGAAGCTGCGGCGGGCGGGCGCCGGCCGGGGCTGTTTCCGCATCTCTACACAGCCTTGCCGTTGTCGGCCGTGCTCACCGCCACCCGGCTGCCACTCGATGCCGAAGGGCGGCACGTCTTCCCGGAAGGGATTCCCTGAGTCAGTTCGGCCCGCAGCGGCTGGTCAGCGGGCGGCAACTGTCGCCCGGCGCCAGGCGAGCGAGGCAGTCCTGCATGGCCATGTCGCGCGCCGAAGCCACATCCTGGCCTCCGCCCACGCCGTAATGCAGCAGGATGAAAGTGCCGGGGTCGTCCGTCACCACCAGCCCCCGCGCGCGCAGACCGCGCGCCACCGCCACGCAGCGCTGCTCCGTCTCCGTCAGCAGCCGGCAGGGCCGCTGGCCGTTGCGGCGGTAGCAATCCGTCTCCGCCGCGCGATGCGCCGCCGTCCGCTCCATCGGGCGGGACACGGAAAGGCCGGTCAGCGGCAGCGCACCCGCATAGACCACCAGGCTGCGCGCCCTACGGGTCGCGACCGGAGCCGTGCCGGGGCGCACACCCTGGCCGCTGGCCTCCACGGAGCCGGGCCTGCGCTGGCGGGCCAGATACGCCTCACCCGCCGCGCAACGCACCAGGCACACCTGCATGTTGCGTTGCCCGGCGGTGGCCGGCACCTGGGAGGCGCATTGCTGCTGGCAGGCGCGGCTCGGCGCAGCCGTCTGCGCCTGTGCCGCGGTCAGCGATCCCGCAAGGCCCATAAGCAGCGCGACCAGCCCCGCCCACTGCGCCTTGCCATGCCCATCCACCAACGCCTGGCCCCCTATCAAATCCCAATCCGCAGTAGAATGTTAAAACCGCGATATGGCCAGACCCCTTCTGACCCCGCGGAACGATCTGGCGCTGCCGCCTCCGGGTCCGGCACTCCCCACCTTGCCGCGCCCCGTCCCACCCCGCATCGTGCCGCCCGAAGCGAGTCGGAGCGTGGTGCATGGCGGGATTTGTGCAGACGGTACTCGGGCCTGTGCCGCCCGAAAGCCTGGGGCCGACCCTGATGCATGAGCACGTGCTGTGCGACATCACCCCGCGCAGCCTGCGGCAGGCCATCGCCACGCGACCTGAACTCGTCGCCCCCATCACCCCGCAAAGCCGCTACGACATCGACTACGGCCGCCACCCGCATGCCGGAAAGACCGTGATGCTGGACCGCGACCTGGCGGTGGCGGAGCTGGAGATGTTCCGCGCCGAGGGCGGCGCGACCATGGTGGAGATGACCATCGGCGGCCTGGCGCCGGACCCGGATGGCCTGGTCGAGGTTTCACGCCGCAGCGGCGTCACGCTCGTGATGGGCTGCGGCCAATATGTCGAGGACTTCCAGGACCCCGCCAACCACGATCGCAGCGTCGAGGATTTCGCCGCCGAGATGCTCGGCGCGCTGCGCCAGGGCGCCTGGGGCACTGATATCCGCGCCGGGTTGATCGGGGAAATCGGCTGCTCCGCCCCCTGGACCGCCCTGGAGCGCCGCGTGATGGCCGGCGCCGTGCTGGCACAGCAGGACACCGGCGCGGCGCTGACCATCCACCCCGGCGTGCATCCCGACCAGCCGGCGGAGATCATCGCCTTCCTGCGCGCCCATGGCGGCGACATCCCGCGCACCATCATCGACCATGTCGACCGCACCATCTTCGACGACGACCGGCTGTTCGCCCTGGCCGACACCGGCTGCGTGCTGGAATTCGACCTGTTCGGCTACGAACACGCCTACTGGTCCTTCGCGCCGATCAACATGCCCAATGACGGCACCCGCATCGACATGATCCGCCGGCTGCTGGACCGCGGCCACCGCGATCAGATCGTCATCAGCCAGGACATCTGCCGCCTGACGCGCCTACGCCACCACGGCGGCCACGGCTACGGCCACATCTTCCGCAACATCGTCCCCTTCATGCGCGAACGCGGCTTTTCGCAGGACGAGCTGGACGCGATGCTGGTGGAAACACCGCGCCGCTTGCTGACCTTGCCTGGCTGATCAGCCCTGAAGTCGTGCGATCAGCGCGGCGTTATGGCTCGCCACGATCCCAGGGATCAGCAGCGCGTCGACCAGCCACCACAGGAAAATCGCCAGGAATCCCAGCATCCCGATCAGCACATAGGCCAGCGGGAAGGACACCAGGAAGATCAGCAGCATCGCCACGCCGGAGCCGGTGCGCCCGAGGTAGAAGCGGTGCGCGCCGAAATAGCCGAGGAAGAACCACAGCAGATAAGCCAGCAGCGTGGACTTCTTCGCCGCATCATACTGCATCATCGCGACCGCATCGCGGGACGGGCCGGAGGAACCTCCGAAGGGCGGCAGGCTGCTGGACATCACCAACGCCGTCCTACCCCGTGATCCCGATCTGCCACGGGGCGAATTCGTGTTTGCCGACGCCCAGGAGCTCGCTTTTGGTGGGTTCGCCGGAGGCGGTGCGCAGCAGCAGGTCGAGGATGCGTTCGCCCATTTCGGCGAGGCTGGCGGTGCCGTCGAGGATTTCGCCGCAGTTGATGTCCATGTCTTCTTCCAGGCGGCGGAACATGGGCGTGTTGGTGGCGAGCTTCACGCTGGGCACGGGTTTGGCGCCGTACATGGAGCCGCGGCCGGTGGTGAAGGCGATCATGTTGGCGCCGCCGGCGACCTGTCCGGTGGCGGAGACCGGGTCAAAGCCGGGCGTGTCCATGAAGACGAAGCCCTTGGTGGTAACGGGTTCCGCGTAGCGGAACACGTCCATCAGCGGGCCGGTGCCGCCTTTCATGGAGGAGCCCAGGGATTTTTCCAGGATATTGGCGAGGCCGCCGGCCTGGTTGCCGGGGCTGACCACGCCGTTGATCTGGGTGTCGCGGCCGGGGGTGTAGACGTCCTTCCACCAGCGGATGCGCTCGATGAGCTTCTCGCCGACTTCCTGGCTGACGGCGCGGCGGGTGAGGGTGTGTTCCACGCCGTAGATTTCCGGGGTTTCGGACAGGATTGCGGTGCCGCCGTGGCGCACCAGAAGGTCCATCGCGGCGCCGAGCGCCGGGTTGGCGGTGATGGAGGAAAATCCGTCGGACCCGCCGCATTGCAGGCCGACGGAGAGGTGCGCGGCGGAGACGGTGGAGCGGGTGGCCTTGTTGGCTTCCTCCATCATCTCCTTCACCACGGCGACGCCGGCATCGATGCTTTTGCGGGTGCCGCCCACTTCCTGCATGACCAGGGAGCGCAGCATGGGGCCAGGGGCCAGGCCCTGTTCCGCCAGCAGCCCGGCGATCTGGTTGCGTTCGCAGCCGAGGCCGATCACCACCACGCCGGCGACGTTCGGATGGCGCATATAGCCGCCGAGCGTGCGGCGCAGCAGTTGCATCGGCTCGCCGGACAATTCCATGCCGCAGCCGGTGGAGTGGGTGAAGGCGGCGACGCCGTCCACATTCGGCCATTCCGCCATCCGGTCCGGCGTGAACCAGTCGGCCACGGCGTGGGAGACGGTGGCGGAACAATTCACGCTCGACACCACGGCGATGAAGTTGCGCGTGCCGACGCGGCCATCGGCGCGGACGAAGCCTTCAAAGGTCTTGCGCTGATCCTCGGGGATCATCTCCACGGCGCGGTAGTCGCGGCCGATCGCGTAGTCGCGATCGAATTCGCGGAAATCGATGTTGTGCGTGTGCACCATGGTGCCGGCGGGCATGTCCTCCGCGGCGAAGCCGATGGTGACCTGGTATTTCAGCACCGGGTCGCCCTTGCGCAGCGCGGCGGTGGTGATCTTGTAGCCAGCCGGCACTTTCTGGCGCGCCAGCATGTTCTCGCCGGGAATGGAGGTGCCCGGTTCGATATCGATGCGGGCGACGACGACGTTGTCGTCCGGATGCAGGCGGATCACCGGGCCGTTCAGGCGCTTGGCTTTGAGGTCGATCATTGGGGCGCGTCTCCTGTTGCGACCAATCCACCATGTTCCAGCGCCTGTGTCAGCCTCCGCCGACCCGTGGCGGGGCTAGCTCAGCATCTGTCCGCCATCGACGATGATGGTCTGCCCCGTCACCCAGCGCGCCGCGGGGCTGGCGAGGAACAGGACCACCTCCGCGATTTCCTCCGGCGTGCCGAGCCGGCCGAAGGGGATGGATTGCAGCACACGGTTGTACAGATCGGGTGCGCTGCTGCGCCGCTGTTCCCAGGACCCGCCCGGAAACTCGATGGAACCTGGCGCCACGGCGTTCACCCGCACCCCGTCCGGCCCGAAGGCGGCGGCCTGGCTCGCGGTGTAGTTCACCAGAAGGGCCTTCACCGCCGCATAGGCCGGCGTGCGGAGCGAGGGCCGGTAGCCGGAGATGGAGGAGATATTGACGATGGACCCGCGGGAGGCCTTCAGGAAGGGCGTCGCGGCGCGGCTGGCGCGCACCGTGGCCATCACATCCACATTCAGACCGCGCGCCCAGTCCTCCTCCGTGTCCTTGGCGCCGAAGCCGCTGGCATTGTTCACCAGCACATCCACGCCGCCCAGCGACGCCGCCGCCTGTTCCACCCAGCCGATCACCTGATCCGCCACGCCGAGATCGGCGGAGACGGCATGGGCGGTGACGCCGAGCGCCGCGATTTCGACCCGCGTCGCCTCCAGCGCCGCGGCGTCCCGCGCGCAGATGGAGACACTGGCGCCAGCCTGGGCGAAGCCGAGCGCGATGGAACGCCCGATGCCGCGGCTGCCGCCCGCCACCAGAACCCGCTTGCCCGTGAAGGTCGTCATGATCGCTGTCCTCGCCCGTTTCGGAGGGCAGCAGAGGCCACCACCCCCGGCTTGGCAAGTCGTCCGGGCCGGTGCAAGTGATGTGTATGGTGGGAGTATCCAAGTGATGCCGGACACGGCAAGCCAGACGGTGGCGGAGGCGCTGCTGGAAGACCTCGCACGGCGCGGCACAAGGCGCATCTGGGGCGTGCCGGGCGGGGGATCCTCGCTGGATGTCATCGCCGCCGCGCCACGCTTCGGGGTGGATTTCATCCTGGCCCGGCAGGAAGCCAATGCCGCGATGATGGCGCTGGCGGATGCGGAGCTGACGGGCGCGCCCGGCGTGGTGATGACCACCAAGGGGCCGGGCGTGTCCAATGCCGCCAATGGCCTGGCCTGCGCCACGCTGGAACGCGCGCCGCTGCTGCTGCTGTCGGATGGTTTCACCAGCCAGCAACTGGGCTGGGTGACGCATCAGGTCTTCGACCAGAAGGGCGCCACGGCCGCGATCGGCAAGGGCTATGCGCGGGCGGAAGGCGATGCGCCGCGGGCGGAGATTGCCGAACTTCTGGACCTGGCCCAGGCAGCGCCGCGTGGCGCCGTGCATCTGGACCTGACGGGCCAGGCCGCGCGCCGTGCCGCGCCCTTGGCCGTGCCGCGTTCCGCCACTCTGGCACAGGCCGCGCCGATCGGCGATGCGGCGGCACTGCTGGCCCAGGCGAAGCGCCCGGTGATCCTCGTGGGGCTGGAAGCGGCGGAGCCGGCGGCGACGGCGGCCTTGCGCGCATTGGCGCAGGCCTTGGGCTGCCCGGTGCTGGTCACCTACAAGGCCAAGGGCGTGCTGCCGGATGCGCACCCCCTCTACGCCGGGCTGTTCACCGGCGGCACGTTGGAGGCGCCCTGCGTCGGCGCGGCGGATCTGATCATCCAGGCCGGGCTGGACCCGGTGGAGCTGATCCTGCAGCCTTGGCGCTACAAGGCGCCGATCCTGGATGTCGCGCTGCGGCCGCATCCGGTGCGCTATGCGGCGCCCAGCGCGGCACTGCACGGCGATATCGCCACAAGCCTAAGCGCGCTGCGCGACGCAGCGCGGCCTTCCGCCTGGACGGATGCCGAGATCGCCGGCCATCGCGATGCCGCGTTGGCGGCGCTGACCTGGCAGGGGCAGGGCGGCGTTGCGCCGCCCGACATCGTGCGCATCGCGCAGCAGGAAGCCCGCGCCGCCGGCCGCGCGCCGCGCGCCACGGTGGATGCCGGCGCGCATATGTTCTCCGCCACCGCCTTCTGGCAGGCGGAACAGCCGCGCGACCTGCTCATCTCGAACGGCCTCGCCTCCATGGGCTTCGCCCTGCCGGCCGGCATCGCGGCTGCGCTGCATGATCCGGCGCGCGGAGCCGTCGCCTTCACCGGCGATGGCGGGCTGATGATGTGCATCGGCGAATTGGCAACCGCGATGCAGACCGGCGCGCGGCTGGTCACCCTCGTCTTCAACGACAGCGCCCTGTCGCTGATCGACATCAAACAGCAGCAGCGCCAATTGGCCCCCGCCGGCGTGGCCTTCGCGCCCACCGATTTCGCCAAGGTCGCGGAAGGCTTTGGCGTGCCCGGCTTTCGCGCCGACACGCCTGACAGCTACCGCGCCGCGCTACGCGCCGCCTTCGCCGTGGAGGGTCCGAGCCTCGTGGATGTTCAGGTCAATCCGGCGGGCTATCCCGCGCAATTGCAGGCGATGCGCGGCTGATGACCAAACCCCTGTCCGCCCTGCGCCTCGGCACCGCCTGGGCGCGCATCGCCGGCCTGATGGACGAGGCGGCCGAGACCTTCGTGCGCACCAGTTTTTCCTCGGTCGTGCGCGACAACTGGGACATGGCGGTCGGGCTGATGGACAGCGCCGGGCGGCAATTCGCTCAATCCTCGAGATCCGTGCCCAGCTTCGTCGGCACCATGCCTGTGACGTTGGCGGCGATGCTGCGCAGGATCCCGGCGGAGCGTCTGGTGCCGGGCGATGTGCTGATCTCGAATGACGGCTATCTCGGCGCCGGCCATCTGAACGACATCACCATGGTCAAGCCGATCTTCGACGGCGGCCGCATCCTGGCCTGGATTGGCAGCACCTTCCACGCCACCGATATCGGCGGCGCCCCCGGCGTGGAGGCGCGCGATTCCTGGGAGGAGGGGCTGACCATCCCCGTCGCCCGCATCCTGCGGGCCGGCGAGGAGAATGAAGACGTCATCGCCTTCCTCGAAGCCAATCTGCGCCTGCCGGAGGAAGTGCTGGGCGATCTACGCGCGCAATTCGCCATGTACGACCAGGCCGCGCCGCGGCTGCTGCGCATCCTGGCAGAGGAGGGCATTGCGGATGCCGATGTGCTCTCGGCGGAGATTTTCGCGCGATCCGAACGTGCCATGCGCGAGGCCATTGCCGCCGTGCCGGATGGCGAGGTCTTCGACGAGGTCACCGCCGATGGCTTCGAACACCCCGTCACCATCCGCCTGCGGCTGGAGGTGAAGGGCGACCAACTGACGCTGGATTTCACCGGTACCGATGCGCAGATCGCCCGCCCGGTGAACTCCCCGCTGAACTTCTCCCGTGCCTATTCCAATTATGCGGTCAAATGCGCCTTCGATCCCACCACGCCGAACAATGACGGCTGCTTCCGGCCGATCACGCTGATCGCACCGGAGGGTTCCATCGTGAACCCGCGCCGGCCCGCACCGGTCTGGGGGCGGCACCTCACCGGGCACTACCTGCCGATGCTGGTTCTCTCGGCGCTGGGAAAGCTGATTCCGGATCGCGTCGTGGCCGAATCCGGCAGCCCCTTGTGGAATGTCTACTTCACCGGCGAACAGCCGGATGGCCGCCGCTATGTCCGCATGTTCTTCATGAATGGCGGCCATGGCGCGGCCGCCTCGCATGACGGCGCCGCATGCCTGTCCTTCCCCTCCAACGTCGCGACGCAGCCGGTGGAGCAGTTCGAGAATGCGGCGCCCATGCTGATCACGGAGAAGTCGCTGATCCCCGGCAGTGGCGGCGACGGCACGATGCGCGGCGGCCTCGGCCAGCGCCTCGGCTTTCGGGTTATCGGCGATAAGCCGGTGACGGCCACCTACCGGCACGAGCGTGTTCAGCACCCGCCACGCGGATTACTGGGCGGGGAGGCCGGGCGGGGCGGGCGCGACCTGCTGAACGGGACGCAGGTGGCCGCCAAGGCGCGGCTCGTGCTGCAACCGGGCGATACGCTGGTCTTTGAAACACCCGGTGGCGGCGGCTTCGGCCCGCCTGCGGAGCGCAGCGCCACGGCGCGCGATGAAGATGCCGCGGAGGGCTACGTGTAATGCAGCCCTGGCAGATCGGCGTCGATATCGGCGGCACCTTCACCGATTTCGTGCTGCTGGACACGCGCGACGGGCGCCTGTTCAACGGCAAGGTGCTGACCACACCGCATGCCCCGGAACAGGCCGTGCTGGCCGGCATCAACGGGCTGCTGGCGCAGCATGGCGTCGCGCCGGCCGAGGTGCGGCACGTCATCCACGGCACCACCCTCGTCGCCAATGCATTGATCGAGCGCCGCGGCGTGCCGACCGGCTTCCTGACCACCGAGGGCTTCCGGGACGTGCCGGAAATCGGCACGGAGCTGCGCCACGACACCTACGACCTGTTCATGCGCCGCCCCGAGCCGCTGGTACCACGTCGGCTGCGCCTCGGCGTGCCCGAACGGCTGCGCGCCGATGGCAGCGTGCTCGTCCAACTCGACGAAGAAGTCGCGCGCGCGCAAATCCGCGCTTTGCGCGATGGCGGCGCGCAGGCGCTCGCCATCTGCCTGCTGCACGCCTTCCTCAACCCGGTGCATGAACGCCGCCTGGCGGAGATCGCCCGGCAGGAAGCGCCGGGGCTGACCATCTGCCTGTCCTCCGACCTCGTCCCCGAGATCGGCGAATACGAACGCGGCACCACCACCATCTGCAACGCCTATGTGCAGCCGGTCTTCGAGCGCTACCTCGCCCACCTCGGCGATGGTCTGCGCGGCGCCGGCCTGACCGGCCCGCTGTTCCTCATGCTGTCCGATGGCGGCACGGTGCGCGAGAATGTGGCGGCGCGGCACCCGATCCGCTTGGTGCAATCCGGCCCGGCCGGCGGCGTGCAGGCGGCGCGCGTCATCGGTGAATCCGCCGGCGCCGCCGACATCCTCTGCTTCGATATGGGCGGCACCACGGCCAAGGCCGCGCTGATCGATGGTGGGGAGCCGCAGCGCAGCCTCGATTTCGAAGTGTCGCGCGTGGACCGCTTCCGCAAAGGCAGCGGCTTTCCCTTGAAGGTACCGGTGATCGAGATGATCGAGATCGGCGCAGGTGGCGGCTCCATCGCGCGCGTCGACCGGCTGGGCCTGATTCGCGTTGGCCCGGACAGTGCCAGCAGCGATCCCGGCCCGGCCTGCTACGGCCTCGGCGGCACGCTGCCCACGGTGACGGATGCCGACCTGCTGCTCGGCTACCTCGCACCCGATAGCTTCCTGGGCGGTGACATGACGCTGGACGTCGCCGCGGCTGAGCGCGCGATTCACGAAAACATCGGCAAGCCGCTCGGCCTGTCCGCGCTGGAAGCCGCCTGGGCGGTGCATGAGACGGTGAACCAGTCCATGTCCCAGGCCGCCGCCGTGCATGCGCTGGAAAAGGCGCGACGGATCGAAGGCTATACCATGGTGCCGATCGGCGGCGCCGGCCCCGTGCATGCCTGCGCCATCGCCATGAAGCTGGGGCTGGACCGGCTGATCTCGCCGCCCGGCGCCGGTGTCGCCTCGGCATTTGGATTCCTCGCCGCGCCCATCTCCTTTGCTCATCTGCGCGCCATGGTCGCGCCGCTGGCGACGCTGGACCTCGGCCTGCTGCGCGGGATGCTGGCGGAGATGGAGGCAGAGGGCCGCGCGATGGTGGCGGAGGCCGGCGTCACCGACGTCACCATCCGCCGCATCGCCGCCATGCGCTATGCCGGCCAGGGCTATCAGGTGGAGGCGGAGGTCGCGGCGCTGGATCGCGATGCACTGCGCGGCGCCTTCGAGGCCGAGTATCGCCGCCTCTATGGTCGCATCGAGGCGACGCTGCCGGTGGAGACGGTGGGCTGGCGCGTCATTGTCGCCGGCCCCACGCCGAAGCTGGAACTGGCCAAGGCGCCACCGGCCGACGCCACCTCGCTGAAGGGCAGGCGTGCCGCTTGGTTCGGCAACGGCTTCATCCAGGCCGAGGTGCATGACCGCACCGCGCTGCGCCCGGGCGATGCCATCGTCGGGCCCGCGCTGGTGGAGGAACGCGAAAGTACGCTGGTGCTGCCGCCAGGCTCACGCGCCACGGTGGATGCGGCGCTGAACCTGGTGGTGCGCTTCAGCTGAGCACGCGTTTTCCGAAGCGTCGGGCGAAGCCGCCCGACGTGAAAATGCTTCAGCCGACCCGCGTGCGCCATTCCGGATGGGCGTCGGTGGTGCCCCGCACCACCGCCTCATAGGCCGCCTGCAACTGGCGCGTCACGGGTCCGGGCTTGCCGTCGCCGACCGGCAGGCGGTCCACGCTGGTCACCGCCACCAGCTCCTGCCCCGTACCGCAGAGGAAGACTTCCTCCGCCACATACAGCTCCGTGCGATCGACGTCGCGCTGTTCCACCGTCAGCCCCGCCTCGGCGGCCAGCACCAGCACCGTCTCCCGCGTCACGCTCTCAAGGATATCGCTGCTCTTGCCCGGCGTCACCAGCACGCCGTCGCGCACCAGGAACAGGCAGGCGGCGGCGGCTTCCGAGACCTTGCCGCGCGACGTCAGCAGCAGCGCGCTGTCATAGCCATCCGTGCGCGCCTGTAGATTGGCCAGGCGCGAGGCGTGGTAGTTGGCCGAGGCCTTCACGCGCGGCGGCATCGCATTGTCCGAGATGCGCGTCCAGGAGGAGACGGTGGCGGCGAGACCGGTGGCGAATTTGGCCGACCGTTCCCGCGGCAGCGCCGCCGCGATCCAGCCGACGGGGCCGGTCGTGGCCAGGGTGCCGATGACCTCGATCTGCGCCTGCACGCGCAGATAGGCATCCTCATCCGGCGCGTTCAGCCGCAGCACTTCCAGCACGCCGGCGCGCAGCACCTCCGTGCTCGGCGGCGAGTCGAAGCGCATCACCTTCATGCCCTGCTGCAACCGGGCCAGATGTTCGTCCAGCCGGAACACGCTGAGGCTGCCATCGGCGGGGTTCATATAGGCGCGCAGCCCCTCGAACACCGCCACGCCATAGGCGACGCCGACCGCCAGCGGATGCAGTCGCGCCTCGGCGAAGGGGATCGCCTGACCGTTATGGATGATGGTGTGGGCCTGCCACATGCCGCATGTTCCTGTATCGCGAGGCCGCAACTCTGCGCGGCGGAGTCGCGCGCGGCAATATGGGTGGGGAGACAAGGCGCATGACGCCACTCGACGAGACACTGCTGCCGCGAGGCCTGCGAGCCCGCATGGTGCCGGATGTGAACGGGCTGAACGTGCATCTGCTGGAGGCCGGCGCGCCCGGCGGGCCCGCGATCCTGCTGCTGCACGGCTTTCCCGAACTCGCCTTTTCCTGGCGCAAGGTGATGCCGGGCCTGGCGGCGGCTGGCTTCCATGTGATCGCGCCGGATCTGCGCGGCTATGGCCGCACCACGGGCTGGGTGGCGGAGTACGACGCGCCGCTGGCGCCCTTCCAGATGCTGAATATTGTGCGCGACCAGCTCGCCCTGCTCGATGCGCTGGGGATCGCGACGCTGCATGGCGTGGTCGGGCATGACTATGGCTCGCCTGTCGCGGCCTGGTGCGCGCTGATCCGGCCGGATGTGTTCAGCCGCGTCGCCTTGATGAGCTCCCCCTTCGCCGGTCCGCCCGCGCGCAACCCGCCGGCCGGGCCTGACGTGCATGCGGCGCTGGCCGCGCTCGATCCGCCGCGCAAGCACTACCAGTGGTATTACGCCGAACGCCGCGCGGCCGGGGACATGGACCATCCGCCGCAGGGCCTGCACGGCTTTCTGCGCGCCTATTACCACCAGAAAAGCGCCGACTGGCCCGGCAACATGCCCTTCGAGCTGACCGGCTGGACCGCCGAGGAACTGGCCAAGCTGCCCGACTATTATGTGATGCCGCTGCATGCGACGATGCCGGAGGCGGTGCGCCCCTACGCCCCGGCCGGGGAGGCACCCTGGCTGACGGATGCGGAGCTGGATGTCTATGTCGGCGAATATGCCCGCACGGGCTTCGCCGGCGGCCTGCAATCCTACCGCTGCGCCACCGGCGGGGCGAATGCGGCGGAGCTGGTGCTGTTCAGCGGCCGGCGGATCGAGGTGCCGGCCACCTTCATCGCCGGCGCCAGCGACTGGGGCATCCACCAGTTTCCCCTGGCCCTGGCGAAGATGCAGGCGCAGTCCTGCGCCGATTTCCGCGGCCTGCA
Source organism: Roseomonas sp. F4 (assembly GCF_053891155.1). NCBI lineage: Bacteria > Pseudomonadati > Pseudomonadota > Alphaproteobacteria > Acetobacterales > Roseomonadaceae > Roseomonas > Roseomonas sp. F4. The sequence continues at coordinate 621,568 of NZ_JBSSHK010000001.1, forward strand.
CCTGATCGAGGGCGCGGGCCACTGGGTGCAGCAGGAACAGCCGGAGGCGGTGGTCGAACGCCTGCTCGACTTCCTGTAGCGAAGACGAGCTCAGGCGCCGGCGTGGCCTGCGGCCACTTGGCGACGCCGAGACTCAGGCCGCCTGTTCCAGCGTCGGCGCGCTGTCCATCAGCGTCACGCGTCGCATGTCGCGTGGATAGCGGGTGTCCTCGAAAGGGCGGGCGCGGTGCATGGTGCAGCGGTTGTCCCACAGCACCAGGTCATGCGGCCGCCAGTGATGCGCATGAACGAAGTGGCGCTGCGTCGCATGTTCCGTCAGGTCGCGGACCAGCGCCAAGGCCTCCGGCACCGGCAGGCCGCGGATGCGGCCGATATGCGACGACAGATAGAGGGACAGGCGCCCCGAGCCCGGGTGGCGCCGCACCAGCCGCTGCGGCACGGGCGCGAATTTCAGCCGTTCCTCCGGCGTGAATTCCCCGAAGCCGAGCATGGCGCGGGAAAAGATCAGCGAATGCTCCGCCACCATCTCCCGCAGGCTGTCCTGTTCCGCCGCCGGCAGCGCATCCCAGGCGGCGCGCATATCGGCGAATTCGGTATTGCCGCCGGCGGGCGGCACGCTGCGGGCATGCAGCATGGAATACTTCGCCGGCACGCGCTTGAAGCTGCTGTCGCTATGCCAGAGCCGGTTGCCCAGGTTGAACATGCGGCGCCGGTCATCCGCGGCCAGCAGCCGGCCCTGTTCGTCAAGATTGGAGATGTCGTTCATCTGCGCGTGGCGCAGCCGGCGCTTATCGGCATCGACCGTCGCCGGTTCCTGTTCCAGCGGGCCGAGCGCGGCGCCGAAGGCCATCTGCTGGTCGTCGTCCAGCACCTGGTCGCGGAAGACCAGGACCGCGAAGCGGTCCACGGCCGCATCCACCGCCGCGACCTGCTGGGCAGTGAGGGGGCTGCGAAGGTCGAGGCCCGAGACCTCCGCCACGAAATCCCGGCCGATCGGGGTCACCTGCATGGTCGTTACTCCCACGCCAGGTCTTCGAGCCTGGCATGTCAGTCTTATGCTACCGGCGAATCGGCAGGGTCAAGCACGGTGGCGCGGGCGAAAGTCAGGAGGTGCGCGATCAGCGAGTCGGAGGCTTCGGCGGCCGCGACCTCCCGTCCCTCGGCCACCGCCGTGGCGACGGCGGCGTGCAGTTCGGCCGTCTCGGCCAGTTCATCCTCCGCCCGGTTATGGAAGAACCAGAAACGGCGGCAGACGGCATGCAGGCTGGCCACGCTGGCGGCGGCGACCGGATTGCGCGCGGCCTCCGCCAGCGACTGGTTCAGCAGCCCGTCCTGGCGCAGGAAGCCGCGCAGGTCGTTGCTGGCGATGCTGGCGCGGATGGCCTCCGCCAGGGCGCCGATCATGGCGCGCTCCGTCGGCCGCGCGCGGCGGGCTGCGGCGCGGGCGATCAGCCGGTCCAGCTCCCGCCGGGTTTCCAGCACATGCAGCTGATGGTGCAGATCGACCCCGGTCACCACCACGCCGCGGCGGGGCAGCACCTGCACCAGGTGTTCCCGGGCCAGGCGTTGCAGCGCTTCCCGCACCGGGGTGGTGCCGATTCCCAGCAGGCGGCCGAGAATCGCCTCCGACACCACGCTGCCCGGCGCGAGCTCCAGGGTGACGATCATCTCCTCGAGTCGCCCATAGGCTTCCTCGGTGAGGGTGGGGGCGGCCCAAATCGGGCCGGAGAGGGGGGCTTTGGCGGGGCGGTTCATGCGCCGTGGAGCATAGCATGCCGGCGGCTGGGCGCCGCCGCCCTTCACACCTGTTGCCCCCGGGCAACAGTTGCCCGGCTGCCAGCAGTCAGGCGCTTCGACACTCTCGCGCACGTTCTGGTTGCGCAGTACAAGTCGTTCAGGAAAAGGCGCCCGGATTTGCTGGTCCGCCGCCTCCCCGGCACCGCCGCGGGAAATGGAGCGATGAAGATGCGAGTTCGGAACGCCTTGCTGGCTGCGACCTTCCTGGCCCTGCCTCTGGCAGCTCAGGCACAGCCCATCACTGGTTTGTACGTCGGTGCCGGCGCGGGTGCGAACCTGCTGCAGGAATCCGATGTGTCGATCACCGGTCCGGTGGTGGCGGGTGCCACCTCTGCCCAGCGCAGCGGCCAGATCGAATTCAACTACGGCTACGTCGGCGTGATCAGCCTGGGCTACGGCTTCGGCAACGGCGTGCGGGTTGAGCTCGAAGGCTCCTACCGCGAGAACGAAGTGGACGGCATCAGCGGCTTCACCGGCCTGACCCGCCCGGTTCGCACCGATGGCAAGGCCCGTTCCTACGGCGTCATGGCCAATGCGCTGTATGACTTCGACCTCGGCCCGGGCAGCTTCGTGACCCCGTATGTCGGCGTTGGCGCCGGCTACCAGTGGCATGAGTACGACAGCGTCCGCGCCGTCGGCACCAATGGCAGCAACACGATCGACGGTGAGCAGGGCCGCTTCGCCTACCAGGCGATCGTTGGCGCCGCCTTCCCGATCGCCGCCGTTCCTGGCCTGGCCGTGACCACCGAATACCGCTTCATGGGCACGCTCTCCCCGGAGATCGACGCTCGCAGCAGCATTCGCCCCGGCGCCGCCGGCAATGCCGAGGTTGACAACTTCAACCACAGCCTGCTGCTCGGCCTGCGCTACGCCTTCGGCGTGACGCCGCCGCCGCCGGTCGTGGCCCCGGTTACGCCGGTTGCGCCGCGGACGGAGGTCGCCCGCACCTACCTGGTGTTCTTCGACTTCGACCGCGCCGACCTGACGGACCGCGCCCGCCAGATCATCGCGGAAGCCGCGACGAACAGCCGCGGCGTGGGCACGACCCGCATCGAGGTCTCCGGCCACGCCGACCGTTCGGGCACGCCGCAGTACAACCAGCGCCTGTCCGAGCGCCGCGCGGCCGCCGTGGCTGCCGAGCTGGAGCGCCGTGGCGTTGCGCGCTCCGCGATGGCCATCCAGGCCTTCGGTGAGAGCCGCCCGCTGGTCCCGACCGCCGACGGTGTGCGCGAGCCGCAGAACCGCCGCGTCGAGATCGTCCTGCGCTAATCGCAGGCTTCTCTCGAAGCCAATCGGAAAAGGGCGCCTTCGGGCGCCCTTTTTTGTTGTCCGCCCTGCCGGCTTCGCGTGGCCCGCCCGCTTGCGCCCGGGAAATGTGGCGACCATAACAGGCTGATGGCGCGACGTGGCGACCGCATCGGAACACTGACCGCGGAGCCGGAGGCGCCGTTGCGGCTGTGCGAGCAACCGGGCTGCACGGAGGCCGGCGAATACCGCGCCCCGCGCGATCGCAAGACCCTCAATGAATACCGATGGTTCTGCCTGGAACATGTGCGGGCCTACAACCGCGCCTGGGACTATTACAAAGGCATGAGCCCGGGCGAGATCGAGGCCAATCTGCGCAGCGACAGCGGCTGGCAGCGGCCCACCTGGCCGCTCGGCCGGCTCGGCGGCGCCAATCCCTTTGATTCGGAAGTGCTGCGCGACCCGCTCGGTGTGCTGGGCGCCACGCCGCTGCATGCCCAGCGCCGCGCACGCCAGCCCCGGCCGGATGAGCCGCCGGCGGAACTGCGTGCCGCGCTGGATGTTCTGGGTCTCGGCTGGCCCATCGATTCCCTGGCGTTGCGGACGCGCTACAAAGAGCTCGCCAAGCGGTTTCACCCCGATGCCAATGGCGGCGATCGCCAGGCGGAGGAACGGCTGAAGGACATCAATCGCGCCTACAGCCTCGTCCGACGCAAACTTCCGGGCAAAGCGATGCCCGCACCCGCTTCTGCCGGGTAGCCGCGCCCGTCCGGGCGCCTTAGGATTGCAATCGATGTCACAGCCGGACCGAGATATGAACAAGGCCGCCAGCCTCGCCGAGATCAACCCCACCTCCGCGATCGACCAGCCGGATATCAAGCTCGCCGTGCGCGAGGTGTTCGGCATCGACAGCGATATGGTGGTGCCTGCCTTCAGCCGCCGCACCGAACACGTGCCGGAGATCGACAGCACCTACCGCTTCGACCGGGAGACGACGCTGGCCATCGTGGCGGGCTTCGCCTTCAACCGCCGCGTGATGGTCCAGGGCTATCACGGCACCGGCAAATCCACGCATATCGAACAGGTCGCCGCACGGCTGAACTGGCCCTGCATCCGCGTGAACCTGGACAGCCACATCTCCCGCATCGACCTGATCGGCAAGGATGCCATCGTTCTGAAGGACGGGAAGCAGATCACGGAGTTCCGTGAAGGGATCCTGCCCTGGGCGCTGCAGCATCCCTGCGCGCTGGTTTTCGACGAATATGACGCCGGTCGCCCGGATGTGATGTTCGTGATCCAGCGCGTGCTGGAAGTGGAGGGCAAGCTCACCCTGCTCGACCAGAACAAGGTGATTCGCCCGCATCCGATGTTCCGCCTGTTTGCCACGGCGAACACCGTGGGCCTGGGCGATACGACGGGCCTGTATCACGGCACGCAGCAGATCAATCAGGGCCAGATGGACCGCTGGAACCTGGTGGCCACGCTGAACTATCTGCCGCATGCGCAGGAAACCGCGATCGTCATGGCCAAGCTCGGCTGGGACGACAAGGACAGCAAGATGAAGCGCCAGACGGAGGCGATGGTGGCGCTGGCCGACCTGACCCGCGCCGGCTTCATCGCCGGCGACATCTCCACCGTCATGTCGCCGCGCACCGTCATCACCTGGGCGGAGAATGTGCGGATCTTCGGCGATATCGGCTTCGCCTTCCGCATGACCTTCCTGAACAAGTGCGATGAGGCGGAGCGCGGCACCGTCGCCGAATACTACCAGCGCTGCTTCAACGAGGAGCTTCCGACCGGCAGCTCGCTGCGCAAGGCGGGCTGACCGCCGCCTTGGGGGACCCCGCGCCCCGGCGCGGTGCCCTGCCTGCCAGGGTGGCGGGGCTTGAACCCGTCACCCGCCGCGCCCGAGGTCCGGGCCAGATGACGGATCACGATTGATGAGCGGCAAGCCCGACCAGACGCGCCAGGAAGAATTCAAGCGGGCCACCGCCGGCGCGGTGCGTGCCATTGCGCGCCAGCCGGAAGTGCAGGTCGCCTACCAGCCCGGCCCCTCCGGCCTCGCCGGCAAGCGCGCCCGCCTGCCGCTGCCAACCCGCGCCCTGCCGCCGGCCGAAATGGCCAAGCTGCGCGGCGCCGCGGATGCCATCGCCCTGAAGCTGCGCCACCATGATGAGGGTGTGCACGCCAACCGCATCCCCGCCCGCCGCGAGGCGCGGGAGGTGTTCGATGCCCTGGAGGATGTGCGCGTCGAGGTTGTGGGCAGCCAGCATATGTCCGGCGTCGCTGCCAATCTGCGCGCCCGCCTGACCGACCAGTGCGAGTCGGAAGGCTATGACCGGATGACGCGCAAGGACCAGCTTCCGCTGGCCGCCGCGCTCGGCCTGCTGGCGCGCGAAAGGCTTTCCGGCCAGCCGGCGCCCGCCCCGGCGCAGCGCATTCTCGACATGTGGCGCGACACCATCGGCGAATCGGCCGAATCCGCGCTGGCCGAGATGGCCGATAAGAGCGCCGACCAGGACGCCTTCGGCCGCGCCGCGCGCAAGCTGCTGGCCGCCCTCGACCTGGCCGAGGCCGAGGTGGAGACCGAGGCCGAGCAGGACGAGGAAGAAGGCGAGGGCGGCGAGACCACCTCCCAGCAGGACCAGTCGGGCGAGGGTGAGTCCCAGGCCCAGGACACTGAAAGCATGCTCGGTGCCCAGCCCGAGACCATGCAGGGCGACAGCGCTGAGGATGACGGCGAGGAAGGCGAGGAGGAAGGCGCCGCGGCCGAGGGCGACGACCGCCCCGGCGGGCCGCAGCAGCGCAAGGAAGTGCCGGCTACCGACGACGCCTCCGTCTACCGCGCTTATAGCAAGGCCTTCGATGAGGTGGTGGAGGCCGACGACCTTTGCGATGCGGAGGAGCTGGCACGCCTCCGCCAGCAGCTCGACCAGCAATTGTCCCATTTGCAGGGCGTGGTTTCGAAGCTGGCGAATCGCCTGCAGCGCCGGCTGATGGCGCAGCAGCAGCGCGCCTGGGAATTCGACCTTGAGGAAGGGCTTCTGGACGTGGCGCGGCTGGCCCGCGTCGTGGTCAATCCGATGCAGTCGCTGTCCTACAAGCGGGAGCGCGAGGCCGATTTCCGCGACACGGTGGTGACGCTGCTGATCGACAATTCGGGCTCGATGCGCGGGCGCCCGATCACCGTCGCCGCCATGTGCTGCGACATCCTGGCCCGCACCCTGGAGCGCTGCGCGGTGAAGACCGAGATTCTCGGCTTCACCACCCGCGCCTGGAAGGGTGGCCAGTCCCGCGAACGCTGGGTGCAGGAAGGCAAGCCGCGCAATCCGGGCCGCCTGAACGACCTGCGCCACGTCATCTACAAATCCGCCGATGCCCCCTGGCGCCGCGCCCGCAAGAACCTCGGCCTGATGCTGCGCGAGGGGCTGCTGAAGGAGAACATCGACGGCGAGGCGCTGGAATGGGCCTATAAGCGCCTGCTCACCCGCACCGAGCATCGCCGCATCCTGATGGTGATCTCCGACGGCGCGCCGGTGGATGACAGCACCCTGTCGGTGAATCCGGGCAACTACCTGGAGCGCCATCTGCGCAAGGTGATCGGCGAGATCGAGGGGCGGGAGGCGGTGGAGCTGATCGCCATCGGCATCGGCCACGACGTCACCCGCTACTACCGCCGCGCTGTGACCATCGTGGATGCCGAGGAGCTGGGCGGCACCATGATGAAGAAGCTCGCCGAGCTGTTCGACGAGGATGCGGCGATGGCCTGGCAGCGGGCCGCGTCGGAACGCGCGCCGCAGATCGCCTGATCCTCCACCGCCGGCTTTTCCTCGCCGCCGCGCTCGCCGCCCTGCCGGGCTGTGCCGGCGGGGCGGAGGGGCCGGCGCTGGCCCGGCGTCTGGACCTGCCGGAAGGCAGCACCGGGGCGCTGCGGCTGCTGGGCGGCCTGCGTATCAATACCGGCGTCCTGGGCTTCGGCGGGCTGTCCGGCCTGCATCTGGCGCCCGACCTGACCCTCACCACCATCAGCGATCGCGGCCGATTCGCAGAGATGCGGCTGGCGCTGGACCAGGCCGGGCGGCCGCTCGGCCTGTCCCTGCTGCGCCGCGGTTCGCTGCGGGATGGCGCCGGGCGCGCCCTGCCGCCGGGACACACCGCCGATGCCGAGGCGCTGGCCCGGCTGCCGGATGGCAGCTGGCTCGTGGGATTCGAGCGCTGGCACCGCATTCGCCGTTATCGCGACCTGGATGGCCCTGGCCTGCATGTGCCGACGCCGCCGGGGCTTGAGGCCTCGCCGCGCAATGCGGCGCTGGAGTCGCTGGCCGTGCTGGCGGATGGCCGCTGGCTGGCGCTGTCGGAGGGACTCGCACCGCCGGGCGCGCCGGGGGACCGGCAGGGCTGGATCGGCGGGCCGCAGGGCTGGCAGCGCCTGTCCTACCGCCCTGCGCCGGGTCTCGAGCCGGTGGATGCCGCGCCGCTGCCGGATGGCGGGGCCCTGGTACTGGAACGCGGCTTCAGCCTGTTCGGGGGCTTTTCCGGCCGGCTGGTGCGGCTGCGTCCCCAGGCCTGGGCGGCACCCGTGCTGATCGGGGAGGAGCTGCTGCGCTTCGCCGCGCCACTGCCGATCGACAATTATGAGGGCGTGGCCGTGCTGCCCTGGCAGGGGCGCCTGCTGGTGGCGGTGATCTCGGACGACAATGAGAGCCTGCTGCAGGCGACCATCCTGCTGGTCTTCACGCTGGAGCCTTGATCAGGCGGTGCGCAGCAGCCTGGCGCGCGGCAGGGTCAGCCAGGCGCGCGCGCCGATGCCCGGCGCCGTTTCCAGTCGGATATCGCCGCCATGCGCCACGGCGAGGGAGCGCGCCAGGGTCAGCCCCAGGTCGAGGCCGCGGGTGCCGTTGTTGGTGCCGACCGGGGCGGAGAGCGAGCCGCTCGCAGCCTCCAGCACCAGATCCTGGGCTGGCAGGCCATCCCCTTCATCCTCGACGACGATGGCGACGGTTTCCGTCCCCAGCACATGGCGCAGCGCGACCACGTCGCCGTCGCGGGAATGCCGCGCGGCGCGGCGCAGAAGGGCGGACAGGGCGGCTTCCAGGGCCCGGCGATCGGCCCGCACCGTCAAGGCTCGCAGATCGGCGGCGATTTTCCAGTGGCGCCGCCCCGGGCGAAGCTGGGCGGTGACATTGGCGATCGCGGCGTCGATCACCGGGCCGAGCAGGGCAGGGGCCTCATGCAGGCTGCGCGGGGCGGGCTCCGTGGCGAAGTCGGCAAGGTCGTCGGCGAGTCGCAGCAACTGCTGCGCCACAGCCTCGATCTGGGTGGAGTCGTGAGCGCCCGGCCGGTCGGTATCCACAGCAGCCATCAGCGCCAGTCCTGGACCGCGCAGTTCCTGTGCGGCGAGGGACAGGCAGCGGCCGCGCGCGGCGGCCAGCCGCTCGGCGGAGGTTACCCGCGCACGCGCATTGCCGAAGGCGACGTGCAGCCGGAACCCGGCGAGGATCGGCGCGCCGCCCAGCAACAGAACAAGAAGGAGGGTATGATCAGTCCACATCGCCGGCAACGTGGCTCGGCGAGGGTTTCCTGAGGGTTAACGTGCCACCAGAGAAACTATCACAGATTTGTGATACTGGTAGCTCATATACGCAGCAGGCATCGACGCCGTCAATCTGCACGTAGAGACGGCGTTGCGGCGGGGCACGATGGGTGCCCCGCTGCCAAAGTCAGGCCGCGGCCTTCTTGTCCCGCGCGCGCTCCAACCGGCGCTTCAGCACCTGCGCCTCGACCGGCAGGCGGCGATTCGGCGTGCTGAGCAGGAACGAGTCCAGGCCGCCATTGTGCTCGACGGTGCGGATGCCATTCACCGAAAGGCGCATCCGGACGGGCGTGCCGAGGATGTCAGAGAAGAACGAGGTCTCCTGCATGTTGGGCAGGAAACGCCGGCGCGTCTTGTTGTTGGCGTGGCTGACGTTGTTACCCGTCAGCACGCCCTTGCCGGTGATACCGCAGCGGCGGGCCATGACACTTCAATCCCGAAAAGCACACGCAGGGGTCCTGGGCCGAAGGGGCCAGGCGGCCGAGCGCGGAGGTGGTCCGGAGACGGGGCGTATCGCGGATCGTGCCCCGCCCGTCAAGGCCGCGGACCCGATTGCCGGGGCCGCGGCGGGGCTATTTCAGTCCCATTCGGAGCCTGCGGCCAGCGAAGCTGGCCGAGCGCCCGAATGGGCGCCGCGCCAACTGGCGCGTAGCCAAGCCGGCGATTGAGGCGGTGATCGGTCACGATCACCGGGATTTGGCGTTACTTGGTGACGAAGGCCTTCTCCACCACGAAGGTGGCCGGGCGGTTGTTCGCGCCCTCGGTGAAGCCGCGCTGTTCCAGCAGCACCCGCATATCGGCGTTCATCGCCTCACTGCCGCAGAGCATGGCCCGGTCGCGCTCGGGCGAGATCGGCGGCAGGCCGAGATCGGCGTTGATCTTGCCGGTCTCGATCAGCGTCGTCACGCGGCCCTGGTTGGGAAAGGGCTCCCGCGTCACGCTCGGATAGTACAGCAGCTTCTCCTGCGCCATCTCGCCCAGCAATTCATGCCCCGGAAGCTCGGCGGAGATCAGCTCCCGATAGGCCAGCTCGGCCACCTGGCGCACGGTATGGACCACGACGATGCGGTCGAAGCGGTCATAGGTGTCCGGGTCGCGGATCAGGCTGAGGAAGGGGGCGAGGCCGGTGCCGGTGGCAAACAGCCACAGCGTGCCGCCGGGCAGCAGGTTCTCGATCACCAGCGTGCCGGTGGCCTTGCGGCCGATCAGTACCCCATCGCCCGGCACGACATGCTGCAGGCGAGAGGTCAGCGGGCCGTCCTGCACCTTGATGGAGAGGAATTCCAACGTCTCCTCCCAGGGCGGGCTGACCAGGGAATAGGCCCGGACCAGAGGCTTGCCCGCGACCATCAGGCCGATCATGGCGAACTGCCCGGCCACGAAGCGGAAGGTCGGGTCCCGCGTGCAGGTGAAGGAGAACAGCCGGTCCGTCCAGTGATGGACGGTCAGCACCCGTTCCAGGAAGAACCCGGGCGGGGCGGCCGCGATCTGCGGCGGGGCGCTGGGGGAGGACATTCCGTCGATATGCGACATCGCCGGCCTTGCTGCAATGCGATTGCGGGCAGGACATCGCAGGGCCGTTTCGCGCCCGGCGTCTCGCCGCGCCGCGCGCGCTGCGGCATGGTGTGGACGACATAGCAGGACCGGCCCCTGACCGATGACAGAACTTCCCCCTACTGGGCTTCCCCCCGTTGGCGAGATCGTCGATGCGACCCCCCGCCCGCTGCCCGCCCGCATCCCGCATCGCGGCCACGCGGTGACGCTGGAGCCGCTGGCGCTGCGCCACGCCGCCGAGCTGTGGGATGCCGCCCAGGCCGATGCGCGCGGCGATGGCTGGGCCTATATGGGCTATGGCCCCTTCGCGGATGCCGAGGCGATGCGCCGGCATGTGGCCGCCTTCGCCGCGCAGCACGACCCGATGGCCTGGGCGATCCGGCCGCATACCAGCGGCGCCGTCTCCGGCTGGCTGACCCTGATGGAAATCCAGCCCGCCAATGCGGCGATCGAGATCGGCCATATCTGGTTCTCCCCCCGCCTGCAGCGGACCCGCGCGGCGACGGAGGCGATGTTCCTGCTGATGCGCCACGCCATGGACGACCTCGGCTATCGCCGCCTGGTCTGGAAATGCAACGCTCTCAACGCGCCCTCCCGCCGCGCCGCGGCCCGGCTCGGATTCATCTATGAGGGGGAGTTGCGGGCGCATCTGGTGGTGAAGGGGCGGCGCCGCGACACCGCCTTCTTCTCCATCCTGGCGGAGGAATGGCCGGCGCGCCGCGACCGCATCGCCGCCTGGCTGGACGATGCCAATTGGGACCATCAGCAGCGGCCACGGACGTCCCTCAGCCAGGCGACCCTGGCGGGCTGAGGGAGTGGATCGCGTCATCGCCCTGCGGTAGAAAATCCGACCCGCCGCTCCTCCTCGCGCGGGTTGAGACGGAGGCCTTGCCATGCCGCGTGCCATTGACGACCAGGTCGGCGCTTTCGTTCCCGGTCCCAGGGTGGAGCTGGCCGGGGCGGCGGAGGGGCCGCTCGCCGGGCTGGATTTCGCGGTCAAGGATCTGTTCGACGTGGCCGGGGTCACCACCGGCTATGGCAATCCCGACTGGGCCCGTACCCATCCCCCCGCCGCGGCCACCGCGCCCATCATCCAGGCGTTGCTCCAGGCCGGCGCCAGCCTGCGCGGCAAGACCAAGACGGTGGAGCTGGCCTATGGGCTGAGCGGCGAGAATGTCTGGTACGGCACGCCGATCAACCCCGCCGCGCCGGACCGCTTCCCGGGCGGATCCTCCTGCGGGTCCGCCGCCGCGGTGGCGGCCGGCCTGGTCGATTTCGCGCTGGGCAGCGACACCGGCGGGTCGGTGCGGATTCCGGCCAGCTATTGCGGGGTTTTCGGCATCCGCCCCTCCTGGGGCGCGGTGAACCTGACCGGCGCCTGCCCGCTCGGCCCCAGCTTCGACACGGCCGGCTGGTTCGCCGCCAAGGCCAGCGTGCTGCGCCAGGTGGGGGAGGTGCTGCTGCCCGGCGGGGGCGATTCCGCCCTTGGCCCGCTCATCAAGGTGCAGGAAGCCTGGATGAACGCCGTGCCGCAGACCGCCACCGCCCTGGTCGCCGCGCTGGCCAAGGTGGAGCAGGTGCTGGGTCCCTGCCTGGCGATCAGCCTGGCCCCCGAAGGCCTGCCGCAGCTTTATGAGAATTTCCGCGCGGCCCAGGCGGAGGAGGCCTGGTCCAGCCTCGGCAGTTGGGTCGAGGCCACTGGCCCCGCCTTCGGCCCGGGCGTCGGCGAACGCTTCGCCGCGGCCAAGGCCACGGACCCCGTTCTGGCGGCCGCCGCGCGACAGTTCCGCCAGGGCTTCAGCCAGCGCCTGCGCGCGCTGCTGGCCGGCGGCGCGGTGCTGGTTTACCCGACCTCCCCGGTGCCGGCGCCGAAGCTGGATGCGGGCGCGGAGGCGCAGCAGGCGGTGCGGGAGAGGAGCATGGGCGTCACCGCCATCGCTGGCCTGGCCGGGCTCTGCGAGGTCACCCTGCCGGCCGCCAAGGTGGATGGCGCGCCCATCGGCCTGTCGCTGGTGGCCGCGCCGGGGCGCGACAGGGCGCTGCTGGCGGTCGCGGAACGGGTGGCGGCGGCGCTGCGCCTGCCGGTCTGATGCCTGCTCGTATGACGCCCGGTTGAATGCGCGGAGGGCGATACCGTCGAAGCCGGTATTGCTGTAGTCCTGAGTTCGACGCTGATCCTGGGATACTCGCCACATGCTGATCCGCGATGCGACCGCGGCCGACCTGCCCGCCATCACCGCGATCTATGCCCATCACGTGCTGGTCGGCACCGGCACATTCGAGGAGGAACCGCCGAGTTCCGCCGACATGCAGGCACGCATCGCCAAGGTGCAGGCGGCGGGCTGGGCCTGGCTGGTGGCGGAGCTGGAGGGGGTCGTCATCGGCTACGCCTATTTCAACCAGTTCCGCGACCGCTCCGCCTATCGCTTCGCCGCCGAGAACTCGATCTATGTGCGGGACGATGTTCGGGGGCAGGGGGTCGGCAAGGCGCTGGTCGAGGTGCTGCTGCGCCGCGCGACGGATTGTGGTTTCCGGCAGATGCTGGCGGTGATCGGCGATTCGGAGAATGTCGGCTCCATCGGCCTGCACGTCTCGCTCGGCTTTCGCCAGGCAGGCGTGCTGAAGGCGGCCGGGTTGAAATTCGGCCGCTGGGTCGATGTGGTCTTCATGCAGCGCGCCCTGGGCGAGGGCGACCGCACGCTGCCAGATCTGGGCTGACGCCGCGCCGCCTCAGCCAATCACCAGCCGCAGCACCAGCGCGGCCAGCCAAAGCGCCAGCGCCGTGAAGCCCACCTGTTCGGCGTGCCACAGCAGGCGCTGGCGCAACGCCTCCGCCATCATGCGCTGCGCTTCGCTGGCCGACAGGCCGCGCAGCCGGGCGGGGGCGTGTTCCGCCACGAGTATGCCAAGTTCGCTGCGCCGCATGTTGCGGCGTGGCGCGCGCCAGGCGCACCAGATCAGGCCGAGACAGATCAGGGCCAGCAACTCCCCACCCGTGCGCAGCGCCAGCCCCATGTCGAAGGACAGTGCCAGCATCAGGGTCAGCACGCCGAACCCGGCGAAGCCCAGTGCGCGGCGGATGCTGTAATCCGCCAGTGTCCGCATCACGTCCATGATCTCTCCTCGCGGCGCTTCATGCCCCAGGAATTCCGGATGTCGCTATCAAGTGGCGAAGGCCCGGACAGGTTCCAGCCGATCCTCAGCTTCGCCAGGATTGTAGCTTGCGATAGATGGTCGAAGGGTTGACGCCGAGCAGGGCGGCGGAGCGGGGAACATCCTGCCCGGTCTGGTCCAGCACGGCCAGGATATAGCGCCGCTCGACCTCCGCCAGCGGCAGAACCGCCTCCGGCTCGCGCGGTGGCTCCCAGGGCAGGGTGGCCATCGGCGGTTCGGCCGCGGGTTCAGCCGGGGCCTCCACGGTAGCCTCGTGAGGTGGCTCGGGAGCTTCGGCTGGCGCGGGGAGGGCCGGGCCATCGTCCATCGGGGGTGGCGGGGCAGCGCGGGCGGGCGCTGCGCGCAGCAGCATCGGCGGCAGCATGGACCGCTCCACCCGGTCGCCGTCATGCAGCACGACGATATTCCGCATCGCATTTTGCAACTGGCGCACATTGCCGGGCCAGTTGTAGTTCGCCAGCACCCGCTCGGCCTCCGCCGTAAAGCCGCGGAAGCGCTTGCCCTCCTCCCGGGCGAACAGCGACAGGAAATGGCGGGCGATCAGCAGCGTGTCGTCACCGCGTTCGCGCAGCGGCGGCATCTCCACCGGCACGACATAGAGGCGGTAGTACAGATCCTCCCGGAACCGCCCGGCCTCCACCTCCGCCCAGGGGTCCCGGTTGGTGGCGGAGACGATCCGCACATCGACCCTTTCGGGGCGGGAGGCGCCGACCGGCTGGAAGCTGCCGGTCTGCACGAAGCGCAGCAGCTTCACCTGCATCTCGACCGGCATCTCGCCGATCTCATCGAGGAACAGCGTGCCGCCATCGGCCAGCCGGGCGGCACCCTGGCGGGTTTCGGTGGCGCCGGTGAAGGCGCCCTTCACATGGCCGAAGATTTCCGATTCCAGCAGGTCGCGGGGAATGGCGGCGCAGTTCAGGGCGATGAAGGGGCGGGTCCGGCGGGGGCTGGCGCGGTGGACCGCCTCGGCCGCCAGCTCCTTGCCGGTGCCGCTTTCGCCGGTGATGAAGACATTCGCCTTGCTGGCGGCGACGCTCTCGATGGTGCGGTAGACCGCCTGCATGGCGGGGGAGCCGCCGATGAAGCCGAAGAAGCGGTCCCGGTTGAGCCGCGCCTTCACCTCCCGCAACTCGGTCGCCAGCGCGCGCTTCTCCAGCGCGTTCTGCAGGGTGACGGTCAGGCGGGTCTTGGCGAAGGGCTTGACGATGAAGTCCACCGCGCCTTCGCGCATCGCCTCCACCGCATGGTTCACGCTGCCATGCGCGGTGACGACGATGATGGCGGCCTCGACCCCTTCGGCGCGCAGCCGGCGCATCGCCTCGAAGCCCGAGAAATCCGGGAGTTCGAGGTCCATCAGGATGGCGTCGGGCCGCCAGGCGAGCCCCTGTTCCACTGCCGCCGCGCCGGTCTCGGCCAGGCGGATCTCATGCCCCAGGTCGCGCAGCAGGGCGCGCGCGACCTCAGCCTGGGTTGGCGTATCCTCGACGATCAGGACCCGCGCGGCGGCAGGGGGCATGGGGACCTACTGTCCTGTCCCGGATGTCGCGCCGGCTTCGGGAAAGGCCGCGCGACGTCCTGCGCGCCGCATCAGTCGCCGCCCGGGGGATTGTCCGCCAGGGCCGCGAGTTCGGCCAGCGCGGCGGCGGCCTCCTGCCGGACCTGCTGCGACAGCGCGCGCGGATCGGACGTGTTGCGAGGGTCCATGGCGATCCTGGCCACGTGCTCCAGCCGCAGGGCGCCGACCGCCGCGGCGGCGCCGGCCAGGCTGTGCGCAGCCTGCCGATAGCCCGCCTCGTCGCCGGCGGCGACGGCAGCTTCCAGCAGCTGGGCGAGCCGGCCCAGATCGTCCTCGAAGGTGCGGATGATCCGCACGAAATCGTCGCGCGGCAGATCCGAGGCGAGCTGTCCGGCGATATCCGGGTCTATGGCGTTCACATCCAACCTCTCGCATTGCGTAGCGATGGGGTCAACGCATTCGACCGTCGCGGGAGATCCGGTGTCATCAGGGAACCCGCTGGGCCGCGCCGCGGATGCCGAACAGGTCCCAGGCGGCCGCCCGGGCCATGTCCCGGCTCGGCTGCTGGGCGAAGGCCGAAAGGCGCAGCATCGCCGCCTGCACCCGCCGGCCGGCCATCGCCGCGCCATCGGCCTCCAGCGCCAACTGGCTGGTGCGGCAGAGGCGCAGCGCCCCGTCATCCAGCCGGCTGACCGCCGCGGCATAGGCATCGGCGACCCGGTGATGCGCCACGCGGCGCGCGGCGCCTTCTGTGCCTTCCGGGTCCATCGCGCGAATCAGGCGGTCGGCCAGGGGGCGGGGCAGACAGCCCACCGGGGCGCAGGCCGCCAGATGCAGCCACAGGTCCCAGTCCTCGGCGCGCTGGAGCTGCGTGTTGAAGCCGCCCACGGCGCGCAGCAGGCTGGTCCGCGCCATGACGGTGGAGGTGGCGACCAGCGGTTCGGCATAGATCATCGCCTGGGCGTCGTGGTCCAGGATGAAGGCCTCCTGGCGCATGGCGTGCCGGCCGGCGAAATGCGGGAAGCGGCTGAAGCCGCCGGGCAGCTCGGCGCCGTCCTCGGCGAAGCTGCGGTGGTCGGTGAAGGAGAAGCCGATATCGGGATAAAGCCGATGCAGCTCCATCTGCCGTTCGATCTTGCCGCGACGCCAGCGGTCATCCGCATCCAGGAAGGCGATGAGCGGCGCCTGGGCCGCGGCAAGGCCAGCATTGCGAGCCGCGGCGGGGCCGGTGCCCGGGGTGGTCAGCGGCCGGATGCGCGGATCCGACAGGGCGAGGCCGCGCAGATAGGCGCCGGTCCCATCCTCCGACCCGTCATCGACGACCAGGATCTCCAGCCAGGACTGCGCACCGAGGGAGGCGATGGCGCCCGGAAGCCAGCGCAGGGCATTGCGGGTGGGGATGACGACGCTGAGCCTGGGCTGGGGGTGCACGGCGGCCTCTTGTTCTGCATCGCCGGGTCCCGGGGGTGGGATCCGACCAGGCAGGGCCGTGCAGGAAGCATACCGGCAGTTTGCGTCGCAAAATGCGAATCAGCCGGACGCTGAACCGAGGATCAGCGGGCGCCGTAGCGCAGCAGCATCGCCCGCAGCGGGTCGGAACCGGGGTTGTGGGCTTCCATGGACACCACGATCTGCCGGGCGGAATAGTCGCGCCCATAATAGGCCCGCGCGGACTCCGACCGGTAGGACATGACGGAGCCGGCGAGGGAGATGCCGGCGAAAAGGCCACGCGCCTTGGCCACCGCCACGATATCGGCGCCCGCCGCGGCGGTGGTGCTGCCCTGGATGCCGCCGCCAATGGTGGCCAGCGCGATGGCGGCGTCGGCGCCGATCTTGAACTGGCTGTCCATCACCGCCTGCAGGCCGCGATCGGTCATGATCATCATCGCGACCATGGCGTCCTGCACGCCGATCTGCAGGCCGAAGCTGCCGGAGCCGAGGCCATAGAAGGCCGGCGAGGACCAGGAGCCCGCCCCGTCACGCCCCACCAGCACGCAGGACCCGCCCTCACCGCCCAGGATGAAGCCGGCGCGGAAGACGCGCGGGCAGACCATCACGGCCCGTGCCCTTTGCAGGAAGCCCACTGCATCGCGCGCGGTGTCGCCGCTGGTCATCAGCTCCTGCACCGTCAGCGTGGCGCGATCCACCAGCGCCTGCTCCTCCTGCTGCGCCGCAGCAGGCAGGGTCCACAGAAGCCCGATGGCGAGCATCATTCCACGGAACATGAAAAGCCCCCCACAACCCTATGTCAGCGCTCAATCTACATGAGCGGGGCGGGGGTGTCCAAGGTGAAGCGGCTCAGACGGGCGAAGCGGCCGCCACCGGCAGGGTGAAGGGTTCCTCATTCACCGCCGCCACGCGCCAATCGGGGCCATGGCGTTCCAGCCGGGTGAGGGAGAGGTTCTTGATGGAAAAGATCAGCGCCTGATGCGGCGTCAGCCCCATGGCCTGGGCGATGGCGGCGCGGATCGACCCGCCATGCGCGACGATCACGATGTCGCCGTCCGGCGTTTCCCGCACCAGCCGTTCCAGGGTCGCCGACACCCGCTCCACCACCTCGGCGAAGGATTCCCCGCCGGGCGGCTTCTCCTCCCCCGCATGCGGCCAGAAGGGGTGCGGCGGGTGGCGGATCAGCTCGGCGAAGCGTTCATGCGACAGGCCCTGCCATTCGCCGAGATATTGCTCGGCGAGGTCGGGCTCCACCTCCAGCGGCGCCTCGGCATGGCCGGCGGCGAAGATGGCGGCGGCGGTGGCACGGGTGCGGGACAGCGGCGTTACCACCCAGCGCGCCCCCTCCGGCAGCCGGGCGGCCAGCCAGCGATAGGCCGCGGCCTCCTGCCGCAGGGCCAGCTCGCAGAGCCCCACATCCATGCTGCCATAGACGACGGCACGGGCGGAGGGCTCCACCAGCGCGTGACGGACGAGAAAGAGTCGGGTGATTTGCACAGCGCCGATCTATCCCAACTGCGGGGCCGGGGAAATCACCCGGCGGGCGGGATTCGCGCGGCGTCACAGCAGGCCGCGGCGGCGCTCCACCAGCGGGCCCTGGAAATGGCGGATGCCGACCTCCCAACCCCAGGCGATGGCCGCTGGCCGGTCCACCCCGCTCAGCACGATGCCATCGGGGCGTTGCAGCAGCAGGGCGAGGGCCGGGGGCGTGGCGACCGGCAGATCCGGCGACCAGCGCAGCCGCACCAGGTCGATGCCGAGGCGATCCGGCGGCAACGTCTCCAGCAGCTCCACCGGCGCGTCATCCAGCGCCAGGCGGTAGCCACGGCTGCGCGCCGTGTCGCGGGCCAGGGCGAAGGCGGCGGGGTCGGCCAGCACTTCGGCGGGGCGGAAGGCCAGGGTGATATCCTGCCGCCGCCCGGCCGGCAGGCCGGCATCGAAGCGGCCGAAGGCGGCGGAGGCGATGGTCGCCGGCGCCACCGGCAGGCCGATACGCCGGCTGCCGAGCTGCGCCGCCGGGCGACCGATCTCCGCCAGCATCCGCGCTTCCGCGAGCCGTGCGAGCCGGCGCCGCAGGGGGGATTCGGTCAGGTCGATGCCGGGCAGCACGGCCTCTCCCAGGCTGGCCCAGACGATGCGCCGATCCTCCCACAGCGGTTCGGCCGCGGCGCCATCCGGGTCCAGCAGACAGACAGACTGGACCAGGGTCATCGCCTCCAGATCCGCCTGGGCCAGGGATCGCTCGGCCATGGCGAGGTCGAAGCTGGTGATGGGCGCGGTGGCGGCGCTGCTTTGCGCGGGGGCGTGGTGCTCCGTCAGGCCCAGGCTGTCCGCCGTGATGGCCAGCAGCCGGGCGGCGCCCTCCGGCAGGCGCATCGACTGCACCGCGTCCGCAGCCCCCGCATCCAGCGTGCGCAGCAGCGCCTGGCGGGCATGTTCCAGCGCCAGCCCCGGCGGCGGGGCGATGGCGATCACATCGCCATTGGGCAGGTCGAAGACCCGCGTGCGCGCCGCTGCCAGAACCGGTTCCAGGGCAGCGCGCAGCAGGCGCTGGTGATGCGGCCGGCGCAGTTCCGGACCCATGGCGGCCAGGCGCAGATGCAGCACGTCCCGCACCGCATGGGCGGCGACGCTTTCGCGCACCAGCGCCGCCAACTCCGCCGCCGCGCGCACGCCAACGGAACGCCGGTCGCCTTCCATATCCCTCATGCCCACCGCTTCAAGCTGCCGGCCGCGCTGGGCCGGCGTGCTGGGCGAGGCTGGCGGCCAGCGCCGCGCGCATCGGCGCGGCGAGTGGCGCCGGCAGGGCCGTGGCGGCGCTGCCCTCGACAAGCGTCACGCCAAGCCGCGCGGCCCAGCCGAGGGCGGCCGCATCCTCGGCGCCGGACAGGATCAGCCGGGCCGGGTCGACACGGCGCAGCGTCTGCATGATGGCGGGTGCGGCCAAGGCGGGGGACCAGGTCAGGCGCAGCCAGTCGGCTGGCAGAGTTTCGATCGCCAGCAGGCGCAGCGCCGCGGCGTCGAGCCCCTCGATCTCCAGCGCCCAGCCCTGGGCGGCCAGGCTGGCGCGGCGGGCGGCCAGCGCCGTGGGATCGGCCGCCGCCTCCAGCCCCAGCGTCGCCACCAGCGCGCCACGCCCGCCATCCTCGCCATCGGTCCGCCCACCGACCGGCGCGGGCGGCACCGGCAGATGCAGGCGCCCGGGCAGGCTGTTGCCCATCAGGTCGCGGCGCTGGAGCGGGTCGCTGATCGCGATCAGCAGCCGGCTGGCCAGGTTGCGCGCCGCATGTTCCAGCAGGTCGCCATCCGTCCCCAGATCCCCCAGCAAGCCGGCCAGCGCCCTGCGGTCGATCCACAGCCGCAGCAAGGCCGGCCGCGCGGCGGTGCCGGAGGGGTCGAGCCGCATGCCGATCGCCCGGCGTGCCACATGGACCAGAGGCAGGCCGCGCAGCCAGACATCCAGCCCGGCGAGATCCGGCGGCCGTCCGGCAGCGGCGGCAATCCCCGCCTCGGCGCCGGCGGCATAGTCCAGAAGCACCGCGGCATCGCGCTCCAGCGACCAGGCGATGGTCACGGCGCCGCCCAGCAGCTGGTCCAGCAGGCCGCGCAGCCGGGTGGCGCGCCCGGCTTCCGCGCCGATCAGCAGCAGATCCTCCTGCGCGCCCTCCACCACCACGCCGCCGGCGGCCAGCGCGCCTTCCTGCAACAGCGCCCGCGCCACCCGCCGGCGATGCGGCGCCATGGCCGGGACGCGCAGCACGACGCGCCCGCTGGCGTGGCGAATAGCCTCTCGCATCACCGCCAGCAGCGGCGCGGGGGCTTGATCCTTCTGGGCGGGACTTCCGGGCATTGTTTGAAACCGCGAGGGTCGGGATGGCGAGGCGCCACCCATCCGCCTAGCATTCGCCCGCAATGCCTGCGAAAGCCTTAACCCCACTGCAACCTGCCCCGGCCGAGCTGCCGGAGGGGCTGCGGATCTATGCCATAGGCGACGTGCATGGCTGCGCGGCACGCCTGGCGGCGCTGCATGGCGCGATCCAGGCGGATCACTTGGCCCGGCCGGTGCGGCGGGCCCTGCTGCTGCATCTGGGCGATTATGTGGATCGCGGGGCGGACAGCGCCGGGGTGCTGGCCCTGCTCGCGCAGCCGCGGGATGGGCTCGAAACCCTGAATCTGCTCGGCAACCACGACCAGATGATGCTCGACGCACTGGCCCCCGGGGCGACGGGGGACGAGGTGGCGATGTGGCTGGGGAATGGCGGCGATGCCACGCTGCGAAACTACGGCGCCTCCGGACGCGACAGGGAAAGCTGGCGGGCCGTGCCGGAGGCGCATCTCGACCTGCTGCGCGCCTGCCCCGCCAGCTTCCAGGCGGGCGGCTATGTCTTCGCCCATGCCGGCATCCGGCCCGGCATTCCTTTGGCGGGGCAGGACCCTTTCGACCTGTTGTGGATCCGGGAGCCCTTCCTTTCCTGGCGAGGCGCATTGCCGGCGGTGGTGGTGCATGGCCATACCCCGGCGCCGGAGCCGGAGCTGCGGCGGCACCGCATCGGCCTGGATACCGGCGCGGTCTTTGGCGGCCCCCTGACCTGCGCGGTGCTGGAGGCGGACCGAGTCGCATTTCTACAGATGTAATCACGCAGGTGACGGATTGTTTCCCGGCCGCGAGCCGCGTGTCTTGCGCCGGATACGACGATTGCGCTACGCCGCATTGATGCAAGGCCCCGCGCCCGCCGACCTTCCCATGCCCGAAATCCCCGTCAGCGACCTGACCGAGGCGGTGCGCCTGTTGAAGCGCGCCTCCGTTCTCGTCGTCGGTGACGCCATGCTGGACCGCTACGTCTACGGCCAGGTGGAGCGGGTGAGCCCCGAGGCCCCCGTCGCCGTCCTGGCGGTGGAGCGGGAGGTCGCCATGCCGGGCGGCGCCGGCAATGTGGTGCGCAACCTGACGGCGCTGGGCGCCGCGGTCGCCTTTGTCTCCGTCGTCGGCGACGACCAGGCGGGCAGCGACCTGACCGGGCTGATCGGCGGCCAGCCGAATGTCGAGCCCTGGCTGCTGGTGCAGGGCGGCCGCGCCACCACCACGAAAACGCGTTTCATCGCCGCCGGCCAGCAATTGCTGCGCGCCGACCATGAGATGGCCGGCCCGATCCATCCGCGCCTGGCGGAACGGCTGGTCCGGATCGCCGCCGATGCGGTGGCCGCCACCACGGTGATGGTGCTGTCCGACTACAACAAGGGCGTCCTGTCCGGCGACACGGCGCAGCGGCTGATCACCGCGGCGCGCAGTGCCGGCCGTCGCGTGGTGGTGGACCCCAAGGGCGTCGACTATGCCCGCTATGCCGGCGCCGACCTGATCACCCCAAATCGCGCCGAGCTGAAGCAGGCCACGGGCATGCCCGTGGACACGGAGGCCGCGCTGGTCGCCGCCGCCCAGCGATTGCGGGAGGAGCATGGCTTCGGCGCCGTGCTGGTGACCCGCAGCGAGGATGGCATGACGCTGGTCGATGCCGCCGGCACCCGCCATTTCCCCGCCGAGGCGCCGGAGGTGCACGACGTCTCCGGCGCGGGCGACACGGTGGTGGCGGTGGTGGCCGCGGGCCTCGCGGCCGGCCTCTCCGCGCCGCTCGCTGCCCGGCTTTCCAACATCGCGGCCGGCATCGTGGTCGGCAAGATCGGCACCGCGGTGGCGCGGGAGAGCGACCTGTTGGAGGCGCTGACGCCGGAACGCGGCGCCCTGCGCAAGGTGCAGTCGCGGGCCCAGGCCGTGGAGCAGGTGGAACGCTGGCGCCGCCGGGGCTGGCGTGTCGGCTTCACCAATGGCTGCTTCGACCTGCTGCATCCCGGCCATGTGCATCTGCTGGAACAGGCCCGGTCCTGGTGCGACCGGCTGGTGGTCGGGCTGAATTCGGATGCCAGCGTCAAGCGGCTGAAGGGCGAGACCCGTCCGATCCAGGGCGATGCCGCCCGTGCCGCGGTGCTCGCCTCCCTCGCCTCGGTCGATCTGGTGACGGTGTTCGAGGAGGATACCCCCCTCGAATTGCTGCGCCTGCTGCGGCCGGAAGTGCTGGTGAAGGGGTCCGACTATACGGTGGACCAGGTGGTGGGCGCCGATCTGGTCAGCGAATGGGGCGGCCAGGTGCGGCTCGCCGCGCTGCTGCCGGGGCAAAGCACCACGGCGACGGTCGCCCGCATTCGCGGCTAGAAGCGTGATGACCGAAGGTGCGAAGGCACCGGAGGTCTGAATCACGTGGTCAAACCAAGCTATTCGACCCGCAAGGCCGCCCGGATCTCCGCCTGACCGGCCGGGTCCTGCAGGCCGGCGAGGCGGCCGGCGGCCACCATGGCATAGCGATGCAGCAGGGCGCGGCGGCGGGCCGGCGCCAGGGGATGCAGCGGTGCCTCCCGCACCAGGGAGGCGTCCGGCCCTTCGGTGACCAGCAGCCCCACCTCCTCCGGCAGCAGCCCGTCCGGGAAATCGAGGTCCACCGCGAAATAGAGCCGGTCGCAGAAATCGCGGTACTCCGGCCATTTGCCGTCGCTGAGGAAATCCCGGGCGCAGGATTTCACCTCCACCACCGCGAAGCCGCCATCCGGCAGCAGGGCCAGGATGTCCGCCCGCCGCCCATTCGGCAGCGGCATTTCCCGCACCGGCGCCCAGCCGCGCTGGGCGCAGAAGCGGGCCGCGGCGCGGCAGACGCTCATCGTCCGTTCGGGGATGGTGGGGGGGAGTATCGAGGGCATGGTCTGTGACATGCCTTATGTTCGCTTTGCGTTCACGTCCTAGTCAAGCGACGCGCCTGTTGCGGAACCATTTGCGTCACCGTGCGTGTAGGCCAGCATGGTCGCCACACGTTTTGCCGTCGCTGTGCATATCCTCCTGCTCCTGGCCACTGCGCCGGGCGGCCAGCTCACAAGCGGTCGTATCGCGGAGAGTGTCGGCACAAATCCGGTCGTCATCCGCCGCCTCGCCGGGCAGCTTGCCCGTGCCGGGCTGATCCGCATCCGCCGCGGTCCCGGTGGGGCCGAACTGGCCAGGGCGCCGGGGGAGATCACCCTGGGCCAGGTCTGGCAGGCCATGCGGCGCAAGGGTCTGCCGCTGCTGCCCGTGCATCCGGGTCCGGCACGCGCGGAAGCGTCGGCTTCCGCGATCCCGCAGATGCTGCGGACCGTGTTCGACTCCGCCGAGGCGGCCATGGAGGCCGATCTCGCCGCGGTGACGCTGGCGGAGCTGCGCCAGCAGATGCGGCAGCCGGAGCCGGCTCAGGCCACTTGATCGAGGCCGGCCCGCAGGGCTTCGGCTCCGGGCGCCCCGGCATCCAGCAGGCCGTGGCGCAGGAAGAAGTCGATCAGCACCAGATTGACGTTGAACTTGACCCGGTCGCGGTCCCGCACCTCCTCCAGCACCCGCGCCGCGGGCCAGAGCTCGAAGCGCTCCACCTCATCGTCATTCGGGCGCGGCACCAGCCCTTCCGGCAATTCCAGGTCGTGGCAATGCAGGACGTCCCGCCGCAGGCCCTCCGGCGCCGCCATCACATAGGAGACTCGGCCGACCGGCTGGGCACGCGCCGCGATCTCGGGCGGGATGCTGGCCTCCTCCGCCGCTTCCTTCACCAGCGTCTCGGCGGGTGACAGGCCGGCGGGGACGCCGCCGGCGACGATATTGTCGAGCTGCCCCGGCGCCACGGATTTGTGCCGGGACCGCCAGCCGACCCACAGATGCAGCCCGTCCGGCCGGCGCACGAAGCCGTTCACATGCACGCCCTGTGACATGGCGCCGAAGGCCGGCATGGCGCCGCGGTCGAGCTGCGCCAGCACTGGGCTGTCGGGCGTCGCGCGGATATCGAAGGCCTCCTCGCGCAGGGTTAGATGGCCACGCGCGGCCAGCCCGCGCACCACCATGGCCAGCGCCTGGCTGCGCGCCCCCGGCGCCCGCAGTCGCCCGGCGAGCGCCACGCCCTGGTGGTCGAAATGGAAATCGCGCGGATAGAAGGCCAGCGCCCGGGCCAGATCCGTACCGACCCAGCCCACCTGCTCCTCGCCGATCCTGAAGCGGATCAGATGGGCCGGGGAGGCGATGTTGTTGCAGGCGGCGATATGCCGCTCAAAACGGGCGAAGTCGGTCGCGGGCGGGTGCATGCGGTGCGTGTAGCGCGTGCCACGCATGGCACGGAAGCCCAGTCGGCGGTTTGCGCCAGGCGCTACAGGCCCCATTTTGGCAGCAACATGCTCCCGGAGCTTCATGTGCCAAAAGAAATTCCCCGCGAGCGCGGTCACCTGCGCACGCTTTTAACGCTCGCCCCCTATCTATGGCCGAAGGGCGAGCCCGGCCTGCGCTTCCGTGTGGTTGCCAGCCTGGTCCTGCTGGTCTTCGCCAAGGCCGCCAATGTCGTCGTGCCGATCGCCTTTGCCCGCGCCGTCGATGCCCTGGCGCCGGAGGTGGGGGCGGCCGGGACCATCGCCGTCGTGCCGATCGCGCTCGTGCTCGCCTATGGCCTGCTGCGCCTGACCAGCAGCGCCTTCAACGAGGCGCGGGACGCCATTTTCGTGAAGGTGCAGGCCCGGGCGACGCGGCGGATTGCGCTTCAGGTGTTCCAGCATCTGCATGCCCTGTCCCTGCGCTTCCACCTGGACCGGCAGACCGGCGGCCTGTCCCGCGTGCTCGAACGCGGCACGCGCGGCATGACCTTCGTGCTGGATTTTCTTCTATTCAACATCGTGCCCACCATCTTCGAGATCCTGCTGGTGGCGGCGATCCTCTGGGGGATGTTCGACTTCACCTTCAGCTTCGTCATCCTGGTGACGGTCGGCATCTACATTGCCTTCACCCTGATGTTCACCGAATGGCGGCTGCGCTTCCGCCGGGCGATGAACGACACCGATACGGAGGCGAATACCCGCGCCGTCGACAGCCTGCTGAACTTCGAGACGGTGAAGTACTTTGGCAACGAGCGCCACGAGGCGCGACGCTATGACGCCAGCCTGGAACGCTATGAACGCGCCTATTCCCGTTCCGAGGTCAGCCTGAATGCGCTGAACTTCGGCCAGCAGGCGGTGATCGCGCTCGGCCTGACGGTGGTGATGATGATGGCGGCCGGCCGCGTCTCCGGTGGCGGGATGACGGTCGGCGACTTCGTGCTGGTCAATACCTATATGATCCAGCTGTTCCAGCCGCTGAATTTCCTCGGTTTTGCCTATCGCGAGATCAAGCAGGGGCTGGTGGACATGGAAGCCATGTTCACCCTGATGCGGGAGGATCGGGAGGTTGCGGACGCGCCCGGCGCCCCCGCCCTGGTCGCCACCGGTGGCGAGGTGCGCTTTGACAATGTGCGCTTTGGCTATCGGCCGGATCGGGAGATCCTGAAGGGCGTCAGCTTCACCGTACCGCCGGGCCGGACCCTGGCCATTGTCGGCCCGACCGGGGCCGGCAAATCCACCATCAGCCGCCTGCTGTTCCGCTTCTACGACGCCACCGGCGGCCGGGTGATGATCGATGGGCAGGATGTGCGGGAGGTGCAGCAGGACAGCGTGCGGGCCGCGATCGGCGTGGTGCCGCAGGACACCGTGCTGTTCAACGACACCATCCGCTACAACATCGCCTATGGCCGCCCGGATGCGAGCCAGGAGGAGATCGAGGCGGCCGCCCGTGCCGCCCAGGTGCATGACTTCGTCCTGCGCCTGCCGGATGGCTATGAGACCAAGGTGGGTGAGCGCGGGCTGAAGCTGTCGGGCGGGGAGAAGCAGCGGGTCGCTGTCGCCCGGACCCTGCTGAAGAACCCGCGAATCGTCATCCTGGACGAGGCGACCAGCGCGCTCGACACCCGCACGGAACAGGATATCCAGACCGCGCTGCGCGATGCCGCCCGGGGCCGCACCACGCTGGTGATCGCCCACCGCCTGTCCACCGTGGTGGATGCGGATGAAATCCTGGTGTTGCAGGAAGGCCATGTGGCCGAGCGCGGCCCGCATGCCGCGCTGATCGCGGCGGATGGCCTCTACGCCGCCATGTGGCGCCGGCAGTCGGAGGCGGTGGCTGCCGCCGAGGCCGCCGCCGCCGCCCAGGCCGCCGCGGAACTGCCCGCCTGAGCCTGACTGCCTGAGCATTGGGACGGCGCGCGGGGGTTTCCTTGCCGCGCCGTCCTGCCTATGTCCCGATCCATTGAGGAGGCCACTATGCAGTTCGACCCCCAGGGCGTGGCCCCGGAAGATCTCAGCCATGCCGGTTCGGTGGTGGACAAGGCCATCGAATACATGATCGAGCAGGGCATTGCCCCGATCTCCATCGCCTCCGCCCTGCTGGGCGGCTCGCTGGGCATGCTGGCCCGCAGCATGGACGATCGGGCGGTGGCCGGTGTGCTGCGCAGCGCGCTGGCCTCCGTCGAGCATGGCGAATTGGAGGAAATGCGCCGCGCCACCGCCGCCGGGGAAGGCTGAGGCAAGGCTGCCAAGGGGGGCGGGGCCACCGCCCATCCGCGGAATTGTGATGCGGGCGCGTGTCAGCCAGCGGGCCAATGCCCTGCGATGGGCATCGCCGGCTGCTGCATCTGGCATTGCACATCGTTGCGCTCATGCCTAATGAGGATGGTCCCGATTGACTCGCTGAAGCGGGCAGGGGGCACGTCCAGAGGGCAAAAAAAATGAGCGAGACGAACACGCGTGCAGCCGGCCGTCGTGGCCTGCTCAAGGCGGCTGCCGTGGGCGCCGCGGGAACCGCCGTGCTGGCCACACCCAGTGTCAGCCGCGCACAGACGACGGTACTGCGCTTCCAGTCGACCTGGCCGCAGCGCGACATCTTCCACGAATTCGCCCAGGATTACGTCAGCCGCGTCAATGCGATGGCGGGCGGGCGGCTGCGGCTGGAACTGCTGGCGGCCGGCGCCGTCGTCGGCGCCTTCCAGCTGATGGACGCCGTGCATGCCGGCACGCTGGATGGCGGGCATGGCGTCTCGGCCTATTGGTTCGGCAAGAACAAGGCCTTCAGCCTGTTCGGCACCTCCCCCCCCTGGTTCGGCGATGCCAACCAGCTTCTCGGCTGGTTCTACCACGGCGGCGGCGAGGCTCTGTACAAGGAGCTGGTCAACGACATCCTGCGGCTGAACATCGTGGGCTTCCAGAGCGGGCCGATGCCGACCCAGCCGCTGGGCTGGTTCAAGAACCCCGTCACCAGCGTCGAGCAGATCCGCGGCCTGCGCTACCGCACCGTGGGGCTCGCCACCGACCTGTTCAACGAGATGGGCGCCGCCGTGGTGGCGCTGCCGGGCGGGGAGATCGTGCCGGCGCTGGAGCGTGGCGTGATCGACGGCGCGGAATTCAACAACCCGTCCTCCGACCGCGTGCTGGGCTTCGCCGATGTGGCGAAGAACTACATGATCCAGTCCTTCCACCAGCGGACGGAATCCTTCGAGATCCTGTTCAACAAGGGCAAGTATGACGGGCTGCCGGCCGAGTTGCAGGCCGTTCTGCGCCATGCATCGGAAGCTGCTTCCTCCGACATGTCCTGGAAGCTGCAGGATCGCTATTCGAAGGACCTGGTGGCGCTGGCGCAGTCCGGCGTGAATGTGCAGGCGACGCCGCGCCCGGTGCTGGATGCACAGCTCCGCGCCTGGGACACCGTGGTGCAGCGGCTGGAGGCCGATGCCTCCAGCCCCGCCAATGGTCCCTATTTCAAGAAGGTCTGCGACAGCCAGCGGGACTGGTGCCGCCGGGTGGGCGGTTTCTTCCTGCGCTACGAGGCCAGCCCGGTGATCTCCTACAACCACTTCTTCGCCCGCCGGGGCTGATGCCGCCTGCCAGGCCCGCTTCCCGGCGGGCCTGGACCCATCCGGCGCTGCCGTCATCGCCAGAGGCCCTATTCCATGCAGCGAGCTTTGATTGGCATCGACCGCCTCTCCACCATCGTCGGCCAGGTCTTCGCCTGGACCGTCGTGGTGCTGACGGGGGTGATCGTCTACGACGTCACCGCCCGTCGTTTCTTCGCCGCGCCGACCACCTGGGCCTTCGACACGTCCTATATGCTGTACGGGACGCTGTTCATGATGGCGGGCGCCTATGCGCTGTCCCGCAACGGCCATGTGCGGGGTGACTTCCTGTACCGCCTGTTCCGGCCCGCCTTGCAGGCGAAGTTCGACCTGGTTCTATATTTCCTGTTCTTCTTCCCCGCGATCCTCGCCTTCATGATCTCCGGCTGGCATTTCTCGGTGCAGTCCTGGGCGCAGAACGAACAGTCCAGCATGAGCCCGAACGGCCCCATCATCTGGCCCTTCAAGTTCCTCATTCCCATCGTCGGCCTGCTGCTGCTGCTGCAAGGCGTGGTGGAGGTTGTCCGCTGCGTGCAATGCATCCGCACCGGCGTCTGGCCGCAGCGGCTGTCCGATGTGGAGGAGCTGGAGAAGCAGATCCTCGCCGCGGCGGAAGCGAAGGGCGCCGAGGCGCTGGCGGCGGAGATGGCGCGTGGTGGCGAGGCAGCCCTGGTTCTGGCGGCCCAGACCCCCGACGCCTCCCGCGATCCCGAACCCCGTCACCCGCATTCCTGAGTCTATTCCTGAGTCTGGGGCCCGAACGCCATGAGTGACGCCTCGCTGGGGCTGACCCAGCTCCTGCTGTTCCTGTTCTTCATCATGCTGGGCTTTCCCATTGCCTTCACCCTGATGGCGATGGGCCTGTTCTTCGGCTACCTCGGGATGCAGGAGCGGGTCTTCGACCTGCTGGTGCAGCGCACCTATGCGGTGATGAGCAACGACGTTCTGATCTCCGTCCCGCTCTTCGTCTTCATGGGCTACATCATCGAGCGGGCGAATATCCTCGACCGATTGTTCCGCGCCTTGCAGATGGCCAGTCGCAACGTGCCGGGCAGCCTGGCCGTCGCCACGCTCGTCACCTGCGCGCTCTTCGCCACGGCAACGGGCATCGTCGGCGCGGTGGTGACGCTGATGGGGCTGCTGGCCTTCCCGGCCATGTTGCGGGCCGGCTACGATCCTCGGCTGGCGGCCGGCGTGACCTGCGCGGGCGGCTGCCTCGGCATCCTGATCCCGCCTTCGATCATGCTGATTCTCTATGGCGCGACGGCGGGCGTTTCCGTGGTGCAGCTCTACGCCGCGGCCTTCATCCCGGGCGTCACCCTGGCGCTCTGCTACGTGATCTATGCGGTCAGCGTCGGCATCTTCCAGCCGGAGCGGGCGCCGAGGCTGCCGCCGGATGCGGTGGCCGTGCCGGTGCCGCAGGTCATCCTGGCCCTGCTGACTTCCTTCTTCCCGCTGGCCTTCCTGATTTCCGCGGTTCTGGGGTCCATCCTGTTCGGCATTGCCACGCCCTCCGAGGCAGCGGCGATGGGGTCGCTCGGTTCGGTGTTCCTGGCCATCGTCTATCGCGCCTTCACCTTCCAGAAGTTAAAGGAAAGCGTGTTCCTGACGGCGCGGACCAGCGCGATGGTCTGCTGGCTGTTCGTCGGCAGCTACATCTTCTCCTCCGTCTTCGGCTATCTCGGCGGTCAGTCGGTGGTCGAGGAATTCGTCAAATCGCTGCCGCTGAACAGCTTCACCTTCCTGCTGCTGGCGCAGGTCATCATCTTCATCCTCGGCTGGCCGCTGGAATGGACGGAGATCATCGTGATCTTCGTGCCGATCTTTCTGCCCCTGCTGGACGATTTCGGCGTCAGCCCGATTTTCTTCGGTATCATGATCGCGCTGAACCTGCAGACATCCTTCCTGTCGCCCCCCGTGGCCATGGCGGCCTTCTATCTGAAGGGCGTGGCGCCGCCGCATGTCAGCCTGGGCGATATCTTCCGGGGCTGCATGCCCTTCATCTACATCGTCATCTTCTGCATGGCGCTGGTCTACATCTTCCCCGCGCTGGTGACCTGGCTGCCCGAGACGCTCTATGGCGGCTCCGCACCCGTGCCCGGCGCGCCGAGCATGCTGGATGCGCCGCCGGCCGGGGGCTTCATCGAGCAGGAGGAAGTTGTCCTCCCACCGCTGAATTGAGGGTGGGAATGCAGGACTGGTCGCCGGCGGCCGCCACGCGGTGGCTGGCGGAGGCGGTGGAGACAGGCAATCCGCTGGGCGAGCTGCCGCCCGAGATCGCGCCGCAGGACCTGGAGCAGGCCGAGGCGGTGGCGCTGGCGGTGCTGGAACAGCTGGAGATCGCGCCCTGCGGTGTCCGCCTGCTGCTCCGCCCCGGCGCGGCGCCCCTGGCGGGGCCGATGATCGAGGGGCGGCTGGTGCCGAAGGGCGCGACCATCGCCCTCGATGCCCTGCACCACCCGCGCCTGACGGCCGCCGCGATCGGCGTGCTGGCCGAGCCGCTGCAAGCGGGGGCGCCGCCGGTCTTCGCCGCGCTGCATGCCGCGATCGACATTGCCGCCACGCGTCATGCTGTGGATACCGACGATGAACTCGCCCTGACCGCGGACCTCGCGCGGCTGGGTCTGGTGGTGGCCGGGCGTGGCAAGCGCCTGGTGCTGGGGGTGGTGCCCGCCAGCCTGGGGGCGGCGGGGGTGCGCCGGAAGGCCGAGCGGCATGATCTGGCCGAGGCCTTTCGGCAGGCGGCGGACTTCGCCCTGAAGCTGGGCGGGCTGCCGGCCGGTGGCCTTCTGGTGGTGGCGGGGCTGACCCCGCCGATACAGGCCAAGGGGGAGGTCTCGGTCTCCCTCGGTCCGCTGGGGCGGGTGGAGGCTATCTGCGCCTGACTTCGGCGGCGCCGGTCAGCCCGGCCTGAAGCGCGCGCTGGTCACGGCATCGGCGCGCAGCGCGGTCTCCACCTCGGCGCGGGCTCCCTCATCCGGGACCAGCGCGATGACACTGCCGAACCAGGCGCAGCTTCCCCGCACCCGCGCCTGGAAAAGCTGGTCCAGCGCCGCGGCCACCGGCGAGCGCCCGGCGCAGCAGGCGCAGGCCATGGCGTGGCGTGGGCCATCCGGCTGGAAGCGGGCGGCTGGCGCGCCATCTGTGTCGATGTCCGCCAGCCCTTCCGGGATCAGCAGGGCGGCGACTACCCCTTCTGGTTGCGCCGCCAGGGCAGCCGGCAGGTCGGTCGGCGCGATCAGCCGCAAGGGGATTCGGGCATCCATGGACCAGCTCATAGACTAGACATAAGGATATCTTTATGTCATTTGCAAGCCATGGATGATCTGCTCACCCAGCTTCGCGCCGCGGCCGAGCCGACCCGCCTGCGCCTGCTGTCGCTCTGTGCCCGAGGCGCGTTCTGCGTGTCGGATCTCTGCGGCATATTGGGCCAGTCCCAGCCCCGCCTGTCGCGCCACCTGAAGCTGCTGGTCGAGGCCGGGCTGCTGGAGCGGATGCCGGAGGGGGCGAATGTCTTCTTCCAGCTGCCCGCCAGTGCCGATCTGGTCCGCCAGATCCTGGCCCGGCTGCCGGAGGAAGACCCGCTGCTGGCCGCCGACCGCCGCGCCGCCGCGCGGCTCGCGGCGGAACGGGCGCGCATCGCCTCCGACGCCTTCCGCCGGCATGGCGCCGATTGGGATGAGATGCGGGCGCTGGAGCTTCCGGCGGCCGCGATCGAGGCGGCGCTGCTGCAAGCCCTGCCGGACAGCTTCGAGCGTCTTCTCGATATCGGCAGCGGCACCGGCCGGCTGATGGAGGTGCTGGCGCCGCGCTGCACCCATGCGCTGGGCGTGGATGCGAGCCGGGAAATGCTGGCTTTGGCCCGTGCCCGGCTGGCCGAACGCGGGCTGAGCCACTGCACCGTGCGCCATGCCGATATGTACCGCCTGCCGCTGCCCGATGGTGGTTTCGACGTCGTGACCCTGCAGATGGTGCTACACTATGCGGAAGACCCCGCCGCCGCGTTGGCCGAGGCCGCGCGGGTGCTGAATCCTGGCGGCCTGCTGGTGGTGGTGGATCTGGCGCCACATGCGCGCGCCGATCTGCTGGGCCGGCACGCGCATCGCTGGCCCGGCTTCGACGATGCCCAGCTCGCCGGCTGGCTGGGTGCCGCTGGCTGCGCCCTGCGCCAGCCGCACAGCATCGATGGGGCGCTGCCCGTCCGGCTCTGGCCGGCGCAGCGCCAGACTGCCCCCGTTTCCGTTTCGTCCCGTTGAAGGGTTCATTCTCCATGTCCCGCCCGCATCTTCTCGACGCCCTCAAGGACCAGGTGCTGCTCTGTGACGGTGGCATGGGCAGCCGCGTCCAGGCGCTGACGCTCGACACCGACAAGGACTTTTGGGGGAAGGAGAACTGCACCGAGGTCCTGAACCTCTCGCGCCCCGACCTCGTCCGTGAAATCCACCGCGGCTATTACGAGGCCGGCGCCGACATGGTGCTGACCAACAGCTTTGGTGGCTCCCCCGTCACGCTCGGGGAGTTCGAGCTGGAGGACAAGGCCTTCGAGATCAACAAGCTCTCGGTGGAGCTGGCGCGGGAAGCGGCGGAGAGTTTTGCGGATGGCCGCCACCGCTGGGTGATCGGCGATATCGGCCCGGGCACCAAGCTGCCGAGCCTGGGCAATATCAGCTACGACGCGCTGGAAGCCGCGCTGGTCCTGCAATGCGAGGGGCTGATCGCCGGCGGTGCCGATGCGCTGCTGACCGAGACCAACCAGGACACGCTGTTCATCAAGGCCGCGGTGAACGCCGCCAAGATCGCCCGCGCCCGGGCGAAGTCGGATATCCCGATCTTCGTGCAGGTGACGGTGGAGACCACCGGCACGCTGCTGGTCGGCCCCGACATCGCCGCCGCCACGACCGTGGTGCATTCCCTGGACGTGCCGCTGATCGGCCTGAACTGCGCGACGGGCCCGCAGGAGATGGCGGAGCATGTGCGCTGGCTGTCGCAGAACTGGCCCGGCTTCATCAGCGTGCAGCCCAATGCCGGCCTGCCGGAGCTGGTGGACGGCAAGACCCATTACCCGTTGAGCCCGCAGGACCTGGCGAGCTGGATGGAACGCTTCGTGCTGGAGGATGGGCTGAACCTGATCGGCGGCTGCTGCGGCACCTCCACGCCGCATATCCAGGCGCTGGACGGGCTGCTGCGCAAGCTGGGTGGCGCGCGCCATCGCCCGGCGCCCGTGCCGCGCAAGCCGGTCTGGGTGCCCTCCGTCGCCAGCCTCTATGGCGCGACCTCCCTGCGGCAGGAGAACAGCTACTTCTCGATCGGCGAGCGCTGCAACGCCAATGGCTCCAAGCTGTGGCGCCAGCGGCAGGAGGCGCATGACTGGGATGGCTGCGTCGCCATCGGGCGCGAACAGGTGGCCGAAGGCTCCAACAGCCTCGATGTCTGCACCGCCTTTGTCGGCCGCAATGAGATGGAGGAGATGAACGAGGTCATCCGCCGCTTCACCAGCAGCGTGAATTCACCCCTCGTCATTGACTCGACCGAGACGCCGGTGATCGAGGCCGCGCTGAAGCTGCATGGCGGCAAGCCGATCATCAACTCGATCAACTTCGAGGATGGCGAGGAAGCGGCGCATGACCGCCTGAAGCTGGCGAAGAAGTTCGGTGCCGCCGTCATTGCCTTGACCATCGACGAGGTCGGCATGGCGAAGACGGCGGAGGACAAGCTGCGCATCGCGGAGCGGCTGGTGGACTTCGCCTGCAACAAATACGGCCTGGCGCAATCCGACCTGCTGATCGACCCGCTGACCTTCACCATCGCCACGGGTAATGAGGACGACCGCAAGCTCGGCCTCTGGACGCTGGAAGGCATCCGCATGATCCGGGAGAAATTCCCGGACATCCAGATCATCCTCGGCCTGTCCAATATTTCCTTCGGCCTGAACCCGGCCGCCCGGCACGTTCTCAACAGCGTGTTCCTGGATCATGCGGTGAAGGCCGGCATGACCGGCGCCATCGTCCACGTCTCCAAGATCAAGCCCCTGCACCAGATTCCGCCGGAGGAGGTGGAGGTGGTGGAGGATCTGATCTTCGACCGCCGCCGCGAAGGCTACGACCCCTTGCAGAAGGTGCTGGAGATCTTCTCCGGCCGTAAGGCGGCGGACAACGTCAAGAAGGCCCGCGCCGAAACCGTCGAAGGCCGGCTGAAGGACCGCATCGTCGATGGCGATCGCAAGGGCCTCGGCGAAGAGCTTCAGGTCGCGCTCGACCAGGGCAATACGCCGCTCTCCATCATCAATGACGTGCTGCTGGACGGCATGAAGGTGGTGGGGGAGCTGTTCGGCGCCGGCAAGATGCAGCTGCCCTTCGTGCTGCAAAGCGCGGAGACGATGAAGGCCGCCGTCGCCTATCTCGAACCCTTCATGGAGAAGGTCGAAGGGCAGGAGAAGGGCACGATCGTGCTCGGCACGGTGAAGGGCGATGTGCATGACATCGGCAAGAACCTGGTCGACATCATCCTGACCAATAACGGCTACAAGGTCGTCAATCTCGGCATCAAGGTGCCGCTGATCGACATCGTCGCCGCGGCGAAGGAACACCGGGCCAATGCCATCGGCATGTCCGGCCTGCTGGTGAAATCCACCGTGGTGATGCGCGAGAATCTGGAGGAGATGAGCCGCCAGGGCATCGACATTCCCGTGATGCTCGGCGGCGCCGCGCTGACCCGCAACTATGTCGAGGATGACTGCGTGAAGGCCTATGCCTGCGGGCGCGTGGCCTATGCGCGGGATGCCTTCGATGGCCTGCACCTGATGGACAAGGTGATGGGCAATGGCTTCGAGGACTACCTCCAGGCCTTGCAGGCCAAGCGCGTGGGCAAGGCGAAGAACGAGAAGCGCACCCTCGGCCAGGCCGATCCGCGCGGCTTCGCGCCGGTCGATCTCGGCTATGCGCAGGAACGCCGCCGCCGCGTCTCCGCGGAAAGCCCAGTGCCGGTGCCGCCCTTCTGGGGTGCGCGGGTGGTGGAGGCGCCGCCGAAGGCGATCATCCCCTTCATCAACGAGCGCAGCCTGTACCAATTCCAGTGGGGCTTCCGGAAGGCCGGACGGTCGCTGGAGGATTTCCTGGGCTGGGCCAAGCAGGAATTGCGCCCCGTGCTGAAGCGCATGCTGGCGCTGGCGGAGGAGCAGAAGATCCTGAAGCCGCAGGCGATCTACGGCTATTGGAAATGCGCTGGCCAGGGCAACGATCTGGTGCTGTTCGCGGAGGACGGCGTGACGGAGGTCTGCCGCTTCAACCTGCCGCGCCAGCCGAAGCCGGACGGCGAATGCATCGCCGACTTCGTCCGCGACATCGACGAGGGGCCGCAATCCCGCGACGTGATCGGCATGCAGGTGGTGACCGTCGGCCAGAAGGCGTCCGACATTGCGCGCGAATGGTTCGAGGACAACCGCTACCAGGACTACCTGTACCTGCATGGCCTGTCGGTGGAGATGGCGGAGGCGATGGCGGAATACGTCCATAAGCGCATCCGCGCCGAACTCGGCTATGCCGGGGAGGATGACCGCGACATGGACAAGATGCTGCAGCAATCCTATCGCGGCGGCCGCTATTCCTTCGGCTACCCGGCCTGCCCGAAGCTGGAGGACCAGGAGCCCCTGCTGAAGCTGCTGGATGCGGAGCGGATCGGCGTATCCATTTCCGACGAGTGGCAGCTGCATCCGGAACAGTCGACCAGCGCCATCGTGCTGCATCATCCTCGGGCCAAGTACTTCTCGGTCTGAGCGGCGCTGGGAGGTTGCGGGGCGGGGGGCTGGCGGGGCATCAAGCGGGCGATCCAGCGGAGAGCGGTTCGGTGCGCCTGATTGCCATATCCCCAGCCCCCGCTGTGCCTGAGGGCCGACCCGGATGACCCGAGTCGCGAACTTCGCCCTGGCCAGCGTGGGCATCGCGCTGCTGGTGCTGGGGCTGAAGACCGGCGCCTGGTGGCTGACCGGCAGCGTTGCGCTGTTCGCCGATGCGCTGGAGAGCGTGGTGAATGTCGCCGCTGCCCTTGCCGCGCTGGCCGCCATTCGCGTTTCCGCCAAGCCGCCCGATGCCGACCACCCCTATGGCCATGCCAAGGCCGAGTATTTCTCGGCGGTGCTGGAAGGGGTGCTGATCTGCGTCGCCGCCTTGCTGATCCTGCACGAGGCCTGGCAGGCCTGGTTGACGCCGCGCCTGCTGGAACAGGCGGTGGCCGGTCTGGTGGTCTCGGGCATCGCGACCGCCATCAATGGCGCCTGGGCGGCGGCGCTGTTCAAGCGCGGCCGCGCCGCCCGATCGCCCGCTTTGCTGGCGGATGCGCGCCACCTGCTGTCGGATGTCATCACCTCCGGCGGCGTGTTGCTGGGGGTGGCGCTGGTGGCGCTGACCGGGGTGCCCTGGATCGACCCCCTGATGGCGGCGCTGACGGCGGTGAACATCCTGTTCTCCGGCTGGCGGCTGATGCGCGAATCCTTCGGCGGCCTTATGGACGAGGCTGCGCCGGCCGAGGAACTCGGCCAGATCCGCAGCCTGGTCGCGACCCATGCCGTGGGCGCGATCGAGGCGCATGACCTGCGTACCCGCCGGTCCGGTCGCTACACCTTCGTCGAATTCCATCTGGTGGTGCCGGGCGACATGACGGTGACGGAGGCGCATGCCATCTGCGACCGCATCGAAGGCGCCCTGAAGGCGCAGCTCGACACCGCCGTCATCACCATCCATGTGGAGCCGGAGGGCAAGGCCAAGCATCAGGGCGTCCTGGTGCTGTGACGCGCGCCGCGCGGTCGCGTCGCCGGCGCCGGCAGTGGCGGGTGCCGTTATGGCTGGCGCTGTCGGGGCTGCTGCATGCGGCCGCCGTGCTGGCAGCGCTGATGATGCAGCGTGAACCCCTGCCGGCGGCGGCGGAACAGCAGGTGGCGCTGGTCTGGGCCGAGCCGTCACCCGGCGCTGGCGATGCGGCCGATTCGGCCGGGTCCAGCGAGGCGGCCAGGGAGCCTCCGCCGCCGGAACCCCCCGCGCCGCCACCACCCGTCAGCCCCCCGATGCCGGAGCCACCTGCGCCCGAGCCCACCGCACCGGAGCCGCCCCCCGTCGCGCCGCCCGAGCCGACGCCTGCGGAGCCTGCGCAGGCCGAAGCGGAGGCTCTGCCCCCGCCACCGCCCTCGGCGCCACCGCCACCACCACCCGCGCCGCGCCCACCGCCGCGGGCCGCCGCCGCGCCGCCGGCCCGCGAAGCGCCTGGCGCTCCCGCTGCCGATGGCGCGGCGGCCACGACGCCGCCGATGGCCAGCGGGTCGGGCGAGGTCTCCGGCGCCGTGGTGCCGCCGCGCCAGCTCGGCGGCGCCGCCAACCCGCCGCCCGAATACCCCTATGCCAGCCGGATTCGGAATGAGCAGGGCCAGGTGACGTTGCGGCTGGAAATCGACACCATCGGCGGTGTCACCGATGTCCGGGTGCTGCGTTCGGCCGGCTATCCCGCCTTGGATCAGGCGGCGATGCAGGCGGTGCGGCGCTGGCGGTTCGAGCCGGCGATGCGCGATGGCGTGCCGGTCTTTTCCTCCACCTCCATCGGCATCACCTTCCAGCTCGAAGGAGACCGTAGATGGTAAGGTTGGACGTGATCATGACCCGTGGCGGCGATGCGGGGGAAACCTCGCTCGGCGATGGCACGCGGGTCCGCAAGGATGCCCTGCGCGTGGCGGCCTATGGCACGGTGGATGAGGCGAATGCCGCGATCGGCCTGCTGCGTCTGCATCTGGGGGGCGATGCGGCGGCGGATGCGATGCTGGCGCGCATCCAGAACGACCTGTTCGATCTGGGGGCCGATCTCTGCGTGCCCGGCACCGGGGAGGGCCGGCTGCGGGTGACCGACCACCAATGCCTGCGGCTGGAGACGGAGCTGGCCGAGATGAACCGGCCGATCCCGCCCTTGCGCAGCTTCGTATTGCCCGGCGGCACCCCCGGCGCCGCCCATGCCCATCTGGCCCGCACCATCACGCGCCGGGCGGAACGCGACGTGGTGGCGCTGGCGGCGGAGGAGGCGGTGAATCCCGCCGTGGTCCGCTACCTCAACCGCCTGTCGGACCACCTGTTCGTGCTGTCGCGCCGGCTGAACGCTAACGGCGCGGGGGATATCCCCTGGACCCCCGGCGCCAGTCGCTAACTCAGAGGCCCGGAGGCGTATTTGGCGCAGCCGGGGCGGGTGAGCAGGCGCTGATACCAGGCCTCCAGCGCCGGCATCGGGGCCCGCTCAATCGGCATGACGAACCAGCGATGCGCGTAGATGCCCAGCGCGATGTCGGCCAGGGTGAAGTCGTCCCCGGTGATGAAGGGACGCCCCGTCAGGTGCCGGTCCAGCATGGCCCAGAGCTGCTCGGCCTCGGCGCGCGCCTTGTGGGTGGCGGGCCAGTCGCGATCCGCCTCGGGGATGCGGACATAGGTGAAGAAGACCGTTGTCATCGGCCGGTTCAGCGTGCCGAGCTGCCAGTCCATCCAGCGGTCGCAATCGGCCGCCAGCCGCAGGTCCGACGGATAGATCGGGTTGCCCGGCGTCTTGCTGCGCGCCAGGTAGCGCAGGATGGCGTTGCTTTCCCACAGCACGAAGCCATCCGGCTCCTCGATGGTGGGGACCAGGGCATTGGGGTTCTTGGCCAGGTAGTCGGGCTCCCGCGTCCGGCCGAAGGCGCCGCCGGCGTCGATGCGTTCGAAGGGCAGGCCGAGCTCCTCGCACAGCCACAGCACCTTCATGACATTGGACGAATTGGCGCGGCCCCAGATGCGCAGCATTTTGGTCTTCCCCTCCGGTCTGCGCGGCACGTTAAGGCGCGGGGCACAGGGGGTCCAGTTGCCGTTCGGCGCGGGCTGGCCGATGAATGCGACACGATGAACGCCTCCTTCCTGGTCGCGGCCCTGGCCGCCGCCGCCCCCCTGATGGCCATGGGCTTCGAGCGCTGGCCCGGATTGGCTCCCTGTGCGCTCTGCCTCTGGCAGCGCTGGCCCTATTGGGTGGCGGCGGTGCTGGCGCTGCTGGCCGGGCTGCTGCCGCCGCCCTGGCGCGTCTGGATGCTGCGCGCGGCGGCCGTGGCCGTAGCCGTCTCCGGCGCCATCGCCGCGCTGCATGTGGGCGTGGAGCAGGGCTGGTGGCCCTCGCCCTTGCCGGCCTGCCTGGCGCCGAGTGTCGGCAGCGGGGTCAGCGTCGATGACCTGATGGCCAGCCTGACGCCGCTGCCGAGCAAGCCCTGCGACGAGCCCGCCTATCTGATTCCGGGCCTGCCCCTTTCCGTCGCGACGATGAACCTGATCTATGCCCTGCTGCTTGCCGGCTGGACGTGGCGCCAGGCCGGACGTTCAGGGAGGGTGTGATGCCGAATCGCGAGACCGCCGAGGGCCGCCTGCCGGGCGACCCGACCCCGCGCGACTATCTGGCCCGGACCATCCGGGTGGACCACGCCGGCGAATACGGCGCCAAGCGGATCTATGAGGGCCAGCTCGCCGTGCTCGGCCGGACCAAATACGGGCCGGTGCTGGAGCATATGAAGGCGCAGGAACAGGTGCAT
This sequence comes from Roseomonas sp. F4, assembly GCF_053891155.1. Taxonomy (NCBI): domain Bacteria; kingdom Pseudomonadati; phylum Pseudomonadota; class Alphaproteobacteria; order Acetobacterales; family Roseomonadaceae; genus Roseomonas; species Roseomonas sp. F4. Next base: position 661,263 of record NZ_JBSSHK010000001.1, read on the forward strand.
CTGGACACCTTCACCCGGCTGATCGGGGAACGCCGGGTGCGGCCGACGGCCCTGCTGCCGATCTGGCACGTGGCCGGCTTCGCGCTGGGTGCGGCCACCGCCCTGCTGGGCCATCGCGGCGCCATGGCCTGCACCGTGGCGGTGGAGGAGGCGATCGACGAGCATTACCGCGCGCAGCTCGACACCCTCGGCGAGGATGAGGCTGCGCTGCGCGGCGATATCGAGCGCTTCCGGCAGGAGGAGCTGGAACACCGCGACATCGGGCTGGAGAATGAGGCGGAGCTGGCGCCGGCCTACAAGCTGCTGAGCGCCGCCATCAAGGCGGGCTGCAAGGTGGCGATCAAGGTCAGCGAGAGGGTTTGAGAGCTCAGCTCTCCAGTTCGCTGTCCCAGTACAGATAGTCGCGCCAGCTTTCATGCAGGTAGTTGGGCGGGAAGGACCGGCCGTTTTCCTGCAATTCCCAGCTGGTGGGCTGGCGTGGCTCCTGGCGCGGAAACATCCGGCATTCGCGCGGCAGCTTGTTGCCCTTGCGCAGGTTGCAGGGGCCGCAGGCGGTGATGACGTTTTCCCAGGTGGTGCGGCCGCCGCGGCTGCGGGGGATCACATGGTCGAAGGTCAGTTCTGGCGTCGGGCGTCCCTCGCCGCAATACTGGCATTCGAAGCTGTCGCGCAGGAACACGTTGAAGCGTGTGAACGCCGGGCGGCGCGCCGCCGGGATATAGTCCTTCAGCGCGATCACGCTCGGCAGGCGCATGGTCATGCTCGGCGAATGGACCGAGGCCTCATATTCCGACAGAACCGAGACGCGGTCCAGGAAGACAGCCTTTACAGCATCCTGCCAGGCCCAGACCGAGAGGGGGAAATACGACAGTGGCCGGAAATCCGCGTTCAGCACGAGCGCGGGAAAGGACTGGCCGATCTGGAAGTGTCCGCCGTCAGGCAAGCGCCACTCCTATGAATGGCGACACATACCCAGCCCTGGGGCCACAAACGTTAGCAAAGCCCCATATTCTGTGGCAGCGCCGCGTTGACCGGACCTTCATGCCAGGGCCGCCCCGCAGGCGCAACCGCCGGTTTTTCAGGTTTCACGCGGCGGTCATGCGCCGCCCGCCAATTCGCGCTGCAAGGCGAGCGCGCCCAGGCTGATGCCGACCTCGTCGATGCCATGCGCCAGGCCCGGTCGGTAGACCGCCTCCACCGTCAGCCCCGCCGCGCGCAGCGCCTGTTCGGCGCGGCGACTGGCGGCGGCGGGCACCACCTCATCGGCCTCGCCATGCACCAGCAGGATGGGCGGGCCTCCATTGGGCAGCGAGTCGGGGGCGAGCAGCGCGCCGGCATAGGCCAGGATGGCGGCGCAGCGGCCGGGCCAGGACAGCCCCGCCTGCAGGGCCATCATCGCCCCCTGGCTGAACCCCGCCAGCGCCAGGTCGCGGGAGGTCAGGCCGAGGCGCGCCAGTTCCGCCTCCACATGCGGGCGCAGCCAGGCGGTGGCGGCCTCCGCCCCGGCGCGCATCATGGCCGGGCTGCGATCCTGCAGGCTGAACCATTGCCTTCCATAGGGGGCCATGTCGCAGGGCTCCGGCGCATGCGGGGCGATGAACAGCGCCTCCGGCACCGCCTTGCCCCAGCCGGGGGCGAGGTCGATCAGGTCGAAGCCATCGGCGCCGACGCCATGCAGCAACACCACCAGCTTGCGCGGGGCACCGCCCGAGGCGGGACCCCAGCGCGGCCCATCCCATCCATCCGCCATCGCTTGCTCCCTCTGCCGATCGTCCGCTACGCCGGGGCAGGATGACCGCGCCTCGGCCCCTCGTCACCCGCTTCGCGCCCAGCCCGACGGGTTTCCTGCATCTGGGCCATGCCCATTCCGCCCTGGCGGGGTGGCGCCGCGCGCGGGCCGGCGGCGGGCGCTTCCTGCTGCGGATCGAGGATATCGACGCCACCCGCTGCCGGCCGGAATTCACCGAGGCGGTTTTCGAGGATCTGGCCTGGCTCGGCCTCGACTGGGACGGGCCGGTACGGGTGCAGTCGCGGCACATGGCCGATTACAGGGTGACCCTGGATTCGCTGGCCGGGCGGGGGCTGCTCTATCCCTGCTTTTGCAGCCGTGGCGACATCGCGCGGGAGATCGCCGGCAGCGCGGCCGCGCCGCATGGCCCGGACGGCCCGCTCTACCCCGGCACCTGCCGGCGGCTGACGGACGATGCGCGGCAACGCCGGCTGGCGGCGGGGGCGCCGCATGCGCTGCGCCTGGATATGGGCCGCGCTTTGGCTGGGCTGGAGGCGCCGCTGGATTTCGAGGAGGCGGGAAAGGGCCGCCTGCGCTGCGATCCGGGCCGCTTCGGCGATGTGGTGCTGGCGCGGAAGGAGGTGCCGGCCAGCTACCATCTCTGCGTCACCCATGATGATGCGCGGGATGGCGTGACGCTGGTGACGCGCGGGGCGGACCTGCTGCCGGCGACCGATCTGCATCGGCTGTTGCAGCATCTCATGGGCTGGCCGGAGCCTGCCTATGCGCATCACGCCCTGCTGACGGATGCCTCCGGACGGCGCCTGGCGAAGCGGGATGGCGCGCCGACGCTGCGCGACCTACGCCGCCAGGGCGCCAGCCCGGCGGAGGTGCGGGCCATGGCGGGGTGGCCGGACTGATATCAAATCCGCGGATCGTGACCGATCCGCCTCAATCGCCGGCGCGCGACTCCGCGCGCTTGGCTGCGCGCCACTTGGCGCGGCGGCCATTCGGCCGCTGGCCCGCCTTCGGCGGGAGCAGGTTCCGATCAATGGGATTTGGCAGCACTCAGTGCCCGCCACCCAGATAGGCGTCGCGGATTTCCGGACGGGCCAGCAGTTCGGCGCCGCTGCCGCTCATGGTGATGCGGCCGGTCACCAGCACATAGCCGCGATGCGCCAGGCGCAGCGCCTGGTTCGCGTTCTGCTCCACCAGCAGCACGGTCAGCCCCTCCTGCTCATTCAATGCGCGGATCGCCGCAAAAATCTGCCGGGAGATCAGCGGGGCGAGGCCGAGCGAGGGCTCGTCCAGCAGCAGCAGGCGCGGGCGGGACATCAGCGCGCGGCCGATGGCCAGCATCTGCTGCTCGCCGCCCGAAAGCGTGCCGCCGCGCTGCGACTGCCGCTCCTCCAGGCGCGGAAACAGCGCAAATACCTTGGGCAGTTGCGGCGCCGGGTCCTGCCCCGCGCCCTGCGCGCCGAGGATCAGGTTTTCCAGCACCGACATGCGCGGGAAGATGCGCCGCCCCTCCGGCGATTGGGCGACGCCGCTGCGCATGATCTCATGCGTCGGCCTGGCGGTGATGTCCTGGCCGTCCAGCAGGATCCGGCCGGTGCGGGCGCGGGGATCGCCACAGATGCTCATCAGCAGGGTGGATTTGCCGGCGCCATTGGCGCCGATCAGCGTGACGATCTCGCCCTTCTCGACATGCAGGGACACGCCCTTCAGCGCCTCCACCGCGCCGTAGCCGGTGGCCAGCCCCTCCACCTCCAGCATCGTGCCGGGCATCAGGCCTCCTCCTCCTCGCCCAGATAGGCGGCGATGACGTGGCGGTCGCTGCGCACGGCGGCGGGTGGCCCTTCGGCGATCTTCCGGCCGTGGTCGAGCACCACGACCTGGTCGGAGATGCGCATGACGATGCCCATGTCATGCTCGATCAGCAGCACGGAGGTCGGCGCGCTGGCGGTGGCCGTGCCGTCGCGGATGGCGGCGAGCAGTTTCGCCAGATCGTCCGATTCACGCGGGTTCAGCCCGGCAGCCGGCTCATCCAGGCAGAGCAGCGCCGGGCCGGTGCACATGGCGCGGGCGATTTCCAGCCGGCGCTGGGCGCCATAGGGCAGGGCGCCAGCCGCGTCATCGGCGCGATCCAGCAGGTTGGTGGCGCGCAGCCAGTCCACCGCTTTCGCGATCGCCTCGGCCTCCGCCGCCTTGTAGCCGGACAGGCCGAGCATGGCGCCGATGCCGAAGCCGGTGGCCTTCTGCAGCTTCAGATGCTGGGCGATCAGCAGGTTCTCCAGCACCGTCATGCCGGCGAAGAGCCGGATGTTCTGGAAGGTGCGGGCGACGCCGGCGCGGGCGATGCGATGGTCCTTCAGCCGCTGCAATTCGGCGATGCTGCCATCCGCGCGGCGCAGGCGGATCTGCCCGCCGGTCGGGCGGTAGAAGCCGGTGATGCAGTTGAAGACGGTGGTCTTGCCGGCGCCGTTCGGGCCGATCAGCGCGGTGATGCTGCCGCGCTGGACCGCGAAATCCACCGCATCGACGGCGAGCAGCCCGCCGAAGCGCATGGTCAGCCCCTCGACGCGCAGGATTTCGCTTCCTGCCTCCTCCACTGCGACGCTCATCCGCGGCCCTCGCCCACGAGGCTCGCATCGATGCGCCGCCGCTCCCCCAGCAGCACGCTCGGGGCGCGGGAACCCACCAGGCCGCGCGGGCGCGCCACCATGATGATGACCATGGCGGCGCCGAAGACCAGCATCCGGTACTCGTCCAGGTCGCGAAACAGCTCGAACCCACCGATCATGACGATGGCGGCGACCGCGATGCCGATCTGGCTGCCGAGGCCGCCCAGCACGACGATGGCCAGGATGATGGCGCTTTCGATGAAGGTGAAGCTTTCCGGGCTGATGAAGGCCTGGCGGGTGGCGAAGAAGGCGCCGGCGAAGCCCGCGAACATGGCGCCCAGCGCGAAGGCGGTCAGCTTCGTGGCGGTGATGTTGATGCCGAGCGCCCGGCAGGCGATTTCATCCTCGCGCAGCGCCTCCCACGCCCGGCCGATGGGCTGGCGGCGGATGCGCAGCGCGACCCAGTTGGTCAGCAGGGCCAGGGCGAGGATCAGATAGTACAGGAAGATCACGCGGTGGGTGGGGCTCGGCTCCAGCCCGAAGAAGCCGGCGAAGGTGCCGGGGCCGCCGGACATGCTGAAGGGCAGACCGAAGAAGGTCGGGCGCGGGATGCCGGAAATGCCATTGGGGCCGCCGGTCAGGCTCACCCAGTTCAGCAGCACGATGCGGATGATCTCGCCGAAGGCCAGCGTGACGATGGCCAGGTAATCGCCACGCAACCGCAGCACCGGAAAGCCCAGCAGCACACCCCAGAAGGCCGCCAGGATTCCCGCCAGCGGCAGGCAGATCCAGAAGGACAGCCCAAAATACTGGGCCAGCAGCGCGTAGGAATAGGCACCGACCGCGTAGAAGGCGACGTAGCCCAGGTCCAGCAGCCCGGCGAGGCCGACCACGATGTTCAGCCCCCAGCCGAGCATCACATAGGTCAGCACCAGGATGCCAAGATCGAGTTCATAGCGGCCGATGCCGGGGATGAAGGGCAGCACCAGCGCCAGGGCCAGCAGCGCCGGCCCGAACAGCAGCCCCGCGCGCGAAATCCCCGTGCCCATCAGGGCGGAACCGGCGGCCGGCAGGCGCGGCCGCGGCCAGAGTGCCATGGCAAACCGCAGCACGAAGACCGCGGCGCAGAGCAGCGCCACATCCATCCAGCGGCTGCGCAGCAGTAGCGCGCCGCTGGGGCTGACATCGGTGCGCAGCCCCACCATCACCACGAACAGGCCGAAGGCCACCAGCATCGCCTTGGCCGCATCGAGCAGCGCCGCGCCGAGCCGTCCCGCCATGGGGGAGGGCGTCATACCTTCTCGACCTCCTGCCGGCCGAGCAGGCCGGTGGGCAGGAAGATCAGGGTCAGGACCAGGATGCTGAAGGCCGCGACATCCTTGTATTGCACGGAGAAATAGGCGGACCAGAAGGTCTCGATCAGGCCGATCAGCAGCCCGCCGAGCACCGCGCCGGGTAGGCTGCCGATGCCGCCCAGCACCGCCGCGGTGAAGGCCTTCACGCCCACGATGAAGCCCATGAAGAAATCGGCGATGCCATAGCGCAGCAGGTAGAGCGTGCCGGCCACGGCGGCGAGCGACGCACCGATGACAAAGGCCAGGCTGATGGTGCGGTCGGTGTTGATCCCCAGCAGGGCGGCCATCCTGCGGTCCTGCTCACAGGCCCGCATCGCCCGACCCAGCGCTGTTCGCGTGACCAGCCAGGTAAAGACCGCCAGTACCGCCAGGGTGGAACAGATGATGAGGATCTGCATGTAGGACAGCTGCACCACGAAGCTGCCATCCCGCAGCAGCTCGATCCCACCCTGGATCTGCGGCTCCAGCGGTTTCACTCGGGCGCCCTGGCTGACCTGCACGAAGTTCTGCAGCACGATCGACATGCCGATGGCCGAGATCAGCGGCGCCAGCCGAAAGCTGCCGCGCAGCGGGCGATAGGCGACGCGCTCCACCGTCCAGCCATAGAGCGCGGTGAAGACCATGGAGATCGCCAGCACCAGGATGATGGCCGCCGGCCCGCCCATCAGGTCGCTGGAGGTCAGCAGCGTGATCGCGATCAGCGCCACGAAGGCGCCCACCATGAAGATGTCGCCGTGGGCGAAATTGATCATGCCGATGATGCCGTAGACCATGGTGTAGCCCACCGCGATCAGCCCGTAGATCATGCCGAGGCTGATGCCGTTGATCAGCTGCTGGAGCGCATAGGCCAAGGCCGATTCCTTCTGCGGCGGCACCGTTATCCCGACCGTCACGCAAGCCGTGGGGCTTCGCAAGAGATTTTGGGTGGCCGCCGGCGGGGCTGCCCTTGCTGCGGCGCAAGCGCCGTGCCCATCCTGGCGGGACTGTCCTCACGGGAACGCGATCTTGGCCTTGCGCATTGGAATCGTTGGCGCCGGCCTGTGCGGCCTGGCAAGCGCGGCCCTGCTGGCCGGGGATGGCCATGTTGTGGAGGTTCTGGAGCGGGCGGAGCGAGCCCGGCCGGTAGGCGCCGGATTGCTGTTGCAGCCGCCTGGCATCGCCATTCTGGACGAGATGGGCGCGCTTCCCTCGGTCACCGCCCAGGGCGCCCGCATCCGCCATCTGGACAGCCGCACCCCGGGCGGCGCCCGGCTGCTCGACCTGCATTATGAGGATCTGGCGCCCGGGCTGCATGGGCTGGGGCTGACGCGGCCGGCCATCTGGTCCGCCTTGCTGGAGGCCGCGCTCGATGCCGGAGCGGTGCTGCGGCAGGGCTGCGCCGTGGCGCGCCTGGAGCAGAGAGAGGATTCGGCGCTGGCGGTGCTGGCCAATGGCGAGACGCGGCGCTTCGATCTGCTGGTCGTGGCGGCCGGCACCCATGCCAGCCTGTGGGCCGGGCGGCCGGGGCACCGGGCGCGGCTTTATCCCTGGGGCTGCCTCTGGGCCACGGTGCGGCTGCCGCCGGACTGGCGGCTCGACGTGCTGACGCAGCGTTGCGTGGGTACGGGGGTGATGGTGGGGGTGCTGCCGATCGGCACGGCCGGCGGCGAACAGCTCGGCGCGTTGTATTGGAGCATCCGCAACGACCGGGTGCCGGCCTGGCGGGCCTCCCCATTCGTACACTGGCAGGCGGAGGTGGCGCGCGCCTGGCCCGAGGCCGCGGCGCTGCTTCACGGCCTTGCCCATGGCGATGTCGAGCACGCGACCTATCGCGACGTCTGGGCTGCGCCGCCGCATGACGGACGCCTGCTGGTGATGGGCGACGCCGCGCATGGCACCAGCCCGCAACTCGGCCAGGGCACGACCCAAGCGCTGCGCGACGCCAAGGCGCTGATCGAGGCGCTGCGCGAAGACCAGCCGATTCCGGCGCGGCTCTCCGCCTATTGGAAGGCGCGACGCCGCCGCACGGCCTATTACCGCTTGGCGAGCCGGGCGCTGACGCCGGTGTTTCAGTCCGACATTCCGGGCCTGGCCTGGCTGCGGGACCGGCTGGCCGGGCCGATCGGCCGCATACCGCTGGTGCAACGCCAAGCGCTGTTGACACTGGCCGGGCTGAAGGAGGGGGTGTGGGGCGGCGGCTGAGCCGTTGAATGGGGCAACGTGGTGCGGGCGGTCGGAATCGAACCGACACTCCTCTCGGAACCGGATTTTGAGTCCGGCGCGTCTACCAGTTCCACCACGCCCGCGCGGCGCACAGCCTAGCCGAAAAATCGCTCAGGGGAAACTGTCGGGGGGCGTCTCCACGCGCGTGGCGAATTCGGCGGGGCTGATGATCTCCAGCAGCTCCAGATCCTCGGAATGCGCCACCTCCACATGGCGGATGCCGGGCGGCTGCAGCACGGAATCGCCGGGGTGGAAGGTGACCGTGCCGATATCCTCATAGGTGAAGGTCACCCAGCCGCGCAGCACATAGACAAGCTGGAAGCCCAGCGCGTGGCTGTGCCATTGCGGTGCGGCCCCCTGGCCCGGCACGGCGCGGATCACATGCGCCCCGAAGGCGCCGCCGGTGGCCTGGCGTACACCCAGGTCGCGATAGGCGAAGAAGCTGCGCAGCCCGGTTTCGAACGCGGCCTCCGCCGCATGGCTGACGGTCGTGCGCGGCGATGTGGACATGTGGTTCCTCCTGCCTCTTCGGACATCCGAAGCTATCACGCCCAGGCCGGGCGTCAGCCATCCCGCCTCACGATCGCGTGGGTGGGTAGGAACCGAAACGCCTGCATCGTGCTAGACAGCGGCATGCAAGACTTCCCCACAGCGCCCGCGAATGCGGCGCTCTTCCTCGATTTCGATGGAACCCTGGTGGAGATCGCCGCCCGGCCCGATGCCGTCGTCGTCCCTCCTGACCTGCCTGGCCTGCTGGAACGGCTCTCCGCGCATCTCGGCGGCGCGCTCGCCATCGTCTCCGGCCGCCCGCTGGCGGAGCTTGACCATTTCCTGCCGATTGCCATCGCCAAGGCGGGCAATCACGGCGCGGCGCTGCGGCCCGTGCCGGATGGGGCGGTGGAACAGCTAGCCTTGACCTCCCCACCCGCCGCGTGGCGCGCCAGGGTGGGCGAGTTCGCAGAGCGCTTTCCCGGGGCCTTCATCGAGGACAAGGCGCATGGTTTCGTCCTGCATTACCGCCAGGCGCCGGACGCCGGGGCGGAGGCGGGGGCATTGTTGACCTCCCTGGTCGCGGAGGCGCCCGAGAATTTCACCCTGCTGCCGGCCCATATGGCCTGGGAAGTGACGCCGCGCGGCGTCTCCAAGGGCACCGCGGTGGCCTATCTGATGGCCCGCGATCCCTTCGCGGGGCGTGTGCCGGTCTTCATCGGCGACGATGTGACGGATGAGGCCGGCATGGCGGTGGCGCGCGAGGTTGGCGGGCTCGGCCTGCGGCTTCAGGACAGCTTTGGCACGCCGCAGCGTTTCCGGGACTGGCTGGCGCTGCTCGATACGCAATTCGCGCGCGGGGTGGCGGCATGAGCCGCCTCGTCATCGTCGCCAACCGCGTGCCCGATCCGAAGGAGGCCGGCGCCACCGCGGGCGGCCTCGCTGTGGCGATGAAGGATGCGCTGGCGAAGCGGGAGGCGGTGTGGTTCGGCTGGTCCGGCAAGACGGCGGCGAAGACCGGCACCGAGGCGACGCTGGTGCCGCATGGCAACACCACCTATGCGACCATCGATCTCGGCCATGACGACTACAAGCACTACTACCAGGGTTTCTCGAATGCGGCGCTGTGGCCGGTGCTGCACTACCGCCTCGGCATCGCGCGCTTCGACCGGCGCGATTTCGCCGGCTACCAGCGCACCAATGCCGCCTTCGCCGCCGCGCTGGCGCCGCTGCTGAAGCCGGATGACACGGTCTGGATCCACGATTTCCACCTGTTCCCGATGGCGGCGGATTTGCGGGCGCTGGGCTGCAAGCAGCGCATCGGCTTCTTCCTGCATGTGCCCTTTCCCCCGCGCTCCGTCTTCAACGGCCTGCCGCATGCCGAGACGCTGCTGGCGACGCTGGAAGCGGTGGACTGCATCGGCACCCAGACCGAGGACGATGCCGAGAATCTGCGTGCCGCGCTGATCGCCATCGGCAAGGGGGAGGTGGCACTGCGGGTTGGTGCCTTCGCCATCGGCATCGACGCCACCGGCTTCGCCAAGCTCGCCACCCAGCGCGCCAGCGCGAAGGAGGTGCAGCGCCTGCGCGATTCGCTCGCCGGAAGGTCGCTGGCCATCGGCATCGACCGGCTGGATTACACCAAGGGCCTGCCGCAGCGCATCGCCGGCTTCGGCGCCATGCTGGAACGCTTTCCGCGGCATCGCGGCAAGATCACCTTCCTGCAGGTGGCCCCCGTCAGCCGCGGCGATGTGGCGATGTACCGCGCCCTGCGGCGCGAATTGGATGAGGGTGTGGGGCGCATCAACGGCCAGATGGCGGAGCCGGACTGGGCGCCGATTCGCTACATCACCCGCGCCGTGGCGCGGCCGACGCTGGCCGGCTTCATGCGCATGGCGCGCATCGGGCTGGTGACGCCGTTGCGGGATGGGATGAACCTGGTCGCCAAGGAATATGTGGCGGCGCAGGACCCGGCCGATCCCGGCGTGCTGGTGCTGTCGCGCTTCGCCGGCGCGGCTGTGGAGCTGGACGGCGCGCTGATCGTCAACCCGCTCGACCCGGATGACATCGCGGAGGCGCTGGACGCGGCGATGGACATGCCGGCGGATGAGCGCCAGGACCGCTGGAACCGCAACTGGGCCAGTGTGAAGGCCGGCACGGCCAGCATCTGGTGCCGCCGCTTCCTCTCGGCGCTGGAGGGGACCGAGGCCGTGGCCGATGCCGGCCAGGCGGAAGCCCAGCCGGCCCCGGTCCGCAAGCCGAGGCGCAAGCGCGCGGAATGACGAACGGGGCGGTGACCCGCCCCGTCACCCTCAGAAGACGAAGCGCGTGCCCACCAGCAGGCTGCGGCCCGGCGTGACAAAGCCGTTCGCCGGTTCCCAACGGCTGTTGCCCAGGTTGCGGCCCTCGGCATAAGCGGTGATGGCCGGGGTCACGCGGTACGATGCCGTCAGGTTCAGCACCGTGCCAGATTTGTTGTAGCGCACGCCCGACAGGAAGTTGCCGTTGTCGTCATAGGAGGCGGTGTCCGGCGACGGGCCGGTGAACAGCACCTCCGGCGCGATCACCAGGCGATCGACCGGCGACAGCCGCGCCCCGGCGGAAACCACATTGCGCGGCCGGCGGGCCAGCGGCGCGTCGGTGGTCTCGTCCCGCGCATCGGTGATGGTCCAGGCCAGCCGCGTTTCCAGCCAGCGCGCCGGGCGCAGCCGCAACTCCATCTCCACGCCCTGGCTGCTGGCCTTCTCGACGTTCTCCAGGCTGGAAAAGGCCCGGTTGAAGTTGATCAGGTCGCGGGTGCGGGTGTTGAAATAGGTGACGCCGACTGTGGCGCCATCGCGCCGGCCGAAGATCGGCAGGTCGGTGTCGATGCCGGCCTCCCAGGCGAAGGAGGTTTCCGGCTCCAGATTCGGATTGCCCTGGAAGAAGGTCCCGATGCGGCCGAAGCGCTGGTACAGCGACGGCGCCTTATAGGCGGTGCCGGCCGAGAGACGGAGGCGGGAGGCTACCTCCGGCACCGCCAGCACGGCGCCGGTGCGCCAGGACAGATAGCCGTCGTAATCCTCCGCCAGGTCCTGCCGTAGCCCGGCCGACAGGTCGAGCCGCTCCCCCAGTCGCGCCTGCACGCCCGCATGCAGCGCGGTGCTGTTGGCCCGCGCATCGGTGACGGTCCGAAAACCCGGGGAGCCAGAGGTGGCGTCCACACTCTCCCGCTCATGCGTCACGCCAAAGGCGAGGCCGGCCATGGAGAGAGGGCCTACATCGCCGAGCCGCACCCGGTTGCCCCAGTCCAGGGTCTGGCGCTGGCCGTGATACAGGTCGTCCGTGCTGGCGCTGCTGCGCGCATCCGGCAGGTTGATGTAGCGGCGGCGATCCTCCGTCACCGCGGCGCGCAGCCCGGTGGTCCAGACACCGTCGAACAGGCTTGTCTCGCTCCGCAACTGGCCGAACCAGCGGCGGTCATTGCCCTCGTAATTCGGGTCGTCATTCGGGATGTTGTCGAGGTCGAGCTGGTTCTCCCGCCAGCGCAGCAGGCCCTCCACCATGCTGGTGCCATCGGCCCAGCCGAAGCGGGCGGTGCCGGCGCCGGCGCGCAGGGCCTCGGTCTCCTTGGTGTCGGCGCGGAAGCGGCGCGGCGTGGCGTCGCTGCCCTGGGTGGTCAGGCCCTGGCCCATCACCAGGTAGTTCCACTGGCCGAGCGAACCCGCCGCGCCCAGCGCGCCGCGCGCCGTGCCCTGGCTGCCGCCGGCGATGTCGCCGAAGACCTGCACCGGCACGCCGGCCGGCGCGCGCCGGGTCACCAGGTTGATGACGCCACCAATGGCGCCGGAGCCATAAAGGGCGGAGCCGGGGCCGCGCACCACCTCGATGCGCTCGATATCCCCCAGCAGCTCATTGCCGAAGTTGAAGGCGCCATTGGCCTCCGAGGGATCGTTCACCGGCACGCCATCCAGCAGGACGAGAACGTGGCGGGAGGCGGTGCCGCGGATGAAGACGCTGGCCTGCTGGCCGAGTCCACCACCCTGAACCATGTTCATGCCGGGCACGGTGGCCATGGCTTCCGCCAGGGTCTGGTAGCCGCGTTCCTCGATATCCGCGCGGGTCAGCACCGTGATGGCGGCCGGCACACGTTCCGCCTCCGTCGGGATGCGGGTCGCGGTGACGATGGTTTCGGAGATGGCCTGCTGCGCCAGGCTCGGCGCCGACAGCAGCAGGGGCAGGGCGAGCGCGAGGGGCGCGGCCCGGTTCATGGACTTCATTCGCATCGGTTCCTCCGTGCGATCGGACGACATGCCTGACAGCCCTTGGCGGGCCTCCAGGCGGCTGGCGTCGTCGCCGCCGGCGGAGACGAGCGGACAGGGGCGAGTCTTCGCCTCTGGCCTGTCGCTCCGTTGCGCCGGTGCACCCCGCCCGGCACGCGCGTGACGTCTCTGCGCCGGCCGGTCTCCTGGCTCGCGGAGCCCCGGATGGAACACCATCCGGATCCTGTCCCCGCCTTCTCAGACCCCGGCGGGGTCCAATGGCGTCAGGGAGACAGGGTCTCCGCCTACAGTTGCGGGGGCAGCCGCGGACGTGGCCCGGCGGGTTGCCCCGGCTGGCCTTCGCGCGTTCCCGTTTCAGCCCTTGCGGGCCACCGGCGCATGACGGGGAGTTACCACCGGTGGAAGGCGCGGCACAATCGGCACCTTCAGAAGATCCAGCCCAGCGCCTGGATGCCGAGCCAGCCGAGCACCACCAGCACCACGGTGGCGAAGAGGCAGCCGGCGATGGTCAGTGCCACGCCCCAGCCGGTGACCTTGCTGTCATGCTCGATCAGGCCGAGCGCCATGACGATATTGCCGAAGGCCGGCGGGCCGTTGGTGCCAGGTCCGGGCAGGATCAGCATCAGGGCGACATAGGCGGTCAGCCAGCCGATGATGCGTTCGCCGAGCGGCGAGGTGAAGAAGCCCGGCCGCGGCTTCACATAGCGCTCGATCCGCCCCAGCCCCTTGGAGGAGGCCGAAGCCAGCCGCAGCAGGTCGGCCCGCTTGATGGTCTGCCGCGCCAGGATGCCTGGCAGCTTCGGCACCCGCAGGCCGAGGCCCATCTGCACGCCGAGGATCAGCAGCGGTGTGCCGAAGACGCTGGCCATGCCCGGCAACAGGCCCGGCAGCAGCAGCAACAACAGCAGCAGGCCGAAGGCGCGGTCGCCGAAAGCCTCCGCCATCTCGCCCAGGCTGATCCGCTCGCCCGGAAAGGCGGCGGCCACCTCGGCCACGATGCGCGAGATCGGCGCGGAGGACTCCGCCGCCATATGCGACTGATCCGGGCTCATGCCGTGCATGCCGTGCGAAGGGTCAGAATAGGCCGAGCAGCCAGGTGAAGCCCGCCACCAGGATCCAGCCGACGCTGCCGATGATGGACAGGCCCAGGAAAGTGGCGAAGACGCCGAAGGCGGCGCCCGCGGCGATGGTCCGCGTATCCTCCTCCATCAGCCCGATCGCCATGATCAGGCAGGCGAGCGAAGGCGGGCCATTGGTCAGCGGCAGCGGCACGATGACGATGGAGGCGAGCCAGACTCCATAGGCGCCGATCAGACGTTCCCCGGCGCGGGTGGTCAGCCAGGAGGGGCGCGGCTTCACATAGCGTTCGACCCGCTGCAGCCAGGGCAGCGCCTTTTCCGCGATCAGCCGCAGATCGGCACGGCGCATCGACCGGCGGGTAAGCAGAGCGGGCAGCTTCGGCGTCGGCAGCCCGTAGGCGAGCTGGGCGCAGATGATCAGCAGCGGCACGCCGAAGATCGGGCTGAGGCCGGGAATATAGATCGGCAGCAGATTGGGCAGGGCGAACAGGACGATCAGCACCCCGTAGCCACGCGCGCCCAGTGCCTGGATCAGCTCGCCGAGCGTCAGCCGTTCGGAAGGCCAGTCGCGTGCCAGAACCGTCACCAGCTGGGAGACAGGGATGGGGTGGATATGCGCGTCCACCGCAAGCTGCGTGTCGTGAAGCCCGTCGATGGCGAGTCTCCTCCGGATCCATGCCGGCCATTCTGGCGCGGAAGCCATTCCCTGCACGCATGGTTAGCATGCGGCTGGCGGGACCGACAGTGGAGAAGTCACGCCGATGTGAGGGCGGCGGGAGGACGCGGATTGGCAGGGGGGAGCGGGCCAAGAGCTGGGACGGTCCTTGTGCGGATTGCTTGGACTGGGCTGTAACGCGTCCCGGACCGGGGCGAAACGCCCCGGTCTGCTCACAATGCGAGATCAGACTTTAAAAGCAATTCATCGCCGGATGACGGTCTTATTGCGGCTGGAAATTCGCGATGCGGAGCAGTTCCGCATTGCGCGCTACGTCAGCGACGATGAAGCGCTCCGCCTCCTCCACCGTCTCGGCCACCGGCTCGAAGCCGAGGCCGGTCAGGCGCTGCACCACCTCCGGCTCCCGCAACCCGGATACCAGGGCAGCATTGATGCGGTCCGCGATCTCCCGCGGCATGGCGCGGGGGCCCCAGACGCCATACCAGGAATAGAATTCGAAGCCGGCGAGGCCACCTTCCACTGCCGTCGGCAGTTCCGGCGCCAGTTGCGTGCGGCTCGGGGTGGCGATGGCCAGGCCGCGCAACTGCCCGCCGCGCACCATCGGCAGCGTCGCCAGCACCGGGTCGAACATGAGCTGCGCATTGCCCGCCGCCACATCCGTCAGGGCTGGGGCGCTGCCGCGATAGCCGACGATCTCGATATTCGCGCCGGTGACGCGGTTGAACTCGATGCTGGCCAGGTGGCCGGCGGAGCCGAGGCTGCTGGTGGCGAAGGTCCACCGCGCCGGGTCGCGCTTCGCCGCCTCCACCACTTCCGCGATCGTGCTCTGCGGCAGGCGGGGGTTGGAGACAAGCACCAGCGGCCCGCGCGCGGTGCGCGCCAGGGGGATGAAATCCGCCACCGGGTCATAGGGCGCGGCCTTCATCACATGGCGCGCCATCGGGTGGATCGAGGCCGAGCCAAGGATGGTATAGCCATCGGGCGCGGCCTGCAGCACGGCCTGGCTGCCGATGGCGCCATTGGCGCCGGCGCGGTTTTCCACCACCACGGTGACGCCGAGCTTTTCCTGAAGCTTCTGGGCGGAAAGCCGGGCCATGGCATCGGTCGCGGCGCCGGGGGTGTAGGGTACGATCATGCGGATTGTCCGCGCCGGCCAGGCCTGAGCCAGGACCGCGGGGGCCGTAAGCGCCGAGGCCAGCAGCCCGCCGCCCGCCGCCAGAATGCCACGTCTGTCGATCATTTTGCGCTCACCTGTCCTGTTCGTGAGGCATGCTTGCATCGGTCGGGCGGGGATGCAAACCGGTTCGTGGAACAAGGGTTATATACCGATGGACTCCGTGGATATTGCCCTCTGCCTCGCCATGGATGTCTCGGCCAGCGTCGATTTCGCCGAATTCAACCTGATGGCCAGCGGCACCGCCGCCGCCTTCCGCGATCCGGAGGTGCTGGCCGCCGCCACCGCCGGGCCGCGCGGCGCGGCGGCCGTGGCGCTGCTGTTGTGGTCCGGCCCCGGGGCGCAGGATGTGGCGGTGGGCTGGACCCGCATCGCTGATGCGGCGGGAGCGGAGGCCCTGGCCGAGGCCATCGAGAACGCCCCGCGCCTGCCCAGCCCCGGCGCCACCGCGACGGGGGAGGGGATGGCCGCTGGCCTGACCCTGCTCGCCCGCGCGCCGGGCGACCCGACCCGCCTGGTGCTCGATGTCTCCGGCGATGGCCGCCACAATGCCGGCCGCCCGCCCGGTCCGGTGCGGGACCTGGCGGTGGCGGCGGGGCTGACGGTGAACGGCCTGGCGATCTTGAACGAGGAGCCGGACCTGCTGGCGCATTATGTGGAGGAGGTGATCGGCGGCCCGGGCAGCTTCGCCATCTCCTGCGCCGATACCGTCGATTTCGCGGAGGCCATCCTGCGCAAGCTGCGCCGGGAATTGCTGGGGGGCGCGCTGGTGGTATAGCCGGGGGACAATACCCGGACGGTGAATATCCCGATGCTGCTGCTGATCCCCGGCCCCGTGCAGACCCGCCCCGAAGTCCGCGCCTGCATGGCCGAGGACATTGCCCCCTGGGACGAGGATTTCCGCGCCGAATACGCCGCCATGCGCCCGGCCATCGTGCGGATCGCCGGGGGCGAGGACGGCGTCCACGCCTCCCTGCCGCTGCCCGGCTGCGGCCACATGATTATTGAAGCCGCGATCCGCACCTTCGTGCCTGCCGGCCAGAAACTGCTGGTGGTGCGCAATGGCGGCTATGCGGAACGCCTGGCGCGGCTGGCGGAGACGGCGGGCCGCATGGTGGTGGCGCTCGACGGGCCGGACAATCTGCCGATGTCGCCGGAACGCCTGGCCCAGGCGCTGGCGGAAAACCCCGACTGCGGCCATGTCGCGCTGGTGGTCAGCGAGACCGGCACCGGCATCGTCAACGACCCCAACATCCTCGGCCCGGTCATCGCGGCGGCGGGGCGGCGGATGATCTGCGATGCCGTTTCCGGCTTCGGCGCGCTGCCATTCGCGCTACGCGACCATCCCGAATGCGATGTGGTGGTCTTCACCTCCAACAAATGCCTGGAGGGGCTGCCAGGCTTCGGCTTCGCCGTAGCGCCCATCGCCCGGCTGGAAGCCTGCCGCGGCCAGGCCGGGTCCTGGGTGATGGATCTGGCCGATGTCTACGATCACGCTTTGAAGAACGGCTTTGGCAGCTTCCGCTTCACCCCGGCGGTGCAGGCGCTGCGCGCCTTCGGGAAGGCGATGGAGGTCTATGAGGCGGAGGGCGGGCAGCCGGCGCGGCTCGCGCGCTACAGCCGCAATCGGGACGTGATGTATGCGGGGCTGAAGGCGCTGGGCCTCACGCCCTATGTCGCGCCGGAACATCAGGGGCCGATCATCGTCAACGTCTATCAGCCGAACGACCCGAATTGGAGCCTGGAGATTTTCCAGCGGAAGATGAAGGCGCGCGGCGTCATTCTCTCCGACTTCTCCTCCACCAAGGTGCCCAGCATGCGCTTCGGCTGCATCGGCGCGATCGGGGAGGAGGATATCGGCTTCGCCCTGACGCAGGCGGAGGCGGTGCTGGCGGAGATGGGCGTGACGCAGCGCGGTATCTGACGCCGCGCTATCCCTTCTTCTTTTTCTTCGCCGCCTCGCCGGTCGCATGGCCGGCGGCGGCGAGTTGCGTCAGACGGTCGGGCAGGGCAGCGCGGATCGCGGGGCGGTGCTCGCGATCCTTCTTCCAGCGCTTCTTCTCGGGCTTCAGCATGCCGCAGCCGAGGCAGAAGCCGGTGGTGTCGTCATAGCGACAGATATCGATGCAGGGACTGGCCATGCCGCACCAGATGGGGTGCGGCATGGCATCCTGCCATCACGATCTGGATGGCGCTGGCGCGTGATGACTTGAGGCGGACTCACCGAAAAGTCTGAATCACGCCGCCTCGCACATTCTAGAAGCGGTAGCGCATGCCCGCGCCGATGATCCAGGGATCGAGATTCGCCTCGCCCCGCACGGCACCATGGTTCACGCTGACATCCGGGCGCAGCCACAGCCGCTTCACGTCGACATTGGCGACCCAGCTCGGTGTGATCTCGTAGTCCACGCCGGCATTCAGCGCGAAGCCCCAGGCATTCTCGACATCGACATGGTTGATGCCGGCGCTGCGGCCGCCGCCTTCGCCGTAGAACACCGTGTAGTTCAGCCCGACGCCGAGATAGGGGCTGAAGCGGCTGGCCGGCAGCGGGTGGTATTGCAGCGTCACGGTGGGCGGCAGCGCCCAGACGCGACCGAGGTCGATATTGCCGCCCGCCAGGCCGCGCACGCTGACATCATGGCGCGAGGTCGCGGCGATGACATTCACCGCGAAGTTCGGCGTCAGGAAGTAGCTCAGATCAAGCTGCGGGGTCGCGGTCGCGCTCGCATGCGGGGTTCCGCCGATGCTGGTGTTGCCGCCATTGGAAGGCAGCACGCCGATGATGCTCGCGCCGAGCACCAGATCGCCCGCCTGCTTGCCGCGCACATCCTGCGCGAATGCGGGCATCGCCGCGACCAGTCCCGCCAGGGCAGCCGCGCAGAACTTCCTTGTCATAGTCTCAGCCTTCTCGTCTGCGGCGCGCGCCCATCGCGGCGCCACGTGACGTTCATCGGCGTGGCGGCGTCACCCGTCCTTGATGCAGGTCATGAATCCGTTCCGCATCGACGTCGCCGATCGCTATTCCGCGCGAATGTTGGCGCTGCGCACCACTTCGCGCCAGCGCGCGATTTCCGCTTGTTGGAAGGTTCGGTAGTCATCCGGTGAACTGGCCACGACATCGAAGCCGATGGCGTTCAGGCGCTGCACCGATTCGGGATGGCGCAGCGCGGCCACCGTCGCCTCATGCACCTTCGCCAGCACGGGCTGCGGCAGCCCGGCCGGCGCCATCACGGCCTGCCAGGATGTCACGACGAAATCGCTGAGCCCGGCTTCTGCGGCCGTCGGCACATCCGGCAGCACGGCGCTGCGCGTGGCGCTGGTCAGCATGATGGCGCGCAGCCGCCCGCCCTGGATATGCGCGGCGACGGTGCCGAGATTCTGGAAGGAAAGCTGCACATTGCCGGCGATGAGATCGGTGGCCGCGGCGGCACCGCCCTGATAGGGCACATGCGTCACTTCCGTGCCGGTGCGCTGCTTGAACAATTCCATCGTCAGATGGTCCGAGGACCCGACGCCGGAGGTCGAATAGCTGGCACGGCCACCCTGCGCCTTCAGCCAGGCCACCACCTCCTGCAATGTGCGCGCCGGCACCTTCTCCGCATTCACCACCAGCACATTCGGCGTGGTGACGGCCATGGTGATGGGCGTGAAATCCCGGATCGGATCGTAGCCCAGGCTCGGCCGCAGCGCGGCGTTGATGGCGAAGACGCCGATCGAGCCGACGAACAGCATGTGCCCATCCGCCGGCGCCCGCATCACCAGCCGGGCGGCGACTTCGCCATTCGCGCCGGCGCGGTTTTCCGCCACCACCGGTTGGCCGACCACCTGGCTCATCCGGTTGGCGATGGTCCGCGCGATGATGTCGGAGGGGCCGCCGGCGACGAAGGGCACCATGACGGTGACGGGGCGCGTCGGCCAGGCGGCCTCCTGCGCCCGGGCGAGGCCCGGCAGCAGCGGCGTGGCGGCGAGCGTGGTCAGCAGGGTACGGCGCAGCATGGACATCCTCCTGGGTGATCTTTTGCCGGAATGATGCCCTGTGCCCCGGCGCAGGCAAAGCCCGCCGGGGGCCGGCGAGGTCGCCGCAGGGCGAACGCCCGCGGCGTCGCTGCGTTCGGACCGGGACGGGCAGGGAGGGAAGGCATGGCGATCCGCCAGGTGGCCTGGGTGACGCTTTATCTGGTGCTGGTGCTGACGCCCCAGGCCTTGCTGTTCCTGAGGGAGGTGCCGCCGGGGCGGGATTTCTGGTGGAATTTCGCCATGGCGCTTGGCTTCGCCGGCATGGCGATGATGGGCGTGCAATTCGCCCTGACGGCCCGCATCCGGCCGATGACCTCACCCTTCGGGGTCGACATCATCTACCTGTTCCACCGCTACCTGGCCTGGATCGCCCTGGCGATCGCGGCGGCGCATTTCGGCATCCTGTGGCTGTGGTACGAGGACCGTCTCGGCCCCACCATCAATCCGCTGGAGGCGGATTGGGAGCTGACGGCGGGGCGGGCGGCGCTGGTGCTGTTCGGGCTGGCCGTCGTCACCTCCGAGTGGCGGAAGCTTCTGCGGCTGGAATACGGGCTGTGGCGCTACCTGCATGTGGTGCTGGCGACGCTCGGCTTCGCGGCCGCGGTCGCGCATATCATCGGCATTGGCTATTTCACCGCATCGCCCACGAACCGGATGCTCTGGCTGGCGGCGACGCTGTCCTGGCTGCTGCTGCTAATTTGGCTGAGGCTGGTGAAGCCCCTGAACCAGAAGCGCGCCCCCTGGCGGGTGGTGGAGGTGCGGCCCGGTCGCAACGATGTCTGGACCCTCGCCATCGAGCCGGACGGCCATGCCGGCCTGCACGGCTTCCTGCCCGGCCAGTTCGCCTGGCTGACGCTGCGGCGCTCGCCCTTCGGGCTGCGCGAACATCCCTTCACCATCGCCTCGGCGCCCGAGGCCCTGCCACGGCTGGAATTTGGCATTAAGGAGCTGGGCGATTTCACCAGCCGGATCGGGGAGGTCCGCCCCGGCGACCCCGCCTGGATCGACGCGCCCTTCGGCGTTTTCTCCATCGACCGGCAGCCGGCGGCGGAGGGCCTGGTGGGCATCGTCGGCGGCGTCGGCATCACGCCCATGCTGAGCATGCTGCGCAGCCTGGCCGCGCGGGGGGATCGACGGCCGATCTGGCTGTTCTACGGCAATAAGGGCTGGGAGGATGTGGCCTTCCGGGAGGAGCTGGAGGCGCTGGCGACTCGGCTCGACCTGCGGCTGATCCATATCCTGGAGGAGCCGCCGGAGGGCTGGCAGGGGGAGACGGGCTTCGTGACGCGCGAAGTGCTGGAGCGGCACCTGCCCGCCGAACCGCGCCCGTATCTGCACTGCTTCCTGTGCGGGCCGACGCCGATGACGGCGGCGGCGGAACAGGCGCTGCGGGGCATGGGCGTGCCGGCGCCCCGAATCCAGACCGAAATCTTCGAGCTGGCCTGAGGAGAGCCCCCATGCGCCGCCAGATGGCCATTCTGCTGGCCCTGCTCACCGGCCTGCTCGTGCTGCTGATGGCGCTCGGCTTCGCGCTGCTGCGCTGAACGGCGTGGCTTGCCCCCGTCCCGATGTCCCGATAAGCGCGGAGACATCGCAGGGAGCAAGCACCAGCATGGCCACCGACCTCGACATCGCCCGCGCGGCGACGCTGCGTCCGATCGCGGAGATCGCGGCCCGCGCCGGCATCCCGGATTCGGCGCTGGAGCCCTACGGCAAGTACAAGGCCAAGATCGGCACCGATTTCGTGGCGGAGGCCTCCGCCCGGCCGCGCGGCGCCCTGGTGCTGGTCACCGGCATCAGCCCGACCCCGGCCGGCGAGGGCAAGACCACCACCACCATCGGCCTGGGCGATGCGCTGAACGCGCTGGGCACTAAGACCATGATCTGCCTGCGCGAACCCTCGCTCGGCCCCTGCTTTGGTGTGAAGGGGGGTGCGACGGGCGGCGGCTATGCCCAGGTGCTGCCGATGGAGGACATCAACCTCCATTTCACCGGCGACTTCCACGCCATCACCAGCGCCAACAACCTGCTCTCGGCCATGCTGGACAACCACCTGTACTGGGGCAACGAGCTGGGGCTGGACCCGCGGCGCGTGTCCTGGCGCCGCGCCATGGACATGAACGACCGCAACCTGCGGGACTGCGTGGTGGGCCTGGGCGGGGCCAGCCAGGGCGTGGTGCGTGAGGATGGGTTCGATATCACCGTCGCCTCCGAGGTCATGGCGGTGTTCTGCCTGGCCAAGGACCTCGCCGACCTTCAGGACCGGCTGGGGCGGATGATCGTGGGCCGTCGGCGCGACGGCACGGCGGTGACGGCGCGGGACATTAAGGCGGATGGCGCCATGGCGGCGCTGCTGCGCGATGCCCTCTCGCCCAACCTGGTGCAGACCATCGCGGGCAGCCCCGCGCTGGTGCATGGCGGCCCCTTCGCCAATATCGCCCATGGCTGCAACAGCGTGGTCGCCACCCGGATGGGCCTGGGCCTGGCCGATGTGGTGGTGACGGAGGCCGGCTTCGGCGCCGATCTGGGCGCGGAAAAATTCCTCGACATCAAGTGCCGGCTCGCGGGGCTGAACCCGGCCGCCTGTGTCATCGTCGCCACCGTCCGCGCGCTGAAGATGCATGGCGGGGTCGCCAAGGCCGATCTGGGGCGGGAGGATGTGGCGGCGGTGGAGCGCGGCGTGGCGAACCTCGCTCGCCATGTCGAGAACATGCACAAATTCGGCCTGCCCGTGGTGGTGGCGCTGAACCGCTTCACCAGCGACACCCCGGCCGAGATCGCCGCCGTGCAGGCGGCCATGGCGCGGCTGGATACGCAGGCGATCCTCTGCACCCATTGGTCGGATGGCGCGGCCGGCGCGGCGGAGTTGGCCCAGGCGGTGCAGGCGCGCATCGCGGCGGGCGCCGCCCGCTTCGCGCCCCTCTACCCGGATGCGATGAGCCTCAGCGACAAGCTGCGGACCATCGCGCAGCAGATCTATCGGGCGAAGGACGTGGCGATTCCGGCGCCCGCCGCCCAGAAGCTGGCGCGGTGGGAGGCGGAGGGTTTCGGCCATCTGCCGGTCTGCGTCGCCAAGACCCAATATTCCTTCAGCGCCGACCCCACCGCTCTGGGTGCCCCGGTGGACCACACGCTGCCGGTACGGGACGTGCGGCTTTCCGCCGGCGCCGGCTTTGTCGTCGCGGTGTGCGGGGAGATCATGACCATGCCCGGCCTGCCGCGCCGCCCGGCCGCCGAGACCATCGGCCTGGATGCCGAGGGGCGGATCGAGGGGCTGTTCTGACACGGCGCCAGCCGCCCGGCTGGCCTTGTTGAAAATCGTATCGGCCGGCGTCGCCCTCGGCGCCGCGCCGGCCGCCAGAACTTGCGCGGTTACGCTTCGTCACGCGCAAGGCCGGCCCGCCTTCACGAGTCTGTTTGCGATCCATTCTCATTCGCATTAAGGCCATCTGAGCCACCCCAGCCAGGCCGCCGCACCGTCACGGCGACCAGCCCGGCACGCGAATGACACAGGCGCCGCGGCATCCGCTGCCGCGGCAGGACGGAGAACAGACCATGCCATCCTTCCCCAACTGGCTCATGGCGGGCACCGCCATGGGGCTGGTGCTCGCCGCGCCCACCCTCCGCGCGCAGGAAGCGGCGCGGGAGACGGTGCGCCTCAGCCCGGTCGTGGTGACCGAGTCCGGCGACACCGCCGCGCACAGCACCATCGGCCAGGACCGGCTGAACCTGGAAGGTGCCTTCAGCCTCGATGACCTGCTGCGCACGGTGCCCGGCACTTTTACGCGCGAGTCGGCACAGCAGCCGGGCGTCGCGGTGAATATCCGCGGCTTCGAGGGCTCCGGCCGCGTCAATATGTCGATCGACGGCGTGCGCCAGAACTTCCGCTTCACCAGCCATGAGGCGGCGGGCTTCACCTATGTCGATCCGAACCTGCTGGCCGATATCGACGTGACGCGCGGCGCCGTCACCGGCATCGGCGGCGGCGCGCTGGCCGGCACGGTGAATTTCCGCACGCTCGATGTCGATGACGTGGTGGCGCAGGACCGCACCCATGGTGGGCTGACGCGCCTGTCCTGGGGCAGCAATGGCGTCGGGTTCCAGGAGATGCTGGCCGCCGGCGCGCGCTCGGGCGGCGTCGGCGTGGTCGGCGCGATCAGCCGGCGCAATTCCGACAATTATCATGACGGCGACGGCAACAGCGTGGCCAATTCGGGCCAGGACCTGGTCTCCGGCCTGCTGCGCACCAATATTGATTTCGGCGGCGGCCACAGCCTGTCACTCGGCGGCGTGTTCTACGACAACGACTTCTACGCCAACTCCTACCGCCAGACGGTGGAGAACCGGACGCTGACGGCGAATTACCGCTACAATCCCGGCAATCCGCTGATCGACCTGCGGGTCAATGCCTATCGCAACGACCTGTCGATGAAATACACCGGCGGCACCGGCACCGCCCTCGGTCGCGTCATCGAGGATGTCGGCATGGGCTTCGACGCCGCCAATACCTCCCGCTTCAATCTCGGCCCGGTGCGGGTGCGCAGCACCACGGGCTTCGAGTATTTCCATGATGACGTCAGCTCCCGCAACGGCGGCGTCAATCCGGGCGACGGCACCAGCTCCATGCTCGGCGTCTTCACCGAGAACACCTTCAGCTACGGCATTTTCGACCTGACCCCGGCGCTGCGCTACAATCACTACGCGCTGAACGGCTCGGGCGTGCTCAGCAGCCGCTACGGCGCCTATGATGTCGATATCTCGGAAGGCTCGGTCGATCCGAAGATCACGCTGGCGGCCAATGTCACCGACTGGCTCCAGCCCTTCGTGACCTGGTCCCGTTCGATGCGCGCGCCCACCTTGCAGGAGACGATGCTGGGCGGCGACCATCCGGGCACCGTCTCCAGCTCCTACATCCCCAATCCGAACCTGGAGCCGGAGCGGCAGCAGGGCTGGGAATTCGGCGTGAATCTCCGCAGGCGCGGGCTGCTGCGCCCGAACGACATGTTCAGCGCCCGGCTGAACTACTTCATGATGGATGTGGAGGACTATATCGCGACGAGCTACGTCTCCTCCGCCCGCGCCTATCAGTTCCAGAACGTCGCCGGCACCACCAAGGTCGATGGCTTCGAGGCCGAGATTGCCTATGACCCGCGGGTCGTCTTCGCCAGCCTGAGCTACACCCACACCAATTCCCGCCTGCCGAGCCAGCTGCCCGGCCTGGGGGCTAGCCAGTACACGCCGGATGATGTGTTCTCGCTGCGCGCCGGGGCGCGGTTCCTGGAGGAGAAGCTGACGGTCGGCGCGCGTTGGGATTATGTGTCCGGCGGGCTGGTGGCCGGCGGCAATGCCAGCTTCACGGCCGGCGAGGCCAGCCAGGGCGGCGACCCTTACAACCTGATCGGGCTGTTCGCGACCTATGAGGTGACGCCGGCCATCCAGGTGAATGCCCGCGTCACGAACCTTCTGGACGAGGCCTATACGCCCTTCCTCAGCACCATCGGCACCGGCCAGGGGCGAACCGTCTATATGGGCACGCAGATCCGGTTCTGAACGGCGCGATCAGTTCGAGGCTTGCAACAGCCGCAGCAACTCGTCCGGCACCGGCTCGGCCAGCGCGTCGTCGTAGCGACGCGCCAGCTCGGCCTGCAACCAGCGATCGAAGGCTGGGGCGGGGCGGGGCGGGGCCACCGGCCTGGCCGGCGGCGCTGGTCCGTCAAGGGGTTGCTGGTGACAATTCATGGACATACAGCGCAGATCGTCGGCGACGGTTCCACATGCTGCATTGCAAGGATGTCATGCGCCGCATGCCTGAAAGCAAAAGCTAGCGCCGGTGCCGCCGCCCGCGCTGCGCCCCGTCCAGGATGAATTCGGCCAAGGCCTGGGCGAGGCAGTCATGCAGCTCATCCGCCACCGCGACGCGCCGCGCGCGCGGTGCCCTTTCCAGGTCGATCCGCTCCGTCTCCACCCAGTGGCGCATGATCGCCCAGCGGCTGAAAAGCTGCGCGCCACTGGCCGCCGCCGCCACCCGCATCCAATCCCGGTAGCTGTCCACATCCGCATTGCCGCGCAGGAAGCGGGAGAATTGCGGGTCCATCAGCACCACATCGGTGCGCTCCCCGCGGATGGCGCGCAGCCGCTCCACCGCCCCCTGCACGGCCTCCGCCATCTCCTCCACCGGCAGGCCGCGCGCGGCCTCCACCGTGCCGAGCTGCCAGATGATCAGATGCGGCCTCACGCGCGGCCCCTGCTCGGCCAGGATGCGGGCATGGTCGGCGGCGGTGGTGCCGCGCGCGCCGAATACCTCCAACCGCACCGTGACCGGGCGCACCTTCTCCGCCAGAAGGGCTTGCAGGCGCATTGGCCAAGTGGCGTCGGGGCCGGAGGTGCCGCCCCCCTGGGTGGAGGCGCTGCCCACCACCAGGATACGCAGGTCGGTATGCGCCAGGGCGGCGAAGACCCCCGCCATGGGTGCGGCTTCCAGCGCGTCCGCCGGCGCATCGCAGGCGGGCTCGGCGGCGCGCGCCGGCATGGCCCACAGGAAGAGCAGGCCGAGCAGGGGAAGGCAGCGTATCGCGAGGGCGCGCATGGGGCTCATGGCCTAACCGCCTCCGCGCTGAGGGGCAAGGCGGGCTTCGCCTTGCGCTTGCCCTCCCCACCATACCAGGCGGACACCACGGCCACGAGCAGCAGCGCCGCCAGCCCCGCCACATTCACCACGACCTGCGCCAGCGTGCCGGACATCGTCTCCAGCGCCAGCCGGCCGAGGAAGGACAGGAAGATGCCGGAACAGAACACCGGCAGTCCCTGCTGGCCCATCAGCACGAAGGCCGCCGGCACCGGGTGGCGCAGCCAGCCCGCCTGCCGCGGGATCAGATGCGCGATCAGCCAGCCCAGCAAGAGGACGGAAGCCAGCCGCGCCGGATGCAGACCGGCCTTGTCCACCGTGGCGAGGCCGGCCGCCAGCCGTTCCGGCGCGTAAAGCCCGAAGCCTGGGCCGTGCCAGACCAGATTCAGCGCCAGGGCGCAGGCCAGCAGCACCAGGAAGGCGGCGATGGCCAGGCCGCGATGCCAGGGGAAGCGCCGTGCCAGGGCCACCGGATCGGCCCGGCCCAGCACCACGCCGATGGCGAACAGCAACTGCCAGGCGAAGGGGTTGAAGAACCAGCCGCCGCCGGTCCAGCTCGGCAAGGTGAAGCCACTCAGCCGGGTCGCCCCATACAGCGCGATCGACAGGCCCAGCAGCCAGCTCGGCCGGCGGATCAGCGGCAGGGCCAAGGCGAACAGCCCCATCACCACGATGTAGAGCGGCAGGATGTCCAGGAAATGCGGCTGGTAGCGCAGCAGCAGCGCCTCCAGCAGCGCGCGATAGGGTTCGTTGCCGAAGGGGTCGAGATGCAGCTCGTCCAGATAGGCGGCCTGGTTCAGCGCGGCGGCGGAAAACCCGACCTGGGCGGCGAAGACCACGAACAGGAAGATGTGAGCCACATACAGCGTCCCCATCCGCCCCGCGATCCGCGCCCCGGCCGTGACCCAGCCGTCGCGTTCCAGGATGCGGCCATAGGCGATACCGGCCGCATAGCCGGCCAGCAGCACGAAGACCTCCGTCGCATCGCAGAAGGCCACATTGCGCAGGGTGGCGTGCGCCAGCAGATTGCCTGGCGTATGGGTGATGAAGATGAACCACAGCGCCAGGCCGCGCAGGAAATCCACCCTTGTGTCACGGCCGGGGCTGACGGATGGGGTGGTGGGAGAGGTCATGCGGCGCCAACATCGCGGAAGGGCACGGCGTGGCGCAAGCATCGCCTGACGAATTGTTGCGGCAGGGCGCGGCGCGCCATGCGCAGGGCGACCTCGCTTTGGCGGAGCGGCTGTATCGCCGCGTGCTGAAGCTGCGGCCGGGGGATGGCAATGCGCTGAACCTGCTCTCCGTCGCCGCCCGCCAGCGGGGCGAGCTGGCGGCGGCCTTGGCGCTGTCGGCCGAAGCACTGGCGACGCAGCCCGACAGCCCGGTCTTCCTGGCCAGCCGTGGTGCCACTTTGGCCGAGGCTGGGATGCTGGAGCCGGCGGTGGCGGCACTGCGCGCGGCGCTGGCGCGGCGGCCGGCCGATGCGACCGCGCTGCGCAATCTGGGCCAGGCCCTCTGTGTCCTGGGCCGGGCCGGGGAGGCGGTGGCACCGCTGCGCCGGGCGGTGGAGATCACGCCCCGGGCGGGCGAGCCCTGGCTCGCCTTGGCGCATGCGCTGCGCGAATCGGGCCAGGATGGCGCGGCGGAGGCGGCGCGGCAGGCCCTGGCGGTGGCCCCGGCCCTGGCCGACCAGGCGCGTTTCCTGCTGGCCGCCCTGGGGGCGGAAGCCGCGCCGGACCGGGCGCCGGCCGGCTATGTGCGCGACCTGTTCGACCAATACGCGCCGCGCTTCGATGACGATCTGCAGGGCCGCCTCGGCTACCGCACGCCGGCGCTGGTGGCGGCGCTGCTGTCCCGATCCGGGCTGGCGGCGGATGGCAGGCGCCGCGTGCTGGACCTGGGCTGCGGCACCGGCCTGTCCGGCCTGGCGCTGAAGCCCTGGGCCAGGCGGATGGAGGGGCTGGACCTCTCGCCCCGCATGCTGACGGAGGCGCGGCGGCGCGGTCTGTACGACGCGCTGCATGAGGCCGATCTGGTCGACTTCCTCGCCACCCGCCCGGCCGGCTTCGATCTGGTGGCGGCGGTGGATGTGCTGAACTACCTGGGCGACCTCACGCCCGCTCTGGCCGGCATCGCCGGCGCGCTGGCACCCGGCGGCGTCGCCGCCTTCAGCCTGGAAAAGGGGCAGGGCGCCGCCTTCGCGCTGGGGGAGGGGCTGCGCTACCGCCACGACCCTGACCATGTCCTGGCCCTGGCCGCCAAGCTGGGCCTGACCCCGCGCGCGCGGGAGGAGGCGGTGCTGCGGGAGGAGAAGGGGGTGCCGGTGGCCGGCGTGCTGCTGGTGCTGGGCAGACTCAGCCCGCCGTGAAGGGCAGGGCGCCGAATACCGCCAGGTCCACCCGCCGCCGCTCCGCCAGCACATAGTCATAAAGCGGCCGGCAGGCGGGGATCACCTGCTCCCCCTCGGTCTGCGGCACGATGTTGTTCAGGTACTGGTACAGTAGCAGGTCATCGCCCTCCGCCGCGCCGCCATGCGGCATCAGGCCGCAGAAGCTGAAGCCCAGCGCCTCGAAGGCCTCCGCCATGGCGGCGGTGGCCGGGTCGGCCAGGGGCAGTTCCAGCAGCACCGTCGCCACGCCTTCCAGGCAGAAGCCGCGCAGGAAGCCCGCCACCACGGGCACCGCATCGGCGCCATAGGAGCGCAGCGCCAGCACCACATGGCCCCAATCGGCATAGTCCTTGGCCACGCTCAGCAGGGTTTCGCCCGTCGGAGCAACAGCGCCGGGCGGGCCGATGGTCGCCGGCTCCCCGAGCGTTGCGTAGATCGCCTCCAGCACCTGCCGGTGCCGCGCGGGCGGATGGATCACGCGCGGCGGGCCCTGGCGCAGGGCGCGGTAGAAGGCGATTTCCGATTGCCGCACGCCGCTGCCCGACAGCGCGCCTGCGATCGCCCAATCCGTGCTGACGCTGCCCAGATGCACATTCACCGGCTGCCCACCGCAGCGCAGCGCCCCGCGCTGGGACACGGTATGGGCCGTGACCGCATGCGCCAGCCCGCCGAGCAGCCCGCGCGCGGCCGCCACGCCATAGGCGAAGTCGAACAGGCGCGGCACCAGCGTGACATGGCCGCGCGCCTCCGGTGCCAGCACCAGATCGGTGCATTCCGGCACCAGCGGGTTCTGGCCGAAATCCAGGCAGAGATGGCATAGCACGCTGCCATACTCCGCCACCGCCACGAAGCTCAGCATCTCCTCCGCCGCATTGCGGCGAATCAGCTCCTCCGGGTCATAAAGATGCGTGTCGGGCTTGGTGTAGCCATAGGCGAGCCAGGCGCAGCGGGCGATGCCGGGCGCATCCTCCGGCTGGAAGGCGCGGAGCGTCGGGCGGGCATTGGCGCGGCGCTCGGTGGGCTC
This sequence comes from Roseomonas sp. F4, assembly GCF_053891155.1. Classification (NCBI taxonomy): domain Bacteria; kingdom Pseudomonadati; phylum Pseudomonadota; class Alphaproteobacteria; order Acetobacterales; family Roseomonadaceae; genus Roseomonas; species Roseomonas sp. F4. Next base: position 690,908 of record NZ_JBSSHK010000001.1, read on the forward strand.
GGGTGGCGGCGGCAGCTCCGCCGGATGGGTGGCGGGGGGCAGGCGGAAGCGCAGATCGAAGCGCTTGCCCTCGCGGCCCAGATTCTCGAACAGCGCCTCATCCGCCATGCGGAAGGCGAGCATCAGGCCGAGCCCGCCGCCTTCCTCCGGTCCCGCCCCGGTTTGAGGCAGCCCGGGCTGCGGCAGGCTGGGCGTATAGGGCAGGCCCCAATCCTGCACATGCAGGATCAGCCTCGCACCCTCCACCCCCAGCCGCACCCGCACCAGCCCCTCGCGGCCGGCCGGGTAGGCATGGCGGACGGCATTGCCGACCAGTTCCTCCACCGCCAGCTCCAGGCGGCCGAGCTTGGCCTCGGGCAAGCCTTGCAGGGCGGCGGCCTGGCGGGCAGCGGCCTGGGCGACGGGCACCGCATGGTCGCGATTCGGCAGGTCGAGTTGGAACAGGTCTGGCATCACGGCTCCGGGCGCTGCCCGGTCTTTCCGCGGCGCGGTGCGGGAGTCTGCCTCCAAAGCGGCCGCCTGTCAGCCCGCGGCCGCCAGCAGCCCCCTCGCCAGGGTCTGCACATCCGTGGCCGCGGGACTGCCGGGATGGCGGGTCAGCAGCGGGGTCTGGTGGCGGATGGCGTCCGGCACCTTGGCATCGCGCCGCACCACGCCGGCCAGCGGCAGGCCACGTTGCAGGAAGCGCCGGGTGGCGGCTTCCAGCGTCGCATGGGTGCGCTGGCCGGAGGCGGGGCTGCTGGCCAGGTTGACGACCAGCCGCGCCGGCTGGGCGCCGCTATCCTGCGCATGCAGCTTCAGCACGGCATAGGCATCGGTCAGGCTGGTCGGCTCCTCCGTCGCCACCACCAGCAGCAGGTCGGCCATGGCCGCCAGCCGCCGCTGCGGCGCCTCCACCCCGGCGCCCAGGTCCAGCACCACATCCTGGAAGCGCTCCGCCAGCCGACGCGGCAGGGCCAGCGCCGCCTCCAGCGCCGGACCCGAAAGGCCGGCCAGCGCGCCGCTGCCCGAACGCCCGGGCATGAGGGAAAAGCCGGCCGGCAGGGGCGTGGCGGCATCTTCCGGCGCCATGCCGGCCAGCACGGCCGTCAGGTCCCGCGCCGGGTTCAGGCCGAGCTGGACATCGGCATTGGCCAGGCCGAGATCGGCATCCATCAGCACCACGCGGCGTCCCTGCTGCGCCAGGGCCTGCGCCAGGGTGATGGACAGCCAGGTTTTGCCGACGCCCCCCTTGCCCGAGGCGATGGCGATGATCCGTCCGCTCAAGATGCAATTCCCTCCCGCAGGGCCGGGGCGGCGAGGCGCCCGGCCAGCCAATCCGGCGACAAGGGCTCCAGCCCGCCCATCGCATCCGGCCCGGTGCCGGCTTCCGTCAGCTTCAGGCCGGTGGCGGCCGCCGCCAACACGCCGCCCAGCCGCCGCGCGGCGTCGAGCCGGGTCGGCAGCAGCCATTGGCAGCCGAGCAGGCGGAAGGCGCTTGCGGTCTCCGCCGCTTCATCCGCATCCAGCCCCGCCGGCAGCACCAGCACCGGCGAGCCCTTGGCCACATCCAGCAGCGCCACCAGCCCCCGGGCGCCGACCGGGTTGAAGGGGTCGCAGCCCGGCAGGTCCACCAGCACCGGCTGGCCCTCCGCCCGCCGCGCCAGCGCCTTGGCCAGGGCGGCCGGGCCGCTGGCGATGGCCAAGGGCAGGTCTAGCACCCGGGCGAAGGCGGCGAGCTGTTCGGCCGCGCCGGCTTTCTTGCCATCGGCGGTGATCAGCAGCGGCCGGGCGCCGGCCAGCACCAGCCTCGTGGCAAGCTTCGCCACCGTCAGCGTCTTGCCCGCGCCGGGAGGGCCGGCCAGCAGCATCGGCGCCGGGCCGAGCGGCAGCTTGGCGAAGCCCAGCACCGTGCCCAGCGCTGCCGACAGCTTGCCCTGCGCCAGCTTTTGCGCCAGCGCCACCGGCACGTTGTGGCGGGCGAGGTCGGGCGGGATGGGCCGATGGCTGCGCAGCGCATCCGGCGCGATCATCAGCGGCTCATCGTCCTGTTCCTGCGCCGCCGTCACCTCCACCCCGCCGGCGACGCGGCGGGTGGAGAGCAGCACAGCATCCTCGCCCAGCTCGGCGCGCAGCTGCGCCATGGCATCGGACATGCGCGCGGCACGGATGACGCGCAGCTTCATGACACGCCCCCTACCGTGCGGATGCGGGCGCGGGCGTGGATTTCAGTATGCGCCAGCACGCTGGTGGCCGGGCGGAAGCGTTCCACCACGGCGCGGACATGGGCGCGGATGGAACCGGAGCAGACCAGCACCGCCGGCTCACCCGCCGCGCTTGCCGCATCGAAGGCACTGCGCAGCGCGCCCATGAAGGCGGAGAGCTTCGACGGTGCCATGGCGAGCTGCTTTTCCTCGCCCGGCCCGACCAGCGCTTCGGCGAAGGCCTGTTCCCATTCGCCGGACAGGGCGATGATGGGCACATAGCCATTCGGCCCGCGCGCCGCGTCGCTGATCTGCCGCGCCAGGCGCATGCGCACCGTGGCCAGGATCGGCCCGAGGGAGCGTGCGCCGGCCGCCGCGGCTTCCTGCATCCCTTCCAGGATGGTCGGTAGGTCCCGGATGGAAACCCGCTCTGCCAGCAGTGCCTGCAACAGCCGCTGCACGGTGCCGATGCTGGCCTGGGCCGGCACCAGGTCGGAGACCAGCCGCTTATGCTCCGGTGCCATCTCGTCCAGCAGTTTCTGGGTCTCCGCGAAAGACAGCATCTCGGGCATGTTCTCGCGGGTGACCTCGGTCAGATGGGTGGCGAGCACGCCGGCGGCGTCGACCACGGTGCAGCCCAGCGCCAGCGCCTCCTCCCGTCGGAATTCCTCGATCCAGGCGGCGGGCAGGCCGAAGGTGGGTTCCTGCACCCGCTCCCCGGGAAGGGCAGGCGGGTTGCCGGAAGGGTCGATGGCGAGGTGCAAGGGCGGCTTCAGCACGCCGCGCCCGGCCTCGATCTCCTTCACCCGGATCACATAGGTGTCGGGCGGCAATTGCAGATTGTCCTGGATGCGGACGCTGGGCAGCACGAAGCCCAGCTCCTGCGCCGTGGTCTTGCGCAGGGTGCGGATCTGTTCGGACAGGCGCGGCGCGTCGCCGGCGGCGAGGCTCAGCAGGCCGTAGCCGAGCTCCAGCCGCAGCAGGTCCATCTTGAGCGAGTCACTCAGCGGTGGCTCGCCGGGCGGTGGCGGCGGCGCTTCCGCCACCGCGCGCTTCAGCAGCACCATCTGGTGCTGCATCCGCGCGCCCCAGGCGGCGGCGCCGGCAATGGCCAGGAAGGGGATCAGCGGCATGCCCGGCAGCAGCCCCATCACCAGGGCGGCGCCGGAAGCCAGCGCCAGCGGCTTGGAACCGCCGAGCTGCAGCACCAGCGCCTCATCGGCCCGACCCTGGACGCCGCCCTTGGTGACGACGATACCGGCGGCGAGTGAGACCAGCAGCGCCGGAATCTGGCCGACCAGCCCATCGCCGACCGTCAGCATGGAATAGGTCGAGACCGCCTCGCCGAAAGGCAGGCCCTGGCGGATGGTGCCGATGGCGATGCCGGCCAACAGGTTGATCATCGTGGTGACGAGGCCGGCGATGGCATCGCCGCGGACGAATTTCGCGGCACCGTCCATGGCGCCGTAGAAGCCGCTTTCCTCCTCCAGCTCCCGCCGCCGCGTGCGCGCCTGTTCCTCGGTCAGCAGGCCGGCGGACAGGTCCGCATCGATCGCCATCTGCTTGCCGGGCATCGCATCCAGGCTGAACCGCGCCGCGACTTCCGCGATGCGGCCTGAGCCCTTGGAGACGACGACGAAGTTCACCAGCAGCAGGATGGCGAAGACGATGAGGCCGACCAGCACGTCGCCGCCCATCAGGAAGCCACCGAAGGCGGAGATCACGCTGCCGGCCGCCGTTGGCCCCTCATGCCCATGGGTCAGGATGGCGCGGGTGGTGGCGACGTTCAGCGCCAGGCGCAGCAGCGTGGTCAGCAGCAGCACCGTCGGGAAGCTGGTGAAGTCCAGCGGCCGCGTCATGAACAGGGCCACCATCAGCACCAGCACGGAGGCGGTGATGGACAGCGCCAGTCCGACATCCATCAGCCAGTTCGGCAGCGGCACGACGAGCACCGCCACCAGCAGCACCACGCCAAGCCCGAGTGCGACGTCGCCGCCCGGCCGGGCGCGAATCAACCAGGCCGGAATCACGATCGATCCCATGGATCAGATGGCGATTTGCAAGGGGGTGGGCGGCTGGCCCGGCGCGGGCGGCACGGCGATGCCGGCGCTGCGGTACTCGCCCAGCTTGTTGCGCAGCGTGCGGATGGAAATGCCGAGGATCTCCGCCGCGCGGGTGCGGTTGCCGAGGCAGTGGGTGAGGGTTTCCAGGATCAGCTCCCGCTCCACCTCCTCCACCTTGCGGCCGACCAGGGAGGCCACCTGGCCTGGCGGTTCGGGGGTGGGGCTGGCGGAGGGGGCCGCGGATGGGGTGGCGATCGCGACCGTAGGCGCGGCAGGGCGCGTCAGTTCGATCGCCTCCGGGCCGATCTCATGCCCCTCGGCCAGCAGCACGGCGCGATGGATGGCATTCTCCAGCTCCCGCACATTGCCGGGCCAGGGATGCGCCAGCAGGCGATGGCGCGCCAGCGGCGACAGCGGCCGTTCGGGCAGACCGTTCACCTGAGCGTAGCGGATGCAGAAATACTCGGCCAGCGGCAGGATATCGGCGGTGCGCTCGCGCAGCGGCGGGATGCGCAGCGACACGACGTTCAGCCGAAAGTACAGGTCCTCCCGGAACCGGCCGGCCACGACCTCGGCCGACAGGTCGCGATGCGTCGCGGCGATGATGCGCACATCCACCTTGATCGGCGCGCCACCACCCAGCCGGTCCACCTCCCGCTCCTGAATCACGCGCAGGATCTTGGCCTGGAGGCGCGGGTCCATCTCGCCGATCTCGTCGAGCAGCAGCGTGCCGCCTTCGGCCTGTTCGAACTTGCCCTTGCGGGCGGCCACGGCACCGCTGAAGGCGCCTTTCTCGTGGCCGAACAGCTCGGATTCCAGCAGCGTCTCCGGCAGCGCGGCGCAGTTCAGGGCGACGAAGGGACCGCGGGCGCGCTTCGAGATGTTGTGCAGGTGCCGCGCCATCACCTCCTTCCCCGTGCCGCTTTCCCCGGTGAGCAGGACGGAGGCCTCGGCGCGCGCCAACTGCGCCGCGCGGGCCATCAACGCCAGCATGGAAGGGTCGCGCGCCACTGGACCATCGCCGGCCTGCGGCGCCGCGCCGGCGGCTTCCAGCATGGCGATGATGAGGTCGGCATCGGGCGGCAGCGGCAGGAAGTCGCGCGCGCCACCCTCGATGGCGCGCACCGCGGCATCGGCATCCTCGGCGCGGCCACAGGCGACCACCGGACAGGCGATGCGCTCGGCGGCCAGCGCCTGGACCAGCCAGACCACATCATGCCGCAGATCGACCAGCGCCAGATCCGCACCTTCGCCACGAAGACGTTCCAGCCCGGCGGCGACACCTTCCGCATGGCCAAGCTTGGCGCCGCGCGCGATGGCGACGCGCGCCGCCGCGCCCAGCTCCCCCTCCAGCGAACCGATGATGAGCAGCCGAGCCATGGCCTCAGCCGCCCCGGTCGGATTTGACGATTTCGGTCATGGTCACGCCGAGGCGGTTGTCATCCACCATCACCACCTCGCCACGGGCGACCAGGCGGTTGTTGACGTAGATGTCCACCGCCTCGCCGAGCTTGCGATCCAGCTCCACCACCGCGCCGCGGCCGAGCTTCAGCAATTGCGAGACCTGCATGGTGGCGCGGCCGAGCACCGCACTGACCTGCACCGGGATGTCATAGACCGCATCCAGATCGCGCGGCCCACCGGCATTGCCGCTGCTCTGCTGCGCATCCTGCGCCGGCACCGCCTCGAACCCATCCTGGGATGTCATGGCGTCAATTCCTTATCTGTCTCAGGCCGGAGCCCGGCAATGGTCAGCACTTCCGCGATCGCGGCGCGGCGGTCGTCCAGTGAAATCACCAGCGATCCGTCGCGCCAGACCAGCCGCGCATCGCCGGGCGCCAGGGCCGCATCGGCCATCACTTCCGGCGCGCGGGGGGGCAGGCGGGCGGCGACGGGCGTCGCCAGATCGGGGGCGACATGCAGCACCGCCTCCGGCCGATCGGCGATGGCGGGCAGCAGCGGCACCACCAGCCGCGTCACGATCTCCGGCCCCAGCCGTTCCAGCGCGCCGGGCAAGGCGAGGTCCATCGCCTCCAGCAGCAACTCGGCCAGGGCCTGGGCCGCCTCATCCGCCGCGCGCCGGCCGGCGGCCTCGGCCTCCGCCAGCAGTGCGGCGCAACGTTCGACGGCGCGCTGAATGGCGGCTTCCTGCGCCCTGGCCTGATCGGCGCGGCCCTCCTTCAGCCCGGCCGCGTGACCGATGGCGCGGCCCTCCACCACCCCCTCCGCCCGCGCTTCGGCGGCCAGCGCCTCGGGGTCGGGCGGCGGCGGAGGTGGCGGCGCCGGGGGGGCGCCGAGGTCGGGCAGGCGCAGCAGGTGCCTCATGTCAGCATCTCGTCATCGCGCCCATCAGCGATGACGATCTGGCCCTGCGCGGCCAGGTCCTTCGCAATGCCGACGATCATTGCCTGCGCCTCGTCCACCTCGCGCAGCTTCACCGGACCCATGCCGGCGAGATCGTCCTTCAGCAGCTTGGAGGCGCGTTCCGACAGGTTGCGGAAGAACATGTCGCGCAGCGTCTCCGACGCGCCCTTCAGCGCCAGCGTCAGCTTGTCCTTCGGCACGGCGCGCAGCAGGGCCTGGATGCCCTGGGCGTCGAGGCGCTGCAGATCGTCGAAGGTGAACATCAGCGCGCGGATCTTCTCCGCGCTCTCGCGGGAACGTTCCTCCAGCGCCGTCAGGATGCGGCCTTCCGCGGCGCGGTCGAGGTTGTTGAAGATCTCGGCCATGACTTCATGCGCATCGCGGCGCGAACCGCGCGCGAGGTTCGACATGAATTCCATGCGCAGCGTGCGCTCGACGCCTTCCAGCGCTTCCTTCTGCACCGTCTCCATCCGCAGCATGCGCATCACCACTTCCATGGCGAAGCCTTCCGGCAGCAAAGACAGTACGCGGGCGGCGTGGTCCGGGCGGACCCTGGACAGCACGACGGAGACGGTCTGCGGGTATTCGTTCTTCAGGTAGTTCGCCAGCACCGCCTCATTCACATTGCCCAGCTTGTCCCACATGGTGCGACCGGCCGGGCCGCGGATTTCCTCCATGATCTGGGCGACGCGCTCCTTCGGCAGCGTCTTCAGCAGCATCCGCTCGGTGCTCTCGTAGGAGCCGACCAGATGCCCCGCCTGGCCGAGCTGGGAGGAGAACTCCCGCACCACGTCCTCCACCGTCGAGGCGCTGACGGAACCCAGCGCGGCCATGGCCAGCGACAGGTCGCGGATCTCATCCTCATGCAGCCGCGTGAAGATCTTGGACGCATGCTCCTCGCCCAAGGCGAGCATCAGCGTCGCCGCCTTCTGTGGCCCCGTCAGCTCGACCATCAAAAATTCTCCGGCGGGACGAGCCATCGGCGCACAACCGTGACCGCGGCATCGGGATTGTTTTCAACCATCTCAACCAGGGCTGCGAGGGCGGAGGCGCGCATCTCACCCTCCACCTTGGACAGCTTCACCATCTGCTCGTCCGCCGGGTCCCCGCCGCCGCCGTCCTGCGCCAGAAGCGGCGTGCCGTCGGGCCCGGCGACCTGGGCGGCGCCGGTGATGGTGCCATTGGCCTGGGCCAGCGCGGCCTCGGCGGCGGTGGCGAAGGTCACCGTGGTGCCGTCCGGTCCGACGCCCACCAGCACGGGCTGCGGCTGCATCGCCAGCACCAGGCGGTTCGCCACCGGCTTGCCGATCAGCAGGATGGCGGCCAGCGCCACCAGCGCCAGGATGCCCGATTCCAGCAACCGCCCCAGCATCGCCGGCGGCAGCGCCTGGCCGAGGATGGAGAAGCCCTCATTCCCGGCATCGGCCAGCGGCGGCTCGGCGAAGCGCAGGCTCACCACCTCCACCTTGTCGCCACGCTGTTCGCTGAAGCCGATGGCGGAGCGGGCGAGGGCCATGATGCGGCCGATTTCATCCGCATTGCGTTCGCGGAACCGCGGCGGCGCGCCATCCGGCTGCGGTTCCCAGATGCCGTCCACCAGCACGGCCAGCGAAACGCGACGGATCGAGGGCTGTTCGCGCACCGTGTTGCGAGTGGTGCGGCCGATCTCGAAATTCGTCGTCTCCTCCTGCCGCTGCTGCTCCGAACGGTTGCCGCCATTCTGCGCATCGGCGCCCGGCAGCTGATTGGCGACGGAGACATTGCCGGCCTCTCCGCTGCGGTTGCTCTCGGTGCTGGACTGGGTGGAGCGCGGGACCTGGTTCTCCGGATCGAAGCGTTCCTCCATGGTCTGGACGCGGTCGAAATCCATCTCGACCGAGGCCTCGGCCCGCACCCGGCCGGGGCCGAGCGTGCGCTCCAGCAATTCCTCCACCGCGCGGGACAGGCGCAGTTCCTGGCCGCGACGCATCTCCTCCCCGGTCTGGGCGGCGGCGGGGCCGGTCAGGGCCTGGCCACCGCGGGCCAGCAATTCGCCCCGGCTGTCGACGATGGAGACCTGCTGCGGGCGCAGGCCGGGCACGGCGGCGGCGACCAGGTGCAGCACGGCCTGCACGCCTTCCCGGTCCAGCCGCTGCGCGCCCTGCATGGTCAGCACCACGCTGGCCTGCGCCTCACCCCTTTCGCGGGAGAAGGGTTCGCGACGTTGCAGCACCAGATGCACCCGGGCGGTGCGCACACCGGACAGCGCGCGGATGCTGCGCGCCAGTTCACCTTCCAGCGCCCGCAGCCGGTTCACATCCTGCTGGAAGGGCGTGGTGGTCAGGCTCTCGCCCCGGTCGAAGATTTCGTAGCCGATGGAACCGCCGGAGGGCATGCCCTCCCGCGCCAGCATCAGGCGGATGCGCGGCACTTCCGATTCCGGGACCAGAAGCTGGGCGCCGCCGGCGGCCAGGCGATGGGGGATGCGGGCGCGTTCCAGGGCCGCGACCATCTGCCCGGCATCGCGCGGGTCGAGATCGCCATAGAGCAGGGCCATCGGCGGTTCGGAGGCGCGCATGGCCAGCATCGCGACCAGGCCCAGCACCGCAAGGCCAATGCCCGCCAGCGCCGCCAGCCGCAGCATGCCCAATCCGCGCAGCTGGGACATCAGCCCACCCAAGGCTTGTCCCCCATCCGCATGGCGCCGCCGGCGCCAATTTTCGCTGATCGCATCCTGCCATCCCCGAGCCGGCCCATGCCGACTGGGCAGGTTTTGCCGGGGGCGGGGTAACGGCACCGTTAACGGGCGGCGGATTTGTCCTCCTGGGACGGGTATACCAGACCCCATCCAGGGGAAGGCTAGGCCGGCCGTGGCGCCGAATGGCGCCCGCCGCGATGGCGGCGCAGCCAGGCGCAGAAGGGCGGATCGGTCACGATCCGCTGGGCGCTGTATTACCCGATCTTGCGGTCGTAGGTGATCCACATGGTCCGCGTCGCCAGCCGGTCGTAGACGCCGCGGCCGCGGTAATTGTCATCCGCCGTGATCCAGCGGATCACGCCCCAGCCGCGCTGCCGGCCGATCTCCGTCACCGCCTCGATCAGCGCATCGGCGATGCGCTGGCCGCGCGCGGCGGGGTCGACGAACAGGTCGTCCAGATAGCCGCCGGCGCCGGCGGCCAGTGGGCGTGAAAACTCGCGGTAATGGGCAAGGCCGATGGGACGCCCCGCCGCATCCTCCGCCACCAGGGCCTTTACCGGATGGGCGGGGTCCATGATCCAGCCCCAGACCCGCGCGCGCATCTCCGCCGTCTGCTCGACATTGTAGAAGGCGGCGTAGCCGGCATAGAGCCGGTCCCAGTCGTCGCGATGATGCGGGGCGAGGGCGGTGATGCGGCTCATGCGGGGTCTCCCAGTCGGATGCGCCCCGCGGCGGCAAGCCCGAGGCAGATGGCGCCGACATGCATGGACTGGCCGATAAGCCCCTGCGGCAGCGCGTCCAGCACCTCCGCCACATGGGGGCACTCGACCCGGATCAGCTCGGTCGGCTCGGGCGTTGCCGGGGCCACCAGACGGACGCCGGTGGCCAGCACGACATGCAGGCGGTTGGTCTGGATCGCCGGGTTGGCATGGCCGGCGCAGAGGTAGCGCCAGTCGCCGCCGCCATAGCCGGTCTCCTCCAGCAATTCGCGCTGGGCGGCCGCGACGGCATCCGCATCCTCGGCATCCATCACCCCGCCTGGCAGTTCCAGCGACCAGCTCTGCGCGCCATGGCGCCACTGGCGCACCAGCACCAGGCGGTCATCCGCCGTCAGGGCGACCACCGCGCACCAGTCGGGATAGTCCAGCACATACCAGGGCGCGATCTCCACCCCCGCGCCGGTGCGCAGCCGGTCGGCGCGCAGGCGGATCCAGCGATCCTCGACCAGGATTTCGGAATGGGTGGTGGTCCAGGGCGGGGCATCGGGGTCCATGCGCCACCCTGGCGCGGCCGGGTGGGGCTCGGCAAGGGTGGGGCGTAACAGCGGCGTAACCTGGGGCGTAACCGGCGCGACGTAGCGGGCGAAGCGGCTGTGGAACGTCTGGCAAAGGTCCCACCCCCATGCATCGCCGCACCCTGCTTGCCCTGGCCCCCCTGCTGATGGCGGTCTCCAGCCGCGCCGAGGCCCTGCCGCGGCGAATCAACCACAAGGCCGGGGTGGCGCTGGATGGCCATGACACGGTGGCCTGGTTCACCGAGGGCCGGCCGCGCCGGGGCAACCCGGCCTTCCGCGCCGATCATGCGGGCGTTGCCTGGCATTTCGCCTCCGCCGACCATCTGGCCCGCTTTCAGGCTGCGCCGGCCGCCTATACGCCCCGCTTCGGCGGCTTCTGCGCCTTTGGCGTCGCGCGCGGCTACAAGGTGGATATCGATCCGGAGGCATGGCACATCCGGCAGGGTGTGCTGTACCTGAACTACGACCTGGGGGTGCAACGGCAGTGGCTGCGCGACGTCACCAGCTTCATCGCCCGGGCCGAGGCCAATTGGCCCCGGCTGGCCGATGCCTGAGATGCCATCGGCCTGCCTGTCGCTTGGCGTGCCGCGCATGGCGCTAGGGGACGGCGCCCAGCGATCGGCGCAGGAGGAACGCTGGGGCGGGCTGCTGGCGGCCGCCCAGGGTGGCGATGCCCGCGCCTATGACACCCTGTTGCGGGAGGTGACGCCGCGCCTGCGCCAGATCGCCCGCGCCCGCATCCGCGACGCGGCGGAGGTGGAGGATGCGGTGCAGGACGCGCTGATGACCATCCATGCGCTGCGCCATACCTATGACCCCGCCCGGCCCTTCGGCCCTTGGATGAGCACCATCGCCAGCCGCCGCGCCATCGACCGGCTGCGCCGGCGCGGCCGCGGCGCCGGCCGGGAATCCAATATCGACGACCTGCCGGAATCCGCCGCCTCGATCGCGCCGGTGGCGGAGGAACGCATCGCCGCGCGCAACCTGCGCGACGCGGTGGCCGAGTTGCCGGAAAGCCAGCGCACCGCGCTGCGCCTGGCGAAGCTGGAGGATCTGTCGCTGACCGAGGCCTCCGCGCGCTCGGGCCTCAGCGTCGGCGCGCTGAAGGTGGCGACCCATCGGGCGATGCGGTCGCTGCGCCGCCGCTTCGGCGTTGGAGAAGGAGTTGATCGTGCAGACCGATGACCTGATCAGCCGCCTGTCGCAGGGCCTCGCCCCGGTGCGCCGGGTGACGCCGCCCATGCAGGCGGCGCTGAGCTGGCTGGCCCTGGCCTTCGCGGTGGTGGCGGCGGTGGTGGCGTTGTCGGGCTTTCGGCACGATATCGAGCAACGGCTGATGCTGATGCATGAGCAGGTGAACATGGCGGCGGCGCTGGCCACGGGCGCGGCGGCGGCGGTGGCCGCCTTCCACCTGGCGCTGCCCGATCGCAGCGAACGCTGGGCGCTGCTGCCGCTGCCCTTCGCCGCCTTCTGGGTCTCCGGCCTCGGCTGGGGCTGCCTGACGGAGTTCGTCGAGCGTGGCTGGCCGGCACTCGGCCTGAGCCTGGGCTGCATGAGCTTCATCGTCGGCTTCGGTGTGCCGCTGACGCTGGGCATGCTGTGGATGACGCGCCATGCCGCCCGCATCCGCCCCGGCCCCGTCGCCGCCCTGGCCGGGCTGGCGGCGGCGGCCATCGCCTCCGTCGGCCTGTCGCTGGTGCATCATCTGGATGCGGCTGCGATGGTGCTGATCTGGCATGGCGGTTCGGTGCTGCTGGTGATGCTGCTGGCGCGGCTTTGGGGCGCGCGGGCGATGCGCGCGATGCAACGCTGATTCAGACGGCGTTCCAGATCAGGGTGGCGCCCGACAGCGCCAGCAGCACCAGCACCACATCCTGGAAGCGCCGGTCGCTCAGCCGGCGATAGGCGCGGATGCCGAGCCAGGCGCCGGCGAAGGTGCCGGGCAGGGCGATGGCGGCCATCAGGCCCAGCCGTGCGGTGACCAGCCCGCTGGCCGTGTGCCACAGCACCACGGCGCCCAGTATGGCCAGGTTGAAAAGCTGGAACACACCGCGCCGCTGGTCCTTGCCCCAGCCGCGCAGCGTGGCCCAGATGGTGGGCAGCGGCCCGGACAGCCCCGCCAGCCCGCCCAGTACCCCGCCACCGAACCCAACCGCCGCATCGGCCATCCGCCCGCCCCAGGCGATGCGCGGCTGGAAGCGCCCGAGCAGCATGAAGGCCGCGTAGCCCAGCAGCAGCAGCCCGATGCCGAGCCGGAAGGCGCCCAGATCCAGCCGTGTCAGCAGCAGCGTGCCAAGCGGAATGCCGACCAGCCCGGCGATCACCATCGGCCAGACCCGGCGATGGTCCACCGCCGGCCAGATGCCCGGCAGGTTCTGCGCCTGCGCCGCGACGGAGCAGATGGCGACCAGTGTCGCCGCCGGCGCCGGTTCCAGCACATGCAACCAGAAGCCGAGCGCGATGAGGCCCGTGCCAAAGCCGGCGAGGCCGGAGACGAAGCCGCCGGCGAAGGCCCCGCCCAGCAGCAGGGCCATCGCCGTGGCGCTCATCATCACACGGCTTCGCGCCGCAGCTGGTCCTTGAGCTCCCGCCGCAGCACCTTGCCCATGGCATTGCGTGGCAGAGCGGGCATGAAGCGGATGTCCTTCGGCACCTTGTAGCGCGAGAGGCGATCGCGGCAGAGCGTCGCCAACTCCTCCACCGTCACATGCATGCCAGGTCGGGTGACGACGAAGGCGGTGACGGCTTCCCCCCAATAGGGATGCGGGGCGCCGGTAACGCCGCATTCCGCGACGGCGGGATGCGCCAGCAGCACTTCCTCCACCTCGCGCGGATAGATGTTCTCGCCGCCGGAGATCACCATGTCGTTCTTGCGATCGACCAGATAGAGGTAGCCTTCCTCATCCTGCCTGGCGAGATCGCCGGTGACGAACCAGTCGCCGCGCGTGCCCGCGGCGGTCTGCTCCGGCAGGTTCAGATAGCCCGAGAACATGTAGGGGGAGGAGACCCACAGCTCCCCGACCTCGCCCTGCGCCACCGCCTGGCCGTCAGCGTCGCAGATCTTCATCTGCGTCGCCGGATAGGGCAGGCCGACGCTGGCCTGCTTGCGCAGCTGGTCGGGCGGGCTCAGCGAGCAGGCGATGGAGGTCTCGGTGGTGCCGTAGCGTTCATACAGCTTGCCCTCGCCGAAGAAGCCGACGATGCGTTCCTTGGTGGCCTGCGGCAGCGGCGCGGTGCCGGAGATGGCGGCCTTCATGCTGCGCACATCGTAGCGCGCACGCGTCGCTTCCGGCAGCGCGAAGAGCGCGGCGAAATGGGCGGGCACGATATAGGCGCTGGTGGCCTGGATGCGGGTGATGGTGGTCATCAGCGCCTCGATGTCGAAGCGCGGCATGACTTCCACGAAGCCGCCGAAGAAGATCGGCGTCAGCGCCATCAGGAAGCCGGCGCCGTGGAACATCGGCGTGGTGGCGACGGCGCGGTCATAGGGCGTGTAGCATCCATGTTCCGCCGCCATCGCATAGGCCGACAGCACGCGGCCGCGATGCGCCAGCCGCACGCCCTTCGCCCGGCCGGTGGCGCCGGAGGTATAGGGGACGGAGAAGATATCGCGCTCATCCACCTCCACCGCGCAGGGGCCGCTGGAGGCCTCGGCGAGCAGCGCCTCATAGTCCGGGCCGATGACGATGAAGCGTTCGACGCTGGCGGGTGCGGCGGCGCGCGCGGCATCCTCCAGCGCGGCGGAAACAAACATCACCCGCGCGGCGCTGTCGTCGCAGATGAAGCGGATTTCCGGGGCGGAGGCGGCGGGACCGATGGTGGCGGCGGCGATGCCGGCTTCGGCCATGCCGGCGACGATCTCGACATATTCGAGACAATTCGCCGAGAACACCGCCGCATGTTCCCCATGCCGCAGGCCGAGCCCGGCATGGCAGAGATTGGCGACGCGCGCGATGCGCTCCACGAGCCGCGCATAGGTCAATTCCCGCCCGGTCTCGCGCATGGCGATTTTGTCGGGGGTGCGGCCCGCGGAGGCGCGGATACCATCGGAGATCAGCATGCAGCGCGAGGCGCCGCGTCGGGCGAATTCAGCCATGCGCGGCAGGATCGGGGTGCTTTCGCACTGCTGTCAATGGACAGGACATTGACAGCGGTCGCGCAACGGGGCGCGATAGGCGACATGGCACGTCCCCACATCGAATGGATCCAGGCGCAGGCGCTGCCCTGGCAGCCCGACGCCGTCGCCGCCCGGCCTGGTGCCGAGGCCAAGATTCTCTCGCGCGATCCGGAAAGCGGGGCGCTGTCCTGTCTGCTGCGCTACCCGCCCGGCTATCGGCTGGGCGCGGAGCATCTGCCGGTGGATGAGGAATTCTGGGTGCTCGATGGTGGCATCGAGCTGGACGGGATCGCCTATCGCGAACACAGCTATGCGCATCTGCCACGGCTTATGCCGCGCAGTGGATTTCTGGCGGTTGATGGGGCGGTGGTGCTGACCTTCTTTTCCGGCACGCCCGAAGCGCGGCCTGGCGCTGCGGCGCAGGGTTTCGATGAACGCCGCTTGGTGCGGCACCTTTCCGCCACCGACAATGTCTGGGACGGCGACTTCGCCGCCATGGGCCTGGAATCCATGGCCGCCACCGCCCGCATGCGCACGCTGCGACGCGACCCCGACAGCGGCGAGGTCACCTACCTGACCTGCACCATGCCCTTCCGCCAGGGCGAGCGCAGCGAGCGCCATCCCGTGGTGCAGGAGTTCTTCCTGATCTCCGGCGAATTGGCAGGCGATTTCGGCGTGATGCATTCGGGCGCTTATTGCTGGCGCCCGCCGATGATCAAGCACGCGCCTTATGGTTCCTGGACCGGCACCGTGCTGCTGTTCCGCTCCATCGACGGGCCGCAGAGCACGCTGTGGGAGGACCCGGACCAGGCCTTCACCTGGAAGCCGGATCACAAGCCGGTGCTGCCGCCCGATCTGGCGCCGCTGATGGCTACGCCCTGGACGCGGCCGGAGCGTTACTGAGGGATCGTTGACTTGTATCCAAGTTGATGCCTAGCCTTGTCCGGACATTACGGCGCCGGCCTCGCGCTGGCGTGAGGAGGATGCCGTGAACGCGCCACGCCGCCTGTTGCTCACCGCCGCCGCCTTGCTTGCCAGCCTCGGCATGACGCCGCAGCCGGCCGTCGCGCAGGACCGCACCATGGTGATGGCCATGGTATCCACGCCGCGCGGCTTCGACCCGGATATCTGGGTGCCCGGCCAGATCGAAGCTTCCGTCAATGTCTATGAGGGGCTGACCCGCTTCGGCACCCGCACGGTCGAGGGCCGCACGGAGCTCGACCCCGGCAAGGTGGAGCCGCATCTGGCGGAATCCTGGACGGTGTCGGAAGACGGCAAGGAATACGTCTTCCGCATCCGCCCCGGCGTGCGCAGCCCCTTCGGCAATGAGCTGACGGCCGCTGATGTCGTCTGGACTTTCGCGAAATCCGATGCCCAGCGCCGCACCGGTCTGTTCATCCGCAACGTGGCCCGTATCGAGAGTGTGGAGGAAGTTTCGCCGCGCGAGGTGCGCTTCCGCCTGCGCGATGCCAACCGCATCTTCCTCAGCGTGCTGACGCTGCACATCCCGGCGATCTTTGACAGCACGGAGGCGAAGAAGCACGCCACGGCGGAGGACCCCTTCGCGGCGCGCTGGCTCGGCTCCAACACGGCCGGATTCGGCCCCTATCACGTGCAGTCTGTGACGGCGGGGCAGCAGGCGATCTTCGTCGCCAATCCGAACTACGTCTTCGAACGCCCGCATTTAAACCGCATCGTCTGGCGCGAAGTGCCGTCCCCGGCCACGCGCGTCGCATTGGTGCGCACCGGCCAGGTGCAATACGCCGAACAGATTCCGTTGCAGCAGATCGCGGACATCCGCCGCGACCGCAATATCCGCGTGGAAAGCGTGGCCGCGCCGGGCAGCGCCACGGTGCGCATGAATCCGCGCATCGCGCCCTTCGACAATGAGAAGGTGCGCCAGGCCGTTGCCTATGCCACCGACTACAATGCGATCGGGGAGGCGGTGTTCCTGGGCCTCGGCACGCGCAGCCGTTCCATGCTGAACCCGCCGATTCCCGGCGCGATCGACGCCTATACCTTCGAGACCGATTACGACCGTGCCCGCGCGCTGCTGACGGAAGCCGGCCACCCGAACGGCCTGGACGTCACGCTGGAATACAGCACCAACTGGTGGTGGGAGGAGCCGCTGGCCCTGCAGATGCAGGCGAGCCTGGCGCGCGCCGGCATTCGCGTGACGCCGCGCCGCATCCCGGCGACGGAGATGACATCGCGCCGCGCCATCAATGTGTGGACGCTGCCCTTCATGACGCATCTGACGTCCTCCTTCGTGCCCGATCCCTCCTACAACATGTTCCTCACCGCCCATTCGCGTGGCGGGTCCAACGTCAACGGCAACAACAATGCTGAGCTGGACCGGCTGATCGACGCTTCCGTGGTGGAACGCGACGATGCGAAGTGGCTGGAACTGGTGGCGGAGGCGCAGCGCAGCCAGGCGAACAGCGCCACCTTCGTCGAGACCTTCCTGCCCGGCACGCATGAGGTGTTCAATGCCTGCATGCGCGGCTTCACATGGCGGCCGCATAACCGGCTGGTCTGGAAGGATCTGGTCTGCCAGAGGTGAGTCTTTCGACCTTCCTGCTGCGGCGCGCGCTGGTCGCGCTGCCGGTGCTGCTCGGCATCCTGTTCCTGACCTTCATGCTGGTGCGGATCGGGGACCAGGATCCGGTGGCGATGCTCGCCGGGCCGATGGCCGATGCGCCGATGCTGGCGCGCATCCGCGCGGAGCTGATGCTGGACCAGCCGCTTCTGACGCAGTTCTGGGGATATCTCGGCCGGCTGGTGCAGGGTGATCTCGGCATGTCCTGGCAGGGCAATTCGCCCGTCACCCAGGCCATCGCAGACCATCTGCCGGCGACGCTGGAGTTGGTGACGCTGGCGGTGGGCATTGGCGCGCTGGTCGGCGTGCCCCTCGGGCTGCATGCAGCGGAACGGCCGAATGGCTGGTTCGATCAGGCGTCGCGCTTCGGTTCGCTGTTCGGATTCTCGCTGCCCACCTACTGGCTCGGGCTGATGGCGATCTTCGTCTTCTTCTACCTGCTCGGCTGGGCGCCGGCGCCGATGGGCCGCATTTCCATGATGGTGACACCGCCGGAGGTGGTGACGGGTTCCGTGCTGATCGACAGCCTGATCGCCGGGAACTGGGAAGCCGCCTGGTCCGCGGCCGGGCAGCTCGTGCTGCCGGTCGGCTGCTTCGCCATCGTCGCCACCGCGCCGATCATCAAGCACACCCGCGCCATCGCCATCGAGGTGATGAGCTCCGACTACATCCGCTACGCCCGCGCCTGCGGCTTCCCGCGCCGTGTCATCCGCCGCATCGCGCTGCGCGCGGCGCTGGTGCCGGTGATCACCTTCGTCGGGTCCGAATTCACCTCGCTGCTCGCCGCCGCCAGCCTGATCGAATTCGTCTTCGCCTGGGGCGGGCTCGGCCATTGGGGGCTGAACGCCATCCTGCTCGGCGATTTCGCCGCCGTGCAGGGCTATGTGCTGGTGCTGGCGCTGGCCTCCGTGCTGGTCTTCGCCCTGGTCGACCTGATCGTGCTGCTGCTGGAGCCGCGGGCGCGGGCATGAGCTTCACCCATGTCCTGGGCATCGCCCGCCGCAGCCCGACTTTTGCCGTGGGCTTCGGCATCATCCTGGTCTTCGCACTGATGGCCGCCTTCGCCGATGTGCTGGCGCCGCTGCCGCCGACTCTGTCCTTCCCCTATGCGACGCTGAGGCCGCCAGGGACGGACCAGTTCCTGCTGGGCAGCGACGGCAATGGGATGGATGTGTTCTCCCGCACCATTCATGGCGCGCGCTACGCCTTCGGCATTGCCCTGCCGGCCGGCATCATCATGGCGGTGGTCGGCATTCCGTTGGGCCTGATCGCAGGCTGGCGCGGTGGCTGGGTGGATGAGGTCCTTCTCCGAATCCTCGACGTGCTGAGGGCTTTCCCGACCATCATCCTGGCGCTGGCGATCGTCGCCGCGACCGGGCAGGGGTTCCTCAACGTCATCCTGGTGGTGGGCTTTCTAGACAGCCCGATCTTCGCGCGCATCGTGCGGGCGGAGGTTCTGGCGCTGCGCAACGCCACCTTCGTGCGCGCCGCCGTCGCTGCGGGCAATCCGGAATGGCGCGTGCTGCTGGTGCATATCCTGCCCAACGCCATCCTGGGCGCCACCGCGCAATTGCCGCTTCGCATGGCCTGGGCGGTGCGCATTTCCGCGACCCTGGCCTTCATCGGCATCGGCGTGCAGGCGCCGGCGCCGGAATGGGGGGCGATGATCCGGCAGGGTGCGGAATATGTGATCTCCGGCGAATGGTGGGTGGCGCTGTTTCCGGGCCTCGCACTGATCGCCATGGTGTTGGGGCTGAACCTGGCGGGCGATGGGCTGTCCGACCTGCTGGACCCGAAGCGGCGGGCGACGGGCAAATGACGCTGCTCAACGTTCAGGACCTGCACGTCGAATTCGCCTCGCGCGGCTTGGACAACAAGCTGCGCATCGCCCAGGCGCTGAACGGTGTTTCCTTCACCGTTTCGGCCGGCGAGGTGGTGGGGCTGGTGGGGGAGACCGGCGCCGGCAAGTCGCTGACCGCCCTCGCCGCCATGGGTCTGCTGCGCCCGCCGGCGCGCATCCCCCGCGGCTCCATCCGCTTCGAGGGCCAGGAGATCATCGGCCAGCCCGACCGCATGCTGGAGAAGATCCGCGGGCGGCGTATGGCGATGATCGTGCAGTCGCCGCTGACCTCGCTTGACCCGCTGAAGCGCGTCGGCGACCAGCTGGTGCGCATGCAGCGTGTGCACGGCACCGCGCGCGGCGCGGCGGCGCGGGCGAAGGCGGAGGCAATGCTGGCCGCCGTGCGGATTCCGGACCCGGCGCGGCGCATGCAGGCCTGGCCCCATGAGTTGTCGGGCGGCATGGCGCAGCGCGTGCTGATCGCCATGGCACTGGTCAACGACCCGGCCCTCATCATCGCGGACGAGCCGACCACGGGCCTCGACGTGACCGTGCAGGCGCAGGTGCTGGATACGCTGCGGGACATCGTGGCGGCCCGAAACCTCGGCGCCCTGGTCATCACCCATGACCTCGGCGTGGTGGCGCATTACTGCCAGCGCGTGGCCGTGATGTTCGCCGGCCAGATCATCGAGGACGGGCCGGTGCAGCAGGTCTTCGCCCGTCCCGCCCATCCCTATACCCAGGCGCTGATCGCCAGCACGCCGGGCCGCATCGCGCAGCTTGGCTGGACACTGACCGGCGGCACGCCGCCCGATCTCTACAACCTGCCGACCGGCTGCCTGTACCGCGACCGCTGCCCGCGCGCGACCACCGCCTGCCTGGCCGCTCCGCCCCGCATCGCCGTCTCCGACAGCCACGGCGCCGCCTGCCACTTTGCGGCGGAGGCGGCATGAGCACCGTCCTCTCCGTCCGCAACCTGCTCCACCGCTTCCCAGGCGGCGTGCACGCCGTCAACGATGTCTCCTTCGACATCGCGGCCGGGGAGACGCTGGGGCTGGTCGGTGAATCCGGCTCCGGCAAATCCACCATTGGCCTGCTGGTCACGCGGCTGCTGGCGCCGACGGCTGGGCAGATCCTGTTCGAAGGCGAGGACATCACCCATCTCGGCGCCGCCGCCCTCCGCAAGCTGCGCGCGCGTCTGCAGATCGTCTTCCAGGACCCCTGGGGTGCGCTGAACCCCCGCATGACCATCGGGCGGCTGATGGAGGAGCCGCTGACGCTGCACGGCCAGGGCGATGCCGCCAGCCGCGCGGCGGAAATCCGGCGGCTGGCGGATCGCGTGCGCCTGCCCGCGGCCTCCCTCGCGCGCTATCCGCATGAATTGTCGGGCGGTCAGTTGCAGCGGGTCTCCATCGCGCGGGCCATCGCCAACCGGCCGAAGCTGATTGTGCTGGATGAGCCGACCAGCTCGCTCGACCTCTCGGTGCGTGCCGGCATCCTGCAATTGCTGGACGATTTGCAGCGCGAATCCGGCGTGGCCATGCTGTTCATCAGCCATGACCTGGAAACGGTGCGCCTCGTCTCCCATCGCGTGGCCGTGCTGTATCTGGGGCGGGTGGCGGAACAGGCGGCGGCGGAGCAGCTATTTGCCAACCCCGCGCATCCCTACACCCAGGTTCTGCTTTCAGCGCATCTGCCACCCGATCCCTTCTTGAAGCTGCGGCGGCATGAGGTGGTGGGCGAAATCCCATCCCCCGTGAACCTGCCCCCCGGCTGCTTCTTCGCCGGCCGCTGCCCGTTGGTACGGCCCGACTGCACCGCCGGTCCGCCTCCCTTCGAGGAGGTGGAAGCCGGCCACCGTGCCGCCTGTGTCCGCATCGCGGACGGCACCAACCACCTTACCCCTGCCGAGGAACGTCCATGACCACCTTCGACCCCGCCGCCACCCGCACCGGCTATGGCGCGATCGACATCGTGGTGAATGTCTTCACCCCGGAAGCCTTCGCCGAGGGCCGCATCCCGACCGATGACCGCTTCCGCAGCCAGGTCCGCACCAAGGAGGATGACCGCCGGGGCGTCTCCATCGAGGACTACCTGCGCAAGATGGACCGCGCCGGCATCGAGCGGTCCTTCCTGATCGCCGTGCGCTGCGGCGACCTGCGGGTGCGGGGCTCGATCGAGATCCCCTATGAATGGGTGCGCGACATCTGCGCGAAGTATCCGGACCGCTTCTCCGGCCTCGCCGGCATCGACCCGACGCGCGGCATCGCCGGGCTCAAGGAGTTGGACGTCGCGATCAAGGAGTACGGCTTCGTCGGCGGCCACCTCTACCCGCACTGGTTCAGCGAGGCGCCGGATGCGGCGATCTACTACCCCTATTACGCCCGTTGCGCGGAACTGGGCGTGCCGATCATGATGCAGGTCGGGCACTGCCTGGTTTATCAATCCGACCGCCGCCTGCCTTCCGTCGGGCGGCCGATGACGCTGGACCGGGTGGCGATGCACTTCCCGGAACTGACCATCATCGGCATCCATCTGGGCTACCCCTGGACCGATGAGATGATTTCCGTCTGCACCAAACACCCGAATGTGTACATGGCGGGTGATGCCTATGCGCCGAAACATTGGCCACAACAGGCGGTCCACTATGCGAACACCTACGGCCAGGACAAATTCCTGTTCGGCACGGATTGGGCGGTGATCGACCCGGAGCGCGCGATGAACGAGATGCACGACCTTGCCTTCCGGCCCGACCCGCTGAAGAAGATTTTGCGCAACAACGCCATCAAGATCTTCAACCTCAAAGACACGCCAGCATGAGTCGATCCGGCCAAGACAGTCGCGACCTGCGGCCGGCCCTGGCCGGCCGAGCGCCCGAATGGGCGCCGCCACTTATGCGACGCAGCCAAGGCCGCGGAGCGGCCGCCCGGCGCCTGAGGGCCGAAAAGTGACAAGCCTCGCTGCGGCGCTGGCGCAGCGGCTGGGCGCGGCGCACGTCGCGACGGATGCGGCTTCCTGCGCGCTGGCCACCGCCGACCTGTTCGACTGGCCCGGCGCGGCGCCGGCCGAAATGGTCATCCGCCCCGGCAATACGGACGAAACGGCCACCGCGCTCCGCCTGCTGGCGGAATTCGGCCGCCCCATCGTGCCGCGCGGCGCCGGCCTGTCCTACACCGCCGGCGTGGTGCCCAATGCGCCGGCCGTGGTGGTGGATACGGTGCGGATGGACAGCATCCGCATCGACGCCGCGAACCTCACCGCGGTGGTCGGTGCCGGTGCCACCTGGCAGGCGCTGGCCACCGCGCTGGCGCCGCATGGGCTGCGCGCCGCCCAGGCCTCCCCCATTTCCGGGTCGGTCAGCACCATCGGCGGCACGGTGGCCCAGAACCTGCCGGGCGGGATGGATGGTATCCTTGGCCTGTCCGTGGTGCTGGCGGATGGCAATGCGGTGCGCACCGGCGCGCTGGCGCTGCGCAATGCTCCGCCCTTCTGGCGCCATATGGGTCCAGACCTGACGGGCCTGTTCCTCGGCGATTGCGGCGCCTTCGGGGTGAAGACCGAGGTGGCGCTGCGCCTGGCGCCGGAGCGAGAGGCCGCTTTCGGCTCCTTCACCTTCGAGAGCGGCGCGGCGATGATGGCCGCCATGGTGCGCGTGGCGCAGGCCAATTGCGTGACCCGCGCCTTCGCCATGGACCCGGTGCGCAGCCGCAGCGCCGCCAAGGTGGAGGCCGTGGAGGCGCTGCGCACGGCCGGCGCCGTCGCCGCTCGGGCGGGCTCCGTCTACAAGGCCATGCGCGATGTCGCCGGCCTGGCCCGCACCGCCCGCGCCAGCCGCGTCGAGCCCGCCTGGTCGCTGCACCTGACGGCCGATGGCGTGACGGAGGCTTCCGCTGCGGCCGGCATCGAAGTCGCCCGCCGGCTTTGCCTGGAGGCCGGCGGGACGGAGGTGACGCCCTCCATCCCCAAGGCCCTGCGCGCCCGGCCCTATTCCATCCGTGGGCTGGTGGGGCCGGATGGGGAGCGCTGGGTGCCGGTGCATGGCATGCTGTCGCTCGGTGCCGCCAGCGCCTGCCTCGCGGCGCTGGAGGCCGAATACGCCACCCTCTCCGTGGAACTGGCGGAGGCCGGGGTCAGCATCAGCCACATCGTCTCCTCGCTCGGCGCCTATGTGACGATCGAGCCGATGTTCTACTGGCGCGACGCGCTGGACGCGCTGCATCTGCAGAACCTGTCGGAGAGCAACCGCGCGCGCTTCAGCAGCTTCCCGCCCAACCCGGCGGCACGTGACCTGGTGCGGCGGGCGCGGGACACGCTGTCCGGCATCATGGACCAGCACGGCGCGGTGCATGCCCAGATCGGCCGCTTCTACAAGCTGGGCTCCCGCATGGAGCCGGGGGCGGCGCAGCTTCTGCACACGGTGAAGGCCATGCTGGACCCGCGCGGACGGATGAATCCGGGGGCGCTGGAAGGGTCGCAGAAGACATGAGGCTGACGCGGCATTTTCTCACACTCGGCAATCGGCGCGTCCACTACACGCGGATGGGGCAGGGGCCGGCGGTCTGCCTGCTGCACGCCTCGCCCTGCTCGGCCAAGGTTCTGCAACCGGTGCAGGAGGTTTTTGCCGGCAGCTTCACCGCCCTGGCCTTCGACACGCCGGGCTTCGGCCTGTCCGATCTGCTGCCCAACGACCCGCCCGAGATCGAGGATTTCGCCGATGCGCTGGCGGAGGCGCTGGATGCGCTCGGTGTCGAGCAGGCCTGCACCTATGGCCGGCACACCGGCGCCTCCATCGCCGTGGAATATGCGCGCCGCCATCCGGACCGCTGCGCCATGGCGCTGACCGACGGCTTTCCGGTCTTCACCGCCAAGGCGGCGGAGGAACGGCTGCGCAAGTATCTGCTGCCGCTGGTGCCGGAATGGGATGGCAGCCACCTCGTCTGGCTCTGGTACCGCTACCGCGACCAGCATGTCTTCTGGCCCTGGCACAACCAGAGCCTTGCCTTCCGCGCCGATACCGACGCGCCCGACCCGGAGTTCAACCATCGCGGCGTGGTCGAATTGCTGGAGGCTGGGGACAGCTATCGCATCGGCTATGCTGCCGCCTTCCGCCATGCCGGCCTGGCGGTGCTGCCGGAGCTGCGCGTGCCGGTCTGCTTCGGCAACCGCCCGGGCGACAGCCAGCACCGCACCATGGCGGCCTATCCGCCCGAGGCCTGGGTGCAGGAGATGCCGCGCGACCCGCTGGCGGCGGCGGCGGCGGAACGCGCCATCCTGCTGCGCCATCCACCGCGCGGCGATGTGCCGCCGGCCCCCATGGCCACGCCCATCGCCGGGCGCAGCACCACCAACTACGTCGATGTCGGTGGCCGCCAGGTGCTGGTCCGGGTGGTGGGCGACATTCATGCCGGCCCGCCTTTGGTCTTCGCCCCGCATGTCCCCGGCGCCTCCGCCCTCTATGAGGAACTCTTGGGCGCGCTGGACATCCCGACCATCGCCTTCGACCCGCCCGGCCATGGCGAGAGTGAGCCGCGGGCGGATGGCGTGCAGGGGCCGGAGGCCTGGGCGGAGGCGCTCTGGGGCGTCTGCGACGCGCTTGGCGTGCCCGTGGCACATCTGTTCGGCCATAATGCGGGGGCCTCCACCGTGGTGGCGGCGGCGACCGCCCGGCCGGATCGGGCGCTGTCCGTGCTGCTGGCTTCGCCTGTCGCGCTGCCGCCCCGGCTACGGGCGGAATGGGCGCCGCGCTGGGCGCCGGATGTGACGCCGGTCTGGGACGGCTCGCATCTGCTGCGGATGTGGCACATGCGCCGCGACATGGGCTTGTGGTTCCCCTGGTGGGATCGCCGGCTGGAGACGGCCCGCAGCGTCGAGCCGCGGATCGAGCCCGAGCGGCTTCAGGCGGAAATCCGCCAGGTGGCGAAGAATCCGGCCAGCTTCGCCCCGGCCTGGCAGGCGCTGCTCGCCTGGCCCTTGCAGGAACGCCTGGCGGCCCTGCCGCACCGCGTGGTGCTGCTGGAGGCGGAGAACGACCTGTTTGGCCAGTGCATGCCCCTGGTCCAGGCCGTGCGGCCAGAGGCCAGCCTGCTGCGCTGTGGCGACAACGTGCCGGACAAGGTCGCGGTGATCCGGGCGGCGCTGGCCGGCTGATGCCGCCGGAGCTGGAGGCCGCCGCCCGCGCGCTTTTCGCCTTCCAGGCGGTGCCTGATCCGCCGGGACCGGCGGATCTCATCGTCTGCCTCGGCAGCTACGACACCCGCGTCGCCGTCCACGCGGCCGGGCTGGCGCATCGCCATCCGGCGGCCCGCGTGATCTGCACGGGGCGGGACGGCAATTGGACGCGCGGCCGCTGGCAGGCGACCGAGGCCGAGGTCTTCGCCGGCATCCTGCGGGACCATGGCGTGGCGCCCGCGCGCATCACGCTGGAGCCGCGCGCCACCCATATCGGCGAAAACGTCGCCTTCGCCCGCGCGCTCAGCGCCGGATGGGGGATCGACAGCGCGGTCTTCGTGACCAAGCCGCAGACCATCCTGCGCGTGCGGCACACCCTGCCCGTGCAATGGCCCGTGCTTGCCGCGCGGGTCGATGCGCCACCGCTGGGCTTCGACGCCTATGTCACCGATGCGGATTTCCGGCACCGGCTGGTGAATGAGATGGTCGGCGATATCGACCGGCTGATCGCCTATCCAGCCCTGGGCTTCCAGACGCCCTGCGAGGTGCCCGTGCCGATCAGGGCGGCGCGGGATCTGCTGAAGGCCCACGGATTCATCGAACACGCCTTGCCGTAGTGGGAGCGCGTGAGCTGGAGCGCATGATTCAAACCTTCGGTGCCTTCGCACCTTCGGTCATCATGCTCAGGCCGTCAGCTCCGGCTGCATCACCCCGGCGGGCAGCACCACGCGCAGCGCCAAGTCGCGGTCGGCGCGCAGATGCTGGCGCATCAGCTCCTCGGCCTCCTCGGGCCGGTTGGCGATCAGCGCCGCGATGATCTGGCCATGCTCGGCCAGCGCCCGTTCCACCCGGCCATGCCGCAGCGTCAGCAGGCCGAAGCGGTGCACCTGGTCGCCGAGCTGCGCCATGAACTGCACCAGCCTGGTATTGCCGGCCAAGGCGATGATCCGGCTGTGCATCAGCACGGAACAGTCATAGGCGTCACGCAGCCGCCCGGCCTCCATATGCGCCAGCGCATCGCGATGATCCGCCATCAGCCCCTCGGCGTCCGCCGGACCGAGGCGCTCCGCCGCCACCCGCACGGCGAAGCCTTCGAGCTGTTCGCGCAGCTGATAGACCTCGACGATGTCATGCACCGACAATTCGGAGACGACGATGCCTCGCTGCGGCAGGATGCGCACCAGCCCGCCGCCGGCCAGCTCCCGCAGCGCCTCGCGGATCGGGGTTCGGCTGATCTCCAGCTCGTCGGCGAGCTGGTTCTCCGACAGCAGCGCGCCCGGGGCATAGCGGGAATCGAGGATGCCGCGCTTGATCGCCTCATAGGCCTGCTCGCGCAGGCTGCGCGGCGGATCTGACTTGTCCCGTGTCATAGGCGCTTCTGGTTCCTTCCCGGCCCCTTTGATCTCCGCCACCGGCAAAGCTGGCCTGGCCAAGATGTATACTGGCCGGCGCCTTCGCGGCAAAGCTGCCGTGATTCCAGATCGGTCCCAGCTGGGTGATCGCCGGCCGCGATGCAGCGCTTCAGGGAGAGGAGGCGACGGCCGGGGCCAGGGCCGGGTTTTTGCCCATTGGGTGGCCGGGATTGCGGAAGCGCAGCTCGCCCTCCGGCGCGCCATCGGGCGGAGCCACGCCGAACAGCTCCATCCGGCTGGTGCAGGCCACGGCGACCACATGGCGGGCGGCGGGTTCCGTCATCCAGCGCCGCGCGGCGCCTTCCAGATCCAGCCTTTCGCGCAAGCCCCGCCATTCGGCGCGGTCCATGTCATCGACGAAAATCGCCAACAGCCCGGGCCTTGTGCCGCTGAGCCGGCTTTCCGCCGCCAGGGCGCAGCGGCGGGTGACGGCGCCGGCGATGGAATTCTCCCGCCCCGCGCGCGCCGCCATGACGAAGACGGAACCGCCCCCGGCCGCGGCGGTGACGGCCAGATGCGCTTCCTCCCCGAACTGGGCACGGAGCTGGGCGGGCAGGCCCTGGGCGCTGGCCTGGGCGCCGGCGAGCACAAGCGGGTCCAGCTTCAGCACCGCATCGGCGCTGGAATCCTGGCGCTTCTGCGCCGCCAGCAGGGCGGCGATGCGGCCATGCAGATCGGCCACCTGGCTGTCGGTGGCCATGCCGCCGGGCAGGGTCATCTTCAGCAGGTAGCGGCCGGGATGTGCGGCGAGCCAGGTCTGAAGCTCCGGATTCACCTTGTCGACCAAAGCGCACCAATCGCCGCGATGCACTTCCCGGCCTTCCTCGGCGGAGACGGTTTCGCACACCACCTCGGCCGCCACGCCGTCGCGGCGGATCAGCAGGTCGAAGGGCGTTTCCTCGGCGAGGCCGGTGAACTCCACCGCAAAGCCGCGGGTGCGGTGCAGGGCGGCGGTGCGCAGCAGGTGGAACAGCGGCATCAGCGTCGCCTCGCCGGTCAGGCCGGCGGCGATCTGCTCCCGCAGCCGGGCGCGTTGCGGGGCCGGCAGGCTGGCGGCGAGCTTCACCGCCTCCCGCGCAAAGGCGGCCGCGTGGCGTTCGGCGGGGGTGGCGCGGGCCAGGGCCTTCGGGTCGCAGAGCCGGGCCAGCACCAGTTCCAGCGCATGACGTTGCTGCGCGGCGCGACCGGAGAGGGAAGGGAGCGCGGTGCGCTGCTGGATATCGCCAAGCCGCTTGGCCCAGAGCCGGGCGCCACAGAGCGTGCGGAAACGGTCGAGGTCGGCCGGTTCCGGCCGATGGTCGGCGAAAGGCATGACTGCGACCCGATCACGTTGACGCCTCACCCTAAGCCCTTGCGCGGAGGAAACGTCAAGTTCCGGATACGTGATAGGCGAGTATTTTTGTCGGATATATCTTTGGCGGCCTCCGCGGCCGCCTCAGTTGCGCGGCAGGCGAGCCTGGCTGGGCGCGTCCGGGTTCTGGGCGCGGTGGCGCAGCAGGGCGTCGGCCAGGACCAAGGCCAGCATCGCCTCCCCCACCGGCACGGCGCGGATGCCGACGCAGGGGTCATGGCGGCCCTTGGTGAGCACCTCCACCTCCTGCCCGAAGCGGTCAACGGAATGGCGCGGCGTGAGGATGGAGGAGGTGGGCTTCACCGCGAAGCGGGCGACGATGGGCTGGCCGGTGGAAATGCCGCCCAGGATGCCGCCGGCATGGTTGGAGCTGAACTGCACCCGGCCATCCGGCCCCATCCGCATCTCATCGGCATTGCCCTCGCCGGACAAAGCGGCGGCGCTGAATCCATCGCCGATCTCTACGCCCTTCACGGCATTGATGCTCATCAGCGCGCTGGCGAGCTCCGCATCCAGCTTGCCATAGATCGGCGCGCCGAGGCCGGGCGGCACCCCTTCCGCCACCACTTCCACCACCGCGCCGAGGGAGGAGCCGGATTTGCGGGCGGCGCTCAGCTTCTCCTCCCAGCGCGCGGCGGCGAGGGGGTCGGGGCAGAAGAAGGGGTTCTGGTCCACCTGGGCCCAGTCGAAGCGGGCGCGGTCGATCGCGTCGCCGCCGATATTCACCAGGGCACCGCGGATGGTCACACCCTCCAGCACCTTCCGCGCCACCGCGCCGGCGGCGACACGCATGGCGGTTTCCCGGGCGGAGGAGCGGCCGCCGCCGCGATAGTCGCGCACGCCGTATTTCAGCTCATAGGTCAGATCGGCATGGCCCGGCCGGAACCGATCCTTGATCTCGCCATAGTCCTTGGAGCGCTGGTCCGTATTCTCGATATGCAGCGCGATCGGGGTGCCGGTGGTCACACCCTCGAAGGTGCCGGAGAGGATTTTCACCTCATCCGCTTCCTGCCGCTGGGTCACGAATTTGGACTGGCCAGGGCGGCGGCGGTCCAGGAAGGGCTGGATATCCGCCTCGGTCAGCGCCAGGCGCGGCGGGCAGCCATCCACGACGCAGCCGATGGCCGGGCCGTGGGACTCGCCCCAGGTGGTGACGCGGAAGAGGTGGCCGAAGGTGTTGTGGCTCATGGCCCGCCCCGCTTACCGCAACGATGCGCGCAGGGCGAGGCCATGCGGCTGGCGGCGATACCCTTCAGGATCGCTTTCGCGAACAGCACCGGCCAGCCCTTCTCAAGTCGCACGGCAGCCATGCAGGCGCATGCGGCCCGATCCCGCGAATGTAAACGGCCGCGGTCTTATGCCCGCAAATCCATCAGCTACGGTTCGCGGATGCAAACGACAACCGAATCAACGACCCCGCCCCCGCAACCCGCCAAAGAACAGAGCTGGGGCCAGAAGCTGCTCTCCCTGCTCGGCATACTGATGTTCGCGGGCATTCTGGTCGCCTTGTCGATCTATACCGTGCCCAACCTGATCTCGGACTGGCAGGTGCGCTCGACGGCGATTCCCTTCGCTGATGGCCGGGTGACGGAGGGGTCCTGCCGGTCGAAGCTGTTCGTGCATGTCTGCACCGCCACATTGGCGGTGCAGTCCAAGTCAGGGCGCTTCACCCGGGACGTGAACTACGTCTTCTTCGACCTCCATGTCGGCGACTATTCGGTCGCGGTTATGGCGGATCCGGCGCGACCGGAGATGCTGACGACCGATATGGCGCTGAACACGCTGTGGAGCCGCACCTTGACCCTGCTGGTGGGTGCCGGCCTGCTGCTCGCTGCCGTGCTGTCCGCCGTCTTCAATGTGATCCGCCGCATGCGGCAGCGGCCGGCCTGAGCCCCGCTTCAGCGCACCGCGATCACGCCCGATCGCAGTTGTGGCCATCTCGGCGGGATCGCGTCAGACTGCCGCATGACGATGCGGCGGAGGGCCGATCTCTGGGGCTGGCGGGCGCGCCTGACAGGGGCCGTCACCCTGCTGCTCGCGGCAGCTCTGCCGGCCGCCGGGCAGAGCACGGGTGAGCGAACCAACTCGCCCGTCTGTGAGCGCTCCTCGGCGCCCTGCCTGACCTACACGCACCCCAACCATGCCAATTGCGGAACCCGCGGAGGTCCTGGCTGCCGCAAGGCGAATGGCAGCTGCGCCGCCTGGCGGGACGGCTATGCGCCGTCCTGCCGCCAACTCGGCCGCATGACCGGCTCCTGATCAGACCGTCGCGATATCCGGCGCGTCCGGGTTCTTCATGCCCACGATGTGGTAGCCGCAATCCACATGATGCACTTCGCCGGTGACGCCGGAGGACAGGCCGGACAGCAGGTACAGGCCCGCCCCGCCCACATCCTCGATGGTCACATTCCGCTCCAGCGGCGCGTTCAGCTGGTTCCACTTCAGGATGTAGCGGAAGTCGCCGATGCCGCTGGCGGCCAGGGTCTTGATCGGCCCCGCCGAGATCGCGTTCACCCGGATGCCGGACTTGCCGAGATCGGCCGCCATGTAGCGCACGCTGGCTTCCAGCGCCGCCTTGGCCACGCCCATCACATTGTAATGCGGCGTCACACGCTCCGCGCCCAGATAGGACATGGTCAGCAGCGATCCGCCCGGCTTCATCAGCGGCACGGCGCGCTGCGCCACGCTGACGAAGGAGAAGACGGAGATATCCATCGCCTGGAGGAAGGCGTTGCGCGGCGTGTCCATGTAGCGGCCACGCAGGAACTGCTTGTCGGCGAAGCCGATGGCATGCACCAGGAAGTCGATCCCGCCCCATTCGCGGCCCAGTGTCTCGAAGACCGCATCGACGCTGGCATCATCCGTCACATCGCAGGGCAGGACATGCTGGCTGCCGATGCTCTCGGCCAACGGGCGCACGCGGCGTTCCAGCGCCTCCCCCTGATAGGTGAAGGCGATCTCGGCGCCCTGGGCGGCGAGGGATTGCGCGACACCCCAGGCGATGGAGCGGTCATTGGCGACGCCCATGATGACGCCGCGCTTGCCTGCCATCAGCGTGCCGGTCGGTACCCCCGTGCTGGCGGCTTCTGGCGTAACGTCGTCTGGCATGGGGAATGGGCACCGGAGGCTGGTTGCGAAGGTGCCCCGGTGGTGGCACATGCCCTTGTCACGGGCAAGGGGCATGACATCTGTCAGCCCCCCGCACCCGGCAGGAGAGCCGCCTTGGATTCGCCCGTGACCGACGACCCCATCGCCCTTTTCGAGGCCTGGATGGCGGAGGCGGCGAAGACCGAGCCCAACGATCCCAATGCCGTGTGCCTGGCCACAGCGACGCCGGAGGGCCGGCCCTCCGCCCGCATGGTGCTGCTCAAGGGCGTCGATCCGGCCGGCTTCGTCTTCTACACCAACCTGGAAAGCCGCAAGGGCGGGGAGCTGGCGGCCAACCGCTTCGCCGCGCTGTGCTTCCATTGGAAGACCCTGCAACGCTCCGTCCGGGTGGAGGGGGCGGTGCAGCCGGTCTCGGCGGAGGAGGCGGATGCCTACTACGCCTCCCGCGCCCGCGGCTCGCGCATCGGCGCCTGGGCCAGCAAGCAGTCCCGTCCGCTGGAATCCCGCTTCGCCCTGGAAAAGGCGGTGGCGGAGCAGACCCTGCGCTTCGGCCTCGGCGAGATTCCGCGCCCGGCCCATTGGTCCGGCTTCCGTCTGGTGCCGGACCGCATCGAGCTGTGGCGCGACATGCCGTTTCGGCTGCATGAGCGCCGGGTGTTCCACCGCGAGGGTGCCGGCTGGCGGATCGAGATGCTGTATCCGTGACCATCCCGCCCGATCAGGCCCCCGTCGCGGCGCTGCTGCGCCGCCTCGCAGGGGCCGATCCGGTGGAGACGCATATCTCGGCCGTCTTCATCGGGCGGGAGACGGTGTGGAAGCTGAAGAAGGCGGTGCGCCTCGGCTTCCTGGATTTTTCCGCATTGGCGGACCGGGAGCGTTTCGCGCGGCGGGAGCTGGCGCTGAACCAGCCGCATGCGCCGGGGCTGTACCGGGATGTGGTGCCGGTGACCCGCGATCCGGATGGCGGCCTGGCCATCGATGGCGGGGGGGAGGTGGTGGACTGGGTGCTGCGCATGGCGCCCGTCCCGCCCGGCGATTTCCTGGATGAGGTGGCGCGGCGGGGCGGCCTGACCCCGGCGCTGCTGGACGAGACCGCCGATGCCGTCTTCGCCCTGCACCAGGCGGCCCCACAGGCCGCGCCGGGCTTCGACGCTCCCGCCGCTGTCGGCCGCGTGCTGGCGGGCAATATCCGTGACTGCAACGCCACCGGCCTGCCGCCGGCGGAGGTCGCGGCCCTCGGCGCCGCGATGCAGGCGCGGCTGGACAGCCTCGCCCCGCATCTGGCCGCCCGCGCGGCGGAAGGGCGGGTGCGGCGCTGCCATGGCGATCTGCATCTCGGCAATCTGTGCCTGTGGGAGGGCCGGCCGACGCCCTTCGACGCGTTGGAATTCGATGAGGCCCTGGCCACCACCGACATCGGCTACGACATCGCCTTCCTGCTGATGGACCTGTGTCAGTTTGGCCAGCGCGCGGCGGCGAACCGGGTGATGAACCGCTATCTGGCGCGCGGCGGCGATTTCGGACTGCTGCCGGCGCTCGGCTTCTGGATGGCGCTGCGCGCCATGGTGCGCGCGCATGTGGAGGCGCGGCGCGGCGGCGATGGCCATCGCTACCTGCGCGCCGCCAGCGATTTCCTGCGCCCGGTCGCGCCGCGGCTGGTCGCTATCGGCGGCTTGCAGGGCACTGGCAAGACCTGGCTGGCGCGCGCCTTGGCGCCGGAGCTGGGCGCCGCGCCCGGCGCGCTGCATCTGCGCACGGACGAAACCCGCAAGCGCCGCGCAGGCGTGGCCCCGGAAGCCCGCCTGCCCGAGCAGGCCTATGCCGAGGCCGAAAGCCAGGCCGTGCATGCCGAGATCATGGCCGCCGCGCGCCTCGCTTTGGCGGCCGGGCAATCGGTGGTGCTGGACGCGGTCTTCCTCGACCCTGCGCTGCGCCAGGCGGCGGAAACGGCGGCGGCGCCCCATCCCTTCACCGGTATCTGGCTGGCCGCGCCGCTGGATCTGCTGCGCGCCCGCGTCGTCGCGCGCAGCGCGGAGGGCCGCGATGCCTCCGACGCGACGGTGGCCGTGCTGGAACGTGCGGCGCGCGCCGATCCGGGCGCGATCGGCTGGACGGTGCTGGACGCCGCCGCCCCCTTGCCCGCCGCGAGGGGGATGCTGGCCTTGGGTCCCGGAGATAGGGCATAAAGTTTCCGGGACCGCTTTCCGCACCCACTGGATAAAGGAGAGGCGCGATGGCCTATCGCCGCCTGTTGCTGCCGTTGACCGGGACCGCGGCCGGGGAAGCCGCACTTGCCACCGCCCTGATGGTGGCGCGGATCTGGAGCGCGCATCTGCATTGCCTGCATGTGCGCGTCG
Organism: Roseomonas sp. F4; assembly: GCF_053891155.1. Taxonomy (NCBI): domain Bacteria; kingdom Pseudomonadati; phylum Pseudomonadota; class Alphaproteobacteria; order Acetobacterales; family Roseomonadaceae; genus Roseomonas; species Roseomonas sp. F4. The sequence goes on from NZ_JBSSHK010000001.1 coordinate 724,441, forward strand.
ATGCGCGCGATGTCGCGCCGCTGGCGGGCGAAGGCCTGTCGGGGGCGATGATCGAGGAGATGATGGCGGCCACCGAACGCGAGAGCGGCGAGCGCGCCGGCCGCGTCCGCGCGCTGTTCGAGAAGTTCACCGCCACCCATGGCGACCTGACCATGGCTGCCGACCCCAATACCGCGCTGAAGGTGCCGGGTGTCACCCTGTCCTTCGAGGCGATCGCGGGGCGTGAGGAGGATGTGGTGGCGCAGCAGTCGCGCCTCTACGACATGGCGGTGGTGCCGCATCCGGAGGCGGATGAGGATGTCTCTTCCTCCGACGCGCTGCATGCCGTTCTGTTCGATTCGGGCCGCCCGGTGCTGATCGCGCCGCGCACGGCGCCGGAGGTCATGGGCTCCCGCGTCTGCATCGCCTGGAATGGCAGCGCGGAGAGCGCGGCGGCTGTGGCGGCGGCGCTGCCCTGGCTGCACCGCGCCCAGGCCGTGCGCATCCTGCATTCCGAGGACTACCAGCGCCGCGGCCCGGCAGCGGAGGGCATCCAGGCCTATCTGCGCTGGCACGAGATCGAGGCGGAACTGGTGCCCTTCAAGTCGCAGACCCGCGAAGTCGGCGCCGGTCTGCTGGGCGCGGCGCGCGATTTCGGGGCCGACCTGATGTGCCAGGGCGCCTACAGCCATTCCCGTCTGCGCCAGCTCATTCTGGGCGGCGTCACGCGGCATGTGCTGGAGAATTCGGAAATCCCGATCCTGATGTGCCGCTGAGCCTGGGATGAACCGCGACTGGCACGCGGCGAACCCCATGCCGAAGCCGGCGACGCTGGACCAGCGCGTCGCCTGGCACCTCGCCCATGCCGAAGCCTGCGGATGCCGCGACCTGCCCCGCAGCGTGCGGGAGGAGCTGGTTCGGCGAGGCCAGCCCATCCCGCCCCGCCGCGGGGGCGACCGAAGGGCGCGGCAATAACGGGCTGTGGCTTCATTCACTGGCTGAATGCCGCCCATCCATACGGACCCGCTGTGCGGACAGCGGACTGCGCCTATCTCTCCGTCCAACAGAAGCGCCGGGGCGAACCCCCCGGTCGCAGAGCGGAGACCTTCCGATGATCGATGTCCGTCCCTTCGCCAGCCTCGGCGGTGCCAACCATGGCTGGCTCAAGGCGAAGCACCATTTCTCCTTCGCCAACTACCACGACGAAAAGCGCATGAGTTGGGGCCGGCTGCGCGTCTGGAACGATGACGAGATCGCCGCCGGCACGGGCTTCGACGCGCATCCGCATCGCGACATGGAAATCATCACCTATGTCCGCGAAGGCGCGATCACGCATCGCGACAACCTGGGCAATGAGGGCCGCACCGAGGCCGGCGACGTGCAGATCATGTCGGCCGGCACCGGCGTGGTGCATGCCGAGTACAATCTGGAGCCGGAGACGACGAAGATCTTCCAGATCTGGATCATGCCGGATGTCCGTGGCGCCAAGCCGAACTGGGGCGCCAAGGCCTTCCCCAAGGCCAGCAAGGAAACCGGCTTTGCCGTCCTCGCCTCCGGCCGCCCTGGCGATGCCGGCAGCGACGCCCTGCCGATCAACGTCAACGGCGCGGTGCTGGCGACGACCTTGGCCAAGGGCCAGAGCCTGACCCAGACGCTGGGCGCCGACAGGGCGGCCTATCTGGTGGTGGCGAAGGGTGCTGCCACGGTGAATGGCGCGGCGCTCGGCACGCGGGATGGTGCGGGGATCGTCGATGAGGCGACCATCACCATCACGGCGGAGGAGGATGCGGAGCTGGTGATGGTGGAAGTGGCGAAGGAATAGTTTTGATTGCTGCGGGGGCTTGCTCCCGCACCAGCCACCAAAGCTCCTCCCGCAGCAGCCCCACCGGGTCGCGGCCCTGGCCGCCGGCCACCAAGGCCCGGTGACCGCCTTCCATCACCCGCTGCCGCGCCCCCGGCAGCAAGGCGGAGCCGAGCGGCACCAACCCGTCGCCCGGCCCGTAGCCTTGCCCCTCCATCCAACGCGCCAGCCGGCGATAGGCGCTTTCCCGCCAATCGCCGCGCGGGGCGATCACGGTCGCCAGCGTGCTGACCGGAATGCGCGCGACCAGCGCCGCCACCTCCGCCGCATGCGCCTGCATCCAGGCCTGGCGCGCCGGCACGGTCAGGTCGCGCAGGCCCCGCCCGGTGCCGAGCCGTGACAGCCGCGCCAGGTGATGCACCGCCAGCAGCACCTGCCGCCGCGCCAGGATGGCATCGGCCAGTGGCGATCCCAGGAAGGGCGATTGCAGGGCGATGAAGCCGCGGCAGCGCTCCGCCATGCCCGGCCGCACCAGCGCCGCCAGCGCCTCCAGCCCCCCCTTGGAATGGGCGATCAGGATGGCCGGGGAGGGTTCGGCCAGCATGGCCGCGACAATGCGCCCGGCGTTGACGCCCACCGGCGCCGCCGTCGGCAGCTTTGCCAGTTGCACCGCGACGCCGAGGCGGCGGAGCCAGGCCATCTGGCGGCCCATATAGTCCAGGCCGATCGGGGCAAGGCCGGCGACGACCTCCCCCAGCAGCCCGTAGCAGAACAGCACCCGCGTGCCGTCCAGCGCGCGGGCCAGCGCCTGGTCATCCATGGTCAGTCCAGCGCGACGACCTGCTTGCCGAAATTGCGGCCCTCCAGCATGCCGATGAAGGCGGCCGGCGCATTGGCCAGGCCCTGCGCCACATCCTCCCGGTACTGCATCCGCCCGGCCTTGATATGGCCGAGCATCTCCGCCCGGAACTGGCCGTAGCGCGGCCAGCCGGTGTCGGAGACGATGAAGCCCTGGATGCGCAGCCGCTTGCGCACGACCGGGCCGAGATTGGGGCCGGGCGGTGCGCCATGGGCGGCGAGGCCGGAGGCGGTGTTGTACTGGGCGATGACGCCGCACATCACCATGCGGCCGAATTCATTCAGCCGCGGAAACACCGCCGCCTGCACCGCGCCGCCGACATTTTCCCAATAGACATCGATGCCGCCGGGGCAGGCGGCGTCGAGCTGCGCATCCAGGTCGCCGCGATGGTCGATGGCCGCGTCGAAGCCGAGCGTGTCCTTCACATAGGCGCATTTCGCCGCGCCACCCGCGATGCCGACCACCTTCGCGCCCCGGATCTTGCCCAACTGCCCGACCACCTGGCCCACGGCACCGGAGGCGGCGGAGACCACCAGCATCTCGCCGGATTTGGGCTGGCCGATATCCTCCAGCCCGACCCAGGCGGTCAGCCCCGGCATGCCAAGCACCCCGAGCGCGGTGGAGGGGGAGGCCTCGGTCGGGTCGATCGGGATCAGCGCCTTGCCTGGCCGCAGCGAATGGCTCTGCCAGCCAAAACCGCCCAGCACCCAGTCACCTTCCTGGAACCGCGCATCCCGGCTGGCCGCCACCTGGCCCACCGCCTGGCATTCCATGACGGCGCCCAGTGCCACCGGCGCGGAGTAGGATTTGGCGTCATCCATCCGGCCGCGCTGATAGGGGTCGAGCGACAGGAAGCGATGCGCGACGATCACCTCGCCATCCTTCGGTTCCGGCAGTTCAGCCTCGGCAAAGCGGAAGTCCTCGGGCACGGGCGCGCCCTGGGGGCGGCAGGCGAGCAGGATCTGCTGGGTTTTCATCGAGGGGTTCTCCAAGCTTGCCGGAGGTCTATCACTCCGCGTTCCGCTTGGCCCGCTCCGCCTCCCGCAGCCAGTCCTCGGTTGTCTTGGCCACCGGGCGGGCCGGGCCGGCATAGGGGTCGATCCTGGCATCGGTGGCGGCGAAGGGCCGGCAATCCTCGCAAAGCCGCAGCAGCGCCAACTGGCCACTGTCGCGGAACATCCAGTGGCCGCTTTCGGTCAGCTTGCGGGTGACGCGGTCGATCTGGGATTTCACCCCGAAGGCCTTGCCGCAATTCTCGCAGCAGAAGGGCTCCTCTTCCTTCACCACGCGCATCTGGCTGGATCCGGGCGCCAGGTTCAGGCGTGGCTCCAGCGTGATGACCTTCTCCGGGCAGGTCGTCGCGCAGAGCCCGCATTGCACGCAGGCATCTTCCAGGAAGCGCAGCTGCGGCGTTTCCGGATTGGCGGTGAAGGCGCCGGTCGGGCAGACCATGGTGCAGGCGAGGCAGAGCGTGCAGCCATCCACCGCCACATGCGCCTGGCCGAAGGGGGCCAGCGCCGGCATGGGCAGCACCGCGTCCCGCCGCTGCGCGCCTTCCGCCAAGGCGCGCCCGGCCTGGCGCAGCACCTCCCGCCCCGTGCCCAGGGCCACGAAGGTGGCGGGTGGGAAGGGCAGGCCGCGGCGGGGCAGGGTGGCCAGCGCCTCGCCCAGGGTGAAGGGGTCGTCGGTCTCGATGGCGGCGGCGCGGGGCGCGCCGTGGTCGGGCACGGCGAGCCCGGCCAGGGTTTCCATGGCGAAGTCGATGTTGCGGAACACGCCTTCGGTCCCGTGGCTGCGATGGCCGCGCATCAGCAGGCGGATCTGCGCCGCACCCCAGGCGAAGGCGGACAGGAAAAAGGCGAGGTCGAGCTGCGACACCTCATTCACCCGCAGCGGCAGCACCCGCGCCGGCAGCCCGTCGCCATGGCGCGCCAGCGCGTCGATCAGCGGTTCCCCGTGTTCGGCATCATGCACCAGCAACACGGGGGATTCGCCGCCAGCCTCGCGGAAGGTCAGCAGCAAAGCGCGCAGCCGCTTCAGAAGCGATCCGGAATCGGGCAGGGCGTAGCTGGCCGCGCCGGTCGGGCAGACGGCGGCGCAGGCGCCGCAGCCGGCGCAGATTTCCGCGCTGATCTGGACGCTGTCGCTGATCCGCGCGCCGTCCGGCGTGACGCCAGGGGTGATCGCCCCGGTCGGACACAGATCCAGGCAACGGGTGCAGGCGACGCGCTTGTTGCGGCTATGGGCGCAGAGCCCAGCCTCGAAGGTGATGAAGCGCGGCTTGTCGAATTCGCCGATCAACTCCTTCGCCGCGCCGATGGCGCGTTCCACGGCGGTGGCGTCAGCGGGGTCGGCGCGCAGATAGCCCTGGCGCAGCTCATGCGTCGGGAACAGCGCTGTGCCGCCCGTCAGGTCCAGCACCACGTCGCAGCGGCTGACGGCGCCATCGCGCCGCGGCCCCCATTCATACGCGCCGCGGGAGGAGGGGCGCGGCATGGCATGACCATCCACCACAACCTCGAAGGCGCCGAGCCAGCCGGTGGCACCCCGCGCCTTGCCGCGCGCGACAGGGAAATCGGCGCTGCGGCGGGGCTGGACCGCCTCCGTCCCATCCAGCAGCACGGTCACGTCCAGGGTGCCGGCCAGCTTTTCAGCGGCGGCCAGCGCCACCTCGTCCCGGCCGAGGATCAGGGTGATGCCTTCGCTTTTCAGCGGCACCAGGGCTGTGGCGGGCATCGGCACGGCGGCGGCGGCGATCAGCGCCGCCATCTTCGGCGCGGCCGCCTTGGCCTCCCGCGCCCAGCCGGCGGTCTCGCGGATGTTCACGAAATCCAGCGGCCCGGTGAAGCCGGCATCCTCCGCCACCTCGGCGAAGAGTGGCGCCTGGGCAGTGCAGGCCACCGTCACCGGCGCGCCTTCGCCCAGCGCCGCCAGGAAACGATCGAGCTGCGACTGGCAGAGCTGCTCCGCCATCCGGGGCGCGGCGCCGCCGCAGCCGCGCGCGAGCACCCGGCCATCGAGCGGCATCGTGTCCTCGCAGGTGCAGGCGAAGGTGATGCGGGCACTGGCCATGGGCGGGACGTGTTCCTGTTGTCATGGCTGGGTCTAGGCCCGGCCTGTGGCTGCTCATATATCCATCGCCTCGCCTGCTTGCGAGGGACGGCCTGACCAAAGACTTGGGAAAGACACCGCCGCCGTGACAACCGGCCTGCCCGAATTGCCGCCCGTCTTCGAACCGATCATCGCCCTGCGGGAGGGCGGCGACGCCATGCGTCGCGCCATCGAGGCCGCGCCCAGCCACGGCGCCGGCACGCTGGTCTGGGTGCGATCCCTGGCGCGGGTGGAGGTGGCGGTGGTGCTGGAACCCGAAACACCACTCGCCGCCGCCCGCCCCGCTTTGTTCGCCGCCGCCAGCGCCTTCGCCGATGCGATCGGTGCCTATGGCCCCGCGGAGGTGCCGGTCAGCTTCGGCTGGCCCGACCGGCTGCGCATCAATGCCGGCGAGGTCGGCCGCGCCCGCCTTGCCTGGCCCCCTGGCACGGCGGAGGATGCCGTGCCGGACTGGCTGGTGGTGGGCATCGAGGCCCGGCTGATCTTCCCGACGGGCTGGGAGCCCGGCCATGGCCTGCACCAGACCGCTTTGCGCGAGGAAGGCTGGCTGGAGGAGGACCTCTCCGCCACCGACCTTACCGCCGCCTGGGCGCGGCATCTGATGGCGGGCCTGGCCGAATGGCAGCACCCCGGCCGCCACGGGGGCTTTTCGCGGCTGGCCGAGCGCTACCTGGCACGACTGGATGCGGAGCACTGGATGGGCGCCGCGCGACGTGGCCTGGACCCCGCCACGGGCGCCCTGGTGCTTGAGCTGGATGGCGCGCGGCGGATGCACCCGCTGCCGGAGGCGATGGTCGCCGCATGACCCGCCATCTGCCGCGCTGCCTGCGCCTCGACCCCTCCGACACCGTCATCTTCGAACAGCCCGCCGAGCCTGGCGAATGGGCGGTGCCGGGTGGGTTCGAATTCTGGGACACGCCGCCCGAAACCCTCTCCGGCAAGCGCCGCCAGGCTTTTCGCGGTGGCTTCCTGGGGCTTTCGTCCTTTGGCTGGTCCACCCTGGTCGAAGTCGCGGAGGTGTCGGAGGTGGAGCATGCCGCCGCCCTGGCCGCCCTGGCCCGACGCATCCGTACCCATCACGGCGCGCCCGACGACGCGGCCGCGATGGCGGCGGCGCGGGAGGAGCTGGCCTTCGCCGAGAGCCTCTGCAACCACCCGCCCGGCACCGTCCTGGCCCTGTCCCGCCGCATCGAGGAGGGGGAGGTTCGGGAGAGCTTCCGGACGTTGCATCGGCGGGAGACGCCGCATACCCAGTTTACCACCCTGCCGGTCTTCTCCGTCGTTGAGGATGAGCCGCCGGAACATCCCGACCTGACCGCATTCGCAAGGCGCCTGAAATCATGACCACGCCGGCTGGCCTCGCGCCGGGGGATTTCTGGGTCGCCAGTGGCCATCACCTCTGCGACCGCGACGAACAGGGCCGCATCCTCGGCACCCCCGACCTCTGGCGCGCCTTTTGCGCCCGGCCGGAGCTGGTGCCGCCGGAGGAGGCCTGCCCGGCGGAGCGCGCTTTGCACGCCGCGCTGCTGCTGGACCCGATGCGGGCGGTGTCTCCGGCCGAGCTGGCCCGCCTGGCGGACCCCGACGCGCGGGAAAACTTCGCGGTCTTCCTGGGCTTCCGCGACCGCGTCGCGGCGCAGCCGAGCCTGGAGGCCGCCTGGCTCGACCTGTTCCGCAATGGCGTGCAGGGCGTGCCGCCGATCTTCCTGCAGATGCTGACCCATCTGGTCGCCCGTGCCGCGCTGGAGGGGGTGGACGATCCCTTCGTCCTCCGCGCCGCCGAGTTGTTCTTCCGGCCGCAGCGGGCCGCCATCCACCACGGCGCGCTATTGCTGGCCGATGAGGAATTTCTGGAGGCGCGTGGTGGCGATGGCGGCTTCGGGCCGCTGGGCCAGTTGCTGGTGGAAGCCGGTTCGCCGCCGCGTGAAGTCGAGCTGGATGTGCTGTCGGAGGAGACGGCGCCGCTCTATCGCGGCCGCTCCGACGCGCATGACTTCGCCCTGGATATCGCCGAGAACCGCCCCGGCCAGCACGGCCTGGCCCGCGCGCTGGAGCATTTCATCGGCCATGTGATCGGCGAGCAGGTCAAAATTCGCCCGGTGCCGGTGATCGAGGACCACAACTGGACCTGGCATGTCGGGCTGGATGCCGAGGCGACCTCCATCGCCAATGACCTGTGGCAGGGCAAGAAGGTGAAGCAGGCGCGGCTGGCCCGCATCCTGTGGCTCGGCGTGCTGGAATTCTCGGAAACCTCCCGCGTGCTGCCGCGGGTCGCGGGGCGGCCGGTCTATCTGGCGCTCGCCATGGATGCGGCCCAAAAACTGCGGATGAAGCCGCAGAACCTGGTCACCGGCCTGCCGCTGCGCAGCCGGGAGAGTGCGGCGTGACCCGATCGCACAATCCGGACAGCCTGTTCATCCCGCTCGCCGTGCTGGTGGAACGCCGGCCGGGCGTGACCCGCTGGGCGGAGTTCGCCTGGCGCGCCATCGAGGTGCTGGAAGAAGCGCCCGATGTGCCGCCCTGGACCGTGCTGCGGGAGGAGCCGGGCCGCACCGTCTTCTTCGCCGGCAGTGCGGATGTGGCGCTGCACCCGACCGACACCGACAACTACCGGCACAACCTCGCCTCCGCCCAGCCTTTGGTCTGGGTGCTGCTGCGGCCGATCGAGGCCGCGCCGGGCTTCCATCTGCAGACGGTGACGGCCGATCCGGGGGAGGCGCATCTCTACGCCGATGTCGGGCAGGACCTGCTGGAATCCCTGCCCATGCCGCCGCGCCTGCTGGCCGTGATGACGGAGTTCGTTGCCCGCCACCACAAGGAACGCGGCTTCTGGAAGCGCAAGCGCGACCAGGCGGACCCGGAAGCCCTGGCCCATCGCAGCCGCCTGACGGGGGAGGAGGGATGAGCGAGGAAGGCTTCCTCAGCCGCTGGTCACGCCGCAAGCGCGCGCCGGAGGCGGAGGCACCCCAGCTGGAGCAGGAGGCCGAGGCCCCGCCGCCGGCGCCGCGCCCGGAACAGGACTGTCCGGCCCCCCTGGAGCCCGAGCTGGACCTCACGGCCCTGCCGCGGATCGAGGATCTGGATCTCAGCAGCGACCTGACCGCCTTCCTTCGCCCCGGCATTCCGACGGCACTTCGCAGCGCCGCGCTGCGGCGGATGTGGAGCCTGGACCCGAGTATTCGCGACTTCATCGGCCCGGCCGATTATGCCTGGGACTACAACACCGCCGCCGGCATGCCGCCCGGCTTCAGCTTCGACCTGGGCGGCAATCTGAAGGAACTGCTGGCCCAGGCGATCGGCGAGCGGGAGGAGAAGGCGCCGCCGGCGGAGGCCGAGGCAACGGCTCCCGACATCGCGCCCGAGCCGGCCGCCCCGCAACTGGTCGCGGAAGCGCCCCCGGAAGCCGCGCCCGACCCGCTGCCGCGCGCCGAGCCGGAGCCCGAATCGGGCGCGCCGCGGCGGCGCCACGGCGGTGCCCTGCCAAGCTGACCCCGGCTCAAGCCATATTGGCTTGCCGCGTCGGATCGCCATCGTTATCGCGGACGGAACAACAGGGGGAACGAACATGACCATCGCGGAAAAGCAGCGGCTCGACCGGGATGTGGCCGCCGATCCCGCCTTGCGCGGCCGGCTCGCGCCCGCCTTCGACCCGGCTGCCAGCCCTGCCGACATCACCGCCCTGCTGGCTGCCGAGGGCTACCGGATTTCCGAATCGGACCTGCCGCTGGATGCGGCGCCAAGGCCGCTGGATGAGGCCGCGCTTGGGCGCGTCGCGGGGGGCTTCATGCCGGTGAAGAACTTCAACAGCCCCTTCGACCCGGAGTAGTTGAGAACGATTCTCAATGATATATCAAACGCTTGCAGAAGTCCGGGGTTTGGGCTTGGTTGTGCGCTCTGGTAGGTCGAACATGGCTGGGGAGCTGTGCGACCAGGCGGAAGGCCCGATACGTAGCGCATGACCGAAACGACTGAGGCGGCAGTGGTGGAAGCGGTGCTGGACCCGGTGGATGCCGAGCGGGCGCGCCTGTTCGCGCTGCTCGGCCGGTTGCTCGGCGCCCCGCCGGATGCCGGGCTGCTGATCCGCATGCGGGCGCTGCGCGGCGAGACCGGTGAGCTGGGCGAGGCCTATGCGGCGCTGGCCGATGCCGCCGGCCGGACCAAGGCTGAGGCGGCGGAGCAGGAATTCTTCCACCTGTTCATCGGCGTCGGGCGCGGTGAATTGCTGCCCTATGCCAGCTACTACCTGACCGGTTTCCTGCACGAACGCCCGCTCGCCGAACTGCGTGGCGACCTCGGCCGGCTCGGCATCGAGCGGGCGGAGGGCATCGCGGAGCCGGAAGATCACATCGCCTTTGTCTGCGAGGCCTTCGCCGGCCTGCTGGCAGGCGCCTTCCCGAGCGAGGCCGGATCGGCCGCGCCGTTTTTCGCCCGTCACATCCGCCCCTGGGCCGCACGCTTCTTCGCGGATCTGGAGAAGGCGGAGATGGCGGATTTCTACCGTGCGGTCGGGCGGCTCGGCCGTCTGGCCGTGGAGCTTGAGGCCGCGGCAGCGGATCTGCCGGCCTGATATCTGTTGGGGAGTGCCAGGAGATGAACGAACAGGGACGTGAAGCGCCCGTCCGCCGCGGTTTCCTGAAGGCCCTCGGCCTCGGAACCGCCGCCGCCGCCGCCGTGGCGCCCGCATTGGCACAGCGCGCCGACAGCGTGCCGGCCCGCGACGCCCGCAAGGAGAATGCGCAGCAGCGTGTGGAGGCCCGCTACAAGGCGGATTCCGCCGATGTTCAGGCTTTCTACCGCACCAATCGCTACGAATAAGCACCTATGAACCAGTACGGGGAGCACGCCAGATGCTGATCAAGCGCTCCGAGGGCAAGGCCGCGCGCCAGCGCCTGTCCGCCGCCTATCAGGGCCTTTCCTCCGGCGGTCTCGATCGCCGCAGCTTCCTCCGTCAGGCCGGCTTCGCCGGGGCGGGTCTCGCCGCGCTGGGCTCGCTCGGTGCCACGCGCGCGCGGGCGGCCGGTGCGGCGATGGGGGTTCAGGACCACAGCCAGCCGGTGCAGCGGATCAAGAACATCTGCACCCATTGCTCGGTCGGCTGCACCGTCACGGCGGAAGTGCAGAACGGCGTCTGGACCGGGCAGGAGCCGACCTGGGCCAGCCCGATCAACCGCGGCACGCATTGCGCCAAGGGCGCCTCGGTGCGCGAACTGGTGCATGGCGACCGGCGCCTGAAATACCCGATGAAGCTCGTGGGCGGCCAATGGCAGCGCCTGAGCTGGGACGTCGCGCTGACCGAAATCGCCGACAAGATGATGACGATCCGGCAGGAATCCGGGCCGGACAGCATGTTCCTGCTGGGCAGCGCCAAATTCAGCAATGAGGGCGCCTATCTGTTCCGCAAGTTCGCCGCCTTCTGGGGCACGAACAGCGTCGACCACCAGGCGCGCATCTGCCATTCCACCACGGTCGCCGGCGTGGCGAACACCTGGGGCTACGGCGCCCAGACCAATTCCTACAACGACATCCGCAATTCCAAGACCATGATCATCATGGGCGGGAATCCGGCGGAGGCGCATCCGGTCAGCCTCCAGCACGTGCTGTCGGGCAAGGAGCGCAACCGCGCGAACCTGATCGTCATCGATCCGCGCTTCACCCGCACCGCCGCCCACGCGAATGAATATGTCCGCATCCGGCCGGGCACCGACATCCCCATCATCTGGGGCATGCTGCACCACATCTTCGCCAATGGCTGGGAAGATAAGGACTTCATCGCCAAGCGCGTCTACGGCATGGACGAGATCCGTGCCGAATGCGCGAAGTGGACGCCCGCGGAGGTGGAGCGCGTTACCGGCGTGCCGGGCGCGCAGTTGCGCAAGGTGGCCGAGACCTTCGCCACCCAGAAGCCGTCGACGCTGATCTGGTGCATGGGCGCGACGCAGAAGACGGTGGGCACGGCGAATGTGCGCGCCTTCTCCATCCTGCTGCTGGCCACCGGCAATGTCGGCAACAATGGCGGCGGCGCGAACATCTTCCGCGGCCATTGCAACGTGCAGGGCGCCACCGACTTCGGCCTCGATGTGACGACGCTGCCGGCCTATTACGGGCTGGATGAGGGCGCCTGGCGCCATTGGTGCCGCGTCTGGAACGTGCGCTACGAGGACATGATCCCGCGCTTCGACAGCGCGGCGATGATGGGCACGCCGGGTATCCCGACGACGCGCTACTTCGACGCCATCACACTGCCCAAGGACCAGATCCAGCAGCGCGACCGCCTGCGCGGCATGCTGGTGGTGGGCCATGGCGGCAATACCGTCACCCGCATGCCGGAAGCGGTGAAGGGGCTGGAAGCGCTCGACCTGCTGGTCGTCGCCGACCCACACCCCACCACCTTCGCCGTGCTCGCCGATCGCAAGGAGAACACCTACCTCCTGCCCGCCAGCACGCAGTTCGAATGCGATGGCAGCCGCAGCGCCTCCAACCGCTCGGTCCAGTGGGGGTCGCGGATCGTCGCGCCGCTGTTCGAATCGAAGACCGATTACGAGATGATGTACCGGCTCGCCGGCGCGCTGGATGGCGCGGCGGAGCGCAAGGGCATGCCCATCCGTTTCCGGGAGGAGATGTTCAAGCCCTACGAGATCCGGAACAACGCGCCGACCGCCGAGAGCATCCTGCGCGAGATCAACCGCGGCTCGCTCAGCACCGGCTATTCCGGCCAGTCGCCGGAACGCCTGAAGCTGCATATGGAACACCAGGACAAGTTCGACCTGGTGACCCTGCGGGGCGCCGCCGGCACGCCGGTGGCGGGCGAGTTCTACGGCCTGCCCTGGCCCTGCTGGGGCACGCCGGAGATGAAGCACCCCGGCACCCATGTGCTCTACAACACCAACCTGCATGTGAAGAACGGCGGCGGCACCTTCCGCGCCCGCTTCGGCGTGGAGCGGGAAGGCAAGACGCTGCTGGCGGAGGGTTCCTACTCGCTCGGCTCCGAGATCCAGGACGGCTATCCGGAATTCACCGTCGCCGTGCTAAAGCGCCTCGGCTGGTATGAGGAGCTGACGGAGGCGGAGCGCGGCTGGATCGAGAGCAACGGCGGCACCTTCTCCTGGGCCACCGACCTGTCCTGCGGCATCATTCGCGTCGCCATGGAACATGGCTGCGTTCCCTACGGGAATGCCAAGGCGCGTGCCGTGGCCTGGAACCTGCCCGATCCCGTGCCGGTGCACCGCGAGCCGATCTACACGCCGCGCACCGACCTGATCGCGCAATACCCGACCCTGCCGGACCGCCGCGGCTTCCGCCTGCCGCATCTGGGCGTCTCGGTGCAGAACCGCAGCCATCAGGTGGCCGGCGACTTCCCCATCATCCTCACCTCCGGCCGCCTGGTCGAATATGAGGGTGGCGGTGAGGAGACGCGGTCCAACAAGTGGCTGGCCGAGCTGCAGCAGGATATGTTCGTCGAGATCAACCCGGAGGATGCCTCCGCCCGCAACATCCGCGACGGCCAGTTCGTCTGGGTGATGGGGCCGGAGAACAATGCCAAGGCCCGTGTGAAGGCCATGGTGACGCCGCGCGTCGGCCGGGGTGTCGCCTGGATGCCCTTCCACTTCGCCGGCTGGTTCCAGGGTGTGGACCAGCGCAGCAAATATCCGCAGGGCACCGACCCGATCGTGCTCGGTGAGAGCGTGAACGCGGTGACCACCTATGGCTACGATCCGGTGACCTTCATGCAGGAAACCAAGGTCACGCTCTGCCAGATCAGGAGTGCCTAATCATGGCGCGCATGAAGTTCCTCTGTGACAGCGACCGCTGCATCGAATGCAACGCCTGCGTCACCGCTTGCAAGAACGAGCACGAGGTGCCCTGGGGCATCAACCGCCGCCGCGTCGTCACCATCAATGACGGCAAGCCCGGCGAGCGTTCGATCTCCATGGCCTGCATGCACTGCACCGATGCGCCCTGCGCCGCGGTCTGTCCCGTCAGTTGTTTCTACACCACGGCGGATGCGATCGTGCTGCACGACAAGGATCTGTGCATCGGCTGCGGCTACTGCTTCTACGCCTGCCCGTTTGGTGCCCCGCAATATCCGCGCGTCGGCAACTTCGGCGGCCGCGGCAAGATGGACAAATGCACCTACTGCGCCGGTGGGCCGCAGCAGGATAACAGCATCGTCGAATACACCCAGTACGGCGCCAACCGCATCGCCGAGGGCAAGCTGCCGCTCTGCGCCGAGATGTGCTCGACCAAGGCGCTGCTGGCCGGTGATGGCGAGATGATCGCCACCATCTACCGGGAGCGTGTGCAGAAGCGCGGCTATGGCTCCGGCGCCTGGGGCTGGCATACGGCCTATCGCGAGACGGTGACGGTATGACGCGCCTCGCCCCCACCCTCGCGCTGGCGCTGCTTCTGGCAGCGCCGGCCTTTGGCCAGTCCCAGCCCGGCGCCCCCGCAGCTGGCGCGCCCGAAATCCAGGCCCCCGTGCCGGAGGTTGGCGCCGGCCGAGGCGCGCAGCCCGGCGGGCAGGTGCCGGAATCGACCATCCAGGGCGATACGCCCACCGGCACGCCGGCGCCCGCCGCGGCCGAGGCCGTCACCGCCCCGCAGGCGCGCCAGCCCTCCGTCCAGCCGCCAACCCCTGCGCCGTTCAGCGACCGCGGCCAACCCTCGGCCGAGGAGATGGAATTGCAGGCGGCGCTGCGCGGTGAGCGCATCGGTGGCCGCATCACCATCCCGGACGCCCGCGCCGCCACGCTGATCCAGCCCGAGGGCCAGGACTGGCGCAGCTTCCACAACCGCACCCTGACCTGGGTCGGTGGCGTCGCCGTGCTCGGCATGCTGGGCATCCTGGCGCTGTTCTACCTCGCCAAGGGTCGCATCCGCATCGAGGCGGGCCGCGCCGGCCGCACCATCCAGCGCTTCAACCTGTTTGAGCGCGCGGCGCATTGGATGACGGCGTCCAGCTTCATCGTGCTCGGCCTGTCGGGCCTGAACCTGACCTTCGGGCGCTTCCTGTTGCTGCCGCTGATCGGGCCGGAAGCCTTCACCGCCGTCAGCATGTGGGGCAAGATCGCCCATAACTACCTGGCCTTCCCCTTCACCCTGGGTCTGGTGCTGCTGTTCCTGGTCTGGGTGCGGGACAACATCCCGAACCGGGTGGACCTGGCCTGGGTCAAGGCGGGCGGCGGCTTCATCAGCGGCGGCCATCCGGAGGCCGGGCGGTTCAATGCAGGCCAGAAGGTGGTGTTCTGGATCACCATCATCGGTGGCACCTTGGTCGCCGTCTCCGGCTACGTGTTGATCTTCCCCTTCACGGTGACCGATCTGGCCGGGCAGCAGCTGGCCCATACGGTGCACGGCATCCTGTCCGTGCTGATGGTCGCGGCCATGCTGGCGCATATCTATATCGGCAGCCTGGGCATGGAGGGCGCATTCGACGCCATGGACAGCGGCCAGGTGGACCTGAACTGGGCCAAGGAACACCATTCCCTCTGGGTGGATGAGGAACTGACCAAGGCGCAGGCGACCGTCACCGGCCCTCCGGGCGCCCGTCCGCTCGGCGCGGACTGACACTCAGCCCCTTGCCCGATACGGGCCGGCCGTGGTGCAAGCCATGGCCGGCCCTTCTTGATTCTGCGGGACACATCAATGCGCGTGATCGGACTGGCCGGATGGAGCGGCGCCGGCAAGACCACCCTGCTGACGCGCCTGATCCCGGCGCTGGCGGCGCGGGGCCTGTCGGTCTCCACCCTGAAACACGCCCACCACGCCTTCGACATCGACCGGCCCGGCAAGGACAGCCATAGCCATCGGGAGGCCGGGGCGCGGCAGGTGCTGGTTGCCTCCGCCCGCCGCTGGGCGCTGATGACGGAGCTGCGGGAGGCGCCGGAGCCGGGGTTGCGGGAGCTGCTGACGCGCTTTGACCCGGTGGACCTGCTGCTGGTGGAGGGCTTCAAACGCGACCGGCACCCGAAGATCGAGGTCTTCCGGCAGGCCAATGACAAGCCCTGGCTGCACCCGGAGGACCCGGCGATTATCGGCGTCGCCGCCGATGCGGCGCCCCCGCCCGGCTGCGCCCTGCCTCATTGCGCGCTGGACGACATCGCCGGCATCGCCGATCTGGTGATGGCGGGCGCCATCCCGCTGGCGGATGTGCTGCGCGACGAAAGCGTGATGACCGTAGGGGCGAAGGCACCGAAGGTCTGAATCACGCGAGCTAAGGAACTCGGCCATGGCCCAGCTCAGCGACGACTGCTTCGCCTTCGGCGGCCCCCTGATGTCCGTGGACCAGGCGCAGGCGCTGATCGCCGACCGCGTCCCACCGCTACCGGAGGTGGAGGAGGTGGCGCTGCGCGACGCGCCGGGCCGGGTGCTGGCCGAGGCCCTGCGCGCACCGCTGCCGCTGCCGCCCTTCTTCAATGCCGCCGTCGATGGCTACGCTTTCCGACATGCCGACCTCGCCGCGGATGGCGAGACGCGGCTGCCCATCGCGGCCCGGCTGCAGGCCGGCCAGGCGGCGGGCGTCATCACCCCCGGTACCGCCATCCGCATCTTCACCGGCGCGCCGATGCCCGAGGGCGCCGACACGGTGATGATGCAGGAGGATGCGCGGGAGGAAGGCGGCGCGGTGCTGCTGGTGCCCGGCCTGAAGCGCGGCGCCAACTGCCGCCCGGCCGGGGAGGATGTGGCCCAGGGCGCCGTCGCCCTGCCGCAGGGGCGGCTATTGCTGCCGCCCGATATCGGCCTGGCCGCCGCCCTGGGCCTGACCCGCCTGATGCTGCGCCGCCGTGTCCGCGTCGGCGTGTTCTCCACGGGCGATGAGCTGGCGGAGCCCGGCCGGGCGCTGGGCGCGGCGCAGACCTATGATTCCAATCGCTTCACCCTGCTGGCGCTGCTGGCCGGGCTGCCGGTGGAGGCCAGCGACCTCGGCATCCTGCCGGATGATCCCGCCGCCACGGCCGAGGGTCTGTCCCGCGCCGCCGCCGACCACGACCTGCTGCTGACCTCGGGCGGCGTCTCGACCGGGGAGGCGGATCACGTGAAGGCCGCGATCGAGCAGGGCGGGCGGCTGGTCTTCTGGCGGCTGGCCATCAAGCCCGGCCGGCCCGCGGCGATGGGGGTGATCGGGGGCACGCCGGTGGTGGGCCTGCCCGGTAACCCCGTGGCCGCCGTCGTCACCTTCCTGCACCTCGCCCGGCCGCTGATCCTGCGCCTGGCCGGCGCGATCCTGGAGCCGCTGCCGCGCTTCCCGGCGGAGGCAGGCTTCGCCTACCGCAAGAAGGCGGGGCGGCGTGAATATGTGCGGGTGAAGCTGGCGGCGGGGGAGGGGCTGCCGCTGGCCCAAAAATTCGCGCGCGAGGGGGCCGGCCTGCTCACCTCCCTGACCCAGTCCGACGCGCTGGCCGAACTGCCGGAGGAGGTTACAGGCGTCAGCCCCGGAGACCGGATCTGGGTGCTGCCCTATCGCGGCATCTTCTGACTACAGCCGCACGCCCTGGGTCGTGTAGCGCTGGTCGGCGGTCTGCTGGAAACGGGTGTCGAGGACGGCATAGGCGCCGATGGCGACGATGATGGCCGCCACGGCACCGAACAGAATGGACTTCATGGGCGTTGGCTCCCGGGCTTCACGTCACCCTTCCTGTATCGGATCAAGGCCGCCGGCTTGCAAGGCCAGAAGCTGCTCGGCCCGCGCGAGATCCTCCGGCGCATTGGCGTTGAAGAAGGGGTCGATGGGCGCGGTCGGCCAGTCGGCATGGGCGACGCCGTGGCGCGCCGTCCAGCGGTCGATCTTGCGCTCCCCCTCCCGCAGCGCCTGACGCAGCGCCTCGCGCAGCGCGACGGGCCAGAGGCCGATGGGCGGGTGGGTCTGGCCGTCGGACCGGGCGCAGGCGAGCGGCACGCCCTCGGCCAGCCGCGCCGCATGCAGCCGGGCCACCAGGTCGTGCGGGATCAGCGGCGAATCGCCTGGGACGGAAACCACCCAGGCCAGGTCCGGCCGCTGCGCTGCCGCCCAGTCCAGCCCGGCCAGGATGCCGGCCAGCGGGCCGGGATGGTCCGGCAGGCTGTCCGCCACCACGGGCAGGCCCCAGGCGGCGAAGCGGTCCGGATCGCCATTGGCGTTCAGGATCAGCGCCGCGGCCTGGGGCCGCAACCGGTCGAGCAGATGGTCCAGCAGCGGCCGCCCGGCCAAGGGGCGCAGCGGCTTGTCGCCGCCGCCCATACGCCGCGCCAGCCCGCCGGCCAGCACGACCGCCAGCGTGTCACTCGGCATCCGGGGCGCCCATTGCCTCGGCGCTGTTCTTGCGCCAGTGTTTCGCGGATTCCTCCGGCACATAGGCCAGGTCGGCGTCGAAGATGAGGCGCTGCTCCCCGGCCAGGGCCAGGAAGCGCTTGCCCTTGCAGCGGCCGATCAGGGTCAGATTGGCCTCCCGCGCCAGCTCCACGCCCCAGGCGGTGAAGCCGGATCGGGACAGCAGGATGGGGATGCCCATGCGGACGGTCTTGATGACCATCTCCGAGGTCATACGGCCGGTGGTGTAGAAGATCTTGTCCTCGGGCGGCTCGTTTTCCCGGAACATCCAGCCGGCGATCTTGTCCACCGCATTGTGGCGGCCGACGTCTTCCATATAGACGATCGGCGCATCCTCGCGGCACAGGGCGCAGCCATGGATGGCGCCGGCCTCCAGATACAGGCTCGGCAGGGCGTTGATGCGGGACAGGAGGCGATAGAGCCAGGAGGTGCGCAGCCGCGCCTCCGGCGCCAGGCGGACGGTGGCGAAATCCTCCATCAGGTCGCCAAAGGCGGTGCCCTGGGCGCAGCCGGAGGTCAGCGTCTTTTTCTTCAATTTGGTTTCGAAATTGGTTTGTTTCTCGGTGCGCACAACGACGAGCTGAAGGTCCTCGTCGTACTCGACGCCGGTCACCTGGTCGCTCCGTCGCAGCATGCCCTGGTTGAGCAGATAGCCGAGGGCCAGTTCCTCCGGCCGGTCGAGGATCGTCATCATGGTGACGATCTCCTGCCCGTTGAGGAACAGCGTCAGCGGACGCTCGACTGTCACGCTGGTTTCGACGCTCTGGCCGGTCTGATCGAGGCCGGTCAGGCGGCGGGTCAGGCGGGGATCGCTGGGGTCGGGCTGGACGCGAAGGGTGGACATGCTGGCCAAGGTGGCCTTACGGCCGGCCCGCCGCAAGCTGGCGAGGTGTGGCCTCCGTGCCCTGATCGCGCGAATCGTACAAAGAAAACATCATCAGCATCGCGCGATCGCTTACACAAATCCGGCAATATGGTATTACCGAATGGTGATCGACCTCCCCGACATGACCTCTCCGGAGGCCTATGCGCTGGATCTCTATGCGGCGCTGGCAGATGGGCGCGGCCTGGCGGCTGCCATCGCGCCGCTGGCGGATGCCTTGCAGACCAGCACCCACGCGGTCCATCTGATGCAGTATGAGCGCGGCGTCCTGCGGGAAAGCCGCTGCGAGGGCGGCGGCCTCGCCGCCGATGTCACCGCCGAGTATCAGAGCCGCTGGATCCATCGCGACCCCTGGGCCGCCGCCGCCTCCCGCAACGGGGAGGGCGTGCTGAACATGGGCCGGGTGGTTTCCATGAACCGCTACCGCGCCTCCGCCATCTGGAACGAATTCAAGGCTAGGCGCGACGGCGCATTCCACTGCCTCTCGGCCATGATGCAGGGGCCGGATGGCATGGTCGGCCGCGTCGCCTTCCATCGCTCGGTCCGCGCCCAGCCCTTCGGCGCGGCGGAGGAGGCGTTGCTGACGCCGCTGTTCCGGCACCTGCGCCATGCCTTGCTGCTGGAGGCCAGGCTTTCCGCCAGCGGCTGGCAGTCCGCCACCGCGCTGCGCAGCAGCTTCGCGACCTTGCCGCAAGGCGTGCTGCTGCTGGACAATCGGCGCCGTCTGGTCACCACCAACCCGGCGCTGGAGGCGATGGCGGCACGCGGCGATGGGCTGTCGCTGGCCAGTGACGGCGGCCTCGCCACGCCAAATGCGGAAGCACGCCAAGCTTTGGCCCGTGCCGTGGGCGCGGCCATCCAGGCGATTTCGGGCAAGGTGCGGATGATGCCGGATGCATCCAGCGTCGCCTTGCCGCGCCGCGACGGGCTGCCGCCCTATATGGTGCAGGCGCTGCCGCTGCGCCGGGTGGAGAGCCACGGCATGCCGGAAGGCTTCACCGGCGTGATGCTGCTGGTGACCGACGATGCCGCCCGCGTGCGCCCCCGCGCGCCGCTGTTGCGCCAGGCCTTCGGCCTGAGCCCGGCCGAGGCCTCCCTGGCCGCGGCGCTCGCTGCGGGGCGGACGGTGGCGCAGCACGCCGCGGCACGGAAGATCACGGTGGATACGGCGCGCGGCCAGCTTGCGGCGGTGCGCCGCAAAACCGGCTGTCGGACCCTGGCGGAACTGACCGCGCTGCTCGGCCGGATGACGAGTTAGTCTCAGTATCCTCCGCCGATCGAGAAGGGCCGCATCAGGAAGGCCGCGCCCCAGCCGAAGGCGCCGTTCAGCAAGGCGGCCCGGGCCCAGATGATGGTGTTGCCATCGGCCCACATCGGCGCGCCGCGCAGCTGCGCCACCAGGGTGAAGCCCACCACCGTGCAGACCACCGCGCCCAGCAGGAAGCCGGTCAGCAGGTCCGGCAGCCGGCCCCAGCGGATCAGCGCGGCCAGGACGATGCCCCAGACCCCGCCCCAGAAGGCGATGGACAGCACTTGCGGCACGCCGAAAGGCGGCACCGGGCGGATGTTGAAACCCGCCGAGCCGGGCCGGAACGCCTCCGGCACGCCCAGCCCGCGAATCAGGGGGAATTGGTGGTACAGCACATAAAGTGTGCCCTGGTGGAACACGATCACCGCGAGGGCGCCGCAGAGGAAGCCAACCAGCAGAATCTTCTTCATCGGCGCGATCCAGGTCCAGGGGCGCTGACCCTATCCCGCCCGCTGGCCGGGCGCCATCGCACTGGCATCATTCCACCGCCAGCAACTGCTCCGTCCGCTGCAGCGCCAGGGTGTGGGTGACGCCGTTGTTCAGATAGAACTCGTCGCGCGGGAAAACATCCGTCAGCAGGGGCTCCGGACGCGCCGTGCCCGGCCCCCAGACGAGCGCGGGCTCGGCGAACATCCAGCCATAGTCGCGGTTTTCGCGATTCCCCCGCTGCAGATGCGCCATCACCTCTGGCTGCGCGAAGCGCCGCGCCAGCGCCGCCGGATCATAGGGAATGGGGCTGTCGGAGCCGATCAGCACGCTGCCCGGCATCAGCAGCAGCGTATGCGGGAAGACCGCGGCGAAGGTCGCCACCACGCGCTGGGTTGGGCCCCACTGCACATAGATGCCGCCCGGCGCCAGGCGGCGGCGCACCTGTTCCAGGAATTCGGCGGAATAGAGCAGGCCGGAATGCGAACCCTCCGGCAGGATCGCATCGGCCTGGATTACGTCGTACAGCGTCTCGCCCCGGGCCAGCGCACGGCGCCCATCGCCGTATTCCAGCTGCCAGCGGGGGTTGGACAGCATCGTGGCGATCGGGCTGTCCGGGTAGCGCGCGGCGATGCCGGCATGGGCGGTCAGCACCGGCCCCACCAATTCGATCGCGCGGACCGATTCCGTCCGGGGCGAGATGCCCGCCGCCCAGGGCGTGCCACCGGAGCCGATGCCGATGCACAGCACAAGCTTGGGATCCGCATGCAGCAGCGGCCCCACGGCGCCGAGGAACTGGTGGATCGGCAGGAAGGGAATACGCCCCTGGCTGAAGCCCTGGATGAAGAAGGGGCCGTGCGGCCCGCCCTCCGCCCGGTTGTCGTCGCGGAAGAAGGCGATGCCGGAGCGGTCCTCCGCCCAGTCCACCACCTGATGCGGCTGTTCGGCATGCAGCCGCGACCACAGCGTGGCATTGCCGGGCAGCGCGACCAGCGCCAGGCCGCAGGCGGCCGCCAGCGCCATCTCCGGGCGCCTCCCGCGCCCGGCCTTCCACAGCCAGCCGAGCATCAGCACCAGCGACAGCGCCGCCAGCAGCCGCAGCGTGCCGGCGGTTCCGAACAGATGGAAGGTGACAAGGCCGGTCAGGATTGACCCCGCCGCATTGCCCAGGATGTTCGCCAGCTGCACCCAGCCCACCCGGGCGCCGACGCTGGCCAGGTCCTGCTGCACGGCGCGCTGCACGAAGGGGAAGGTCATGCCGATCAGGAAGCTCGGCGGGCCGACCACGGCCAGCGTCAGCAGTACCGTCGTCACCAGCCCGCCATCGCGCAGGCGCTGGAGATCGGCGGAGACGAATTGGCGCACCGGCCAGTGCGGCAGCACCCAGACCAGCAGCAGGATCAGCGCCGCCCCGAGCGCGAAGCCGCCCGCCTGGGTCAGGAAGAAGGCCGGCCGCGGGTCGCGCATCCGCCGGACCATGCGCGAGGCCACGGCGATGCCGAAGCCATCCGCCAGCAGGAAGATGCCCAGCACGGTGGGGAAGAGATAGGCGTGGTACTGCCCCACCTGGCCCATCAGCCGCACCCAGACGATCTCCAGCGCCACGATGATGTAGCCGGACAGGAAGACCAGCAGGCACCACAGCCGCAGGCTGCCGAAGGGCTCGGCCTTTGCTTCCGTGGCGGCGGCGGGGTTGGGCAGCGCCGGCGCCACGCGCGACAGGCCCGGCAGCAGGGTCAGCGCCAGGGCCGCAGCGAACAGGTCGAGCCCCGCCGCCAGTGCCAGGGCGCCGACAAAGCCCAGATGCCCCACCAGCACCCAGCCGCCGAGCAGTGCCCCGAGCCCGGCGCCCAGCGTGTTCAGCCCGTAGAGGCTGCCCACCCGTTCCGCCACGGTGTCCAGGCTGGTGGCAATGGCCCGCGCCAGCAGCGGGAGGGAGGCGCCCATCAGCGTCGTGGGCAGTACCAGCCCGGCGAAGCACAGCGCGAAGATCGCCGCCGGGCTGTCCACCACCCCGGCCAGATCGGTTGCCAGAAAGTCATACAGAAACAGCTTGGAGACCAGCGCAAAGCCCGCCACGCCGGCCTCCGCCAGGGCAAAGCCGAGCAAGGCATGCCAAGGCGAAAGCCGGTCCGCCAGCCGGGCGCCGATGATCGAACCCAGGCCAAGCCCGGCGAGGAAGGCGCCCACCACCAGGGCCGCCGAAATCGTGTCGGAACCTGCGAATATGCCGAGCATGCGCTGCCAGACGATCTGGCACAGCAGCGCTGCGAAACCGGAACAGAAGAACGCAATCGCCAGGCGTGGCATGCCCACCGCTCCCCCCGAGCCGCGCGGAAGCCCCCCTCCTCACGCGAACGTCAACCATGGCGCGGAGATTGCAGACGGTAAATCCGTGCGTCACCATTCGGACAGAACATGGATAAGTGTTCATTCATGAGGCACCCTTGCCGCCTCGCCCCACGCCGCGCACCCTGCGGCCCATTCTGTTGGGGAGGTTTGCGGTGAACGGAGCTGAGAGTCTGGTGCACACCCTGCTGGGCGCGGGGGTGGACACATGTTTCGCCAATCCCGGCACCAGCGAGATGCATTTCGTCGCGGCCCTGGACCGCATCCCCGGCATGCGCTGCGTGCTCGGCCTGCAGGAGAACGTCGTCACCGGCATGGCCGATGGCTATTTCCGCATGACCGGCAAGCCGGCGGCGACGCTGCTGCATTGCGGCCCCGGCCTGGCGAATGGCCTGGCCAATCTGCACAATGCCCGCCGCGCCCGCTCCGGCATGGTCAATTGCGTGGGCGACCAGGCCACCTATCACCGTCCGCTGGATGCGCAGCTGACCGCCGATACCGAGGGTT
Organism: Roseomonas sp. F4; assembly: GCF_053891155.1. NCBI lineage: Bacteria > Pseudomonadati > Pseudomonadota > Alphaproteobacteria > Acetobacterales > Roseomonadaceae > Roseomonas > Roseomonas sp. F4. The sequence goes on from NZ_JBSSHK010000001.1 coordinate 747,969, forward strand.
TCGCCCGCGGCGTCTCCGGCTGGGTGCGCACGGTGGAGAAGGCGACCGAGGTGGCGCGCGATGCCGCCGTGGCCGTGCAGGCGGCGCGCACCTCCCCGGGCCAGATCGCGACCCTGATCCTGCCGTCGGATGTCTGCTGGGACGAGGCGCCGGGCGGTGGCGCCGCGGCGCTGCCGGCGCCGGCCGCGCCGAAGGCCGATCCGCTGGCCATCCACAATGCCGCAAAGGCGCTGCGCGGCCGGAAGAACGTGCTGATCCTGCTCGGCGGCCTGGCGCTGACGCAGCAGGCGCAGGCGCTCGCCTGGCGTATCGCCCAGGCGACGGGCGCCGATGTGCTGGCCGAGATGTCGAACAGCCGGGTCGAGCGCGGCCAGGGCCGCATGCAGCTGGAGCGCGTGCCCTATCCCGTCGATCTCGCGGTGGAGGCGCTGAAGCCCTACACCACAATCATCCTGGTCAACAGCAAGGCGCCGGTCGGCTTCTTCGCCTATCCCAACAAGCCGTCCCGCCACCACCGGGAGGATGCGGACATCCTGCTGCTGACGCGCTACGAGGCGGATCCGATCCAGGCGCTGACCGCCCTGGCGGAGGAGCTCGGCGCGCCGGCGGCCGCCATCCCCGACCCCGGCCCGCGCCCCGGCCCGGTGCGCGGCGCGCCGACGCCGGAAGGCCTGGCGCAGACCCTGGCGGCGCTGATGCCGGAGAATGCCATCATCGCCGATGAAAGCGTGTCCTTCGGCCGCGGCTTCTACAAGTTCACCCATGCTGCGCCGGCGCATGACTGGCTGCATATCACCGGCGGCGCCATTGGCTGCGGCATTCCGCTGGCGACCGGCGCGGCGGTCGGCGCGCCGGGGCGGCGCGTCATCAACCTCCAGGCCGATGGATCGGGCATGTACACGCTCCAGGGCCTGTGGACCCAGGCGCGCGAAAGGCTGCCGGTGACGACCATCGTCATCTCCAATCGCAAGTATCAGATCCTGATCGGCGAGTATCAGGGCGTCGGCGCCAATCCGGGCCGCACGGCGATGGACATGCTCGACCTCGGCAATCCGAACCTGGACTGGGTGAAGCTGGCCAATGGCATGGGGGTGGAGGCGGCGCGCACCAATACGCTGGAAGGCGTCGCCGACCTGATGCAGCAGAGCTTCGCCGCCAGTGGCCCCTTCCTGATCGAGATGGAGGTCTGATGCCCATGGACATGCAGCTTGCCGGCAAGCGGGTGCTCATCACCGGCGGCTCGAAAGGCATCGGACTGGCCTGCGCCCAGGCTTTCGCGGCGGAAGGCTGCGACCTGGTACTGGTCGGGCGCGACGCGGGGACACTCGCCACCGCCGCCGACAGCCTGCGCGGCACCGCGCAGATCCGGGTGGAAAGCCTGGCCGCGGACCTGTCGAAGCCGGAGGAGCGGGAGCGGCTGCACGCCGCCTTCCCGGAGGTCGACATCCTGGTGAACAATGCCGGCGCGATCCCCGCCGGACGCCTCCAGGACATCCCTTTCGCCCGCTGGCAGCAAGCCTGGGACCTGAAGGTCCTGGGCTATATCCATATGTGCCAGATGTATTACGCGGGGATGGAGGCCAAGGGCGCCGGCGTCATCCTGAACATCATCGGCATGGCCGGGCGGGCGCCGCGCATGGGTTATATCTGCGGTGGCACCGGCAATGCGGCGCTGATCGCCTTCACCTCCGCGCTTGGCGGCGCCGCGCAGGCCAGCGGCGTGCGGGTGCTGGGGATCAACCCGGCGGCGACCCGCACCGACCGCATGGAGACCCAGGCGCGCACCAATGCGCAGCTCAAATTCGGCGATCCGGAACGCTGGGCGGAGACCTTGACCGGTCTGCCCTATGGTCGCGCCATCGAGGCGGCGGAGATCGCCGACCTGTTGGTGTTCCTGGCATCGCCCCGCGCCGCCTATGTCAACGGCACGGTGGTGGATGTGGATGGGGGAGGCATGTTCCGGGGCTGAACGCCCCCGGAGGCCAGGGCCGCCCCCGCGGCCCCACGTGGCAGTTGCGGTACATAAACCGTCATGTCACGATCGTACCATTAAGCGTGAGCCCGTATGCCTCCGGCGGAGCGCCCGGATGCAGTGGCCGGGAGCTCGCCATGGATGTCCGCGGGTGATTGCGCCAAAATGGCGCGAAGCGCGGACGGGCGGGGAGCAGTCTCCCGACGTAAAACCGTCGAAGCCGAATGGGGTGGGCCAGGGATGAGCATCCGTGCGCGATTGCTGTGGCTTGTTGCCATGGCCACGATCGTGCCGGCGCTGCTTCTGGGCTACCGCTTCATGCAGGAGCGCGATGCGGCGATCGAAGCCGCCACCAGCCGCCTGGTGGCCGCCGCGGATTTCGCCGCCCGCGACCTGGAGGATCGCATCCGCGCCGCCGGTCAGTTGCTGTATGGCCTGTCCCGGGCGCGCGACCTGCAAAGCGACAACCGCGCTGCCTGTTCGGCCTTTCTCGGCCGGGTGCTGGACCAGTACCCACAATTCACCGGCATCCTGACCATCACGCCCCAGGGCCAGCTGTTCTGCGATTCCCTGCAGACGGGGCGGGAGCTGGATGTGCGGGATCGGCGCTATTTCCAGCAGGCGGTGACGCTGGAGCGCGGCGTGGCGTTGCAGGCGGTCTTCGGCCGGCTGACCGGGCTTTCCGTGCTGCAGATCGCCTTGCCGGTCCGCACGACGGCGGGGGATATCGATTTCGTTCTGCTGGCCTCGCTCAACCTCCAGGCGCTGGTGAGCCATGATCTGGCCGTGGCCCGGCCGGGGACGGAAATCCTGCTGATGGGGGAGCAGGGCACGGTCCTCGCCTGGCATCCGCATGCCGGCCGGTCGAGCCGGGTTGGGCAGTCGCTTGAAACAACGCCGCTGGGCGATTTCGCCCGCCGGGCGACCGCCGGTCAGACGATCGAGCTGCCCGATGCGCAGGGTGATATCCATATCTGGGCCGCCGGGGCGAGCGCCGATGTGGCCTCTTCGGGGCTGCATGTGCTGGTCGGTCAGTCCCGGCGCGACCTTGTGGCGTCGGCCGATATGCGGTTTCGCCAGGACCTGGCGATCCTGGCCATGCTGTCGCTGGTGCTCGGCATTTCCGTCTGGCTGATCGGGGAGGTGGCGATCCGGCGGGAGGTCGCGCGGATTTCCCGCATGGCGACCCGGCTTGGCCAGGGCGACCTTTCCGCCCGCATCCCGCCGCCGCATCCGGGCGGGGAACTGGGGGAGCTGATGACGGTGCTGAACCGCAGCGCCGACTCGCTCCAGCACCAACGCGTCGCGATTTCGGATCTCAACCGCAAGCTGCTTCAGGCCCAGCGGATGGAGGCGGTGGGCCAGCTGACCGGCGGCCTGGCGCATGACTTCAACAACCTTCTGACCGTCATCATCGGCAGCGCGGAATTGCTGGCGGAGCGGCTGGAACATGATCCGGATCTGCTGCAACTCGCGGAGGCCACGCGGGACGCGGCGGAGCGTGGCGGCGAGCTGACCCGCAGCCTGCTGGCCTTCGCGCGCCGCCAGCCGCTGGAGCCGCGGCCGGTGGATGTCGGGCTGGAAATCAAGCGGATCGAGCTGCTGCTGCGCCGCACGCTGGGGGAGCGGGTGGAATGCCGCATCGACCTGACCCCGAACCTGCCGCCCGCCCTGATCGACCCGGCGCAGTTGGAAGCCGCGCTGATGAACCTGGTTCTGAACGCACGGGATGCCATGCCGGAGGGTGGGCGGATCACGGTAGAGACCGGCTTCGCCCAGATCGACAACGAATATGCCGCGCGGCATGAGGAAGTGACGCCCGGCGAGTATGTGGTTGTCGCGGTGACCGATACCGGCTTCGGCATGACGCAGGACGTGCTGGGACAGGCCTTCGAGCCCTTCTTCACCACCAAGGAGTTCGGCCGCGGCAGCGGGCTCGGCCTTTCCATGGTCTATGGCTTCGTCAAGCAGTCGAATGGCCATGTGAAGATCTATTCCGAGCCTGGCCAGGGAACGGCCGTGAAGCTCTACCTGCCACGCGCCGCGGAGACCGGCGTGCCGCGCAACATGCAGCCCACCCGTCCGGGCCGGCTGCGCGGCGGCACCGAGGCGGTGCTGGTCGTCGAGGATGATGAGATGGTGCGCAACCATGTGGTGGGCGAGCTGACGCTGCTCGGCTACCAGGTGCTGGCCGCGCGCAATGGACATACGGCGATGGAGATCCTGCGCAGCGATGCGCCGATCGACGTGCTGTTCACCGATGTGGTGATGCCGGGCGGCATTTCCGGCCCGCAGCTGGCGGAGGCCGCGCTGCGGCTGCGGCCCGGGCTTCGGGTGCTCTATACCTCCGGCTACACGGAGAATGCGGTGGTGCATCACGGCCGGCTGGACCCCGGCGTGGTGCTGCTCAGCAAGCCCTACCGGCGGCAGGAGCTGGCGGACAAGCTGCGCTACGTGCTGCGGCCGGCGGGCTGAACGCGGCATGTCGCGGCGCGACTGGCTGATTTTGGGCTGCCTTCTGGCGGCCGCGCTCTGGACCGGGTGGCCCCGGCTTCGGGAAACGCCGGTCGGGCGCTACCTCGCCGGGGAATCCCCCAGCTGCTGCGGCAGGCCGTCCGGCAGTTCCTTCAGACCCGCTCGATAGCCGCACCCACGGCCGAAAGCTTGCGCTCCAGCGCCTCATAGCCCCGGTCGAGGTGGTAGACGCGGTTGACGATGGTCTCCCCCTGCGCCGCGAGTCCCGCCAGCACCAGGGACACGCTGGCCCGCAGGTCGGTCGCCATCACCGGCGCGCCGGACAGGCTCGGCACGCCGCGCACGATGGCGGACTGGCCATGATACTTGATCCGCGCGCCCATGCGGGTCAGTTCCGGCACATGCATGAAGCGGTTCTCGAAGATGGTCTCCGTGATCATGGAGGCACCTTCGGCCACGCACATCAGCGCCATGAACTGCGCCTGCATGTCGGTGGCGAAGCCGGGGAAGGGCTCGGTCATCACATCGGCGCCCCGCAGGCCGTTGCTGCGGGTGATGCGTAGCCCCGCCGTCTCCTCCGCCACATCCACCCCGCATTCGCGCAGCGTCCGCACCACGGCGCCGAGATCGACCATCCGCGCGCCTTCCAGCAGCACCGTGCCGCCGGTGATCGCGGCGGCGCAGGCATAGGTGCCGGCCTCGATCCGGTCCGGGATGATCGGGTGCGTGGCGGCGCCCAGGCGCTTCACGCCTTCGATCACCAGGCGGTCGGTGCCGATGCCCTCGATCCGCGCGCCCATGCGCATCAGGCACATGGCAAGGTCGCCGATCTCCGGCTCCCGCGCCGCATTCACCAGCTCCGTCGTGCCCTCGGCCAGGGTGGCGGCCATCAGCAGGTTCTCGGTGGCGCCGACGCTGACCTGGGGGAAGATGATGGTGGCGCCGCGCAGACCCTTTGGCGCCTTCGCATGCATGTAGCCGCCTTCCAGGTCGAAGACGGCGCCCATCTGCTCCAGGCCCTTGATGTGCAGGTCGACCGGCCGGGTGCCGATGGCGCAGCCGCCGGGCAGGGAGACCCGCGCCTCGCCGAAGCGGGCCACCAGCGGCCCCATCACCAGGACGGAGGCGCGCATCTTGCGCACCAGGTCATAGGGCGCTTCCAGATTCTCGGCGGCGCCAGACAGCACCAGGCGGCGCTGCGCCTTGTCGTGCTCCACTTTCATGCCGTGCTGGATCAGCAGCGCGCGCATGGTGGCGATATCCGCCAGGTCCGGCGCGTTTTCCAGAGTCAGCGGCCCGTCGGAGAGAAGGCCGGCGGCCATCAGCGGCAGGGTGGCGTTCTTGGCGCCACCGATCGGGATGTTGCCTGAAAGCGGCTTGCCACCGCGGATGCGGATGCGGTCCATGGTCGAAACTCCCGGCTACAGCTTCGGCAGCGAAACGCCGCGCTGGCCCATGTATTTGCCCTTGCGGTCGGCATAGCTGACCTCGGGCGGGGCGCTGCCCTGCAGGAACAGGAACTGGCAGATGCCCTCATTCGCATAGATGCGGGCGGGCAGGGGGGTCGTGTTGCTGATCTCGATCGTCACCTGGCCTTCCCATTCGGGCTCCAGCGGCGTGACGTTCACGATCAGCCCGCAGCGCGCATAGGTGGACTTGCCGAGGCAGATCACCAGCACGTCGCGCGGGATGCGGAAGTATTCGATGGTGTGGCACAGAACGAAGCTGTTCGGCGGGATGATGCAGGTTTCCCCCCGCCGCGTCACGAAGCCCTGGTCCGAAAACACCTTCGGATCCACCACCGCATTGTCGACGTTCGTGAAGATCTTGAACTCGTCGGCCAACCGGGCGTCGTAGCCATAGCTGGACAGGCCGTAGGAGATCACGCCTTCCCGCCGCTGCGATTCGACGAAGGGCTCGATCATCGCCGCCTCCTGCGCCATGCGGCGGATCCAGGTGTCGGGCATGATGGACATGGTGCGGCGGCCTCAGGCGAGGGAAGGGCAACGGGGGAGGGTCGGGTTACCCGATGCGGGCGCGGGCGTCCAATCCCGCCACCGGTCAGCCTTCCCCTTCCGGCTCCTCGGCGCCGGGCTGATCGGCCCGGGCGCGGGCCTGGGCCTTGCGGCGGCGCAGATTCTCGCGCAGTGCCGCGGCCAGCCGGGCTTCCCGCGCGCGCTGGGCCTCTGACTTCGCCGGTGGCGGCGCGGGGTCCTCGGGGTTGTCCATAGGGGAGACGAACCGCGCCGCGCCCGGCCGGTCAAGCCCCGATCAGTCCTGGCCATCACCCTCGCGCGAGAAGCGGCCGGGATGGCCGTTGCCTCCATATCTTAACGGGACGTCACCTCGGGCGGCCGGTTACCTCCGCAGCCGCTGCGCAAGAGGGGCGGGACATGACCAGCGTCTTCATCAACGAGATCCATTACGACAATGACGGCGCCGATGCCGATGAGCGCATCGAGGTGGTGGGTCCGGCGGGCACCGACCTGACCGGCTGGACCCTGGTCCGCTACAACGGCTCCAACGGCACGGCCTATGCCAGCCCGGCGCCCTTGAACGGGCTTTCCGGCGTGCTGGCGGACCAGGGCGGCGGCTTTGGCACCGCGGTCGTCGCCTACCCCGCCAATGGCCTGCAGAACGGCGCGCCGGATGCCATCGCGCTGGTCGATCCCAACGGCACGGTGGTGCAGTTCCTGAGCTATGAGGGCACGATGACCGCGGCGGATGGCCCGGCTGCCGGCCTGACCAGCACCGATATCGGCGTGGCGCAGCTGGGCACGGAGCCGCTGGGCTCCTCCCTGCAACTCACCGGCACCGGCACGGAATATGCGGATTTTGCCTGGGCTGCGACGCCCGGCTCCAACAGCTTCGGCGGCCTGAATGCGGGCCAGAGCTTTGGCGGCGAATCCTCACCCGGCCTGGTGGTTTCCGCCAGCGAGCTGGCCTTGCAGGAGGGCGGCGCGGCCGGCAGCTTCACCGTGGTGCTGCGCACCCAGCCCGCCGCCGATGTGACGGTGACGCTGACCGCCCCGGGCGCCGATCTGGCGCTGTCCGCCCCCAGCCTGATCTTCACCGCCGCCAATTGGGACCAGCCGCAGCAGGTGCTGGTGACGGCGATCGATGACGGCGTGGCGGAAGGCGCGGAGGCGCTCGCCATCGCCATCACCGCGACCTCCGCCGATGCGGATTATGACGACCTCGACCCGGTCGCCGTCGATGTCGCGGTGACGGACGCGCTGCCGATGACCGCCATCTTCACCATCCAGGGCAGCGGTCTTGTCTCCGAACTCGCCGGCCAACAGGTGCGGACCAGCGGCATCGTCACCGCGGTGGACAGCAACGGCTACTACCTGCAGGACGCCACGGGCGACGGCGATGCCGCCACTTCCGACGCCATCTTCATCTTCACCAGCGGCGCGCCGGGCGTGGCGGTGGGCGATGCGGTGACGGTGCAGGGCACGGTGAGCGAATTTGTCCCTGGCGGCGCCTCCACGGGCAACCTCTCCACCACCCAGATCACCGCCAGCGTGAGCGCCAGCCTGGTCACCTCCTCCGGCAATGCGCTGCCGGATGCGGTGGTGCTCGGGCCGAATGGCCTGCTGCCGCCGACCGAATCGCTGGTCGAGGGCGTGGCCTTCTATGAAAGCCTGGAAGCGATGCGCGTGACGCTGGAGGCGCCGAAAGTCGTCGGCGCCACCAACGGCTTCGGCGAGATCTGGACCATCGTCGGTGAGGCCACGGGCCTCAGCGATCGCGGCACGATGAACATCGAGCCCGGCACCGGCGGCGCTGGCGTGACCAATACGGCGGGCGGCGACTTCAACCCCGAACGCATCCAGATCGACGAGGATACCGGCGTCTTCGCCTCCGGCACGCCGATGGTCGATGTCGGCGCGCAGCTCGGCAATGTCACCGGCGTCATCAGCTACAATTTCGGCAATTTCGAGCTGATCCCAACCGAGGCCTACACAGTGACGGCGCCGAGCACGCTGGAGCGGGAGGTCACCAGCTTCCGGGCCGAGGGCGCCGATCTGCTGATCGCCACCTACAATGTGCTGAACCTCGACCCCAAGGTCGAGGACCAGAACCTCGTTGCCGATCGCAGCGCCAGCAACGTCGATGATGATGTGGGCAACGGCCAGTTCGCGCGCATCGCCCAGGACATCGTGAACAATCTGAAGACGCCGGACATCATCGCATTGCAGGAAGTGCAGGACGGCGATGGCGGCGAGATCAGCGACCTGGTCTCGGCGGCGGCGACCTTGCAGGCGCTGGTGGATGCGATCGTCGCGGCGGGCGGCCCGCGCTACGTCTTCGTCGACAACCCCTTCGTCGAGAATGGCGAGGTGGGGGGCCAGCCGGGCGGCAATATCCGCAACGCCTTCCTCTACAACCCCGATCGCGTCGAGCTGGCCGAGGGCTCGCTGCGCACAGTGGACGACGCGGCCTTCGACGGCGCGCGCGTGCCGCTGATCGCCGACTTCACCTTCCAGGGGGAGAGTGTGACGGTGGTGAACAACCACTTCTCCTCCAAGGGCGGCAGCCAGCCGCTGTTCGGCGCGAACCAGCCGCCGGTCAATGGTTCGGAGGATGAGCGCCAGGCGCAGGCCGAGGCGGTGCGCGGCTTCGTCGATGATCTGCTGGCGGCGGATGCGGATGCGAATGTGGTCGTGCTCGGCGACCACAACGAGTTCGAGTTCGAGGAGCCGATGCAGGCGCTGGCGGGTGACGGCGCGCCGCTGGTGAACCTGACGGAGACGCTGCCGCCGCTGGAACGCTATTCCTACAACTTCGACGGCAACAGCCAGTCGCTGGACCACATCCTGGTCAATGCGGGCCTCGCCGGGGATACGCGCTTCGACGCGGTACATGTGAACAGCGAATTCGCCGAGCAGGCCAGTGACCACGATCCGCTGCTGGCGCTGATCGCGCTCGGCGGCATCACCCGGGCCGGCGGCGCGGGCGCGGATCGCCTGGTCGGCCGGGCCGGTGGCGACGAATTGTCGGGCGGCGGCGGCGTGGACCGCCTGCTTGGCCGTGGCGGTGACGATCTGCTGCTGGGTGGTGCCGGCAATGACATCCTGAATGGCGGCACGGGTGCTGATACGCTCTCCGGCGAGGCCGATGATGACAGCTTGGTGGGCGGCGATGGTGACGACCTGCTGCTGGGCGGGGCGGGCGACGACCGCCTCTTCGGCCAGGCCGGCAACGACACGCTGTATGGCGGCCAGGGTGCGGACGTGATGTGGGGCGGTGCCGGGGCCGATATCTTCCTGTTCGGCGCCTTCACCGACAGCCCGCGTGAGGCGGCGAGCCGTATCCTCGACTTCTCCCTGGCCGAGGGCGACCGGATCAGCCTGGAGGGTTTCACGGAGGATTTCGCCTTCGTCGGCGGCGGCGCCTTCGCCGGCGGCGGTCAGGCCTCGGTGTGCGTGCTGCAAGGCCCGAACGGCACCGGCGTGTTCCTCGATGCTGGCGATGGCGGGGTGGCGGAGATGGTGATCCGCCTGGCCGGCCAGCAGGCGCTACAGGAAAGCGACTTCATCCTGTAGCCCAGGAGCGTGGCGGTGATCTTTGGAGCGCGTGATTCAGGCCTTCGGTGCCTTCGCACCCACGGCCATCACGCGCTAGTCCAGGCGAATCCCCGCCGCCTGCACCACTGCCTGCCAGCGCCGGACCTCGGAGGCGATGAAGGCGCTGTATTCCGGCGCCGTCATCCGTCGCGGCGTGGAGCCGGTCTCGATCAGCCGGGCGGTGATCTCCGGCGTGGCGAGGCCGGCCAGCACCTCGGTATTGATGCGGGTGACGATCGCCTCCGGCGTGCCGGCGGCGGCGGAGAGGCCGAACCAGGTGGAAGCGACCATCTCGGGATGGCCCAGTTCCTTGAAGGTCGGCACCTCCGGCCAGCCCGGCACCCGCGCATCGGCCGTGACGGCCAATAGACGAAAACGTTCGTTGCGCCCGGCCTCGACCAGCGTGGTGATCATGGATTCCAGCGAACCCGCCATCACGTCATTCATCATCGGGCCGCTGCCGCGATAGGGCACATGGGTGGTCTCGATCCCCGCCGAGCGTTGCAGGATCGCCTGCTTGGCGTGGGAGGAGGTGCCATTGCCCGGCGAACCCACCGCCAGCCCCGGCCGGGCTTTCGCCGCCGCGATGAAGTCCGCCAGCGTGCGAATCGGGCTCTGGACATTCACCACCAGCACCGAGGGGATCTCGGCCATCAGCGCGATATGGGCGAAATCCGTGACGGCATTGTAGGGCATCGAGCGATAGATGCTCGGCCCCACGCCGAAGCTCGCGATGTTGGAGACGATGAGCGTGTGCCCATCCGGCGGGCTTTTCGCCACGAAGTCGGAGCCCAGTGTGCCGCCGGCACCTGCCCGGTTCTCCACCACGAAGGGCTGGCCCAGCTTGCTGCCCAGGTGCTGGCCGACCAGGCGCGCGATGAAGTCCGTGGTGCCGCCGGGCGGGAAGGGCACCACCATCCGCACGGGGCGTGAGGGGTAGCCAGGCTGGGCCTCGGCGAGAGAGGGCGCGGCCAGGGCACCGGGCAGCAACGACAGAAGGTGGCGACGGCGCATGGGCAAGGTTCCGGATCGGACAAGGTGGCGGAGTTAGCCCCGGGCGGGCCTGACGGACAAGCGAGTTGTATGCCAGTTTGCCGCCGCGTGGCGGAGCCCGTGCGCCGCCGCGCAACGAAGCCCAAGCGCCGGCGCAAAGGAGCAAGACAGGATGACGGTTGAATATGCCCCGCGCGGGCTGGTGGGCGTGCTGACTCCGCAGGCGAATACGACGGTGGAGCCGGAATTCGCCATTCTCTGGCCGCCTGGGGTGGCGATGCTGAATGCGCGGATGACGAGCAGCAAGCCCACCATCATCGCCCGCCTGCTGGACTATCTCCGCGACCTGCCCGGCGCCGCCGCGCAATTCGCCAATGCCCCGATCGACGCCATCGCCTTCGCCTGCACCGGCGCCAGCTACTATGCCGGGGTGGCGGAGGAGGATGCGCTGGTGGCGCGTATGCAGGACGCGCTGGGCATTCCCGTCATCACCGCGGCGCTCGCGGTGCGGGATGCGTTCCACGCCGTGGGGGCGGAGCGCATCGGGCTGGTCTCGCCCTATCCGGACGACCTGACCGAGGCGGCGGTGGGTTACTGGACCGCGCGCGGCTTTGACGTGACGGAGGTCTCTCGTGGCGCCATGGCGGATGGCAGCTTTCATCCGATCTACGCCATGACGGCGCAGGGCGCCGCCGCCGCTCTGGCCGCGCTGCCGGCGGGCAATGTCCAGGCGGTCGCCATGCTCGGCACGGGCATGCCAACGCTGGGGCCGATATTGGCGAGGCCTTTCGTGGGCGAAGCGCCGGTCACCTCCTGCATGCATGCCCTCGCCTGGCGCAGCGTCTGCGCCGTGACGAAGACCGCACCCTCGGCGGAGAATTTCCGCGCCTGGGTGCAGGGAGAAGGCTGGGGCGACCGCTACCGCGAGCGCATGGGCGGCTGAACCCAGCCGCCCAATGGTTCAGGCGCGGAGGGAGTTCGGCACGCGGCCGCCATTCTCCGCCAGCTTGGTCATCACCTGGCGATGCAGCCACAGGTTCATGGTGGCCGAATCCTCCATGTTGCCGGTGTAGCGCAGCTCCTTCGCCAGATCGCGACGGGCCTCCTGAGAGCTCTCAAGGCCCAGCAGCTTCAGCAGGTCGACGATCGAACGCCGCCAATCCAGCTTCTGCTTGGAGGTGGAGGCCATCTGCATCAGCACGACTTCCACATCCACCTGCGCCACCGGCGCGGCGGTGCCCGTCTGGGCGGGTGCAGTGGCCGGCGTGGCGGCCGCGGCGTCGCGATCGCCAAAGATCTTGGTCAGAATCGATTTGAAGATACTCAAGCTCATAACTCCCGGAGGCCAAGGACGGCCTTTCGGGACGTCAACGCGGCGGTGCGTGTTTGGTTCGTTCTTCTAACGGTTCGGCGCCAGCCAGTCCCGCAGCAGCGAATCGGTCTCCGCCGCCGCCTCATAGGCCACCCAATGCCCGGCGCCCGGCACCACGGCCACGCGCGCATCCGGCCGCGCCTCGTGCAACGCATCGATGCGGAGCTGGAGATTGGGCCAGGCCACCGCGTCGCGCGCGCCCCAGATGGCATTGACGGGCACGCCCACCGCGGCGGCCAGCGCATCCTTCAGATTGCCGCTGGGGGCGAATTGCCGGCTGCGCAGGCGGGCGGCCTGGGAGTTGATCTCCTGGATCTCCAGCGCCAGCGCGTCGATCTTCGTGGCATCGGCGAACATCAGCGCGGCGAGGTTGTGGCGATGCGCCTCCACCTTCTCGGCGCCGGTCTTGTCCCGCACCTTCACCAGATGCGTCGGGCTGCGCGGCGTGCCCAGCGCGCCGGCGCCGCAGATGGTGACGCTGCGCAGCTTCGGGGCCAGCAGCCGCGCGACATGGCCGCTGGTGATGGCGCCGAAGGAAAAGCCGACCAGGTCCATCACGGCGGTGTCGGGCAGGATGCGCCGCAGCCCCTCTACCAGCACGCCGGCGATGGTCGCCGGGTCCTGCGGCTCCGGCGGATCATCGCTTTCGCCCAGGCCGGGAATATCGGGCGCGATCACCATGCGCTCCGCCGCCAGCCACGGGATCTGCTTCACCCAATGCCGCCAGGACCCGCTGCCGCCATGCAGCAGCATCACCGGCGATCCCCCCGTCGCATTCCATATCCGCCAGACCATGCGGCCTTCACCCACCGGGGTTTCGACACGCGTCGCCTGGGCATCCAACTCAGCAAGCATCAGGTACATCCAGTCTCAGTAGCTTCGGGGCAGGCCGAGCACGCGCTCGGCGATGTAGCAAAGAACCAGCTGCGGGCTGACCGGGGCGATGCGCGGGATCAGGCTTTCGCGGAGCAGGCGTTCCAGATGGAATTCCTGCGCATAGCCGTAGCCGCCCAGCGTCATCACCGCCTGCTGGCAGGCATTGAACCCGGCCTCTCCGGCCAGGTACTTCGCCGCATTCGCCTCCGCGCTGCAATCCAGCCCCTGGTCGTAGCGCCAGGCGGCCTGCATCACCATCAGCCGCGCCGCCTCCAACTGCATCCAGCATTGCGCCAGCGGATGCTGGATCGCCTGGTTCTGGCCGATCGGGCGGCCGAAGACCACGCGGTCCTTGGCATAGGCGCTGGCGCGCGCGATGGCGGCATGGCCGATGCCCACCGCCTCCGCGGCGACCAGGATGCGTTCGGGATTCATGCCGTGCAGGATATAGGCGAAGCCCTGGCCTTCCTCGCCGATGCGATCGTCCACCGGCACTTCCAGTCCGTCGATGAACAGCTCGTTCGAATCGACGGCGTGGCGGCCCATCTTCGGGATCTCGCGCACCTGGACCTTGCTGCGGTCGAGCTTCGTGTAGAACAGCGACAGGCCTTCGCTGCGCTTCCTCACCTGGTCCAGCGGCGTGGTGCGGGCCAGCAGCAGCACGCGGTCGGCGACCTGCGCGGTGCTGATCCACACCTTCTGGCCATGCACCACGTAGCTATCGCCGCGCCGTTCCGCGAAGGTCTTCAACTGCGTGGTGTCGAGGCCGGTATTCGGCTCCGTCACCGCGAAGCAGGCCTTCTCCGTCCCGGCGATCAGCGGCGGCAGCATGCGGTCCTGCTGCGCTTCCGTGCCGTGTACCACCACCGGCATTGGTCCAAAGATGTTCATGTGAATGGCGGAGGCGCCGGACATGGCGGCGCCGGATTGCGCCACCGCCTGCATCATGATCGCCGCTTCCGTCACGCCGAGGCCGGCGCCACCGACTCGCTCCGGCATGCAGATGCCCAGCCAACCGTCGCTGGCCATGGCCTGGTGAAATTCAGAGGGGAAGCGATGCGCCCGATCCGCGGCCAGCCAATAGGCATCGTCGAAGCCTGCGCAACGGCGTATCACTGATTCGTGCAGCGCCTGCTGCGCCTCGGTCAAGGCGAAATCCATGGGTGTCTGTCTCCTCCGCCCGCAGCGTGCCAAGCTGCGCGCGAAGCGCAACCCTGTCAGGACCGCCGTGCCCCCATTCGATCCCGCTGATTTTCTGATCCCGCCCGGCCTGATCCACGTCTGCGCCGGGGGACAGACTCCGGTCCCGCATGCGCAAGGCATGGCCGTGTCGCGCTACGCTCTGGACAAGTCCTCCGGCCCCGCCGGCCGTGCCCGCATGGATGCGGAGATTGATCGCCTGCGTGCCCGCCTCGCCGGTTTCTGGTCCGTGGCAACGGCGGAGATCGGGCTGGTGTCCTCGGTCGCCGAGGGCATGTCGATGCTGGTTGAGAGCCTGGATTGGCGGGAGGGGGACAATGTCGTCCTCGACAGCCATGAATACCCCTCCATCGCCTTGCCGCTGGCGATGCGCCGGGGCGTGACGCTGCGCCATGTGCCCATCGCCCATCCCGAAGCCGTGGCGGCGGCGGTGGATGGGCGCACGCGGATGGTGGCGGCCAGCGCCGTATCCTATTTCGACGCCAGCCGGCCGGACCTGCTGCCGTTGCGGGCCGCGGCCGATCGGGTCGGCGCGCTGCTGGTGGTGGACTACACCCAGGCCAGCGGCTGGCTGCCGGTGGAGGCCGGCATCGCGGACTTCGCTTTCTCCGCCTGCTACAAATGGATGCTGGGCGCCACCGGGCTCGCCATCGCCTATTGGAACCGGGCGCGGCAGCCGGGCTGGGCGCCGGCGACGGCGGGCTGGTATTCGGTGGCGGATCAGGGCGCCAACGAATACCGCGCGGCGCCGCCGCTGCGCCCGGATGCCAATCGCTTCACCCGGGGCAATCCCGCGCATCTGCCCGCCTATGCACTGCAGGCGGCGATGGATCTGCATGAGGGCGTTCCGCAGGGCGCGATGCAGGCGCATGTGCAGGCGCTGACCACGGCCCTGCTGACCCGGCTGGCGCGGGCCGGCATCCCCAGCCTGACCCCGGCCGACCCGGCGCGGCACGGCGCCAGCGTGTGCATCGCCCATCCCCGGGCGTCGCGCGTCGTGGCCACCATGGCGGCGCGGAACGTCCTCGCCTGGAACGGCCGTGGCCGCATCCGCATCAGCTTCCACGGCTATAACGACCTTGCCGAGATCGACCCCATCATGGCGGCGCTGACCGCCGCGCTCGCTGAGTGAGGAACTGGACACAAGATGCTGCAAGCACCGCCCGCCGAACCCGGGATGCGCGAGGAGGAGGTTGATACCCCCGCGCTGCTGCTCGACCTCGATGCCTTCGAGCATAATCTGGACACCATGGCGGCGATCCTGGCGCCCAGCGGCGCCAGGCTGCGCGCCCATGCCAAGACCCACAAATCCCCGATCATCGCCCTGCAGCAGATGAAGCGCGGCGCCATCGGCCAATGCGTACAGAAGGTGGCGGAGGCGGAGGCGCTGGCCTGGGGCGGGGTGCCCGACATCCTGGTGAGCAATGAGGTGATCGCGCCGCGCAAGCTGGCCCGTCTCGCCGCCCTGTCAGGCCTGGCGAAGGTCGCCGTCTGCGCCGACCATGAACATGGCATCGCCGCCATCGAGGCCGCCGCCGAGGCCGCCGGGCTGCGCATGACGGTACTGGTCGAGATCGATTGCGGCGGCGGCCGCTGCGGCGTGGCGCCGGGGCCGGAGGCGGTGGCCCTGGCCGAGCGCATCGCCGGCAGCCGCCATCTGATCTTTGGCGGGCTGCAATCCTATCACGGCAGCGCCCAGCACTATCGCAGCCCCGAGGAGCGCCAGCAGGCGATTGGCGCGGCGGCGGATGGCACGCGGCGCACGGTGGAACAGCTGCGCCAGCGCGGTCTGGACTGCGCCATTGTCGGCGGGGCCGGCACCGGCACCTTCCGCAACGAGCTGGCGACGGGGGTCTGGAACGAGATCCAGGCCGGCTCCTACGCCTTCATGGATGCCGATTACGGCCGCAACGACGACCCGCCGCCCTTCCGCCAGTCGCTGTTCGTGCTGGCCCAGGTGATGTCGGCGCCGCGTCCCGGGCTGGCGGTGGTGGATGCCGGGCACAAGGCCGTGGCGATCGACAGCGGTCCGCCGCTGGTGCACGGCTTCCCCGGCGTGACCTATGCCGGTGCCTCGGATGAGCATGGCACGCTGAAGGCGGAGGACCCTGCGGCCCTGCCGCGCCTCGGCCAGTCCGTGCGCCTGGTGCCGGGCCATTGCGACCCGACGGTGGATCGCCACGACTGGTATGTCGGTGTGCGGAACGGCCGGGTGGAATGCCTCTGGCCGGTGGCGGCGCGGGGCGGGATGGCCTGAGGGGGCGCGCCCCGCCGGATCAGCGGCGGGGGCGAGGCGGCGCCAGCGGGGTGGTGCCGCGCGGCGCGATGGCGCTGCGGGTGGCGACCGGGCTGCGCGCGGCGCTGCGGCTGGTCGCCGCGGGGCGCGTGGCGGTGGTGCGGACCGTGGGCGTCGGCGCAGCCGTGCGGCGGGCCGCGGGCGGCGCTGCGGATCGTGCCGGGGCGACGGCGGCGCGGGCGGTGGCGGCCCGGGCCGGTGTGCGCGCGGCGGGGCGTGCCGGGGTCGCACGGGCGGCGGAGGCGCTGCGCGCCGCCGGGCGGGCGGCCTGCCGCGTCGCGGTGCGGGTCGGCGTGGCAGCGCGGGCGGCGGTGCGGGGGCTGCGGCTGGTCGCGGCCTGTGCCTGGCGCATCAGCACCGGGGCGGGCGCCTGGGCCATGGCGGCGCGGGGCGTCACGCCCAGCCGGTCGAAGCCCTGGTCGAGCAGCGCCGTCATGTGCTGGTCGCGCTCCACCCAGGAACTGCCACCGAACACCGCGCCCACCACGCGGTTGCCGTCCCGGTTGGCGCTGGTGACGATGTTGAAGCCGCTGGCGCGGATATAGCCGGTCTTGATGCCGTCCACGCCCTCATAGCTCGTCAGCATGCGGTTGTGGCTGCGCAGGCGCAGGCCCCGGAAGGCGGCCTCGGTCCGGCCGAAATAGTGGTAGCGGTCGGGGAAATCGAGCATCAGCCGGCGGCCGAGCGTCACCATGTCCCGTGCCGTCGTCACCTGGTCCCAGTCCGGCAGGCCGGAGGCGTTGCGGAAGGTGGTGCGGGTCATGCCCAGCTCACGCGCGCGCTGGGTCATCATCTGGGCGAAGCGCTCCTCGCTGCCGCCGAGCAATTCGCCGAAGGCCGTCGCCACGTCATTGGCGGATTTGGTGACCAGGGACAGGATGCCCTGCTCCACCGTCACGCTGCCACCGGCCGGGATGCCAAGCTTGGAGGGCGGGCGGGAGGCCGCCTCCTCCGAGATCGGGACGGCGGAGCCGAGCGAGATGCGGCCGGCCCGCAGCGCTTCGAACACCATATACAAGGTCATCATCTTGGTGAGCGAGGCCGGGTGCCGGGTCTCATCCGCATTGGCGGCGACCAGGATATTGCCGCTGCGGTGATCCACCACCATGGCCGAATAGCGTTCGCTGCCGATCTGCGCCTGCGCGGGCGAGACCACGGCGAACAGACTGGCCGCCAGGGCGACCAGGGGCGCGAGCCGAGTGAACATGGCAGTAAAACCCCCCGGGTAGCACACCCCCCGTGCGCCACCAGAGGTAGCAGGCTAGCCCTGCGTGGTCCCGCCTGTCCACGGGGGCGAATGCAGAACACCGTGTTACTGCAAGCACTTGGACGGCGCAGTGACAATGGAACGATCGGCGATCCGACGGTGTTAAGGTTCCTTAGCGTTTCCAACATGCGCGACAAAATTATGTTGCACTGCAAAATCTCCTTGCACAAGCCGTACTCTGGACGATATGTGGGGCCTGTGTTGCACCGCAGCATAATGGGCTGAAGCGACGTCTCGGTACGCGCCTCCGGCCCGGCTCGGCGGTGAAGCCGGATATGGCGTCGCGCTGGGGTGGGATGGCGAGAGCGAGGATGAGCACTGTGGATAAGGCAGTTCGCCGCGGACGCGGCGGTGTGGCGAAGACCAGCCCGGGAGCCGGGCCGAAGGTTCCCGCCATCCGACCTGGTCGGCGCGACATGGATGGAGCTGACACCATGGCAACCGAACCCAATGCCGTGACCAAGCGCGCGCTCGCGCTGGTCGAGACCGCCACGGACACCGTGGCCGAAACCACCACGCAGAGCGTGGCCGAAACCACGGTCGAGGCAGCCCAGGCTGTCGAGACCGCCACCGTGACCACCAACAAGACGATCGAGGAGGGCGCCAACCAGGCGCGGATGATGATGGAGCAGGGTATGCAGCAGGCGACGAAGACGGCCGAAGGCTTCTACAAGGCGGCCGAGGAGGCCGCGGAGTTCGGTCGTGGCAACATTGAAGCCTTCACCAAGGCGACGCAGGCCCTGACGGCCGGCTTCCAGGATCTGGGCAAGCAGTATTTCGCCATGTCCCAGGCCCTGTCCGAGCACGCCATGGAAAGCGCCAAGGCGCTGTCCGGCGTGAAGAGCCTGAAGGAAGTCGCCGACATCCAGTCCGCCTTCGCCAAGGCGTCCCTGGAGCGGACCATGTCCGAGACGGCGAAGCTGCAGGAAGCCGCCTTCCGCCTTGCCGAGCAGGCCAGCGCGCCGATCAGCGCGCGCATGACGATGGCCGTGGAGAAGTTCTCCCGCCCGCTCGCCGCCTGAGGCCAAGCCAGCCTGGCGGGCCAACCCGCCAGACTGACCTTTTCGAGGCCCGTTCGGGTCGCGCCGTGACCCGTATCTCGGGTGCTGGCGCGATCCGGGCGGGCTTTTCGCCTTTTTGGCGGGGTCGCCCGGCCCGCTCTTCGCGGTGTGGTAACCCAAATCGGGTCTTATGCACGGAGAAATGCGTCAAGCCCTTCCCGTGCGCCCCCGCGCTCCGATATCTTCCGTGATAGAGGCACCCCGACCAAGGCTCCCCATGCGACCCGAGGCGATCCGGGCGGGGGGCGGAGGCCAGCCAGACAACCAAGGCAGGCATGAGCGACACCGACAAACGCCCCGGGCAAGGCAATTCGGGGCAGGGCAGCAACGGCGGAGAGAACCCGACCACCGGCGTGGTGGTCAAGGCACGGCCGCGCACGCGCAAGCCCGCCATGTACAAGGTGCTGATGCTGAACGACGACTACACGCCGATGGAATTCGTCGTGCATGTGCTGGAACGCTTCTTCCAGAAGTCGCGGGAGGAAGCGACCCGCATCATGCTGCACGTCCATCGCCGCGGCGTCGGCGTCTGCGGCGTCTTTACCTATGAGGTCGCTGAAACGAAGGTGACACAGGTCATGGACCTGGCGCGCCAGAACCAGCATCCTCTGCAATGTACCATCGAGAAGGAATGATCGGTGGTGCGCCCTGCCCAGGGAGTGTGGAACTATCGGGCAGGGGCTGGCCCCGGGCAGGGGGAGCAACCACATTGAGGGCAACCCGCGCCGGGGAGCGATTTTGAGTTTCCCGGCCACCCGATAGGGAGCGTCAGACCATGCTGTCCCGCAACCTCGAGCAGACGCTCCACCGCGCCCTCGGCCTCGCCAATGACCGCCGGCACGAATATGCGACGCTCGAACACCTGCTTCTCGCCTTGGCCGATGATGTCGATGCCGCCACCGTGCTCCGCGCCTGCGGGGTCGATGCCGACAAGCTGAAACGCGACCTGGCGGAATTCCTCGACAAGGACCTCGCCGGCCTGGTCTCCGACCGCGCCGGGGACGCCAAGCCCACCGCCGGCTTCCAGCGCGTGGTGCAGCGCGCCGCCATCCATGTGCAATCCTCCGGCCGGGACGAAGTCTCGGGCGCGAATGTGCTGGTGGCGCTGTTCTCCGAACGGGAGAGCCACGCGGTCTATTTCCTGCAATTGCAGGACATGACCCGTCTGGATGCGGTGAACTTCATCAGCCACGGCATCGCCAAGGCCCCCGGCCGCAGCGCCACCCGCCCCGTGCAGGGCAGCGCCCAGACGCCGGAGGAACCCGCCGAGAAGGAGGACAAGCCCGCGCGCGGCAATGCCAATCGCGGCCAGGACGCGCTGTCCAACTACTGCGTGAACCTGAACAAGAAGGCCCAGGCCGGCAAGATCGACCCGCTGATCGGGCGCGATTCGGAAATCGAGCGCACCATCCAGATCCTCTGCCGCCGCACCAAGAACAACCCGCTCTATGTGGGTGATCCGGGCGTCGGCAAGACGGCGATCGCGGAAGGCCTGGCGAAGCGGATCATCGAGGGGGATGTCCCCGAAGTCCTGGCCAAGTCGACCATCTTCGCGCTGGACATGGGCAGCCTGCTGGCTGGCACCCGCTACCGTGGTGATTTCGAGGAGCGGCTGAAGGCCGTGGTGAACGAGCTGGAGCAACAGCCCGGCTCCATCCTGTTCATCGACGAGATCCATACGGTGATCGGCGCCGGCGCCACCTCGGGTGGTGCCATGGATGCCTCGAACCTGCTGAAGCCGGCGCTGGCCCAGGGCACGCTGCGCTGCATCGGCTCGACCACCTATAAGGAATACCGGCAGCACTTCGAGAAGGACCGGGCCCTGGTCCGGCGCTTCCAGAAGATCGACGTGAACGAGCCGAACCTGGAAGACGCGGTGAAGATCCTCCAGGGCCTGAAGACCAACTACGAGAAGCACCACAAGGTCCGCTACACGCCGGAGGCCATCCGCGCCGCCGTGGAGCTGTCCGCCAAGTACATCCATGACCGGAAGCTGCCGGACAAGGCGATCGACGTGATCGACGAGGTCGGCGCCAGCCGCATGCTGCTGCCCGAGCACAAGCGCCGGAAAACCGTCACGCTGAAGGATGTCGAGGAGATCGTGGCGAAGATCGCCCGCATCCCCCCGAAATCCGTCAGCTCCGACGACAAGGAGACGCTGCGGAACCTGGAGCGCGACCTGAAGGCGATGGTCTTCGGCCAGGACAAGGCCATCGACGCCCTGTCCGCCGCCATCAAGCTGTCCCGCGCCGGGCTGCGCGACGCGGAAAA
The DNA here is from genome assembly GCF_053891155.1 of Roseomonas sp. F4. Lineage (NCBI taxonomy): Bacteria > Pseudomonadati > Pseudomonadota > Alphaproteobacteria > Acetobacterales > Roseomonadaceae > Roseomonas > Roseomonas sp. F4. Next base: position 769,325 of record NZ_JBSSHK010000001.1, read on the forward strand.
GCCGATCGGCAACTACCTGTTCTCCGGCCCGACCGGCGTCGGCAAGACCGAGGTGGCCAAGCAATTGGCCAAGACCCTCGGCATCGAGCTGATCCGCTTCGACATGTCGGAGTACATGGAACGCCACAGCGTCAGCCGCCTGATCGGCGCCCCGCCGGGCTATGTCGGCTTCGACCAGGGCGGGCTGCTGACCGATGGCATCGACCAGCACCCGCATTGCGTGCTGCTGCTCGATGAGATCGAGAAGGCGCATCAGGATCTCTACAACATCCTGTTGCAGGTGATGGACCACGGGAAGCTGACGGACCACAACGGCAAGACCGTCGACTTCCGCAACGTCATCCTGATCATGACGACCAATGCCGGCGCCTCCGACATGGCTAAGAACAGCATCGGCTTCGGGCGCGACAAGCGCACCGGGGAGGATGAGGACGCCATCAAGCGGCTGTTCACGCCGGAATTCCGCAACCGCCTGGACGCCGTCATCGGCTTCGCCGGGCTGTCGCAGGAGATCGTCGCCCGGGTGGTGGACAAGTTCATCATGCAGCTGGAGGCGCAACTCGCCGACCGCAACGTGACGATCGAACTGTCCTCCGCCGCCCGCGAATGGCTCTCCGAACGCGGCTACGACCCGCTTTATGGCGCGCGGCCGCTCGGCCGGGTGATCCAGGAAGTGGTGAAGAAGCCGCTCGCCGAGGAACTGCTCTTTGGCAAGCTGGCCAAGGGCGGCTCGGTGAAAGTCGGACTGAAGGACGGGCACCTGGCCTTCGAATTCTTCGAAGCCGCGCCCCCCGCTCTGCCCCGCCCGGAAGACAGCGGCGACGGCGAAGCCGAAAAAGAACCCGAAACCGCCGAATAGTTTTGGGACGCTGCCGCGGTCGAAGTTGGGAAGGTGTCTCTCGGAAGGGGGGCACCTTTCTGTTTGTTAGGGGAAGAGTGATGACGACGGATACGCGCATTGAGGATTGGGATGGCTACAGCGCCGGGCTGCGGGATCGCGGCAAGGAACTGGGGACCCTGCATCCGGAACTGATGAAGGGCTTTGGCGCGCTCAACCGCGGCGCTGCCACCACCAAGCACATCGACGCCAAGACCCGCGAATTCATCGCCCTCGCGGTCGCCGTTACCACCCGCTGCCAGGGCTGCATCGACGCCCATGCCCGCAAGGCCAAGGCCGCCGGCGCGACCAAGGAGGAAATCGCCGAGGCCTTGGGCGTCGCCATCGCGCTGAATGCCGGCGCAGCGCTGACTTACTCGCTGCATGTGCTGGATGCGATGGACGGGACCGGGCAGGGGTAGGGCGTGCAGACCCTGATGAGAGGCGGACGCTGAGGTAGAGCTAGAGCGTCGACAGCCCCCGCACGAAATCCACCACCTCCGCCACCACTGGCGCCGTCGTCAGCCCGACCAGGCCCGCCCCCGGCACGAAGCCGGTCATGATGCCGATATGGCCGACCTCCGGATACAGAACCAGCCGCACCGATCGGCCGGCACGTTCCAAGGCGGGCGCCAATTCGCGGGAATGGATGTCGCCCACCACCGTATCGGCCTGCCCGTGCAGCAGCAGCATCGGCGGCGCGCCGGCCAGCATGGCGGGGTCGGGCGCCGCTTCGATCCGCCCACCGGGGGCGGTGGCAAAGATGCTCACCACGGGCTCGTCGGTCGGCTGCCAGGAAATCGGGGCGGCCAGCAGGATGCCGCCGGCCAGGGCGCTGCGCCCCTCCGGCAACCCGGCCGCCGCGAGCCAGCGCGGATCGAGCGCCAGGGCGGCGGCGATGAAGCCGCCCGCCGAATGGCCCATGACGAAGACTGGGCCGCGCGGCATCTCCGGATTGGCACGCAGCCAGGCCACGGCGCGGGCTGAATCCTCGATGAAGTCCGGCCAGCGGGCCTCCGGCCACAGCCGGTAATCCGGCACCGCCACCGCGAAGCCGAAACTGGCCAGCCGCCTGGCGACGAAGGCGTATTGCCCACGCCCGCCCATCTCCCACCCCCCGCCATGGATGAACACCACCAGCGGTGTCTCCGGCGTCGGCATCGGCGGCAGGGTCAGGTCCAGGCGGTGGCGGGGCAGGGGGCCATAGGCCAGCCCCTCCACCAGCATGGTGCCGCGCCGCGGTGTGGCGAGGTTGGCGATGTCATTCGGCGAGCAGGCCGTCAGCGCCAGCCCGCCGAGCGACAGCCCCGCCAGCGCGCGACGGCGGATCAGGCGCCGAGCTCCTCGCCCGCCTGGATCAGCGCGCGGCGTTCCTCCTCCGTCACCCGAGGATAGTGCAGGTCCAACTGCTCCAGCGCCCGGCCGATGGCGGCGACGACGACCAGGCGGGTGAACCACTTGCGGTCCGCCGGCACCACATACCAGGGCGCCTCCTGCGTGGCGGTGGCGCGGATCGCCTGTTCATAGGCGTCCTGATAGGCGTCCCAATGCGCCCGCTCCCGCACATCGCCGGCGTTGAACTTCCAGTTCTTCTCCGGCTCCTCGATGCGCTTCAGGAAGCGCTGGCGTTGTTCTTCCTGGCTGACATTCAGGAAGAACTTCAGCACCACGGTGCCCTGCCGGCCGAGATAGCGCTCATAGGCGGCGATATCCTCCAGCCGCTCCTCCCAGATCTTGTCCGTCCGCAGGCGCGGCGGCAGCTTTTGCGAATCCAGGATGGCCGGGTGGATGCGGGCCACCAGCACTTCCTCGTACCAGGACCGGTTGTGGATGCCGATCTGGCCGCGGCTGGGCAAAGCCGTCGTGTGGCGCCACAGGAAGTCGTGGTCCAGCTCCGTCGCATTCGGTGCCTTGAAGGACACCACATGGCAGCCCTGCGGGTTCACACCGGAGAAGACATGCTTGATCGCGCCATCCTTCCCGGCGGCATCCATCGCCTGGAAGATGCAAAGCACCGACCAGCGGTCCTGCGCATAGAGCATGTCCTGCTGAGTGGAGAGGAATTCCACACCCCGCTTCAGCAGCGCCGGCGCCTCCGACTTCTTGATGTCGAGGCCGGCCAGCTCATCCGGATGGTGGTCCTTCAGCCGGAAATCCTTGCCGTCCTCCACCCGGAAGCGGGACAGGACCGATTCGATGCGCTTTTCCATGCCCGTCTGTCCTATCCCCGTCGTTCCGGCCGCAGCATCAGCAGCCCGGCCGCAAGCTGAAACGCCACCGTCATCGCCATCGCCCAGCCATAGCCAGCCGAGGCCCAGCCCCCGTCGGCCATGCGCGGCCAGAGGTCCAGAATCCAGCCAATGGCGTTCTGCAACAGGAACACCATGCCCAGCATCGCGACATTGATGGCGGTGGCCACCCGCCCCGCCAGCTCCGCCCCAAAGCGTTGGCCGATCGCGGCATAGCCGGCCGGCCCCGCGGAGCTGAACAGGGCGAAGAAGAACCAGATCGCGCCAAGGGCCGCCTGGTTGCCTGGGGGATGCGCGATCAGCGCGATCTGCACCAGCACGATGCCCGCCATGGCCAGCCAGGGCACCAGCATCGGGTGCAGCCCGCGCCGTTGCAGAAGCGAGGCCGCCTGGCCGGTGCCGACGCTGCCCAGCATCAGCCCCGCCGCGTAGCACAGCAGCAGCACCGCCCGCGCCGCATCCCCCTGGCCACCCACATCCCGCAGCCATGGCCCGGCCCAGAGGCCCTGATAGGTGAAGTTCATCGCCGAGAGCAGCGCGACGGAGGGGGCGAAGCGCAGGAAGGTGGGGTGGCGGAAGATGCGGCCGAATTCCGCCACTTCCTTCCCCAGGCCCCGTCGCGGTGGCGGCGCCGCGCCCGGCCCGCGCTCCGGCACGGAGACCCAGATCCACAGGCTGACCCCGACCGACATCAGCGCCAGCAGCCCAAAAACGCCGCGCCAGCCGATCAGCGGTTCCAGCAGCGCCACCGGCAGGGTGGCCGCCAGGCTGCCCAATGATCCGAACAGGATGCCAAGCCCGGTCATCCCCGCCACCCGGTCGCGCGGATACCATTGCGTGTTGACCTTCAGCATGGCGATCAGCCCTGCCGAGATCCCCACCCCCGTCACCACCCGCCCCAGCGCCAGCCAGAACGGCCCCGCCGCCAGGGCACACAGAACGAAGCCCAGGGCGGCGACCAGCCCGAGCACCGTCTGTACCCGCCGCGAACCCCACAAATCGATGGCCAGCCCCACCGGCAATTGCGCCGCCGCATAGGCCGCGAAGAACATCGCCGCCAGCAGACCCAGCTCGCTGGCCGACAGCGCGAATTCCAGCGCCAGCAATGGCCCCAGCGTCGCGATCATGGTGCGCGAGGCCTGGTTGACGAAGTTCAGCCCGGCGAGGGGAAGGGTGATCCGGGCGAATTGGCGCATGGCGGCGATACTGGCACGCCGGCCGGACTCAGGGGAGGCGCAGGCGGACACTCATCGGGCAATGGTCCGACAGCGCCCAGCGGTAGCGGCGCGCCCGCTCGCTGTAGGTCAGGACGGCGAAGCTGTCCCGCACGAGCCAGTCCCGCGCCGGCCCGCCGAGCAGCAGATGGCTGACAAAGGGCCGCCCGCCCCGCGCATCCGCCCAGCAGGGGGAGGACAGGCCCTCGGTCACGCGGGTCAGCGGCGTGGCGGCTTCGAGGATGGTGAGGAAGTCGTCACCCGGCGTCATGCGGCGGTTGAAATCGCCGAGCACGGCGAAGCCCACACCTTCCCGCGCCCGGGCCTGGGTCCAGCGCGCCAGGATGCGGGCCTGTTCCTCCAGGTTGCGGCAGTCCCGCGACGCATCGGGGCCGAAGGCATCCTCCCGGCAGCCGGCATCCAGATGCACCGACAGCAGCCGCAGCCGCGCCCCGCCACGCGATTCCACCAAGATGTCGGCGCCGCGGCGCAGGCTGAACCGGGCACTGGCGAACAGGTCGAGCGCGCGGAGGTCGGGCTGCGGGGTGACGCGCAGATGCCGGCGAATCGCGAAGCCGGGGCGCTGGACGTCCTCCTCATCCGTCAGATGGATGGTCCATTCCGCCGGATCGAACAGCCGCCGCGCCGCGGCCTCCCCATCGATTTCCTGCAAGGCGACGACATCGGCGGCGAGGCGGTTCGCATAGCCGCGCAGCAGCCGAAAATCCTCGGGCGAGCGGGTTTCGAGATTGTTGGGCAGCGCCGGGTCGCCAGCCTGCTTCAGGGTCAGCCAGGCGATGTTCCAGGTGGCGAGCTTGATCTCCTGCGCCTGGGCCGGAAGGGCGAGGAGCAGGAACAGGGCGAACAGGAGATGGCGCATGGCGCGCGCTATAGCAGCAGGGCGGGGGCGGAGTCGCGTGGCGCCAGGGCGGCCTCGGGCAGCGGCCGGGCGCCGCAGGTGGTCAGGAAGTCGGCGATGGCATCCATCTCCGCCGCATCCCGTGTGGGGTCGTGGAAGGGATCGGTGCGGGGGCTGCCGGGCGGCACCCAGATCACCGTTTCATAGCGCGCGCGGGTGAGAAGCACGCGGTACGTGTTGCGGGTGAATTCGGTCTCCGCCGGGTTGCGCACCACCTGCCAGCCCGTGCCGGCGAAGCGCCGCGCCTGCCATTGCCCCGCCTGCCGCCGAAAATCGCCGCCCCAGGCAAGGCCGACCGTGTCCAGTTCCAGCCCCTGGCAGGCATATTCCGTGGCCGCGACTTCCAGCGCATCCGAGGCGCGGATATCGGGCCAGCGTTCCAGGAACCAGGCGACCGGCTCCTCTGCGCCGATGAGCTGCGCGTCGAACCCCTCTGCCCGCAGCCGTCGCGCGCCGGAGGATCGAACGAAGCCAGCCCGCCGCAGTCCGGGCGTCAGATGCCGCAGGGCGCGGCGCGCATCCTCCAGCGAGCGCGTCAGCAGGAAGGGCAGCCCCTCGGGCGCCGCATCCGCCGTCGCGCGTGCCTCCGCCACGGCGCCGCGCAGCACCGCATCCACCCAGGCGGCCGCGGCGTCCGAACGGACGCTGCGCAGGGAGACGGTGAGTTCCAGCGCCGGGTCCAGTCGCAGCCAATCGGGCCGGCCCTCCGCCAGGCGCTGTGCTGGCTCCGTCGCCTCCAGCACACGTTGCGCGGCCACGGCCCGCCAGCCGGGCGTCGCCGCGATTACGCTGCCCCATTCGCGCAGCCCAGCCTCCCCGGTATTGATCTCCTGCCCATTGCCGATCAGCGCGACGATCGCGGCGAAGCCATCATGCCGGCCCATGATCTCCAGCGCATGGGCGGGCTCGCTCATCCGCAGGGTGCTGACGCGGCGCTGCGTATCGCGCGAGGCCTGCGCCGCGTCCCAGGCGCGCTGCGCCTCGTCGAAGACGATCACGCGCTCCGCCGGCGCTGTGCTGCGGTTGGCATTGTCGGCCAGGAAGCGATGCACGTTCTGCAACGCCGCCTCCGCCTCATGCCGCGCCTTGCGCAGCCGGGGGGCGAGGCGCCGGCGCTCGGGGTCGGCGCTGGGGCCGAGCGCCAGGTCGATGCCGGCGCGGTTGCAGGCCAGGGCCTCCCGCAGCACGGCGACCAGCGGGCTGTTGCCAGTGAGGAAGGCGCTGCCGTCCCGCCGCCGGTCGCCGAACACCACGTTCAGGCCGCACAGCGTCTTGCCGGCACCGGGAATGCCGGTGACGAAGACCACCACCCGCCCACCTTCCGCCGCCGCCGCATCCAGCGCCCGCGCGATCGCCGCCGTGGTGCGCGTGAGATTGGCGGTATCGGCGCGGGCCGCGGCGATCTCCGCCACGCTGTTGCGGGCGAACAGGGTCGCTGCGGCCTCGATGATGCTGGGCACTGGCTGATAGGCGGCGGCGAGCCAGGCACGGCCATCGAGGGCTGCGCCCGGCAAAGCATCGCGCAGCGTCGCCAGCAGCACGGGCAACGTGGCGGCACTGGCTTCCGCCACCGGCAGCACGCCCGGGATGGGCAGCGGGGCCTGCGGCGCGGCGGGGTTGGCGCAATGGGTCGCAATCAGAATCGGCTGGATCGGGTGATGCCGGCTGCCGGCGTGGAAGTCGCGCAGATCCTCGGCGTAGTCGGAGACCTGGGCGCGGTCGGCATTGGTGATGGCGCTGGCGCCTATCTTGAACTCCAGCACCAGGATCGCTGCCTCGGTCAGCAGCACCGCATCGATGCGCTTTTCCAGCCGCAGCAGGTCGAATTCCAGCGCAAGGGTCCAGGCCTGGCCGTCACAGCGCCGAATGCAATCCTGCAGCAGTCGCACCTGATCGCGCCAGGCATGGAGCTGCGCGGGCTCTGCGGATAGCCGGCGGGACATCTGGCTGGCGGCGAGCGCATTGGCCACGGCATCCGGCGTGAGCGCCAGAAGTTCTGAACCGGTACAGGCGAACCAGGCGCGCATCCGCCCAGCCTAACCGTTCCGCCTCCGTCCTGGCCAGGTGGCCAGCAGCATGCTGCCCGTCAACAGGCAAAAACCCGCGAGATGCACGCCCGAAAACGCCTCCCCCAGAAACCCCACCGCCACCAGTGCCGCCGTCGCCGGCAGGAAAGCGGTGAAGACGCCGGCGATGCCGGCCGGCGCGCGGCGCAGGCCGGCGTACCAGAGAAGCAGGCAGATCACGCTGGCGGTCAGGCTATGGAAGACCAGCAGCCCCGCCACCTCCGGGTCGGCCAGGGCCATGGCGCTGCCCAGCACCGGCAGGCAGAAGGGCAGCATCAGCAGCATGGAGAAGGCCTGCATCCAAAGGCTCGCCGTCACCAGCGGCACCCGGCCGGCGATGCGCTTGGCGAGCAGGATATAGATCGCCTCGCCACAGACCCCGCCGAAGACCAGCAGATTGCCGAGCAGGCTGCCATGCGCCTCCCCGCTCGCGCGGGCCAGGGTCAGCGCGCCCATGCCGATGGCGGCCAGCGCCACGGCGGCCCATTGCCGCGGCGGCAGCACCTCCCGCAACCACAGCGCGCTGCCGATGGCGACCACGGCTGGAAGGGTGGCCAGCACCAGCCCTGCCTCCAGTGCCGTGGTCAGCCGCAGCCCGGCCAGCAGCCCGGCATTGTACAGCGCCGTGCCGAAGGCCGCCTGGAGGAACAGGTTGCGCAGGCTTCGCCTGTCCACCTGCACCCGGCCTTCCATCGCGCGCGCCAGCGGCCACAGCACCAGCACGGCCAACAGGCAGCGCAGCCCGACGATCATCGCGATCGGCAGCGAGCCCGCCAGAACCTTCGCCACACCGACATTGGCACCGACCAGCGCCATGGACCCGGCGAGCTGCGCATAGGCGGTCAGCACGCCAGCGTCTTCTCCATGAAGACACTGAGCGGGTCCGGCGCATAACCCTCGAAGGCCGCGATCTCCACGAAGCCGGCGCTGCGGTACAGCGCCAGCGCGGCATGGCTGTGAGCGCCTGTCTCCAGCCGCAGCAGGCGCAGGCCGGCATTGCGCGCGGCCTGTTCCAGGGCTTCCAGCACGGCGCGCGCCACGCCGAGGCCGCGCGCGCCCGGGTCAGTCCACATGCGCTTGATCTCGCCCCATTCGCCATGCGGCACCAGCGCCCCGGTGCCGAGCGCCAGGCCGCCTGCATCGCGCGCCACATGGAACAGCACGCCAGGCGTGCGCAGCGACCCCAGGGGCAGGTGGTGGTTGCTCTCGGCCGGATAGAGCGCGGCGCTATTTGCCTCGCCGGCGCGCAGCATGGCGAGGATGGCGGGCTGGTCCGGATCCTCGATCGCGACGGCGATCATTCGCCCTCGCGCTTGAAGGGCGAGGCTTCGGCCAGTGCCTCGATCTCCGCCACCATTGCCGGCCTCTCCCGATCGAGAAAATCCGCGATGGCCGCGCGCAGGCCGGGATGCTGGATCCAATGGGCGGAATAGGTCGGCACGGGCAGGTAGCCGCGCTGGATCTTATGCTCGCCCTGGGCGCCGGCCTCGACGCGGGGCAGCTTGTGTTCGATGGCGAAGTCGATGGCGCGGTAGTAGCACAGCTCGAAATGCAGGAAGGGCGCCTCTACCAGGCAGCCCCAGTTGCGGCCGTACAGCGCATCGGTGCCGAGCAGGTTCAGCGCGCCGGCCACGGGCTCTCCGTCCTGCTCCGCCACCATCAGCACGACCTTGTCGCCAAGCCGCTCGCCCAGCAGCGGCCAGAAGGCCTTTTTCAGATAGGCGCTGCGGCCCCATTTCTTGTCGGAGGTCGAGACATAGAAACGGTGAAACGCCTCCCAGTGCTTTGGCGTGATTTCATGGCCGCGCAGCGTCTTCAGCACGAAGCCGGAATTCTCAGCGTCGCGCCGCTCGCGCTTGATCTGCTTGCGCTTGCGGCTGGACAGCGCCGCGAGGAAATCGTCGAACGTCGCATAGCCGGCATTGGACCAGTGGAACTGCGTGCCGATGCGTTGCAGCCAGCCGGCCTCGCCCAGCGCTTCCCATTCCTCGGGCGTGCAGAAGGTGCAGTGCACTGACGAAAGATCGAGCTGGCCGCAGGCCTGCACCAGGCCCTGGGCCAAGGCCTCCACGCCAATGCCGGATTTCGGCCGCACCAGAAGGCGCGGGCCGGGCACAGGGCTGAAGGGGGCGGCGACCTGAAGTTTGGGGTAGTAGCTGCCGCCGGCGCGCTCGAAGGCGTCGGCCCAGCCATGGTCGAAGACGTATTCGCCCTGGGAATGCACCTTGGCATAGCAGGGCGCGCAGGCCAGCAGCCGGCCCGCTTCGTCGCGCAGGGCCGCATGCTGCGGCAGCCAACCGCTGCGCCCGCCGACGCTACCGGATTCCTCCAGCGCCAGCAGGAAGGCATGGCTGACGAAGGGATTGTCGGGGCCGGCGCAGGCATCCCAGTCCAGGGGCGGGATGTCCGCGATGGCGCGGTGCAGCGAGAGGCTGAGTTCGGGCATGCCGCTCAAGGTTGGGCGCGCCCGTCGCGCGACAATGCCTCAGGTGATCTCGAACATGCCTTCGACTTCCACAGCCGCGTCGCCGGGCAGGGAGGGCACGCCGATGGTGCTGCGCGCATGCCGCCCCGCTTCGCCAAATACCGCCACGGCGAGGTCGGACGCGCCATTCATCACCAGCGCGTGCTGGCTGAAGTCCGGCCCGCAGGCGATGAAGCCGCCGAGGCGCACCACGCGCTTCACCCGGTCCAGATCACCGACCGCCGCCTTCACCTGGGCCACGAGATTGATGAAGCAGGTCCGCGCCGCCGCCTGGCCGTCCTCGATGGACACGCCCGCGCCGAGCTTGCCCGTGGTGCTGATCTTGCCATCCACCAGCGGGATCTGGCCGGAGACGACCAGCAGGGTCCCGACCAGATTGAAGCCGATGTAATTCGCCACCGGCGCCGGGGCCTGCGGCAGGGTGATGCCGAGGTTTGCGAGGTTGGTGTCGACGGTGCCGGGCATGTCTGGTTCCTCAAGCTGAAACGGGGTGCGCGGGGTGGGGGCCAGGCGCCCCCTCTATCCCACCAGCTTCAACTGCCGCCGCCGCTGGCGTGGCGCCGGGCTGGCGGGCAGGTCCATCGGCAGCAGCGGCAGATGTTCTGCCGCATGGCCGGTGGCATCCGGCGCGCAATCCTCCTCGGAGGGGTCCATCAGGTCGCGACGGCCGAGATAATCCAGTGCCAGCCGGCGGAAAGCCCAGTCCAGCACGCTGGTGGCGCGGCGGATGGCCGGGTCGCCCTCCACGGCGCCGGAAGGCCCGAAGCGGGTATAGGCATAGGCCTCGACATAGGAATCCAGCGCCACGCCGCCCGCCAGACCGATCGAGACGGCCTGCAACATCGCCTCCATCAGGCTGCGATAGGCCGCCGATTCCTTGCTGAGCGCGATGGTCACCTCGGAGAGGCGGCCCTCCGCATCCTCCGCCGTGCGCAGCACCACCTTGTGGCCGCCGACGGAAACCCGCCAGACGGCGCCCATCGGCCGCTGCGCCTGGCTCGGCGCCGGCACCGGCAAGGGGGGCGCGGCCCGGGCGGGGGCGGCGGGGGCCACCGGCATGGGCGGCGGCACATGCAGGAAGGGGGCGAGGGCCTGCGCCATGCCGGCCCATTCGGCATCCGGCACGGGCGCGAGCAGCGCCTCCGCCGCCGCGCGGCCGATGCGCAAGGCGGTGCGACTCGGCACTTCGGCCACCCAGCCATGGGCGTCCAGGGCGAGGCGTGTCGCGCCGGGGGCAGGGGCCAGGCCGCCGGTCTCGGCGCCCAGAAGCTGTTCCACCGCATCGGGGGCCGAAAGCGCCACCAGCACTTGGTGCCGCAGGCCCAGGCTGCGCGCTGCCGCTTCCAGCGCCGCGCGGGCGGCTTCCGCCAGGCCGGGCACGGGGGTGGCGCCGGGCGGGGCGGGGGCGAACAGAGCGAGGGGCTCGCGGGCGCCGAGAATGGCGCCGATCCGGCCCGACTCGGCCTCCGCCGCGCCACGGGTCAGGGCGGCGATGGCGGCGCCCACGGCGCGCGCCTCCGCGCTGCCATAGCGCAGGCCAAGCCCGGCCAGCAGCCCGGCGAGATCGGCGAACCCGACCGACAGGCGCGGCGCCTTGGCGCCGGTCCAGATATCCAGGGCACGCACCGCCAGCGCCACCGCCTGCCCGTAGGCGGCGGCGTCAAAGCCACCCTCCGGGTCGAGGAAGGCGGGCAGGTTCAGCACGAAGCGGGCGGGGCCGCGCACCTCATTGCGCCAGATCGCGGCGCCGGGCGCGCCACGGCGGGCCAGCAACAGGGCCCGCAGCGCATGGGCGAAGCTGTCCTGCGCCGCGGCGTCGGTCAGCAGCCCGACCTCCCGCCCCCGCAAAGCGAGGCGGTTGATCCAGGCCTCGGCGAGCTTCGGGAAGACCACCGGGCCGGCGCCCGGCGCCAGGGCGGCCAGCGCCTCCGCGGCGGATTCATCCCAGGCGACGGGCAGGGCAATAGGGCGGGGGGCGGCATCCGGGTCGGGCGCGGCGCGAACCCGCCACAGCGCGACCTGATCCCACAGCGTTCCGGCGAGTGATGTCATGCACCAACCCTAAAGGCCTCGCGCGGCCTGCGGAAGCCGTATCTGGTGGGTCATTTGCGTGGAACCCGCAACATCCTGTGGACAACACGGTGTTTTGCGCGGAGGCCGGGGTTGTGCGAAACTGGCGCCCCCCGCAGATGACGGCACAGCCACGGGCAAGGATCGCCAGGGGCCGCGCCGAAGGATCGCAGATGTCGCTGATGATGCGTCTGACCACAGCCCTGACCGGTCGGAAGATCGGTACGGACCGCTTCGGCAATAGCTATCACGAGTCCCGTCGGGACTACCTGCAATATGGCCGCAAGCGCCGTTGGGTGCTGTTCGCCGGCGCCGCGGACCCGACCAAGGTGCCGCCGGAATGGCATGGCTGGCTGCATCACACCGCCGCCGCCCCGCTGTCGGAGACCAAGGCCCATGCCTGGCAGGTGGAGCACCGCCCGAACCCGACCGGCACCGCCTTGGCCTGGCACCCGGCCGGCCACGACTATTCGGGCGGCCGCCGGCAGGTGACGACCGGCGATTATGAGGCCTGGACGCCGGGTTCCTGACCCTGCGCGTCCCCTACAGGATCAAGCACCCATGAAGCGTCGTTCCCTCGCCGAGATTCTCGCCGGCGCCGCGGTGCTGGTGGTGGCCTGCGGATTTCTGGCCTATGCGCTGACCAATAGCGGTCGTTCGGGCTTTTCCGGCGCGGGCGTCACCCTGACCGCGAAGTTCGACCGCATCGACGGGCTGGCGCCCGGCGCCGATGTGCGGATCGCCGGGGTCAAGGTGGGCAGCGTGGTCGATCAGCGCATCGACCCCGTCAGCTTCCTGGCCGTGCTGTCCCTGCGCGTCGATTCCGCCTTGAAGATCCCCTCCGACAGCTCCGCCGAGATCGCCAGTGAAGGGCTGCTGGGCGGGCGCTTTGTCTCCCTGGTGCCGGGCGGATCGGATCGCATCCTGGCCGATGGCGGGGAGATCACCATCACCCAATCCGCCATCAGCCTGGAAAGCCTGCTGGGCCGCTTCATCTTCTCGATGACCGAGGGCCAGCCGAACCGTGGCGAGGGCACGCCGCCGGCCGGCGGCGGGGCGGCACCCGCCCGGACCCCATGAACGGCCTCGCCCCTCCCGCCACCTGGCCGGGCGCCGATGGCGTGCCGCTGTCGTGCCGCGAGAAGCTGAAGGTGCTGGCGGAGAACCATGAGGAGGCGGCCCAGGTGCTGCGCGACGCCTTCGAGGATGCGGTGCTGATGGGTGTGGACGAGGCGGCCATGCGGCGCATCCTGGGCGATCTGGTCGCCGCCCTGCCGAGCCCGAAGCGCCCATGAGGCGCCTCCTTCTCGCCTTCCTGCTGCTCTCCAGCCCGGCCTTTGCCCAGGACTGGCGGCCGCAGCGCGTCGCCCAGTTGCAGGCGCTGGACAAGGTGACGGCGCGGATCACCGTGCTGCGCGCCGCGCTGAACCAGCCGGAGCGCTTCGGCAGCCTAACCATCCTGGTCCGCGCCTGCCATGCCCGCCCGCCGGATGAGGTGCCGGACGCCGCGGCCTATATCGAGATCAGTGACAGCCGCCTGCCGCCGGAGGCCAACCCGGTCTTCCGTGGCTGGATGTTCGCCGAGGCGCCGGGCGTGAACATGCTGCAGCACCCGGTCTACGACATCCGCATCCTGCAATGCCTGCCGCAATAGGGCCGCGTCCCTAGAAGACTAGTCAGCGGTCTCGCCCAGGCGGCGGATCTCGGCCAGAACGGCCTCCGCCGGCACCGCGTCGTTCCAGATGCCCTGCTGCTCCACCGCTTCGGACAGCAGGCGCTTATAGGCCTGGCGCGGCACCTCATGGCAGCCGAACTGGGCCAGGTGGGTGGTCTGGAACTGCGCATCCAGTAGGGTGAAGCCGAACAGCCGCAGCCGCGCCACCAGATGCACCAGCGCGACCTTCGAAGCGTCGCGCGCGCGCGAAAACATGCTCTCGCCGAAGAAGGCGCCGCCGAGTGCCACGCCATACAGCCCGCCGACCAGCTGCGGCCCGCCTTCGCCCGGCAGCCAGGCTTCCACCGAATGGGCATGGCCCATGCGGTGCAGGGCGCCGAACAGGCGCTCGATCTCCGGATTGATCCAGGTGTCCTCCCGCCCCGTATCGGGGGCGGCGCAGGCGGCGATCACGCCGGCGAAGTCGCGATTGGTGGTGATGTCATAGGGGCCGGCCAGCACGGTGCGGCGCAGCCGGCGCGGCAGGTGGAAGCGGTCCAGCGGCAGCACGCCGCGCAGTTCCGGGTCCAGCCAGTAAAGCCGGTCCCCGCGCCGGGTTTCGGCCATGGGAAAAAGCCCCGCCCGGTAGGCGCGGAGCATCAGGTCAGGTGTTATGTCGAACTGGCGGCGGCTCACGAAACCAGTATGCGCCAAGGATAGTGTCGCCGCGAGGGCAGCCTGTTTCGGCCCATGTCACGGCGCGGGACCGGCCTGATGGCCGGCCCCGGTATGTCAGGCCCCGCGCTCCACGAAGCGCTCCAGCCAGTGGATCGTATAGTCGCCGGCCTGGAATTCCGGGTCCGCCACGATGCGCTGGTGCAGCGGCAGGGTGGTCTTGATGCCGGAGACGACCATCTCCGCCAGCGCCCGCTTCAGCCGGGCGATCGCCTCGGGCCGCGTCCGGCCGTGCACCACCAGCTTGGCCACCAGGCTGTCGTAGTTCGACGGCACGGTGTAGCCGGAATAGAGGGCGCTATCGACGCGCACGCCGAGCCCGCCCGGGGCGTGGTACATATCGACCCGGCCGGGGCTGGGGGCGAAGGTCTCGGGGTCCTCCGCCGTGATGCGGCATTCGATGGCATGGCCGGAGAAGCGGATGTCGTCCTGGGTATAGCCCAGCGGCTCGCCAGCGGCGACGCGAAGCTGTTCCTTCACCAGGTCCACATTGCAGATCATCTCCGTCACCGGATGTTCCACCTGAAGCCGGGTGTTCATCTCGATGAAGGCGAACTGGCCGTCCTGCCACAGGAATTCCAGCGTGCCGGCATTGCGGTAGCCGAGCTGGCGCAGGCCCTTGGTGACCTGAGCGCCCAGCGCGTCGCGCTCAGCCGGCGTCAGAACCGGGCTGCCGGCCTCCTCCACCAGCTTCTGGTGGCGGCGCTGGAGCGAGCAGTCACGCTCGCCGAAATGCACCACATTGCCGTGCATGTCGGCCATCACCTGCAACTCGATATGCCGCGGGCGATCCAGGTACTTTTCCATATAGACGCTGTCATCGCCGAAGGCGGCCTTGGATTCCGTGCGCGCGACGCGCCAGGCTTCCTCCAGCTCATCGGCACTGCGCGCCACCTTCATGCCGCGACCGCCACCGCCGGCGGCGGCCTTGATCAGCACCGGGTACTTGATCTCCTCCGCGACGGCGCGGGCTTCCTCCAGGCTGTCCAGCGCGCCGAGCGAGCCGGGCACCAGCGGCACGCCCAGGCTGCGCATGGCGTCCTTGGCGGCGATCTTGTCGCCCATCATGCGGATATGGGCGGCCGTCGGGCCGATGAAGGCCAGGCCATGGGCCTCCACCATCTCGGCGAAATTCGCGTTCTCCGAGAGGAAGCCATAGCCGGGATGGATCGCCTCCGCCCCGGTGATGGCGGCGGCCGACAGGATCGCGGCCATGTTCAGATAGCTGTCGCGTGCGGAGGGCGGGCCGATGCAGACGCTCTCATCCGCCAGGCGCACATGCATCGCCGTATTGTCGGCGGTGGAATGCACGGCGACGGTGCGGATGCCCATCTCCTGGCAGGCGCGATGCACCCGCAGCGCGATCTCGCCGCGATTCGCGATCAGGACCTTCTTGAACATTATGCTCTCTTCCCGCCGCTATGCGGCGCGAGGCCGGCCGATTCAGACGTCCGGGCCTCCGGCCCTCCCGTCATCGGGCGGCTGATGGCGATCGCCATCATTCAATAATCATCAGCGGTTCGCCGAATTCCACGGGCGAGCCGCCTTCCACCAGGATGCGGGTGACGGTGCCGGCGCGGGGGGCGCGGATCTGGTTGAAGGTCTTCATCGCCTCGATCAGCATCAGGGTCTGGCCCTGCGCCACCTTGGCCCCCACCGTCACGAACTGCGCCGCGCCGGGTTCCGGCGACAGATAGGCCACGCCGACCATGGGGGAGGTGATGAGGCCCGGATGCGCCGCATCGGTCACCACGGGCTCCGGCACCGCCAGGGCGGCGGGGGCGGCCGCGGGGGCTGCGGCGGTGGGCAGATGCGCCACCTGCGTCACCGTGATCTGCCGCGCCACGCGGATACGGCTGTCCTTCTCGACCAGTTCGATCTCGGTGAGATCGGTCTCCCGCAGGATCTTGGCGAGTTCGCGGATCGCCGCTGCGTCGAATTGCACGCCCGACATTCAGGGCTCTCCTTCTTCGGTCACCAGGTCAGCGATCGCTTGCAGCGCCAGGGCGTAGCCCTGGATGCCCAGGCCCGCGATCACGCCGGTCGCCGCCTTGGACACATAGCTGAGATGCCGGAATTCCTCCCGGCGGTGGATGTTGGAAATATGGACCT
Organism: Roseomonas sp. F4; assembly: GCF_053891155.1. Taxonomy (NCBI): domain Bacteria; kingdom Pseudomonadati; phylum Pseudomonadota; class Alphaproteobacteria; order Acetobacterales; family Roseomonadaceae; genus Roseomonas; species Roseomonas sp. F4. The sequence goes on from NZ_JBSSHK010000001.1 coordinate 785,706, forward strand.
CCACGATCGGCAGGTCGGTGGCCTTCAGCGCATCCATCAAGGCGATGGAGGTATGGCTGTAGCCGGCGGGGTTGATGATGATGCCATCGGCCCGGCCGCGGCATTCCTGCACCCAGGTGATCAGCTCGCCTTCCCCATTGGTCTGCCGGAAGTCGATGGCCAGACCCAGCTGTTCCGCCGTTTCGGCGCAGAGCTGCTCGACATCATCCAGCGTCGCGGAGCCATAGATCTCCGGCTGGCGGGTGCCGAGCAGATTCAGATTGGGTCCGTTCAGGACGACGATCAGCGGCGGGTTCACGGGAATCCCAGGGTTTTACGGGGTGCGCCGGGCTAGCACGGGGGGATAAGCGGGGGCAAGCGGGCGCGAGCCACTCGCAGGCAGGGACGTGCCAGGGCCACGGCCGATGCCAGCCTTGCACCCGGCGCGTCTTGTTCACCGCCCGCGCGCCCGCCATCTTCCGCCCATGACGGGAACAGCCATGCCTGCCTCCATCGCGATCGAGGTGAACGGGGAGCGTCGTGAGGTGCCGGAGGGTGCCTCCGTCGCCGAATTGCTGACCTTGATCGGCCTGGCCGCGCCCAAGGTGGCGGTGGAACGCAATCTGGAAATCGTGCCGCGCTCCGCCTGGTCCAGCACCCGACTCGGCGCCGGGGATCGGCTGGAGATCGTGCACTTCATCGGGGGTGGTTGAGATGGACGGCATTCCGCAGGTCGATGAGGGCTGGACCGTCGCCGGTCGGCGCTTCCGCTCCCGCCTCGTCGTCGGCACCGGCCGCTACAAGGACCTGCCCGAGACGCAGGCCGCGATCGAGGCTTCGGGGGCGGAGATGGTCACCGTCGCGGTGCGGCGGGTGAATCTGTCGGATGCCAGCCAGCCGATGCTGCAGGATTTCGTGTCGCCCGACCGCTACACCTACCTGCCCAATACCGCCGGCTGCTTCACCGCCATGGATGCGGTGCGCACACTGCGCCTGGCGCGGGAGGCCGGGGGCTGGAACCTGGTGAAGCTGGAAGTGCTCGGCCCGCCACCCTTCCTGTATCCGGACATGGCCGCGACCTTCGAGGCCGCGGCAGCGCTGCTGGCCGATGGCTTCGAGGTGATGGTCTATTGCGCCGACGACCCGGTGGCGGCGAAGCGGCTGGAGGAGATGGGCTGCGTCGCCATCATGCCACTCGGCGCGCCGATCGGCAGCGGGCTCGGCGTGGCCAATCCCTTCATGATCAAGGCGATCATCGCCCAGGCCAAGGTGCCGGTGCTGGTGGATGCCGGGATCGGCACGGCGTCGGACGCCGCTTTGGCCATGGAGCTGGGCTGCGACGCGGTGCTGCTGAATTCCGCCATCGCCCATGCGCGGGACCCGGTGCGGATGGCGCGGGCGATGAAGGCGGCGGTGGAGGCGGGGCGGGACGCTTTCCTGGCAGGGCGGATGCCGCGCAGCGCGGCAGCCGATCCCTCCAGCCCGGTCGCGGGGCTGATCCGCTGAGGGTGCCGCCCCTATAGGGTGAGCGGCTCCATCATCGTCGCCGGCATGCGGGCGCAGGTCGGGGCGTTGGAATCAACCGACGTGACCTCGCCCTGGGCGCTGATGAGCACCGCCGTATTCTCCTGGAACTCGCGGCCGAATACGGACCGGGCGCCGTAGCGCGTGCAGACGACCCAGCCGACCGCCGTGGTCCGGCGCGAGGACTCCATCACCCGGCCGTTAACAACCGAGACAACATTCTGGCTGCCCGGCCTCGGCGAGCCGATCAGGCCATCCACGAAGCTGTCCGGCCGGGACAGACGCTGCCGGATGGCGGCTTGCACCAGCTCGCGGTAATTCGGGGGCGGCCCGTTGGACAGCATGCTGGTGGCATCGCCCCGCAGCCGCTCCCGATGCCTCTCCTCCATTTGCGCGCAGCCGCCGAGCCCGATCAGCAGCGCCAGAAGCAGCGCGGCCCGGGAAGCGCGGAACGGGGAGGGGGCTGGCGGAACTCGGTAAGACATCAGTGCGACCCACGATTGCAGACAAGAAACATTATGGGGCGGCCTTCCCTGCGGCAAGCCGGGCTCGGAAGGGGTTGGCCGAGCAGGGGGGGTGAAAACCGATACAGGCGGATTCGCCTGGACCTTGCAGGTTTTTCAGGAGCCATCCCGGCCGCCCCCCGGGGGCTACGGGGGGCCTTTCCGGTCATTTAGCAAAGCTCACGGAAAAAAACCGGGTCGAGGTGCAAATACCGCTTTCCTCCCTGGCCCTTGGCGCCTATATGCGCCGCAGACGCAGTACGCACGTGCCGAAGGCCCCAAGCCCACGGAACCGGTCAGTAGGGACCGGTCACCGCGGCGCAAGGTTAACGCAACGACGTCAGCGTTCTGGCAACCCCGGCGGCTCACCCCGCCGGCCTCACTTGGTCGCTGGTTCGTTCGACCGTTTCGTCAATCTAGGGGCCGTCCTCCCGACAGGGGGCTGTCTCCGCTATTTGCAGGAGTACGGGCGCGATGAACCCGAAAATCGCTTCCTATCTGCGCGACCATGCGCCGGCCACCCCGTGCCTCGTCCTGGACGTGGACCGCGTGGAGCAGAACTATCGCCGGCTGAAGGCCACGCTGCCGCTCGCCCGCGTCTACTACGCGGTGAAGGCGAATCCGGCCGCGCCGATCCTGGACCGGTTGAGCGGCCTCGGCTCCTCCTTCGACGCGGCCTCCTGGGAAGAAATCCAGGCCTGCCTGGAAGCCGGCGCGCGCCCGGCCGACATCTCCTTCGGCAATACGGTGAAGAAGGAGAGCGCCATCAAGGCCGCCTTCGCCGCCGGCGTCACCATGTTCGCCTTCGACAGCGAGCCGGAGCTGAAGAAGCTCGCCCGTTCCGCCCCCGGCGCGCGCGTCTATTGCCGCATCCTGGTGGAGAACAAGGGCGCCGAGTGGCCGCTGTCGCGCAAGTTCGGCTGCGAAGCCGCAATGGCGCGCGACCTGATGGTGAAGGCGGCCGAATGGGGTCTCGACCCCTATGGCATCTCCTTTCATGTCGGCAGCCAGCAGACCCAGACCGGCGCCTATGAGGCGGCGATCGCCCGCGTCGCGATGATCTTCACTGATCTGAAGCAGGCCGGCATCAATCTGCGCATGGTCAATCTCGGCGGCGGCTATCCGGTGCGCTACCGGGCCGAGGTGCCGGAGATCGACGCCTTCGGCGATGCCATCATGGGCGCCATGACCACTCATTTCGGTAATGCGCTGCCGGAGATGGTGATCGAGCCGGGCCGCTTCATGGTGGGCGATGCCGGTGTGGTGTCGTCCGAGGTCGTGCTGGTGTCCCGCAAGGGGGAGGATGATCCGGTGCGCTGGGTCTATCTCGACATCGGCCGCTTCGGCGGGCTGGCGGAGACGGAGGGCGAGTCCATCCGCTATGCCTTCCAGACCCCGCATGATGGTGGCGAGGAAGGCCCGGTGACCATCGCCGGCCCGACCTGCGACAGCACCGACACGCTGTATGAGAAGTCCAACTACCGCCTGCCGATGGCCCTCGATGCCGGCGACCAGGTGCAGCTTCTCTCGACCGGCGCCTATGTAACGACCTATGCGAGCCAGGCCTTCAACGGCTTCCGCCCGCTGGCCGAACACTACATCTGACGGCCGTCCGGCAGAACCACCGGAAAAGATCAGCGGCGGGCGCAAGCCCGCCGTTTCTTTTTTGGGCGCGGCCGGGCTAACCTGCGCCCATGGATGAAATCGATCGCAACCTCGTCGTCGCCCTGCAGGAGAATGGGGCGGCTGGCCTCGCCGAATTGTCCAAGGTCGCAGGCCTGTCCGTCTCGGCCACCGCGGAGCGGGTGAAGCGGCTGGAGGAGCGGGAGGTGATCCGCGGCTGGCGGATCGACCTCGACCCCACCGCCGCCGGCTGCCCGCTGCTCGCCTTCGTCTTCGTCGCCATGCATCCCGGCGACGGCGATGCCGGCTTCGTCGCCGCCATGAAGCAGCATGAGGCGGTGCTGGAATGCCACACCGTCACCGGCGCCTGGTGCTACCTGCTGAAGCTGCGCCTGGCGGACATCGCCGCGCTGGAGACCTTTGTGTCGGAGGCCGTGCGCGGCCAGCCGGGCGTGGCGCGGACCGAGACGATCCTGGCGCTGGCCTCGCCGAAGGAAACGGCGATCCTGCCGGTGGCGGAGGCTGAGGAGGAGTAGGGATTTCGGGGGCGAGGCAGGCCGTTCTCGTCCCGGGTTGTCCCTCACCCAACCCTCTCCCCCTGTCGGGGGGAGAGGGCTTTTAACGGGCGAGGGTTCAGTTAGCGGGGCGGGCGTTCATCGCGACGGTGCGCTCATCCATCCGCGGCTCGTAGTTGATGCCGCGGCGGGTGGCCCAGAAATTCACCAGCTGGAACAGCGGGATCATCGCCGTCTCGCGATCCACCATGGCCACCGCCTCCTGCAACAGCTTCTCGCGCTCGGCATCGTCCAGCGTGCCGGCGGCGCGGGCCGTCAGCGCATCCAGCTCCGGATTCGAGTAGCGGGAGTTGTTGGAGGCGCCGGTGCGGCGTTCGCGGTCATAGGTGCCGAAGATATTTACCAGCATGTAGCTGGCCTCCCCGGTCACGCTGCCCCAGCCGGCCAGGCGGGCGTTGAATTCCTGGCGGGCGTTGCGGGCGGCGTAGCTGGTCCAGGGCAGCGCCTCGACCTGGGTGCGCACGCCGATGCGGCTCCACATCTGCGCTACCGCCTGGGCGGTGCGCGAATCATTCGGATAGCGGTCGTTCGGCGTCGCCAGCGTCAGCCGGAAGCCCTGCGGGAAGCCGGCCTCAGCCAGCAGGCGGCGGGCGCCGTCCGGATCGGGGCGCGGCGCCTCGACGGCCGGGTTGTAGGAATAGGAGCCCGGCGGCAGCCACTGGCCGGTCGGCCGTGCCGTGCCTTCCATGACGCGGTCGGCCAGCGCTTCCCGGTCGATGGCGATGGACAGCGCGCGCCGCACCCGCGAATCCAGCATCGGATTGCGTTCCAGCGGCCTGCCCTCGTTGTCGCTGACCATCACCGGCGCGGTGTCGGTGCGGGAGAAGTCGGTCATCAGATAGATCAGGCGCAGCCCCTGGATCTCGGAGATGCTGAGCCGGTTGTCGCGGCGCAGCCGGGCGATGTCCGTCGACGGCACCTGGTCGATCACGTCGAGGTCGCCGGCCAGGATGCCGGCGGTGCGCGCCGCGTCATTGGCGACGAAGCGGTAGGAGACGCGGCCCCAGGGCTCGGCGCCCTTCCAATAGGCCTCGTTGCGGGCGAATTCGGTGCGGTCGCCGGGGCGGTAGGAGACGAGGCGATAGGGCCCGGTGCCCACGGCGGCGCGGCCCGAATTGTAGTCCTCGGTCGCCGCACCCTCGCCGACATGGCGGGAGATGATCTGGATCGAGGCGAGTTCAGTCGGCAGCAGTGGGTGCGGGGCGGCGGTGTGGAAGCGGATGGTCAGGGGATCGACCACCTCGACCCGCGTGATGGCGCGGACGAAGCCGCCGAAGCCGCCGGGGCTGTTCGGCACGTTGGGCGCGCGGCTGATCGTGAAAGCTACGTCATCCGCGGTGAAGTCGCGCCCGTCATGCCACTTCACGCCGGCACGCAGCTTGAACTCCCACATGGTGTCGCTGACGGCGCGCCAGCTTTCGGCCAGTGCCGGCTGGATGCGCGCCTGCGAATCCTGCTCCGTCAGCCGGTCGAACATATGCATGGTCAGGCTGATATTGGGCGAGGCGTTGTAGAAATGCGGGTCGAGCGAGGTGGGCGAGCCGCCGATGCCGATGGTGAGGTTGCGCGATGCCGGCTGCGCAAGGGCGGGCGATGCCGTGGCCAGAAGTGCCGCTGCCAGCAAGGCGTGGCGGCGGCGCAGGTGGTGATATCGCATTCGCTGTGTCTCTCCGGACAGTCATGAACAGGCTGTTAGCCTAGCCCGTCGCGACACATGCTGCTACACAGACCGCTTCGGGGAAGCTTTTGTTGAGGAGAGAGTGATGCGCAACAGCATCCGCAATGCCGCCGTACTGGCCGCGGCAGCCGCTGTCCTGGGCCTGCCTGTGGCACAGGCTCAGACGCTGAACATCGGCGTCGGTTCGCCGGTAACATCGCTCGATCCGCATTATCACCAGTTGTCGCCGAACAACGCCGTCAGCGACATGATCTTCGACAAGCTGGTCAATACCGACGCCGCGGCGCGCAACATCCCAGGCCTCGCGGAAAGCTGGCGCGCGGTCGGCCCGACCACCTGGGAATTCAAGCTGCGGCCGAATGTGCGCTTCCACAATGGCAACGCCTTCACGGCGGAGGATGTGGTCTTCACCATCCAGCGCCTGCCCAATGTGCCGAACAGCCCGTCCTCCTACGCCGCCTATGCGCGGCCGATCTTGCGGATGGAAGTCGTCGATCCGCTGACGATCCGCTTCCACACCGCCGAGCCCTATCCGCTGATGCCGCTCGACATGACCAATGTCCGCATCCTGGATTCGGAGACCCATGCCAATGCGGCGACCGAGGACTTCAACGCCGGCCGCGCCGCCATCGGCACCGGCCCCTGGCGCGTGGTCAGCCATCGCAGCGGCGACCGCATCGAATTCGCGCGCAACGACAGCTACTGGGGCGACAAGCCGGCGTTTGAGCGCGTGAACTACCGCATGGTCACCAATGACGCGACGCGCACCGCCTCGCTTCTGTCGGGCGACCTCGACTTCATCGACCAGGTGCCGACCAGCGACCTGGCACGGCTGCGTCGCGACCAGAACATGAACTTGTCGGAGACGGTGGGCCTGCGGCTGGTCTTCCTCGGCCTCGACCATCTGCGCGCCGCGAATGAGAATTCGCCCTTCATCACCGGCAATGATGGCCGCCCGCTGGGCCGCAACCCGCTGCAGGATGTGCGGGTGCGTCGCGCCCTGTCGATCGCCATCGACCGCAAGGCGATCGCCGAGCGCGTGATGGAAGGGGCGGCCACGCCCTCCGGCCAGTTCCTGCCGCCGGGCACCTTCAGTCATGTGACCGACGTGACCGCGCCGGAATACGATCCGGACGGCGCGCGGCGCCTGCTGGCCGAGGCCGGCTATCCGGATGGCTTCCGCATCACGCTGAACAGCCCGAACGACCGCTACATCAATGACAGCCGCATCGCCCAGGCGGTCGGCCAGATGTGGACCCGCATCGGCGTGCGCACGGCGGTGGAGGCGCAGACCTGGGCCACCTTCGTCGGGCGGGCCGGCCGGGCCGAATATTCCGCGCATCTGATCGGCTGGGGTTCCAACCCGGATGGCAGCCACCCGCTGCGCAACATCCTGGCCACCGTCTCGCGTGAGCGCGGCTGGGGCGCTTCCAACCGCGGCCGTTTCTCCAACGCCGAGGTGGATGGCATCCTGACCCAGGCGCTGGTCGAGTTGGATGAGGAAAAGCGCGAGCAGATGCTGATCCGTGCCCAGCGCATCGCCGCCGAGCAGGTGGCCGTGATCCCGCTGCACATCCAGACCAACATCTGGGCAATGCGCCGTACCCTGACGCATTCGCCGCGCGTCGATGAACTGACCCGGGCCCAGGATGTGCGCCCGGCTGCCGCCCGCTAAGGCAGGCCGGAAGGACTTCGAATGAGCGTCTATCTCCTCCGCCGCCTGATCCAGGCTGCCGGCGTGGTCCTGGCGATGTCGATCATCGTCTTCGTCGGCGTCTTCGCCATCGGTGATCCGGTGGAGATCCTGATCAGCCCGGATGCCGACCAGTTCGAGCGGGAGCGCGCGGTCGCCGCCCTCGGCCTCGACCTGCCGCTCTGGCAGCAATATCTGATCTTCCTGGGCAAGGCGGTGCAGGGGGATCTCGGACGCTCCTTCGTGTTCAACGAACCCGCGCTGCAGCTGATCCTGCAGCGCATGCCGGCGACGCTGGAACTGGCCTTCGCCGCGACCTTCGGCGCCATCCTGATCGGCCTGCCGCTTGGCCTCTATGCCGGGCTGAAGCCCAACAGCATCGCCAGCAAGGGCATCATGGCCGGGTCGATCCTCGGCTTCTCCCTGCCCACCTTCTGGGTCGGGCTGATGCTCATCATGGTCTTCGCCGTGCAGCTCGGCTGGCTGCCCTCCACCGGGCGCGGCGAGACGGTGGAGATCCTCGGCATGCGCTGGTCCTTCCTGACCTGGAACGGGCTGACGCATCTGGCGATGCCGGCGCTGAACCTAGCCTTGTTCAAGATCAGCCTCGTCATCCGCCTGACCCGCGCGGGGGTGCGGGAGACGATGCTGATGGACTATGTGAAATTCGCCCGCGCCAAGGGGCTCAGCCCCTTCCGCGTGACCTTCGTGCATGTGTTCAAGAACATCCTGATCCCGGTGGTCACCGTGACCGGGCTGGAATTCGGCAGCACCATCGCCTTCTCGGTCGTGACGGAAAGCATCTTTGCCTGGCCGGGCATGGGCAAGCTGATCATCGACAGCATCAACGTGCTCGATCGGCCTGTGATCGTCGCCTATCTGATGATCGTCGTGCTGATGTTCATCACCATCAACCTGATCGTCGACCTGATGTATTCGGTGCTCGACCCGCGTGTGCGGCTGGACAGCAAGTGAAGGGGCGCACGGCATGAGCGCGGTTGTCGGCCAGGGGGCTCCGATCCAGGACCCCGCCAAGATCAAGGTGGAGACGCCGTTCCGGCGCTTCGTCTCGGAATTCGCGGAATCGAAGCTGGCCCTGGGCGGGCTGGCGGTGATCACCATCATCATCCTGGTGGCGATCCTCGCCCCCTTCATTTCGCCCCAGAACCCCTATGACCTGGCGGTGCTGGACATCATGGACGGGCGGCTGGAGCCGGGGGAGAAATCCGGCGACGGGTCCATCACCTACTGGCTCGGCACGGACGACCAGGGGCGGGACATGCTGTCCGGCATCATGTACGGGCTGCGCATCTCGCTGACCGTCGGCGCCGGCTCTGCCTTCATCGCCTGCATGGTCGGCGCCTCGCTCGGCCTCGCCGCGGCCTATGCCGGCGGCAAGACCGACAGCCTGATCATGCGCATCGTCGACCTGCAGCTCTCCTTCCCGTCGATCCTCGTCGCGCTGATGATCCTGGCGTTCCTCGGCAAGTCCGTGACGAACGTCATCATCGCCATCGTCGTGGTCGAATGGGCCTACTACGCGCGCACCGTGCGTGGCACGGCGCTGGTGGAACGTCGGCGCGAATATATCGAGGCGGCGGAATGCCTGGCGCTGCCGCGCTACCGCATCCTGTTCCGCCATCTGCTGCCGAACTGCCTGCCGCCGCTGATCGTCATCGGCACGATGCAGGTGGCCCGCGCCATCGCGCTGGAGGCGACGCTATCCTTCCTCGGCCTCGGCGTGCCGATCACCGAGCCCTCGCTCGGCCTGCTGATCGCCAATGGCTACGAATACATGCTGTCCGGCAAGTATTGGATTTCCTTCTATCCGGGTATCGCGCTGCTGGTGACGATCGTCGCCATCAATCTGGTCGGCGACCAGTTGCGTGATGTGCTGAACCCGCGGCTGCAGAAGTAAGGGTGCCCATGGCTGATTCCCTCAACACCGCGGCGCCGACCCTGGCCGCCGCAACGGCCGCGGCGCCGACGCTGGAGGTGCGCAACCTCCAGACGCATTTCTTCACGCGCGCTGGCGTCGTGCGCGCCGTGGACGACGTGTCCTTCACCATCGGCCGCGGCAAGGTGCTGGGGCTGGTCGGTGAAAGCGGCTCCGGCAAGACCGTGACGGGCTTTTCCATCATGAGGCTGGTCGATGCGCCCGGCCGCATCGTTGGCGGCTCCATCCTGTTCCAGGGCAAGGACCTGGCGAAGCTGTCCGAGGAGGAGATGCAGCATCTGCGGGGCAACCGCATTGCGATGATCTTCCAGGACCCGATGATGACGCTGAACCCGGTGCTTCGCATCGACACGCAGATGGTCGAGACGGTTCTGGCGCATGACAAGGTCTCCCACGCCGAAGCGCTGGCCCGGTCCCGGGACGCGCTGGGCATGGTCGGCATCCCGTCACCGGAAGAGCGGCTGAAATCCTATCCGCACCAGTTCTCCGGCGGCATGCGCCAGCGCGTGGCCATCGCCATCGCGCTACTGCACAGGCCCGACCTGATCGTGGCGGATGAGCCCACCACGGCGCTCGACGTGACGATCCAGGGCCAGATCCTGGCGGAGGTCCAGAAGCTCTGCGCCAACACCGGCACGGCGATGCTCTGGATCACCCATGACCTGTCCGTGGTCGCCGGCCTCGCCGACGATATCGCCGTCATGTATGCCGGCCGCGTCGTCGAGCATGGCGATGTGGGAGAGGTGCTGGACGCGCCGCTGCATCCCTATACCCACGGGCTGATCGGCAGCGTGCCGTCCCGCAACAAGCGCGGCGAGCCGCTGCGGCAGATCCCCGGCATGACGCCCTCGCTGCTCAACCTGCCGGAGGGTTGTTCCTTCCGCGCCCGCTGCCCCCGCGCCCAGGCCGATTGCGTGGTGATGCCGGAACTGAAGCCCTGGCTGCCGGGCCGCCTCGCCCGTTGCCATCACCCGCATCTTGAGGAGGTGGTGGCGGCATGAGCCAGACGCAGATGCAGATGCAGAGCGAATCCGTCGGTCCGGCCCGGGTCTTCTCGGACAGCGAAACCCCGATGATCGAGCTGCGCGGCGTCACCCGCCGCTTCGCCAAGAAGCTCGACATCGCCGCCAAGCTGGCGCGCAAGCTCGGCGCTTCGGTGAAGGAGGAGATCGTCCATGCGGTGGACGGTGTCGACCTTCGCGTGCGCAAGGGTGAGGTGGTCGGCCTGGTCGGGGAATCCGGCTGCGGCAAATCCACGCTCGGCCGCATCGTCGCGGGCATCCTGCCGCAATCGGAGGGCGAGGTCCTCTGGAACGGTCAGAACGTCGCCGCCATGCACGGCGAGGCCGGCAAGATCGGCAAGCTGCGCCGGCAGATGATCTTCCAGGACCCCTATGCCAGCCTGAACCCGCGCATGCGCGTGGCCGACATCGTGGGCGAGGCGCCGCTGGTGCATGGCCTGACCACGCGCGCGAATTTCGACAGCTATGTCGATGAGCAGATGCGCCGCGCCGGCCTCGACCCGGCCTTCAAGCGCCGCTACCCGCACCAGTTCTCCGGCGGCCAGCGCCAACGCATCGGCATTGCCCGGGCCTTGGCCGTGGCACCGGAATTCATCGTCTGCGACGAGGCGGTGGCGGCGCTGGACGTGTCGATCCAGGCGCAGATCCTGAACCTGTTCATGAAGCTGCGGACAGATCTGGACCTGACCTATCTGTTCATCAGCCATGACCTTGGCGTGGTCGAACATCTCAGCGACCGCGTGGTCATCATGTATCTCGGCCGTGTGGTGGAGGAAGCGCCGACCGAGCGCGTCTTCACCGCGGCCAACCACCCCTATACCCAGTCGCTGCTGAACAGCGTGCCGCGCATCGGCAACCGCAAGCGGGCCTTCGCCACGGTGAAGGGCGAAATCCCCTCGCCGCTGAACCCGCCGCCCGGCTGCCATTTCCATCCGCGCTGCCCGCATGCCTTCGCGCGCTGCTCGGTGGAGGTGCCGAAGCTGCGGGAGATCGCGCCCGGTCAGCGCAGCGCCTGCCATCTGAACGACGCCGCCTGATCCAGCTTTGTTTGATCGCGTGATTCAGACTTTTCGGTGATTCCACCTCAAGTCATCACGCTCTATCGCGCCCAGTGGGAAAGCCGCGACCTGGTCGCGGATTTCCTCGCCGGACGTGATGCGGCCACCGATCCGCTCTGGGCCGAGAGCGGCGCCGCCGATGCAGCGGAATACGGGCTATGGGCCGGACATCTCTGCGGCTGCGCCTGTCTGCAAATGGTGCTCGGCGCGCTGGGCCGGCCGGTGCCGCCGATCCATGACATCCGCCGGGGCGTCCAGGCCGAGGGCGGCTATGTGGAAACGCCGGAAGGCGATATTCGCGGCCTGATCTATGCCGGGGCGGTGGCCTGGCTGGCGAGGCAGGGGATTGCCGCGCGCATCGTGCTGGATGTGTCGGCGCATAATCTGCCGGAGGGGCTGTTCATCGCCTCCGTCCATCCCGGCATCCGCTGGCCGGAGGTGCCGCCGGCCTTGCGCGGCGGGCATCTGGTGCTGGTCTTCGGCCGCGCCGCCGACGGGGCGCTGCGCTTCCACAACCCCTCCGGCGACACCCCCGCCACACAGCTGGATGCGCGGCTGACGCCCGAGGTCTTCGAGCGCTTTTTCGCCGGGCGCGGTATCGCGATCGGCTGAGCCCCGTCGTCAGATCCGCACGGTGCCGCTGCGGCCACGGCCAGGCGGGTCCGTCGGGTCGCGATCGGTCGGCCCGCTGGCGCCCTTGCGCGGCGCCGCGCCGCCTCGGCCCGCGCCGGGCGGATCATTGGGATCGCTGTCGGTGACACCGCCCGGCCGGTTCCCGCCCCGGCCACGACCCGCCGGGTCGTTCGGATCGCTGTCGGTGACGCCACCACCCGGCCGGTTGCCGCCACGGCCACGGCCGGGCGGGTCGTTGGGGTCGCTGTCGCTGACGCCGGTGCCCGGACGATTGCCACCACGGCCACGGCCCGGCGGGTCATTCGGGTCACTGTCCGTCGCGCCGCTGGGGGGCGGGGTGGGGGCGCTACCGCCCTTGCCGCCCTGCGCCGGCGGCCCGCCCTTTCCCCCTGGCGGCGCAGGTGGCGCGCCGGGCGGAGACTTGGAACTTTGCGCCGCCGCCGCGACGGGCAGCGACGCGGCACCACCCAGGCTTGCCAGGCGCAGCACCAACAGGCGTCGGGCCAGCGGAGACCCCTCGGACTTTGACATGCAGCGCTCCTTGCTGGTCGACATGTTCATGGGCCTGGGGCGCTTTCACAAGGGGCATCGTCAACCGCGCTCATCACCATGGGCAATGAATCCGCTTGCGTTCATGTTCTTGATATGTTCCAGTCACCCCATGAGCAGCATCGCCCTCGGCTTTCGCCCCCAGGCCTCTGTCGCCCGCGACATCCCGGCCGATCTTCGCATCCCGCCGCGCCCCTGCGTGCTGCGCCGCGAAGCTCCCGCCGAGCCTGCCTGGCGAGAGGCGACGCGCTGGTCGCTGATCGGCCTGACGGCCAGCATGGCCGCCGGGGAGATCGCGCTGGCCCTGTTCGGGCCGTGAGTCAGACCGGCAGGGAGGCCAGCGCCACCAGCCCGCCGCCCGGCCGATTGCGCAGCACCACATCGCCACCATGCGCACGGAAAATATTGCGGGCGATGGGCAGGCCGAGGCCGGTGCCGCCGGTTTCCCGGTTGCGGCTGTCCTCCAGCCGGCAGAAGGGCTGGAACACATTCTCCAGCTCGTCCTCCGGCACGCCGGGGCCGTCATCCTCCACCGTGATTCGCACCACCTGACCCACCGGCGGCACCAGCCGCAGCGTCGCCGATCCGCCATAGGCCACGGCATTGCCCACCAGATTGGCCAAGGCGCGCTTCAGGGACCCCGGCCGCGCCGAAGCGGTCAGATGCTCCGGCCCGATATAGGCGATCAGCTCGGCATGGTCCGGGCTGGCATCCGCGGCCTCGTCCAGCACGGTGCGGCAGAGCGCGGCGAGGTCGACGGGCACCGAGGGCTCCCGCGTTGAATCGTCCCGCGCGAAGGCCAGGGTGGCGGCGATCATCGCCTCCATCTCGTCCAGGTCGGCCAGCATCTTCCGGCGCTGCTCGTCATCGTCCAGGAATTCGGCGCGCAGCTTCAGCCGGGTGATCGGCGTCTTCAGGTCGTGGCCGATGGCCGCCAGCATCTGGGTGCGGTCGCCGACGAAGCGGCGGATGCGCTCGGCCATGGTGTTGAAGGCGCGCGCGGCGGTGGCGACCTCGCTGGGCCCGGTCTCCGGCAAGGGGGGGGCGTTCACGTCGCGCCCAAGCCGGTTGGCCGCCTCCGCCAGTGCCGCCACCGGCCGTGTCAGCCGCCGCACCGCCCAGAGGGTGAGCGCCAGGGCGGCCATGGTCATCAGCACGAAGGCGATGAGGAAGGTGAAGGAATGCCAGGGACGCGGCGGCGGCATCTCCAGTCGCAGATTCAGCCAGCCCTGGTCCGGAAAGCGCAGGCTGACCATCAGCCGGCCCGGATGCCCATGGGTCGCGATGATCACCTCCCGCGGCCGCAGGCGGGGCGGCGCGCGGCTCAGCCCGTCGAGTCGCAGCAGGCGGATCAGACCGGGCGGCGGCGGCGGGAAGCCGGGCTGCGCCAGCGCCACGTCATCCAGCGTCATCCGCATGCCCGGCGGCGTGTCCAGATCCTCCAGCACCGACTGGCGGCGGTCGGGGGGCAATGGCAGCAGGCTGCGCCAGGCGACGAAGGATCGCTGGGAAATCTCCCGCGCATGCTGGTAGCGCTGCAGGTCCACGCGATCCAGCGCATGGATTGTCAGCCCCGCCACCTGCACCAGGATCAACCCTGTCATCAGCACCAGCGCGGTGCGTCCGGCCAGACTTCTCGGCCACAACCAGCCCAGCCAGCGGCGCATCTCAGCCACGCTCGACGGTGGCGGAGAGCACGTAGCCGCCGCCGCGCACGGTCTTGATGACCTGCGGGTTGCGCCCGTCATCCTCCAGCTTGCGGCGGAGGCGGGAGACGGCGACGTCGATCGCGCGGTCGAACGGCCCCGCCTGGCGGCCGCGCAGCAGATCCATCAGCATGTCCCGCGTCAGCACCCGGTTCGGACGTTCGACCAGCACCATCAGCAATTCATACTCGCCGCCGGTCAGCGGCACTTCCGCCCCCTGCGGGTTCAGCAGGCGCCGGCGCGTCGGCTCCAGCACCCAGCCGGCGAAGCGCAGCACCTTGGCCGGAGGCTCCTGCGACGGGCCCGTGCTGCTATCGGCGGTGGCGCGGCGCAGCACGGCGCGGATGCGGGCCAGCAATTCGCGCGGGTTGAAGGGCTTGGCGACATAGTCATCCGCGCCGAGTTCCAGGCCGACGATGCGGTCCGTCTCCTCCCCCATCGCGGTCAGCATCACGATCGGCACCTCGGACTGCGTGCGCAGCCAGCGCGCCAGGTCCAGGCCCGATTCACCCGGCATCATCAGGTCGAGCACCACCAGATGGTAGCGGCCAAGCGGCCAGAGTTTTCGGGCCTCCCGAGCATCGCGCGCGGCGGTCACGCGGAAGGATTGCTTCTCCAGGAATTTTCCGAGGAGTTCGCGGATTTCCCGGTCGTCATCGACCACCAGGATATGCGGGGCTGTGGCGTCCATGGCTGTAACATAGCGCGCCAGGCGCCGGTCCCTAGCGGCAAAGCGACCGCATTGTTGCGGCGGGTGACGCGGGGGGCCGCCGTAACATGGTGTTGCACTTCCTGACGCTTTCGCCCCTGACGGCGTAACCGGCGCGGCCCATTTCCCGAACTCGACAGGTCACCCCGGGCCGCGGCCTCGACTATGCCGTGTGAGTCCCCCTCCCAGCCCGGGGTGGCGTGTTGTACTGGCGGCGGGGATGACCCCCCCTCCTGAATCCCCGCCGCCCATTTTCTTCCCCCACCCGCCCAGCTGGGCGCGGGATGCGGTGGCCGCGCTGGCCGTGCTCGACCCGGATTTCGCGGGGATCGAGGCGGCGGCGGGCCCCTTGCCCTGGCGGTCACGCCCGCATGGCTTTCCCGGGCTGCTACGCACCATCTGCGGCCAGCAGATATCCAACCAGGCGGCCGGCGCGATCTGGCGTCGGCTTTCCGCCATTCCCGGCGCGCTCGACCCGGCCGGGCTGGTGACGATGGGTGATGAGGTGCTCTGCGGCATCGGCGGCCTGTCCCGCCCCAAGGCGGCGCATGCGCGGGCGCTCGCTTTGGCCTGTATCGAGGGCCGGCTGCGTTTCGACCTGCTGGACGGGATGAGCGATGCGGAAGCGGTGGCGCATATGGTCGCCATTCGCGGCCTCGGCCCCTGGACGGCGGAGGTGCATCTGCTGTTCGCCCATTCCCGGCCCGATATTTTTCCCAGCGGCGACATCGCCCTGGCGGCCAGCGTCACGCATCTGAAGGGCCTGGCGGCGCGGCCCGCTCCGAAGGCATTGGCGGCGATGGCCCTGGCCTGGAGGCCCTGGCGCGGCATCGCGGCGCGGCTGCTTTGGCACCATTGGCGGCATGTCACCGGCCGCGCCCTGATTGAGGACGGCCCCGATCCATTGCCGGCCCCGCCAGGGGACGGCACCATCCCCGCATGATTCTGTCCGACCGGGTCCTGGAGACCGCCGCCCCGCCGATCCCCGCCGCCCGGGCCTGGGCCGCGCGCTATGCCGGCGCGGCCGGGGCGGCGCTGGACCTGACCCAGGCGGTCCCCGGCTATCCGCCACCGCCCGAATTGCTGGCGCGGCTGGCGGAGGCGGCGGGCAGCATCGCCTGCTCCGGCTATGGCGCCATCGACGGTGATGCCGGGCTGCGCGCGGCGCTGGCCGAGGATATCAGCGGTTTCTACGGCACACCCATGGCGCCGGAGCATGTCGCGATCACCGCCGGCTGCAATCTCGCCTTCGCCATGACCATGGCGGCCCTGGCCGCGCCAGGGGAGGCGGTGATGCTGCCCGCCCCCTGGTATTTCAACCACCAGATGGCGCTGACCCTGCGCGGGGTGCGCGCCGTGCCGCTTCCGGCGCGCGCGGAGGCCGGCTTCGTGCCGGACCCGGCCGAGGCGGCCGCGCTGATGGACGCGAACCCGGTCCGCGCCCTCGTGCTGGTCACGCCGAACAACCCGACCGGCGCGGTCTATCCGCCCGAGGTCATCCATCAATTCGCCAAGCTCTGCCGGGATCGCGGCGTCTGGCTGGTGCTGGACGAGACCTATCGCGACTTCCTCACCGAAGCCCAATCCCCGCCGCATGGCCTGTTCGCCGAGCCGGGCTGGGGCGACCGGCTGGTGCATCTGTACTCCTTCTCCAAGGCCTATTGCGTGCCGGGGCACCGGCTTGGCGCGGTCGCCGGCGGCCCGGCCTTTCTGGCGCAACTCGCCAAGCTGCTGGACACCTGGCAGATCTGCCCGGCGCGCCCGGCCCAGGCGGCGCTCACCTGGGCGGTGCCGGCGCTGCGGGGCTGGCGGGCCGGCAACCGGGCGCTGATGGCCGAACGCGCGGCGCTGTTCCGTGCCGGGGTCAGCCAGGTGCCCGGCTGGCGGCTGGACGCGATCGGCACCTACTTTGCCTATCTCCGCCTGCCGGAGGGGGCGCCGTCCGCCGAGGCCGCGGCCGAATTCCTGGCCGCCGAACAGGGGTTGATGACCCTGCCAGGCAGCTTCTTCGGTCCCGGTCAGGACCGCCATCTGCGCATGGCCTTCGCCAATGCGGGGGCGGAGGTGCTGGCACAGGTGCCGGACCGGATGCGCGCGGCAGCCGAAGCCTGGGGGTGAGGGCGCCGCGGCGTCAGCCGTAAAGCGCCGAAAGCTGCTCCGGCGTCATGGCGAAGAGCTGGTCCCGGCTGAAGGGCACCTCCTGCCGCGCTCGCAGGGCGGCGAGCTGGCCCGTATTCACCGCCGCCAACTGGTCGCTGGACAGCGCCTGCACCGCCGTGCGCGTCAGGCCGAGGAAAGCGGCCGTGCTGATGGCGCCGACATCGGCGGTCGACAGACTGGCGACCTGTGACGCATCCAGCGCCGCCAGCGCGGCCCCTGTGAGCGCCGCCATCTGCGCGGTATCGAGCGCGCCGATCTGCGCCGGCCCCATGCCGGCGACCTGCGCCGATGTCAGCGCCGCCACCTGGGTGGTGGCCAGGGCGGCGATTTTGTCCGTGCCGAGCGCCAGGAACTGGCTCGACCGCAGCGCCGCGATCTGTGTCGTGCCCAGCGCGGCCATCTGCGCCGTGCCGAGGCCGGACGTGCCGGAGTAGGACAGCCCCGCGACCTGGCCCGTGCCCATCCCCGCCAGCACCGTGGTGGACAGCGCCGCCACCTGCGCGGCGCCCAGCCCGCCGATTTGGGTCACGCTCAGCCCCTGCATGCGGGTGCCGAGCAGATCGATCTGGGCCGTGGTCAAGCCGCCCAAAGCGGGCGCGGCCAGGCCGCTGATCTGCGTGCTTGTCAGCGCCGCCAGGTTGCTGGCGGTCAGCGCGGCGATCTGCGTGGAAACCAGGCCGCCAAGCTGGCGGGAGGACAGCTCCGTCAGCCGCCCCGCCGCCAGCCCCATATCCAGCCCGGCGATGCCGGTGGCGGACAGTGCGGCCAATTGCGTGCTGGCCAGCGCCCCGATCTGCGCGGAATCCAGCGCCGCCACCTGCGCCGAACCCAGCGCCGCCATCTGCGCCGTGCCAAGCACCGCGAGCCCAGTCGTGCCCAGGGCGGCCAGATTGAGACCGGCGGCGCCCGCGGCGCTCAGCGCGGCGAGCTGCGTGCTCGCCAGAGCCGCGGTCTGGGTAGTGGAAAGGCTGGCGATCTGCGCCGAGCCAAGCCCCGCCACCTGGCTGGTGGCCAGTGCCGCGAATTGGGTGGAGCCCAGCGCCGCCACCCCCAGCCCGGCGAGGCCCGAAGCGCTCAGCGCCGCAAGCTGCGTGGTGCCGAGCGCGGCCACGCTGGTGCTGGACAGGGCACTGAGCTGCGCCGAGCCCAGGGCCGCCAATTGCGTGCTGCCCAGCGCGCCAAAGGCGGTGCTGGACAGCGCTGCCAGCGCCGTGCCGGACAGCGCCGCCACCTGCGTCGTGCCCAGCGCCGCGACCTGCGTCGCGCCCCAGGCGCTGGTGGTCGCTGTGCCCAGGGCGGCGACTCCGGCGGTGGACAAAGCGGTCAGCGCCGTCGTTCCCAGCGCGGCCACACGCGGCCCATCCAGCCCGCCGAGCTGCGTCGCGGTCAGGGCGGCGATCTGGGTGGAACTGAGGCTGGTAAGCTGATCCGAACTCGCGGCCAGCAACTGCGCCGTGCCGAGGGCGGCGATCTGCGCGCCGCTCAGCGCCGCGAGGGCGGTGCTGCCGATGCCTGCCAGCGCCCCGCTTTCCAGCCCCGGCAGCGCGGTGGGTGGCAGGGCCGCCCATTGCGCCGAGCCCAGCCCTGCCAAAGCGGTGCTGGTCAGTGCCGGCGCCTGGGTCGAGACCAGGCCCTGCAGCGCGGTGGTGGTCAGGGCCGCGATCTGCGTCGCGCCGAGCTGGCCGATCTGGCTGCTGCTCAGCGCCGCCAACTGGGCGCGCTTCAGCACCGCCGCCTGATCGGTGGAGAGCACCGCGAGGTCCGCCGCCTCCAGCCCCATCACCCCGGCCGCGGTCAGGGCACTGATCTGCGCCGTGCCCCAGAGCGCTGGCGCGCCATCCGGCAGGGCCTGCACCTGGTAGCGGTCCAGCGCCGCGACCTGGGTGCTGGTCAATGCCGCCACCTGGCTGGTGGCGAAGGCGCTGAGCTGGGCGCTGCCCAGCCCCATCAATTGCAGCTTGCCGAGGCCCTGGACCGCCAGGGCCTGCATGGCGGTGCCTTGCAGCCCGCCCAGCGCGGCGCCGGCGATGCCGGTGACCTGGGTGCTGGACAAAGCCGCGATCTGCGTGGCCGCCAGCGCGCCAAGCTGCGTGCTGCCCAATGCCCCCAGCTGCGCCGTGCCCAGCGCTGCCATCTGGCTGGTGCCCAGCGCGGCCAGCTGGGTGCTGCCGAGCCCGGCCAGCGCCGTGCTGCTGAGCGCCGCCACCTGCCGGGTTTCCAGCGCCGCGAGGTTCGCGGTCGGCAGGCCGCCGATCTGGGTCGCGGTCAGGGCGCTGACCTGGCCGGTGGTGAGCGCCGCCAGCCCGCTGCCGCCCAGCGCCATCAGCCCCGCCGTGCCGAGTCCCGGCAGGGCACCGCGCGCCAGCGCCGCGACCTGGCTGGAACCGAGTGCGGCGACATCCGCCGTGCCCAGCCCGGCCAGTTGCGACGAGGTCAGCCCGCCGACCTGCGTCGTCGTCAGCGCGGCGATGCGGCTGCTGCCGAGCGCGCCAAGCTGGGTGGTGGTCAGCCCGCCAATGGCGGCGCGCGACAGGACGGCGAAACGATCCGCTGCCAGCCCCGTCAGCGTCGCCGTACTCATGGCCGCGACCTGCGCCGGCTTCAGCGCGGCCAGTTGCGCCGTGCCGAGGGCGGCCCATTGCGCGGTCGAGAGCGCATCGAAATCCGACCCGTCCACCGCCGCCAGCGCGGCCGGTGTCAATGCCGCGATCTGGCCGGTGGACAGCGCCGAGATCTGCTCCGCCGTCATCGCCTTTGCCTGCACCGCGCCGAAGGCCCGCACCTGTGACGTGGTCAGCGCCGCCGCCTGGGTGGTGCCGAGCGCCTGCACCTGGCCAAGGCTCAGCATTGCCATGGCGGAGGCGGAGATGGCGGCGAGCTGCGTCGGGTTGAGCGCCGCCAGCCCCTCGGGCTGCATGGCGGCAACCTGGCCGGCGGAAAAACCCGCGATCTGGGTGCCGGACAAGGAGCTTAGCGCCGTGCTGGACAGGCCCGCGACCTCGGCGCCGGAGAAGGTGGCGAGTTGTGTCGCATCCAGCGCCGCGAGCTGGCCGGGGGCGAGGGCGGTGACCTGGGCGGCGGTCAGGGCGGTGGCTTGGCTGCGGCTCAGCGAGGCGATCTGCGTAGTCGCCATGGCGGCAAGCTGCGCCGTGCCCAGGGCGGCGATGCCGGCATTGCTGATTCCGGCGAGCTGCGTCGTGGTCAGCGCCGCGATGGTCGTCGTGGCCAATGCGGCGACCTGCGTCGGCCGCAGCGCCGCCATCTGGCTGCGCGTGAGCGCCGAGGTCTGGGCGGTGCCGAGCGCTTCGAGGGTGGCGGTGGAAAGCGTGGTCAGGGCGGCCGGCTTCAGCGCCGCCAGCTGCGTGGAGGACAGGGCGGCCAGCCCGGTGGTGCCGAGCGCCGCCAACTGCGTCGCGGCAAGCCCGCTGGCCGCCGCGGTGCCCAGCGCACCGAGTTGGGTGCTGGCCAGGGCGGCGATCTGGCTGGTGGCCAGCGCCGCGACCTGCGTGGATTTCAGCGCCGCGAGCTGCGTCGTCGCCAGCGCAGCCAGCTGGGTGCTGGCCAGACCCGCCAGGCTAAGCCCCGGCAGCCGGCCGATCACCTCCGGCTCCAGCATCCCGATCTGGGTCGTGGACAGGTTGGCCAGCACGCCGGACAGGTGCCGGGCATTGGCCGCGCTGCTGGTCGCGGTGATCTGCAAGGGATTCCCAACGGTTGAACACGCTCATTCTGCGGGACCGGGGCTAACGGCTGATGAAGCCGGCGCTGTGCAACGCGCTTTGTTGCACACTGTGCCACGCGGCTTGACCATGCGGCGACCAAGATGCGAGGTCAGCCTTTGTTGACGGAGGCCGGCATGCGAACGCTCGACATCATCTCCGACGCCATCTGCCCCTGGTGCTGGATCGGCAAGCGCAACCTCGATGCGGCGCTGGAGCTGCTGGCGGCGGAAGGGCTGCGCTTCGAGATCCGCTGGCGCCCCTTCCAGCTCAATCCGGACATGCCCGCCGAAGGCGTGGCCCGCGCCGAATACCGCGCCCAGAAATTCGGCTCGGAAAGCCGGGGGCGGGAGCTGGACGCCAATGTGGCGCAGGCGGGCCGCGCCGTCGGGCTGGATTTTCGCCACGACCTGATGCTGCGCACCCCCAACACCGTCGCCGCCCATCGCGTGATCCGCATGGCGGAGACCGAGGGCGTGCAGCATGCGGTGGTGGAGGCGCTGTTTCGGGGCTATTTCCAGGAAGGCCGCGATGTTGGCGATGCCGCGACGCTCGCCGAACTCGCCGGCGGGGCCGGGCTGGATGGCGCGGCCGTGGCCGCGATGCTGGCCAGCAATGCGCATCGGGACGAGGTGCTGGCGGAGGATATGGCGGCGCGACGCGGCGGCATTTCCGGCGTGCCCTCCTTCCTGATGGACCGCCATCTGCTGTTCAGCGGCGCCATGCCGGCCGAGCGCATGGCGGAGGCTTTTCGGCGGGCGGATGCGATCCTATCGGAGCGCGCCTCGGCGGCGTAGCCTGCGGCCCATCAAGGGGGAATGGCCTGATCATGGAATGGGTGTTGCTCGGGATTGTCGTCCTGCTGCTGCTGTGGCTGGTCGTCATCTACAACCGCCTGGTCTCACTGCGGCAGGCGGTCGCCCAGGCCTGGGCGGATATCGAGGTGCAGCTGAAGCAGCGCCACGACCTGATCCCCAATCTGGTGGAGACGGTGAAGGGCTACGCCGCGCATGAGAGCGGCACGCTGGAGGCGGTGATCGCCGCCCGCAACACGGCGGTGCGCGCCCAGGGGCCGGAACAGGCCAGCGCCGCGGAGGGCCAGCTCGGCGCCGCGCTCAGCCGGCTTTTCGCGCTGTCGGAGGCCTATCCGGACCTGAAGGCCAATACCAACTTCCTGTCGCTGCAAGGCGAACTCTCCAATGTGGAGAACCTGCTGGCCGCGGCCCGGCGCTTCTTCAACAACACCGTCGCGGAATACAACGCCTCCATCCAATCCATCCCGGCGGTGTTCTTTGCCGGCTCCCTGGGCTTCGGCCCGCGCGGCTTCTTCGAGCTGGATGAGAATGAACGGGCGGCGACCAGGAACGCCCCGCAGGTGAAGTTCTAACTTGCCCTCAGGTGCCGGGCGCGGCCTCCGGCCGCTTGGCTACGCGGCATAAGCCGCGGGCCGCATTCGCGGCCTCGGCCCGCCTGAAGGCGGCGGGCCGCATAAGCGGAACGTTGGGGATAGAGCCATGCTGCCCACGCTGGGCCTGCGGACGCATATCTGGAACACCGGCCTGCGCACGCTGCTGCTGCTGGCTGGCTTTCCGGTGCTGCTGGCAATGATCACCTGGTCCGTCGCCTTGCTGCTGTCGGCGGCGGAGGCCGAGGATTTCGGGCAGGGGTTGGCGCAGTCCTTCCGGCTGCTGCCCGCGGCCTTTCCCATCGCGCTGCTGATCTCCGCCATCTGGTTCGCCATCGCCTGGTTCTCCAACCAATGGATATTGGACATGGTTTCCGGCGCCCGGCCGGTGACGCGGGCGCAGGAACCGGCGCTGTGGGACATGACGGAGGCGCTGGCGGTCAGCCGTGGCATGCGCATGCCGCGCCTCGCGGTGATCGAGACCGAGGCGCGCAACGCCTTCGCCAGCGGCCTGACGCGCGACAAGGGCGCGGTGACGGTGACGCGCGGGCTGATGCAGGCGCTGACGCCGCGCGAGTTGCGCGCCGTGGTGGCGCATGAGCTGACCCATATCCGCAATGGCGACGCCCGGCTTGGCGTGGTGGCCGCGGTCTTCGCCGGCGTCATCTCCATGGTCGGGGAGGTGATCTGGCGCGGGGTCGGGCGCGGCGGCTTCCGGGTGGCGCGCCGCCTGCCGCGCAGTTCCGGCAACAGCAAGGGCAAGGGCGGCGCCGCCTTGCTTGTGGTGCTGGCGCTCGCCGTGGCGGCCTTGGCCTGGGTGCTGTCCATCGCGCTGCGCATGGCGCTGTCGCGCAACCGGGAGTATCTGGCCGATGCTGGGGCGGTCGAGATGACGGCGGACCCCGACGCCATGGCCAGCGCGTTGCAGAAACTGGCGGGGGGACGGGAGGCGATGACGGGCATGCCCGGCCAGGTCCGCGCCCTGCTGCTGCATGACGGCGCCAACAGCCTCGGTCCGCGCTGGTTCGCGACCCATCCGCCGATCGAGGCGCGGATCGACGCCCTGGTGCGCCATGCCGGCGCGCGACCGCCGCCGCCCGAGATGCCGGCGCCGGCCCTGGACGCGGAAGACCCGGACGCCACGCGGGCGCCCTGGATTACGCCCCCTGCAGCGCCTTCAACCGACGCACCGCACTCCCCGGCGTCGTCACCACCGGCAACCCCGTGGTGGCGGATACCGCCCGGGCCGCCCGCGCCAGGCTGAACTGGCCGAGCAGGATCACGTCGCAGCCCGCGAGCTTCCGGGCGGCTTCCGCCGCCAGCCGGTCATGCGCCTCCGTCTCGCCGGCATCGAGCGCGGCCAGCGCGCCTTCGGCCAGGCAGGGCACCACCTCCACGCCCGGGGGGAATTCCGGTGGCATGGAGGCGAGGGTGCCGGGGAAGGTGGCCAGAAGGCCGATGCGCCGGCCCATCGCCACAGCCTCCTCGATCGCCGCCTCATTCGGCTTCAGCACCGGGATCGGGGCGAGGTCGGCGGCCACGGCCTCGATGCAGGGGCCGAAGGCGGAGCAGGAGAACAGCACCCCCTCCGCCCCCGTGCCGCGCGCATAGCGGCCGAGGGTCAGGAAGCGCTCCGTCATCGCCGGGGTCAGCGCACCCTCCCGCGCCAGATCGGCCGAGAGGCTGTCATCCAACAGGTTCATCAGCCGCGCCCCGGGCCAGATCTCTGCGAAGGCGGCCTCGATCGGCGGCGGGGAGTGCCGCAGGGCGTGGATCAGCGCGATCCGCACGACGCTAGTTGCCGACGCAGCGCTGAAGTGGGGAGGGGAATTCGGTGCAGTTGGGGAAGGCGATCTCATTCGGCCCGCGCCGTTCCACCCGCAGCGTGTTCGGCCCCGTGGCGCAGCCGAAGCCGAGATCGGGCGGCATGCGCGATGCCAGCGGGCCGGACGGCGCCTGCGCCGGGACGAAGCGGAATTCCAGTACATCGGGGCTGGTCGCCACCGTCTCGATGATCCGCTGGCGATAGGCCACGTCGAAGACCGAGGCGCGCAGCACCACGTCCTTGGTGAAGATCACCGCCGGCTGGCCGGTGCAGCTCGGCCCGCTGGTCGCGCCGGGCGGGTAGATGCCGCCGGTCCAGGACCCGAACACCCAGGCATGCGGCAGTTCGCCCTGCGGCTGCGCGCCCGCGCTGCCCCCGAGTGCCATCGCCGCCGCCGCCACCAGGACCCACCGTCGCATGCCGCGCTCCATCATCATTTGGCGGCAGCATAGCGCGGGGGAGGGGGGGGCCGCTATTGCCCCACATTGTCTTGACAAGAAGACCGGCGACCCCGACCGAGCCAGGATGCCGCCATGCTGCCGGGCATTGCCGGAACAGCGCGTGGCGAGGGCGGCATGATGTGCCGACGTGAACGGCGTTCCCGCCCCATCCGTTGGTCAATCGATCTGCTTCTACGATATGATGCGACACTCATTTCAGGAGCCCGGGATGCGAGTTGTTGTCGTCGGCTTTCCAAAATCAGGCACTTCGACGCTGCAAAAGGCCTTTGCAAAGAGCGGGCTGAATGCGGTGCACTGGAGAATGGGTGCGGATCCGGTCGGCGAGCTGATTTATCAGGGTCTGTTTCGCCACGATGATCCATTTTTTCTTCTGCCGGGCGTCGATGCCATTACGCAGATGGATTACTGTGTTCCCGCCAAGCAACGGAATTTTTGGCCGAACCTTGATTTCTCGGTGCTGTTCGCCATCCGCCGGCGCTATCCTGACTGCCTTCTTTTGTTGAACCGTCGTGATCCCCAGGCAACCGCGCAGAGCATGCTGCGATGGCGCGATCTGGCGGATCGGTTGAAGTCAGCCGATATCCCCGGTCTGCCATCTGGATTTGGTGGAACAGCGGAAGAACTCGTCTGCTGGATCGAGGCGCATCATCGGGCGGTGGTGGCGGCCTTTGGTGACGACAGGCGCTTTCTTGACCTCGATATCGCGGCCTCTGATGCGCCTGAACTGCTGGGTAGGGCGCTGGGGATGACGATTGCTTGGTGGGGTGTGGAGAACAGCAATCCAGGACCGGCTGGAGCCGAGCCTGTCGCACTCCAACCTGTCGCCACGGGCGTGGCGAGGTCCTGAAGCTGCTTCAAGCCGCCGCAGTCGCCACCTTCGGCGGCACTGACGGGTCCTTCACCGGCAAATGCACCAGCGCCGCGAAAGCCGAAGCCCCCACCCCAATCCACCACATCAGGTCGTAGGAGCCGGTCATATCCAGCACCACGCCGCCCATGAAGGCGCCCGTGAAGCCGCCCAGCTGGTGGCCCAGGAAGACCAGCCCAAAAATCGTCGCCAGCCAGCGCGTGCCGAAATTGCGCGCCACCAGCGCTACGGTCGGCGGCACGGTGGACAGATACAGCAGCCCCATGATGGCGGAGAAGATCATGACGGTCGTCGTGGTCTTCGGCACCAGCATGAAGCCGGTGATCAGCACGCCCCGCGCGGCGTAGATGATCACCAGCAGCTCCCGCCGCCGCCAGCGCTGGGTCAACTCCCCGGCCGCCAGTGAACCGCCGATGTTGAACAGGCCGATCAGCCCGATGGCGCCGGCGCCGACCGCCACCGGCAGGCCGCAGTAATGCACGAAGCCCGGCAGATGCGTGGTCAGGAAGGAGATGTGCAGGCCACAGACGAAGAAGCCGAAGAACAGGTACCAGAAGGTCGGCGTGCGCAGCGCGCGGGACAGCGCCGCGCGCGCCGTCTCCTCATCCTTGGGCGCGACGACCGGCCGCGGCGGCTCCCGCAGCGGCATGGCGAGCGGGATCATCAGCAGGGCCGTTGCCGCCATCAGCGCCATGGTGGTCTGCCAACCCAGCGTGCCGATGCCGATCCCGGCCAGCGGCACCACCAGGAACTGGCCGAAGGAGGAACCGGCGGTGCCGAGCCCCACCGCCCGGCCGCGATGTGATTCCGGCAGCAGCCGGGTCAGCGTGGCGATGATCACCGGCATGCCGGCCGCCGAGACGGCCACCCCCATCATCACGCCGGCGAAGAAGGTGAAGATACCGAGTGCGGAGGCCATCAGCATGCCCAGAATGCCGATGGCGTAGAGCGCCGCGCCACCGATCACCACCGCGCGTCCACCATAGCGGTCCGCCAGCTGGCCGCAGATCGGCTGGCTGGCGCCGTTCAGCAGCACCTGAAGCGCGATGGCGAAGGAGAAGCCGGAGGCGGTCCAGACATTCGCTTCCGTCATCGGCGCCAGGAACAGGCCGAAGGAATTGCGCAGCCCCATGGCCAGTGCGGCGCAGAGCACCCCGCAGGTGATGAGCACGGCGGCGGTCACGGCGGGGCGCGCGGTCATGCACAATCTCCTTGGTCGTCAGTCCGGGGCAGGGGTCTCCCGTGCCGCCAGAATGTTGCGCACGCCGTCGGTCATCGCCGCCAGTATGGCGGCGTCCACCGCCTGAAGCTGGCTGGAATCGCCAATGTTCCAGAAACGAAAGCCCATCTCCGCGAAAAGCTGAACCAGTTCCGCCGCGCTGCTGCCCTGCGCCGCCAGCATGCCCGGCGCGAATTCGAACATCACCTTGGCGTTGGGCGACCTGGCCAGCAAGCGGCGCATGCCGCGTACCGCGTGGGCCTCCAAACCTTCCACATCCGCTTTCACCATATCCACGCGGAAATCCGCATCGGGAAACATATCGTCCAGCGCCACCACGCGGCAGGGCTGTATCTGGTTACCCTCCGGCACGTGACCCGGATGGGGGGAGAGGTGGCCACCGCCGCCCCAGGCCAAGGAAAACACCAGCTCCGCCACGCCTTCCTCGGCGCCGACCGCCACATTGTTCACCTGGGCATGGCCAGCCATGCCGTTCACCGCCAGCGACCTGGTGAGAAGCGCGGCGAAGCGGGGGTTGGGCTCGAAGGCCGCGACCCGTCCGGACGGGCCCGTGGCCAGGGCGCCCAGCAGCGTATAGACGCCGAGATGCGCGCCAAGGTCGAGCACCGTATCCCCGGGCCGGATCAGCTTTTCGAACAGCGCCGTATAGGCGGTCTCCCAGGTGCCCTCGATCAGCAGATGGGGCGCCAGGTCGTTGCCGCGCGTGTCCACGAAGATCTTCAACCGGCCCTGCAGCAGGGTCAGGGCCGTATGATCCCCGAGGTAGACGTTCGGGACCAAGCTGTGCGCCTGGTTCATCTGGCGCGTCTGGTTCCGAAGGATCTGGCGCATGCGGCTCGGCACCCGCAGCAGGTCCGAAACGTAGCGCGTGATGCCGTCGAACAGCCGTGGCCTGGGCTGGTTCAAGGACAGGCCGCCGCTCTTGCGTCGCCTCGCCCGCCCGTGGGCGCGCTCACGCGGCCTTCCTGATGGCCAGTCCGAAGGACGTGCCGATCAAGGCCCCATACTGCTTCTTCAGGCGGAAGGGCGCATCGGGGGCCAGTTCGATCTTCTCATCCGCCGTATCGCGGCCCGGATACAGGTTGATGGGCATGACGCTATGGCCCTGGACGATCAGCCGCTGCGCGAGCTGCTCCACGTCGCTGCGGCGCAGCAGGCAGATGGTGGGATGGTTCGCCGTGATGCGGTCCGACAGCATGTTGAAGCTGAAGGTATGCGCGGCGATGCCGCCCGGGCGCAGGCAGGCCAGGCTTTCCTCGATGAAGGTCGTGGCGGCCTCGGGCGAGCCGAGCCGGTCGGCGGCGGCGGCCGACCAGCAGAAATCGAACTGCTCGTTCAGGTCCTGCGGCAGGTGCAGCATGTTGACCGACCGGTATTCGACCAACTGCTCGAAATCCTCCAGCAGCAGGATATCCGGGTGGAAAATCGCGATCCGGTTCATGTCGGCGCCGACTTTGGACTTGGCCGGTGCCGCCGGCTTGTCGGTCGCCACGACCTTCACGCCCCGGGAAGCGAGCAGGGAGGGAATGCGCTCGCCACCGACGCCGAAGCCGATCCCCCGCTTGCCGGGCGCGATGACCCCGGCGCTCGCCAGCGTGGAGACCACCCAGGTCTGTTCCCAGTTCCGCCGGGTGCGGCCGGGCGACATGCGCATGGCCTCGGAGATCTCGGTGAAGGCCGCATCATCGAACTGCGCGGCGGTGCAGAGCTGGCTGACCGGTTCTTCCAGGCTTGGCGGCTCGAAGCGCCAGGGCACCGCCGTGTCCGTGGGGGGGCGCATCAGGAACAGCGGCATGCCGTAGATCGGCTCGCCATGCAGCAGGCTGTCGAAGATGTGGTGGAATTCCCAGGTGTGGAACAGCGTGCCGCGCAGCGCGGCCAGGTCCGGCTGTTGGCGATAGGTTTCCACCTCCTCGGTCGTGGGATCACGCCCGATCAGCAGGCGGAACGCCCAGGTCACCGCATCGGCGCTCAGCGGCTTGCTCGCCTTGCCGGCGCCAGCCCCCTGTTCAACCTGCTGCTGCATCACAACCCCTTCGCGGCTTCCAGAACCTGGGCGGCATGCGCTTCCGGCTTCACCTTGCGCCACACCTTGGCGATGCGGCCGTCGGCGCCCACCAGGAAGCTGCTGCGCTCCATGCCCATATAGGTTTTGCCATACATCGACTTCTCGACCCAGACCCCATAGGCCTCCGCCACCTTGTGGTCGGCATCCGAGGCCAGCGGGAAGGTCAGGTTGAATTTCTGGGCGAATTTCTCGATCGGCTTCATTGCATCCGGGGAGACGCCGATGACGGTGAGCCCCAGCTTGCCGAGCTGCGGCAGGGCTTCCTGCACGCCGCAGGCCTGCTTGGTGCAGCCGGGGGTGTCGGCCTTCGGGTAGAAATACAGCAGGAAGGGTTTGCCCTTCAGCTCCGCCAGGCTGACCGTGCGGTCGCCCGAGGCCGGCATGGCGAAATCCGGCGCGGGCGCGCCCTCGATGGCTGCGGACATGCGTGTCTCCGGTTAGGTCTCGGGGTTGCCGATATGGCGGATGAAGCTGTCGCGCACCTGCTGCGCGACGCGGCGCATCTGTGCGCGGAAGGCGGGTTGGTCAACCGCCGGCTCCGGCAGCAGCTTCGCGGTGGCCGATAGCAAGGCGAGGGCAACCGGCTCGGGCAGCGTCTCCTCCGGCCAGCGGCCGACGGTCAGGCGCAGATGCGCGGTGATGGCGCGCCACAGCCGGTCGGCGGCGACCAGCGCCTCCGCCTCCGCCGCGGGCAGGATGCCGGCCTTGGCCAGGGCGGCCAGGGCCAGGCGCGTGGTGGGGGAGATGACGGCGGGCAGGCGATGGGCATGGGCCACCTGCAATGCCTGGGCGATGAACTCCACCTCCATCAGCCCGCCCTGCATGTGCTTCACATCCCAGGCCCCATCCGCCGGCAGGTCACGCCGCAGCCGGGCGCGCATCGCCCGCGCATCCTCCAGCACCTGGGTGGTATCGGCGGCGCGGATCTGCGCCTGGCGGATCGCCGTCTCCACCTTGCGTTTCAGGGAGGGCGCGCCGGCCACGAAGCGCGCCCGGGTCAGCGCCATGCGTTCCCAGGTCCAGGCCGATTCCGCGTGGTAGCGGGCGAAGGCGGAGAGCGAGACGGCGACCGGCCCCTTCGAGCCGGAGGGCCGGAGACGCATATCCACCTCATACAGCCGCCCCTCCGCCCCCGGCGCGGTCAGGGCGCCGACCACCTGATTGGCCAGCCGCGCGAAGTACTGGGAGGCGGCGAGGGACTTGTCGCCGCCCGTGCTCTCCGCCGCCTCGGGCGCATGGTCATAGACCAGGATCAGGTCGAGGTCGGAGCCCGGCAGCATGTCCCGCCCGCCGAGCTTGCCCAGCGCCACCACCCCCAGCGCGCCGCCCTGCACCTTGCCGTGGCGCCGGGCGAAATCCTGGGTGATGCGGGGCAGCAGCGCGCCGATCGCGGCATCCGCCAGGGCACTGCGCGACAGGCCCGCCGCATCCGTGTCCAGCCGCCCTTCCAGCGCGGCGGCGTCGATCTCGAATTTGCCCTCGGTCACCATTCGCCGCGCGGCTTCCAGCGCCTCCTCCAGGAAGCGGGCATCCTTGACCAAGGCGGGCAGGGAGGCGGCGGGGTCGTTGCCGGGCGCGGAATGGCCAGCCAGCAGCCCATCCAGCGCCGCGGCGTTGCGGGCGAAATGGTCCGCCAGCTGCGGCGCGGCGCCGAGCACGAAAGCCAGGCGATCCAGCAGCGCCGGGTTGCGCGCCAGCAGCGACAGCATCTGCACCCCGGTGCTCATCCGCGCCAACGCCGCGTCGAAGCGCATCAGCGCCGCATCCGGCTGCGGCTGGCGCGCCAGCGCCGCGAGCAGGGCCGGCATCAGCGCCGTCAGCAACTCCCGCGCCCTTTCGCTGCGGGTGCCGCGGGTGCGGCCATGATGCCAGCCGCGCACCGTGGCGGCGACGGCGGCGGGGTTCTGGAAGCCCAGGGCGCGCAGGGTGGCGAGTGTCGCCGGATCGTCCTCGACGCCGGTGAAGACCAGGTCGCCCTGGGCGCCATCGGCGGCACTGAGCTCGGGCGAGGTCTCGAAAAGCCCGGCATAACGCCGTTCGACCCGCTTGAGATGGCCGGTGAGCGCCGCGCTGAAGGCCTCGAACCCCTCGAAGCCGAGGAAGGAGGCGATATTGGCCAGGCCGGGCGCATCCTCCGGCAGTCGATGGGTCTGGCGGTCGGCCACCATCTGCAGGCGGTGTTCCACCTGGCGCAGGAAGCCATAGGCATCGGCGAGGTCGGCCGCCGCGCGCCGGTCGATCTTGCCGGCCGCGGCCAGCGCCGCCAGCGCGCCCAGCGTGGTCGGGTCGCGCAGCGCCGGGTCGCGGCCGCCCCAGATCAATTGCAGCACCTGCACCGTGAATTCGATCTCGCGGATGCCGCCGCGGCCGAGCTTCACGTCATGGCCGGCGACCTGGACCTCCGCATGGGCGCCCTTATGGCCCTTATGGGCGTGGATCTGGCGCTTGATGGAATGGATATCGGCGACGGCGGCGAAATCCAGATGCCGGCGCCAGACGAAGGGCCGGATCTCGCGCAGGAAATGCTCGCCCAAAGCGCGGTCGCCGGCCACCGGCCGCGCCTTGATCATGGCGGCGCGTTCCCAGTTCTGGCCCATGCTTTCGTAATAGGTGATAGCCGCCGGCAGGCTGACCGCCAGCGGCGTCGCGGCGGGGTCGGGGCGCAGGCGGAGGTCGGTGCGGAAGCAGTAGCCGCCCTCCGTCCGCTCCTCCAGCAGGCGCACAAGGTCGCGGGCGAGCCGGACATAGATGGCGCCGGCCCGGTCGGCGTCGTAGGTTGCCGCTTCCGGGTCATATAGCAGCATGAGGTCGATATCAGAGGAGTAGTTCAACTCCCGCCCGCCAAGCTTGCCCATGCCGAGCACGATCAGCCCGGAGCCGCGGCAGGTGGCGCGTGGGTCGTGCTTGGCGGCGCCGCCGGCGAGTTTCAGGTCGCCCCGCGCCTGCGCCTCCCGCAGCAAATGGGCACAGGCGTAGTCGGTGCAGGCATCCGCAAGGTCGGAGAGCGCGCCCGTCACCCGGTCCAGCGCCCAGACGCCGGTGATATCCGCCACGGCGGCGATCAGGGCCGCCTGCCGCTTGGCCTGGCGCAGCAGGCTGGCGACTCCGGCCCGCGTCGCGGCGGGGTCTGCGCGGCCCAGCGGGTCCAGCGCCAGGGCGAAGGCCGCATCCGGGCCGCGTTCCGCCAGCCGCAGCAGAGTGACCGATTCGCGCAGCGCCAGATCGGCGAGATAGGGGCTGTGCCCGCCGAGCGCGGCCAGCAGCGCCGCGCCTTCCGCCCCGGCGGCATAGCCGCGTTCGGCGCCGCCACGCTCGGCGAAGCGGGCGGCGAGCTGGGCCGCCGCCTCGGCATCATAGGGGCGCGGCAGCGCGTCGGCGGCCCGCGCCGGGCGGGGTGCGGCGGGGTCCAGGGCGGCCTGGTTGCGGGGTTTGGGCATGGGTGGTCAGGGTGGCGATGAGGCAAGCCGCGGGTCAAGTGGCGTGGGAAGCGCACCGGGCCCTGCATCTGCTGTTCGGCCTGGCGCTGCTGCTGCTGCTGGCGGCGGGCGCTGGCGCCTGGCGCCTGGCCAAGGGGCCGATCGAGCTGCCCTTCCTGGCCGAGGCCATCGCCGAGCGCGCCAATGCCTTTGCTGCCAATGGCATGGCGCCGGATGCGCGGCTGGAGGTTGGACAGGTCAGCATCGGCTGGCAGGGCTGGCGGGACGGGCATCTGGCGCCGCTGGAATTGCGGCTGAGCGCCGTCCGGCTGCGGCAGCCGGATGGGGTGGTCACCGCCGAATTGCCGGATGCCGCCGTGACCCTGTCACTGCCCTGGCTGCTGCGTGGCGAATTCGCGCCGCGGCGGCTGGAATTGCTGCGGCCGGAGATGACCCTGCGCCGGGACGGGCAGGGCCAGATCGCGCTTCTGCTCGGCCAGGGACCTGCGGCGGCACAAGGCGGTAGCAATGCCGGGCTGGATGACCTGCTCAATGAGCTGATGCACGCGCCTTCGGACGACACGCCGCTTTCCGCCCTGCAATCGCTGCGCATCCTGGGCGGGCGCATCACGGTGGAGGATGCGGCGCTCGGCAAGACCTGGGTGCTGGACGCGGCCGATGTGACTCTGCGCCGGCGACTGGGCGGCGGCCTGCTGGGCGATGCCGGGGCGACTTTGCTGCTGGGCGCGGAGCGTGTGCCGATCTGGATCGCGGCCGAGATGGCCTCCCCCCCCGATGGCACGCCGGCGGAACTGGCGCTGCGGCTGCGGCTGCCGGAACTGCGCCCGGCCCAGCTCGCCGCCGCCGCGCCGGGGCTGGCGCCGCTGGCCCGGCTGGACGCGACGGCGCGGGTGGAGGCGGCGATCCTGATGGCGCCGGATGGCGCGCTGCGCACCGCGACGGCCCGCCTTTCCACGGGCGCGGGCGTGCTGGATCTGGGGGAGGATCAGCGCATCGCCATGGCGGAGCTGGAGCTCGATCTGGCCGCCGCGCCCGACCGCATCACCCTGACGCAGGGCCGGTTGCGCCTGGATGGGCCGACCCCGCCCGTCCTGACGCTTGCCGGGGAGGCGTTGCTGGGGGAAGGCCGGTGGCGCGGTGCCGCGACCCTCGGGCTCGACCGCGTCGCCATCGCCGATCTCGGCCGCCACTGGCCGGAAGGCCTCGGCCGCAGCGCGCGAAGCTGGATCACCGAGAACCTGACCGCCGGCATCGCGCGGGATGGCCAGTGGCGGATCGAGGCGGAGGCCGGGGCAGGCCTGGAAGCGCCGCGCCTCACCAGCCTGACCGGCACGCTGGAGGTGGCGGAGGCCACGGTGCACTGGCTGCGCCCGATCCCGCCCGCCGAGCGCGCCATGGGCCGGGTCACCTTCGGGCTGGAGGAGATTTCCATGCGCGTCACCGGGGGCCGGCAATCCGGCGGCCAGGTGACGGTGCGGGATGGCACGGTGCGCTTCCTGCTGCCGCCCGGCGCGCAGGAAACCGCGGTGATGGAATTCAACCTGGCCGGGCCGGTGCCGGATGCGCTGGCGGTGGTGCAGCATCCCAGGCTGCGCCTGTTCGAGCGCCGGCCGCTGCCGATCAAGGACCCGCGCGGCAGCATGGAGGGCAAGCTGACCATCAGCTTCCCCCTGCTGGCGGACCTGCCGGTGGAGCAGTTGCAGCTGCGCGTCCAGTCCCGCCTGCGGGATGTGCGCATGGCCGATGTGCTGATGGGCCGGCCACTGGAGCGCGGCACGGTGGATCTCACCGTCGACAACAATGGCCTGCGCGCCAGCGGCACCGCCACCCTGGCGGAGATCGCCGCGCGGCTCACGGTGGAGATGGACTTCCGCAACGGCCCCGCCAGCCAGGTGGTGATGCGGGAGACGGTGCGGGCGGAGACGGATGCCAGCCGTCTCGTGGCGCTCGGCCTGGCCCTGCCGGAGTTGGTGGAGGGGACGATCGGCCTCGATGTCCGCACGGAGCGGCGGCGCAGCGGCCAGGGACGCGCCGTGGTGCGGGCGGAGCTGCGCGATGCGCGGCTGATGATCGAGCCCCTGGCCTTCACCAAGCCCCCCGGCCAGGCGGCGGGCGGCGAGATGGTGCTGCGGCTGGCCGGTGACCGGCTGGAGGCGATCGAGAGTTTCCGGGTGGATGCCGCCGATCTGCGTCTGCGCGGCCAGGCGCGCTTCACCGGCGAGACACGGCTGGAACGCATCGTCATCTCCGAAGGTGTGGTGGAAGGCAGCCGCTTCACCGGCGAGGCGCGCCCGCCCTCCGGCCCCGGCAGCCCCTGGGCTGTGACCCTGCGCGGGCCGGTGCTCGATCTGCGCCGCAGCCTGGCGGAGGATAGCCCCGCCCCCGGCGCCGCGGATTCGACGGATGATCGCGGCCCCGCCTTCGTCGCGGATGCACGGTTCGACCGCGTGCTGCTCGGCCCGGAGCGGGAGGTGGCGGCGGTGATGGCGGAAGCGCGGATCGATGGCCGTGGCGTGGTCCGCGCCGGAACCCTGGCCGGCCGCGCCGGGCCGCGCGGACGGTTCGAGGCGGTGATCGAACCCGCCGGCAATGGCCGCAGCCTGCGGCTGGAGGCGGAGGATGCCGGCGCGCTGCTGAGCAGCTTCGACGTGCTGCGCAAGCTGGAGGGTGGCCGCCTGTCGGTGCGGGCCAGCTATGCCGGCAACCAGCCGGGCGCGCCGCTGCAAGGCACCGCGGAGATGACCGATTTCGCGGTGCGTGGCGCGCCCAGCATCGCCAAGCTGTTGCAGGCGATGACCCTGTATGGGCTGGTGGAGGCAGTCTCCGGCCCCGGCCTGGGGTTCACCCGGCTGGTCGCACCCTTCTCCCTGACGCCGGATGTGCTGACGTTGGGGGAAGCGCGGGCCTTCTCCGCCTCGCTCGGCCTGACCGCCACCGGCACGCTGGATCGCCGACGCCAGCGGCTGAACGTAACGGGCACCATCGTGCCGGCCTATTTCTTCAATTCGCTGCTGGGCAATATTCCGATCTTCGGCCGGCTGTTCTCGCCGGAGGCCGGCGGCGGGTTGTTCGCCGCCACCTTCCGCATCACCGGGCCGGCGGAGGACCCGCAGGTCAGCGTCAACCCTCTGGCCGCACTGACACCGGGCTTTCTGCGGGGATTGTTCGGGATCGGTCAGGCGACGCCGGGGACGCGATGACCGGGGCCGGCCCCAGCCAGCCGGGGGCGAGCACCCAGATGCCGTCGAAGCGCGTCAGCAGGTCCAGCGCCGGGTCCAGGCCGGCACGGGCCGCCGCCAGCATGGCCTCGTCGCCCAACACATAAAGGCTGCCGGGCTCATGATCGCCGGCGGTCAGGCGGCGGGCGGTGGCGGTGTTCAGCGCCTCCACCGCCGCCGGGTCGATGCGGGCGAGGTAGACGGCATCGGTGGGCAGGTCGCGCGTCGCCGCCAGCACCGCCACCTCCTCCCAATGCCGGGCCTGCATGCCGGTGGGCGCCAGGCGAATGCGTTCATATCGCAGGCTGGCCTTGAGCCAGAAGGGGTCGGCGAGCCGCAGCGCGGCCGTGGCCGGGGCGGGGCGGAAGAAATGGGCAAGCCGGTCGAAGCCCGGCCGCAGGTCTATGACCTGCACCGCCAAGGCCGCCGCCAGCACCAACCCGGCCCTTCGCCCACCCAGCGCATGAGCCAGGGCGGCAATGGCGCCGAGGATCAGCGCATAGGCGACGGGCCAGAAAAAGCGGACGGAGGCGCGCAGCGCATCGGCGATGTCCTGCACCCGCTCCGATGGTTCGGCCAGCACGGCGACCACTTGCCCACCCAGGCTGACCCGGTGGGTGATGGCCAGGGCCAGCAGCACCGCGAGCCCCGCCAGCAGCGGCCAATGGCGCCAGAGCCCGCGGTTCGGCCGGATCAGGAAGGCCAGCGCGCCGGTCGCCAGCAGCATCAGCGTGCCGAGGCCGAGATAGCTGTCCGCGGTTTCCAGGTGGTCCGGCCGTGGCAGTTGCGGCAGCAGCCCGCCCCAATGGCTGGGGTCGAAGGGCGCGAGCAGATCGAGCTGCATATGCCCATAGCCACCCCAGGTGCCGCCCATGCCGCCGCCCAGCAGGAAGAACCCTGCCGCCCAAAGCCCTGCCACGCCGGCACCGGGCACGGCCAGCGCCTCCACCGCCAGAGGCAGCTTGCGGCGGTCAGCGGGCCAAGCGCGGGCGAGCCAGTCGGTCGCCCAGAGGCCGGCCACCATCGGCAGCAGATAGGCATGGATCAGCGAAGCCGCGAGCAGCAGCGCCATCCAGGCCAGTAGCCGCCGCCAGCCCGGTATGCGCGTCAGGCACAGATACAGCGCCGCCAGCAGCAGGAACTGACCGGCGAGCGCGAAATGCCCGCCCATGCGTTGCAGCAGGATCGGCTGCAGCACGAACAGCCCGGCCCCGGCCAGCCGCGCCAGCGCATCCGTCGTGAACAGCCCGATCAGCCGCCAGGCCAGCAGGGCCTGGAGGGCGCCGCAGGCGAAGAGCCACAGGCCCCAATATTGCGGCACCTCCACCAGCCGTCGCAGCGCCTTGAAGGCGAAGGCCAGCAGGGGGATGGAATCCGAATAGAAGATGGAGGAGCCGACCTCGAGCCCCCAGTCCGGATTGGCGCCGGGCGGCCAGGTCCAGGGGGCGCGGCCAAAATAGGTCCAGCCGAGCCAGTACTGCACCGGGTCGGGCCCGATCGTGCCCTCCAGCATCCAACCTGTGTTGTGGGGGGGCAGGATCTGCCAGCCATAGATCGCGGCGACGACGGCGATGCCAATGGCCATGGCCGCCAGGGCGCCGGCCAGTGGCTCGGCCACCGCGGGGACGGTCGGGAAGCGGACAGGTCGCAGAACCCTGGCGTCGTGCAAGCCGGCCTCCTGCCTCCACCGGCGGGAAGCCCGCGCCTCGGTGGAGAGGGGAAGCCTCGTCGCCCGGCACGGCCAATCCGTGCCCGTTCCGCGGCGGCTTGAAGGCAGCCCGGCGGTCAGCCGGGCCGGGTCGTTATCAGGCCGGCCGCACGAGCAGGTGACGCTTGCGGCCCAGAGAAAGTTTCGCGGCGCCGTCGCGCAAATCCGCAACGGTCACCAGCTGTGCCGGATCGGTCACGGCGGTGTCGTTCAGGCGGATGCCGCCCTGGGCGATCAGCCGCCGCGCCTCCCCCTTGCTGGCGACGAATTTCGCCTCCGCCAGGATGTCCACCGCGGCGGCGGGCAGGGCGGTGACGTGGCTCGGCAGGGTTTCCGCCGCCTCGCCCTGTTCGAAGGCGCGGCGGGCGGTCTCCGCGGCGGCCTCGGCAGCGTCGCGGCCATGCAACAGGGCGGTGGCCTCGGTGGCCAGAATCTTCTTCGCCTCGTTGATCTCGGCCCCTCCCAGCGCGGCCAGGCGGCGAACTTCGTCCATCGGAAGCTCGGAAAACAGGCCGAGGAAGCGGCCGACATCGGCATCCTCGGTGTTCCGCCAGAACTGCCAGTAGTCGTAGGGCGCCACGCGCTCGGCATTCAGCCAGACGGCGCCCTGCGCGGTCTTGCCCATCTTGGCGCCGGAGGCGGTGGTAATGAGCGGGGTGGTGACGCCGAAGGCCTCCTTCGCATCGACCCGGCGCACCAGGTCGGTGCCCATGACGATGTTGCCCCACTGGTCGGACCCGCCAGCCTGGATGGCGACGCCATGGCGCCGGTTGAGCTCCAGGAAGTCGTAGGCCTGCAGCAGCATGTAGTTGAATTCGAGGAAGCTCAGATTCTGCTCGCGGTCGAGGCGCAGCTTCACGCTGTCCATGGTCAGCATGCGGTTGACGCTGAAATGGCGGCCGATGTCGCGCAGGAAAGGGACGTATTTGAGCTCGTCCAGCCACACCGCATTGTCCAGCATGATGGCGTCCGAGGCGCCCTCGCCGAACCGAAGGAAATTGTCGAAGACGCGGCGGATGCCGGCCTTGTTCACCTCGATCTGCGCATCGGTCAGCAGCG
The DNA here is from genome assembly GCF_053891155.1 of Roseomonas sp. F4. Classification (NCBI taxonomy): domain Bacteria; kingdom Pseudomonadati; phylum Pseudomonadota; class Alphaproteobacteria; order Acetobacterales; family Roseomonadaceae; genus Roseomonas; species Roseomonas sp. F4. The sequence goes on from NZ_JBSSHK010000001.1 coordinate 824,083, forward strand.
GGCGGGCTTCGTCGCGGAAGGAGGGGTCGCCCACCTTGGTGGTGCCGCCGCCCATCAACACCACCGGCTTGTGGCCGCAGCGCTGCATCAGGCGCAGCAGCATGATCTGCACCAGGCTGCCGACATGCAGGCTGTCCGCCGTGCAGTCGAAGCCGATATAGCCCGGCACCGGCCCCGCCAGCAGCCGCTTGGACAGCGCCTCGGCGTCCGTCACCTGGTGGATATAGCCGCGTTCGCGGGCGATCTGCACGAAATCCTGGGTGCCGGCGTTTTGGGTAGCGGTCATGGCGATCTGCGGTCTGATCCAGTGGGGCTTCCGAAAGCGCGGGTGCCGTAGCACGTTGGGGGTATGCTTAGAACTATCGGTCTGATGAGCGGAACCTCCCTCGACGGGGTGGATGCCGCCTGGGTGGAAACGGATGGGGAGGCGATCGGCCGCCTCGGCCCGGTGCTGACCCTGTCCTATCCCCCCGCCTTGCGGCGCGATCTGCGCGAATTGCTGGATCGCGCGGCGGAGATCGGGCCGGACGATCCCTTCTTGGCGAGCTGCGTGGACCGGTTGACGGAGCGGCATATCGAGGCGGTGCGGGCCGTGGGATGGCCGGCGGATCTGGTGGGCTTCCACGGCCAGACCATCCTGCACCGGCCTTTCCGGCCAGGGCTGAATGCGAAGGGCTTCACCTGGCAGGTGGGCGACGCGGCGCGGCTGGCGCGGGAGACGGGGATGACGGTCGCCCATGATTTCCGGTCGGCCGATGTCGCGGCGGGCGGGCAGGGGGCGCCGCTGGTGCCGGTGGTGCATGCGGCCATGGCGCGGGACCTGCCGAAGCCGCTCGCCATCCTGAACCTCGGCGGCGTTGCCAATGTCACCTGGATCGGCGCGGATGGCACGCTGCTGGCCTTCGACACCGGCCCGGCCAATGGCCCCCTGGACGATTGGGCGCGGCGCGCCACCGGCGAATCCTATGACCGCGACGGGCGCCTGGCGCTGGCGGGCCAGGCGGATGGCGGGGTGCTGGCGCCGCTGCTGGCGCATCCCTGGCTGGCGGCGCCGCCGCCCAAATCCCTGGACCGGCTGGATTTCGACCGAGCGCTGAAGGAGGCAGGCGCAGCGGGCCTGTCACCGGCCGATGGCGCGGCCACGCTGGTCGCCTTCTGCGCCATCTGCGTCGCGGCGGCGGCCCGGCATTTCCCGGAACCGCCCGTGCAATGGCTGGTGGCGGGCGGTGGGCGGCGCAATCCGGCGATGATGCGCGCGCTTGCCGCCGCACTGGCCGAGCCGGTGCGGGCGGTGGAGGTGGTGGGCTGGAATGGGGATGCGCTGGAGGCGCAGGCGTTTGGGGTGCTGGCGGCCCGTGTGTGGCGGGGTCTGCCGCTGACTTTTCCGGGGACGACCGGGGCGCCGGGGCCGACCCTGGGGGGGCGGCTGGTGGGGCCGTTGTTGTAGGCGGGGAGGGGGGATTACGGCGCGGGCCCCCTCACCCAACCCTCTCCCTTGTCAGGGGGAGAGGGCTTGGCGGGATCAATCCGCGGCCAGCGCCATCCGGTTGCGGTTCAGCGCGCCCATCACATGGTCTTCCGCCGCCGCGGCCACCTGCTCCGCCTGGGGCGGGGTGTAGATATGGCCGGCGGAGGGCATCACACGGTAGTCGATGGCGATGCCCTTCTGGGTGTTCAGCTTGTCCACAAGCTTCCGCACGCTGCCTTCCGGCACCAGCTCGTCATCCGCGCCATGCAGGATCAGCCCGTTGCAGGGACAGGGCGCCAGGAAGCCGAAGTCGTAATGGCTGGCCGGGGCGGAGATGGAGACGAAGCCGCCCATTTCCGGCCGGCGCATCAGCAGCTGCATCCCGACATAGGAGCCGAAGGAATAGCCCGCGACCCAGAGGGAGGAGGCATTGGGATTGACCGCCTGAAGGAAGTCCAGCGCCGCCGCGGCATCCGAAATCTCGCCGATGCCGCCGTCATAGCGGCCCTGGCTGCGGCCGACGCCGCGAAAATTGAAGCGGAGGGTGGAGAAGCCCATCGTCTGGAAGCGCTGATACAGCGCGTGAACGACGCGGTTGTTCATGGTGCCGCCATGCAGCGGATGCGGGTGCAGGATCAGCGCGACAGGCGCATTGGCCTGCTTCGCATGGTGGTAGCGACCCTCAAGCCGGCCATCAGGCCCGGCGAACATGACTTCAGGCATCGTTCTGTCGATCCAGTCCATGTTGGGCCCGAAGCTGGCAGCCACCGCGCGGTGCCGCCTGCCAAGGGCCATGGCCGGAGACAGGCGCGCGCACAGCGCCGACCTCCGGGCCGTTTGGGGAACCAGCACGCCATCTTGCGGCGCCTCCTGGGCCTACCCGGAACCACCACCGACATCCTGGTCAACCCGCCCGCCGATTGTTGACTTCGGCAGTCGGGAATAATAGGCTTAGGCTGGCGACGGTGGTCGCCGGCATTCGGCCTCGGTCGTGGTTCTGGTGGGTGCGGCACGCCCGCGCCCTTCGGATACCCCCGGGCAGGTTCCCAAGCCCTGGGGTCCATCCAATATAGGTGAGGCAGGGGCAGGTTTCATATCGGATTCACCGCATGCCCTGCATGTTATTGCGTCTCGATTGCGTCCAGGGCCGATATTGTGCGGACAATCGCCTGCGTGACTCGCCCGCCCGGCCCAGCCCTGGAGCCGGAAACAATCAGGACGGGAGACCCGGATGAGGCTTTCCACCCGCGGTCGATATGCGGTGATGGCGATGGTCGAACTGGCCGCGCGGCAGGGCGGCGAGGGCCGCTGCGGCGCTCAGGGGCAGGTGAGCCTGGCGGAGATCGCCCAGGCGCAGCATCTGTCACTCGCCTATCTCGAACAGCTGTTCGGGCCGCTGCGCCGCGCCGGGCTGGTCGCCTCCACCCGCGGCCCCGGCGGCGGCTATCGCCTGGCACGCCCTGCGGCCGAAGTCTCGATCGCGGCGATCGTGGAGGCTGTGGACGAGCCGATTCACGCCACGCGCTGCGAGGAGGGCGGACCTGGCTGCCTGGCCGGGGAACGCTGCCTGACGCATGACCTCTGGGCGGAGCTCGGCAACCAGATCCGGCTGTTCCTGGATGGCGTGACGCTGGCCGATGTCGTGGCCCGCCGCATCTGCGGCCGCGCCATACCGCCGCTGCTGGCGGATGTGGCAGAGGCCTGACCGCGTGACCCTCTATCTGGACGCCAATGCCACGGAGCCCTTGCGGCCGGAGGCGCGGGCGGCCGTGCTGGCGGCGCTGGACCTGCCGGGCAATCCCTCCTCCGTCCATGCCGCCGGCCGCGCGGCGCGGGCGGTGCTGGAGCGTGCGCGGGACCAGGTGGCGGCGCGATTCGGCGCGGCGCCGGGCGATGTGATCTTCACGGGCGGTGGGACGGAGGCGAATGCGCTGGCCATCCACGGCCTGCCCGCGGGCCGCCGGCTGCTGGTGGGCGCCACGGAGCATCCGGCGGTGCTCGCCGCCGCGCCGGGCGCCACGCTGCTGCCGGTGCGGGCGGATGGGACGCTGGACCTCGACGCGCTGGAAGCGGCGCTGGAGGGTCCGCCGGCGCTGCTCTGCGTGATGGCGGCCAATAACGAGACCGGCGTGCTGCACCCGATGGCGGAGGTCGCGGCCCTGGCCCGGGCGCATGGCGCGCTGCTGCATGTGGATGCGGTGCAGGCGGCGGGGCGCATGCCGCTCTCGCTCGCCGGGCTGGGCGCGGACAGCTTGGCCATTTCGGGCCACAAGCTGGGCGGGCCCAAGGGCGCGGGGGCGCTGCTGCTGCGGCCGGGGCTGTCGCTGGCGCCGCTGATCGCCGGCGGCGGCCAGGAACGCGGCCGGCGTGGCGGGACGGAGGCCTTGCCCGCCCTTGCCGGCCTCGGCGCGGCGGCACGGGCGGCGGAGCCCGGCGAGGCGGCGCGACTCGCCGCGTTGCGTGATGCGATCGAGGCGGCCTGCATCGCCATGGGTGCGCGGGTTGCCGGGCTCGGCGCGCCGCGTCTGCCCAATACCACCTGCCTGATCCTGCCGGGCGCCGCCGCCGAGACGCAGGTGATCGCGCTGGATCTCGCCGGCATCCAGGTCTCGGCGGGGGCGGCCTGTTCCTCCGGCAAGGTCGGGCGCAGCCCTGTGCTGGCGGCGATGGGGGAGGCGGAGGGCGGTATCCGCGTCTCCCTGCCCTGGAATGCGCCGGAGGAGACGGCGGAGCTTTTCATCCAGGCCTGGTCGGCCATGCGCGATCGGCTCTCCCGCCGCGCCCTGGTCGGGGCCAGATAATCCGCCATGACCCGCCCGAACCACCCCATCTACCTCGACAACCACGCCACTACCCCGGCCGATCCGCGGGTGCTGGCGGCGATGCGGCCCTGGTGGGAGGCGAATTTCGCCAATCCCGGCTCGGTCGAGCATGTGATGGGGCGGGAGGCGGAGGCGGCGGTGGCCGAGGCGCGCGGCCATGTGGCCGAGTTGATCGGGGCGGAGCCGAACGAGATCCTGTTCACCTCCGGCGCCACCGAATCCAACAACCTCGCCATCAAGGGCGCCGCCCGCTTCGCCGCCAGCCAGGGCAGCGAACGCCGCCGGGTGATCACCCTGGCGACCGAACACAAATGCGTCCTGGAAAGCGTCAAGGACCTCGCCGTCGAGGGTTTTGAGCCCCTGATCCTGCCGGTCGGGCCGGATGGGCTGCTGGATCTGTCCGCCTTGGAGGCGGCGCTGGGCGAGGCGCCGACGCTGCTGGTCTCCGTCATGGCGGTGAACAATGAGATCGGCGTGGTGCAGGACCTGGCGGCCATCGGCGCCCTGGCGAAGGCGCATGGCGCGCTGTTCCACACGGATGCGGCGCAGGCGGCGGGGCGGATTCCGCTGGATGTGGCGGAGATCAAGTCCGACCTGATGTCGCTGTCGGCGCATAAGATCTACGGCCCCAAGGGCATCGGCGCGCTCTATGTCCGCCGCCGCCCGCGGGTGCGGCTGGCGCCGCTGTTTTCGGGTGGCGGGCAGGAACGCGGGCTGCGATCGGGCACCCTGCCGGCGCCGCTGATCGTGGGCTTTGGCGAGGCCTGCCGCATTGCGGCGCTGGAGGGCATGCTAGATGCCGGCCGCATCGCCGGCCAGCGCGCCCGCTTCCAGGCCGCGCTGTCCCAGGCGGTGCCGGGCCTTGTCGTCAATGGCAGCACCGAAGCCCGCGTCGCCGGCAATCTGTCCTTGTCCTTCCCCGGCGGCGTCTCGGCCCAGGACATCATGGCGGCGGCGCCGGAGATCTGCGTCTCCACCGGCTCGGCCTGTTCCTCGGCCGAGGTGGAGCCTTCCTATGTCCTGCGGGCTCTGGGCCTGCCCGAGGCGCAGGCACGTGCAACCTTGCGCATCGGCATGGGCCGCTTTACGTCGCCCTTGGATGTGGATCGAGCAGCCGCGGCCCTGGCCGCCGCCTGGCGCCGGGCCATGGAGTCCTCGGACAACAGGGATGCCCCGGGCCAAAACCCCAGGGCCAGCGCGGCGGAGTGATGGCTGACATGCCGAAGATGACCTTCATCGAGCGGGACGGGACGCACAAGGAAGTCGATGCGCCCCTCGGCCTCTCGGTGCTCGAGATCGCGCATAAGCACGGCGTCGATATCGAAGGGGCGTGTGAGGGCTCGCTCGCCTGCTCCACCTGCCATGTGGTGGTGGATGCCGGCTGGTACGGGAAGCTGGCCGATGCGACGGAGGATGAGGAGGATATGCTCGACCTCGCCTTCGATCTGCAGGAGACGTCCCGCCTCGGCTGCCAGATCATCATGACCGACGCGCTGGACGGGCTGGTGGTGAAGCTGCCGGCCGGCACGCGCAACGCCGGCGGCTGAGATGGCGCAGCCCTGGGAGGATTTTGGTGCCGAGGGCGGGCTGTTCCGCCGCCTGCGCGCGGACTGCGCGGCGGATTGGCAGGCCTATACCTGGCATGACTTCTGCCGGCGCCTGTCCGACGGCAGCCTGCCGCTGGCGGCCTTCCAGGACTTCCTGATCCAGGACTATCTGTTCCTGATCCAGTTCGCCCGCGCCAAGGCCCTGGCCGTCTTCAAGGCCGAAAGCCTGGAGGCGATGCGGGAGAAGACCGCCTCCATCTCCGCCATCCTGGCTGAGACGACGATGCACCTGACCTATTGCGCCGAATGGGGCATCCCGGAGGCCAAGGTGCGCGCCACGCCGGAATCGGCGGAGACGGTCAGCTACACGCGCTACGTCATCGACCGCGGCTTGGCCGGCGACATCCTGGACCTGGAAGTGGCGCTGGCCCCCTGCACGGTGGGCTATGCCGAGGTGGCACTGCGAATCCTGGCCGACCCGGCGCGGAAGGTGCAGGACAATCCGTATCAGAGCTGGATCGAGGCCTATGGCTCCGACGGCTACCAGAAGCTGGCCCGCGCTGCCGCGGCGCGGATCGACGCGCTGGGCGTGACGCATGGCGGGGAGGCCCGCTTCCCCATGCTCGCCGCCACCTTCGGTGAGGCGGCGCGGCTGGAACAGCGCTTCTGGCAGCAGGGGCTGGACGCCGCCGCGTCATGAGAGTGCTGGTCGCCATGTCCGGCGGCGTGGACAGCAGCGTCGTCGCGGCGCTGCTGGTGGAGCAGGGGCATGAGGTGGTGGGCGCCACCCTGCAGCTCTATGACCACGGCGCCGCCATCCAGAAGAAGGGCGCCTGCTGCGCCGGCCAGGACATCCACGATGCCCGCCGCGTGGCGGAGACGCTCGGCATCCCGCATTATGTCCTCGACCGCGAAAGCCGCTTTCGGGCCGCCGTGATCGACGACTTCGCCGCGACCTACGCTCGTGGCGAAACACCCATCCCCTGCATCCGCTGCAACCAGACGGTGAAATTCCAGGATCTGGTGGAGCTGGCCCGCGACCTTGGCTGCGAGGCGCTGGCCACCGGCCATTACGCCCGCCGCGTCGAAGGCCCGCAGGGCGCCGAGCTGCATCGCGCCGCCGACCCCGTCCGCGACCAGTCCTATTTCCTGTTCGCGACCACCCGCGACCAGCTCGATTTCTGCCGCTTCCCGCTGGGCGACATGCCGGACAAGGCGGCGGTGCGCGCGGTGGCGGAGCGCCTCGGCCTGGCGGTCGCCGCCAAGCCGGACAGCCAGGACATCTGCTTCGTGCCCGAAGGCAGCTACGACCGCCTCGTGGCCAGGCTGCGTCCCGAAAGCGCGGAGCCGGGGGAGATTGTGGACCTGTCCGGCCAGGTGCTCGGCCAGCATCAGGGCATCGGGCGCTACACGGTGGGGCAGGGGCGGGGCCTCGGCCTCGGTGGTGGTTCGGGCGAGCGGCTGTTCGTCAGCGCCATCGAACCCGGCCGCCGCCGTATCGTGGTGGCGCCGCGCGCCGCCCTGGCGCGGACCGAGGCGGTGGCGGGCGAGGTGAACTGGCTGGTGACCCCGCCCGAGGCGCCGCGCCCCGTGCAGGTGAAGCTGCGAGGCCGGGAAGCGCCGCGTGGCGCCACGGTGGCCTGGGACTCCGAGGCGCAGGTGATGCGCGTGACGCTGGCGGAGGCCAATATCGTCGCCGCCGGCCAGGCCTGCGTGGTCTATGACGGCGAACAGGTCCTCGGCGGCGGTTTCCTGCGTGCCGCGAACATTGACAGGGCAGGGGCGGCAGCGTAATCGCGGCGCGCCCACGGGGTGTCCCAGATGGCCTGGGGCGGCGTAGCTCAGCTGGTTAGAGCACGGCACTCATAATGCCGGGGTCAGCGGTTCAAGTCCGCTCGCCGCTACCATCAAACCCTTTGTTTCGAGCCAGTTTCTGTGGCCATGGGCCGGCGTGGAGCGGCTTGCCGGTCGGCGCAGCGCCCACGACCGCCGCTTGCTCGCGGGACAGCGCGGATGTCACGGCCTCAAGCCTTGGCCAACCCTGTGATGCGGCGCTGAAACCAGGTCGAGCTGATCCACTCTCCATTTTTGCGCGCATATTCGCGGAAGGTGCCCACTTCCTCGAATTCCATCCTGCGGTGGAGGGCGAGGGATGCGGCATTGGGCAGTGCGACGCCGGCCACTGCGAGATGGACGGGCTGGCGCCGCATCCGCTCCAGCAGCATCGTATAGAGCGCTGAGCCTGTGCCACGGGCAGTGTGATGCGGGTGCAGGTAGACACTGGTCTCGACGGTCGTATCGAAGGCCGGGCCAGTACGATACGGGCTGCTGGAGCTGTAGCCCACGACAGATCCCTGCATCTCGGCGACCAACAGCTGATAACGACCGCCGCCATAGGTATCGAACCAGGTTTGACGGGTTTCCACGGTCTGCAAAGCGGTCTGGAAGGTGGCGTGGCCGTGGACGATGTAATTGATTGAAGATCTCGACGAGTGCCGGCAAGTCTCCCTGCACGGCCTGCCGGATGAGAATGTCGCTCATGATCCTCCCTGGTACAGATCGATCGCCTCCGCATCTCAACAGATCAGAAATGGCTCAGACGGTCGAGGCCACGTCTCCGAGCAAAGATCGGCAAGCCATTCGGCTATCAGGTCGGCTTCGTGTTGCCCAAGGCTGAGGAGACGCAAGCCTCGGAGGAGGATTGACCTTAGCTGGCCGCGAACACCCCGATCAGCTTGTAGCCCAGCCGCAGCGCGTGCAGCCGCGCCACATCCGGCACCTCCCGCTCCCCGGGGCGCAGCTGCGCCAGCATGGCCTGGACCTGCGCGGGCGGATGGGCGGACTGCCGGTCGATCTCGCTCTGCACCGTGGCCACCTCCAGCGCGCGGAAGCCGGCGCGGGCCAGCAGCGCGGGCAGGGTGGCGGGGGTGAAGTAGCTCCAGTGGCCGGGGCAGACCACGCTGCTGGCGGCACCCTCCAGCCGCACCAGCAGGCTGTCCCAATTGGGCACCTGCAGGAACAGCCGGCCGTCGGGCGTCATCCTTTCGCGGATCGCGACAAGGAAGGCCAGCGGATCGGCCATGTGTTCCAGCACATCCAGCGCCGCCACCACCTCGAACCGCGCAGCCGGGTCCGGCAGATCATCCGGGAAATAGCCCCGCACCACCCGCGCCCCACGGCGGCGGGAGGCTTCGGAACCCAGCACCCCCGGCTCCAGCCCCAGCGCATCCCACCCGGCCGCCGCGGCCTCCACCAGCAGCGTGCCGAAGCCGCTGCCGACCTCCAGCAGCCGGCCCGTCCGGGCGCCCTGGGTGGCGAGGCGGGACAGGTAGTAGCGCGCGCGGGCCGTCTCCAGCTCCAGATAGGGGGCGGACAGGCGCAGCGCGATGGTTGCCTCATCCAGCGCGGAGGTTTCGTAGCGGGCCGCATCGGCGGCTTCCTCCATCACCTCCCGCGTATAGGTCAGGCCGCAGCCGGCGCAGTCGAGCAGGGTGATGCCATGCGCCGTCAGCACCGGCCGCGCGCCACTGGCCGCCGCGCCGCAGAGCGGGCAGTCCCGCTTCCGGTAGCGGCCCGTGGTGCCGCCGACCTCGGGCGGGGCGTTGGAGGCCATGCTCGCCAGTTCCTGCGTCCGGAAGACGCGATAGGCCTCGGCCAGGCGGTCGCGCATGCCGGGGATCAGGGCGGCATCGAAGGCATCGCGCGGGTCGGTCATGCTGTGGTCCGTCATACAGGGCCCAGGCCGATGCGCCGCAACAGGCGGCCGGTGAGGGAAAGCCGCGATCCGGCGTCGCGCAGCAGCAGGCGCACCGCCTCCGCGCTCTGCCGGGCGAAGGGGGCGGGGTCCGCCATGCGGCGGGCGAAGGCGGCGGCGCGGGCGCCGGCCTGCTGGCGCGCGGCGTCATCCCGCAACAGGCCGATGGCGAGATCGGCGAAGCCCGCCTCGTCCTGCGCCACCAGCGCCGGTTCGCGCTGGCGGTCCAGCGCCGGCATCTCCGCGCTGTGGCGGCTGACCACGGGGCAGCCCTTGGCCATCGTCTCCCGCACGCTTTCGCCGCCGGTCAGCGGCCAGGTGTCCAGATACAGGTCCAGCAGCCGGCCCCAGGCATGGCCTGGGACGAAGCGGTTGCGGATGTGGATGCGTGCGCCGGCCGGGCTGGTGCGGGCAAAATCCTGGATGACCTCGGCCTCCCCGGTGCCGCCGGCGACGAAATGCGCGGCGGGTACGGCCAGCAGGATGCGCTCCACCACCCGAAGGTAATCGGGCGTCAGCTTCACCAGACGGCCATAGACGCCGAACAGCGGCCGGCCCGGCGGCATGTCCGCCGCTTCCGCCGCCATCTGGGCCGGGTCCGGCGGGGGCAGCAGCATGTCGAGGTCCCAGGGCGTGTCGAAGGGCAGCAGCCGCGCGCCGCCCCAGCCGGTGCCGGTCGCGCCGATGCCGAAGCTGTCATACACCGCGTCCAGTCCCGGCGTGGGGAAGGCTGGCATTCCGCCCTGCAGGAAGACCTGCGCCGGCGCCGCGCGCTGGGCGAAGAGCGCGATCGGCACCGCATTGTTCATGTCGGTGATCAGGATGTCCGGTGCGATCGCCGCCACCGCCGCCTGCGCGGCGGCCAGCCGTTCCGTCGTGGTCTCGCCCTGGGTGACGGTGACGCTGACGCCGGCCGCGCGCAGCTCCTCCACGAATTCCGGCTCGGCGAAGCGCCAGGCGACCATGGACAGTGCGCAGCCGCCGGGCAGGGCGCGGAAGGCGTCCAGCAGCATGCGGGGCGCCAGCGTCATCACGTTGCGCTTGCCGGCGAACATGGACAGGAAGCAGATGCGCGGCGGGCCGGGGCTCAGGCGGGCGGCTGGCCGTGCCAGGCGATGGAAGGCGCGGGCGGCGGCCTGCATGCCGGGCAGCACCAGGCGGCACTGCGCCAGGTTCGACGCCTCGAAGCACCAGCCGATGAAATACAGCAGGTCCAGCAATTCCAGCAGCGCCGGCATGTCAGGCACCGGCTGCCGGGCGCGGGCCTCGATGGCGTGGGTCAGGGCCGGCACCAGCGCGACCGCCCGCGCATCCCAGGACCAGGCGTAATAGGCATGGGCGTGGCGGATCGCCGCGGTCCAGGCCGCCGGGTCCGCGACCTGCCCTGGCGGCAGGTCCAGCAGCGCGGTCAGGTCGGCGGCGAAGGCCGCATGTGCCGCGCGGGCGGCATCGCCCCCCAGGGCCATCAGGCGACCGAGTGTCGCGGCCTGTTCGGCGGCGGAAGGAGGGGGCGGGGACATGGCCGCAATGGCTTACGCGACCGCCCCCGAGGCGTCCATGCCGGGCTGCCAAGGCGGCGGGCGGCTTCGCTTGACGCCTGTGGCGAAGTGCGGGACAGGGCTTCATGCCCGCACCGCCACCTGGGAAGATTCCCTTCGGCCGTCCCGCCATCGTCGGACGCGAAATGTTCTATATCGCGGAGGCGATCCAGAACGGCACCATCTCCGGCGGCGGCCCCTTCATGCGGCGCTGCGAGGCTTGGATCGAACAGCGCGCGGCGGCCAAGCGGGCGCTGATGGTCCATTCCTGCACCGCGGCGCTGGAGATGGCGGCGATGCTGGCCGAGGTGGGGCCGGGGGATGAGGTCATCATGCCCTCCTTCACCTTTTCCTCCACTGCCACAGCCTTCGTGCTGCGCGGCGCGGTGCCGGTCTTCGTGGATATCCGGCGCGACACGCTGAACATCGACGAGGCGCTGATCGAGCGCGCGATCACGCCCCGCACCCGCGTCATCGTCCCCGTCCATTATGCCGGCCTGGCCTGCGAGATGGATGCGATCATGCGGATCGCGCAGCGCCACAACCTTCTGGTGGTGGAGGATGCGGCGCAGGCGCAGCTCTCGGACTGGCAGGGCCGCGCATTGGGCACCATCGGCCATCTCGGCTGCCTGTCCTTCCACGAGACGAAGAACATCATCTCCGGCGAGGGCGGCGCGCTGCTGATCAACGACCCGGCCCTGATCGAGCGCGCCGAGATCCTGCGGGAAAAGGGCACCGATCGCAGCCGTTTCTTCCGTGGCGAGGTGGACAAATACACCTGGCGCGACATCGGCAGCAGCTATTGCCCGGGGGAGATCGTCTCCGCCTTCCTCTATGCGCAGCTCGAACGCGCGGATGACATCATCGCCCGCCGTCGCGCCATCTATGACGCCTATCGCGAAGGCCTGGCGCCGCTGGCGGAGGCCGGGCTGGTGACGCTGCCGGAAGCGCCGGGCACCGCGGCCAATGGCCATATCTTCTGGCTGCTGACGCCGGATGCCGGGAGCCGGCCGCGCCTGCTGGAACACCTGACCGGCCAGGGCATCCATGCCGTGTTCCATTATGTGCCGTTGCACTCCTCCCCCGCCGGCCAGCGCTTCGGCCGGGTCGATGGCGAGCTGGCGGCGACCGATGACATCGCCGCGCGGCTGGTGCGGCTGCCGATGTATCTGGGCCTGACCGATGCGGATGTGGAGCGGGTGGTGGCGGCGGTCGGCGCCTTCTTCGGCCGCAACCGGTGAGCACCAGGCCGCGGCGCTGCGTCGGCATCGTCCAATCCTCCTACATCCCCTGGCGCGGCGCCTTCGCCATGATGGCGCGCTGCGATGCCTACATCTTCCTGGACAGCGTGCAGTTCACCCGGCGCGACTGGCGCACGCGCAACCGTATCAAGACGCCGCATGGGCCGCTCTGGCTGACCATCCCGGTGAAGCAGAAGGGCAATTACCATGCCCCGATCGACGCCATGGAGGTCGCCGAGCCCGGCTGGTCGGCGAAGCATCTGCGCAGCATCGAGGGCGCCTATCGCCGTGGCGCCGGCTTTGCGGAGGTGATCGACCCGCTGCGGAGCGCCTATGCGACGGCGGCGGGGGAGGCGATGCTCTCCGCCGTGAACCAGGGGCTGACGCGGGCACTGGCCGGGCTGCTCGGCATCGACACACCCTTCCAGCGTGACGTGGACCTGCTGCCACGGGAGACGCTGGCCGCGCTGGATGCGACGACCCGGCTGGTCGAGCTGGCGGCGGCGGTTGGCGCCACGCACTACATCTCCGGCCCTTCCGCCCGGTCCTATCTGGATGAGGGCGCCTTCGCCGCGCGCGGCATCGCGGTGGAGTGGATGTCTTATGCCGGATTGCCGCAATATCCGCAGCTCTGGGGTGATTTCGAGCCGGCGATCTCGGTCCTCGACCCCCTGCTGACGCTTGGCGTGCAGGGGGCGCGGGAGGCGCTGGGTGGCTGAGGCGCCCAGGCTTGCCCGGCATGTCGCGGCAGGCCACAGGATCGAACGGGATGATGGGTGGCAACGATGAAATCCTACGGCGTCAGCACCACCACCACGGATGCCGCGACCGCGGACCCGGCCTTGTCCCTGGCGCTGGAGGAATTGTCCCGCAACGGCGTCACGGTGCTGGACGCCGCCCTGCCGCCGCCGCTGGTCGAGGCGCTGCGGGCGGCGCTGGACCGCGTCCTGGCGGAGCAGACCGCGCGGTTTGGGGGAGAGCCCGCGCTCGCGGCCATCGGCGATGCCGGCCAGGCGCGCGCGCTGCTGGAGGAGGATGACGTCTTCCTCGAAATCCTGCGCGCCCCGGCCCTGGATGCGGTGGTGGAGGCGGTGCTCGGACCCGCCGCGCTGGTCATGCAGCAGAACGGCATCGTCATGCCGCCCGATGCCGCGGAGCATCATCAGCAGAGCTGGCACCGCGACCTGCCCTATCAGTCCTGGGTCTCCAGCAAGCCGATCGCCCTCGGTGCGCTGGCCGTGCTGGATGATTTCGACGCGACCAGCGGATCCACGCTGTTCCTGCCGGGCTCGCACCTGCATGACGCCTTTCCCTCCCGCGCCTTCGTCGATCGCTGGGCGATGCCGGCGCATGCGGCCGCCGGCGCCATCGTGGTCTTCGACGCCATGTGCTTTCACCGCGGCGGGGTGAATCGCGGCACCCGGCCGCGTCGCGCCATCAACACCCTGCACGGCATTCCGCTGTTGGCGCAGCAGGTGGCGTTTCGGGACCGGCCGGGGCTGGACCCCGTGCTGCGCCGCCGGCTCGGCCTGGACTACCAGCCCGCACCCAGCACCGATGCCTGGCGCGCCCGCCGCGCCGCTCGTCTCGGCCAGGTTCGGCCTTGATGCAAGACCCGATCCTGAAGGCCGTCACGGCCCATTACGAGCAGGCGCTGGCGACGCATGGCCCCACCGCGAAGGGGGTGGATTGGAAGGATGAGGAAGGCCAGCGCCTGCGCCACCGCCAGTTCCTCCGCCTGGTGGAAGGGGATCCGGAGGCCAGCATCCTCGACCTCGGCTGCGGCTATGGCGATTTCCTGCCCTTCCTCCGCGCCCATGGCCATCGCGGCCGCTATATCGGCCTCGATGTCGCCCCGGCCATGGTGGAGGAAGCGCGCCGGCTGCATGGCGAAGGACCGGATCGCGCCTTCTTCCTTGGCGCCGAAAGCCCGGAGGCGGCGGACTACGCCATTGCCAGCGGCATCCTCAACGTCATCCGCGGCGCCGATCCGGCCGCCTGGCCGGGCTATGTGGATGGCGTGATCGAGGGGCTGGCGCGGTCCTCGCGCCGTGGCTTCGCCTTCAACATGCTCAGCCTGAACAGCGACCCGGAACGTCGCCGGGCCGATCTGCATTATGCCGACCCTGCCGCGATGCTGGCGGCGATGATCGCCCGCCATGGCCGTCACGCCGCGGTCCTGCAGGATTACGGCCTGTGGGAATTCACCCTGATCCAGCGCCATGCGCCCGGCTCCCATGGCTGAGCGCCAGCGCTGGCGAGCGCTGGGGCATGTGCATGTCGCGGCCGGGGAGGCGGCGGGCCACGCCACCCATGCCGCCTACCCCACGCCGCTCGCCATGCCGGATGGCAGCCTGCGGGTCTTCTTCTCCCCCCGCGACACGCAGGGGCGGTCCGGCATCTGGTCGCTCGACCTCGCGCTTCGACCGGATGGCTTCGAGAAGCTGGGCCCGCCGCGCGGCCCCTGGCTCGAACCCGGCCCCGTCGGTGCCTTCGACGATGCGGGGGCCTCGGTCGGCTGGGTGGGCTGGCATCCGGATGGTGGGCTCGATTGCTGGTTCCTGGGCTGGAGCCTCGGGCGTTCCGTTCCCTTCCGGACTGCCATCGGCCGTGCTCGTGCCGCGCCGGGGGAGGCCTGCCTGCGCCGCCTTTCCTTCGCGCCCGCGCTGGACCGGGATGCGACGGACCCGCTGAGCCTCGGCTATCCCTGGGTGCTGCGGGAAGATGCGGGGCTGTCGATCTGGTACGGCACCCATCAATGCCCGCCGCGTGGCGGCCGCGCCATCGACCACCCGATCCGCCGCGCCGTGTCGCAGGACGACGGCGTGACCTGGCGGCGTGACGCGCGGCGCGCGCTCGACCATGCCGAGGATGCGGAATGGGCGCTGTCGCGGCCCTGCGTGCTGCGTGACGCCGCTGGCTGGCATCTCTGGTACTGCCGCCGACTGGAAAGTTACGCCCTGGGCTATGCGCATTCCGCCGATGGCGTCACCTGGCGGCGGGCGGATGACGCGATCGGCTTCGTGACGCCGGAGGCGGATTGGGAACGGGGCACCCGCACCTATCCGGCGGTCTTCGACCATGCCGGACATCGCTACATGCTGCATAACGGCGTCGGCTACGGCCGAACCGGCTTCGGCATCGCTGTGCTGGAGGATTGACCCGGGGGGTCTGCCGACTCCGCCAGCCGCGCCTGCAGCGCCGCTTCCAGCCAGTCATGCACCGACAGCCCGGCCGCGGCGGCGGCCTGTTCGACCCGCGCCCGGGTTTCCGGAGTCACGCCTTCCAGCCTGCCATGGTAGCGGCTCCACATGCTGCCGCCGCGCCGCCCCTTATGCGGCACATGCGGGTCGAGATGCGGCAGGCCCTCGCCGACGGAGAAGCCGATCACCCAGAAGCAGTTGCCGAGCACCCAATCGAGCGAAACCTGCCGCGCCGTGGGCGGCAGCGAGGTGATCGGGGCTTCGCGTCCCCAAAGGGGGATGTTGGTCACGACCATCCGCCCGTAATCCGTGTCCCGCAGCCAGGGCGCCACGCCCTCATCCCCGAAGACCACGCGCCCGCCCGGGCGCACCACGCGCGCCATCTCGGCGATGCCGCCCGCGATGTCGTCGAACAGGTTGATGCCGCCGAAGTGGAAGACGGCGTCGAAGACGCCATCCGCGAAGGGCAGCCGCGCGGCGTCGCCCACGGAAAAGCGGGGTTGCGGGCCGCCGACCTCGGCCCATTGGGTCACGGCTGCCTGCACCATGGCGGGCGAAAGGTCCTGGGCATGCACCTCGCCGCCCGGGCCGACAGCCCGCAGCATGGGGGGGATATCGTCGCCGAGCCCGCAGCCCGTCACCAGCACCGCCTCGCCCGGCTGAAGCGAAAGCCGCCCGACCATCGCCTGGCGCCACGCCGCCTCATCCTCCCCGAAGGTGGCGAAGAGCCAGTCGAGGAAGTTGCGGTAGATCGCGGTCGCGCTGGCGGTGTCATACATGCCGAGGCTGGTCCGCTGGCCTTCGCCCGCGGCGGCGAGGTCCAGGAAGTTGGGGACCTCGCTTCCGGGCAGGAATCGGTAGAGCGCGCCATCCGGCCGGACCAGCCCTTCCGGCCCCGCCGTCAGGGCCTGGCCTGTCACCGGGCAGCGATAGGCGATGCGGGCCATGCCGTTCAGATCCGCTTCAGCCGGCTGCTCGGCACCTTGGAGATTTCCGTCCCGCCAGGCGCCATGACGGAGCCATCCGGCACATCCGCCAGCACACGCGCCCCCGCGCCGATCACGCAATCCGCGCCGATGGTCACATGGTCGCGGATGGTGACGTTGACGCCGATGAAGCTGCGCGGCCCGATCTTCACCCCGCCGGACACCACGACATGGGAGGCGATGAACACATCCTCCGCGATCTCGCTGTGATGGCCGATATGGTTGCCGGACCACAGCGTGACGTTGCGGCCGATGCGCGCGAAGGGTTGGAGGGTATTGTCCTCCAGGATGAACTGGTTCTCCGCCGGGGCGAAGGTGGAAAAGCGCGTGGCATGGCTGCTGACGTAATGCGCGATGCCGTAGCCGCGGGCCGCGGCGGCATCCACCTTTTCCCGCCGCAGGCGGTTCAGCTTGGTATAGGCCAGCGCGACGAAGACATCGTACTCCGCTGGTGGGAAGCGGGCCTCGATATCCTCGAAGGCCACCAATGGCAGGCCGCCGAAGCTGGGGGCGGTGGCATAGGCGGCATCCACGGTGAAGCCCGCGACGCGGCGGCCGGCATCCTCCCGGAAATACAGCTCGGCCAGCTCCGCGATCGGGCCCGTCCCGAAGATGATGATGTCTTTCAAACCCGCTCCCGCTTCAGGCGCCAGCGGACAGGATAGGCCAGGCAAGGGGGGATTTGAACTGGCCGCCGGGTCACGCCGGCGGCAGCCGCAGCGCCCCGTCCAGCCGGATCGTCTCCCCGTTCAGCAACGGGTTCGCCGCGATGGCCAGCACCATCGCCGCATATTCTTCCGGCTTTCCCAGCCGGGCGGGGAACAGCGGCATCTTGCCGAGGCTTTCGCGCGCCTCGGGCGTCAGCGTGTCCATCAGCGGCGTGTGGAATAGGCCGGGCGCCAGCGTCACCACCCGCACGCCAAATCGAGCCAGCTCCCGCGCCGCCGGCAGGGTCAGCGCCACCACGCCGCCCTTCGACGCCGCATAGGCGCATTGGCCGATCTGGCCCTCATAGGCGGCGATGGAGGCGGTGGCGACGACCAGGCCGCGCTCGCCATTCGGCAGCGGGTCATTGGTGGTCATGCGCGCAGCGGCCAGGCGCAGCAGGTTGAAGGTGCCGACCAGGTTCACCCGCACCACCCGTTCGAACAGCGCCAGGTCATGCGGCCCCTGGCGCCCGGCGACGCGGCCGGCCGGGGCGATGCCGGCGCAGGCCACCGCGAGCCGCAGCGGGGCGAGGGCGGCGGCCGCCTCCACCGCCGCGGCCAGCGGCGCTTCCTCCGCCACGTCGCCCGCCACCGCCACGCCGCCGATGCGCGCGGCCACGGCCTGTGCGGCGGCCGCGTTGATGTCGAAGACCACCACCATCGCGCCGGCGGCGGCCAGCGCCTCCGCCGTCGCGGCGCCGAGGCCGGAGCCGCCGCCGGTGACCAGTGCCGATGCGCCGCGCAGATCCATGGTCAGGCCTCCCCCGCCTTGGCCGCCCGCTTTTCCAGGAAGGCGGCGAGGCCAGCCTGCGCCTCCGGCCCGGTTTGGGCCAGGGCGGCGATCAGGCTCTCGACGAACAGCCCGTCCTCCTCCGCCATGTCCTGGATGCGGGGCAGGGCCTGGAGCACGCCGAGCACGGTCAGCGGCGCCATTCCCGCCACCTTGGCCGCCACCGCGCCGGCCTGTTCCAGGGCGCCGCCCTCGGGGGGCAGGTAGGTCACCAGACCGGCGCGCTCCGCGGCCGACGCATCCAGGGCGCGGCCGGTCAGCATCATGTCCGTCATCCGCGCCGTGCCGATCAGCCGCGCCACATGCACGCTGGCGCCGCCGCCCACGAAGATGCCGCGGCTGCCTTCCGGCAGGGCAAACAGCGCGGTCGGATCGGCCAGGCGGATATGGCAGGCGGCGGCGAGTTCGAGACCGCCGCCGACACAGGCGCCGTGGATCGCGGCGATGGCCGGGATGCGGCCGGCGCGGATGCGGCGGAAGGTCGCGTGCCAGCTTCGGGAATGGTGGAACACCGCCTCCGCCGTGCGGGCGCCGTGTTCGGAAAGGTCGAGGCCGGCGCAGAAGCAGGGGCCGTGGCCGAACAGCACCATCGCCCGTGCCGAGGCCTGCGCCTGTGCCACCGCCACGTCCAGCGCCGCCAGCAGCGCGTCGTTGATGGCGTTCCGCTTGGCCGGGCGATTCAGGCCGATCCAGGCGACCGTGTCGCGGATCTCCAGGCTGACCAGATCCTCAGCCATGCCGGGCTTTCCTCATTTGTTATGCCATATAACGTTAGGCGGCGGGGCTGGCGCAGGCAAGGCTCAGCCGGCGGCGACCCGGGCAAGGGCAGAGATCAGGGCGGCACGTTCCGGGGGCGTCAGGCTGTCGGTCAATTGCCGCTCCACCTCCGCCTCCGCCGCCTTGGCGCGCATGAGCAGGGCGCGGCCGGCGGGGGTCAGGCGCAGCAGGTTGGCGCGGCGGTTGCCCGCTTCCTCCGCCCGGCGGACCAGCCCCTCGGCCTCCAGCGCCGCCAGCAGCACGGTGAGGTTGGAGGGCTTGATGCGCAGCGCCTCCGCCAGCACTGTCTGGCGGATATCCGGATTGACCTCCAGCAGCAGCAGCACACCCATACGGCCGGGGGTCAGGCCGAGCGGCGACATCAGGCGGTGGAAGGCCTCGAAGGCCGTCTGCTGCGCCAGGCGCAGGCGGAATCCGAGTTTGTGGTCCAGCGGCGACATGTCGGGCGGCGCGGCCGCATCGGGCAATCCGGCGCGGTCCCTGGGCTGGCGGCGTGGGATTGGCATGAAGCTGACTTACAGGACACGACATGCCCCTTGGAAGGGGGCCGCGATCCTACTATTATGGGATATAACAATCAGGGGCCGCGGTGCCTCGGAGGGATAGGGATGTCCGTAGCCCATCACAGGATGGGCGCCGCCCCCGTGCGCGTCGCGCATCGGTCGGATGGCGCGCTGCTGGTCACGCCGGAGCCGCAGCTCGGCGCCTACCCCCGCTGCATGACCGAACGCCTGGTGCATTTTGCGACCGTTGCGCCGGACCGCACGCTGATCGCGCAGCGCGATCCGGCACTGGGCGGCGATTGGCGACGGATCACCTATGCCGAGGCCTTGGCGCAGGTGCGGGCGCTGGGGCAGGCGCTGCTGGATCGCGGGCTATCGGCGGAACGGCCGCTGGTGATTCTCTCCGGCAATGGGCTGGACCAGGCCATGCTGACCCTGGCGGCGCTGCATGTCGGCGTGCCGGTGGCGCCGGTCTCCCCGGCCTATTCGCTGCTGGCCAAGGATTTCGCCAAGTTGCGGCACTGCCTGGCGCTGCTGACGCCGGGCCTGGTCTTCGCCGAGGATGGCGCCCGCTTCGCCGAGGCCATCGCCGCCGCCGTGCCGCCGGGGGTTGAGGTGGTGCGCGGCGGTGCGGAGATGGCCGCGCTGCTGGCCACCACCCCGACCCCGGCGGTGGAAGCCGCGGCCGCCGCCGTGCAGCCGGATGATGTCGCAAAAATCCTGTTCACCTCGGGCTCCACGGGCCAGCCCAAGGGCGTCATCAACACCCATCGCATGCTGTGTTCGAATCAGCAGATGCTGCGGGAGGCTTTTCCCTTCGTGGCGGAGGAACCGCCGGTGCTGCTGGACTGGCTGCCCTGGCACCACACCTTTGGCGGCAACCACAATCTCGGCCTGGTGCTGTACAATGGCGGCACCTTCCACATGGATGACGGCCGCCCGGTGCCCGGCGGCTATGCCGAGACGCTCCGCAACCTCGGCGAGGTCGCGACCAGCATCCATTTCAACGTGCCGCGTGGGTTGGAGGAGCTGGTCCACCATCTTCGCCAGGATGCGGGGCTGCGCCGGCGCTTTTTCGAAAAACTGCGGATGATCTACTACGCCGCCGCCGGCCTGCCGCAGCATCTGTGGGACGCGCTGGATGAGCTTTCGCTGGCCGAATGCGGCCGGCGCATTCCGATCTTCACCGGCCTCGGCTCCACCGAGACGGCGCCCTTCTGCCTGGTGGTGCGGGAGGGTTTTTCCGAATCCGGCGCGGTCGGCCTGCCAGCGCCGGGCATCGAACTGAAACTGGTGCCGGTGGCGGGCAAGATGGAGGCGCGGGTGCGCGGGCCCTCCATCACGCCGGGCTATTGGCGCAACCCGGCCGCCACCGCCGCCGCCTTCGACGAGGAAGGGTTCTACTGCCTTGGCGATGCGCTGGTGCCGCTGGACCCCGCTGACCTGCACAAGGGTTTTCGCTTCGACGGCCGCATCACCGAGGATTTCAAGCTGGCGACCGGCACCTGGGTCAGCGTCGGCCCGCTGCGGGCAAAGCTGATCGCCGCCTGCGCGCCCTATGTGAAGGATGCCGTGATCGCCGGGCATGACCGCGACCACATCGCCGCCATCCTGATCCCCGAACGCGAGGCCTGCGCCGGCGTCACCGACCTGACCGACAGGCTGGCGGAGGGGCTGGCGCGGCTGGCCTCCCAAGCCACCGGCAGTTCCAATCGCGTCACCCGCGCCGTGCTGCTCGACGCCCCGCTGTCGCTCGATGCCGGGGAGATCACCGACAAGGGCTCGATCAACCAGCGCGCCGTGCTGGCGCAGCGCACGGCGCTGGTAGCGGCGCTCTATGCCGAGACGCCGGGACCCGAGATCATCTGCCTGACGGAGGCCCATGCATGACCGCGCTGCACACCGAATGGCGCGATGCCTGGCTGCTGGCCGGCGCCCGCACGCCCTTCGCCGATCTGGGCGGGGTGCTGGCCAAGGTCTCGCCGATCGACCTCGGCATCGCGGCCGCGCGGGGCGCGATCGCCAAGGCGGGGATCGAGCCAGGGTCGATCGGCCATGTCGTCGCCGGCTCCGTCGCCCAGGCCAGCTTCGACGCCTATATGCTGCCGCGCCATATCGGCCTTTATGCCGGCGCGCCGATGGCGGTGCCGGCGCTGCTGGTGCAGCGCGTCTGCGGCACGGGGATCGAGGCGCTGGTGCAGGGCGCCACGGCGGTGGAGCGGCAGGGCGCGGGCATTTCGCTCTGCGTCGGCGCGGAGAGCATGAGCCGCAACCCGATCGCCGCCTTCACCCATCGCACCGGCTTCGACCTCGGCGCGCCCGTCGAATTCAAGGATTTTCTCTGGGAGGCGCTGGACGACCCGGCCTGCGGCCTGTCGATGGGCGGCACGGCGGAGGAATTGGCGAAGCGCCACGGCATTTCGCGGGCGGAGGTGGATGCCTATGCGGCGCGATCCTTCGACCGGGCGCTGGCGGCGCGGGAGGCCGGCTTCTTCGACGAGGAAGTGCTGACCATCACCAGCACGAGTTTCGCGCGGGAGGGGCTGCGCGATCGCGGCATCACCCTGCCGCGCAAGGTGACGGAGTTGTCGGCCGACACGCATCCGCGCCCCTCGCCGGTGGAGGCGTTGGCAAGGATCCGGCCGGCCTTTGGCGGGGTGCAGACCGGCGGCAATTCCTCCGCCGTGGTCGATGGCGCCGCCGCCGCGCTGGTCTGCGACGGCGCCTTCGCGCGCGGGCGGCAGCCGTTGGCCCGGCTGGTCGCGGCTGTGGCGGTGGGCTGCGCGCCGGAGGTGATGGGCATCGGCCCGGTGCCGGCCATTCGTGCCTTGCTGGATCGGGTGGGCCTCGCCTTGCACCAGATCGACCTGGTGGAAATCAACGAGGCTTTTGGCGCCCAGGTGATGGCCTGCGCGCGCGAACTCGACCTGGATGAGGGGCGGCTGAACGTGCATGGCGGCGCCATCGCGCTGGGCCATCCGCTGGCGGCCACGGGTATCCGCCTGGCGGTCACCTGCGCCCGGGGGCTGCGGCGGCGGGGTGGGCGCTATGGCATCGCCTCCGCCTGCATCGGCGGCGGCCAGGGCATCGCATTGCTGATCGAGACAGCCTGACGCGCTGATGGCGCGCGACAGGGCGAAAAGGCAAAGTAGCACCACAAGCCGGCGCGCAGACGCCGGCCCCAAGGAGGAGAGATCCGAGATGAGCCTGATCCTGTCACGCCGCCGCGTCTTGGCGCTGGGCGCCGCCGCGCTGGCCACGCCCGCTCTGCATCGCACCGCCCTGGCGCAGTCCGCGGCGACGCCCACCATCAACCGCAATGCCCGCGCCATCGTCGGCTTTCCGGCCGGCGGGTCGTCAGACGTCGTCACCCGGCTCTATGCCGACAAGCTGCGCGGCATCTACGCGCCGAATGTGATCGTGGAAGGTCGCGTCGGCGCGGCGGGGCGCATCGCGGTGGAGGCGGTGAAGGCGGGGGAGGCGGATGGCAGCATCTATGTCCAGACCCCGGCCTCCATGCTGACGCTGCAGCCGCATGTCTTCCCGCGGGAGGTGCGCTACGACGCGCTGACCGATCTGGCGCCGGTTGCCACCGTCTGCAGCTTCCCCTTCGCCATCGCCGTGCCCAGCACTCATCCGGCGAAGACCTTTCCGGAACTGGTGGCCTGGATGAAGGCCCAGCCGGGCGACGTGCCCTTCGCCTCCCCGGCCGCGGGCTCCGCGCCGCATTTCCTGGGGGTGATGCTGGGCAAGGCGATCAATGTGCGGATGACGCATGTGCCCTATCGCGGCGCTGCCCCGGCCATGCAGGACCTGATCGGCGGCCGCCTGCCGATTTTTGTCGGCGTGCTGGGCGACATCTCCCCGCAGGAGGGCAGCGGCGCGCGGATGCTCGCCATATCCTCGCCGGAGCGCAATCCGCGCTACCCGAACCTGCCGACCTTCGCCGAGCTGGGCCAGCCGGCGCTGACCAAGGATGAATGGTTCGGCGTGCTGCTGCCGGCCAATACGCCGGCCGCCATCGTCAACGGCCTGCATGCCGGCATCAGCCAAGTGGCACGGATGCCGGAGATCGTGGCGGCGCTGGACCGGCTGGAATACCTGCCCACCATCTCCGCCAGCCCCGCCGAATTCGCCGAGCGCATCCGGCGGGAGCGCCAGGAATGGGGGGAAATCGTGCGGGAGAGCGGCTTCCAGCCGGAAAACTGAGGGGAAGGCTGACCGCGCGGCAGGCAGGCTGCCTCTGTTGTGCCCCAGCGCCGCCCGGGGAAAGCCATGCGGGCGGCGCATCAAGGGGCGAAGAGCGGTTGCATCCGCGCCCCAGCTTTGAGATGGGTAGCGTGTGAGCCATCACGGCCGCGTGAGAGACCATGCTGGACGGTCGTACCCTGCCCGACGCCCCCGCCATCACCGCCCGGCCCAGCCGGGCGGATGCCCTGGCGCTTCTCATCATCATCGTCGCGGCGGTGCTGCTGCGATTGACCTCCTTCGTCCCGGCGGTGGTCGATACGGATGAGGGGCTGTACATGGTGCAGGCCCGGGAATGGCTGAACGGCGGCTGGCCGCTGGTCGCCGCCTGGGACATGCACCCGATCGGCGCGCCGGCGATGTTCGCGCTCGCCTTCCTGGCCTTCGGCGTGTCGGTGGAAGCGGTGCGGCTGCTTGGGCTGATCTGTGTGATCGCCACCGGCTGTGCGCTGTATGGCGCGACCCGTGCGACGGGGGCGCCGCGCGGCGTCGGCGTCAGCGCGGGCGTGATCTACGCAGCGCATACGCTGCTGCTCAGCGGGCTTTGCACCAATACCGAATTGCTGATCGCGCCCTTCATGGCCAGCGCCATGGCCATCGCCATGCATGGCGCGGCCCAGGCGCTGGGGCCGGAACGCCGGGCGCCGGGCTGGCTTTCCCTGGTGGCGATGGGGCTGCTGGTGGGCTGGGCGCTGGTGGTGAAGCAGGTGGTGGTGCCGGCGGGCTGCCTGGCCTTCGCCGTTCTGCTGGGGCCGGCGCTGTGGCGCGGGGCGCTGCCCTGGCGCCGTGCCTTGGCCATGGCAGGCGCCTATGCCGCGCTCTGCGCCACGCCCTTCCTGCTCTTCGCGCTGATCTACTGGGCGCAGGGCTGGCTGGCGGATTACCTGGACGGCTCGATCCTCGCCCCCTTCCGCTATTCCATGGAGCGTATCGCTGGGGCGGAGGCCTGGCGGCGCATCGCCGCGGCGGCGGTGCAACTGACCCTGATGTTCGCGGCGGCGCTGGTGGCGTTGGTGCTGTGGCGGCCGCGCGGGCCCGCGGCGCTGCTGACCGCGGTGGCGCTCGCCTGGTTCTGTATTGCCTGCCTGGCCATCGCCGGGCCGGGCTTCTTCTTCGCGCATTACTTCCTGCTGTGGCTGCCGTCGCTGTCGCTGCTCGCGGCGGTTGGGCTGTGGCGTGTCGCGGGGCTGCTGGCCCGCCCGCATCTGGTGCGGCCGGCCATGGCCGTGCTGCTGCTGGGCCTGGCGGCGCAGGGCTGGGTGCCGGAGATGTATGAGCGGCTGGATCGCGGCCCCGGCCTGCTGCATCGCGACCCGGTGCGCGAGGTGGCGGCGGCGATGGCGGCGGCGGGCGGTCCGGGGGCGGACGCCTTCATCGCCAACTACCACACCAGCGCCTATGTCCTATCCGGCCTGCGCATCGCCACGCGCTTTCCCTTCCCGGCCCATTTGACCGGGGAATTCGAGGATCTGTCGGATACCAGCACGGAGGCGGAGCTGGACCGCGTCCTGGCCGCCCGTCCGCGCGTGATCGTGGTGGACCGCGCCTGGATGCAGAACATGCGCCCGGCCGCGGCGGCGCAGGTGATGGCGGCGGTGGCCCGCGATTATGAACTGGCGGCGACCGTGGCGGAGCGACGCGGGCCGGTGGAGATCTACCGGGTGAAGGCCGACGCGCTGTGACCGTGCCGCCCGAGGCGGAGCGCGCCGCAGGCCAGGGTCACGGCCCCGGAAACCACGCCCCCGTCCGCCCGGTCAGCCAGTAGACCGTCAGCCCTACCCATTCCCGCAGCGCCCATTCCGCCTGGTTGAGCCTGGTGGGGAAGGGGTTGTCCCACCACAGCGCGGGATCGTCCCCGGTCGTGTAGTTCACCGGCCAGGGCACCACCTGCCACCCCGCTGCCCGGAACACGCCGACCGAGCGCGGCATATGGCTGGCGGAGGTCACCAGCAGCCAGGTCTCGCCGGGCTGGGGATTCAGCAGGCGGTGGGTGAAGACGGCGTTTTCATGCGTGTTGCGGCTTTCATTCTCCAGCACCAGCCGGTCCGCCGGCAGGCCGAGCTGGGTGAACAGCAGCCGCGCCGTCTCGGCCTCCGTCGGGCCGGACTGGTCGATGGCGGCGGTGCCGCCGGTGAAGACCAGCCGCGCCCGCGGATAGCGCAGCGACAGCGCCACACCTTCCGTCATCCGCTCCGCCGCGCCGTTCAAGGCGGGGATGCCGCGGGCGGCGGTCATGCGCTGTTCCACCGCGCCGCCCAGCACGATGATGCCTGTCACCTCCGCGGGCGGTGTCGCCGGACGGGGGAAGCGGTTTTCCAGCGGCAGGGTCAGCAGCGCCGCGACGGGCAGGGCGAAGACCGCGACATACCAGCCGAGGCCCAGAGTCAGCGGCCAGCGTCCGAAGCGCCGGCCACGCCAGACCAGCACCAGCCCCAGAACCGCCAGGGCCAGCGCCAGCGTGTTCGGCCGCAGCAGCGCCCAGACCAGCTTGGAGACGAAGAAGAAGGCGTCGTCCATCACAGCTCCAGGATGCGCATGGGATGCGCCCGGCCGCGCAGCAGGTCGAACAGCGCGATCAGATTGCCCCGCAGCCGCCCGAAGCGGTCCACATGCGGCTCCGGCGCCAGGGAGCGCAGCGCGTTCATGGCGGTGTGGCGCGCGGCGGAAGGGATGGCATGGCTCCAGGGGAAGGTGCCCTTGCGCGCCAGATAGACCGGGTTCGCCACCTGGCTGTAGCCGAGCCGGAGGCCGGAGACCCGCCCCGACTTGCTGCCGAGATGCACGCCCCGCGCCCCTTCCAGCCGCAGGATGGACCCATGCCGGCCCAAGGCCCGCGTCACGTCGATATCCTCGTACCAGCCATAAAGCGGCAGGGCCTCATCCACCCGGATGCCGTGCGCGCGCAGCGGGGCGAGCCGAAAAGCCATGTTGCAGCCATATCCGTTGAAATGCGGCGCCACCGCCATGCGGTCCGCCGGCGGCGCATCGGCTACCAGCACGGCGCGGCCTTCCGCCACGCTCAGCCCCGGCCCCTTTGCCCCGTCCGCGATCACGGTGCCGGTGGTGACGACACAGTCGGGATGCGCGGCGAGCACCGCCTCCGTCACCGCCAGATAGTCGGGGGCCGGCAGGAAGTCGTCGTCGAGGAACAGCACCGCGTCGCAATCGGTGAGCCGGTCCAGGATGGCGTTGCGCTGGCGCGGCAGGCCGGCGGGGCTGGCCAGGAATTCCACCTGGGGAAAGCGCGCCGGCAGGCCGGCCACGTCGTCCTCCGTCACATGGCAGACCACCACGCGGTCGGGCGCGCGTGTCTGCCGGGCAAGCTCGGTCAGAACCTCGCCCAGAATCGCGGCGCGGCCGCGCGTGGCGATGCCGATGGCAAGGCGCATCAGGGCGAGTCCGGCTTCTGGCCCTGGATGGCGGGCCGGATGCGGCCCGCGGTCGCGTCCCCCCGCAGAAAGCCGCGCAGCCGGCCCAGAAAGGTCATGCCGTAATAGGCCGCATCGCGCGGCCGCAGCTTCGCGAGGCTCAGCGCCAGCCCGCCCAGCGGGCGGATGGCGAAGGGCATCCAGACGGCGGCCGGCACCGAATGGCGGCGCAGCGCGAAGCCGAGCCCGGCGCCGTAGAGCCAGGCCCGCGCCACCGCCACTTCCGATAGCCGCTTGTCCGGATGGATGATGCGCAGGCTGGGATCGTAGATCGCCTTGTGGCCCACGGTGACCGCGCGCAGCACCAGGTCGTTGCCCTCGGCCGAGCCCAGCTTGGTGCCCGGCCCCATCTCATCATCGAAGCCGCCGAGCCGCAGCGCCAGGTTGCGGCGGAGCCAGAGGTTGAATTCGATGATGCTGGTCCAGGCATTTTCCGGCGTGATGGGCCCGCCCTCCTGCCGCCAACGGCCGGAACCGAGGCCGCCGGCGGGGCTTTCCGCCGGGCCGGTCAGGATGGTCAGCGCCGGATCGGCGTCGAAGGCCGCCGCCACGCGGTCCAGCAGCAGCGGCGGATAGAGGCAGTCATCATCCGGGAAGCTGACCAGCTCCCCGGCTGCCAGGCGCAGGCCGAGGTTGCGCGCATGATTGGCGCGGGCGACGGAGGAACGCAGATGCGTCAGGCTGAGACGCTCCGTGAAGGGCGCCAGCAACGGGGCGAGGCGGCCATCCTCATTCTGGTCGACCACGATCACCTCGATATCGTCGCGCCCCTGGGCGGTGACGCTGTCGAGGAATTCCACCAGCTCCGTCGTCCGGCCGCGCGTCGCGACCACCAGGCTGAAGCGGATCATGGCGCGGCCACCTCGCCGGCCATGGGTGGTGTCAGCCCGCGCGCCGCGCAGGCCTCCGCCACCAATGCCCGCATGCGGTCGCGGAACACGGTGCGGGAGAAGCGCTCGGCATTGGCGCGGCAGGCCTCGGGCGCGATGGCGAGGGTCTCGAAGCGGTTCACGGCGGCGATCAGGCTGGATGCCTCCTGGCGGGGAAAAAGAACGCCGGTGATGTCCGGCTGCACGATGTCGGTGGCGCCGCCGCGGCCATAGGCGATCAGCGGCGTGCCGCAGGCCTGCGCTTCCACCATGCCGATGCCGAAATCCTCCTCCGCCGTGAAGACGAAGGCGCGGGCATGGGCCAGCAGCGCGACCAGATCGGGCTGGCTGACGCGGCCCTTGATCTCGATGTTGGGGGCATTGCCCGCGGCTTCGCGCACCCGGCCCATTTCGGGGCCGTCACCGGCGATGATCAGGCGCCGGTCGGGCATTTGGCGAAAGGCCTCGGCGATCAGGTCGATGCGCTTATAGGGCACCATGCGGGAGGCAATGACATAGGCATCCCCCTTCACCGGCTGGAAGGGAAAGCCTTCCAGATCCACCGGCGGATGCACCACCACGCTTTCCCGCCGCCAGGATTTGCGGATGCGCTCCGCGATCCAGGCGCTGTTGGCGGCGATGACATCCGGCCGGGCGCCGGAAGCGAAATCCCAGGCCCGCATGCGGCCCAGGAGCCAGCGCGTCAGCGCGCCCTTCACGCCCGACTCCATCCGCGCCTGGCGCAGATACTGGTGCTGAAGGTCCCAGGCATAGCGCATCGGGCTGTGCACATAGCTCACATGCAGCGTCCCCGGCCCGGTCAGCACCCCCTTGGCGACGGCGTGGGAGGAGGACAGGACCAGATCGTAGCTGGAGAGGTCGAATTGTTCCACCGCCAGCGGCATCAGCCCGAGATAGTAGCGGAACCAGCGCCGTGCCCGGGGCAGGCGCTGGATGAAGGAGGTGGTGGGCACCCGCCCGCCGAGGAAATGGCGCTCCGACTCCGGCAGGAAGTCGCAGACCGCGTAGAGATCGGCCTCGGGAAAGATCGCAAAGAGCTGTTCCAGCACACGCTCGGACCCGGCGTAGCTGTCGAGCCATTCATGGACGATCGCGATCCTCATCGATGCTCCATCACAGCGAGCAACCGGTCCGCGGCGGCGGGCCAGGAATAGGTGGCGGCGCGGGCACGGCCGGCCTGGCGCAGCTTTTCCGCCAGCAGGGGTTCGTCGAGCAAGCGGGTCAGGGCCGCGGCGGGGCTGCGCGGCCCCTCCGCGTCGAACCACAAAGCGGCGTCGCCGCAGACTTCCGGCACCGCGCCGGCTTCCGCCGCCAGCACCGGGCAGCCGCACCACATCGCCTCCAGCGGCGGCAGGCCAAAGCCTTCGTAGCGGGAGGGGAAGATCAGGCAGAGCGCGTTTTCATAGAGCGCCCGGAGCTCGCCATCGCTGACCCGGCCCAAGGCGAGGGCGGCATCGACATCGCTGGCATTGCGGAAGACGCTGGCATCGGCGGCGCCCGCCACGGCGAGCTTCAACCCGCGCGCGGCCAGCAGCGCCACCGCCTCCCGCAACGCATCCAGGTTCTTGTGCGCGGCGCGGGTGCCGACGGCCAGCACGAAGCGGCTGGGTTGCAGCCCGTGCTTCGTCAAGACGCCAGGCTCCGCCGCATCCCGAAGCGCGTGCTCGCCGCCTTCCGCCACCACGGCGATACTGGCAGCGGGCAGCCCGAGATGCAGGGCAAGTCGGGCGCGGGAAAATTCAGAGACGGTGACGATCCGCGCGCCGCGGCGCGGCAGGGTCCAGTGCAAGGCGCGGTACCAGGCGCGGAAGGCGAAGGAATAGCTTTCGGGCGTGTCGAAGACTCCGGCGTCGTGGATCACCACGGTCTGCGCGGCGCCGAGGCGCAGCGGCGCGGTATTGCCCAGGTTCAACAGATGCTGGCCCGCGACGGCGCCGGGCAGGTCGAATTGTTCCCAGGCCTGGCCGGTGCGCCGCCCGATCCGCTCCACCGGCAGGCCGGCGAAGTCGGCCGGCGCATCGGGCGGGGCGAGCAGGCGGATCGGCGTGGCGGTGGCGGCGAGGGCCGCCGTCACCTCCCGCGCGAAGCGCTGCACGCCGCTCAGCTTCTGGGTCAGGAAACGGGCGTTGATGGCGAGAGGTGTCATGCGGGTTCCCCGCGCAGCACGGCGCGGATGCGCCAGGGGCGGCGTAACAACCCGCGCGCGTCGCGGCGCTCGGCCTCGGTCAGGGCCAGAAGGCCGGCGGCGGCGAATGCGGCGAGCGCCAAGACAGCGAGCGGAATCGGCAGCAGGCCGGGCAGCAGGATGGCGAGGCCCAGCCCGCCGGCGAAGAGCGGCCAGGCGAGCTGGCGCGCCGCCACGCCGGCGGCAGGATACAGCCGCCCGACCAGGAACAGCCGCCCGAAAACATCGGTGGCGCAGCGCAGCGCCCAGGCGGCGGCCGCGCCCTCGATGCCGATCCAGACCAGCAGCAGCGCCGAGAGCGGCAGGAAGACCAGCGCCTGCAACAACTGCCATTTGGCATTGGCATCCGGCCGCCCGATCGCATCCAGCAGCGCACCCGGCGCGAAGGCGGCGCAGGAGAAGAAGACGCCGACCGAGAGGATCTGCAGCACCCGCCCGCCGCCGGCGGCGAAATCGGCGCCGAGCCAGAGGCGCAGGATCTCCGGCCCCCAGATCACCAGCACGAGGCAGGCCGGCAGCACCGCCGCCATCACCAGCAGCGCGCCACGGCGCAACAGCCCGGCGGTGGCCTCGCTGTGGGAGAGATAGGCGCTGGCCATGGCCGGCAGCAGCGCCTGGGACACCGCCACGGGCAGAATCCACATGCGCATCACCAGATCGAGCGGCGTGGCGTAATAGGCGACGGCGGCCAGGGTCAGCAGCGCACCCACCAGGAAGCGGTCGGCATAGAGCAGCGCCTGGGTCAGCACGCCGGAGGCGCTCATCCACCCGCCCATGCGCAGCAGGGGCGCGATCAGCGGCCAGCGCGGCCAGGTCGGGCGCAGGCCCGGCAGGTCCCAGCGCGCCAGCCAGGCGTAGGACAGGGTATTGGCCAGCCGGCAGGCGAGCAGCGCCAGGATCACGCCGACCAGGCTCTGCCAGACCAGCAGCACAAGCACCGGGCCGAGATAGTAGAAGATGGCCACCGGGATCGCCGCCAGATTGGCTTCCTTGAACCGCTGATGCGCGGCCAGTGTGCCCCAGAGCGCGGCGTTCACCACGACCAGCGGCGCGGCGGCGCACAGCCAGCGGAAGGCGGTGATGGCCTCGGCCTGCAAATCCGGCGGGGTGTTCAGCACGCCCGTGACCAGGGCGGGGACGAAGGCGAAGGCGGCGGCGGCGATGACGGCGCTCAGCAGGAACAGGGCGCTGATCGCGGCGCCGGCGAGTTCCGCCGCGCCCTCGATCTCCCCGGCGCCGATGCGGGCGGAGAGCGCCCGGGTCAGCGCCGCGCCGACGCCGAGGTCGAAGACCCCGAAGACGCCGACCAAAGCGAGGGCCAGGGTGAAAAGACCCCAGCGATCAATGCCCATCTGGGCCACGAGAATGGGGGTGAGTGCCAGCGCCAGCAGCAGCGGCAGGCCGCGCCCGGCGGCATTCCAAAGGGTCCCGGAGAGAAGTCGCCCGCCGGAGGCGCGTTGTTCGGCCGAATGGGCCATGACCTGCGCCGTTCCTGCCTGGTCGGCGGCGGGGGCCGCCGATCCCTGGTGTCTCATGCCGCGCGGTATGCCCCGCGCGGCACCGGATGGGAAGGCACGCGGAGGGGATGCGACCTCAGTAGGCGCCGCGCCGGGCCAAAACCGCCTTCGGGGTGCGCAGCAGGATGGCGATATCGCCCAGCAGCGAGTGGTGGCGGGCATAGGCCACGTCCAGCGCCACGCGCTGGGCGTAGGAGGTGTCGTTGCGGCCGCCGACCTGCCAGGGGCCGGTGATGCCGGGGCGGACCGCCATGTAGTGCTGCGCGGCCGGGCCGTAATAGACCGCGAGCTCGGCGGACTGCACCGGGCGGGGGCCGACCAGGCTCATCTCGCCCTTCAGCACATTGATGATCTGCGGCAGCTCATCCAGCGAGGTGGCGCGGAGGAAGCGGCCGATGGCGGTGATGCGGGGGTCCGCCTTCAGCTTGCGGGTCGCTTCCCATTCGGCACGGGCCAGCGGGTCGCGGTCCAGCAGCTCCGCCAGTCGCCGGTCGGCATCCGCCACCATGGAGCGGAACTTCAGGCAGCCGAACAGGCGCCCGCCCCGGCCCACACGCTCATGCGCATAAAAGGCCGGGCCGCCATCCATCCGCACCAGCGCCGCGATCACCAGGAAGGCGGGCAGGCAGAACAGCAGCAGCGCGCCGGCGCCAAGGATGTCGAGCGCGCGCTTGGCCGCGGCCTGGAAGCCGACGGGCGTGGCAACGGCGGGGCCATGCGGCTCCGCGCCGGGAGCGGCATAGGTGAAGACGGAGCGCCGGGTTTCCGGTTCGCGAACAAGAGTTTGGACAACTTCCAGGCCGGGCATGGAGGGTCCTCGTGATCGGCGGGGGGCCGCAGCTTGTGTTGTGGGTCTGAACCCTGGCTGATCCGGATGGCCGCTTGGCCACGCCGTTTCAGGTCAGGACCCGTTCCCTTGATGAGAGAGATACGCATGGGGACGGGCGGGTTTGCGACGCGCTTGCGGCGGGATTGTGGCGGAGCCGAAAACTTCAGGAAATCCTTGGGCTTGCCCTTCAAAATATCATGATTGTGCCGCTTTTGCCTGCCCCCGCCGCCCCTTTTGCGCCATATTCGGGCATGCGCAACGCCCTGCACCTCCGTCCGACCACGGTTTTCCGGCTGCCGCCCCTGCCGCCGCACCGCCGTTTGGTGGACCGGCCGCCGCATGGCGGGGCGGCGCGAGGCATCGGCGTGGCCATGCTGCTCTCCACCTTGTTCTGGGTCGGGCTCGCCTGGGTGGTGTGATTTCCAGGGCTTTGGTGCTGCGGTAGAGAATCGACGCGCAGCCGAGGAACGCCCCCATCCTGACCGACCGCCAGGCCGCCCTGGCCTCCTACCTCGCGGCCCTTGCCCTTGGGCTGGGCCTCGTCCTCTGGGTGTTTCCGCTGGATGTGCTGTTTCCTGGCGCCGGGCTGGGCTGGCGGCCGGCGGGTGATGCCGCCCAGCATGTGGTGGCGCAGCGCTACCTGATCGCCGATGCCTGGCGCTGGCCGCCGACCATGGCGCTGAACCTGAACACCCAGGAAGGCGGCATGAACACCGCCTTCGCCGATTCCATCCCGCTGCTGGCGCTGACCCTGAAGGCGCTGCGCGGGTTGCTGCCGGAGGGGTTTCACGGCGTCGGCCTGTTCTACGGCCTGGCCTGGCTGGCTCAGCCCGTCGCGGCGGTGTGGGTGCTGCGCAGTGCCGGGGAGCGGCGGCTGCTGCCGGCGCTGGGTATCGCGCTGGCTGCCGCCTCCATGCCCGCCTGGATCGGGCGCTTCGGTCATGCGGCGCTCTGCGGGCATTTCCTGCTGCTGCTGGGGCTCGGCCTTTATCTGCGTCTGGTGACGCGGCCGGGGGTGGCGCTGTGGTTGTGTGCCGGGTTGCTGCAAGTCGTGGCCCTGCTGGTGCATCCGTATCTGGCCGCGATGACGCTGGCGTTGCTGGGCGCGGTGCCGGCGACGCGGCTGCTGCGGGGCGAGGCCTTCATCGGCCCGGCCCTGGCCGTCGCGGCCAGTTTTGTCGCGGCGGTCGGGGTGATGGCGGGGTTTGGCTATCTCGGCGCCGCCGGAGATGGCGGCTATGGGCAATTCGCCATGAACCTGCTCTCCCCGCTCTGGCCCGCGGGGTCGCTGCTGTCCGGCTGGCCCTGGTCGCCGCAGCTCGACGCCACCGGGCATGGCGGGTGGGAGGGGTATAACTGGCTCGGCGCCGGGCTGCTGGCGGCGCTGGTGCTGGGGCTGGCGCTGCGGCCCCGCATCGCCTTTCGCGGATTGCGCCGCCATGCGGGGCTGGCGGTGGTGCTGCTGGCGCTGACGGCGCTGGCCGTGTCCTTCCAGGTCGGTTTTGGCGATCGGATCGTGCTGGATCTCGGCCCGCCGCCGGCGGCGCTGGAGCAGTTCCGCGCCTCCGGCCGATTCTTCTGGCCGGTGGCCTATGGGCTGCTGCTGGCGGGCATGGTGCTGCTGGCGCGGGCAGGCCGCGTCGGGCCGGCGCTGTGCCTGGTGGCGGGGCTGCTGCAATTCGCCGATGCCGCGCCGCTGCGCGCCGCCATCGCCAACTGGGCCCAGGCCCGCCCGGCCTGGTCCTTCGACGCCGCCGCGCTGCGCGCCGAGCTGGCGGGGGCGGAGCGCCTGACCCTGCTGCCGAGCTGGCGCTGCGTGCCGGCGGCGGATCACGCGACCTTCGGCCTGCTGTTGGAAACGCTGGCTTTGGCAGCGGAGCATCCCGTGCCGGTCAGCACCATGTATGTCGCCCGCTGGCGCGTGCCGCCCGCCTGTCGCGATGCCGCCCTGGCCAGCGCGCCGCTGGCGCCCGGGGAGGTCCGGCTGATCCTGCCCGCGGCCCAGGCGGAGCTCGCCCCGCTGGTGCCGGAGGGGGCGGACCGCTGCCGCCCGCTCGGCCCCTTCCTGGCCTGTCGTTAGTTCTACGCCGGGGGGCTTTCGCTCGGCACGTGCCGTTCCACGATATAAAGCGGCCGGCGCTTGGTCTCGTTGAAGACCCGGCCGAGATACTCGCCGATGATGCCCAGCGTCATCAGCTGCACCCCGCCCAGGAACAGCACCACCGCCATCAGGCTGGGATAGCCGGCGACCGGATTGCCGAAGAGCACGGTGCGGATGATGAGCTGCACGCCGTAGATGACGGCGCCGAAGGCGGTGAACAGGCCGAGATAGGTAGCGACCTTCAGCGGGCCGACGGTGAAGGCGGTGATCCCCTCCAGCGACAGGTTCCACAGCCGCCAGTAATTCCACTTCGTCTCCCCGGCCGCCCTCGGCGCGCGGTCGTACAGCACGGGGATGGAGGGGAAGCCGACCCAGGCGAAGAGGCCCTTCATGAAGCGATGCTGTTCGCGCAGCGCCAGCAGCGCATCCAGCGCGCGGCGGCTCATCAACCGGAAATCGCCGGTATCGGCCGGCAGGTCCACCTTGCCGCCGATGCGCTTCATCACCCGGTAGAAGCCGGCGGCCGTGGCCTTCTTCAGCCAGGTCTCGCCTTCCCGCGCGCGGCGCTTCGCATAGGCCACGTCATAACCCTGGCGCCAGGCGGCGACGAAGTCCGGAATCACCTCCGGCGGGTCCTGCAGATCGGCGTCGATGACGATGACGGCCTGTTCCGCCGCGGCATGGTCCAGCCCGGCGGTCAGGGCGATTTCCTTGCCGAAGTTGCGGCTGAGATTGACCACGGCCACCCGGCTGTCCTGCATCCGCAGCGCCAGCATCAGGGACAGCGTGGCGTCGCGGGAGCCGTCATTCACATAGACCACCTCCCACGGCAGGCCGATGGCTTCCATCACCGGCACCAGCCGGGCATGGAAGGCGGGCAGCACCTCCTCCTCATCATAGGCGGGCACGACGACGGAGAGCGCCGGCCGGACGGTGCCGAGGAGGGGGGAGGTGAGGGGCGGAATCGGGGCGAGCTCGCTGGGCATGATGCCATCCTGGCACAGGCTTGCGGCGAATCCGGGGCGGCGATTGACGCGCCTGCGCCCCGCCGCGAGACTCCCTTGCGATGAGCCCCCCCGCGCCCGCCACCATCCGGGACCTGCTGTCCTACCGCATCCACCGGCTGGCCAATGCGCTGAGCCGCGGGGCGGCGCGCCGCTACCGCGATGAATTCGGCGTCACCCTGATGGAATGGCGCATCCTGGCGCTGCTGGGCGGCTTCGCGCCGCTGACGCTGGGCGACCTGGCGCGGGAGAGCGGGCTGGACAAGGCGCAGGCGAGCCGGGCCGTGAAGGCACTGGTGACGCGCGGGCTGGTGGAACGCGCGACGGGCGCCGATGCGCGGGAAGTGGCGCTGCGCCTTTCGGCGGAGGGTGTGCGGGTTCAGGAGGGGCTGATGCAGGCCGCCCGCGAGCGCGACGCGGCCTTTCGGGGGGCGATGCCGGCGGAGACCTTGGCCGTGCTGGAGGAGGCGATTCGGTTATTGCAGGCGGAGGCGCGGAGGCAGACGCCGAAGGGGTAGGCGCAAAATGAACTACTAAATCTTATTTTTTCCATGGGCCGCGCCGATTTTTTCTTTGAACGGGGCAAAAAACGCCTCCGACCGGATTGCATCGCGTACCTTCTCTTGGCTGGCAAGGCCAAGTGCGCTCAAGCCGTCTTCAATAGCCGCGACAATTTCATGTATCTCTTGTTTAAGCGAGTCTTCATCCCTCGCCAACGCTATCAGAGCCTCGGCGATCAGCGGAATTTTGTTAGTCTTCATTCCGAAGACGTTTTGCGATTTTGTTATCCTCATTCCGATTCCAGCTAAAATGTAATAGCGAAATGTCTTGCTGCTATTAGCTAGGCGCTGGTTTCTCCAGAGAAATTCTAGTCGATAGTAAAGATAGGCCACTGCGTGGTAAATTCGGACGTCATGGTCATCAAGAAATATTTGATTGTCGTACTCAGATAAAATTCCTCTGTAATCTCTTGCTGCGCGCTGGGGTTGGAATAATAAGCACGCGGCAACTGCCTTCATCAAGACGGACGGCTGCATGATTCGCGTCCGCTCAACCTGCTGACCTCGGTACTGATTTTCTCGCCGTTCAAAATAAATAATCTGTTCAATATCCAGGCTGCGGCAATATTCTTCGAAATTTTTCATAAACGGCCGAAGCGCCCAGAACTGCTCGTCTCGCACTGGATTCTGCCGATTGGTGCCAATAATGATCGACGAAACAAAGCTGTCGTCTCGCGAACCAATCAAACGAAAAGGTACATGGATCGTCGTCGCGAGTTGCTCATTACCAATCTCTCCGTCAGGTTCTCCATATACCAAATCAAAAATCACATTGCTGGTTTGGCATCCATTTACAATCTGAAAATCCTCGAGTTTGAATTTATCTCCTGTTCTGTCGATATTTTTCGAGACAACTGTTATGCCGTTATTGCGGAACACAAACTCGCTTCCGCCATCGGCTCGAACGCTTTCTTTTATAGCCGTGTTGATTTTTGATTTTGCATCATAGTCGCGAATATTATCGAAAAATACTGCTCGGTTTATTCCAAGAATTTGGCCGTGTTCGTCGCGAAGCGTCACAAGTTTTAAAAGATTAGTTGCGTCGATGTAGCCGATATATGCCTCATCAACATGCTCGTTACTTGGCATGACTACGTTGCGACTAAGGTTAATCTCTACCTCGACCGAGGTTGTGGCTGCGCGATACCATTGTTGTAGCTCACGCGCTCCAACCATCTCCACTTTGATGGCGCCATCTTCAAATATATTTAATTCGGTGAGCTGCTGCTTGAAGGCGGTCCTGAGTTTTTCGATTCTTATAGGCTGTTCATAATTGCCAGTCGTTATATAGTAGCAGCTAATTTTGGGATTGCGCCGACTAATTCCCTTCTCATAGACGGCTTCCATGGCTCCGATCAGATCGTCTATGGCTTCACTTTCGCCCTTCAGGTCCCCGTTAAAAAAAGATGAGACTGCATCAAAAAATTTTGATATATCGCCGTAGTCGTACGACGGGCTTGTTTTGGCTTGGAAAAAAATAAACTCGACAGATGGATTTTTAATTGTGAGTAGCTTGTCTTCTGCTTCTTGCCGGTTTCTGACGGCCTCACCTTGCACAACAACAGCTATGCCATCTACCCCGAATTCGTTGCCCTGAAGGTGTGCGTCGTAAGCATCAATCGTCTCACCCAAAAGGCCAGTAAGCGTTGCGAAGATAGCAAAAATCTCGAACTGGTTTTCTGGCGTTTCGCCGGAGATGTTATGTAATCTCGAAAAATCGCGTAGCTGCGCTCGAATAACCGGGTTCATAGGAATTTCCGTGCGGTTACAAAATATGCTTTCAGGCTGACCTGAGCGTTGCATGATCGGTATGTTTTCGCAAGGGCTGGGAACGGGGCATCACCGCGAACAGCTCGCCCCCCCCAACACGCAAAACTTCGCGCAATGCGGGTGGTTCAGCGCCACCGGCCGGGCCGCCTCCGCCAGCGTCGCCCCCAGTTCGAATTGCGGGTCGTAGGGCAGCAGGGTGCAGGCCACCACCGCGGGGCGGGCCGCGCCGCGCCGCTTCACCACCATGCGGGACGAAGCGCACATCATCTGGTCCGGGTGCTTGCCCAAGATGCCCCAGCAGGCCTCGGTGATCTCCGGCACATCCACCGAGGCGTCCATTTCGGGAAACAGCATCAGCGCCACCGGATCGGCGGCGTCCAACGGAATGGCGTGGTCCGCAAAAAGCCGGGCGAAGCCGGCGCGCATCGCCGCCTCATTCTCCCCGCCAAAGCTGGCGCGGCCGGCGACGTTGACGCAAAAACCCTCGCGGGCCAGCCAGCGCAGCCCTTCCATGGCCAGGCCAAAACTGCCTTCGCCACGTTCAAAATCGTGATGCGCGGCGGTGTGGTGGTCCAGGCTGACGCGCAGCACCAGGCGGTCCGGCCCAAAACGGTCGCGCAGCGCCAGCAGCCCGGCCGCGCGGCGGGTCATCGGCCGCATGGCATTGGTCAACACCAGCGCCCGCAGATCGCCGGGGCGGGCCAGCACATCGGCCAGCATCGGCAGCATGTCCGGGTTCATGAAGGGCTCGCCGCCGGTAAAGCCCACCTCCCGCAGTCCCTGGGCCTCGTCCAGGAAGGTCGCGACCTCGGCGGCGGTCAGATAGACCAGCGCATCGTTGCGCGGGCTGCTTTCGATGTAGCAGGCGCGGCAGGTGATGTTGCACAGCGTGCCGGTGTTGAACCACAGAGTCTCCAGCCCCGCCGGCGCCACCGAGGCCCGGCGCTCCCCCTTGGCTGTGGTCACGGGGTCCTGGAATTTGCCGGGGGCGAGGGGACGCGGCAGCGTCTCGGTCAGGTGCGACAAGCGGCAATCCTTGCTGAAGGGCTGTTCGGGCTTCGCCGACTTCGGCGCCCGGGTTACGTTGTCCGTCTCCATCTGGCGATGGCGCCGCGAATTGTCAGCCGCCGAAAGACCCGCGCACAGGGGGTTGCGGCGGCCCGGCTGAACCGCTACGAACCCGCACCCTAAGGCGTCCCGGTACGCTGCTGTAGCTCAGTGGTAGAGCACTCCCTTGGTAAGGGAGAGGTCGACAGTTCAATCCTGTCCAGCAGCACCATTCGCCCTTCCGCCGCGCCGCGCGCGGCCTCATCCCAGCCCATCCAGAACCGATCGCAGCTTCTCCGCCAGCACCTGGCGTCGATAGGGCTTGTTTAGCAGCGGCAGCGTGGCGCCCTGGATATCCGGGCGGGCCAGGGGCGGGTCGTTGTAGCCGCTGGTCAGCAGCACGCGCAGGCCCGGCCGCAGCTCCTGCGCCAGGGCGGCCAGCTCCGGCCCGTTCATGCCGCCGGGCATGACGATATCCGTGAACAGCAGCGCGAAGCCCGCATCCTGGTGCAGCGCGGCCAGCGCCTCTGCCGCATCCGGCACGTCGGTGACCTGATAGCCCAGATCGCGCAGCAGGCCGGCCACGTGAATCCGCACCGCCGCGTCATCCTCCACCACCAGAATCCGCTCCTCGCCACCCCGCAGCTCGGCCTCGATCGGGGCCGCGCTCTCGGCGGGAAG
Organism: Roseomonas sp. F4; assembly: GCF_053891155.1. NCBI lineage: Bacteria > Pseudomonadati > Pseudomonadota > Alphaproteobacteria > Acetobacterales > Roseomonadaceae > Roseomonas > Roseomonas sp. F4. The sequence goes on from NZ_JBSSHK010000001.1 coordinate 863,679, forward strand.
CTCGCCGGGGGCAGGGGGCAGAAACATGCGGACCCGGGTGCCCTTTCCGGGTTCGGAGTGGATGGCGACATGCCCGCCCGACTGCTTCATGAAGCCAAAGACCATGCTGAGGCCGAGCCCGCTGCCCTGGCCGACCTCCTTGGTGGTGAAGAAGGGCTCGAAGGCGTGCGCCACCACATCCGGCGTCATGCCGGTGCCGGTGTCGCTGACCTGGAGCATGATGTAGTCGCCCGGCGTCACCTCCCCCTCGATCCGCGCATAGGCGGCGTCCAGGCGCACCATGCCGGTCTCGATCAACAGGCGGCCGCCGTCGGGCATGGCGTCGCGCGCATTGATGCAGAGATTCAGCACCGAGGTTTCCAGCTGCGGCGCATCGATCATCGCCAGGCTGAGATCGGGCGCGGTGCGAATCTCCATCGCCACCTGCGCGCCGATGGTCCGCCGCAGCATCTGGCCGAGGCCGGTCAGCAGCGCATTCACATCGACCGGCTTCGGGTCCAGCGCCTGGCGGCGGGAAAAGGCCAGCAGCCGGCCGGTGAGCGCCGCCGCGCGTTCGGCCGCGGCGATGCTCATCTCCGCCATCTGGCGCAGCTCCGACCCTTGGGCGAGGCCATCGGCCAGCATTTCGGAATTGCCGAGGATCACCGTCAGCAGGTTGTTGAAGTCATGCGCGACGCCGCCGGTCAGCTGGCCGATCGCCTCCAGCCGCTGTGCCTGGCGCAGCCGCTGCTCCAGCTCCAGGCGTTCGGTGATGTCGGTCTGCACGGCGAGGATGGCGCGCGGGGTGCCATCCTCGTGCCGCACCAGGGTCCAGCGCGCCTCCACCACCAGGGCGCTGCCCTCCCGCCGATGCTGCCGCAACTGGCCGGTCCAACGGCCGTCCCGCAGCACGGCCTGCATGGCGGTGGCGAGAAGGTCCGGCTCTCCGCCCACGAGGCTGGCGGCAGGGCGGCCCAGCGCCTCATCCACCCGCCAGCCATACAGCCGCTGCGCGCCCTGGTTCCAGTAATGGATGCGCTGGTCGATGCCCTGCACCAGGATCGCATCCTGCACCTGTTCCAGCAGCGCGGCCTGCTGTTCCAGCTGGGTCTGGTAGCGTCGGCGGTCGGTGATCTCGCGTTCGACGGAAACCCAGTGCGTGACGGTGCCGGCGACGTCCATCACCGGCACGATCTCCATCTCGATCCAGAATTCCTCGCCGGTCTTGCTGTAGTTCAGCAGCTCCGCCTGCACGGGGCGGGAGGCCTGGAGCGCGGCGCGGATGCGGTCCAGTTCCGCGCGTTGAGTCTTCGGCCCCTGCAACAGCCGCGGGGTCAGGCCCAGCACCTCGCCCGGCGTGTAGCCGGTGCGGCGCTGGAAGGCCTCGTTGGTGAAGACGATGCGCGGGCCGGGGTCGGACAGCGGCGCGCCCTCGGTGATCAGCACGATATGATTCAGCCGGGCGATGCAGGTCTCCAGCAGGCGCTGCCAATCCTCGCGCCGCCGGCGTTCGGTGATGTCGTGCAGCACCACGGTCAGGCCCTCGGCGGAGGGATAGGCCCGCATCTCCAGCCACTGGCCGGCCGCCCCCAGCGGGGCTTCGCAACCGCGCATTCGCCGGGTTTCCGTCGCGGCGCGCAGCGTCTCGCCGAAGCGCTCCGCCGGATCGAAGCCGGGAAGCGCGGCGATGGCGTGGCCCAGCAGCGCCTGCGCGGGCCGGTCGAACAGCGCCGCCGCGCGGTCGTTCACATGCGTCAGGCGGCCGGCCTGGTCGAGGGTGAAGAAGGCGTCGGAGATGCTGGCGACGGTGGCGGCCAGGCGGGCCGCGAGGCGCTCATTGGCGGCCTCCGTCGCCTTGCGGACGGAGATATCCTCGACGATCGCGACCAGGCCTTCCAGCGTCCCCTCATGGTCGCGCAAGGCGGAGACGCTGACCCGCGTCCAGAGGCTTGCGCCATCGCGCGTCAGGAAGCGCTTCTCCGCGACGAAGCCCTGCCGCAGGCCGCGCAGGATCTCCCGAATCAGCTCTCCGCAGTTGGAGGGATGGTTCGGGTCGTCCAACTCGGTCATGCGGCGGCCGAGCAATTCCTCCGCCCCGAAGCCGAGCATGGCGCAGAAGGCCGGGTTGACCTCCCGCAGGTGATGGTCGGCGTCGGTGCTGACGATGCCGACGGCGGCATTGCAGAAAATGTTCTGGAAAGTGCCGGCGGCGCGCAGGATGTCTTCCTGGGCCCGCGGCAGCAAATGGCGCTGGCCGAGGGGGTCGATCAGCGCATCCACCTGGCCGTCCGTCAGCTCCACCAGCCGCTGCTGGGTGGCCCTCAGGGTATCGAGCAGATCAAGGATCTCGGCCTGGCGTGTGCCGGGCTGGAGGGTGGTCATGGCGGCGCGACGGCCTGTGCCGCCAACAGCGCCGCCCGGTCTCCGAGGTCGCCCACCACCGCGACCGTGCCGGCTTCCGACAGGATCAGCAATTGCGGCGTCATCAGGACGCCATCGGCCAAGGCGCGGTCCGGACGCTGGTGGACATTCCCTGTCTCCATCGTCAATTCGGCCAGTGGCGGGCGGGAACTGGGACTGCTGTCGGCGATGTACAGCCGCAGCCGCGGGGCCTGGTCAGGCATCGGCGCCCGCCCCTGCCTCGATTCGCCCGCGCGGCGGCTCGCCCCGGGTGATCGCGTCGAGACAGGAAATCCCGGTCGGCGCCCTCGGCATGCAGCGCGGTTCCTGAGAAAGGACATGATGATGACGACCGGCCACCTTACCGGCAACGGCATTGGTCGTTGAGGGTGGGGCCTGGTCGCCGCGGGCGCGCAGACTAGGCCACAGGCACGGCAAATACATCAGCACGCATCCCGGCGTGCCTGCGGCCTGTCAAAGGCATGGCGCGAGGGAAGGGGGACGCTGCCCCGCTCGGACCTTTTGAACGGGCCTATGGAGCAGCCGGAACGGGTCGCTGCCGCCCCGCTACCAGACGAGCCGGTATCCCTTGCCGCGCTGCGCCGTGATGGTGATGCGCCCCTCGGAGGCGGCGAGCAGCTTCTGGCGCAGGTTGGAGGCCAGCTGATCCACCCCGCGCTGTTCCGGCAGCAGGCGGCGCCCCAGCACCCTTTCGGAAATATCCTCCCGCGCCGCCAGATGGCCAGGCTCGGTCAACAGCAGCTGCAACAACCCCGCCTCGCCACCGGTCAGTCGCGTATCGGCGCCATCGGGGCGGACCAGCCGGGCGCGCGCGGGCTGTAACGCCAGCCCCGCGATGGTCCAGGCGACGGGGTCCGCGATCGGCCGGGCTTCCGCGATCAGAAGATCCGCCTCGGCGGTCGATGGCGTGGGGGAGGGGGCGGGCAAGGCATCCAGCCGCCGGCTGAGCGCCCGCACCCGCGCCATCATTTCCCGTAGCGAGAAGGGCTTTGCCAGGTAATCGTCGGCGCCGACTTCCAGCCCGACAACCCGGTCGACCTCCGCCGCCCTTCCGCTGACCACGATGATGCCGAGGTCGGGATAGCCGGCGGCCTCCCGCACGAAGGCGATTCCATTGCCGTCAGGAAGGCCGAGATCGGCGATCACCAGCCGGGGATGGTCGCTTTGCAGCCGCAGCCGACCCTCCGCCAGGGTATTGGCCGCCACGGTGGTCCAGCCATCGCGTTCCAGCGCGGTGCAGATGGTGGTGGCCACCGCCTCGTCATCCTCCAGGACCAGGATCGGGCGGGGCGACAAGGACGCGGCCTTGGGAATGGCCACCAGCGGGGATGCAACCATGCAGGGATTCCCTGAGCCAATCGCGCGATCGCGCAACAAGAACTTAACTTATAGTATAGGTTAATGTTCTGTCTACACGCAAAGGGCGAGCAGGCTGGGGGCGGCCATGCTATTGAGACAAGTGATCATCCCAGTGCGAGCTGGTTCCTTCCGCCGCTTTTCGCCCTCCCCAGCGTTGTATGGACGCGTTGCAGCAGGGATGTCAGCCCCTCCCCCGGCGCGAGGCAGCAGATCGCAAGGCTGCAGGTGATGTGCAGCGGGCCCGCCTCGGTCGGAAAGGCGGTGGCGGCGATGGCGGCGCGTAGCCGGTCTCCCACCGCCCCGGCTTCAGCCAGGTTGAGGCCCGGCATGCAGATGGCGAATTCCTCCCCCTCCATGCGGCCGAGCAGATCGGCGCGGCGCAGGTTCTCGGCCAGCAGGTCGGCCACACCCATCAGCACCGCATCGCCCGCGGCCGGGCCGAAGGTGTCGTTGACGCGACTGAACTGGTCGATATCGAGCCAGGCCACCGCCATGCCCTGGGCGCCGTGGCCCTCGGCGGATGCGGGGGCACGCTTGTGCGGGGCGTGCCGCCCCAGCCGCGCCACCACTTCCGCCGCGCCGCGCATCAGGGCGCGGCGGTTCGGAATGCCCGTCAGCATGTCGCGGTCGGTCAGATGCGCCAGCTCATCCATCCGGCGTCGGATCAGGGTGACGTCGCGCTGGATCGCGGCGAAGCCGTTCATTCGGCCATGGGCGCCGAGCAGCGGGACAATCCGCATATCGACCCAATAGGGCGCGCCGTTGCGGGCATAGTTCATCACCTGCGCGGCGCAACGCTCACCACGGCGCAGCGCCAGGCCGATGGCAGCCAGGGTCGCACGGTCCGTGCCGGGGCCATGCAGCATCCGCGGCGACCGGCCCAGCACCTCCTCCGCCCGCCATCCGGTTAGCCTGGTGAAGGCGGGGTTCACGTAGCGAATCAGCGGTCCGGGACGTTCCAGCAGGGCATCGGTGACGATGACGACATCCTGGGTATTCTCCACGAGGTCGCGGAACACGATCTCCATTCCCGTTGCGTCCCATATCTCTCCGCCGCGCCGTTCCCTGGCCCGGTCGGCCGGCTGGTCATCGTCACGCATCGCCCAGACCTTCGCGGATGTCGTGCAGCCGGGTCACGAGGCCCTGGCCCAGGACATCGATGGCCGCGCCGGCGCCAAAGGCCGGCTGCGCCAGGCTGGCGATGAGGATGTCGGCGGCCTGCGGGTCGAACTGCGTGCCGCGGCAGGCGGCGATCTCGCCCAGTGCCGTCTCCGCGGTCATCGCCCGGCGATAGGCCCGGCCGGGTTCCACCATGGCGACGAAGGCGTCGGCGACGGCCACGGCGCGGGCCACCGGATGCAGCCGGGCGGATGGCAGGCCGCTGGGATAGCCGCCGCCCTGCCAGTGTTCATGATGGTGCCGCGCCGCCGAAACCACCTCCGGCGCGAAGTCCAGGCCGCGCAGGATTTCGGCGCCCGCATCGGGATGGCGTCGCACCAGCGCCTGCTCCTCCGCATTCAGCCGACGGTCGGAGGCGAGGATGCTGGCCGGGACGGCGAGCTTCCCGATATCGTGCAGCGCGCCGCCGATCAGCAGAACCTCTGGCGCGCCCATCACCTCCGGCGCATGGACCCACATCGCCATCAGGATCCGTGCCACGCGTATGGAATGGCTGGCGCTCGCCTCATGGTGATGGCGCAGCCGGCCAAGCCAGGCGAGCGCCGGCGCGATCTGCGTGCTGTCGCGCAGCAAGGACTGAAGATCCTGCCCGAATCCCGGTAGGGGGTGGCGTGACGTCGAATCGCCCTGGGTAACGTCCATCACGAACTGTCCGCTTGCCTGACGTCCGATGATCCTCCGCGCAGGCGTCCTGGGCATGCCCGGACTCGTCGTGATTTGTAGGCGTCTGTAGGCAAGGCAGCGTTTGCGCGCCAGCGCGGGCCGCCGTCGATCGGTTGGCGCGCCGGTCAGGCCAGCCTCGCAACGTGCCGCGCACCAGGCCGGCCTGTCCCGTCCGCGCGCACAACTTCTGACAAAAGCTCGTTGGCCTGGGCCCGCGGCGGCACGTTACTCCCGTCGCCATGACCCCGAAGGGGTGGGAGACCAGGTGATGATGAGGGATCAGCCTTCCACGCCATGCCACAGCGGTGGCCCAGGCCGGCCGGGCCGGCGCTTGCTGCTGGGCGCGGGGATCGGCACCTGCCTCATCGGGCTGGCGCCTCCCGCCGCGGCGGCGGCGGTGATCGGGGACTGGCTGAACTTCCGGCGGCGTTTCCTGCGGGACGATGGCCGCGTGCTGGATACCGGCCAGGGCGGCATCTCCCATTCCGAAGGGCAGGGGGCGGCGCTGCTCTGCGCCGTGCGCTTCGACGATCGCCCCAGCTTCGATCGCATCCTGGCCTGGACGCGCGGGGCGCTGCGTCGGCCGGATGACCAGCTGCTGGCCTGGGCCTGGCGGCCTGGCGCGCCGATCCCGGTGCCGGATCTGAACAACGCCACCCAGGGCGATCTGCTGGTGGCCTGGGCGCTGGCCGAGGCATCGGAACGCTGGGGGCAGCCGGACCATCGCGCCCTGGCCCGGCAGATGGCGCGCGACCTGCTGCGACGGGTGGTGCTGGAACAAGGCGATATGCTGCTGCTGCTGCCGGGGGCGGAGGGCTTCCTGAAGCCGGATCATGTGGTGGTGAACCCCGGCTACTACATGCCGTCGGCCTTCCGGGCCCTGGCGCGGCTGGCGCCGGCGCCGCAATGGCGGATGCTGGAGGAGGGGGGTGTCGCGCTGGCGGACCGCGCGCGATTCGGTCGCTGGCGCCTGACGCCGGACTGGGTGGCGCTGTCGCGCGGCGTTGCGCGGCCGATGCCTGCGCCGGGCTGGCCGGCGCGCTTCGCCGGCGACGCCCTGCGCGTGCCGCTGCACCTGGCCTGGGGCGGGCATGCGCAATCCGCCGCATTGCGTGCCGCCGTGGCGTTCTGGCGCGACCCGGGCCATGCCGCGCCGCCGGCCTGGGCCGATCTGCGCAGCAGCACCGTGGCGCCCTATGCCGGCGACAGCGGCCTTCGCGCCGTGGCCCAATTCGCCGCGGCGATGCTGGACGGTGAAGGGCGGGAGGAGTCGATGCCGGGGGTAGCGGAGGCGCCGGCCTATGAGTCCGCCATGCTGACGCTGCAGGCGCGGCTGGCCTGGGCGGAGCGGCGGCTGACGCCCCTTGCGCCGGGACAGCAGCCTGCCGCTCCGGCCGAGGCCGGGCGCGGCAGTGCCATGGGCTGGCTGCGCGGCATGCGGCCGCAGCCAGGCTGACCTTCGCCCCCCGGCTCGCGGGCCAGGGGGCGCGGAGGGCGATTACTCCGGCGTGACGCTGAAGGCATTGCCGGTCAGCGTCACCACGCCGGGCCCGGCCACCGTCACCGGCGTCGTCAGCGCCGACCAGGTGAGCGGATTGCCGCCACTGACCGCGTCGAACAGGCCGATATGGGTCAGCGTCGCGGTCGCGTCGGTGAAGGTGAAGCGGATCGCCTCCGCATTCCGCTGCACACCGGTGCCGGTGAAGGTGGCGCGCTGGCGGGCATAGCCGCTGCCGGCGGGCTCCCCGGTCAGGCCGGTGGCATCGCTGCCCCCGGTGCCGACACCGGCCCAGACGGCGGTGGGCAGGGTGGGAAGGCGGGCGCAGAGCGCGCGGCCGAGCAGGTTCTTCGCGTAATCGGTGAGGTCGGTCATGTGGGAATCCTCTTCTTGGAAGGAATGGGGTTCTTGGAAGGACGGGGGAGGGTCAGAAGCTGCCCAACAGGGCGCGGGCGAGCTCGGGTCCCGACGGTTGCAGGCCGGGCGGCGTGGCGATCGGCGCATTGGCCGCCACGGCGACATAGGCGATGCCGTCGAAGGTCTGTGGCGCGGTGCCGGGGGCGGGAATGAAGCCGCCGATGCGCGGATCGGGCATCGCCGCCGGCGTTTCCCCCGGCCCGTGCCAGCCCAGCGTGCGCAGCGCCGCGGCACCGGCCTCCGCCGTGCCTTGCCAGTAGATCATGGTCCATTCAGTCATCATGCGATCCTCAGACTGGGTGTCGCTAAAGCGGCAGGGTGCCGGCCAGGCCGGGCAGGCCTGCATCGGGCACGGCGAAGGGCAGGAAGCCCAGACGGCTGACCTCGCCGAACTGCGCCGCGGTGTTCGACGCGTTGTTGCCAAGGCGCAGCGTGGTCAGGCCGGTCGGCGCGCCGTTCAGCACCTGCACGGTGCCGCCGGTCATCCAACCGGCAACGCGCCCGGCGCCATCCGCCGCCACGCCCACAGTGAAGGGCGTGCCCGGCGTCATCGTGCCGAGATCGGCCGTCAGCCCACCGCTGCCGGCCAGGCGGATGGTGTTGGTGCCGGCCAGGTTGATGACCACCCAGCGGGCGGTATCCACCCCGGTATCCGCCTGCATCACCACCTGGCTGGCTCCGACCGGGGCTGCCTGGGGCATCACGCCGCGCCACAGCATGGTGCAGGGGCCGGTGACACCCAGGCTGGCCAGCGGCAGGCTGACCAGGTCCGCACCGCGCGTGCTGGCCGCCGGCGTGCCGACGGCAGGCAGCACCGGCGTGGAGGCGAAGCCGGCCAGCTCCATCTGCGGCCAGAAGACATCGAAGGTGATGTCAATGACCGCGCCGATCGCCACCGCCAGACCGATGACCGGCACGATACGGGCCGTCGTGGCGTCGGCGGTCAGCGTCCAGACCTGTTCATGCCGCGCGAGGCTGCTGGTCGGCGCGAAGACCACCCCTTCGGGCGCCGCCACCGATGCGCCCGAGGCATCGCGCTGGAAGGCGCGATGGACGAAGGCGAAGGTGCCGGAGGACGAGACGACCCGCAGGAAGTAGCTCGCCGTCCAGATCTGCGACGGTGCCGCCACGATGGCCGTGGTGGTTTCCAGCCGCATGGATGGCTGGGTGCTGGTCGCGGTGCCGGCCCAGCGAATGCGGACACCCTGCATCCCCTGTTCGCTCAGCAGGGCGACGGTGGACAGGGTCAGGCCGCCGCCGATGATCGATCCCCAGTTCGTCGGCAGGGCACCCCCCACCACCGCGCCTTCGGCGCGTGGGTTGCGGATGCCGTTGCTGCGCTGGCCTTCGATCAGCAGCCGCTGCGCCGCGCCCTGGAAGCGCGGCACATCCGCCGCGTAATCCATCCAGGTCACATCATCCGCGCCACGGCCGCTGGCGCGGGAGGAGACCTGCGCGCGGGTCAGCACGGCCGGCGCCGGCAAAGCGGCGGGGCGCAGCAGCGCCCGCCAGGGCGGCGCCGTGGCGCCGAGCAGGGCGAAGGGCATGGCAACCATCAGGGCGCCCCCGCCCCGGCCAGCATCAGCAGCTTCGTGGTGCCGCCATCCGGGCTGAAGGCCAGCAGCGTCGCCAGCCCGCCCGCCCGGATCGTCGTCAGCCCATCCGGGTTCATCGGCGTGCTGCCGGTGAAGCCGGTCATGGCGATGGCCAGGTCGCCGCTGGTGCGATTGACAACGAGGCAGGAGAAGCCATCGCCGGTCGCGGTCCAGTTGATGCTCAGCGTGGTGCCGGCATTGGCCGAGACCAGCCGCCCGTTATGCGCCGCCAGCGTCAGCGCCGTGGCGCCGGAGGTGGCGACCACCGGCAGGCGCCGGGCGGTGAACTGCGCATCCACATAACCCTTGCGGGCCGCATGGGTGCTGCTGGTGGGGTCCGAGGGCAGCACCATCTGCCCGGTCAGGGTGACGGTGCCGGAGGAGGCGATGCGGAAGCGTTCCGCGAGGCTGCCCCCGTTGCGCGTCTCCACCACGAAGGCGCCGGTCTCGGCCCCCGTTGTCACCGCCTCACTGATGCCGCCGGCACGGGCGTATTCGGTCTGCGTGCCCGAGGCATTGCCGCCGCTGAAGGCGAGCTGGCCCAGCATATGGCCGGCCGCCGGCGTGGGGGAGGCGCGGCGCAGGGTCAGCTTCATCGGGGCCGTCATGTCCGACTGCGCACCAAGCACGACACCGCCATCGGGGTTATTGACGATGTCCCCGCCGATCTCGAGTGGCGCCAGCGCACCGGCGCCGATGCTCATCGTGTAGGTGACCTGCGCGTCCTGGTTCTCCAGGTCCATCGCGGCGCCCATCGTTTCCGAGCGACGCCGCAGCAGCGCACGTTCCTGATCGGGCGAGGAGCCGAGCGCCTGGAGGCGGTTGCCGACCAGGGCGATGCGGCCAAGATCACCAGGCGTCTGCGCCTCGAAGCTTGCCGAACGGGTGTCGGAGGCAACGACCGAGAGGTTGTCGCCGCCGCTGGCAAGGTAGACGCGGCAATTGGGCAGGTCGCAGGCAACCAGTGTCAGCCCGCCGTTGAAGACTTCCACCGCGCGCCCGGCACCGGCACCGCCGACCATGACGCCGACGAACTGGTTGTCGCCCTGGTTGGAGGCATTGGAATTGACGCGGATGGCGGTGGCCTGGCTGCTGATGAAGCCGCCGACCCACTTCGTCCGGAAGGCCGTGCCCTGGATCAGCGCACCGATCGTGTTCGGATCCTTCAGCTCCAGCTGGTCATCGACGCTGCAATTGTGCAGCTGGATGGATTGCGCGCCGTTGCCAAGGTCGAAGCCGCGGTCGTAGCCATAGCAGAAGCAGTTCACCATCTCCGCCACATCGCTGTCCTCAATGCGGAAGGCGGTGCCGGTGCGGCGACCGTTGAAGACCTGCAGCGTGCCGCTGGCGATCCAGCCACCGGTGAAAGTGCTGCCCTGCAAGTCGACGCGGGTGGTATCGATGACGGTCACGGCGAAGCGACCATTCGCCCCGGGCACACCGTCGATGCCGTAGATATTCACCACATCGCCGGTGATCAGCCCATGCGCGCTGGTGGTGGTGATGCGCACCGCGCCGCTGCCATTATTGGCGACGCCGCCGATGGGGAAGGTGACGCGGGAGACGGCGCTGAGATTGGCCGTCATGAAGGGCCAGAAATGGACATCGTGGATGCGGGCGATGTCGAAGCTGTTGGTCATGTAGATGCCGTTGCGATTGTCGCCGCGCAACCGCTGCACATTCATCCGCTGGCTGCTGTCGCAGCGGATCGCCAGGTCGAAGCCCAGCACCAGAAGGTCCTGCAACAGCACGTCGTGCTGGCCGGATCCCGTGGTGCCGATGCTGATGGCGGTGCCCGCCATCTGGGCACGGATATTGATGCCCGCACGCATGTTCGTGGGTGGCGCGCCGGCGCCATCGCGCAGCAGCGTCACAGCGCGCATCGTGCTGGCGCGCATCATCTGCATGGTGCGGCTGGAGGAGAGCAGGATGGTGCCGGGGATGTTGCGGTAGTCACCCAGCGCGCGCTGCGCGCCGGGGATCGACGGCCCCTCCAGGCACACATTCTCCTTCACCACGATGCTGGCGCCGGTGACGCGGTAGGTGCGCGGTCCAAGACGGACAATGCCGCCACCGCCGGCGGAAGCCGCGTCGATGGTCGCCTGGATGGCGGCCGCGTCATCGGTGGTGCCGTTGCCGACGGCGCCGTAGTCGCGGACGTGGTACATGCGCTCGGCATGCACGCCGGCGCTGATCTGCGCGAAGGTGGCACGGCGCGTCACCGCGGCGGTCCCGCTGCCCTGCACGATGGGCGCGATGTCCGCCGCGGCCAGCGCAGTGGCAGCCGGCAGCTCTGATATCTTGGCGTCAGCCATGGGATGTTCGTTTCCGATTCTGGGAAGGTGCTTGGACGGAAGCCGTGTGCGAGCGCTCAGACCAGCAGACGGCTGCCATCCTCGATCAGCAGGGCACCGCCGGCCTGCAGCAGCACGGCATAGGGCAGGGTGACGCTGAAGACGGGGGAGTTGGCGGCGACCGCCGAGTCGCTCGTGGCCTGCACCCGCAGCCGATAGCCGGTGCCGGCGGCGGGCGCGGGCAGGCTGGCGGAGGCGCTGCCCGCGGAAACCGGTGCAAGCTGCGGGCCGCGCACCGTGGCGCCCCCGGCGTCGCTGATGCTGAAGGCCACTTCCGTCACCGGGCCGGCGATGGTGGCCTGCGCGTCGACGAAGCCGTTGGAGAAGATGCTGGCGGCCAGCGGCGCCAGCACGACGGTCGAGGCCACGGCGCTCGCCACGGTGCGGACGGAGAAGCGCTGGGCGGCGTTGATGTTGATGCGGAAGGGCGCGGCCGCCGTATCCAGCACCAGGCCGGGCGCCACCTCATCCCCCGAGCGCACCGGGCACATCGAGATGGAGTCGGAGGCGGTGAGGATGACGATGTCGCCGGTGTTCAGCCGCGGTGCGGCTTCGTCGAAGTACCCGGCTGTCAGCGCCACCGCTCGGGTATCCGCGGTGCGGTAAAGCCAAAGCGTGAAGCCGCTGTTGGTGAGCAGGGGCACGAGCTCGGCGTCGATGTAGGCCATCGGTTGGTCTCCCTTTATGACGTGTGGCGGGCCAGGCGCGCGGATGCGCGGCCGGTACGATAATCTTTCGCTAAGAAAAATATCCACCGGCCAGTGGCCGGACGCGAAAATCCCGCTCCGGCGACTGCCGAGCGGGTTCTGCCCCGTCAGGGGTGGCCTTGAGGCCATGTCCTGGGCGCAACTCGCCCCGTGGTGGGTTTTACCTATCGCCCGGACGAGAACATGTCAAGAACAAAATCCAGGTCGATCGCGCATCGGCGCCGGATGCGGCCCTGAGGCGATCTGTGTAGGATTGCCCGAATCCTGATGCGGGAGTGCACGAGATGCTGCGTCGCCTGGCCCTGCTCGCCACCCTGATGGCCGCCTTTGCCAGTCCGAGCGCCCAGGCGCAGGACCGGGTGGTGAACGTGTTCAACTGGAACGACTATATCGACCCCTATGTCGTCCAGCGTTTCACCCGCGAAACCGGCATCCGGGTGCGCTACGACATCTATGACAGCCTGGAGACGCTGGAGGGCCGGCTCTCCGCCGGGCGGTCCGGCTACGACATCGTCGTGCCGACCAGCGAGCCCACCTTCTCCCGACTCGCCCGTGCCGGCGGGCTGCTGCCGCTGGATCGCGCGAAGATCCCGAACCTGGCCAATCTCGACCCCGCGCTGCAGGCCCAGGTCGCGGCCTCGGACCCCGACAACCGATTCGGCGCGCTGTATCTGTGGGGCAGCATCGGCCTCGGCGTGAATGCGGAACGCATTCGGGCGCTGGCCCCCGACGCGCCGATGGACAGCCTGCGCCTGATCTTCGACCCGGCCCATGCGCGTCGCATCGCGCGCTGCGGCATCAGCATGATGGACAGCGCTTCCGACGTCATCCCGACCGTGCTGCGCTATTTGGGGAAGGACCCGAACAGCACCGATGCCGGCGATCTGCGGGAGGTGGAGCGCACGCTGATGGCGGTGCGGCCCTTCATCCGCAACTTCTCCACCGGCGGCACGATCGAGGCGCTGGCCAGCGGTCAGGCCTGCCTCGCCTTCGCCTATTCAGGCGATGCGATCCAGGCGGGCGTGCGGGCGCGGGAGGCGAATCGGGGCGTCGCCGTGACCTATGTGGCGGCGACAGAGGGTGCGCAGCTCTGGTTCGACCTGCTGGCCATTCCGGCCGATGCGCCGAATCCTGACAATGCCCATGCCTTCATCAACTTCCTGCTGCAGCCGGACGTGATGGCCGCCATCACCAACCACGTGCGCTATCCGAATGGCGTGCCAGCCAGCCGGGCCTCGGTGGCGCCCGAGGTCGCGGCCGATCCGGCGGTCTTCCCGCCAGAGGCGATGCGCCCGCGTTTCTTCACCATCGGCCCGGTCGCGCAGGCGGCAGAACGTGCGCGCAACCGAGTCTGGGCGCGCTTCAAGGCGGGCAGATGAGTTTTAGCGGGCGGCCCGCTGGGCCGACGAGTCTGGCCGAGAAGCCTGGCGCGGCGGAGCCCTGGCGCGACCCGAACGCGGAACCCTTCCTGCGAATCGAGAAGCTGACCAAGCGTTTTGGCGGCTTCGTCGCGCTCGATGAGGTCAGCCTCTCGATCTATCGCGGCGAGCTGTTTGCGCTGCTCGGCGGCTCGGGCTCCGGCAAATCCACGCTGCTGCGCTGCCTGGCGGGGTTCCTGGAGCCGGATGCCGGGCGCATCGTGCTGGATGGCCAGGACATGGCCGGGGTGCCGCCCTATGCGCGGCCGGTGAATATGATGTTCCAGTCCTATGCGCTATTTCCCCATATGACGGTGGCGCAGAACATCGCCTTCGGCCTGAAGCAGGAAGGCGCGGCGAAGGCCGTGATCCGCGACCGCGTCGCCGAGATGCTGGCCATGGTGAAGATGGAGGGGCTGGGCGACCGCAAGCCCGCGGCGCTCTCCGGCGGCCAGCGCGCCCGCGTGGCGCTGGCGCGAGCCCTGGCGAAACGCCCGAAGCTGCTGCTGCTGGACGAACCGCTCTCGGCCCTCGACAAGAACCTGCGCGAGGCGACGCAGTTCGAGCTGGTGAATATCCAGGAGCGCACGGGCACCACCTTCGTCATCGTCACCCACGACCAGGAGGAGGCGATGACCATGGCGACCCGCCTCGCCGTGATGGATCGCGGCACGCTGGCGCAGGTGGGCACGCCGTCGGAGGTCTATGAATTCCCCAACAGCCGCTTCACCGCGGAATTCCTGGGGACCGCCAATATCCTGGAAGGCGTGGTCGAGGGCGTGGAGGCTGAGGGCCTGCGAATCGGCAGTTCCGAACTCGATTTCGACATCCTCGCGGAGCCCGCCGCCAGCAAGCCGCTCGGCAGCCGCGTGTTTGTTGCGCTGCGGCCCGAACGCATGCGGATCGAGCGCGTCGCGCCCGGCGCGCCGCTAGGCGACAACCGCCTGGTCGGGCGGGTGCGTGACATCGGCTATTACGGCGACTTCTTTGTCTATCACGTGGTTTTGGAGAACGGGAAGGAAGTGCGGGTCAGCCAGCCGAACCTCCGCCGGCGCACGGAACGCCCGGTGGATTGGGAGGATACCGTCGCCGTCAGCTGGGACCGCCAGGCCAGCATGGTGCTGCCCGAATGACACTGCGGGCGCGGCGGCGCCTGGTTCTCGCCTTGCCCTGGGCCTGGATGGCGCTGTTCTTCGTGGTGCCCTTCGCCTTCGTGCTGTCCATCGCCTTCGCCGAATCCAGCGAGGGCCTGCCGCCCTACGCCCCGCTGCTGCGCTGGTCCGGCGAGGCGACGGCGGTGCTGCAACTGAACCTCGCCAATTTCCAGCTGTTGCTGGACGATCCCTATTACCTGGAGGCCTATCTGCGCAGCCTGCGCGTCGCCGCGATCTCCGCGACGCTGTGCCTGCTGGTCGGCTACCCCATGGCCCTGGCGATCGCCCGCGCGCCGGAATCCCGCAGAAACCTGCTGCTGATGCTGGTGATCCTGCCCTTCTGGACCAGCTTCCTGCTGCGCGTCACCGCCTGGATCGGCATCCTTCAGGACCAGGGCTGGCTGAACGGTGCCTTGCTGTCGCTTGGGATCATCGCAGAGCCGATCCCGCTGCTCTACACCGATGCGGCGATGTATCTCGGCATCACCTATTGCTACCTGCCCTTCATGGTGCTGCCGCTCTACGCCACGCTGTCGAAGCTGGATCCTTCGCTGCTGGAGGCGGCGGAGGATCTGGGCGCGCCGCCCTGGCGCGCCTTTTTGCAGGTGACGCTGCCACTGTCGCTGCCCGGCATCGTCGCCGGCTTCCTGCTGGTCTTCATCCCGGCCGTGGGGGAATTCGTCATTCCGGAATTGCTAGGTGGGCCTGGCGCGCAGCTCATCGGCCGGGTGCTGTGGACGGAGTTCTTCCAGAACCGCGACTGGCCGCTGGCCTCGGCACTCGCCATCGTGCTGCTGGCGGCGCTGGTCGGGCCGATCGCACTGTTTCAGTGGCGGGCGGGGCGATGAGGGGCATGGGCCGGCTCGCCATCCCGCTTGGGCTGGGCTTCGCCTTCCTCTATCTGCCCATCCTGCTGATGGCGCTGTTCTCCTTCAACGATAGCCGCATGGTCACGACCTTCACCGGCTTCTCCCTGCGCTGGTATGACAGCCTTTGGCGGAATGAGGTGCTGATGGGCGCGCTGGGCCTGTCCCTGCGCATCGCTGCCCTGTCCGCCACCATGGCGACCATCCTCGGCGTGCTGGCCGGATTCGCCCTGGCGCGCTTCGGGCGCTTCCGCGGCCGCGCTGGCTTTGGCGCGGTGATGGCGGCGCCGCTGGTGATGCCGGAGGTGATCACCGGCCTGTCCCTGCTGCTGCTGTTCGTTGCGATGGAATCGGTCTTCGGCTTCCCGGCCGGCCGCGGCGCCAGCACCATCGCCATCGCCCATGCCACCTTCGGCGCCGCCTATGTCGCCGTGGTGGTGCAATCGCGGCTGGCGGATTTCGATCTGAGCCTGGAGGAGGCGGCGATGGACCTCGGCGCCCGGCCCTGGAAGGTTTTTGGCCTGATCACCCTGCCGCTGATCGCCCCGGGCATCGCGGCGGGCTGGCTGCTGGCCTTCACCCTGTCGCTGGATGATCTGGTGATCGCCAGCTTCGTCTCCGGCCCCGGCGCTTCTACCCTGCCGATGGTGATCTTCTCCACCGTCCGGCTGGGGCTGACGCCGGAACTATATGCGCTGGCGACGGTGCTGGTGGTGCTGGTGGGGCTGGCGCTGACCTTGGCGCTGCGGCTGCTGCGTTCACGGCCGACGCCCTGATTTCTCCACGCTTCCGCGCCATGATGCCCGTCATGCGCCCGATTACCCTGCTGCTGATTCTGCTTCTGGCCGGCTGCGCCGAGCGCTGGGCCCGCCCCGGCACGTCGGAGGCCGAGGCGGAGGCGATGAACGCCGCCTGCGGTCAGCGGGCCGCGGAGGAAGTGCCGCCGCAGATGGTCTGGCAGCAGACCGCCCCGGCCCGGATCGAGCGGGAGCGGAATTGCTGGCGGGACGGCGACCGCGAACGCTGCCGGGTCACCGAACGCTACCGTCCCGCCCGCTACGACATGGTCGATGTGGCGACCGGGGCGCGGGAGGCGCATCGCACCGCCTGCATGCGGGAGAAGGGCTTTGTCTTCCAGGGTTACCGGCCGCTTCGCCTCGAATAGCCGCCGCCATCCTGTGGACGCGCCCGGCGGCCGGCGGTAGGAACGTCGAACTGCCCGGAAAGCGGGCAGTCAGGAACCCCGGAAGCCGTCATGAACCTTATCGCCGATCGCCTGAACCGCATCTCCCCCTCCCAGACCATTGCCATGACCGGCAAGGCGCGGGCGCTGAAGGCCGCGGGCAAGGACATCATTTCCCTCTCGGTCGGCGAGCCGGATTTCGAGACGCCGCGCAACGTCAAGGACGCCGCCATCGCCGCCATCGAGCGCGGCGAGACGCGGTATACGGATGTGTCGGGCACCGTCGAGCTGCGCCGCGCCATCTGCCAGAAGTTCAAGCGCGACAGCGGCATCGACTACACGCCGGAGGAAATCCTGGTCGCCACCGGCGGCAAGCAGGTGATCTTCGACGCGCTGGTCGCCACCATCAACGCCGGCGACGAGGCCATCATCCCCGCCCCCTGCTGGGTCTCCTACCCGGACATCGTGGCGCTGGCCGAAGGCACGCCCGTCATCGTCCCCTGCGGCCCCAACCAGGGCTTCCGCATGACGGGCGAGCAGCTTGAGGCGGCAATCACGCCGAAGACCAAGTGGCTGATCCTGAACAACCCCTGCAACCCGACCGGCGCCGGCTACAATGCCGCCCAGCTCAAGGAGCTGACGGATGTGCTGCTGCGCCATCCGAATGTCTGGATCTTCTCCGACGATATCTATGAGAAGCTGGCCTATGACGGCATGAAGCCCGCCACGATCGTGGAGGTGGAGCCGCGGTTGAAGGACCGCACCGTCACCATGAACGGCTGCTCCAAGGCCTATGCCATGACCGGCTGGCGCATCGGCTTCGCCGGCGCGCCCATCCAGCTCATCAAGGCGATGGACAAGCTGCAGAGCCAGTCCACCTCCAACACCAGCTCCATCAGCCAGGCCGCGGCCATCGAGGCCCTGACCGGCCCGCAGGACAGCGTGGAAGAGATGCGCCAGGCCTTCGAGCGCCGGCGCAACCTGGTGGTCGGCATGCTGAACAAGGCCGAGGGCATGCGCTGCCCGATGCCGGAAGGCGCCTTCTACGTCTTCCCGGATGTGCGCGGCTGCCTGGGCAAGACCAGCGCCGGCGGGACGAAGATCGACAGCGACGAGGCCTTCGTGCTGGCGCTGCTGGAGGAGAAGGGCGTGGCGGCCGTGCACGGCGCGGCCTTCATGTTCCCCGGCCATATCCGCATCAGCTATGCGACGGACGACGCGACGCTGACCGAGGCCTGCACCCGCATCCAGGATTTCTGTGCCGGCTTGACGTGAGCCTGGGGCAGAACAACCGCCTCATGCGGCCCGCAGGGCCGAGGCGCCGAATGGCGCCCGCGGCCTATGCCGCGAAGCCAAGCCGTGCGGATGCACGGCGCCCGGCGTCTGAGGGTCTGAAGTGACCTTCGGCTTCCGCCCCGCCACAGGGGCGGATTTCGAGGCGCTGCTGGATCTGTCGATCCGCGTCATGCGGCCGCATCTGGAGCGCGTCGGCCGCTACGACCCGGCGCGACGCCGCGCCCGCATGGAAGCCGCCTTCGCGGGTGGCGGCATGCTGGTGATCGAGGACGGTGGCCAGCCCATCGGCTGCATCGGCCTGGAACCAGGGGTGGAGGCGGTGGACCTCCACAGCCTGTATCTGGAGCCGGACCGGCAGGGCAGGGGCCTCGGCGCCGCCATCGTCGCCCAGCTCCTGGCCCTCCACCCTGGCCAGACCTTCCGCATCGAAGTGCTGAAGGACAGCCCCGCCCGCCGCTTCTGGGAACGCCAGGGTTTTGGGTTGGTGGGGGAGCAGCCATTCGACTGGATCATGGCACGCCCGCCTACGGATTGAGCAGCGGGCCTTCCGGGACTAGGTTGTGCTCCCTCGCCAGGAGTTAATCGAAAAAATGCCCGCCCTTGCCAATCGCCTGAAGGATATCGAGCTTTCCGCCTCCGCGGTGATGACCGCCAAGGGCCGTGAACTCGCCGCCCAGGGCATCAAGGTCATCAGCCTGGCCATCGGCGAGCCCGATTTCGAAACGCCGCGCCATGCCATCGACGCTGCCTATCAGGCCGCGCTGTCGGGCGACACCAAGTATCCGCCGCAGGATGGCACCAAGGCGCTGAAGCTGGCGGTGCAGCGCAAGTTCAAGCGCGACAACAACCTGGACTACGAGCTGGACGAGATCATGATCTCGAACGGCGGCAAGCAGGTCATCATGAACGCCCTGCTCGGCACCTGCGATCCGGGCGATGAGGTGCTGATCCCGGCACCCTTCTGGATTTCCTATGCCGATATGGCGAAGCTGGCGACGGCCAAGCCGGTGCCGGTGACCTGCCCGCAGAACAACGGCTTCAAGCTGCGGCCGGAGGATCTGGAAGCGGCGATCACGCCGAAGACCAAGTGGCTGATCCTCAACTTCCCGAACAACCCGACCGGCGCGGCCTGCTCGCGTGAGGACATGAAGGCGATCGCGGAAGTCCTGCTGCGCCATCCGCATGTCTGGGTCATGACCGACGACATGTATGAGCACCTGGTCTATGACGGCTTCGAATTCTGCACGATCGCGGAAGTCGAGCCGCGCCTGAAGGACCGTGTGCTGACGGTCAATGGCGTGTCCAAGACCTATGCCATGACCGGCTGGCGCGTCGGCTTCTGCGGCGGCCCGAAGCCGCTGATCGCCGCCATGGTGAACATGCAAAGCCAGCTCACCTCCGGCATCAGCACCGTGGGCCAGGCGGCGGCTGTGGCCGCGCTGGATGGTCCGCAGGATGTCGTGAGGGAGCGTGCGCTGATCTACAAGCAGCGCCGCGACATGGTGGTGGAGATGCTGAACCAGGCGCCGGGCATCCAGTGCCACAAGCCGGAAGGCGCCTTCTACGTCTTCCCGAACATTGCCGGCTGCCTCGGCAAGACCAGCAAGGGCGGCCGCAGGATCGACACCGACACGGACTTCGCCCTCGCACTGATCGAGGAGGCGCATGTCGCGCTGGTGCAAGGCTCGGCCTATGGCATGAGCCCCTATGTCCGCATCTCCTACGCCACCGATACGGACAGCCTGCGTGAGGCCTGCACGCGCATCCAGGAGTTCTGCAAGGGCTTGGCATGACCCTCCGGCCCGGTCGCGACGAGGACGCTGAGGGCTTCATCGCCCTCGTCGGTGGCTGCTGGGCCGAATACCCCAACTGCGTGCTGGACGTGGATGGGGAGGTGCCGGAGCTGCGCGCGCTCGCGACCTACTTCGCGGAAGCGGGCGGCGCGCTCTGGGCGGCGGAACAGGATGGCCGGATCATCGGCATGGCGGCCACGAGGCCTCTGGGTGATGACGAGGCCTGGGAGATCTGCCGCGTCTATGTGGACAAATCCGCCCGCGGCACCGGCCTCGCCCAGCGCCTGCTGAGCGCGGCCGAATCGCATGCCCGCGATGCGGGGGCGGAACGCCTGGTGCTCTGGACCGATACGCGGTTCGAGGCGGCGCATCGCTTCTACGAGAAGACCGGCTATGTCCGGCAGGGCTCCATCCGCATCCTGGATGATGTCTCGAACAGCCTGGAATTCCGCTACACCAAGCCGCTGCGCGGCCTGGTGGTGGAAGCGCTGGATGCCGCCGCCGCCGCCAGCGCGGAGGCGCAGCTCGCCCGCATCCTGGTGAATTGCGTGGCCGCCGGCGCCAGTGTGTCCTTCTTCCCGCCGCTCGCCCCCGCCGTGGCGCGGGATTTCTTCAAGCGCGTGTCCTCCGACGTGGCGCTCGGCAAGCGTGTGCTGCTGGCCGCCTGGGTGGATGGGGTGCTGGTGGGCACGGTGCAACTGGTGCTCGACACGCCGCAGAATCAGCCGCACCGCGCCGATGTGGCGAAGCTGCTGGTCGATCCTGCTGCACGCCGCCGCGGCGTCGCCCGCGCCCTGATGCGCCGCGCCGAACAGGCCGCGCGCGGGCTCGGCCGCCGCCTTCTGGTGCTGGACACGGCGCAGGGGGAGGGGGCGGAGGTGCTGTACCGCGAACTCGGCTGGGTCGAGGCCGGCGTGATCCCCGGCTATGCGCTCTGGCCCGATGGCAGCCCCTGCGACACGGTGTTCTTCTGGAAGAACGTGTGATGATGACGGTGGAGTGGGTGCGGCTCATGGCCGCCTACAATGCCGAGATGAATCGCCGCCTCTATGATGCGGCATCCACCCTGACCGAGGCGCAGAGGCGCGAGGATCGCGGCGCCTTCTTCGGCTCCGTCCACGGCACGCTGTGCCATCTGATGTGGGGCGACGCCATCTGGATGTCCCGCTTCGCCGGTTGGCCCGCGCCCGGCGGTGGCATCAAGACCAGCACGGCGCTGCACCCCGACTGGTCCGCGATGCAGGTGGCGCGGCGCGAGCTGGATGCGCGGATCGAGGCCTGGGCTGCTGCGCTGGAGCCCGCCTGGCTGGAGGGTTCGCTCGGCTGGTTCAGCGGCGCCATGGGCCGGGAGATCAGCCGCCCCCGCTGGGTGCTGATGACGCATTTCTTCAACCACCAGACGCACCACCGGGGGCAGGCCCATGCGCTGCTCACGGGCTTCGGGGTGAAGACGGGGGATACCGACCTGCCCTTCATCCTGCCGGACTCCAGCTTCGGCTGAAGCGCGGCTGCTGCCCCCACCCCGGCCCTTCCCCTACCTCTCCAAAAACCCCTCCAACGCCGCCAGCACCTCCCCCGGCGCTTCCTCCGCCAGATAGTGCCCCGAATTCACGCTGTGCCCGCTGACCGGGCCGCTGGCATAATCCCGCCACACCGCCAGCGGCTCGTACCAGACGCCGATCTTGCCCTTCGCGCCCCATAGCGCCAGCAAGGGGCAGGCCACTTTCTCCCCCGCCGTACGGCTGGCGCGGTCATGCACCAGATCGATGCTGGTGGCGGCGCGGTAATCCTCGCAGATGCCCATCACCGTCCCCGGCTGATGCAGCGCGGCGACGTAATCCGCGCGGGCTTCGGGCATGAAGACATCGCCCTGGCCCCGCGTGGTGTGGCTGGCGAACCAGTCATCGACATCCCGCAGGATCATGCGTTCGGGCTTCGGATGCGGCTGGGCCAGGAAGAACCAGTGATGGTAGCCCATGGCGAAGTCCATATTCGCCGTCTCGAAGTGATGCAGCGTCGGCACGATGTCCATCACGCACAGCCGCTGCACCGCCTGCGGCGCATCCAGCGCCAGCCGATGCGCAACGCGGGCGCCGCGGTCATGCGCCACCAGCTGGAATTCCGGAAAGCCGAGGCCCCGCATCAGCGCCAGCATATCTGCCGCCATCGCCCGCTTGGCATAGGCCGCATGGTCCGTGCTGGCGGGGGGCTTGTCCGAAAAGCCGTAGCCGCGCAGGTCCGGGCAGATCACGGTGAACCGCTTCGCCAGTTCCGGTGCCACCCGGTTCCACATCGCATGGGTCTGCGGATTGCCGTGCAGCATCAGCAGAGGCGGACCCTCCCCGCCGCGCCGCAGCCGCAGTGTCACCCCATCGCCAGCGCGGCGTTCCTCCACAAATCCCTCGAACATCACGCAAAGACCCTCCCGCTTGACCCGCCAAGCTGACGCCCCCAGCCTTGCCCCAACAAGAGGGGGAAATCGCATGGAAGCCAGGATCAGCCGTATCGGCTTCATCGGCATAGGGCGCATGGGCTGGCCGATGGCGCGCCGCTTGATCGAGGCCGGCTTCTCCGTCGCGGTCCAGGATGCCGTGCCCGGCCGTGCCGCGGAATTCGTGCAGCGCCACGGCGGCACGGCCCCGGACAATGCCGCGGAGGGCGCCGATGCCGTCATCACCATGCTGCCCACCAGCCGCGACGTCGCGGCGGTGCTGGCCGCCATCCGCCCGTCCCTGAGGCGCGGCGCCGTGGTGGTGGAGATGTCCTCCGGCGAGCCCTCCGCCACCCGCGCCCTGGCGGCGGAGCTCGCGCCGCTCGGCATCGCCATGGTCGATGCCCCGGTCTCCGGCGGCGTGGCCCGGGCCGAAACCGGCGAGCTGGCCATCATGACCGGCGGCGAGTCGGCGGCGCTGGAGCGCGTGGACCCGCTGCTGCGCGCCATGGGCACCACCATCACCCGCTGCGGTGATATCGGCGCCGGCCAGGCGATGAAGGCGCTGAACAACCTGGTCAGTGCCGCCGGCTTTCTGGTGAGCGTGGAGGCGCTGCTGATCGGCAGCCGCTTCGGCCTCGACCCCAGCGTGATGGTCGATGTGCTGAATGCCTCGACCGGCATGAACAACAGCACCCAGCGCAAGCTGAAGCAGTTCGTGCTTTCGAGAAAGTTCAACTCCGGCTTCGGGCTGGACCTGATGGTGAAGGACCTGTCCATCGCCCTTCAGGTGGGGCGCGAGACCGCGACCCCCACGCCGCTCGCCGCCCAGACCCGGGAGCTTTGGGCCGCCGCCGCCGCCCTGCTCGGCCCGGGCCAGGACCACACGGATGCGGCGCGCTTCAGTGAGGCGCTGGCGGCTGGTGAACTCCATGACCGGAAGGGCTGACGCCATGTGGCAGGTCTTCGCCCTGCGCTATGCGCATCATGAGCGCACCGCCCAGGCCAATTTCATGTCGCCCGTGCCCGATGCGCATGAGGCGATGCCGATGGACTACTTCGTCTGGCTGCTGCGCGGCCCGGAGGGGCGGGAGATCCTGGTCGATACAGGCTACACGGAAGAAACCGCCGCCCGCCGCAACCGCAGTATCCTGCGCCCGGTGGAGGCGGCGCTGCGCGCGGTGGGCAGCGACCCCGCTACCATCCGCGACGTGATCATCACCCATCTGCACTACGACCACGCCGGTAATCTCGACCTGTTCCCCAACGCCACCTTCCATATCCAGGACCGGGAGGTGGCTTTCGCCACGGGCCGGCACATGTGCAGCATCTGCCTGCGCCAAACCTTTGAGGTGGAGGATGTGGTCCGCCTGGTCCGCGCGCTCTACGCCGACCGGGTGCAGTTCCATGATGGGGAAGGGGAGGTGGCGCCCGGCGTCACGCTGCACGGCGTGGGTGGCCATTCGGACGGGTTGCAGATGGTGAAGGTGGCGACGGCGCGCGGACCGTTGGTGATCGCGGGCGATGCCAGCCACTACTACGCCAATATGCGGCGGCAGATTCCCTTCCCGATCGTCTTCGACGTCGGCGCGCTGATCCAGGGCTGGCGCAAGGCCCGCGCCCTGGCCGGCGGGGATGAGACATTGATCATCCCAGGCCACGACCCGCTGGTGCGCCAGCTCTTCCCCGTGTCGGAACTGGATGCCGAGGCCTGGCGCCTCGACCTGCCACCTCATACCAAATCCCCCGGATCGTGACCGATCCGCCCTCAATCGCCGGCGCGCGCCTCCGCGCGCTTGGCTGCGCGCCACTTGGCGCGACGGCCGCTCGCCCGCCTTCGGCGGGCGCAGGTTCCGATGAGTGTATTGGTATCACTCGTGAAGGTAGGAGTAGACCGCCAACCCCAGCCCGACCACGGCGAACAGCATCGACACCACTGGCCAGCCCGGCTTCGGGCCGCGATGTCCAAACCACCAGTTCAGCGCGAAGGACCCGAACAGCGCGGCCGTGGGTTCGGACCAAGCCCGGGTGCTGAAGCCGTGCAGGATCAGCAGCACCCAGCCCAGCAGCGCCGTGAAGGACAGGATGCGCCAGAGCACCTCCGCCAGCGGATTCTCCAACCGCAGGCCCAGCTTGCCTGAGACGGTGTGGATATAGGCGGCCACGGAGAGCATCAGCGTGGCGATGATGAATGCGGACATGGCGGCGATTCAGCGCGCCCGGCGCGGGAACACAAGATGGCGCGGGAGGTTATCCGTCCATGACTTCGCTGTTCGACGGCAGGGTGATGGCCGACTATCACCAGTTCCTGCTCTGCGACGCCCTGTCCTGGCCGGATGCGCCGATCTACTGGCCGGACTCCGTGCTGCGCGCGCGGCTGAATGCCGCGCCGGGCATCCTGGTTGTCTCCACCGCGCGCAACATGCCGGTGCCGGTGCGGGTCCTGCTGCATGCGGCGCGACCGCAGTTGGACCTCTCCGGCTTCGACCATGTGGCGGAGGCGTCGCTGCACGCCCCAGCCGGACGCATCGCGATCCTTGGCCTGACCGATGCGCGCGACGGCGCGGCGCAGGCGGAGGTCCCGGCGGTGCCGCTGCGGGCCCTGGTGACCTTCGCCGGCCTCGGCTCGCTCAGCCCGGATGGGCTGGACGGGGCGGATCGCTACGACGTCCACCTGTTCCCGGGCCGGGAGGCCGGCGTGACGGTCACCAAGCAGTGGGAGGAGGTGTAGGGCCTGTGGACAGTTGGGCTGCGGGCGCGTCCGGCGGTGCTTTTCCGCGCTGGGTGCGTCAGCCATGCTCGCCGATGGATAGCCATCGGCTCCGCTGTCTTCCTGCCCAGCACGAAAAATCCCTCGCCGGCCGCATCCCGGTCCCAACTGTCCACAGGCCCGGAGGCTCAGCCGCGCGACGGCACCAGCAGCCGCAGCCCGAGCCCAAGGAACACCGCCCCCGCCAGCCCCTCCAGCCACCGCGCATGGCGCGACAGACGCTCCGCCGCCCGGCCGGCGCCGGCGATCAGCAGCCCATAGACGGGCACGGCCATCAGCGGCACCAGCGGCCCGAGCAGCGCCATCTGCAGCCAGGCTGGCCCGCGCATGGGATCGACGAATTGCGGCAGGAAGGCCAGGAAGAACAGGATGACCTTGGGGTTGGTCAGGTTGGTCAAAAACCCCTCGCGGAAGGCATGCCGCGCCGGCGCCCCTGGCCGCACCGCGCCGCCGCCGCGCCAGGCCGCCCGCAGCGCGCCGAGGCCGAGCCAAATCAGGTAGAACGCGCCCGCGATCCGCAGCGCCTCGAACAGCAAAGGCGAGGCCGCGATCAGCGCGGCGACGCCGGAGGCCGCCAGCGCCACATGCACCATAGCCCCGGTGACGATGCCCGCCATCGCCGCCCAGCCGCGCCGCGCCCCGCCCGCCAGGCTCTGCCCGATGACGAATAGCATATCCGGCCCCGGGGTGAGGATCAGCACCCAGGCGGCGGCGAGGAAGGCCAGGAACAGACTGGGGTCGATCGGCATGGCCCGATCCTGCGCGAGGCTCGGCCATGCCGGAAACGAATAGGACTGATCCGCCGCATCAAGCTCGCTGATGCTCAGCCGAGCCCGGCCATCTCCCGCCACTCGGCTTCCGTCAGCACCCGCAGGCCGAGTTCCGCCGCCTTCTTGGCCTTGCTGCCGGCATCCGCGCCGACCACGACGAAATCGGTCTTCTTCGACACGCTCTTGGTCACCTTGGCGCCCAGCCGTTCCGCCTGCGCCTCCGCCTCGTCGCGGGACATCGTCTCCAGCGATCCGGTGAAGACCAGGACCTTGCCGGCGAAGGGGCTGTCGGCGGTGGCGGCCACCACCGCATCCTCCGGCGTCACTTCCCGCGCCAGATCGTCCAGGGCGGCGCGATTGCGCTCCTCGGCGAAGAACTCGGCCAGTTCGGTCGCGATGGCCGGGCCGATGCCCTGGATGGAGCCCAGCTCCTCCCGCGCCTCCGACCCTATGGTGGTCGCCGCGATCATCCTGGCGCGCCATTCGGGGAAGGAGTGGTAGTGGCGCGCCAGCAGCTTGGCATTGGCCTCCCCGATCCGGCGGATGCCCAGCGCGAAGATGAACCGCTCCAGCGGCACGCGCCGCCGCGCCTCGATGGCGGCCAGAAGATTGGTAACCTTCTTAGCATCGGCCTTGGATCGCGCGCCCCAGCCTTCCCAGCCCCGCATCGTCTCGGCGTGGCGGGACAGGCGGAACAAGTCGGCGGGGGTCTTCACCAGGCCCTCGTCAAACAGCTTCTGGATGTTCTCCGCGCCGAGACCCTCGATATCCATGGCGTTGCGGCGGGCGAAGTGAAACAGGCGCTCCACCGTCTGCGCCGGGCAGATCAACCCGCCGGTGCAGCGCTTCACCACCTCCCCATTCGGGCGGATGGCGTGGCTGCCGCAGGCCGGGCAGCGGTCGGGGAAGACGAAAGGTTTCGACTCCGCCGGCCGCTTTTCCAGCACCACGGAGACGATCTGCGGAATCACATCACCGGCGCGTTGCAGCACCACGGTGTCGCCGATCCGCACATCCTTGCGGGCGATCTCGTCCTCATTGTGCAGGCTGGCATGGGTGACCATGACGCCGCCGACGCCGACCGGCTGCATCACCGCCCGCGGCGTCAGCGCACCGGTGCGACCCACCTGGATCTCAATGTCCAGCAGCACCGTGGTGGCCTGCTCGGCGGGGAATTTCCAGGCGATCGCCCAGCGCGGCGCGCGGCCGACGAAGCCAAGACGGCGCTGCCAGTCCAACCGGTCCAGCTTGTAGACCACGCCGTCGATATCGTAGCTCAGCCCGGCCCGGCCTTCGGCCATGCGCTTCTGGAAGCCGATGGCGGTGGTCTCGTCCGGCAGCAATTCCGAGGCTGGGTTCACCCGAAAGCCCCAGCCCCGCAGCCGTTCCAGCCAGCCGGAATGGGTTTCCGCCGGCGCCTCGCTGGCCTCGCCCATGGCATAGACAAAGAGCTTCAGCGGCCGCCTGGCGGTGATCTCCGGGTCGAGCTGTCGCAGCGATCCCGCCGCCGCATTGCGCGGATTGACCGGCACGACCACCGCCGGGCCAAGCTTCTCGCCGCGTTCCCGCCGTTCCTCCCGCTCCGCCGCCGCCTGCGCCTGCTGTTCGCGATAGGCGAGGAAGTCGGCCTTCTCCATGAAGACCTCGCCGCGGATTTCGATGCGGTCGGGGGCGGCGCCCTTCAGCCGGCGCGGCAGTTCCGCCTCCGGCAGGGTCAGCAGGTTGCGGGTGACGTCCTCCCCTTCCATCCCGTCGCCGCGTGTGGCGCCACGGATGAAGGTGCCATTCTCATAGAGCAGGTTGATCGACAGCCCATCGATCTTCGGCTCGCCCACAAAGGCCAGCTTTTCCTCCGCCTCCAACCGCAGGAAGCGGCGGACGGAAGCGGTGAATTCGAGAAAATCCGGATCGCCAAAAGCGTTGTCGAGCGAGAGCATCGGCACGCCGTGCCGGATCTTCGCGAATCCCTCCGCCGTCTCCGCGCCGACCTTGCGGCTCGGGCTGTCCTCCCGGATCAGCTCCGGGAAACGCGCCTCGATGGCGCGATTGCGGCGCACCAGGGCGTCGTAATCCGCGTCGCTGATCTCCGGCGCGTCCTGCCGATGATACAGCGCGTCGTGATGCGCGATCTCGGCGGCCAGCGCGGCGAGTTCGGCGGCGGCCTCCTCCTCGGTCAGGGCATCCACGGCACGGGCGCGCAGGTCGGCGTTGGTCACAGCAGCCCGCCGGCCAAAAGGCTATCGGCCGCCATCCGCGCCGCCTCCGTCACATGTTCCCCGGCCAGCATCCGGGCAATTTCCTCGCGCCGCTGCGCCGCGTCCAGCGGCGTCACGCGGGTTTCCGCCCGGCCGGCCTTCACCGACTTGGCGACCGAGAGATGCCGGCTGCCGCGCGCCGCCACCTGGGGCGAATGGGTCACCACCAGCACCTGCAAGCGTTCCGCCACCCGCAACAGGCGTTCGCCCACCGCCGCCGCCGTCGCGCCGCCGACGCCACTATCCACCTCGTCGAAGACCAGGGTCGGCACCGGCGATCCGCGCGCCAGCACCACCTTCAGCGCCAGCATCAGCCGCGACAGCTCGCCACCCGAGGCCACCTTGTCCAGCGCGCCGGGTGCCTGGCCGGGATTGGTGGAGACCAGGAAGGTCACCCGGTCCACGCCCTCCGGCCCCCAGGCCGCCTCCGGCTTCGCGCCCACATCCACGACCAGCCGGGCGCGGTCGAGCTTCAGCGGCGGCAATTCACGGCCGAGCGATTTTTCCAGCTTCGCCGCCGCATCCCGCCGCGCCGCGGTCAGCTTGCCGGAGGCCTCCAGATAGGCACCGCGGGTCCGGGCCAGTGCCGCCTCCGCCGCCGTCACCTCCCCGGTCCCGGCATCCAGCGCCGCGAGCCGCTCCTTCAGGCTGGTGAGCAGCGCCGGCAATTCGACGACCGGCACCAGGTGCTTGCGGGCCGCGGCGCGCAGGGCGAACAGCCGCTCCTCCACCTGTTCCAGCCGGCGGGGGTCGGAAGCGGCGTCCTGGACCAGCCGTTCCAGCGCCGTCTCCGCCTCCGCCAGCGCGTCCAGCGCGCGGCCAATGGCTTCCAGCGCCGGCTCGGCATCGGTGTTCGGGGCGGGAAGGCGTTCCAAGGCGCGGGAGGCGCCGCGCAGGGCATTGGCGGGGTTGGCGCTGCGGCGGTCGCGCGGCTGCAGGCTGGCCAGGGCCTCGGCAATGGCCTCGCCGCGCCGCTCACCCTGTTGCAGGCGCTGGCGTTCGGCGGCGAGATCATCCTCCTCGCCCTCCTCGGGGGCCAGCTCCTCAAGCTCTGCCACCGCGTGGCGCAGAAATTCCTCGTCGCGCTGGGCGGCGGCGATGCGCTCCCGTGCCGCCGTCAGTACCGTCTCCGCCGCGCGCCAAGCCCGATGCGCGGTGGCGGTGGCGCCGCGCAGCGCATCCAGCCCGCCGGCGGCATCCAGTAATCCCGCATGCTGCGCCGGATCGGTCAGGCCGACCTGGTCGTGCTGGCCCTGCACCTCCACCAGCAGCGCGCCAAGCCGGCGCAGCAAGGCGAGTCCAACCGGCTGGTCGTTCACGAAGGCGCGGGACCGGCCATCGGCGGTCAACACGCGCCGCAGCACGATCTCATCCTCCGCCTCGATGCCCTGCTCGGTGAGCAAAGCGCGGGCCGGATGCTGTTCGGAGGGTGCGAAGGCGGCGGCGACGCTGGCCTGGGGCTGGCCGGACCGCACCAGCCCGCTTTCGGCCCGCGCGCCGAGCGCCAGGCCAAGACTGTCCAGCAGAATGGATTTGCCCGCGCCCGTCTCGCCGGTCAGCACAGTCAACCCCGGCCCGAAGCCGAGGTCGAGGCGCTCGATCAGCACCACGTCGCGAATGGCGAGCGAGGTCAGCATCTCGCCAACCGCGCGCGGGGCGTCAGAAGATGGACCCGACCACGCGGCGCACGAAGCCGGGGCGGTTCGGTTCGCTGCCCTCGGCGCCCTCCACCAGCAGCGCATAGCTGTCCTGGTACCAGGGGCTGCCCGGGTAGTTGTGGCCCAGCACGGCGGCTGTGCGGCGGGCTTCCTCGACCAGGCCGAGCGTCAGGTACAGCTCGGTCAGCCGGTGCAGGGCCTCGGGCACATGGTTGGTGGTCTGGTACTCATCGACCACGCGGCGGAAGCGGCCGATCGCGGCGGTGTGCAGCTGGCGCGTCTGGTAGAAGCGGCCAATCGTCATCTCCCGCCCCGCCAGATGGTCCCGAGCTAGGTCCATCTTCAGCCGCGCATCGCGGGCATAGGGGGTGTTGGGGAAGCGGTTGGAGACATCCTGCAGCGCCGCCATGGCCTGTTCGGTGGTGCGCTGGTCGCGCTGGATGTCGTTGATCTGCTCGTAATAGCTCAGCGCCCGCAGGTAGTAGGCATAGGCGATGTCACGATGCGCCGGGTGTAGCTGGATGAAGCGGTCCAGCGCGCCGAGGGCTTCCGTGTAGCGGTTGCGCATGTATTCGCCATAGGCCGACATCAGCTTGGCGTTGGTGGCGAAGGCCGAATAGGGGTGCTCGCGCTCCACCAGGTCGAACAGCTCGACCGCGCGCTGGTAGCGCTCGGCGGCCAGCGCCTCCATGCCCTGGGCATAGAGCGATTCGGCCGACTGGTCCCGATCGGCGACCCGGGCGCTGCTGGCACCGAGCGAATTCATGCGCCCGTCCCAGGCCGTGCAGGCGGCCATGGGCAGGATGAGCAGGAGGGGCATAAGGCGTCGAAGCATCGCGCACCGGTCAGGCATGGGGCTTCCCTATACCATGCCGGGGCATGGTGACGGCAAGGCGTGGCGCCGCCGCTTCGATCCTGCTGTAGGTCATCGCCGCCGCCCTGTCACCCGGCGCCGGATTCCCGGCGAAAGGCGCCGGTCTTACGCCATCGCCGGGGCGGCGGCGGCGGGCAGGCGGGTGCCGACTCCGTCCATCGGCATTTCGCCATCCACCATCCGCCAGGCGCCGCGGTCCGCGAACAGCGCCCGCAGCAGCTTGTTGTTGAGCGCATGGCCGGAGCGATGGCCGACGAAACGGGCCGAAAGCGCCGCGCCCGCCAGGGCCAGGTCGCCCACCACGTCCAGCAGCTTGTGACGGACGAATTCATCCGGCCGGCGCAGCCCGCCGGGATTCAGCACCAGGGGGCCATCGACCACGATGGCATTGTCCAGGCTGCCGCCCTGGGCCAGGCCGGCGGCGCGCAGCCGTGCGATTTCCTCGGCCAGGGTGAAGGTGCGGGCATCGGCCAGGCCGGCGCGGAAGGCCGCGGGCGTCAGCCGCAGATTCACCTGCTGGCTGCCGATGGCGGTGGCCGGGAACTCGATTCCCATCGCCGCCTCGAAGCCCGGCAGGCTGGCCGGAAGCAGCTCGACGAAAGCGCCCTTTTCCTCAACCCGCACGCGGCGCAGCACCTCGATCACCGGGGCCGGGGCGTCCAGGCTGACCAGCCCGGCGCAGTCGATAAGGAAGACGAAGGGCGCGGCGGAGCCGTCCAGGATCGGCACTTCCGGCCCATCCAGTTCGAGGATGGCATCGGTCACGCCGGTGCCCGCCAGCGCCGCCATCACATGTTCCACGGTGCCGATGCGCGCCTGCGGCGCACCTTCGGCCACCAGGGCGGTGCAGAGGCGGGTGTCCACCACCCGGTCGAAGCGGGCGGGAATATCAATGCCGAGATCGGTGCGGCGGAAGACGATGCCGGTGCCGGAGGTGGCCGGACGCAGGGTGAGGGAGACACGGCGCCCGCTGTGCAGGCCGACGCCCACGCAGCCGATCGCCGTCTTCAGCGTCCTGCGCCGCCGCCGCTCGATCGGAAGGAAACCGTCCATGCTCGTCTGCGCCCCTGACCTCATTCGGCCGCGCGGCCTGGGGCCGCTTGTCCGAACTTGTCCTGTAGAAGCGGCGCTGGCCTCGAAAGGCCTGCCTCCGCGGGGCGCCGAAACCCGATTCCCCAGTGCTGTAATGCCATCCCCATCTTGCGGATGCCATTCAAGCGTTGTTTCTCTATATTACGTCCTAAGCCACTGAAAAACAACGAATGGTGCGCTGCGTTTCAGCCTCAATTTCGCCGTATTCTGCCCCGTTTCGCCTTATATTGCCCGGATCGGATTTCAACCGCCGATCCCAGGCTTCGTTCCACCCCCGTGACACCCGCCGGACGGCGCGTTGCGCCGTCCGCGGTCTGCCGCCTCAGTTGCTCTGGCGGCGCAGGAAGGTCGGGATGTCGAGGCCCATCTCATCCTGCTGCGTCGGGGCGGTCACGGGGCGTGGCGCGGCTGCCGGCTCCATGCGGGGCATCGGCGCGGCGTGGTGCTGTGGCGCCTCCGGCAGGTCGCGGCGCATCAGGCCGGTGGCGCGGCGGAACAGGTTGTTCAGCCCGCCCGGCTGGGCCGGCGGCATCGGCGGCGTCGGCTGGCGGGTGCCGGCCGGGGCGCGCAGGGCGGGCTCCGCCGGCTGGGCCAGCGTCACCGGCGCTTCGGCCACGGGGGCGGCGACCGCTTCAGCGACCGGGGCGGGATTCGGCGCCGCATAGGTCTGCGCCGGACGCATCGCCCCGGGCTGCGGCTGTGCATGCGGCTGGGCCTGGGGCTGCGCAGCGACGCGCGGGGTGAAGCCGCCCGGCGCGCGGTTCGCCGGCTGGGCCGGGGCCGCCTGCGGCACCGCGGTGCTCGCCACCGCCTGCAGCATGCCGCCACCACCCACCGCGACCAGCTTCGGCCGCTCAGCCTCCCGCGCCTCGCGCGCGTCGATGCCGGTGGCCACGACGGAGACGCGGATGCGGCCGTTCATGTTCTCATCGACCGAGGAGCCGAAGATCACATTCGCGTCCTCGTCCACTTCCTTGCGGATGCGGTTGGCCGCCTCGTCCACCTCGAACAGCGTCATGTCGAGGCCGCCGGTGATGTTGATCAGCACGCCGCGCGCGCCGTGCATGGAGGTATCCTCCAGTAGCGGGTTGCTGATCGCTTCCTCGGAGGCCTTCACCGCGCGGCCTTCGCCCTCGGCCTCGCCGGTGCCCATCATCGCCTTGCCCATTTCCGCCATCACGGTGCGGATATCGGCGAAGTCGAGATTCACCAGGCCCGGATTCACCATCAGGTCGGTCACGCCGCGCACGCCCATGTACAGGACGTTGTCGGCCATGCGGAACGCCTCGGCGAAGGTCGTGCGCTCATTCGCCAGTCGGAAAAGATTCTGGTTCGGGATGACGATCAGCGTGTCGACGAACTGCTGCAATTCCTCGATGCCGGCATCCGCCGCCTTGCGGCGCTTCGGCCCCTCGAAGTCGAAAGGCTTGGTCACCACGCCGACGGTCAGGATGCCGCGTTCCCGCGCCATGCGAGCGATGACGGGCGCGGCGCCCGTGCCGGTGCCGCCGCCCATGCCGGCGGTGACGAAGACCATGTGGCTGCCTTCCAGGTGGCGCGCCAGCTCGGTCTCCGCTTCCTCCGCCGCACCGCGGCCGATCTCCGGCTTTGCGCCGGCGCCGAGGCCCTGCGTCAGATAGGAGCCGAGTTGCACGCGGCGGTCGGCCTTGCTGTTCTGCAGCGACTGCGCGTCGGTATTGGCGACCAGGAACTCGACGCCTTCCAGCCCCATCGAGACCATGTTGTTCACGGCGTTGGTACCGCCGCCGCCGACGCCGATCACGGTGATGCGCGGGCTGAAATCCGTGTGCTGCTGGCTCGGAATGGTCAGGTTCAGGGTCATAGGAGGGGCCTTTCCTGGATGGTCAGCCTTGAGTCAGGCCGTGAAGAGGGGGAAGGGTGGAAGCTTGCAGGGCGCATCAGACGCGCACCCGCAGCCATTCGATGAAGCGACGGAGCCGGCCTTGCCGATCCGCGCCCGGGACGATGT
The DNA here is from genome assembly GCF_053891155.1 of Roseomonas sp. F4. Classification (NCBI taxonomy): domain Bacteria; kingdom Pseudomonadati; phylum Pseudomonadota; class Alphaproteobacteria; order Acetobacterales; family Roseomonadaceae; genus Roseomonas; species Roseomonas sp. F4. The sequence continues at coordinate 897,401 of NZ_JBSSHK010000001.1, forward strand.
CGATCAGCGGGCGGCCCTCGCCGGCACCCCAGGCGAGCAGCCCGATGGCGGCGGCGAAGGGCGGGCCTCCGGCGGTGTCCGGCAGGCCCCGCACGCTGCGCGGGCGGCCGATCCGCACCTGACGGTCCAGGATGCGGGCGGCCAGTTCGCGCGCGCCGATCAGCTGGCTGGCCCCGCCGGTCAGCACCACGCGGGTGCCGGCCTCCTTGGCCAGGCCGGCCGCTTCCAGCCGCTCGCGCACGAATTCGAAGGTCTCCTCCAGCCGGGGGCGGATGATGTTGACGATCATGGCGCGCGGCACGCGCGCGATGTGGTCCTCATCCTCGCCGACCAGCGGCACGGGCAGCATCTCCCGGTCATCATCCGCCGCGGCCATGGCGCCGCCATGCAGCGTCTTCAGACGCTCCGCGTGATTGATCGGCGTGGACAGCACGCGGGCGAGGTCATTCGTCACCTGCCAGCCACCCACCGGGATCTGCGCGGTGTGCAGCAGTTGGCCCTCGCTGAACACGGCCAGCGAGGTAGTTCCGCCGCCCATGTCGATGACGGTGGCGCCGATGCGCTTCTCATCCTCGACCAGCGTGGCGAGGCCGGCCGCGAGCGGAGAGGAGACCAGCTCCTGCACCTCCAGATCGCAGCGCGCCAGGCAGGCGCCCAGATTGCGCAAGGCGGCCTGGGAGGCATCGACCAGATGCACCCGGGCGCCCAGCATATCGCAGACCATGGCGCGCGGGTCCTCGACGCCGGGCGTGGCATCGACGGTGAAGGAGACCGGCGCGCCATGCACCGTCTCCCGCCCATCTTCCGTGCCGCGACGCCGGCCTTCGCTGAGGATGGCGCGCAGATCGGCCTCGGTCACCGCGCGGCCACCGATCGGCCATTGCACATGCAGCAGCCGCGAATCCGGCTGGCCGCAGGACAGGTTGACGATGGCGCCGGACAACTGCGTGTCCGCCATTTCCTCGGCCTGGCCAACGGCGGCGCGGATGGCGCGCTCCGCCTCCTCCAGGTCGATGATGGAACCGCCCTTCACGCCGCGCCCGCGCTGCCAGCCGAAGCCCAGCACGCGGGGTTCGCCATCGCCCTCGATGCGCGCGATCAGACAGACCACCTTGGTGGTGCCGATGTCGAGCACGCCGAAGACGCCGCTGCGCGCGCCACGACGGCGGCGTTCGCTGGGCGGCTCGACGCCGATGGGCAGGCGGGAGAGCGCATTCATCCGCGCGTGCTCCGCACCGCATTGCGCCGTGGGGCCGGCTGTTCCGCGGCCGGCTGCTGGCGCACCACCAGCCGGTCCGGCAGGCGCATGTCAACGGCGACCAGCGGTCGGTCGAGCAGGGCGTTGCGCGCCTGCAACTCCGCCAGCCGGTTCAGCGCCGGCGCCTCATGGCCTTCCGGCAGCATCACATCGGTGCCGCTGTGCAGGCGCAGATTCCAGCGGCGCTCGCCGACGCGGACCAGCGCCTGGGTGCGTTCCAGGATGTTGCGATGCGCCACCAGCAGGTCATATAGCGCCGCCGCATGCTTTTCCGCGCCGGCACCCACCACCAGCGGCAGCGGCCCGAAGGCGTCGAGAGTTTCGGTCTCCACCACCAGCCCGTCGCGGTCGATCACCGCGAAGCGGCCCTGATGCTGCCAGATGGCGAAGGGCGCGCGTTCCACCAGCCGCACCAGGATGGTGCCTGGCAGGCGGCGTTCGACATGGGCGGATTCGACCCAGGCGATGGTCTCCAGCCGCTCCCGCGCCTCGGTCGGGGAGAAGCCGAGCATCGGGTCACCCAGCTCGGCACCGATCGCCGCGCGGATCAGATCGGCCGGCGTGTTGTGGCGGCCTTCAACCACGACTTCCGTCACCTGGAGCCCCGCGGCGAGGCCAAGCCCGGCCGCATTATCGACCACCGCGCGCACCCGGCCGGCGGGATCGGCGGCATAGATCGCATAGCCGGTGGCACCCAGCATGCCGCAGCCGATCAGCCACAGTGCGGCAGGCCGCAGCAGGCCGCGGCGGCGCTTCAGCCACAGCCGCAGCCGGCTCGGCCGGTCGGGATCCTTGCGCGGCGCCGTGCGCACCGGGGCGCGGCGGGCGGCGAGGGGTTCACGGGCCATTGCGGGCCTCCCTGACCATCCAGGCACACAGCTCCGGGAAGCCGATGCCGACATGCGCGGCCTGTTCCGGCACCAGCGAGGTCCGTGTCATGCCCGGCTGGGTATTGACCTCCAGCAGATAGAGCTGCCCCGGTTCGCCGGCCGTGTCGTCATAGCGAAGATCGGCGCGGGACACGCCGCGGCAGCCCAGCGCCTGATGCGCGCGCAGCGCGATTTCCATGGCGCGCGCGCGGGTCTCGGGATGCACCGGCGCGGGCAGGGTGTGATGGCTGCCGCCATCGGCATACTTCGCCTCGTAATCGTAGAAGGCGTGGCCGGTGTCGATTTCCGTCACTTCCAGCGCGCGGTCGCCCATCACGGCGACGGTCAGCTCGCGGCCCGGGATGAAGGCCTCCGCCATGATCCGCTTGTCGAACTTCCAGCCGCGCGCCACCTCGGCGCGCCGGTTGCTGCCTTCGCGAAAAATCTCGACGCCGACGGAGGAGCCTTCGTTCACCGGCTTGACCACATAGGGCAGGGGCAGCGGGTCCGCCGCCTCCAGCTCCGCCGGCGTCACCAGGCGGCTTTGCGCCACCGGCAGGCCCGCCGCCAGGAACACAGCCTTGGCCGCCGCCTTATCCATGGCGACGGAGGAGGCGCGGACGCCGGAATGCGTATAGGGCAGGCCCATCCAGTCCAGCACGCCCTGGATGCAGCCATCCTCGCCGTAGCGGCCGTGCAGCGCGTTGAAAACCGCATCGGGCTTCGCGGCCTGCAGCGCGCCGATGACGCTGCCGAGATCGCCGCCGACCTCGATCGGCGTGACCTCAAACCCCGCCGCGCGCAGCGCCACCATCACCTGTTGTCCGGTGGCGAGGCTGACCTCGCGTTCCGCCGAGACGCCGCCGAACAGGACCGCCACTCGAGTCATGCCGCGCTCTCCCCGATCCGTCGGATTTCCCATTCCAGCGCGATGCCGGATTGCGCCAGCACCCGCGCCCGCACCATCTCCCCCAGCGCTTCCAGCTCCGCCGCCGTGGCGCCGCCGGTGTTGAGCAGGAAATTCGTGTGCAGCTCCGACACCTGCGCAGCGCCGAGCGTGAGACCCCGGCAGCCGGCGGCGTCGATCAGCGCCCAGGCCTTCTGGGCCGGTGGATTCTTGAAGGTGGAGCCGCCGGTGCGGGCGCGGACGGGCTGCGTCGCCTCCCGTGCCGTGCGGATTCGCGTCATCTCCGCCGCGATGGTGGCGGCATCGCCGGGCGTGGCGCGCAGGCGGGCGCGCACCACGACGCCGCGCGGCGGCAGGGTCGCGTGGCGATAGGCGAAGTGCAGCTCGGCAGCGGTCAGGCGTTGCAGGCCGCTGGGCGTCGCGACCTCCGCCCAGTCCAGGACATCGACGATCTCCCGCCCATAGGCGCCGGCGTTCATCGCCACAGCGCCGCCGAGGCTGCCCGGGATGCCGCAGAGGAATTCCAGGCCGGAAAGCCCGGCGGCCGCGGCATGTTCCGCCACCACCGCATCCAGCGCCGCGGCGCCGGCCACGATGCCATCGGCCTCCACGGTGACGTCGCCAAAGCCGCGCCCGCCGAGCCGCAGCACCACGCCGCGCAGCCCACCATCGCGGATGATGAGGTTCGACGCCGCGCCAAGCACGGTCAGCGGCACCGCATCCGGCAGGTCGCGCAGCAGAAGCAGCAGGTCGTCGACATCCGCCGGCCGCACGAGCCATTCCGCCGGCCCGCCGACGCGGAACCAGGTGAAGGGCGCCAGGGGCGCACCTTGCTGCACGCGCCCGCGCAGCGGCGGCAGGGTGGCGTGCGGGGCCATGTCGCGCGGCGCCGTCACTTCAGCCCGCCGGCCAGGCGCGGCCGCGTGCGCGACTGCAAGGCCTGAAGCTGTTCCGGCAGGGCATGCGCCCAGTTGGTGATGGTGCCGGCGCCGAGGCAGATCACGTAGTCGCCGGACTTGGCGATGGCATTGACCATTTCCGCCAGGCTGTCCGGCCCGGGCAGCGGCACCACGCTGCGATGCCCGCGCGCGCGCAGACCCTCGACCAGCGCATCCCGGTCATAGCCCGGCATCGGCGCTTCACCCGCCGCATAGACATCGGCCACGATCACCGTGCCCGCATCGTTCATGCAGGTGCAGAAATCCTCGAACAGCGAGGCGAGGCGGGAATAGCGGTGCGGCTGCACCACGGCCACCACGTCCCGCGCGCCGGCCTGCCGCGCCGCCTTCAGCACCGCCGCGATCTCCACCGGATGGTGGCCGTAATCGTCGATCACCGTGATCCCGCCGGCATCGCCGGTGCGGGTGAAGCGGCGCTTCACGCCCTTGAAACCCATCAGCGCGGTGCGGATGGTGCCCTCGTCGATATCCATCTCCAGCCCGATGGCGATGGCGGCCAGCGCGTTCTGCACATTGTGGCTGCCCAGCATCGGCAGGCGCATCGGCTTCAGCGTGCGGCTGCGCCCGGTGGCGCGGTCGCGCACCGCGACCTCGAAGGTCGCGCCCATGCGATCGGTGATGAGCTTCTCCGCGCGCACATCGGCCTGGGGCGAGAAGCCATAGGTGATGATGCGGCGATCCGACAGGCGCGGGATCATCGCCTGGACCTCGTGATGGTCGGCGCAGAGCACCGCGAAGCCATAGAAGGGGATATTGCCGACGAACTGGGCGTAGCCCTCCTTCATCGCTTCCGCCGTGCCCCAATGGTCCAGGTGTTCCGGGTCCATATTGGTCACCACGGCGCAGACGGCCGGCAGCTTCAGGAAGGAGCCGTCGCTCTCATCCGCCTCCACCACCATCCAGTCACCGGAACCGAGGCGGGCATTGGTGCCATAGGCATTGATGATGCCGCCATTGATGACGGTGGGGTCGAGCTTCGCCGCTTCCAGCACGCAGGCGACCAGGCTGGTGGTGGTGGTCTTGCCATGGGTGCCGCCGATGGCGACGGCCCATTTCAGCCGCATCAGCTCCGCCAGCATTTCGGCGCGGCGCACCACGGGAATGAGCCGCGTGCGCGCAGCCTGGACTTCCGGGTTGTCCTTCTTCACCGCGGTCGAGGTGACGACGACCTGCGCCGCGCCGAGGTTGGCGGCGTCATGCCCCACCATCACCGGGATGCCGGATTCGCGCAGGCGGGTGACGTTGTAGCCTTCCGCGATATCGCTGCCCTGCACCGTGTAGCCGAGGTTGTGCAACACCTCCGCGATGCCGGACATGCCGATGCCGCCAATGCCGACGAAGTGGATCGGGCCGATAGAAAGGGGCAACGCGCGCATCAGCGGGACTCCGCCATCGCCATACCGCGATGGGTCAAATTCTGAACAAGGTCGGCCAGCCGCCGCGCCGCATCCGGGCGCGCCAGGGTGGCCGCTGCCGCCGCCGCGCGGGCCAGCACGGTGGGCGTGGTGAACATCGCCTGCATCTGCCGCGCCAGGGCCTCCGGCGTGAAGCCGGACTGCTGCATGATCCAGCCGCCCCCAGCACTTTCCAGCAGCCGCGCATTGGCGGTCTGATGGTCGTCGATGGCGTGCGGCAGCGGCACCAGCACGGAAGGCCGCCCGGCGCAGGCGAGCTCCGCGACGGTGGAGGCGCCGGCGCGCGCCACCACCAGATGCGCCATGGCCAGTCGCACGGCGATGTCGCCGAAGAAGGGGGACAGGTCGGCTGGCACGCCGGCCTGGCGATAGGCGGCCTCGACGCGGGGCAGATCCTCCGCCCGCGTCTGCTGGGTCACCACCAGGCGCTGGCGCAGGCCTTCCGGCAGCAGCGCCACGGCGCCCGGCACCACATCGGCGAAGATCCGCGCGCCGAGGCTGCCGCCCAGCACCAACAGGCGAATCGCGCCATCCTCGCCCGGTGCGGAAAAGCCCTGGCCGGCCAGCGCGGCGAGGGCCGGCCGCACCGGATTGCCCACCACTTCCACCGTCGCGGAGCCAGGCACCCGGGCGGTTTCCTCCGCCGACAAGGCCAGCAGATCGGCGCCCGGCGCCAGCAGCCGGTTGGCGCGGCCCAGCACGCCATTCTGCTCATGCAGCGCCGTCGCCGGCCGCGTCGCGCGCGGCAGCGTGCGCGCCGCGATCAACGGGGGGACGGAGGGATAACCGCCGAAGCCCACCACCGCCGCCGCATCCAGCCGTGTCAGGATACGCCGCGCCTCGATCGTGCCGGCGGCCAGGGCGAAGGCGCCCCGCGCCGCGCCGCGCAGGCCGTGGCCGGCAAGGCCCGAACCCTTCAGCACGAAGCGCTCGGCATTGCCGAAGGCGGGGCTTTCATAGGCCGCGCTGCGCGCATCCGTCATCAGCGCAATCCGCTCCCCACGCGCGACCAGCTCGGCCGCCAGCGCTTCCGCCGGAAACAGATGCCCGCCGGTGCCGCCGGCGGCGATGACGATGGGGCGCACCGCGGGGCCTCTCATCGCTCTTCCTCGGCACGGGACAGGCGGCGGCGCGTCAGCGCCAGCAGCATTCCCATCCCGAGGGCAATGGCGACCACGGAGGACCCGCCATAGGAGACGAAAGGCAGCGTCATCCCCTTGGTCGGGATCAGATGCAGGGTGGAGGCCATGTTGATGAAGCTCTGCAGCCCGAACTGGGTCAGCAGCCCGGCGCAGGCCAGCACCACGAACAGATCGGCCTCGCCCAGCAGCCGTACCAGCCCGCGCACCACCACGAAGGCGAACAGCGCCAGGATCACCAGGCAGACCACCAGGCCGAATTCCTCACCGGCCACGGCGAAGACGAAGTCCGCATGCGCGTCCGGCAGTACGTTCTTGATACGGCCCTCGCCAGGGCCACGGCCCAGCAGCCCGCCATTGCCGAAGGCCTCCAGCGCCACCTCCGCCTGGTAGTTGTCGGCATTGGGGTCGAGGAAGCGCTGCACGCGGGACTGCACATGCGGGAACAGGAAATAGGCGCCAACCGCCGCGGCCAAGCCGCAGGCGCCGGCCACCGCGACGACGATCATGTTCAGCCCGGCCACGAAGAACTGGGCGAAGAACACGGCGGTGACCACCAGCAGCATGCCGATATCCGGCTGGCGCTGCAGCAGCAGCGCGATCACGCCGAACAGCAGCACGGCCAGCGCCGTCGCGCCGTAGCGCCGGTTCAGCTTGCCTTCCGCGATCAACCAGGCGGCCACAACGGCGAAGCAGGGCTTGAGGAATTCGGACGGCTGCAAGGACCCGATGCCGGGCAGGGAAATCCAGCGCCGCGCGCCCTTGATCTCCGCGCCGACCACCAGCGTCGCCGCCACCATCAGCAGCGCGCCGCCAAGGCCGAGCCAGGCCAGCAGCCGCACCTGCTTCACCGTCAGCATGGAGACCAGCACCATCACGCTGGCCGCCAGCGCCAGATAGGCGATCTGCCGCAGGAAGAACATGTTGCGCGACGCCGCGCCGATGCGCTCCGCCACCGCGGGGCTGGCTGCCAGCATCATCACATAGCCGAAGCCGATCAGCGTCAGCAGCGCTGCCAGCGTCCAGCGATCGACGGTCCACCACCAGCGGCCGACCGTCGAGGTATCGGCGCGTGAAACCTGCATCATGCCGCCCTCCCCATATCCGCGGATGCCATGGCCTGGACCAGCGCACGGAAGCGATCGCCCCGCGCGTCGAAACCGGTGAACTGGTCCCAGGACGCCGCGGCGGGGGACAGCAGCACCACCGGCGCCGCGCCGCCCTGTGCCGCCGCCGCGGCGGCCGGCAGGGCCTGTTCCAAAGTCTCCACCACCTCATGCGCCACGCCATGCGCGGCCAGGGTCGCGGCGAAGGCCGGGCCGTCGCGGCCGATCAGAATGGCGCGGGCGATGCGGCCGAAGTAGGGCGCGAGGCTCTCAATGCCGCCATCCTTGCCGGTGCCGCCCGCGATCCAGACGACGCGGTCATAGGAGGCCAGGGCCCGCGCCGCGCTGTCCGCATTGGTGGCCTTGCTGTCATTGATGAAGCGCACGCCCGCGACCTCCCCCACCAACTCCTGCCGATGCGGCAGGCCGGCGAAGCCGCGCAGCCCGGCGGCGACATCGGCCCGGCTGAGGCCCAGCGAGAGCGCCACGGCGGCGGCGGCGGCGGCGTTCTGGGCATTATGGGCGCCGGGCAGGGCAGGGGCGTCGCGCAGATCGGCGATTTCCCCCGCCGCATCGCGCAGGCTGCGCCCCTCGGCCCAGATCCCGTCCTTGACGGGATGGTAACCTGAAATCGGCACCATCCGAGCCGTCAGCCCGCGGGCGAGTCCTGTGGACAAATCATCGTCCTGACCGAGCACCGCAAAGTCCTCACGGCTCTGCCGCGCGAAGATATTTGTCTTCGCAGCAGCATAGCCGACCATGCTTCCATGGCGGTCGAGGTGATCGGGGCTCAGGTTCAACATGACCCCTACCTTGAAGCCGACGGACGCGATTCGCTCCAAGCTGTAGCTCGACATTTCGAGGGTGTAGAACCCTTCCGACCCCAACATGTTGAGTCCGAGGGCCGCCGGGCCGAGATTCCCCCCCACCTCGGAAAGCCGCCCGGCGCCGGTCAGGATGTGGTGCAGCAGGGCGGTGGTGGTGGATTTGCCATTGGTCCCGGTGATGCCCAGGAAGGCCGCCTGGCTGCCGGAAGCGCGCACCGCCCGGTACAGATATTCCACATCGCAAAGGATCGGCGCCCCGGCGGCCCGGGCCGCCGCGGCCGCGGGATGCGGCTTCGGCAGCAGATGCGGGATGCCGGGCGACAGCAGCAGCGCATCGAAGTCGAACCGGCCCTGGGAAGGATCGCGCAACGCGAAGCCGGCCGCCTCGGCTGCCGCCCGCGCCGGGGCGCCATCATCCCAGCAGGTGACCTCCGCCCCCCATTCCGCCAGCCGCGCGGCCGCGGGCAGCCCGGCACGGCCGAGGCCGACCACGGCAATCCGCTCTCCGGCGAAGGGCTGGAAGGGGCTCATCGCAGCTTCAGCGTCGAAAGGCCGATCAGGGCCAGGATCATGGCGATGATCCAGAAGCGAATCACGATGGTCGGCTCGGCCCAGCCCTTCTTCTCGAAGTGGTGGTGCAGTGGCGCCATCAGGAACACGCGCTGGCCGGTGCGCTTGTACCAGAAGACCTGGATGATGACGGACAGCGTCTCCACCACGAACAGCCCGCCGACGATGGCCAGCACGATCTCATGCTTGGTGGCGACAGCCACCGCGCCCAGCGCGCCGCCCAAAGCGAGGGAGCCGGTATCGCCCATGAACACCGCCGCCGGCGGCGCGTTGAACCACAGGAAGCCCAGGCTGGCGCCGATCAGCGCCGAGCAGAACACCGCCAGCTCACCGGAACCCGCCACGGCATGCAATTGCAGGTAGTCGGCAAAAATGCGGTTGCCGACGAGGTAGGCGATCAGCGCGAAGACGCCGGCGGCGATCATCACCGGCACGATGGCCAGCCCGTCCAGCCCATCGGTCAGGTTCACGGCGTTGGAAGCGCCCATCATCACCAGCATGGCCAGCACCGGGAAGACGATGCCGAGAGGGATCAGCACTTCCTTGAACACCGGCAGGGCCAACTTGTCGGCCAGCGGCTCCGGCATCAGCATCACCAGCCACACCGCCGCGACCAGCCCGATCACGGCCTGGGCGATCAGCTTCTGCCTGCCGGAGACGCCCTTGGTGTTGCGCTTGGTGACCTTCAGCCAGTCATCGGCGAAGCCCAGCGCGCCATAGCCCAGCGTCACCATCAGCACGCACCAGACGAAGCCGTTGCGCAGATCGGCCCACAGCAGCGTGGAGCCTGTCAGCGCAAGAAGGATCAGCACGCCGCCCATGGTGGGCGTGCCCTTCTTTGTCAGCAGATGGCTCGCCGGCCCGTCCTCGCGGATCGGCTGGCCGCCATTCTGCTTGGCACGCAGCCAGCGAATCAGCATCGGGCCGAAGAACAGCGCGATGATCAGCGCCGTCAGGCAGGCGGCCCCGGCGCGGAAGGTGGTGTAGCGCACCACGTTGAAGGGCGTGAACCCTTCGGAGATGAGCGTGACGAAGTGATAAATCATCGCGGGAGGCTTTCGGTCAGCGCCTGCACCACGGTCTTCATCCCCGTCGCCAGACTGCCTTTGACAAGAACGGCATCGCCATCGCGCAGCGCGGCGGCGACGAGGGGGGCCAGTTCGGTGGAGGTTTCGGCCCAGGCGCCGACCCGGCCTGCGGGAAGCGACTGGATCGCGTGGCGCATCATCGGCCCGCAGGCGAAGACCAGGTCGGCGGCGGCCTCGATATGCGGCGCCAGCCCGGCATGCTCGTCGCGCGAAAAATCGCCCAGCTCGCCCATCTGCCCCAGCACCGCCACCCGGCGCTGCGCCGGCAGCAGCCGCAGCAAGGCGAGCGCCGCGCGCATCGAAGGCGGCTGGCCGTTATAGGCCTCGTCCAGCAGCGTCGCGCGGCCGCCATCCGGGGTTGCGATCGCCCGACGATCACCGCGCCCCGGCAGGGCCCGGAAGGCTTCCAGGGTGGCTGCGGCGGCGGCGATATCCAGGCCGAGCGCCGCCACGGCGGCCAGTGCGGCCAGCGCATTGCGCGCCATATGCAGGCCGGGCGTGCCGAGCCGGAAGGTCAGCCTGGTGCCGGAGATCTCCGCCGCGATGTCACTGCCCTCGGCATCCGCTTCGACCGACAGCGCCTGGGCATCACCGCCCGCCCCGAAGGTCAGCACCCGCGCCGCGCCGGCAGCCTGCCGCAGCAGGGGCAGGAACGGGCTTTCGGCCGGCAGCACGGCAGTGCCGCCGGGCAGCAGGCCCGACAGGATTGCCGCCTTTTCCCGCGCGATGGCCTCAAGGCTGCCCATATGGCCGAGATGCGCCGCCTCGATGCTGGTGATGACGGCAACATGCGGCTGGGCGAGGGCGGCCAGCGGGGCGATCTCACCCGGATGGTTCATGCCCATCTCGATGATGGCGAAGGACGCGTCGCGCGGCATGCGCGAAAGGGTCAGCGGCACGCCCCAATGGTTGTTGTAGCTGGCGACCGCCGCATGGGTCAGCCCGAAGGGAGCGAGCAGGGCCCGCAGCATCTCCTTCGTCGTGGTCTTGCCAACGCTGCCGGTCACGCCGACCACCTTGGCCGCGCTGCGTGCCCGCGCGACGGCGCCCAGCGCGCGCAGCCCTTCCAGCGTCTCCGACACCATCAGCAGCGGCGCATCCGGCGCCACGCCGGCCGGCACGTGGTCGACCAGCGCCGCCACCGCGCCACGCGCCAGCGCATCGGCGACAAAGCCATGCCCGTCCCGCGCATCGCGCAGCGCCACGAACAGGTCGCCCGTGCCCACCGAGCGGCTGTCGATCGAAACGCCCGTCACCGCGACATCAGCGGCCAGCGTCCCGCCGGTGGCGGCGCGCAGTTCCGCGCTGGTCCACAACATGTTCATGCCAGCCCCGCCGCATCGCGCACCACGGAGGCATCGTCGAAGGGCAGGGTCACCCGGCCGATAGTCTGGCCGCTCTCATGCCCCTTGCCAGCCACCGCCAGCACATCCCCCGGACCCAGCGCGGCCACGGCCCGCGCGATGGCGCCGGCCCGCTCCCCGGCATCGATTCCGCCCGGGCAGGCGGCGAGCACGGCGGCGCGGATCGCGGCCGGGTCCTCGCTGCGCGGATTGTCATCCGTCACCCAGCACACATCCGCCTGCGCCGCGCAGGCCGCGCCCATCAACGGGCGTTTGCCGGGGTCGCGGTCGCCGCCGGCGCCGAACAGCACATGCAGCTTCGCACCGGGCGCGACATGCGCGCGCAGCGCCCGCAGCAGCCGGTCCAGCGCATCCGGCGTATGGGCGTAGTCGACATAGGCCGCCGCGCCATTCGGCAGCCGCGCCGCCAGTTCCATCCGCCCGCGCACGCCGACGAGCTTCGGCAGCAGCGCCAAGGCGCGCTCCGGCGCCATGCCGGTGCCGATCGCCAATGCGGCCGCCATCAGCGCATTATCCGCCTGGAAGCGGCCGGGCAGGGACAGGCGCAGGGTCTGCCGCGAGCCGAAGCCCTCGATGGTCAGCTCCTGGCCCTCCGGCAGCGGCGTCTGCGCGATCAGCCGCAGCGTCTTTCCGGCCTCGCCCACCGTCATCAGGCGCAGCCCGCGCGCCTGGGCGATGTCGCGCAGCGCGGCCAGGGTCCCGGCCTCCATATCCGCATTCGCCACCGCCGCCGCGCCGTCCGGCAGCAGCGTGTCGAACAGGCGGAGCTTGGCGGCGCGATAGGCGGCCATGTCACCGTGATAGTCCAGGTGGTCGCGCGTCAGATTGCTGAAGCCGGCCGCCGCCAGCCGCACCCCGTCCAGCCGCCGCTGTTCCAGCCCGTGGGAGGAGGCTTCCAGCGCCGCCGCGCCGAAGCCGGCCCTGGCCAGCGCCGCCAGCGTGGCATGCAGCGCCACAGGGTCCGGCGTGGTCAGGGAGGGTCCTTCCGGAAATCCCTCCGCGCGCAGCCCCAGCGTGCCCAGCGAGGCGGCGCGCTGCCCATCCAGGGTCCAGAGCTGGCGCAGGAAATCGACGCTGCTGGTCTTGCCGTTGGTGCCGGTCACCGCGACCACGCAATCCGGCTGCGCGCCGTGGAAGGCGGCGGCGATCAGCGCCAAAGCGCGGCGCGGATCGGCGGCCTGGATCATCGGCACCCTGCCGGCCTCCGCCGGCCAGCCGGTGCCCACCGGCGCCAGCACGGCGGCGGCGCCGCGCGACACGGCCTCGGCGATGAAGCGGCGACCATCAGCCTGGGCGCCGGGAAGGGCGGCAAACAGGTCACCGGGGGCAACGCGGCGGCTGTCGGCCGTCAGCCCGCCCACCGCCGGAAGTTGGTCATCCGGAACGGTCAGCCCTGAAAGCGCGCGCAGAAGATCCGCAAGGCGCCGCATCGTCCCGGGCTCATCGGGGCGCAATGCTCACCTCCCGCAACAAGGCGGGATTCGGGGCGGGACGGGCCGGGGCGGAGGCCGCCTGGCTGGGCGAGGCGGCCGGGGTGCCGCTGGGCGCGGCGCGGGTGGGGGTCGCGGTGGCGGGGGCGCGCTGCGGGCGGCCTGGCTGCAAGGGCATGTGCAGCCCGGCCTGGATTTCCGCCATGCGTTCAGTCTCCGGCGCCATGCCGAGGATCGGCGCGACCCGGCGCACAATCTGCCCGGCGGCGGGCGCGGCCACCCAGCCGGCAGTCGCGAAACCATGGCTGCGGGCATTCGGCTGTGGCTCGTCCACCATCACATACAGGGCGTAGCGCGGCGCCTGCATGGGGAAGGCGCCGACGAAGGCGGCGATGCGCTTGTTCTGGATGTAGCGGCCATTCTCGCCGATCTTCTGCGCCGTGCCGGTCTTGCCGCCCAGGAAGTAGCCCGGCACGTCGCCGCTGCGGCCGGAGCCCTCAGTCACCACCAGACGCATCAGCCGCCGCATGGTCTCGGAGGTACGCTCGCTGATCACGCGCGTACCCTCCGCCACCGTGCCCGGCGGCCGTGCCAGCAGGGTCGGCTGGCGCAGGATGCCGCCATTGGCGACGGCGCTGACGCCGGTGATGACATGCAGCGGCGTCACGGAGATGCCGTGGCCGAAGCCGATGGTCAGCGTGTTGATGTCGCGCCAGGCATTGGCGCGCGGAATCAGCGGCACCGCCGTCTCCGGCACCTCCAGCCCGATGCGCGACCCCATGCCCATGCGCACCATGAATTCGCGGTGCCGCTGCGGCCCCACCGCCGCGGCCATATGGGCGGAGGCGAGGTTGGAGGAATAGGCCAGGATTTCCGGCACCGACAGCCAGCGGTTCTTGCCGCGATAGTCGTTGATGGTGAAGCGCCCGTAGCGGATCGGGCGGGAGGCATCGTAGCCGCCCCAGACATTCACCGTGCCCAGCTCAAGCGCCATGGCGGTGGTCAGCAGCTTGAAGGTGGAGCCCGGCTCATAGACGCCGACGGTGGCGCGGTTGAAGCGCGGATTGGTGCCCTGCTGATCGGCGCCCGGCGCCACGGCGTCCACCCGCGCCGGCTCGGCCAGGTCGAAGTCGGGCAGGGAGACCATGCCGATGATCTCGCCGCTCTGCACATCCATCAGGATGCTGGCGCCGCCGACGCCGCTGTATTCCGTGATGGCCTGCTGCAAGGCATCGCGCAGCGCGAGCTGCACGCGCACATCGACGGACAGGCGCAGATCGTCGCCGCGGCGCGCCCGCAGCCGCTCGTCGAAATAGCGCTCGACGCCGGCCGTGCCGTTGCCGTCGACATCGACGCCGCCCAGGATATGCGCGGCGGAACGACCCTGCGGATAGATCCGGCGTTCCGACTCCTCGAAATACAGGCCGGGAATGCCGAGCGAGTTCACCGCCTGCTGCTCACGCGGCGTCAGCGCCCGCGCCAGATAGGCGAATTGCCGCTCGCCGCTCAGCCGGGCCGTGACACGCTCGATATCCAGCTGCGGCAGCACCTGTGCCAGGCGGCGGGCGACGAAGGGCGCGTCGTGGATCTCGCTGGGATTGGCATAGAGCGCGGTGATCGGCAGCGTCACCGCCAGCAATTCGCCATTGCGGTCGGTGATGGCGGCGCGGCCAGGCAGGTGCTCGGCGGGCGGCGTGTTCTGCCGCACCATCGCGGCCAGCCGCCGGGGCTCTGCCGGCGAGATCAGCGTGGCATCGGCCAGCCGCGCGGCGACGGCACCGAACAGTACCGCGAAACCGCTGGCGGCGATCAGCAGGCGCGAGCGCGTGCGGTCCATCACCGCGCGCCGCACCAGCTCCGGCTGGCCGACCCGCACCACGTCGCTGCGCGGGGCGGCGCCATGGCCGATGGTGCGGCCGGCGGGCGGTGCGTCCGGGGCGGGGGGCAAGGTGCTCATGCTCAGCGGGTCACGCTGTTCAGCGTGGCGGCATTGGCCGAGGAGAAGGGCACCGGCGGCGCCAGCATCGGCCGGCCCAGCGAGGTGGAGGAGCCGAGGGCGGAGGCGAAGGTCGGGGAAGGCTGCGCCACCTGGGGCGGCGACGTCACCTGGGTCGTGCGGATCACCGGCGCGGCGGGACGGGCCGGCGCGACGTGGATCGCCGGCTGCGCGGCGGGGGCAGGGCGGCTCGCATCGCGCAGCGGCGCGGCGCGCGCCGGCACCGGCGGCGGGGCACGCCGCGGCATGGCCTGCTGCGCCGCCAGCGTGGCGGCCAGGGCCTGCGGCGCCGGCGCCTCGTCACGGCTCAGCATCTCGGTGGCCGGGCTGGGGGCGGGCGTGGTGCGGGCGGCGGCCAGCAGCATCGGCGGTGCCGCGGGCGGCGGCGGCGGCAGGTCATCGCCCGTCGCGGCCGTCTCGGCGCCAGCCGTCGCGGGGGCAGGCAGCTGCGCGGCGGCCAGCATCACCTGCGCCTCGCCACGCGACCGCTCCGGCACGAACAGGTTCGGCGCGCCGGCGAAGGCCACCGCCTGCGGCAGGCGGCGCACCATGTCCGGCAGCCGGGTGAATTGCTGCGGCTGCATCGGCTCCAGCGTCAGATGCCGCTGCGCCACCTGGCGCAGCCGGTCCGGCTCGTTCAGCAGCGCCCATTCGGCGCGTAGGATGGAGGTGCGGTCGCGCGCCTGTTCGGTTTGCCGCCAGGTTTCGCGAAGCTGGCGGTCCAGCGTCGCGACCTCGTGCTTCACATGATAGAGCCAGGCGCCGGCCCCGGCGAAGGCGGCGAAGCAGAGGATGGTGAAGGGCCGGATCATGGCTGCAGTCCCTGGTTCGGCGGCAGGTGGCGTTCGACGGCGCGCAGGCGGGCGGAGCGGGCGCGGGGATTGGCATGCGTTTCCGCATCCCCGGGTCGCAGCGCACGGAAGGTCAGCAGGCTGAAATCCGGCTTCGGCGGCGGCAGCAGCGCGGCGGGGTCGTGGCGGGAAGCGGTGCCGGCGCGGCCGGCCGCGCCCACCATGGCGCGCTTGACGATGCGGTCTTCCAGCGAGTGGAACGACACGACCACCAGCCGCCCACCGGGGGCCAGCAGCGACTGTGCCGCCGCCAGGCCGCGCTCGATCTCGCCCAGCTCGTCATTCACCGCGATGCGCAGGGCCTGGAAGGACCGCGTGGCGCCATCGATGCCGGAGGGGTCGCGCGGCACCGCGCCGCGCACGATCTCCGCCAGCCGCGCCGTGGTGGTGATCGGCGCGCTGGCGCGTTCGCGCAGGATGGCGCGGGCGACGCGGCGCGCATGCCGCTCCTCCCCGAAGTCGGAGATGATGGTGGCGAGCTCGCGCTCCGGCAGGCTGTTCACCAGATCGGCGGCGCTGGGGCCATCGCGGCCCATCCGCATGTCGAGCGGCCCATCCTGGCGGAAGGAAAAGCCGCGCTCCGCCTCATCCAGCTGGAAGGAGGAAACGCCGAGATCCATGACCACGCCATCGAGCGAGCTGACGCCGCGTTCGGCCAGCGCATCCAGCATGTCGCCGAAGCAGGCATGCACCAGATGCAACCGCCCCGGATACTTCGCGGCCAGGGCCGCGCCGCGCGCGATCGCATCCGGATCGCGGTCCAGCGCCCACAGCGTGCAGTCGGCCGCGGCGAGAATCGCCGCCGCGTAACCGCCGCCGCCGAAGGTGGCATCGAGGTAGTTGGCGCCTGCGCGCGGCTGCAGTACCGCCAGAACTTCCTCCAGCATGACGGGGATATGCGCCGTCATGACATGCTCCGTGGAGTCGTGTTGAGTGCAGATGCGGCCACTGTCAGACGCATTTCGCGCGCCCGCTTCTTCGCATCCGCCAGATGGGCGCGGGCGGCATCCTCATTCCAGATCTCGAAACGATCGCCCTTGCCAAGGAAGCCGACCAGTTCGCCCAGCGCGCAGTCCTCGATCATCTCGGCCGGCAGCACCAGACGACCTTCGCCGTCCAGCTTCAGCATTTCGCTGCCTGAGATGAGGGTGGTTTCCAGCAACTCGCGCTCCTCGGAGAAATGCGGCAGGGCCTGGATGCTGTCGACGATCTGCTGGAAAACCGGACGCGAACGTGCCTCGATGCAGGGATGTGTATGGGCCAGGCGAAAGACGAGTTGATTGGTGGCGGCGGCCTCGAGCTCTGCGCGGAACAGCGCGGGCACGGAAATGCGGCCCTTGCGGTCCAGCTTTCCAAAATGCGTGCCCACGAATTGGGTCATCGCGCGTTGCTGTTGCCCCCGATGGGCGGCCCGCAGGCCGCCATGCCCCCTGTCCTGTCAGCGCGCCGGCGAGGCCCCCCGACCTCGCCGGCTCGCCCGACCATCCCCTCGTAGCCCAAGATGCCCCCCCGAGCAGGGCCGCCGCTGGGATAACACGGGAATAGACGGGATTTTGCGGGTGAGCAAGCTAAATTCCCGGCTAAGGGCAGCAGTGCTGGCCGGAAAAAACATATGTTAACAGACCATTAGCGAGGCTTTCTGTTGGAGAGCTACAGAAAACAACCCGTGATCGGCCAATTGGCCATGTATTCGCGATTTGTTCTTATGTCCTTCCGCCATGCGGCCTTGACACGACCGCATGACAGGACAGGAACGAGTGGTGCCGGGTGGCCTGTAAGCCGGGTTCTGTCCCCATCCGAAGATGATGGACGACCATTCCTCTGGAGCCTGCGTCACCGCAGGCTTCTCGCGGCCAACCCGGGCGACGGGGCGAGAATGCCCCCGCGTCCATCCCCTCCGAAGAAGCGATCACGCCGGCCGCCCCTATTCGGCCTTGCTCCCGGTGGGGTTTGCCGTGCCTCCCACGTTGCCGTGGGAGCGGTGCGCTCTTACCGCACCCTTTCACCCTTACCGCGGGACGTGTCCCTTGCGGGGCGCGTGCCGAGGCGGTTTGCTTTCTGTGGCACTTTCCCTGGGGTTTGACCCCCGCCGGTCGTTGACCGGCACCGTATTCCCGTGGAGCCCGGACTTTCCTCCAGCCCCCATGCTCCGAAGAGCATCGGGACCAGCGGTCGCCCAGCCACCCGGCACCGCGCGTCACATCGCCGCTTCCCGCGTCGCGGTCAATCGCTGGCGAGCCGCAATCGCGGCCAGCGTTGCGCCCAGCCCTTGGCGGCGAGACGCGCGCGCAGCACCCCGGCATCGCCGAGGGGCGGTGCGCGCAGCAGAAAACCGAACAGATCCGCCGTGCCGCAGGGGGCCAGAACCTCCACCCGCCCGGCGCGCAGCCGGGCGGCGAGGGCGGTTGCGGTTTCCGGCCAGTGGGACAGGGCGGAGGCAAGGTCGGGATAGGGCGCATGGCCATGCCGCCGGGCCATGCGATGCTGGTTCGCGACCGACCAGTTCAGTGCCGGGCGCGCCACGCGCAGCGCCGCTTCGAAGGCCGTGTCGGGTGCCGTGCCGTCCAGGTGCACCACATCCAGATCCGCCAGCGCCGTCACATCCGGCGCCCGGCCGCTCAGCGCGTCCCACACCGCATTGCGCACGAAGCCGGCGCCGATCCAGGCGCCGCGCGGCCCGGCCAGCGCCAGGGTCGCCAGAGCGTCCATATGCCCAGTGCTTGCCGCCAGCAGAGCGGCAACCCGGGCCGTACTCACCCCACCGCCGCGGCCACCGCCGCCAGCCGCGCCAGCGTCGCCGCATCCGCCTGCCCATCCACCCGCCCCGGCGCCCAGTGCCGCTGGAAGGCGCGCAGCAGCACGGGCAGGGGCAGGTCGGTGCGATAACCGATGCGGCCGAGCATTGTCAGCGCATCCGCCCGAGGTTCCGCGAGGCCTTGTGGCCACAAGCCGACGCCATTCGCCGCGAGCCCTTCCCAGTCGAACAGCTCGCCCGGATCGTCCTTGCGGTCCGGCGCGATGTCGGAATGCGCCACCACATCGCGCGGCGCGATGGCGTGGCGGGACAGGATGGCCAGGCACAGATCGCAGACGGCGGCCATCTGCAAGGCGGGGAAGGGGCGGTAGCCGAATTCATGGCCGGGATTGACGATCTCGATCCCGATGGAGCGCCCGTTCAACAGAGTCTCGCCACGCCAATGGGAGATGCCGGCATGCCAGGCGCGCCGTTCCTCCGGCACCAGACGGAACACCGCGCCATCCTCCTCCACCACGTAATGGCTGGAGACGCGGGCCGCCGGGTCGCGCAGCCGGGCGATCGCCTCGGCGCCGGATCGCATGCCAGTGTAGTGCAGCACCAGCATGTCCACCGGCTGCGGACGTTCATCGTGGTTCGGGCTGGGCGCTTCGTGAATCCGCGGCCCGCCCTGCGGCTGCCAGGCGAGGCTCACAGCCCGCGCTGCCGCTGGATGCGGTCCCCCGCCTTTGCGCGAAGCGCGAAGGCCGGCGCGAATGCCTGGGACTGTAGGGCGACGCTCATAGTCCGCGCTGCCGCTTGATGCGGTCCCAGGCCGCGTTGATCTCGGCCACCTTGCGGGTGGCGCGGTCGACGAATTCCGCCGGCACGCCGCGGGAGGCGAGGCTGTCCGGATGATTTTCCCGCATCAGCTTGCGCCAGGCGAGGCGCACCTCCTCATTCGTCGCCGTGGCCGGCAGGCCGAGGATCGCATAGGCGTCGATCTCCTCCACCTGCCGCTGCGCGGCACCGCCCTGCCCACCCTTGGCGCGGTTCCAGGCCGCCTCATCCAGGCCGAAGCGCAGATGCACGCCCTGCAGCATGCGCAACTCGCCCTTGGTCATGGGGCCGTCGGCGCGGGCGATGTAGAACAGCGCGGTCAGCACATCCTCCAGCATGCCGCGATTGTCGGCGAAGGCCTCGCCCAGCCGTTCGGCGAAGGTCTCCCACCCGCCGGCATCGCGTCGCGCCTCGTCGAACATCTGCGCCACCTGGCGCAGATTCTCGGGCGGGATGCGGAACATCGTCTTGAAGGCGTCGATTTCCGTGCGCGACACCGGGCCGTCCGCCTTGGCCAGCTTGGCTGAGAGCACGATGACGGAGATCGCGAACAGCGTTTCCTTGTTGCCCAGCAGCGCGGCCATATCCGCCGCGCCGGGGCCGATGCGCCCGCCAATACCGCCCCCTTGGCCCTGATCCGCCGCATGGCCCAGCGCCGCGCCCATCACCGCGCCGAGCGGCCCGCCGGTGACGAAGCCGGCGACCCCGCCCAGCAATTTGCCCCAGATGCTCAAGCTGGCCTCACTTTTGTCCCGGCGGTCCTAGCATGGGTGAGGCTGGCGCTACAGGGTCGCCGCGGCGCGCGCGGCCTGGTCGTAAAAGCCCGACAGACCGCGCAGCAACTCCGCCACTTCGGAGAGTTGGGCCTCGCTGGGGCCGCCGGCCCGCAGGGGGCGGGCGAGCAGGCGTTCCCGCACCGCCGCGTAATCGGCGCAGAGCGCGGCCCCGGCCTCCGTCGCCGCCACCAGCTTTTCCTTCGCCGCGCGGCTGGTGGCGACCAGGCCGGCGGCGGCCAGCTTGCGGATGGCGTAGTTCACGATGTGCGCATCCTCGATATCCAGCACCAGCAGGATATCGGCCAGCCGCTTCGGCCGGTCGCGGTGGCGGACCGTGTGCAGGATCAGGATCTCGGTGGGTGACAGGCCGGGGCGGCCGGCGGCGGCCATGCAGCGCGTCATCCAGCGATGGAAGCCGTGGCCGGCGAGGATCAGCCCGTATTCCACCTCCGACAGGCCCGGGGAGGCGCCGGCGGCCAGATGGGCGGAGGAGACCACGGGGGTCGTGGCTTTGCTGGTCATCCTGGGCCTCCCGCGACAACGAATTAACGTTGACGATTTATCGGTAAATCGTCAATGACGAAGGAGCCCGCCGGCCGGCCTTGCGCCGATCCGGCATGGGTGTGATCAGCGACGGACCTCGGGGGTTTGCGGCAATGGGCGGCTGGCAGTTCTGGATCGATCGCGGCGGCACTTTTACGGATATCGTGGCACGCGATCCGGAAGGACGCCTGACGACCCGGAAGCTGCTCTCCGAGAATCCCGGCCGCTACCGCGACGCCGCCGTCGCCGGCATCCGCGCCTGCCTGGACCTCGCACCGGACGCGCCGCTGCCGCCCGGCCTGGTGGAGGCGGTGAAGATGGGCACCACAGTGGCCACCAATGCCCTGCTGGAGCGCAAGGGGGAACGGGTGCTGCTGCTGGTCAATCGCGGCTTTGCCGACATGACCCGCATCGGCAACCAGGCCCGGCCCCGGCTGTTCGACCTTCAGGTGAAGCTGCCAGAGCTTTTGCAGGAAGAGGTTTCTGAAATTGGCGGCCGCATGGCGGTCGATGGCACCGAGATCGAGCCCTTGGATGAGGACGCCGCCCGTGCGGCCCTCACCGCCGCTCATGCCAGGGGCATCCGCGCCGTCGCCATCAGCCTGATGCATGCCTGGGCCTATCCGGCCCATGAAATCCGCCTCGGCGAATTGGCGCGGGAGGCCGGCTTCAGCCAGGTCAGCCTCAGCCACGAGGCGAGCCCGCTGCCCCGCATCGTGCCGCGCACCGACACGGCCGTGGTCGACGCCTACCTCTCCCCGATCCTGCGCCGCTATGTGGAGCAGGTGGCCGGCGAGATGCCCGGCGTGAAGCTGTACTTCATGCAGTCCTCCGGTGGCTTGGCGGAGGCGCGCAGCTTCCAGGGCAAGGATGCCATCCTGTCCGGCCCGGCCGGCGGCATCGTGGGCGCCGCGCGCACCGCCGCCATGGCCGGCTTCGAAAGGATCATCGGCTTCGACATGGGCGGCACCAGCACCGATGTCGCGCTCTATGCCGGCGAGTTCGAACGCGCCTTCGAAACGCAGGTGGCCGGGGTGCGCATGCGCGCGCCGATGATGGCGATCAACACGGTGGCGGCCGGTGGCGGCTCCATCCTGAAATTCGACGGCGCGCGCTTCCGCGTCGGTCCGGAAAGCGCCGGCGCGGTGCCCGGCCCGGCCTGCTATCGGCGCGGCGGACCGCTGACCGTGACGGATGCGAATGTCATGACCGGCAAGATCCAGCCGGCGCAGTTCCCCGCCATCTTCGGCCCGAATGGCGACCAGCCGCTGGATGCCGATGTGGTGCGCCAGAAATTCGCGGCGCTGGCGGCGGAGATCGAGGAAGCGACCGGCCAGACGCAGGATGCGCGGGCTGTGGCGGAGGGCTTCCTGCGGGTCGCCGTCGCCAATATGGCCAATGCCATCAAACAGGTCTCGATCCAGAAGGGCCACGACGTCACCCGCTATGCCCTGACCTGCTTCGGCGGCGCCGGCGGGCAGCATGCCTGCCTGGTGGCGGATGAGCTGGGGATGGAGACGGTGTTCCTGCACCCCTTCGCCGGCGTGCTCTCCGCCTATGGCATGGGCCTCGCGGATCAATCCGTGATCCGGGAGGCGGCGGTGGAAGCGCCACTCTCGGCCGATGGCATGGCCGATCTCGCCACCCGGCTGGATGCGCTGGAACAGGCAGGGCGGGAGGAGTTGGCCCGCCAGGGCGCCGCGCCGGAGGCGCTGCGCGCCGCACGCCGCCTGCATCTGCGTTATGCCGGCACGGATTCCTTCCTGCCCGTGCCCTTCGCCGATCACGCGGCGGCGCTGGAGGCCTTTACGGAAGCGCATCGCCGCCGCTTCGGCTTCGCCACGCCGGAACGCCCGGTGGTGGTGGAGGCCTGTGTGGTGGAGGTCACCGCCCCCGGTGAACAGGTGGCCGAGGCGAGGCTGACCCCGCGCCCGGATGGCGAAGCACTGCCCCTGCTGGCCGAGGTCCCCGTCTTCATGGCTGGCGCTGCCCATACCGCCCCGGTGCTGGACCGCGACGCGCTGTGCGCCGGCGACCGCATCCCCGGTCCAGCGCTGATCCGCGAAGCCATCGCCACCACGGTGGTGGAGCCCGGCTGGACCGCCGAGGTCACGCCGCGCAACCACATGATCCTACGCCGCACGACCCAGCGCGAGGCCGCGCGCGTGGCGGATGCGACGCGGGTTGATCCGGTGATGCTGGAACTGTTCAACAACCTGTTCATGTCGATTGCCGAGCAGACCGGTGCGGTGCTGCAGAACACCTCGCTCTCGGTGAACATCAAGGAACGTCTCGACTTCTCCTGCGCCATCTTCGATGCGACGGGCCGGCTGGTGGCCAATGCACCGCATGTGCCGGTGCATCTGGGTGCCATGGGTGAAAGCGTGCGCACCGTCATCCGGTCCCGCGCCGCGACCTTGCGGCCGGGCGACGTGGTGGCGCTGAACAACCCCTTCAATGGCGGCACGCATCTGCCGGATGTCACCGTCATCACGCCGGTCTTTGACACGGCGGGGCAGGAGATCCTGTTCTTCGTCGGCTCGCGCGGCCATCACGCCGATATCGGCGGCCTCACCCCCGGCTCCACGCCCCCCGGTTCCGCCACGCTGGAGGAGGAGGGCGTGGTCATCGACGACTTCCTGCTCGTCTCCGAGGCCCGGATGCGGGAGGCCGAGTTCCGTGCCCTTCTGGCCGGCGCCAAATATCCCGCACGCAGCCCGGATGTGAATGTCGCGGACATCACCGCCCAGGTCGCGGCGAATGAGAAGGGTGTGCAGGAGCTGCTCCGCGCCGTCGCCGAATTCGGCCTCGACACGGTGCGCGCCTATATGCGGCATGTGATGGACAATGCCGAGGCGGCGGTGCGCGGCGTGCTGGATCGCCTGGCCGATGGCAGCTTCGAGACGACCATTGATGACGGCACGCCGCTGAAGGTCGCCGTGCGCGTCAATCGCGAAACCCGCAGCGCCGTCATCGACTTCACCGGCACCGGCCCGCAGCGGCCGGACAATTTCAACGCCCCGGCCGCCGTCTGCCGCGCCGTGGTGCTGTACTGCTTCCGCTGCCTGGTGGGGGAGGAGATTCCCCTAAATGATGGCTGCCTGGTGCCCCTGGAGATCATCGTGCCGGAGGGCACCTTCCTCTCGCCCCGCCCCGGTGCGGCGGTGGTCGCCGGCAATACCGAAGTCAGCCAGATGACCTGCAATGCGCTGCTGGCGGCGCTGGATGCCTGCGCTTCGGCCCAGGCGACGATGAACAACCTGCTTTTCGGCGATGCCGTTTACCAATACTACGAGACCGTCTGCGGCGGCACCGGTGCCGGCCCCGGCTTTGCCGGAACCTCCGCCGTGCAGACGCATATGACCAACACGCGCATGACGGACCCCGAAGTGCTGGAACTGCGCTACCCCGTGAGGCTTGAGGAGTTTTCCATCCGCCGCGGCTCCGGCGGGGCCGGGCAATGGCCGGGCGGCGATGGCAGCCGCCGGCGCATCCGCTTCCTGCGGCCGATGGAAGCCGTCATCGTCGCGTCTCGCCGCCGCGTCGCCCCGCATGGGCTGCATGGCGGCGCGGCCGGTGCCCCCGGCCAGCAATGGGTGGAACGCGCCGATGGCAGCGTGCAGCCGATGCAGGGCTGCGACCGCGCCAGCTTGAATCCCGGCGACGTCCTGGCGCTGGAAACCCCCGGCGGCGGCGGCTGGGGCAGCGCCCCGGTGGCATGACCATCGCCGCACCTTTCCCATTCCCGACATCCCCCAAACGCCCTCTCCCCCCGTCGGGGGGAGAGAGTTGGGTGAGGGGGGTTCCCCCGTATCACGGCAGCCTCAGCTACGGGTCGCGCCCCGCTGCACTGCTGACGACCGCTCGGCCCACGCCCTCGTCATGAAACGCCTTCTCGCCGCCCTGGCCCTGCTTGTCCTGATCGTCATCGGCGCCCTCTGGTTCGGGCCGCGCTTCGTCGATTGGGAGCCCTGGCGCGCGCGCCTGGCGGAACTCGCCTCCGCCCAGCTTGGCCGGCCGGTGACGCTGGAGGGGGCCGTGGAACTGGCCCTGCTGCCGCAGCCCGTGGTCCGCGCCGGTGGCGTCGCGGTGGGAGAGGCCGGGGAGGAATACAGCTTCACCGCGCGCCTGCTGCGCGTGCGGCTCGACCTGCCGGCGCTGCTGCGCGGCAGGCTCTCGCCGCGGGAAATCGCGCTGGTCGGCGCCGAGCTGACCCTGCCCTGGCCGCCCGGCCCGATGCTGGCCTTTCGTCCACCGGCCTGGATCACCCAGCTCGATGCGAATCTGGAGGATGGCCGCGTCCGGGTCGGCGATGCGGTGCTGGAAGGCGTCACCGCGCGCCTGACCTCCGGCGGCGCCGCGCAGACGCTGGAGATGGCCGGCGCCTTCACCTGGAACAGCCGTCCTACCCGCTTCACCGCCTCCCTTGGCCGGCCCGGCTGGGACGGCGTCTCGACCTTCGAAGTGGCGCTGGTGCTGCCTGAGATTCTGGGCAATGCGCGCGGCGTGCTGATCCCCGGCACTGGCTTCGAGGGCACGGTGGAAGCCAGCGGCCCCAACCTCGCCGCCCTGCTGCCGAGCCCGGCCGGCGCCTTCCGCGCTGCCGGCCGGCTGAACGCCTCCGCCGAGCTGATCGCGGCGGATGAGCTGGCAATCGAAATCGCCGGCAATCCGGCCCGCGGTGCGGTGGCACTGCGGCTGGCGCCGGTGCCCAGGCTGGATATCGCGCTGGTCGCCGGGCGGCTCGACCTGGATGGCTGGGTGGGCGCGCTGCGTGGCGCCGGCACGCGGCCCTGGCCGATCTCCATCGACCTCTCGGCCGAGGCCGGGATGTTCCGCGGCATCACGCTGCGTCGCCTGCGCGGCGCCGCCTTCCTGGAGGAAGGCCGGCTGACGCTGTCCGATATTTCCCTGCTCCTGCCGGGGGAGACGCAGCTCGATATCGCCGGCGCCACGGCGGGGCAGCGGTTGGAACTCGGCGCCCGCTTCGCCGGCCCCGACATCCGGTCCAGCCTCGCCGCGCTCGGCCTGCCGGTGGAGGAGCTGGACCCGACCCTGCTGCGCCAGGGCGAGGGCCGCATGCGCCTGGTGCTGGAGGATGCGCAGGCGGCGATGCCGGAGCTGGTGGCGAATTTCGGCGATATCCAGATCTCGGGCGCCGGCGTGCTGCGCCACGGTGCCCGCCCGGCGCTTGGCCTTGGCCTGTCGATCGACACGCTGGATCTGGCGCGCTGGCTGCCGCAGGGCTTTGATCCGGCACGCGCCGGCCGTGCCCTGGGCAGCGTGGACCTCAACCTGCGTCTGGCCGCCGAGCGTGTCGTGCTGCGGGATGCGGTGATGCAGCGCGCCGCGCTGGATGCGGCGCTGGAAGGCGGGCGGCTGACGCTGCGCCGGCTGTCCGGGCGGCTGGCGGAGGTCGATCTGGCGGCTTCCGGTGTGCTGACCCTCGCGCCGCAGATGCGCCTGCAGGATATGAACATCGAGCTGACCGGCCCCAATGCCCGCGGCATCGCAGCGCTGCTGCCGGGCGGCTGGCCGGATGGCACGCCGCTGGTCGACCTGCCGCTGGCGCTGCGCCTGTCCGGCGGCGGCGCGATGGAGGCGCTGGCGCTGCGCGGCAATCTGGACCTCGGCGAGTTGCGGCTGGAGGCGAATGGCACGCTGAACGCGCCGCAGCGCAGCGGCAATCTCGGCCTGACCCTGCGCCACCCCGGCGCGCCGCGCCTGTTGTCGGAGGCCTTCGGCCTTAGTGCCGGGGAATGGATGGGGGAGGGGTCCTTCTCCCTGATCGCCAATCTCGCCGCCGGGGCGCGGGAGATCCGCGCGGAGAGCTTCGAGCTGGTGGCGGCCGCCTTGCGGGCACGGGGATCGCTGGCCCTGGCCTTTGGCGCCCGCCCGCGCCTGACCGGCCGCATCGCCGCCGAGACGCTGCCGCTGCCCTTCCCGGGCTGGCGCGCCACGGCCCCGCTCGGCCTGCAGACGCTGGCCTCGTTGGATGCCGAATTGGGCATGGAAGTCGGGCGCCTGCTGATCGGCGATGCGGTGGCGGAGGAGGCGGCCGCGACCCTGCGGCTGGGGGAAGGTCGGCTGCGCCTCGAAAACCTGCGCGCCCGTCTGGCCGGCGGCCAGATGGAGGCCACGCTGACCGCCGAGACCGCGCCCGGCCTGCCGCCCCGCCTGGCGCTGGCTGGACGCCTGGCGGATGTGACGCTGGGGGCGCCGCTGTTCGGATTGCCGGTGGACCTGGCGACCGCGCGCGGCAATCTCGGCTTCGCGCTGGAGGCGGTCGGCCACAGCCCGGCGGCGCTGCTCGCCTCGCTGTCGGGCAGCCTGCAAATGGATCTGCGCGATGGCGTGCTCACCGGATTCGACCTGGCCGGCGCCACCACGGCCAGCGCCGGCGCCGATGCGCTGGCGGCGGAGGTGGCGGTCCGCCAGGCCCTGCTCTCGGGCGCCACCGCCTTCGATCAGCTTCAGGGCGAGGCCTCATTGAATGCCGGGCGGCTGCGGCTGGAGGCGATGCGCATGGCGGCCGAGGGCGGGGCTTCCGCCGGGCTGGATGGCAGCATCGACCTGCCGCGCGCCACGCTGGATCTGCGCGTGCTGGCGCGGCCAGCGATGCCGGATGCGCCCGATCTCGGCCTGCGCCTGACCGGCCCGGCCGATGCGCCGCGCCGTCTGCCCGAAACCTCCGCCTGGGCACGCTGGCGGGCGGAGCGTGGCTGAATCATCGCGTTTTCGTGATGCATCCAGCCGGCCTCCTGCTCCCGATGGATGGGCATCCATCACGCGGGACCAGGCATGACCGAAACGACCGAACCCTCCCTCGGAAAGGGACAGGCGTACGGGCCGATCTACACACGGCGACTGTCAGACAAGATTTTAATCGCCTTCCACCAGGCCTGTGACCAGGACCATCTGGAGGTCGCCCGCATGCTGCTGGAATGCTGCGAAATGGCGATGCGCAGCACCCGGCAGCCGATGCGCGAACAACGTCGGGCTGTCGAGACGCTCTGCGCGGCGCATGAACGGCTGTGGTTGCTGCGTAACCCTGACCGGGCGATGGCGGATTACGAGGAGGCGGGCTGAACCGCCATCCGCAGCGCCTGCACCCGCAAGGCGCTGGCCAGGGGAAGGTCGGGATCGGGCCGCGCCGCATCCACCGCGGCGACCAGCCCGGCCAGGCTGATCCCCTGCCGCGCCGCCGCAGCTTCCAGCACCACCCAGAATTCGGCTTCCAGAGCGACGGAGGTGCGGTGCCCGGCGAGGCGGAAGGACCGCTTCCGCAGATGCCTCATGGCGAATACCCGTGATGGCGACCGATCATCGCATCCACCGCCGGTTGGGCGCGGCAGCCTTTCGGCTGCCCACCCGCCTTCACCCGCCGCCGTCCAGCGTGCCGCCGGGCCGCAGCATGTCCTCTGGCCGCACCCAGCGGTCGAAATCCGCCTCCGACACATGGCCGAGCGCCGCGGCGGCGGCCTTCAGCGTGATGTCCTCGGCCAATGCCTTCTTGGCGATGGCGACAGCCTTGTCGTAGCCGATGCGCGGGTTCAGCGCGGTGACCAGCATCAGCGACTTGCCCAGGTTGTCCGCCAGCTTCGTCCGGTTCGGCTCCAGCTTGTCGACCATGTTATGGGCGAAGCTCTCGGCCACATCGGCCAGCAGCCCGGCGGATTGCAGCACCGCCTGGATGATGACGGGCTTGAAGACGTTCAGCTCCAGATGCCCCTGGGCGCCGCCGATGGTCACGGTGACGTGGTTGCCCATCACCTGGGCGCAGACCATGGTCATCGCCTCCGACTGCGTCGGATTGGTCTTGCCCGGCATGATGCTGCTGGACAGGCCATCGGCAGGGATCACCAGTTCCGACAGCCCGGCGCGCGGGCCGCTGCCGAGCAGCCGCACGTCATTGCCGATCTTGTTCAGCGATACGGCGATGGTGTTCAGCGCGCCGGAAAGCTCCACCAGCGCATCATGCGCGCCCATCCCCTCGAAGGGATTTCTGTTCGCGGTGAAGGGCAGGCCGGTGAGGTCGGCCATGATGCCGGCGAAGGTCCGGGCGAAATCGGGATGGGTGTTGAGCCCGGTGCCCGCCGCCGTCCCGCCCTGGGCCAAGGGCATCAGCCGGGGCAGGGCGTCGCGCAGCCGTGCGATGCCAAGCTCCACCTGGCAGGCCCAGGCGGCGGCTTCCTGGCCGAGGGTGACCGGGACCGCATCCATCATATGGGTGCGGCCGATCTTGGTCAGATCCGCCCATTCCTTCGCGCGCCGGTCGAGGCCGGCATGCAGCACGCCGAGGGCCGGAATCAGCCGCCCCGCCACCGCCTCCGCCGCCGCCACATGCATGACGGTGGGGAAGCTGTCGTTGGAGGACTGGCCGCGATTGACGTGGTCGTTCGGATGCACCGGCTTGCGGCTGCCAAGCGGCTGGCCCAAGGCCCGGTTGGCGAGGTTCGAGATGACCTCGTTCGCGTTCATATTGGTCTGGGTGCCGCTGCCGGTCTGCCAGACGGGCAGGGGGAATTCCGCGTCGTGCCGCCCGGCCGCGACCTCCGCTGCCGCCGTCGCGATCGGCTCCGCGATGTCCGCGGGCAGCTCCCCCAGCTGGGCATTGGCCTGGGCCGCGGCCTGCTTCTGCAATCCGACCGCGCGGATCAGCCCCGGCGGAAAACGCTCCGAGCCAATGCGGAACAGCCGGCGCGCGCGTTCCGTCTGCGGGCCCCAGAGCCGGTCGGCGGGGATATCGATGGTGCCGAGGCTGTCGGTCTCGGTATGGGTCGCTTCTGTCATGCGGATCTCCTTGGCAAAGGAGATGGGGCTTGCGAGCCGGCTGTTCCCATCACGCCTGGTTATTCGGTGAATCGGTCCCCATAGGTCGCGATCTCGATCAGATTGCCATCCGGATCGCGGCAATAGACCGAGGTGATGGGGCCGAGCGCGCCGGCCTTGGCCACCGGCCCCAGCTCCACGGTCACGCCGCAGCTTCGCAGATGTGCGGCGATATCCTCGGCCGAGACGGTGACGATGAAGCAGAGATCCTGCGTCCCCGGCTCCGCCAGCACGGAGGAGAACCATTCCGTCTGGCTCGCGTCGCGGGGGCGCAGATTGATCTTCTGGCCGCCGAATTTGAGCGCTGTGCGGCGCTGCTCGCCGAAGCTCTCACGCTCCATGCCCAGCACGCGCTCATACCAATTGGCGCTGGTGCCGACATCGGCGCAGGTGATGACGATGTGGTCCAGGCGATCGACGGCGAAGCGCATGCCCTATTTATCCCCTTCGCGGCGGCGCAGCCGGGCTGTCACCTCGATCTCGATCCGCATCTCCGGACCCTGCAGCCCGGCCATCATCATGGTGGAGGCGGGCTTGGTGCGGCCCAGCCACTTCTTCACCACCGGCCAGCAGGGCGGCCAGTCGGCGCGGTCGGGCAGGATGAAGGTGGCGCGCACGATATCGTCGATCCGCCCGCCGGCCTGGCGCAGCGCAGCCTCGATGTTCCTGAAGGTCTGCTCGCACTGCTCGACCACGCCGGGGGCGATGGTCATGGTCGCGTAGTCATAGCCGGTGGTGCCGGAGACGAAGATCCAGTCGCCATCGATGACGGCGCGGGAATAGCCAATTTCTTCTTCGAAGCGGCTGCCGGAGGAAAAACGGGTGCGGGCCATGTAAAGGTCGGTTCCCGGTCGGTGGCTGGATGGGCGCAGGCATATCCCAGTGGCGCCGCGGCAGGAAGGGGCAGGGTGCCCGCGGCGAAAAGGCGCCGCAGCCCCGGTGCGCCGGTGGCGGGAGGGTGGCACTCTGCCGGAATCGCGCCCAACGGGGCGAATGGCAGCAAGGATCGCACCGCATGAGCCTCGTCACACGCCTCGCTTTGGGGCTGTCGCTGTTGGCCGCCCCAACGGGGTTTTGGGCCTCCGCCGAGGCGCAGACGCTGCGTATCGGCATCCAGTCCCCGCCCAGCACGCTGGACCCGCACTGGCTGCTGAACCTGTCCAACACCGGCGCCCTGCGGAACATCTTCGATACGCTGGTGGCGCGCGATGCGACCATGGCGCTGAAGCCGGGGCTGGCCGAATCCTGGCGGGTGGTCGATGACACGACCTGGGAGTTCAAGCTGCGTCCGGGCGTGCGATTCCATGACGGCACGCCGCTGACCTCGGCCGATGTCGCGGCCTCCTTCGCCCGGGTGCCCAATGTGCCGGGGAACCCCAATCCCTATACCATCTACCTGGCCGGGGTGACGGGCGTGGAGGTGGTGGACGACCTGACCTTCCGCATCCGCACCAGCGGGCCGACGCCGATCCTGCCGACCAATCTGACGCAGATCTTCATCCTGCCGCGCAGTGTCACCGATTTCGGCAATGCCGAGTTCAATTCCGGCCGCGCGGTGATCGGCACCGGCCCGTTCCGCCTTGGCACCTGGCGGGCGAACGACCCGCTGGTGCTGCGCCGGAACGAGAGCTGGTGGGGCGGCGCCGTGCCCTGGGACACGGTGAGCATGACGCCGATCCCGAACGACGCGGCCCGCGTTGGCGCGCTGCTGGCCGGCGATGTGGACTTCATCAACAACGTGCCCTTGCAGGATGCCGAGCGTATCCGCGGCGACCAGCGGGTCGCGCTCTTCGCCGGGCCCTCCATCTATGCCGTGAACATCTATCCGGATGTGGAGCGGGACGATGCGCCGGGCATCGAGGCCGGCGGCCGCAACCCGATGAAGGATGTGCGCGTGCGCCGCGCCATGTCGCTGGCCCTGAACCGGGAGGGCATTTCGCGCACCATCCTGGAAGGCTTTGCCGACCCGACCGACCAGGCTGTGCCGCCCTTCATCTTCGGTGCGGTGGCCGACCGGCCCTCGCCGGCGGCTGACCTCAACGCGGCCCGCACGCTGCTGGCGGAGGCCGGCTGGGGGCAGGGCTTTGGGCTGAACCTGTTCTGCTCACCCAATCGTACGCCGCGAATCTGCCAGGCGATTGCCGCCGCCTGGACCCGCATCGGCATCCGCACGACGGTGGAGGTGGTGCCCCAGGCCAACTTCCTGCCGCGCCGCAACCGGCGTGACTACGGCGTCTTCGTGACGGTCTTCGGGTCCCTGACCGGCGAGACCTCCTACCTCATCGGCTCCCAGCTGCACCGCCGGGGCGTGGTGACGGGCCTCGGCGCGCTGAACTTCACGGGGGCGGGCACGGAGGCGATGGATGCGCTGATCCAGCGGGCGCGGGCCACGCTGGACGATGCCGACCGCGCCAGCCAGCTCGCCGCGCTGGTGCGGCAGACGGCGGATGAGGCGCTGATCATCGGGGTTGGCATCCTGCGCTCGGTCAATGCCGGCAAGGCCGGGCTGACCTTTGAGGCGCGGGCGGATGAGGAAGTGCAGGCGGTGGCGATCCGGCCGCGGTGAATGGCGGCGAGGTTGCTCATGGCCACGGTCCTTCCAGCGTCAGGCGAGCGCGTTGGACAGGAAGCGGCCGAGCTGCGCCACGGTGGGATCGATGACGGCCGGCTCGTCGTAATAGGCGAGATGCGGCGTCGTCCCCTGCCATGACAGGGCCTTGGCCGTGCCGGGGATGGCGGCGAAGTGCCGGCGGGCGGCGTCGGGCAGGAAGCAATTGTCGCTGTGGATCATCAAGAAGGGCTTGGTGAGCCGGGCGGCGGCACTCAGGCTTTCGTAGCCCAGCAGGTCAGCATCGCTCATCACCGCATAGCGGTTGTCCCAGATGCCCCGCTCGGCCCAAGGATGGTACCAGTCCCACACAAAGCCGCCCGGCATGCCGACATCCATCCGTTCGGCATCGATGGCCGGGACGTATTCGACCTCCCCCGTCTCGGCGAAACGCAGCCGCGCCTTCCAGCCGCGCTCCAGCCGAAGCTGCCGGGCGGCCTCCCCCAGCCACTGCACATCGGCATCGAGGTCGCGGTAATGGCCCGCGATGGTGGCGCCGGCGCGCAGCGTCGCGTCCTCGGCCAAAGCGCGAATCATCTCGGATGAGCCCTGGCAGATGCCGAGCCCCGCGATGCGCTGGCCATCCACCGCCGCCTGCCCGGCGAGGAACCGCGCGGCGGCGCGGATATCGGCAACCTTCGCCAGCGGATGCTCCCACCGCCGCGGCGTACCGCCGCTTTCCCCATGGAAGCGGCAGTCGAAGACCAGGGCGGCGAAGCCCGCCGCAGCCAGGCGGCGCGCATATTCGCTGGGCGCCTGCTCCTTCACATAGGTCATGGGACCGATGATGACGACGGCCGGCGCAGGCGCGGTGGCGCCTGGCGGCAGGTGGAGATGCCCGACCAGTGGGATGCCGTCGGATTCGAATGTAACCCGTTCCATCATGATGCTCCGGCTTGGGGTGCCTGCCTGTCTGGCCGCACCCGGCGCATCTAGGCGGTGGCGGGGTCCTCCGACTTGGACCCGATTGCGCCGTGAGATGATTTCTGCGGTGCGGCATTGCCGCGAGCTTGGCTGGGCGCCATGCCGAAGCGCCGGCGGAACTGGCGGGCCAGATGGGCCTGGTCGGCGAAGCCGCAGGCCGCGGCGATGGCGGCGATGCTGGGCTCGGGCCGTGCGAGCAGCGCTTTCGCGCGCTCCAACCGCCGCTCCGTCACGAAGCGATGGGGGGTGCTGCCGGTGCTCTGGCGGAAGACGCGGGTGAAGTGGAAGGGGCTGAGCCCGGCCAGGCCGGCCAACTCCTCGACGCCGATGGCATGGTCCAGATGGGCATCTATGAATTCGACGAGCAGCCGCAGCTTGTGCCGGGGCAGGCCGCCCTTCGCCGCCGGCTCCATCCGGCCGTGCAGGCGCAGCAGCTGGGCGGACAGGGCGACGGCCATGCCATCCGCGAAAAGGCGGCCCGCGGTGCCGCCGGCGAGGGTTTCCGCCAGCAGCGCCTGCAGCAGGGCGACAAGGGCGGGATCGGCGACGCCGAAGCCGGGCTCCATGGCCGGCAGCCCGCCGGTCAGGCTGCGGATGCGTTCGGGGTCGATGACCGCGGCGCCCCAGCGGGAGGTCTGCGCGACGCGGAAGCTGAAGGGCGTTTCCGCCGGCTGGATCCAGAGCGTGCCGGGGGGGATGACCTCTCGCCGGAAGCCATGGGCGGTGCGGCGTTCGATGACGAGGGCTTCCGCGGCGCGATTGACGGCGAGGTAGTGACCTCGCACGACGAGGTCATCCACCGACCAGCCGTCATTCTGGCCGGCTTCGACGTGAAGGCCGTTCCAGCCCAACCCGGCGCTGCTGGCGACCAGCCGGGCGTGTTCCAGCGCGCGCACGGGACCACGGCCCGCACTGCCGGCACGACCGAAGGGGATGCGTGACCCGGGCACGCGCAGGATGGCTCGTTACGGTTGCCACCCTACGAGGGCATGGCGGCGGCGGTCGCGGCAAGGAAATTCGGCGGGGTGGCGGGGGGCCTCAGCCCGTACAGACCGGCAGCGTGCTGCGCTTGTGGATCGTGGAGGCGGGAAACCGCTCCAGCTTGCCCGCAGGGCGGATCGGGCGAGGCACCAGGTTGCCGCCGCAATTCGGGCAGAGCCCGCCGGGCAGGCGCGTCGCGGCGCAGTCCCGGCACCAGGTGCATTCGAAGGAGCAGATCAGCGCCTCAGTCGACTGCGGCGGCAGGTCCCTGCCGCAGCATTCGCAGTTGGGGCGCAGCTCCAGCATCACTACTCAAGCCCCTCGTAGAAGTCGTTCCCCTTGTCATCCACCACGATGAAGGCCGGGAAATCCTCAACCTCGATCCGCCACACGGCTTCCATGCCGAGCTCCGGATATTCCAGCACCTCGACCTTGCGGATGCAGTCCTGCGCCAGCCGCGCCGCGGGGCCGCCGACGCTGCCGAGGTAGAAGCCGCCATAGCTCTGGCAGGCCTTCAGCACCGCCTTGCTGCGATTGCCCTTGGCCAGCATCACGAGGCTGCCGCCGGCCTTCTGGAAGGCCTCGACATAGCTGTCCATGCGCCCGGCGGTGGTCGGGCCGAAGCTGCCGGTGGCGTAGCCATCGGGTGTCTTGGCGGGGCCGGCGTAATAGACCGGGTGGTTCTTCAGGTAGTCGGGCAAGCCCTCGCCGCGATCCAGCCGTTCCTGCAACTTGGCGTGCGCGATGTCGCGCGCGACCACCACCGTGCCGGTCAGCGAGACGCGGGTCTTCACCGGGTGCTTCGACAGCTCCGCCCGGATCGCCTCCATCGGCTGGTTCAGATCGATCCGCACCACGTCGCCGCCCAGGATTTCGTCGGTCGCCGCCGGCAGGTAATGCGCCGGGTCCTGCTCCAGCTGCTCCAGGAACACCCCTTCCGGCGTGATCTTGGCCTTGATCTGCCGGTCCGCGCTGCACGACACGCCGATGCCGATGGGCAGGGACGCGCCATGGCGCGGCAGGCGCACCACGCGCACGTCATGGCAGAAATACTTGCCGCCGAACTGTGCGCCGATGCCGAGGTTCTGGGTGAGCTTGTGGACTTCAGCCTCGAATGCCACGTCCCGGAAGGCGTGGCCGGCCTTGCTGCCCTCGGTCGGCAGGGCGTCCAGCCATTTGGTGGAGGCCAGCTTCACCGTCTTGAGATTCGCCTCCGCGCTGGTGCCGCCGATGACGATGGCCAGGTGGTAGGGCGGGCAGGCGCTGGTCCCCAGCGTCTTGATCTTGTCTTCCAGGAAGGCCAGCAGCTTCGGCTTGTTCAGCACCGCCCGCGTCTGCTGGAACAGGAAGGTCTTGTTGGCCGATCCGCCGCCCTTGAGGACGAACATCAGCTTCATCTCGTCGGCGTGGTGCTCGCCCGGCTCCGCCATGATGGAGAATTCCACCGGCAGGTTGTTGCCGGTGTTCACCTCGTCCCACATGGTCAGGGGCGCCATCTGCGAATAGCGCAGATTGGTCTCGGTATAGGTGCGGTGGACGCCGTAGCTCAGCGCCTCCTCCTCATCGCCCTCGACCCAGACGCGCTGGCCCTTCTTGCCGAAGACGATGGCGGTGCCGGTGTCCTGGCACATGGGCAGCACGCCGCCGGCGGCGATATTCGCGTTCTTCAGCAGGTCGAGCGCCACGAAGCGGTCATTCGGGCTCGCCTCCGGGTCCTGCAAAATCTTCGCGAGCTGGGCGAGATGCGCGGGCCGCAGCAGGTGGGAGACGTCCTTGCATGCCGCAAAAGCCAGTTCTTCCAGCGCCTGCGGCTTGATCTTCAGAACGGTCTGGCCGTCGCAGGTCGCGGTGCTGACACCCTGGATCGGCAGCTTGCGATAGGGGGTGGTATCCGCGCCGAGCGGATACATCGGGCTGTACCGAAACCCCTCGGGCCGGGTCGGCGCGATCACAGGGCTGTCGATGTCGAGCGGTGCGGACACGGCGGTTCTCCGTGGGCGCCGGCACGCGGGGTGGGCGGCGCCTCGTGGGGTCGGCAGAAAGGCAGCCCCGGCTGACCGGGGCCGGGGGGATCAGTCCCGCGCGGGGCGGCGCCGGAAGGCGTCCAGGCTGACCACCTGGGCGGGGGCCTCCGGCGCGGCGGGGGCGGATTCGGGTTCGGCCGGCGCGGGCTCCTCGACCGGTGCGTCCTCCATGCTGGGCTGGAAGCGCAGGCCGTAGCGCACGGCGGGGTCGGCGAAGCCGGTCAGGGCGGCAAAGGGCACGACGAGGGTCGAGGGCACGCCGCCGAAATGCAGCCGAACGGAGAAGAGCTGCGCGGCCCGGTCGACGATCAGCGCCTCGAACTGGTGTTGCAGCACGACCGTCATTTCCTGCGGGTAGCGGGCCTTCAGATGGCCCGGCACCTTGGTGCCCGGATGGTCGGTGCGGAAGGTGATGTAGAAGTGGTGCTCGCCGGGCAGGCCTTCCCGCGCCGCAAGCTCCAGCGCGCGCATCACGACCTCGCGCAGCGCGTCATCGGTCCAGCGCTCATAGGGGATCAGGCTATCGGCTGGACGTGCGTCATCACTCATGCGGAATTCCCTTTGCGCGGACCATAGTCCCGAGGCGACGGGCGCGAAAGAGGCGCGAGAGTGGGGGGCTTCTGTTGCCCGGTGCCCCCCGAACCGCGCTTACCTTATTCAGGCAGCGAGTGCGTAAGCCTCGCGGCTATTGTCGTTCGCACTTAGAGATTAGCCCGATAACGGCGGTACAATGCCGGGCAAAAACGACCTCTTTACCACGCGCGTCGAAGCTGTTTCGCCCCCAGGATTTCCCCGAAGGGAAGGTTGGTGGAGGCGCCGGGCACTGCCCCCGGGTCCGCAACGATTATTCCAGGTCGCGTTTATCACCATAGCTACCGAGGTAGCGGACCCTATGTAGGCGCATCGGCGGGCAGAATCCAGGGGGATGCCGTGAGAGCCGCGCTGGGCTAGTACAGCCACCCTTTACCGACAGGACTCGGGCATGGCCCTGACGCCGCAACAGCAGCTTGAGATCGACGCCGCGCGAAGCGCCAGCCACGCTACCCGGCGGCCGACCGTGCCGGCCCTGGAAGACATGCTGTTCACCGCCACCCCGGTGCTGGACCATGGCTTCGTCCGCGTCGTCGACTATATGGGCGACGATGCCGCGATCGTGCAGGCCGCCCGCGTCTCCTACGGCCGCGGCACCCGCGCGGTGACGGAGGATCGGGGCCTGATCCGCTATCTGATGCGCC
The DNA here is from genome assembly GCF_053891155.1 of Roseomonas sp. F4. NCBI lineage: Bacteria > Pseudomonadati > Pseudomonadota > Alphaproteobacteria > Acetobacterales > Roseomonadaceae > Roseomonas > Roseomonas sp. F4. Next base: position 934,677 of record NZ_JBSSHK010000001.1, read on the forward strand.
ACCGCCACTCGACCCCCTTCGAGATGTGCGAGATCAAGTATCACGTGAAGCTGCCGATCTTCGTCGCCCGGCAATGGATCCGCCATCGCACCGCCAATGTGAACGAATACTCGGCGCGCTATTCGATCCTCGACCGCGAATTCTACATTCCCGCGCCGGAACACCTGGCCGCGCAGTCCGCCGTGAACCGCCAGGGCCGGGGCGAAGTGCTGGAAGGTGACCAGGCCGCCCGCGTGCTGGACCTGCTGCGGGAGGATGCGACCCGCAACTACGACCACTACCTCGACATGCTGAACGAGGACGAGCAGGGCCAGCCCGTCGATCCCGGCCGCGCGGGACTCGCCCGCGAACTGGCTCGGATGAACCTGACGCTCAACGCCTATACCCAGTGGTACTGGAAGACGGACCTCCACAACCTGCTCCACTTCCTGTCGCTGCGTGCCGACGCCCATGCCCAGTACGAAATCCGCGTCTATGCGGAGGCGATGATGCAAAGCGCCGAGGCCTGGGTGCCGATCGCCACCGCCGCCTTCCGCGACTATCGCCTGGGCGCTGTCACCCTCTCCGCCCAGATGCTCGGCATTGTGCGCCGGATTCTGGCGGGGGAGGCGGTGGACCAGGCGTCCTCCGGCCTGTCCAAGCGCGAATGGCGCGAATTGATGGAGACGCTCGGCCGTGCCGCCTGAGGCCCCGGCCGGCCGCGCGCCCCGCGCCCGCCCGGCCAGCCCGCGCCCCGCCGCCAGCCGCGCCAAAGGCGCGTCCCGGCCGCGCGGGAAGGGTGCGGTGCCGGCGCGGCTGGATTGGCTGACGCGCTGGTGGAAGGTGGCGCTGCTGGTCACCCTCATCACCATCGGCCTGCCGCTGGCCCATGCGATGTTCGGGGAGGTCGTGGCGCTGCTGGGCGGCGCCGTGCTGTTCGGCTTCCTGCTCGGCCGCTGGACCGCCGGGGTTTGAAAGAGACACGGACCATGGATGCCGACCGCACCGCCGCCCTGATCGGCTTTCTGGCCCTGGCCGACCGCCTCAAGCACATCGAGCGCCGGGGGGAGACCGCCAATCCCGACGGCACCTCCCGCCGCGAGAACTCCGCCGAGCATTGCTGGAACGTCGCCTTGGTCGCCCTGCTGCTGCATGGCGAGATGCCGGAGCCGCGCCCCGATCTCGGCCATGCCCTGGCGATGATCGCCGCCCATGACCTGGTGGAGATCGAGGCTGGCGACACCTTTGCCTATGACGAGGCGCATCTGCTGACCCAGGCGGCGCGGGAGACGGCGGCGGCCGATATCGTCTTCGGCGTCCTGCCCCCCGATCTGGGCACAAAGCTGCGCGGGCTGTGGGAGGAGTTCGAACAGGGCGAGACCCCCGAAGCCCGCTTCGCCATGGCCTGCGACCGCGCCCAAGGCTTCTTGCAGGGCGTCATCGGCACCGGGCATTGGCGCCATGCGGGCATCGCCGAAGCCGCGACCCATGGCCGCATGGCACCGGCCCGCGCCGTGGGGCCGGCCTTCGAGGCCCTGATCGCGAATCTCTATGAGCGCGCCCGGGCCGGGCGCATGTTCGCCGAATGAGCATTCTTGTCTTCGGCTCCGTCAATACGGACCTCGTCTTCACCGTTCCCAATCTGCCGGCGCCCGGCGAAACCGTTCTGGGCGAGGGCTTTGCCCAGATGGCCGGCGGCAAGGGCGGCAACCAGGCGGTCGCCGCCGCGCGCGATGGGGCGGAGGTCGCCTTCGTCGGCTGCGTCGGTGAGGACGGCCTGGCCAAGGTCGCCCTCGGCGCGATGCGCGATGCCGGGGTGGATCTGTCGCGGCTGATCGCGGTGGATGAGCCGACCGGCGTGGCCAGCATCTGCGTCGACGCCGAGGGCCGCAACCAGATCGCCGTCGCCCCCGGCGCCAACCGCATGACCCGCGCGGCGCAGGTGGAGGATGCCGCGCTGCATCCGGGCATGACCCTGCTGATGCAGATGGAGGTCCCGGCGGAGGAGGTGGCGACCCTGATCCGCCGCGGCGCCGAGGCCGGCGCCCGCTGCATCCTGAACCTCGCCCCGCCCGGCGAGATGCCGGAGGAGGCGCTGCGCGCCCTGCATCTGCTGGTGCTGAACGAGCATGAGGCCGCGGTGCTCGCCACCCGCCTTGGCACGGAGGCCACCGCCGGCGCCCTGCACCTGGCTCTTGGCATCGCCGTCGCCGTGACGCGCGGCGCGGCGGGGGCAGAGGCCGCGAGTTCGGAAGGGGCCATCGCCATCCCCTGCTTCCCGGTGATGCCGGTGGACACGACCGGGGCCGGGGACACCTGGTGCGGCGTGCTCGCCGCCGGCCTCGATCGCGGCCTGACGCTGGAAGCCGCGATGCGCCGCGCCGCCGCCGCTGCGGCGCTGGCCTGCACCCGCCCCGGCGCCGCGCCCTCGATGCCGGTGGCGGCGGAGACCGAGGCGCTGCTGTCTACGCGATGACGATCTTCGGCCCGGCCGCCGCGCCCTCCGCCAGCTTTTCCCGCAGGCGGGTGGCGATGCGCTGATAGGTGGCCGCCTCCTCCGTCTCCGGTCGCGCGGCGACGATGGGGGTGCCGGCATCGGCCAGTTCGCGGATCGCCAGCTTCAGCGGCAATTCGCCCAGGAACTCTACCCCCAGCCGCTCCGCCTCTACCCGCGCGCCGCCATGGCCGAAGATATCGGTCTGGTGGCCGCAATTCGGGCAGCAGAAGAAGGCCATGTTCTCGATCAGGCCGAGCACCTTCACGCCCACCCGCTCGAACATCCGCACCCCGCGCCGCGCATCCAGCAGCGCCACATCCTGCGGGGTGGAGACGATGACGGCGCCGGCCAGCGGCACGCGCTGGCTCATCGTCAGCTGCGCATCGCCGGTGCCCGGCGGCATGTCGACGATCATGATGTCGAGCCTGCCCCAGGCGACCTGGCCCATCAGCTGCTCCAGCGCGCCCATCACCATGGGGCCGCGCCAGATCATCGGCGTTTCCTCCTCCACCAGGAAGCCGATGGACATCGCCTTCAATCCCCAGCGGGACAGCGGGATGATCTGCTGGCCCTCCGTCCGCGGCCTTTCGCGGGTGCCGAGCATCTGCGGCAGGGAAGGGCCGTAGATATCCGCATCCAGCAGCCCGACCTTCAGCCCCTGCATGGCCAGCGCCACGGCCAGGTTCACGGCGGTGGTGGACTTGCCGACGCCGCCCTTGCCGGAGGCCACGGCGACGATGGCGCCAACATCCGGCAGCAGCATCTGGCCCTGGCCGGGTGTGCCCCCCGGCGGCGCCTTGCGCCCCGGCTCCGGCGCCGCCGGCTTGGCCGGCTCAGCCCGATGCGCGGTCAACACCACGGTGGCGGAGAGCACGCCGGGCACGCCGGCGGCGGCGCGCTCGGCGGCGGCGCGCAGCGGCTCACTCTCCCGCGCCCGCTCGCGCGGCACCTGGATGGCGAATTGCACCATGCCGGCCTTCACTGCCAGGCCATCCACCATGCCGGCGCTGATCACGTCCTGGCCGCTGACCGGGTCGCGCACCCCACGCAGCGCATCGCGCACCGCCTGCTCCAACCCATCGCCCATCGCTTGAAAAACCCCCTGTTCCATACGATATCGCGCCTATCGGCCGATGACGCCGCATGCGCGCGCATGCCCGCCATTCTGGCCTGGCCGCCCTGGCCTCTGGACGCTGACCTCCGGTCCGTTCGGAGGGTCGGCCTGCGCCACCCCGGCCCGGCATTCCGGTTCGGTTCATCCGCGGACGACGAGCCTCATATGGACCGTCGTCGCGGCTGCTGCACCCCTCCCCATCGATGGAGGGGCGTGGCAGGATTTCGATTGCGTTTGGAGGAGGCCTAAAGCCCGATGGCGTGGAACAGCAGCGGCGGACCCAGCCCCTGGGGCAATCCCCGGCCCGGCGGACCTTGGGGCCAGCCGCAGCCGCCTTCGGGCGGAGGCCAGGGTGGCGGCGGCGGTGGTGGCCGCGGACCCGACCTCGATGACATGATCCGACAGGCCCAGGATGCCGCGCGCCGCATGCTGCCGCGCGGCCTGGGCGGTGCGGGCCTCGGGCTGCTGGCCCTGGTGCTGGTCGGCGGCTGGCTCGCCTCCGGCATCTATCGGGTGCAGGCGGATGAGCAGGGTATCGTGCTGCGCTTCGGCGCCTATACCCAGACCACCCAGCCGGGCCTGAACTATCACCTGCCCTGGCCGATCGAGACCGTGACCACGCCGCGCGTCACCCGCATCAACCGCGTCGATGTCGGCTTCCGCGCCGCCGCCGATTCCGGCCAGGCCGTGCGCCCGATTCCGGCGCGCGACGTGCTGGAAGAAAGCCTGATGCTGACGGGCGACGAGAACATCATCGACATCGATTTCGCCGTCTTCTGGCGCATCCGCGATGCCGGCGAGTACCTGTTCAACACCCGCAACGCCGAGGCGACCGTGAAGTCCGCCGCCGAAAGCGTGATGCGGGAAGTGATCGGCCGCACGCCGATCCAGCCGGCCCTGACCGAGGCGCGCGCGCAGATCGAACAGGCCGTGCGGACCGGCACGCAGGGGATCATGGACCAGTATCGCGCCGGCGTGGAAATCACCCAGGTGCAGCTGCAGAACGCCCAGCCGCCGGCCCGGGTGGTGGACGCCTTCATCGACGTGCAGCGCGCCGGCGCCGACCGTGAGCGCGCGCGGAACGAGGCCGAATCCTACCGCAACGGCATCATCCCCGCCGCCCGCGGTGAATCCCAGCGCCTGGTGCAGGAGGCCGAGGGCTTCCGCGAAAGCCAGATCTCCCGCGCCCGCGGTGAATCGCAGCGCTTCCTCTCCGTGCTCTCCGCCTATCAGGTGGCGCAGGACGTGACCGTGCGCCGCATGTACATCGAGACGATGGAGGAGGTGCTGCGCCGCAACCCGACCATCCTGATCGACAACAACCTGCAAGGCATGGTGCCCTTCCTGAATCTGGACAGCACCCGCCCCACCCCGCTGCAACCACAGCCGCAGCGCCAGGGCACGCCGCCCACGCCGCAGCCCAGCGCCCAGCGCCCGGCGGGAGCGATCCGATGAACAAGCTGATCGCCCTCGGCGTTACCGTCGCCATCGTCCTGGTGGTTGCCGCCTCCACCCTGTTCACCGTGCACCAGACCCAGCAGGTGCTCATCACCCAGTTCGGTGAGCCGATCCGCGTGATCCGCGATCCGGGCCTGCATGCCAAGATTCCCTTCGTGCAGTCGGTCATCGCCTTCGACCGCCGCCTGCTCGACTTCGACGCGCCGGCGGAGGAGATCATCCTCGGCGACCAGCGCCGGCTGAGCGTGGACAGCTTCACCCGCTATTCCATCACCGACCCGCTGCGCTTCTATCAGACGGTCGGCGTCGCGGAATCCGGCATCCGCGCCCGCATCAACTCCGTCGTCACCTCCGCCGTCCGCCGGGTGCTGGGCAATGAGCCGCTGCTCTCGGTTCTGTCGAATGACCGCGCCCGGATCATGGGTGAGATCCGCCGCCTGGTGAATGAGGAGATGCGCGCCTTCGGCATCGAGGTGCTGGATGTCCGCATCCGCCGCGCCGACCTGCCGGAACAGAACACAGATGCCATCCTGTCCCGCATGCAGTCCGAGCGGCAGCGCGTCGCCGCCGAGGAACGCGCCCGCGGCCAGGAGGAAGCGACCCGCATCCGCGCCGGCGCGGATCGTGAGCGCACCGTGCTGCTGGCCGAGGCCCAGGCCCAGGCCGATATCCTGCGCGGTCAGGGTGAGCAGGATGCGATCCGCATCTTCGCCGAGGCCTTCCAGCAGGACCCGCAGTTCTTCCAGTTCTACCGCAGCATGCAGGCCTATCGCGAAGCCTTCTCGGGCGGCGATACCCGCCTGCTGATGTCGCCGGATAGCGAATTCTTCCGCTTCTTCCGGGAGAGCATGCCAGCCAGCCTGACGCCGCAAGGCACCGGCGGCCGCCCGGCCGCTGCTTCCGGCGCCGCCCAGGCACCCGCGACGCCTGCGACTCCTGCCCCTGCCCCTGCGACGCCGGCCCCGGCTGCGCCCAGCGCCCCGCCGGCCGTGGTGGCGCCGACGCCGGCACCGCAATAGGGCGATGCTGGACTTCCGCCACGTCCTGGCGGGGGTGGCCGTGATGCTGGCGGTGGAGGGGCTCTGCTACGGCCTTTTCCCCGCCGCCATGAAGCGGATGATCGCCAGCCTTCTGACCTTGCCGGACCAGCGGGTCCCGCAGATCGGGCTGGCGGCGGCGACGGCAGGCGTTCTGGCCGCCTGGATCATCGTGCTGATCTGAAATGGCCGGTCTGACATGGCCAGTCTCGGGCGGGTAACGGCGTCCTCATGCCATGCCGGGCTTCCGATTCATCTCTTCCGTGCCAATGTCATGTCACACGCTGCCTGGGCTCCGGCCCTGATATCGAGTCCATTCGGAAGAAGGTCGCCACCCTTGCGCTTCGCACCCCTGCTTCTCGTCGCGGCGCTGGCCGCGCCGCTCGCCGCGCCGGCGCCTGCCCTCGCGCAGATCCCGCCGCCGGGCGCACCGATGACCTTCGCCCCGCTGGCCCAGCGCCTGCTGCCGGCGGTGGTCAATATCCAGACCAGCCAGGCCGCGGCCCAGGCCCAGGCGCAGCGCCGCCCCGGCGCGCCGGATGTGCCCCAGGCCCCGCCCGGCAGCCCCTTCGAGGAATTCTTCCGCGACTTCCTGGAGCGCAACCGCCCCCCCGGCGGTCAGCAGCCCAACCGGCCGCAGCCGCCGACGCGGCGTGGCCAGTCGCTCGGCTCCGGCTTCATCATCGACGCCTCCGGCATCATCGTGACGAACAACCACGTCATCGAGGGCGCGGATGAGATCAATGTGGTGATGTCCGACAACACCACGCTGCGTGCCGAGCTGGTGGGCGCCGATCCGCGCACCGACGTGGCCGTGCTGCGGGTGCGGCCGGAGCGGCCCTTGCCCTTCGTCAGCTTCGGCGACAGCGACACCGCGCTGGTCGGCGACTGGGTGCTGGCCATCGGCAACCCCTTCGGCCTGGGCGGATCGGTCACCGCCGGCATCGTCTCTGCCCGCGGTCGCGACATCCGCCAGGGCCAGTATGACGACTTCATCCAGACGGATGCCGCCATCAATCGCGGCAATTCGGGTGGCCCGCTGTTCAACCTGGCGGGTGAGGTCATCGGCATCAACACCGCGATCTACTCGCCCTCCGGCGGCTCGATCGGCATCGGCTTCTCCATCCCCTCCAACCTCGCCCGCAACATCGCCGGCCAGCTTCGTGATGGCGGCCGGGTGCGGCGCGGCTGGCTCGGCGTGAACATCCAGCAGGTGACGGATGAGATCGCGGAGAGCCTGGGCCTGCAGGGTGGCACCCGTGGCGCCCTGGTGGCCCGCGCGCAGGAGGATGGGCCGGCGGCCACCGGCGGCGTCCAGGCCGGCGACGTGATCCTGCGCTTCAACGGGCAGGAGGTGCGGGAGATGCGCAACCTGCCGCGGATCGTGGCGGATACCGCCGTCGGCAGCCAGGTGCCCGTTGTGGTCTGGCGCGATGGTCGGGAGGTGACGCTGAACATCACCATCGCCGAGCTTCCCGCCGAAGCGGGCCAGCCCGGGGCGCCGACCCCGACGCCCGAAGCCCCGCCGCAGACGCTGGAACTGGCGGGCCTTGGCCTGAAGATCGGCCCGATCACGCCGGAGGCGCGGGAGCGTTTCAGCCTGCGCCCCGAGAGCCGCGGCGTCGTCATCACCGAGGTCGCCCCCGGCAGCCCCGCCGCCGAGCGCGAACTGCGCCCGGGCGATGTGATCGTGGAAGTGCAGCAGGAGAGGGTGAACACGCCGGCCGAGGTGCAGGCGCGGCTGGAGACGCTGCGCCGCCAGGGCCGCGCCACCGCCCTGCTGCTGATCGAAAGCGCCCAGGGCCAGCGTTGGGTCCCGCTGCGCCTCGCCGCCCCGCGCGGCAGCCCGGGGTGATTGGGCTGGACTGACGAGGCTTGGAAAAGGCCCTCTTCCCGGATCGGGAAGGGGGCTTTTTTCTGGGCGGATCAGCCCACCCTGAACTCTGCCCGCCGAAAGCCCTGCGCATAAAGCAGCGCCAGCAGGTCCGTATGGTCCACCCGCGCCCGCGCCGCCGCCGCGACGATCGGCTTGGCGCGATAGGCCACGCCGAGCCCCGCCGCGCCGATCATGTCGAGGTCGTTGGCGCCGTCGCCCACCGCCAGGGTCGCGGCCATCGGCAGGCCGTTCTCAGTGGCCAGCCGGGTCAATGTGGCGAGCTTGGCGTTGCGGTCGAAGACCGGCTCGGCCACCTTGCCGGTCAGCTTGCCGCCCTCGATCAGCAGGGTGTTGGAGACGTGGTGATCGAAGCCGAGTTTTTGGGCGACCCGCCCGGTGAAGAAGGTGAAGCCGCCGGAGGCGAGGCAGCACACCGCGCCATCGGCCCGCATGGTGGCCACCAGGGTCGCGGCACCGGGCATGATCTCCGTGGTGGCCCAGGTCGCCTCCAACGCATCGACGGACAGGCCGGCCAGCATGGCAACGCGGGCGTGCAGGGCCTGGGCGAAGTCCAACTCGCCATTCATCGACCGCGCGGTGATGGCGGCGATCTGCTCCTTCAGCCCGGCATAGGCGGCGATCTCGTCCAGCGTCTCGGAGGTGACGATGGTGCTGTCCATGTCGGCGACCAGCAGCTTCTTGCGGCGGCCCTCCGCCGGGCTGGCGATGGCATCCACTGGCGCACCCTCCAGCGCCGTGCGGGCGGCGGCGGCGGCGAGCTCGGCCGGGGCGTTCTCGAAGGGCAGGTCCACTGCCTCCGCCTCCGCCAGCCAGTCCGGCGCGCCGGGGTTGGCGCCGAGCGCCGTCAGCGCGGCGCGGCAACGGGAAACCAGGGCTGGGTCGAGGGCGCCGGGGGCGGCGACCAGGGTCAGGATATGGGGCATGGCCCGCGCCCTGTGCCATTGCGATGACGCCAGCACAACCGCCCGCGATCCTGGTCGCGGGTCCGACCGCCAGCGGCAAGAGCGCCCTGGCCCTGGCGCTGGCCGAAAGCCTGGGCGGGGCGGTCATCAATGCCGATTCCATGCAGGTCTATGCCGGGCTGCGGGTGCTGACCGCGCGGCCGACGCCGGCCGAGGAGGCGCGCGTGCCACATCTTCTCTATGGCGTACGCCCGCCAGGGGAGGCCGGCACCGTCGCCTGGTGGCGATGCGCCGCGCTGGCCGCGATGGCGGAGGCCCGCGCGGCGGGGCGGGTGCCGATCCTATGCGGCGGCACGGGCCTGTATTTCCTCTCGCTCACCGAGGGCCTGTCCGCGATTCCCCCAGTGCCGGAAGCGGCGCGGGCGGAGGCGCGGCGGTTGCTGGCGGAGGAGGGGCCGGCCGCGCTGCATGCCCGCCTCGCCGGGCTGGACCCGGAAACGGCGGCGACACTGCGCCCCTCCGACAGCCAGCGCCTGGCGCGGGCCTATGAGGTGGTGACCGGCACCGGCCGTGGTCTGCGGGACTGGCAGAGGGAAGGGGGCACTGGCCCGGCGCCCTGGCGCTTCGCCGCCATCCTGCTCGACCCGCCGCGGGACGCGCTGCGCGCCGCCATCATCGCGCGCTGGCAAGGCATGCTGGAACAGGGCGCGCTGGAGGAGGTGCGGGCGCTGGCGGTGCAGCGCCTGGACCCGGCCTTGCCGGCCATGCGGGCGCATGGCGTGCCGGAGCTGATCGCGCATCTGGAGGGGCGGATGACGCTGGCGGCGGCCTCGGAACGGGCGATCCTCAATACCGGGCAATACACCAAGCGGCAGGCCACCTGGTTTCGCCACCATGCTTTGGCGCCCCCGGGGCTCGCGCATAGCATCCATGCGCGCGCCGATGGTCTCTCGCAACTTTCGGAAAGAGTTATGGCTGATTTGAGGATGTTTGTTTATCCGGCCGTTGACGCGCCGCAGCACCACGGGTAAGGAAACCGGGTCCGTGGCAACGCCGCGGACCAAACCCGCCAGATCACAGGAAAGCCACCCACCCCATGTCCGCCACCCCTCAGCACGCCGCGACGCAGCCCCTGACGATGTCGGGCGCCGAGGTCGTCCTTCGGGCGCTGAAGGATCAGGGGGTAGAGGTCATTTTCGGCTATCCGGGCGGCGCGGTCCTGCCGATCTACGACGCGATCTTCCAGCAGAACGCCATCCGCCACATCCTGGTGCGCCATGAACAGGCCGCGGTGCATGCGGCCGAAGGCTATGCGCGCTCCACCGGCAAGGTGGGCTGCGTGCTGGTCACCTCCGGCCCTGGCGCCACCAATGCGGTGACCGGGCTGCTGGACGCGCTGATGGACAGCATTCCGCTGGTCTGCCTGACCGGCCAGGTGCCGACGCATCTGATCGGCAATGACGCCTTCCAGGAAGCCGACACCACCGGCATCACCCGCCCCGCCACCAAGCACAACTACCTGGTGAAGCGCAGCGCCGATCTGGCGCGGGTGGTGCATGAGGCCTTCCACGTCGCCCGCAGCGGCCGCCCCGGCCCGGTGGTGATCGACCTGCCGAAGGACATCCTGATCAACAAGGCGCCCTATACGGAAGCGCCGCCCGCCGCCCAGCCGCACCGTTCCTACCGCCCCGTCACCAGCCCGGACATGGTGCAGGTGCGCAAGGCCGTGGCGATGATGAAGCAGGCGAAGCGCCCGGTGATCTATGCCGGCGGCGGCGTCATCAATTCGGGGCCGGAGGCGTCGCGGTTGCTGGCCGACTTCGCGCATCTGACCGGCTTCCCGGTGACCAATACGCTGATGGGCCTGGGCGCTTTCCCGTCCCAGGACCCGCAATTCATCGGCATGCTGGGCATGCACGGGACCTATGAGGCCAATCTGGTCATGCATGGCTGCGACGTCATGCTGAACATGGGTGCCCGCTTCGACGACCGGGTGACCGGCAACCTGGCGTTCTTTTCGCAGGGTTCGAAGAAGATCCACGCCGATATCGACCCGTCCTCCATCAACAAGAACGTCAAGGTGGAGGTGCCGATCGTCGGCGATGCCGGGCAGATCCTGGCCGCGATGATCCAGGTCTGGAAGGAAGACAGCCAGCCGCCGATGCGCGAGGATCTGGCCGCCTGGTGGCGCCAGATCGATATCTGGCGCGGCAAGGACTGCCTCCAGTACGTCCAGCAGGGCAAGATCATCAAGCCGCAGCATGCGGTGAAGCGGCTGTATGAAATCACCCGCGAATCCCGCCGCGAGACCTTCATCACCACCGAAGTCGGCCAGCACCAGATGTGGGCCGCCCAGTATTTCGGGTTCGAGAAGCCGAACCGCTGGATGACCTCGGGCGGCCTCGGCACCATGGGCTACGGCCTGCCGGCGGCGATGGGCGTGCAGATCGCGCATCCGGATGCGCTGGTTATCGACATTGCCGGCGAGGCCAGCATTCTGATGAACATTCAGGAAATGGCGACCCTCTGCCAGTACCGCCTGCCCGTGAAGGTGTTCATCCTGAACAACGAATACATGGGCATGGTGCGCCAGTGGCAGGAACTGCTGCATGGCGGCCGCTATTCCGAAAGCTATTCGGAGGCGCTGCCGGACTTCGTGAAGCTGGCCGAATCCTTCCATGGCGTCGGCCTGCGGGCGACGGAGGAAAGCCAGCTGGATGACGTCATCCGCGAAATGCTGGCGACCGACCGGCCGGTGATCGCGGATATCGCGGTGGCCAAGGACGAGAACGTCTTCCCGATGATCCCCTCGGGTGCCGCGCATAATGAGATGATCTTGGGCCCGGGCCAGGAAGGTGGCGTCGCCGGCGTCACGGATGAGGGCAAGGTTCTCGTTTGAACCTTTGCCCGCCGACCCCGCCGTCCCTTTCCTCCTGCTGAACTGCTGAACCCATGTCCGACAATTCGGAAAATTTCCGCTCCGCGACCATCGCGGTGCTGGTGGAGAACGAGGCCGGCGTGCTGGCGCGCGTCATCGGCCTGTTCTCCGGCCGCGGCTACAATATCGAAAGCCTGACCGTCGCCCCGGTGGATGAGGACCGGCGCCTGTCGCGAATCACCATCGTCACCTCCGGCACCGAGATGGTGATCGAGCAGATCAAGGCGCAGCTCGACCGGCTCGTGCCGGTGCACAAGGTCTCCGACCTTTCCCTGGCCGGGCCGCACCTCGTGCGCGAATTGGCGCTCATCAAGGTGGTGGGCACCGGCGAGCAGCGGGTGGAGGCGCTGCGCCTGGCGGATGCCTTTCGCGCCCGCGTCGTGGATGCGACCACGGAGAGCTTCGTCTTCGAAATGACCGGCAATGCCGAGAAGATCGATGCCTTCTGCAATCTGATGCGGCCGATCGGGCTGAAGGAGGTCAGCCGGACCGGCGCCGTGGCCATCGTGCGGGGCAGCTCCGCGCTGACGGTCTGAAACTTTGCCGGCCTTCACGCCGTTCGCAGGGCGAACCGTTTCCGGAGCCCACGCCATGCGCCTTTTCGCCTGCCAGAATTGCGGCAACCTGCTGCACTTCGAAAACACCGCCTGCGAGCAATGCGGCGCCCGGCTGGGCTTCCTGCCGGAGGCCGGGCGGCTGTCCGCCTTCGATCCGGATGGGCTGGCGATGCTGGATGGCGCGCCGCGGAAGCCCTGCGCCAATGTGGCGCAGGACGCCTGCAACTGGTTCCTGCCGGAGGACGACGCGGAGGACTACTGCCCGGCCTGCCGGCTGAACACCATGGTGCCGGACCTGTCGGTGCCGGAGAACCTGCCGCTCTGGCGGCGGATGGAGATGGCCAAGCGCCGCCTGATCTACACGCTGGACCGGCTGCGCCTGCCGCATCAGGACTCCGCCCTGCGCTTTTCCTTCCTCGCCGACCTCGACGGCCAGCCGCCGACCATGACGGGGCATGAGGACGGCCATATCACCATCGCGCTCGCGGAGGCCGATGATGTGGAGCGGGAGGCGCGGCGCACCCGGCTGAACGAGCCCTTCCGCACCCTGCTCGGCCATATGCGGCATGAGGTGGGCCACTGGTACCACGTCGTGCTGGTGGAACAGGCCGGCAGGGTCGAGGAGTTCCGGGCGATCTTCGGCGATGAGAGCGTGGATTACGCCGCCGCGCTCCAGGCGCATTACGCCAAGCCGCCGAATGACGACTGGCGCGGCGACTACATCTCCGCCTATGCCGCGGCGCATCCGCATGAGGACTGGGCGGAATGCTTCGCCCATTACCTGCACATGGTGGACAGCCTGGAGATGGCGACCAGCTTCGGCATGAAGATCAGCCCGGTGCTCGACAAGCAGGGCGTGCTGGAGACGGAGCTGGATTTCAGCCCCTACCGGGCCGGCATGGAGGAGATCCTCAATGCCTGGACACCGCTGACCATTGCCATGAATGCGATGAACCGCTGCATGGGCACGCCGGACCTCTACCCCTTCGTGCTCAGCGCGCCGGTGGCGCGCAAGCTTGGTTTCATCCACGAAGTGGTGCATCACCGCCCCGTTACGGGGCATTAGCGCCCCCAACCGGGGCAACCGAAGGAAGCTGTGACGATGCGTGTGTATTATGACCGCGATGCGGATGTGAATCTGATCAAGGCCAAGAAGGTCGCGGTCATTGGCTTCGGCAGCCAGGGCCATGCCCATGCCCAGAACATGCGCGACAGCGGCGTGGCCGATGTGGTCATCGGCGCGCGCCAGGGCGGGTCCTGGAAGAAGGCGGAAGCCGCCGGCTTCAAGGTGATGACGCCGGCCGATGCGGCGAAGTGGGCCGATGTGGTCATGGTGCTGACGCCGGACGAACTGCAGGGCGACCTGTACCGCGACCATCTGCACGCGAATCTGAAGCCCGGCGCGGCGCTGGCCTTCGCTCACGGCCTGAACGTGCATTTCAACCTGCTCGACCCGCGCGCCGATATCGACGTGTTCATGATCGCGCCGAAGGGCCCCGGCCACACCGTGCGCGGCGAATACCAGAAGGGCGGCGGCGTGCCCTGCCTGGTGGCCGTGCACCAGAACCCCTCGGGCAATGCGCTGGAAATCGCGCTGTCCTACGCCTCCGCCATCGGCGGCGGCCGCTCGGGCGTCATCGAGACAACCTTCAAGGAGGAATGCGAGACCGACCTGTTCGGCGAGCAGGTTGTGCTCTGCGGCGGTCTGGTCGAGCTCATCAAGGCTGGCTTCGAGACGCTGGTCGAGGCCGGCTATGCCCCCGAGATGGCCTATTTCGAGTGCCTGCACGAGGTGAAGCTGATCGTCGACCTCATCTATGAGGGCGGCATCGCCAACATGAACTACTCGATCAGCAACACGGCCGAATACGGCGAATACGTCACCGGCCCGCGCATCATCACCTCCGAGACCAAGAAGGAGATGAAGAAGGTCCTGGAGGACATTCAGTCCGGCAAGTTCGCCCGTGACTGGATGCTGGAGAACAAGGTGAACCAGGCCAGCTTCAAGGCCACCCGCCGCCGCCTGGCCGAACACCCGATCGAGGAAGTCGGCGAGAAGCTGCGCGGCATGATGCCCTGGATCAAGACCAACCAGCTGGTCGACAAGGCCAAGAACTAAGCCAAGCTCGTCGCTCCCCCCGCGGTTGCGGGGGGTTGCGGCACTGCCGCAACGCCAGCGGCTGGTCGGGTGGGGGTTCCATCGCTCGCCATGCGCCACATCGCCTGCCTCCACACCGCCGCCTCCAACGCGCCCCTGTTCGATGCCGCCTGCCCGCCGAGCCTGAGCCTGCACCACAGCATCCGCCCGGACCTTCTGGCGGAAGCCGAATCCGCCGGTGGCCTGACTCCCGAGATCGCCGCCCGCACGGCTGCGGCGCTCGACGCCCTGGCCCTGCCCGGCATCCACGCCATCCTGCTGACCTGCTCCACCCTCGGCCCCGCCATCGACCTCACCCGGTCCGGCCTGCCGGTGCATCGTGCCGATGCCGCCCTCGCGCGGGCGGTGGCGCGCCAGCCTGGCCCGGCGGTCGTGCTCTGCGCGGTGGAAACCACGCTGGTGCCCACCAAGGCCCTGTTCGCGGGTTGTGGCGCGGTTGTGACAGTAAAGCTCGTGCCGGGGGCCTGGCCGGCCTTCCGGGCCGGGGATGGCGCCCTTTATGCGGAACTGGTGGCGGCGGCGGCGGATGCGGCCTTCGCGGACGGCGCCGCCTGCCTCGCGCTCGCCCAGTCCAGCATGGCGCCGGCGGCCGGGCTCTGCCGCCGCGGCCAGGCGCTGACGGTCCCCGGGGAGAGTCTTCGCGCCCTGATCTGACGTTTGCTGCAACGCGGATGCCTGCCGCCGCGTTGTCGATCGGAAGCGTCCCTGGCCGGGGAAGCTTCTCTCACTCACCGGCAAAGGGTGGTCGTGCCCGTCTTTGTGACGCCACGCCCCGTTTGTCCGGCGCTACATTTCCCGATATGGGCGCGCGGGTCGGAGTCGCGCCGTAGCATTGCGCCTGGCTGGCGCGCGGGAGCCTGTCACTCGACCATGCGCCGCATCGCGCCATTGCCAGCCGGATCGGACGGACCCGGCGGGGCAGTCGAGACCCGGCACGCCGCACCGGACTGGTCCTCGACGCCGCTCGGCCCGATGGCCGACTGGTCCGACATTCTGCGCGGCTTCCTGGATCTCGTGCGCGAGCATGCCGGCCCCGCCGCTTTGATCTGGGGCGCCGAACTCACCTGTTTGCACAACGCCGCCTTCGGCCCGCTGCTGCCACATGGCGCGGCGCAGGGCACGGCCTGCGGCCTGCTCTGGCCCGGTGAGGACGGGATCGCGCCGCTGGTGCAGGCGGCATTGGCCGGGCGGCCCGGGCGGCGGACCGCGCTGGAATGTCCCGGGCCCTGCTTCTTCGACCTGCTGGCCATGCCGGTGCGGGATGCCGATGGCAGCATCGCCGGCGTCCTGCTGACCGCGACGGACATCACCTTCTCCATCCTCGCGGAACGGCGCGACGCCTTCCTGCTCGACCTCGACGCCGCGCTGCGGGATCTGGACGCGCCCGAAACCCTCCTGCGCAGCGCGACCGAGGCGCTGGGCCGGCATCTGGCGGCGGGGCGCTGCGCCTTCGCCGAGGTGGATGCGGAGCAGACGGCCTGGCGCATCGAGGGCGACTGGACCGATGGCCGCCTGCCCAATCTCCTCGGCGCCTGGCCGCTGTCGGATTTCGGCGAGGATCTCGTCACGCTGCGGCAGGGCCGCGCCCTGGGGCTGGGGCAGGGGGCGGAGGTGCTGACGGTGCCGCTGCTGAAGCAGGGCGAGCTGGCCGCCCTGTTCCGCCTGCATCACCCCACTCCGCGCGACTGGACGCCACAGGAGGTGGCGCTGGTGCTGGAGGTGGCGGAACGCCTGTGGTCGGCGCTGCGCCGCCGCCGGGCGGAGGCCGCGCTGCGCACCAGCGAGGCACGGCTGCGCCGCGTGCAACAGGTGGGCCGCGTCGGCGGCTTCGAGATCGACCTGCGCACCGGGCAGAATCTGCGCTCCCCGGAATACATGGACCTCCAAGGCCGCGGCGCGCGATCGGCGGAGGAGCAGCATGCGGACTGGGTGGCGCGGCTGCATCCGGAGGATCGGGTGCGCGCGGAACGCCGCTTCCTTGATGCCATCTCGGCAGAATCGAGCGCCACGGACTACGCGCAGGAATACCGCATCGTCACGCCGACCGGCGCCATTCGCTGGATCGCGGCGCGGGCGGAGATCGAGCGGGATGAGGCCGGACGGGCGCTGCGGATGCTGGGCGCCCATGTCGATGTGACGGAGCTGAAGCAGGCCGAGGCGGCGCTGGCCGAATCGGTGCAGCGCGCGCAGGAGGTGCTGGAGAGCCTGGGCGACATGCTCTACGCGCTGGATTCGGAGGGCGCGATCCGCTTCGCCAGCCGCCGGGCCCTGGAGATGTGGGGTCTGCGACGGGAGCAGGTGCTGGGCCAGCGCTTCCTGGAGCTGTTCCCCGCGGTGAGCGGCAGCCAAAGCTGGGAGTCGATCACCCAGGCCATCGCCTCGGGCCGGGAGATGCACCTCTGCGCGCGTTCGCCCCTGATTGGCCATTGGTTCGAGCTCAATATCCACCCGGCGCAGGGCGGTGGCGTGACCGTCGCGGCCCGCGATGTGGAGGCACGACGCCAGGCCGAAATTCAGCGCCGTGCGGCGGATGCCGCGCTGCGCGCCAGCGCCGAGAGGCTGCGCCTGGCACAGGAGGCCGGGCAGGTCGGCACCTGGGAATGGGAGATCGCCACCGGCGCCGTGCACTGGTCAGAAAGCTGCCATCGCCTCTATGGCTCCGACCCTCTCGGCCCGGTCGACGTGCTGGGCTGGCGCCAATCCATCGAGGCGGCCGACCGCCCGGCGGTGGAGACGCAGCTGCGCCATATGCTCGCCGGCGACCAGATGCACTGGTCCGCGGAATTCCGCATCCGCCGCGCCGGGGATGGCGCGCTGCGCTGGATCGCCGAGCGTGGGGAGGTGGTGCGCGACCAGATCACCGGCCGCGCCCTGCGGATGCTCGGCGTGGCGCTGGACGTGACGGAACGCCGCGAGTCGGAGGATCGCCAGACCCTTCTGATGCGGGAGTTGGATCACCGCGCCAAGAACGCCCTAGCGGTGGTGCAGGCCGCGGTACGGATGACACCGCGCGAGGATCCGGAGGCCTTCGCCGCGGCCGTGCTGGGCCGCATTGCCGCCCTGGCCCGTGCCCATACGCTTCTGGCCGAGGGCAAATGGGACGGGGTGGAGCTGCGCCAATTGGCGGCGGCGGAGCTGGCGCCTTTCCAAACCACTGATGGAGGCCCGAGGGTGACCGTGGAAGGGCCCCCGGTGACCATCGCCCCGACCGCCGCCCAGGCCCTGTCCATGGCGCTGCACGAATTGACCACCAATGCGATCCGGCATGGGGCGCTGTCGGTGCCGGAAGGGCGGGTCCGGCTGGCCTGGACCCTGGATGAGGGGGCGCGCCAGCTCTCGCTGAGCTGGGCGGAATCCGGCGGTCCACCCATTGCCGGCCCGCCGACCCGGTCCTGTTTCGGGCTGCGCGTGATGGCCGCCACCATTGCCGGCCAGCTTGGCGGCAGGCTGCGTCACGAATGGCGCGCGGAGGGCCTGCTGTGTCGCATGGTCATGCCGCTGTCCCGCGCCTCGGCGCCGGACCTCGAGCAGCAACTGGCGAGTTCCACCACGATGCTGACGGAATAGGGATTCGGGCGCGGGAACATCATTCGCGAACCGGCCTGCGGCGAATCCGTCCACGGCCCCCAGAGACGTCTCGGAATTTGATACGTCTCGTGGCGCTGTTATTCGTTAAGAATCCATTGACTTGCGGCCATTGCTTCGGCTTTTGAGGGTCGTGCCGGGTCGAAAAGGACACACCATGCGACGCCAGAATTGGTTCTACGTTGCAGGCACGCTTTGCCTGTTGGCTATCGTGGTCGCTGTCGTCGTGGTCGTGCGCCGGCCGCCGGAGCCTGGCACCGCCGCCGCCTTCCGCGCCATGTCCGCCGGCTCGGGCACCATCGCCCCCTATGCGGTGCCCATGGAGCGCCGCCGGGCCGCGGCGGATACCTGTGAGGGCTATAATCTGGAGCTGGAGGAGGGTGCCGGCATCCAGCGCCGCATCAACAACAATGCGGAGGCGCAGCGCCTTCTGAGCATGCGCCAAAACTGCGCCTCCGGTGCCGCGCCGGTCATTCGCTCGGCGCGCTGAGGTCCCTCACGGGAAGAAGCGGTTCCCGGGCCGCTTGAGGCCCAGGTGGTCGCGCAGCGTGGTGCCTTCATAGTCGCGGCGGAACAAGCCGCGGCGCTGCAATTCCGGCACCACCTTGTCGACGAAATCATCCAGCCCCGCCGGCACATGCGGGAACATGATGTTGAAGCCGTCGCAGCCGCGACCCTCCAGCCACTGCTCCATCTCATCGGCGATGGAGGCGGGCGTGCCAACCAGCGCGAGGCCGGCATAGCCCCCTAGGCGCTGCGCCAATTGCCGCACCGTGAGCCCTTCGCGCCGCGCCAGGTTGATGGCGCGTTCGCGGCCGGATTTGCTGGCCTCGGTCTCAGGGATCTCGGGCAGGGGGCCGTCGGGGTCGAAGGCGCGGGCATCGACGCCGAGCGCGATGGAAAGCGAGCCGATGGCGCTGTCGTAATGCACCAGGCTGTCGAGGTGGTCGCGCGCGGCGCGCGCCTCCGCCACCGTATCGCCCACCACCACCAGCGCGCCCGGCAGGATCTTGATGCCCTCGGGATCGCGGCCGTAGCGGGCGGCGCGGCCCTTCACATCGGCGTAGAAGGCCTGCGCATCCGGAAGCGTGCCGCCGGCGGCAAAGACCATTTCCGCCGTCTCCGCCGCGATCTGCCGCCCGGCATCGGAGGCCCCAGCCTGCACGATCACCGGCCAGCCCTGCACCGGGCGGGCCACGTTCAGCGGGCCGCGCACCGAAAGTTCCGGGCCCTTATGGTCCAGCACATGCATCCGCGCCGGGTCCCAGAAGATTCCCGTCTGCTGGTCGCGGATGAAGGCGTCGTCGGCGAAACTGTCCCAGAGGCCGGTCACGACATCGTAGAACTCACGCGCGCGCTTGTAGCGCTCTCCATGCGCCATATGGGCGTCCTGGCCGAAATTCAGCGCGGCGTCGGGGTTGGCGGTGGTCACCAGGTTCCAGCCCGCGCGGCCGTTCGAGATATGGTCGAGCGAGGCGAATTTACGGGCGACGTGATAGGCGTCGTTATAGGTGGTGCTGGCGGTGGCGATCAGCCCGATGCGCTCCGTCACCGCGGCCAGGGCCGGCAGCAGCGTCAGCGGGTCGAAGCTGGTGACGGTATGGCTGCGGCGCAGCGCCTCGATCGGCATGTTCAGCAGGGCCAGGTGGTCGGCCATGAAGAAGGCGTCGAACTTTCCCGCCTCCAGCTTCTGAATCAGGTACTTCAGCCGCTCGAAATTGAAATTCGCATCGGCCCAGGCGCCCGGGTAGCGCCAGGCGCCGGTGTGGATGCTGACCGGGCGCATGAAAGCGCCCAGATGCAGCCGCCGGCGCTCAGCCACCGGCGATCACCGCGCCACCAAAGGTCGCCTCGACGAAGGCGCGCAGTTCCGGATGGCGGTAGCCCTCCGCCAGGCGCTTGGCCCAGGGCTTCTCCGCATCGGCACGGCGCACCACCACCAGAACGGTGTAGACGCTCTGCTCCGTCTCCCGCGCCAGGGCGTCGCGCAGCGGGTTGAGGCCGGCGGGCACCGCGTAATTGCCGGTGATGGCGCCGGCATCCACATCCTCCAGCGAACGGGCAATGGAGGCGGCCTCCAGCTCCACGATGCGGATGCGCTTCGGATTGGCGGTGATGTCCGCCACCGTCGCCCTGTGGTCCGCGCCCGCGCGCAGCGTGAAGGCGCCATTCTGCGCCAGCAGCAGCAGGGCGCGGCCGCCATTGGTCGGGTCGTTCGGGATGGCCACGCGCGCGCCGTTGGGCAGCGCGTCCAGGCTGCGATGGCGGCGGGAGAAGACGCCCATCAGCGTCAGCACCGTCTTGCCCACCGGCACGAAGTCGTAGCCGCGCTGGGCCCGCTGGGCCTCCAGGAAGGGCAGGTGCTGATAGGCATTGGCGTCCAGGTCGCCGGCGGCGAGCGCCGCATTCGGCTGGATGAAGTCGCCGAATTCCACGGCGCGGGTGACGAAGCCGTCCCGCGCCAGCAATTCCTGCACCTTCTCGAAGGTCTGGGCATGGACGCCCTGGGTGACGCCGACGCGCAGCGGCCGCGCGGCGGTGCCGAATTCGGCGCCCTGCGCCCGCGCCGCGAAGGGCAGCAAGGCGGGCAGGGCGAGGAGGGAGCGACGGAGCAGCATGGGAAACCTCCTCAGAATGCGGGAACCGCGGCGCCCTGGAAGGTCGCCTCGACGAAATCCTTGACCTCCTGATTGTGGTAGGCCGCCAGCAGGCGGCGCACCCAGGGGGCGTCGCGGTTGCGTTCATGCACCGCGATGACATTGGCATAGGGGCTGTCGCCCGATTCCCGGGCAATCGAATCCCGCACCGGGTTCAGCCCGGCCGGCACCGCGAAGTTGGTGTTGATCGCCGCGGCTTCCAACTCCTCCAGCGCGCGGGGGATCTGCGCGGCTTCCAGCTCGACGACGCGGATGCGCTTCGGATTCGCCGCGATATCCGCCACGGAGGCGCGGAAATCGGCGCCCTCGCGCAGGCTGAAGGCGCCGTTGCGCGCCAGCAGCACCAGGGCGCGGCCGCCATTGGTCGGGTCGTTGGGGATGGCGATGCGCCCGCCCGACGGCACATCGGCCAGGCTGCGGTGCCGCTTCGAATAGATGCCCATGGGGAAGATCAGCGTCTTGCCGACGCTGACGATGCGCAGGCCGCGGTCATGCACCTGCTGATCCAGGAAGGGCTGGTGCTGGTAGCTGTTGGCATCCAGGTCGCCGGCGGCCAGCGCCGCATTGGGCTGGATATAGTCGCGGAATTCGATGACCCGCAGGACCAGCCCGTCGCGCGCGGCAATCTCACGCACCTTTTCGAGCACCTGGGAATGCGGGCCGGCGGTACCGGCGATGCGCAGCGGCCGGGCGGCGGTGCCGATCTGCTCCTGCGCATGGGCCAGAGCGGGCAGCAGGGCCGGGGCGGCGAGGGCGCCAAGGGTCAGCAGACGACGGGACAGCATGATCGGGAAGGACTCCATCAGCGATGCGAGGTGCGGCGGACCAGCCAATCGCCCAGCGATTGCAGCCCCTGCACCAGCAGGATGAGAATGAGAACGACGGTGGCCATCACCTCCGGCATGAAGCGCTGGTAGCCGAAGCGGATGCCGAGGTCGCCGAGGCCGCCGCCGCCGACCGCGCCGGCCATGGCGGAAAAGCCGACCAGCGAGACCAGGGCGACGGTGGTGGCGGCGATCAGCCCCGGCAGGGCTTCCGGCACCAGCACCTTCCAGAGGATTTGCAGGCGGCTGGCGCCGACGGCGCGCGCGGCTTCGATCACGCCCTTATCCACCTCCCGCAGCGCATTCTCGAACAGCCGCGCCAGGAAGGCGGTGGCGGCCAGCGCCAGCGGCACGATGGCGGCGCCGGTGCCGATGGAGGTGCCGGCGACCAGCCGGGTGAAGGGCACGATGGCGACCATCAGGATGATGAAGGGCGTGGAACGCGCCGCATTCACCAGCAGCCCGAGCGGCCGGTTGAGCCAGGGTTTCGGCGTCAGCCCCTCCGGCGACGTCACATGCAGCAGCAGGGCGATGGGCAGGCCGAAGACCACGGCGATGGCGGCGGAGGCACTGACCATCGCCAGCGTCTGCCAGAGCGCCTCGATCAGCAGATCCTGCAAGGCGGGGGTCAGCCAGCTCATGCCACGCTCTCCGACAGCTCTGAAACGGTCAGGCCCAGGCCGCGCATCCAGGCGAAGGCCGCATCGACCTTGTCCTCTGGCCCATAGGCGGCCAGCGCCATGACGCCGAAGGGCTCGCCGGCGATCTCATCGACGCGGCCGGAGACGATGTTGATGTCGAGGCCGAAGTCGCGGCTGGCCTCGCTGACCACGGCGCGGGTGCTGGCCGGGCCGGCGAAGACCACCTGGGCCAGGTGCCGCACCTCCCCGGGTCCCGGCGCCGGCAGGCGGGCCAAGGTGGCGGCGGGGACGGAATGGCCGATGACCTCCGCGACGAAGCGGCGGGTGGTGGGCTGTTCCGGACGGGTGAAGACGTCGAAGACGCGGCCCTGCTCGATGATCCGCCCGGCCTCCATCACCGCCACGCGGTCGCAGATGGCCTTCACCACGCCCATCTCATGGGTGATGAGCAGCACCGTCAGGTCCAGACGCGCTCGCAGGTCGCGGATCAGGGCGAGGATTTCCTGCGTCGTCTCCGGGTCCAGCGCGCTGGTCGCTTCGTCGCACAGCAGGATTTCGGGGCGGGAGGCCAGCGCGCGGGCGATGCCGACCCGCTGCTTCTGGCCGCCGGAGAGCTGGGCCGGATAGGCGTCCCGCTTCGCCTCCAGCCCCACCAGCGGCAGGATCTCGGTCACGCGCGCCTGGCGTTCGGCGCGCGAAATGCCGGCGACCTCCAGCGGGAAGGCGATGTTCTCGGCGACGGTCCGGCGGCTGTGCAGGTTGAAGTGCTGGAAGACCATGCCGATGCGCCGGCGCGCGGCACGCAGGGCGGCCTCGTCCAGCGCCAGCATGTCCTGGCCGAGCACGGTGATGCGCCCGGCATCGGGCCGCTCCAGCAGGTTCACGCAGCGGATCAGCGTGGATTTGCCAGCGCCCGAGCGGCCGACGATGCCGAAGATTCCGCCCGGCGCGACATCCAGCGCGACATCATCGAGTGCCACCGTTCCGCCCTGGGCGAAACGTTTGCGGAGGCCGGAAAGGGCGATGGCGGGCTGGGTGCTCATGGGGACAGGGGTATGGCCTGGGTTGCTGCGCTGCAAAAGCCTCAGGGGACGCAGGTCAGCCATGGTCTGGATCACACGCCCTTGTGGTCACGGCGGGTGAATACGTGTTGTTGAGGTATTTTGTCAATTTATACAATTGTAAATAGTGAAAAACGTGGCGACCCATCCCGCGTTCGAGGCACGGGAGGACCCGCCGATGCCCCGTGGCGACAAATCCAGCTACACCGAGAAGCAGAAGCGCAAGGCCGCGCATATCGCCGAGGGCTATGAAGACCGCGGCGTGAAGGAGCCGGAGGCCGAGGCGCGGGCCTGGGCGACCGTCAACAAGGAAAGCGGCGGCGGCAATCGCAGCGGCAGCGGTCGCGGACAGGCGGAAACCAAGGTGTCTGCACGCAAGGGCGGCGCGGCCGGCGGCAAGGCCGCTGCCGCACGCACGCCGGAGGAACGCTCCGCCAGTGCGCGGAAGGCGGCGGCGACCCGCAAGCGGAACGCGGCCGCGAAGGCGCATTGAACGGGCGGTTCAGTGGCGCGTTCAGATGCCATGACCCAGCACCAGATGTCCGACGACCCCAAGGCGCCACCGCCCGAACTGCCGGGCCTGCCGCCGGTCAATCCGCCAACCCCGGAGCGCGAGCTTCCGCCCCCGCAGCCCGACACCATGCCGGGCCTGCCGCCGGAGGCACCGCAGACCCCCACCCCGGGGCCGGACCTGCCCTATCCGGGCCAATTTCCGGAGGTGCCAAGCATCTCCCCGCCCGGCCCGCAGATGCCGCCGGCCGTCGCCTGACGTCAGGCGTTGGCGCCGCGCAGCGCCGCGATGACGGCCTCCGTCACCTGATCCGTCGTGGCGGTGCCGCCGAGGTCCGGTGTCAGGACCGTGCCTTTGGCGGTAACCGCGGCGATGGCCGCCATCAGCCGCTTGGCGGCGGGGGCCTCCCCCAGATGGTCCAGCATCATCGCCCCGGTCCAGAACGACCCCAGCGGATTGGCGATGCCCTTGCCGACGATGTCGAAGGCCGAGCCGTGGATCGGCTCGAACATCGAGGGGTTTTTACGCGACGGATCGAGGTTCGCGGTGGCGCCGATGCCGAGCGAGCCGGCGCAGGCGGAGGCGAGGTCGGACAGGATGTCGGCATGCAGGTTGGTCGCCAGCACCGTGTCCACGCTGCCGGGCTTCACCACCATGCGGGCCGCCATGGCGTCCACCAGCATCTTGTCGACCGTCAGCTCCGGATAGTCGGCGACCACGCCCGCCACCACCTCATCCCACAGGACCAGGCCGTGGCGCTGGGCGTTGGACTTGGTCACCACGGTCAGCTTCCGACGCGGCCGGGTCATCGCCAGGTCGCAGGCGAAGCGGGCGATGCGTTCGACGCCGCCGCGGGTGAACACGGCGACATCCATGCCGACTTCCAGCGGCAGGCCGCGATGGGCGCGGCCACCGACGCCGGCATATTCGCCTTCCGAATTCTCGCGCACGATCACCCAGTCGATGGCCGCGCCCAGCTCATCCTTCAGCGGGCCGACGATGCCGGGCAGCAGGGTGGTGGGGCGGACATTGGCGTATTGGTCAAAGCCCTGGCAGATCGCCAGCCGCAGATCCCACAGGGTGATGTGGTCCGGAATTTCCTTGTCGCCGACGGCGCCGAAGAAGATGGCGTCGAAGGGGGCGAGCTGGGCGAGGCCGTCTGCCGGCATCATGCGGCCGGTGCGGCGGTAGTAATCGCTGCCCCAGTCGAAGCTGGTGGTCTCGAAGGCGAAGCCGGCATCGGCCTGGGCCACCGCTTCCAGCACGCGCAGCCCGGCCTGGACCACCTCCGGCCCGATGCCGTCACCGCCGATCGCCGCGATCCTGTGCTTGCGCATGGCCTTGCTCTCCCTTGTCGTTTTCGCCCTCACGCGGCGTGATGCCATAGGGCGCGACCAGCGCCCAGACATGCGGCGGCACCATGTTCTTCATCCGCGCCGGCAGTTGGCGGCGCAGATGCAGCACCGTCTCCACCGCCTTCATCTCCACCCGTGCCCGGGCGAATTCCAGCCCGCGCGGGCCGATCCGCGGCATCAGCCAGCCGACGATGCCACGCAGAAAATTCGGCATGCGCCGCAGAGGCAGGCCGCCGGCGGCGCGTTCGGTATTGGCGAGGAAGCCCTTCACGGGGCCGGCGCGCTTGCCGGCGCTGCCGGGGGCCCTGGTGACCACTTCATCCCCCAGCAGGCCCAGAAGCTCCTCGCCCCGGGCATTGCGCACCAGCAGCCATTGATCGCCCTCGCCGGCCATGTAGCCCACGGTGATATCGGCGAGCACGTTGGTGTAGTCGACGCAGCTGCGGCAGGTGAGGGGGAAGAAATCGCCCGGCAACTGGCTGATCGGCAATTGCAGGAAAGGAATTTCCCGCAGGCGGCCATCGGCGAAGCGCAACTCCACATGGAAATCGGCGCGGAATTCCAGATAGGTGATGCTGTCCGGATCGGCGTCGAGCAGCGCCAGGAACTGGTGAAAATTCTCGGTGGTGGTGTTGTCGGAACAGGGCGTGCCGATGACGTAGAGCCGTTCAAGCCCCAGCTCCGCCTCCAGCGCCCGCAGCGCATAGACCTGGCAGGGGATGCCGATGATGGCCAGGCGCTTATGGCCGGCGGCGCGGGCGGGCTCCAGCAAGGCCAGCAGGGGCGCGTAGCCCATGCGCATGCCACGGCACTGCGCCATGCCTTCCGGCTTCGTCACCAGCACGGGAACGGGGCGCCATTTGTCCTCGGGGTCCGGCGCCATGGTCAGCACGGCATCCACCGCGCCGGCCTCCAGCAGCTTTTCGGCGAGGCGGGTGGTGATGCCGGTCCATTGCGCGCCGGGGCGGGGCGCGGCCAGCCGTGCCCGCAGCATCTGGCGGAAGGGGCCGAAATGCAGCTCATCCGGCCGGGCCGGATCGCGCGCCCTTCCATGCACCTGCGCCTCCAGCCGCGCATAATCCGGCTGGATGAACTGGCAGGCGCGGCCGCAGGCCTTGGCGTCCGCCATGCGGGAGACGCCGCAATCGGTACACAGCCCGCGCGGCGCCGCAGGGCCGAGAACCGGCACCTGCACCGCCGCGGGGGCCATGGGCGCGCTCAGACGCCTTCGCAGCCCAGCTTCCGCAGCGTGGCATCCACCCAGGCGCGATCGATGGTGCCGGCCTCGATTTCCGCCATCTGCTTCGTCTCGGCGGCGTGCTTCGCCTCGGTGGCGGCGCAGACCTTCTCGGCATCGGCGTAGGCCACGGAGACGAAGCCGTCCTCGTCACCCAGGATCAGGTCGCCCGGCTCGATCACCAGCCCGCCCATGGAGATCGGCACGTTGATCTCGCCGGGACCATCCTTGTAGGGGCCGCGATGGGTCACGCCGGCGGCATAGACGGGGAAGGGCTGCTGCGACAGCTCGCCGAGGTCGCGGATGGCGCCGTTGATGACGATGCCGCCCAGCTTGCGGCGCACCATCTGGGCCAGCATCAGCTCCCCGATGATGGCATTGGTCAGGTCGCCACCGGCATCGACCACGACGATGTCACCCGGCTCGGCGATGTCGATCGCCTTATGGACCATCAGATTGTCGCCCGGGCGGGTGCGCACGGTGAAGGCCGGGCCGGCCATGACGCCGCCCTTGTGCATCGGCCGCAGGGTCGGGCCGGCGGCGAAGATGCGGGACATGCTGTCGGAGACATTGGCCACCGGCAATTTGCGGAAGCGCTCGATCAGCGCGGGCGCGACGGCGCGGCTGCGGGGCAGGATACGGAAACCGACAGGCATGGGCGTCTCTCCAGGCAGGACTTTTTCTTCGCCTACAGGTGAGGCGCGGCGGCGGCAAGGTGCCTGCGCGCGGCATTGTCATCGCAAAACGCCGCCCCGCGCCCCATCTGCCGCCTCGGCAACAGAAGGAGAGCGCCCATGGCCAGCATTTCCCGTAGCGGTTCGGCCCATTGGGAAGGGGGCGGCAAGGATGGCACCGGCCATGTCTCCACCCAGTCCGGCGTGCTCAAGGAAGCGCCCTACGGCTTCAACGCCCGCTTCGGCGACGGCCGCGGCACCAATCCGGAGGAGCTGATCGCCGCCGCCCATGCCGGCTGCTTCACCATGGCGCTGGCCTTCCAGCTCGCCGGGGCGAATTTTACGGCGGAGCGGATGGACACCTCGGCCAAGGTCGGGATGGACCAGATCGAGGGCGGCTGGAAGATCGCCCGGGTGGCGCTGACCCTGAAGGCGAAGGTGCCGGGGTGCGACGACGCCACCTTCCAGAAGCTGGCGGCCACCGCCAAGGCGAATTGCCCGGTCAGCAAGGTGCTGAACGCGGAGATCACGCTGGAGGCGGTGCTGGAGAGCTGAGCGGTCGAAGCCCCCACCCAACCCTCCCCCCTGAGAAGGGGGGAGGGCTTCAGACGAGGGGTGTCAACAGGGGGCGGCCGTCGAGCTGGGCTTCCAGGTTTTCGCGCATCAGCTGTCCCATATCCTTGCGCGTCTCCACGGTGCCGCTGGCGGCGTGGGGCTGCAGCACGACGTTCGGGAATGTCAGGAATTCCGGGTCGATCGCCGGTTCGTTGAGAAACACATCGAGCCCCGCCGCGCCGATCCGCCCGCTTCGCAGCGCCTCCAGCAGCGCGCCCTCATCCACCACGGTACCGCGCGAGACATTCACGAAAATCGCGCCGGGCCGCAGCGCCTCGATCGCCGCGCGGTCCACCAGCCCGCGCGTCGCCGCGCCGCCGGCGGCCGAGACGCAGAACACATCCACCTCCGGCGCCATCGCCGCCGGGGTCGGATAGTGGGTGTAGGGCAGGCCCGGCTGCGGGGCGCGGCCGGAATAAGACACCTGCATGCCGAAGGCGGCCGCCCGCTGCGCGATGGCCTTGCCGATGCGCCCCAGCCCGACAATGCCCAGCCGCTTGCCCCAGACCCGCGTGGTCAGCGGCATTGGCCCCCTGGTGGCCCAGGACCCGTCGCGGATCCAGGCCTCGCCCAGGCGCAGGTTTCGCGCGGCGGCCAGCATCAGCATCATGGCCATGTCGGCCACTTCCTCGGTCAGGACATCCGGCGTGTTGGTCACGCGGATGTTGCGCGCGCGGGCGGCCTCCAGGTCGATGGCATCCACGCCGACGCCATAGCAGGCGATAATCCTGGTCAGCGGCAGCGCATCCATCAGCACGGCATCGGCGCCGATTTCGCCCTTGGTGCAGATGGCGACGATACTGTCCCGCCCCGCCGCCAGCAGCGCCGCCTTATCCGCGGCCTGCCAGTAATGATGCAGGGTGAAGCGCTCGGCGAGTGCCACAAAATCCCAATCGGGCAACTCGCCCACCACCAGCAGTCCCGGCTTGTCCGACATCCTGTTTCCCCCCACCCTTGGCTGGAATGAAGGACAGGGAGGCGGGAATGACGCAAGGGCTGTTCGACCTGAAGGGGCGCCGCGTGCTGATCACGGGGTCCAGCCGCGGCATTGGCTTCGCCCTGGCGCGCGGGCTGGGCCAGGCCGGGGCGAGCGTGGTGCTGAACGGCCGCGACCCCAAGGTGCTGGCGGAGGCCACCCGCAGCCTGGCCGCCGAAGGCCTGGACGTGACCGAGGCCGGCTTCGAGGTGACCGACCCGCATGCGCTGGATGCGGCGATCGCGGAGATCGAGACCCGCCTCGGCCCGATCGAGGTGCTGGTGAACAATGCCGGCATCAACCGCCGCTTCCCGGCAACGGCCGTGACGCCCGAGACCTTCCGGGAGGTGATGTCCACCAATGTGGAGGCCGTGTTCTTTATGGCCCAGGCCGTTGCGCGGCGGATGCTGGAACGCGGCCATGGCAAGATCATCAACATCGCCAGCGTGCAGTCCGAGCTCGGCCGCGCCACCATCGCCCCCTACGCCACCAGCAAGGGCGCCGTGCGGATGATGACGCGCACGCTCTGCGCCGAATGGGCCAAGGGCGGCATCCAGGTGAACGCCGTGGCGCCGGGCTACTTCGCCACCGACCTGACCAAGCCGTTGGTGGACGATCCCGCCTTCACCGACTGGCTGTGCCAGCGCGTGCCGGCCGGGCGCTGGGGCAAGGTGGAGGAGTTGGTGGGCGCGACCGTGTTTCTGGCGTCGCGCGCCTCCGACTTCGTCAATGGGCACCTGCTGTATGTCGATGGCGGCATGACCGCGGTGGTGTGACACCCCGGCCTGGCACGCTCCCAACAATATACTTTGCTGACAGCCGCCGAACGCGCCCGCTGGCGCGTTCGTTCGGTTGCACCAACGCACCACGGCGCATGATCCAACCGACTTCCAGGAATGCGCCCGATGTTGCTCATGTCGCCGGCGGAGCCCGAGTCCAACCGTAAGCTGGCCTGGCTTGCCTTTGCCATCGGCGCCTATCTCGCCGTTCTCATGCTGCCGACGCCGGAAGGGCTTTCGGCCTCGGGCCAGGTGGCGCTGGGGCTGCTGGCGCTGGTGGTCATCCTGTGGATCACCGAATGCGTCTCGCCCGCCGCCAGCGCCGTCCTGCTGATCGGCGGCGCGGTGCTCGGCCTCATGGGCAAGCCGCTGGTGGCGGGCGGCACGCCGATGCGGTCCGTCGAGGCGCTGACGGTGATGCTGGCTGGCTTTTCCTCCTCCGCCGTCATCCTGGTGGCGGGTGCGCTGTTCCTGGCCGTCGCGCTGCGCCTGACGGGCCTCGATCGCCGCGTTGCCTTGCTCGTGATGAGTCGCGTAGGCATCTCGCCGGCCCGGCTGACGGTGGGCGCCATGATCGTGGGCTTCGTGCTCGCCCTGTTCATCCCCTCCGCCACCGCCCGCGTCGGCGCCATCATCCCGATCATGGTCGGCGTGGTCACGGCACTCGGCTTGCCCGTGGCCAGCAGCCTGGGCGCCACGCTGATGATCGTGACGGCGCAGGCCTGCTCCATCTTCAACATCGCGGTGAAGACCGGCGCCGCGCAGAACCTGATCAGCCTGAACTTCATGCAGTCCAGCTTCGAGCGGACCGTGACCTGGGGCGAGTGGTTCATCACCGCGCTGCCGCTGACGCTGTCGATGAGCGTGGTGCTGTTCTTCGTCTCCCTGGTCCTGCTGCGCCCGCAGGTGCCACCGGCGGAGGAGGCGCGGGCGCGACTGGCGAAGGAGGTCGCGGGTCTTGGCCCCGTCACGCCGGCCGAATGGCGGCTGATGCTGGTGGCGGGTCTGCTGCTGGTGGCCTGGTCCACCGAGGGCTGGCTGCATCCGCTGGACACCACCACCGTCACCCTGATCGGCATCGCGCTGCTGCTGATGCCGCGCTTCGGCGTCATGACCTGGGCGGGGGCGGAGAAGCAGGTGCCCTGGGGCACGATCGTCCTGTTCGCCGCAGGCATCGCGCTCGGCATCCTGCTGGCCCGCACCGGCGCGGCCGCCTGGCTGGCGAGCGTCACGCTGGGGCAGTTGGGGCTGGAGACGCGATCCGTGGTGGCGGTGGTCGGCGCGCTGTCGCTGTTCAGCATCATCCTGCATCTGGGCTTCGCCTCGGCGACGGGCCTGGCCAGCACGCTGATCCCGATCATGATCGCCTTTGCCCAGACGCTGCCCTTCGGGCCGCAGACCATCTTCGGCATCGTGATGATCCAGGCCTATGTCGTGTCCTTCGGCTTCATCCTGCCGACCAACGCGCCGCAGAACATGCTCTGCTACGGGACGGGCGCCTTCAGCACGATGCAATTCGCCAAGGTCGGCGTGGTCATGACCCTCGCCGGGCTCGGGCTGATCCTGCTGCTGTCCGTGACGATCTGGCCGATGATGGGAGTGCTCTGACATGCGCGGCAAAGTCGGGATCGTGGGGGCGGGCCAGGTGGGCGCCGCCTGCGGCTTTCTGCTGGCGCAGACGCCGGGCGTCGATGAGCTGATCCTGGTGGACCAGGACGCGGCAAGGGCGGCCTCCGAGGCCGCGGACATCGGCCATGCCGCGGCCTTCGGCCCGGCGGCGCAGGTGGCGTCGGGGGACTATGCCGATCTGGCGGGCGCGCAGCTGGTGGTCATCGCCGCCGGCGGTAACCTGAAGCCGGGTCAGACCCGGCTCGACCTTCTGGCGGCCAATGTGAAGATTGTCGGCGCCGTGCTGGACCAAGTGCTGCGCGTGGTGCCCGACGCGGTCCTGCTCTTCGCGACCAACCCCGTCGATGTCATGCCCGCGCTGGCGGTTCGGCGCTTCGGCGTGCCGCCGGGGCGAGCGATCGGCACCGGATGCGCGTTGGATTCCGCGCGTTTCCGGGATCGCCTGGCGCGGTATCTGGGCGTCTCCACCGGCTCGGTCCATGCCTATGTGCTGGGTGAGCATGGCGATTCCGAAGTGCTGCACTGGAGCGGGGCGCAGGCCGCGGGCATGCCGCTGATCCGCTTCGCCGAACAGATCGGCCGCCCGCTGCCGGCTGAGCTGCGCGACAGCATCGCAAGCGAGGTGCGCGGCTCCGCCTATCGGATCAAGGAGGGCAAGGGCGTTTCCAATTACGGGATCGCCGGCTCCGTCGCGCGGCTCGCGCGCAGCATCGTCAATGACGAACAGGCCGTGTTCAGCGTCTCCACCTTCATGGAGGAATTGCTCGGCGTGGCGGAGACCTGCGTGTCCCTGCCGCATCTGCTGGGCGCCCGCGGCGCTTCGCATCCCTTGCTGCCGGAGATGGACGAAGCGGAGACGGAGGCGCTGCGCCACAGCGCCGCCCTGCTGCACGACGCCATCCGCGCCGGGCTGGCGGAGCAGTAGGGCTCCTACAGCCCCCGCATCCAGGCGGCCCGCGCTGTCGCCGCCGCCTGAAGCAGGGTCGCGTCATGCGCCGTCGAGACCCAGCGCATCCCCAGCGCCTTGGCGCGGACAAAATGCGCCTCCTCCACGATTCCGCCCATCCCCGGCACCTTGCCCGCCGCACGGCAGGCGCTGGCCACGGCCTCCGCCGCCTCCCACAGCGCCGGGTTCTCCTTCATCCCTGCCTGGCCAAGATCGGCGCTGAGGTCGGAGGCGCCGAGGAACAGCACGTCGATTCCGGGCACGGCCGCGATCGCCGCCGCGTTGCGCACCGCCTGCTGCGTCTCGATGATGACCACCACGATGGTCTCGGCGGAAAGCGTGGCCACGGCCTCACCTTGGCTGACCTTGTGGCGGCGGAAATGCGGGAAGATCGGGGGCAGGGGGCGGCGCCCCTCCGGCGCGAAGCGGGCGGCGCGGGCCACGGCCTGGGCCTGGGCGGCGGTCTCGACGCGCGGAATCACCACGCCGAGCGCGCCGGCGGACAAGGCCTGGCCGATCGGGCCGGGCGCGTCATCCGGCAGGCGCACCAGCGGCGCGATTCCTGCCTCCAGCCCCGCCAGCAGGATTTCGGAGGCCGCGTCGGGGCCGATCAGATTGTGCTCGCAATCCAGCACCAGCGCGTCGAAGCCGCTGCGGGCGAAGATTCGGGCGCTGTCGCCACTGCGGGCCAGTTGCAGGGTCGCGACCAGTGCCGTATCGCCGGCCGCGAGCCGTGTCTTCAGATCATTCAATTGCATGGGACCGCAGCCTGATGCCTGAGTGCTTCATCGTCCAGCCCATCCACCCGGCCGGGCTGGACCGGCTTCGGGAAGGCGGCGTGACCCCCCGCATCGCCACCGCGCCGGATATGGAAACCGTGGCGCGGGAATTGCCCGGCTGCGTGGGCGTGATCACCCGGAATGCCGGGCTGAAGGCGGCCCCGATGCGAGCCGCGGACAGCCTGCTGGTCATCGCCAATCACGGCGTCGGCACCAATGAGATCGACCTGGTGCAAGCCGCCGAGCTTGGCATCCCCACGGTCTTCACGCCGACGGCCAATGCCCGTTCGGTCGCCGAACACGCCATGGCGCTGACCCTGGCGCTGGCCCGCAAGGTGATCCCGGCCGATGCCGCGGTGCGGGGCCTCGACTGGCGCCTGCGCTATGAGGCGCGGATGATGGAGCTGCATGGCAAGACCATGGGCCTGGTCGGCTTCGGCACCATCGGCCGCATGACCGGCGCCATGGCGCGCAACGGTTTTGGCATGAAGCTGCTGGTCTTCTCCCCGGGCGTGTCCGATTCCATCCTGATGGAGGCCGGCGCCGAGCGCGCCCCGACGCTCGAGGCGCTGCTGGAACGCGCCGATGTCGTCTCCCTGCACCGCCCGCTGCGCCCCGACACGCGCAACATGATCGACGCGGCGGCCCTGGCCCGGATGCAGCCCCATGCGCTGCTGGTGAACACTGCCCGCGGCCAGTTGATCGATGCCGAGGCGCTGGCCGCCGCCTTGCAGGCCGGCACCATCGCCGGCGCCGCCATCGATGTCTTCAAGGTGGAACCCGCCCCGGCCGAGGACCCGATCCTGACCGCGCCCAACACCGTGCTCGCGCCCCATATCGGCGGCGTGACGGAGGAAGCGATGCGGGAGACGGCGCTGCAATGCGCCGAGCAGGTGCTGGATGTGCTGGCCGGCCGCCGCCCGCCGCATCTGGTGCAGCCGGAGGTCTGGGACCGCCGCCGCATGGGAGCCGTCGCATGAAGGTCCTGGCTTTTACCGTCGACGGCACGCCGCGCACCGGGCGCCTGCAAGGCGACAAGGTCTTCGGCTTCGCCGGCAACCCGCCCTTGTCGCGGGTGCTGACCGAGGGCGCCCCGGCGGAGGATGGCGAATGGCCATTGGCCAGCGTCGCCATCACCGCGCCGCTGCCCGAAGCCCGACTGTTCTGCATCGGCCTGAACTACCCAAAACCGCATCCGCTGGGCGGGGAGGTGAAGGGGCCGGCGAACATCTCCTACTTCCTCAAGCACCAGGCGGCGCTGGTCGGCCCTGGCGCGGCGCTGCGGCCGCCGGGCGTCTCGGAACAGTTCGACTATGAATGCGAGCTGGCCGTCGTCATCGGCAAGGCGGGCCACCGCATCGCGGAGGCCGAGGCGCTGGCGCATATCGGCGGCTACACGATCCTGAACGATGGCTCGGTGCGCGACTGGCAGGCGCATAGCGTCACCGCCGGCAAGAATTTTTTCGAGTCCGGAAGCTGGGGTCCCACCGTCACCACGGCGGATGAGGTCGCGGACTGGCGGGAGCTGCGCCTGCAAACCCGGCTGAATGGCAGGACGGTGCAGGACAGCAAGGCCGGCGCGATGTTCTTCGGGCTGGAAAAGATCATCGCCTATCTCTCCACCATCACGCCGCTGTTGCCGGGCGATGTCATCGCCACAGGCTCCCCGGAAGGCACCGGCGCCACCCAGAAGCCGCCGCGCTTCCTGGTCTCGGGCGATTCTCTGGAATTCGAGGTTTCGGGCCTCGGCATCCTGACCAATACTGTCGCCTGATCCGCAAAGGGCCCGCTGCCGCCATGGACATCAACACCCCCACCCGCATCCCCGCCGGCATCGACGAGGCCGAATGGGCCATCCGTTGCGACCTGGCCGCGCTGTACCGGCTGGTCGCGCATCACAAGATGACGGACCTGATCTACACCCATATCAGCGCCCGCATCCCCGGCCCGGAACACCACTTCCTCATCAACCGCTACGGCGTGATGTTCCATGAGATGCGCGCCAGCGACCTGGTGAAGATCGACCTGGACGGCAATGTAGTGGATCCCCACCATCCCGCCGAGCCGACCACGGTGAACAAGGCCGGCTTCGTCATCCACTCCGCCATCCATGCGGCGCGGGAGGATGCGATCTGCGTGGTCCACACCCACACCGCCGCCGGCATCGCCGTTTCCGCCCAGGAACACGGGTTGCTGCCGATCAGCCAGCACGCGCTGAAGTTCTACGGCCGCCTCGCCTATCACGGCTATGAGGGCATCGCGCTGGATCTGGAGGAGCGGGACCGGCTGGTGGCCGATCTCGGCGAGCATTCCGCGATGATCCTGGTGAACCACGGGCTGCTGGTCACCGGCCGCACCATCCCGGAAGCCTGGAACCAGATCTACTATCTGGAGCGCGCCTGCCAGGCGCAGGTCGCGGCCCTTTCGGGCGGTGCCAAGCTGATCCTGCCGCCGGAGGAGGTGCGGCTTCGCACCGCCAGCCAATACGGCAAGGACCCCAACAGCCCGACCATGATGCTGGCCTGGCAGGCGAGCCTGCGCCTGATCGAGGGCGACCGCACGGATTGGCGCTGCTGAGCATGGCCTTGCATGAGCAGACCCGCGCCGCCCTGAAGCGCGTTTCCACCGCGACCCTCGCCACCGCTTTGTACAAGCGCGGCTTTCGCAGCCAGATGATCCAGGGCGTGCTGCCCCTGGCCCCGCTGGGCGAGAGCATGGTGGGGGAGGCCTTCACGCTGCGCACCATTCCGGCGCGGGAGGATCTGAACCCGCTTTCCGCCTTCCGCGACCGGTCCCATCCGCAGCGCAAGGGCGTGGAGGATTGCCCGCCCGGCCATATCTTCGTCGTCGACAGCCGCAAGGACCCGCGCGCGGCCTCCGCCGGCGGAATCCTGGTGACGCGGCTGATGGTGCGCGGCGTGGCCGGGGTGGTGACCGATGGCGGCTTCCGGGATGCGGCGGATATCGCCAAGCTGGCGATCCCGGCCTTCCATGCCCGCCCTTCCGCGCCCACCAATCTGACGCTGCACCAGCCGATCGAGATGAACGTGCCGATCGGCTGCGGCGATGCGCCGGTGTTTCCGGGCGATGTGCTGGTCGGCGACAATGACGGCGTGATCGTCATTCCCGCCCATATCGCCGAGGAAGTCACGGCGGAGGCGGTGGAGATGACCGCTTTCGAGGACTTCGTGCAGGAACAGGTGGCCGGTGGCCAGTCCATCCTCGGCCTCTATCCGCCGACGGATGAGAGCAACCTGGAACGCTTTGCCGAGTGGCGGAAGCGGCACGGGCGGTGAGGTGACCGAAAGCCTCTACGACCGCCCGGATTTTTTCGCCGCCTATGCGCGGCTGCCACGTTCCGAACAGGGGCTGGAGGGCGCGCCGGAATGGGCTTCGCTCCAGGCCCTGCTGCCGGCGATGGTGGGGAAGCGGGTGCTCGACCTTGGCTGCGGCTATGGCTGGTTCGCGCGTTGGGCGCGGGCGCAGGGGGCAGAGAGTGTCCTCGCCCTTGATGTTTCGGCACGCATGCTGGAACGCGCTGCGGCGCTGACCGAAGGTGAGGGCATCGACTACCGGCAGGGGGATCTGGAGGCGCTGGATATCCCCATCGCCGCCTTCGACATCGCCTTCTCCTCGCTCGCCTTCCATTATGTGGTGGGGCTGCCGGATATGCTGCGCCGTGTGCATGCGGCGCTGGCGCCGGGCGGCGTGCTGGTTTTCTCCCAGGAACATCCGCTGCTGACGGCACCCAGCCATCCGGGCTGGATCACGCCCGCGCAGGGCCAGCGGGTCTGGGCGCTGGATGACTATCTGGAGGAAGGGCCGCGGGTGACCGACTGGCTCGCCCCCGGCGTGGTGAAGCAGCATCGCGGGCTCGGCACGCTGGTGAATGCCCTGATCGGCGCGGGCTTCACCCTGGCCCATCTGGAGGAATGGTCGCCCAGCCCGGCGCAGCTGGCATCTGAGCCGGCCTGGGCGGAGGAGCGCGACCGGCCGAGCTTTCTTCTGGTGAAGGCGGCCGGCTGAATCCAGCCTGCGAAACGCCGGCGGAAACCATCCGGCCACCATGAACGTTCTGGCAACACAAGCCGGAGAACACCGTCATGGCCGACCGCAAGACTGCCCCTGTCGAGGACGAAAACCCCAAGACCAGCCCCGATCCGGGCTCCAACACCATCAAGGACCCCGCGGATTGGACCACGGGTGAGGAGCCGATGACCGGCGCCCAGGCCTCCTACCTCAAGACGCTGAGCGAGGAGGCGAAGGAGGAATTCGATCCCTCCCTGTCCAAGGCCGCGGCCTCGATGCGAATCGACGAGCTTCAGGCCAAGACCGGTCGCGGCAAGGCTCAGGCGTAGGCGCGTTCCACCAAGGGGCCGGGCAGCGGGGCCGAGGCGATTTCGCGGATGATCTTGCGCTTCACCGCGGTTTCGAAGGCGTCAAAGCCCTCCGCCACCATCAGGAAGGCGCCCGGCCCGCCGATCACCTCGTCACGATAGTAATTGTCGAGGGACGGCATGCCCGCGGCCCAAGGCTGCGGCGAGCGGTCCAGCACGGCGAGGCCGTTCAGCACGATGCCCTTGTCCAGCGCCTCGGCCCGGGCATCGGCCACCGGACGGCCGGAATTGCTGATGCCATCGCCGGAGATGTCCACCACCTTGCGGGTGCCCTCATAGCCCTGGCCGAACAGGCCGGCGGCGTAATCCATGGCACCGGAGATGGAGGTATAGAGCCAGGTGCGGCGCGGCGCGGCGTCCAGCGCCTGGGCGAAGCCCTCGGCGGCGGTGGCGCCATCGATCCGGGTCCAGGGCACCAGCAACTCCTGGATATGCCAGTCGGACCAGGTGAACAGCGTCACGGCGATCTGGCCGAGCGGACCGCCGGCGATGCCCTCGATCAGGCGCTGGTCGCGGAAGGCCGCGGCATAGCCCTTGAACTGAAGCTCCTGCTCCTGCTCATCCACCGAACGGCTGACATCGACGGCAAGCACCAACTCGATATCCACAGGCTCCATGGCCCGGACGGGGGAGGGGCGCAGGATCAGGGGCGCGGCGAGGGCGCCGCCGATGAAGCCGCGCCGAGTGGTCGATCCGATCCGCATAATGCAAGCGCTCCTTCGCAGCCGCGATGGCCGTTTAGGACGCTAACTCCCTGGGCGTTTCCTAACCCTGAAAATGCTGCACTGCAACACGATTTCTGCCTTTAATCCGGGCGTCTGCTTCCAGTGTGGACCTATGGGAGGCAAACGGCTTGGGCAAATGCCTGCAAATGCCTGTAAATGCGGCGTCAGCTCACCCAGCGTGTCGCGCCGATCGCCGGAATGGCATTGGCGCGGTCACGTAAGGCAGCCAGGGCCGGGAAGCGGCCCGCGATCATGTCCGGCAGGACCGTCGCGGCGAAGTCGAAGCCTGCCACGGCAGTGACATCCGCCTGAGTCATAGCTTCCCCGCAGAGCCAGGCGCCGGATTCCGCCAGCCGGTCCAGCGCCGCGAAGCCGGCCTGCGCCTGGCTGGCGAGGCGTGCCTGGTTGTCCGGCCAGTGCCATTCGGCCGGGCGGCGCGATTCGTAATAGGTCGCGACCAGCTTCTCCGTCGCGCCTGCGGCGAGGGCCAGCGCCCGCAGCACCTCACGGCGCGCCGCGCCCTCACGGGGAATGAGGGCGCGGTCCGGTGCCATCTCATCCAGCGCGTCCAGGATGGCGGCGCTGTCCACCAGCACTTCCCCATCCTCCAGCACCAGGGCCGGCACCCGGCCGAGCGGATTGAGCGCGCGGATCGCTTCCGCATCCGCGACGGTGCTGAGGGGCCGCTGCGTATAGGGCAGGCCGAGAAGGTTGAGGGAGGCCGCGCAGCGGCGGACGAAGGGGGAGAGGTTGCGGCCGATGAGGATCATGGGCGCAACGTCCCAGCCCTGTGGCCAAAAAGAAAGGGGGGCGCCCTGCGGCGCCCCCCCCAATTGGCTTCGAGAGAAGCCTGCGATCAGCGCAGGACGATCTCGACGCGGCGGTTCTGCGGCTCGCGCACACCGTCGGCGGTCGGGACCAGCGGGCGGCTCTCGCCGAAGGCCTGGATGGCCATCGCGGCGCGAGGAATGCCACGGCGCTCCAGCTCGGCCGCGACGGCCGCGGCGCGGCGCTCGGACAGGCGCTGGTTGTACTGCGGCGTGCCCGAACGGTCGGCGTGGCCGGAAACCTCGATGCGGGTCGTGCCGACGCGCTGGCTGTTGGTCGCGGCTTCCGCGATGATCTGGCGGGCACGGTCCGTCAGGTCGGCGCGGTCGAAGTCGAAGAACACCAGGTAGGTGCGGGCGACGGCCGGAGCAGCGGCCGGCGGGGCGGCCGGGGCCACGACCGGCGGCGGCGGCGTCACGCCGAAGGCGTAGCGCAGACCGATCAGCAGGCTGTGGTTGTAGTTGTCCATCTCCGCGGTGCCGCGGCCCGAATTGTCACGGCGCGCGTCGATATCGTTATCGAGCGTGCCCATGAAACGGTATTCGGCGGTGACCGCCAGGCCCGGGACCTGCGCGATCGGGAAGGCCGCGCCGACGATCGCCTGATAGGCGAACTGGCCGTCGGTGCCATCGGCGCGCACGGTGGCGCCGCTGTTCACGCCACCGCGGATGTCGTTGTCCACCCACTGGTAGCCGGCGCCAACGCCGACATACGGCGTCAGGAAGCTGCCCGGGCCGAGGTCGAAGTCATACAGGGCGTTCGCCATCACGCCATAGGTCGTGGCGCGGCCGCTGGAACGGCCGTTGCGCGGCACGCCCATGCCGGACACGTCGTCCACGTCATTGGTGCGGTAGGAACCCTCGATCTCGGCGCGGACGCCGTTGCCGAAGCCGTAGCCCAGGCTGATCACGCCGACGTAGCCGTAGTTGAACTCGGCCGTGCCGGTCAGCGGCGCGCCGACGGTGCTGGTCATGCTGCGCGAGAGGGTCACATCGGACTCCTGCCGCAGGTTCACACCCGCGCCGGCGCCCACATAGAGACCGCTGATCGGCTGGGCGTTGGCGGCAACCGGCAGCGCCAGCACCGTCGCGGCCAGAAGGATTTTCTTCAGGCTCATCGAAATTCTCCTCAAACACAAATCGCGGCACTGGTCCGCATCAGGGTATGCCGCAGAGAAGCTGCATCCCCGCCGCGCCAAGTGCATACCCAGTATCTATAGCGGATTTCAGC
Source organism: Roseomonas sp. F4 (assembly GCF_053891155.1). Lineage (NCBI taxonomy): Bacteria > Pseudomonadati > Pseudomonadota > Alphaproteobacteria > Acetobacterales > Roseomonadaceae > Roseomonas > Roseomonas sp. F4. Next base: position 974,663 of record NZ_JBSSHK010000001.1, read on the forward strand.
CACCAACAGCGTGTGCAGCAGCACAATCCCCGCGCTGTGACAATCGCGCCACAGCACCCCATGGTAAATTGGTCACAGCGGCGAGAGCAGGTCCGGATCGGCCGTTTTTTGCAGCGTGCCGGGCGGCAGAAGGCGGGTCGCATGGCCCAGTTTGCGGCCCTTCCGCGCTTCCGCCTTGCCATAAAGGTGCAGCGCGACATCCGGCATCGCCGCCAGATCGGGCCAGGCGCCGTAGCTCTCCGGTCCGACCAGGTTTTTCATGACCGAGTCGGCGTGGCGGCCCGGCTCCGGCAGCGGCAGGCCGGCGACCGCGCGGATATGCAGCTCGAACTGCCCGTGCCGGCAGGCATCCATGGTCCAATGGCCCGAGTTATGCGGCCGGGGCGCCATTTCATTGGCCAGCAGCGTGCCGTCCGGCAGCAGGAACATCTCCAGCGCCAGCACACCCACCAGATCCAGCGCCGTGGCCAAGGCGGCGACATGGGCGCGGGCCTGGGCGGCGACCGCCTCGGGCACCAGGGCCGGGGCGAAGGTCAGGTCCAGGATGTGATGGGCGTGGCGATTCTCCACTGCGTCGAAGGTCACCACGGTGCCGTCCACCCCGCGCGCGGCGATGGCCGAAACCTCCTTCGCGAAGGGGATGAAGGCCTCCAGAATCAGCGGGTGGGGCGACAGGCGAGCGAACGCTTCCGCCGCATCTTCCGGCTGGCGCAGCACGGCCTGGCCGCGGCCGTCATAGCCGAGGCGCGTGGTCTTCAGCACCGCCGGCAGGCCCAGCTCAGCGATCGCAGCTTCCAGCTCGGACAGGCTGTGGACGGCGCGCCAGGGTCCGACCGGAATGCCGGCCTTTTCCAAAAAGGTCTTTTCGGCGATGCGGTCCTGGCCGATGCGCAGCGCGGCGACGCCGGGCCGGCAGGGCACCAGCGGGGCCAGCGCGTCCAGCGTGGCGGCCGGCACATTCTCGAATTCGAAGGTCACCACATCGACGGCGGCGGCGAAGGCGGCCAGGGCTGTCGCATCGGTGTAGTCGGCGACGGTCCGCGCCGCGGCCACCTGCATGCCAGGCGAATCCGCCTCCGGCGCGAAGATGTGGCAGCGATAGCCCAGCGCCGCCGCGGCCAGCGCCGACATGCGGCCGAGCTGGCCGCCACCCAGAATGCCGATGGTCGAGCCGGGGGGGAGCATCCCGCTCATACCGGCGAATCCGCCACCGCATCCGTCTGCGCCTGGCGGAAGGCGGCCAGCCGTGCGGCCAGGGCCGGATCCTCCAGCGCCAGGATCGCCGCGGCCAGCAGGCCCGCATTGATGGCGCCGGCCTTGCCGATGGCGAGCGTGCCCACCGGAATGCCGCCCGGCATCTGGACGATGGACATCAGGCTATCCATGCCCTTCAGCGCATGGCTTTCCACCGGCACGCCCAGCACCGGCAGGGCGGTGAGGGAGGCGACCATGCCGGGCAGGGCGGCGGCCCCGCCGGCGCCGGCGATCAGCACCTTCAACCCACGCCCGGCCGCGGCCTGGGCATAGTCATACATGCGGGTGGGCGTTCGATGGGCGGAGACCACGCGGGTCTCATGCGGCACCTCGAGGCGCGAAAGCACCTCCGCCGCATGGCGCATCGTCTCCCAATCCGAGGTGCTGCCCATGATGACGCCCACGCGAGGCGAGGGGGCGGTGACTTCGGTCATTCAGAGCCTCGGACTGGTCAGGCGATAATGTCGGGGACGAGTTGGCTTTCCAGCCAGGCGATCTCGTCCTTCAGCTTCAGCTTGCGCTTCTTCAGCCGCTGCAGCTGCAAGGCGTCGGTCCCGGCCTCATCCAGCCGGGCGATGACGGTGTCGAGGTCCCGGTGCTCGCTGCGCAACTCGTGCAACCGGCGGAGGAGGCTGTCGCGGTCGGCCTGCATGGGCCCCCAATATTTCAGTTGGGTGTCTCAAACTTGGCGCTGGAAAGTGCCAAGCATCCGCATAACATGACACGGGCGGGCGCAGAAGGGACGGTTGCGCGCCCGGGGCTGGTTATGCCGCCTGAAATTCCCGCGGCGCCCGCCTCTGGCGTGGATCGTGCCGACGCTGCCCGTAATGGCAACGGACAAGGATGATTGCGCATGGCCGAGGCTGCACGTATCCGCTCCCTGGAGGCGCGGCACGCGACGCTCGAGACGCGAATCGCTGAGGAAGGCGGCCGACCCCGCCCCGATGACATAGCGCTGATGCGCTTGAAGCGCGAAAAACTGCGCCTCAAGGAGGAAATGGAGAAGCTTCGGACGCGCCATTAGGGCGTGATGGCCGAAGGTGCGAAGGCACCGAAGGTCTGAATCACGCGCTCCAACGGGCGCGCGGGCGGGGGGAAGATCCCCCCGCCTGTCTCAGGCGGCCGCGTCGTCCAGCGGCTGCGGCGGGGCCACCGGCCCGCCATGGCGATCATTCGCCGTCCCCACCGCCTCATTCAAGGCCGTCTGCGTGCAGAGGCCCAGCGTCACCGGGTCGCGCGGCTTGATATTCGCCGTGTTCGGGTGGGTCTTGTCCCGGACCTTGGCGATGGTCTCCTTCGTGGTGGCCAGCAGCTTCACGATCTGCGGGTCCGACAACTGCGGATAGTTGCGCAGCAGCCAGGCGATCGCATCCGGCCGCTCCGTCCGCTTCGCCACGGGGATATAGCGCGCCCCCTTGCTGCGCTGCTTGGGCAGCGGGGTGGAGGATTCCGTCAGCACCAGCCGGGCTGCCGGATTGGCCTCGCAACGGATGATTTCCTCGCGCTTCAGCTGGTCGTTTGCGATCGGGTCGTAGCCGACAATGCCTTGCGCCACCTCGCCATCGGCGATGGCCTGGACTTCCAGCGGGTGCATCCCGACGAAATCGGCAATCTGCTCGAAGGAGAGCGACGTCTTCTCGATCAGCCACACGGCGGTGGCCTTCGGCATCAGGGGCGTCTTCATCATGGGACCCTTTGTGGTTCGGGCCGCGGCCCGGGCATGCGACCACGCTGCCGCCGGGGCGCCCGCGCCTCGTCAATTTCGGATATAGAGAGCAGCCGGGGCCGGGTCAAAGGCTCGCGGGACCGCAAAGGATAAGGAATGAGGCTGGCAGCATGATGATCGAGGAGGAGGGGCCACGCCCGACCGGACGCTTCAAGCCCCCGGTGATCGACCGCTGGGATGAGGATGAGCTGCGCGCCTATATCGAGCAGCTTCGCGCCGAGATCGCCCGGGCGGAGGCCGAGATCGGCAAGCGCCAGGCCAGCAGGGCGGCGGCGGACCTGTTTTTCAAGCGGCCGGACTAAGATCACCAAAAAGGCCGGCGGATTGCTCCGCCGGCCCGGTTCAGCCTCAGGCGGCCTGGGCCTGCGGCGTCTGGTTTTCCAACACCCGCTGCGGGGTCGGCGCCTGGATCTCGATCCGGCGCGGCTTCAGCGCCTCCGGCACCTGACGCTTCAGCGCCACATGCAGCAGGCCGTGTTCGAGCTGCGCGCCCTCGATGACGATATGGTCGGCGAGGACGAAGCGACGCTCGAAGGCCCGGCCGGCGATGCCACGGTACAGCACGCGCCCATTGTCCTGGCCATTGGCCGGGGCGGGCGCCGCCTTGCCGGCAACGGTCAGGGTGTTGTCATGTGCCGTGACCTCGATGTCATCGGGGCCGAAGCCGGCGACGGCCATGGTCAGCACATAGCTGTCCTCACCGGCCTTCTCGATATTGTAGGGCGGGTAGCTGGGCCCATCCGCCGCCGCGCGGGCGTTTTCCACCAGGCGGGCCATACGGTCGAAGCCGATGGCGGAACGGAACAGGGGCGAGAAATCGAAAGCGTTCACGGAAGACCTCCTGCGGTAGCAAGGTCGTTGCAAGGCGGATCGCCAGGATTTACGCCCCCGCTCAGCGGGCGACATGGTCCGGCCTCCGCGCTGTCGGCCCCGATCGGGCACCGCCAGCACGCAGGAGTTAGTCAGCCGTTAGAACGGCTTCAAGAGGGTGCCAAACACGCAAAAAGGGCGCGCCCATCGGGCACGCCCCTCGCAAACCGGGAACCCCGCGCCTGATCAGGCGGTCTTGCGGATGCCCAGGCCGGCGAACTTCTTGTTGAACTTGGCGATCTGGCCGCCCGTGTCCATCACGCGCTGCTGGCCGGTCCAGGCCGGGTGCGACTTGGGGTCGATGTCCAGGCGAATGGTGTCGCCTTCCTTCCCGTAGCAGGACCGGGTCGTATAGGCATAACCATCCGTCATGATGACGTTGATGGTGTGATACTCGGGATGGATATCGGGCTTCATCGCAGGGGCGCTCACGCTGATGGGCCCACCGACAGCGACCGGCAGGCGCGGGAAAACGGCCTATAGAGGACGGGCGGGGGCCGCGCAACCTTGCGACCCAAGGGGCAGAAGCACGTATCCCCCCATTGAGCCACTGGCCCGCTTGGCCGATCCTGCCGCGCCGTCCTGCCTTGGCGGCATGTCATTGGGGAATGCCGCATGCGTCTGCAGGGAAAATCCGCCATCGTCACCGGCGCGGCCTCCGGGTTCGGGGAGGGTATCGCCCGCCGCTTCGCAGCCGAGGGCGCCTGGGTGATCTGCGCCGACCAGAACCTGGAAGGCGCGACCCGCCTGGCCAAGGAGATCGGCGGCACCCCGGTCGGCGGCGATGTGGCGGAGGAGGCGGCGGTACGCGCCATCGTCGCCCGCGCGGTGGAGGAGTTCGGCGGGCTCGACATCGTGGTGAACAATGCCGGCACCACCCATCGGAACAAGCCGATCCTGGAGGTGACGGAAGACGAGTTCGACCGGATCTATGCCGTCAACGTCAAATCCATCTTCTGGATGGTGCGGGAAGCGGTGCCGGTGATGCAGCGCCAGGGGCGCGGCGGGTCGATCATCAACATCGCCTCCACCGCCGGCATCCGGCCGCGGCCGGGGCTGACCTGGTACAATTCCACCAAGGGGGCGGTGAACACCGCGACCCAGGCGATGGCGCAGGAATTCGCCAAGGACAATATCCGGGTCAATGCCGTCTGCCCGGTGATCGGCGCGACGGGGCTGCTGGAGGCCTTCATGGGCGGGCCGGATACGCCGGAGATGCGGGCCAAGTTCGTGGCCAGCGTGCCGCTCGGCCGCATGTCCACCCCGGCCGACATCGCCAATGCCTGCCTCTGGCTGGCCGAGGATGCCTCCAGCTTCATCACCGGCGTGCTGCTGCCGGTGGATGGGGGGCGCTGCGCATGAACCAAGCCGTGTCGCCGGCCGATGCGGGCCGGCCGCTCAATATCATGTCGATCCAGTCCTGGGTCGCCTATGGCCATGTGGGCAACACCTCCGCCGTCTTCCCGCTGCAAAGGCTGGGGGCGGAGGTCTGGGCGCTGAACACGGTGCAGTTCTCCAACCACACCGGCTACGGCGCCTGGCGCGGCCAGGTCTTTGCGAGTGAGCTGATCGAGGAGCTGGTGCTGGGCATTGCCGAGCGCGGCGCGCTGGAGCGCTGCGATGCGGTGCTGTCGGGCTATATGGGCGATCCGGGGACCGGCGCGGCCATTCTCTCGGCGGTGGCGCGGGTGAAGGCGGCCAATCCGGGGGCGATGTATTGCTGCGACCCGGTGATCGGCGATGTCGGCCGCGGCGTCTTCGTCCGCCCGGGTATCCCGGAATTCATGCGCGACCGCGCCGTACCGGCGGCCGATATTCTCACGCCGAACCAGTTCGAGTTGGAATGGCTGACCGGCCTGACGATCACGAGCCTCGACAGCGCCAAGGCCGCCATCGCCGCCTTGCAGGCCCAGGGGCCGCGCTGCGTGCTGGTGACCTCCCTGCATGTCGAGGACACGCCGGCGGATTCGATGGACATGCTGGTGGGGGAGGGTGGGCGCTTCTTCCGCATCCGCACCCCCCTGCTGCCGATTTCCGTTAACGGCGCGGGGGATGCCATCGCGGCGCTGTTCCTGTTCCACCGGCTGCGCTGGGGTGAACCCTCCGTCGCGCTCTCGGCCGCCGCCTCCTCCATCCACGGGCTGCTGCGGCGCACGGCGGAGGCGGGGTCGCGCGAAATCCTGACGGTCGCGGCGCAGGAGGAGTTCGTAACCCCCTCCCGCGTCTTTCGCGCTGTCGGCTGCTAAGGAGGGCAACGCCCGGGCGGATGGCGCGTTTCTCCCGAAAGCGCGATGACCGAAGGTGCGAAGGCACCGAAGGTCTGAATCGCGCGTTCAAACGAGACGGGAGACCACGCCATGCGACCGCCCATGTCACGCCGTGCCTTGTTCAGCGTGCTGGGCGCCGCGGTCGCCTTCGCCGCCACGCCGGCCCTGGCCCAACAGGACGTGATCGGCGACGTGCTGCGCCAACTCCAGGGCGGCGACCCGCGCGACTCCCAACGGCGGCAAGACGAAGACCAGCGCCAGCAACGCGAGCGGGAGCGTGAGGGCCGTGAGCGGGAGCGTGAAGCGCGGGAGCGGGAACGCGAGGCCTATGAGCGCGGCCGTGCGGATCGCGACCGCAACCGCGGCGACCACGATCGGCAGCGTGGCGAGCGGGACCGCCAACTGGCCGAGCAGCAGCGCCGGTTGGAGGAACAGCAGCGGCGGATCGAGGAGGAGCGCCGCCGCCTGCGCTCACCAGTTGGACTGCCGGAAAGACGCATGTAACGGTTACGTCTCCATATCGGAGCCGCCCGATGAAATCCTTTTTGCTGCTGGTCGTCGCACTGTGCGCGGGCTGTTCTGTGGTGCGTGGCCCCGTTTCCCAGTACCTGTTCCCCACTTCCCAGTACCTGTTCAACGATTGCCTGAACGACAATCGCCGGGCGCCCGTGCCGCAGAGCGTCGTCCAAAGCTATTGCGTCTGCATGGCCGAAGAGAGGAGCAGGGATCCGGGACGCCCCGACCCTCGCCACCAGGCGGTCTGCGAGCGCCGCTCCGGCTGGGTCCAGAGCAGTATCCGGCCTGACTGAAACAGCCAGAACGGGTGTCCTTTTCTGGGCTCAAAGATTTCTAGGACGCCTCGGCGAACTGCGCCTCGTGCAGCCGGCGATAGGGGCCGTTCGCGGCCAGCAGGTCCTGATGCGAGCCCTGCTCCGCGATGCCCTGCTCGGTCACCACCAGGATGCGGTCGGCATCGCGGATGGTGGCCAGGCGATGGGCGATGACCAGGGTGGTCCGGCCCTGGGCAAGCTCCGCCAGCGCCTGCTGGATGGCCCGCTCGGTCTCCGTATCCAGCGCGCTGGTCGCCTCGTCCAGGATCAGGATGGGCGGGTTCATCAGGAAGATGCGCGCGATGGCGAGGCGCTGCTTCTGGCCGCCGGAGAGCTTCACGCCGCGCTCGCCGATCAGCGTGTCCAGCCCCTCCGGCAGGTCGGCGATCAGCGCGTCCAGCCGGGCGCGGCGGGCGGCCTGAAGGATGTCATCGTCGCTGGCGCCGAGGCGGCCATAGGCGATGTTCTGGCGGATGCTGCCGGCGAAGAGGAACACATCCTGCTGCACCAGGCCGATCTGCCCGCGCAGGGAGGCCAGGGTCATCCGGCGGATGTCGATGCCGTCGATGGTGATGCGCCCGGCCTCCACATCGTAGAAGCGTGGCAGCAGGGAGCAGATGGTGGTCTTGCCGGCGCCTGAGGGACCGACCAGGGCGATGGTCTGGCCCGGCGCCACCTCCAGCGACAGGTCGCGCAGCACCGGGCGGCCGGGCGTATAGCCGAAGGTCACATCCTCGAACCGCACGGCGCCCTTCAACGGCGGGGCGGGGGTGGCATCCGGCGCATCGGCGATATCGGGCTCCGTCGCCATCAGGTCGAGATAGCTGCGGAAGCCGGCCAGGCCGCGCGGATAGGTCTCGATCACTGCGTTGATCTTCTCGAGCGGCCGGTAAAAGACGTTCACCAGCAGCAGGAAGGCGACGAAATCGCCGATGGAGAGGCTGCCGGCGACGATCAGCCCCGCACCCGCCAGCATCACCACCAACTGCACCAGCCGCATGCCGAGGTAGTTCAGCGTCATGCCGATGGCCATGATGCGATAGGCCTCCAGCTTGGTGCGCTGGTAGTTCGCATTGTCGGCCGCGAACAGCTTCCGTTCGTGGGCCTCATTCGCAAAAGCCTTGACCACGCGGATGCCGCCGACGGCTTCCTCGATGCGGGCATTGAAGGCGCCGACGCGGCCGAACTGCGCCTGCCAGTTCAGCGTCATCCGCCCGCCGTAATGCGCGACGACCCAGGCGATCAGCGGCACGATCACCGCGGTCAGCATGGCGAGGGTCGGGCTGACCAGCAGCATCAGCGCGAAGGCGCCGAGGAAGGTCAGCACCGCGACCAGCAGGTCCTCCGGCCCGTGATGCGCGACCTCCCCGATATCCTCCAGGTTCTTGGTCACGCGGCCGACCAGGTGGCCGGTCTTCTGGTTGTCGTAGAAGCGGAAGGACAGCCGCATCAGATGGTCGAAGGCGTTGCGGCGCAGCTCCGTCTCGATGGCGATGCCCAGCACATGGCCCCAATAGGTGACCACCGCCATCAGCCCCGCATTCAGCAGGTAGATGGCGAGCAGGGCGGCGACCGCGAGGCCGATGATGCCCATGTCCTGCTGCGGCAGCAGATGGTCGATGAAGGCGCGCACGGCCATGGGAAAGCCGAGCTCCAGCAAACCCGACAGGGCAGCGCAGCCAAAGGCGATCAGCGCCAGGCGCAGATGCGGGCGGTAGAAGCGGAGGAATTTGCGGAGCATGGGGCGGCGATACACCACCCCATGCCGAAGCTGCAAAGGGTTCTCAGATGCCGGCGGTCCCAGGCGGCATCTCAGCTCGGCTCGATGCCCGCGGCGCGGATCAGCCGCTGCCAGTTGGCGCTGTCGGCGGCGAGCTGGGCGGCGAAATCCGCCTCGCTGGTCGGGCGCGGGGTCAGGCCGCGGCGGCCGAATTCCGCCACCACCTCGGGGTCCGCCAGCACGTCGCGCAGCGTGTCGCCAAGACGGGTGCGGATGGCGGCCGGCGTGGCCTTCGGCACCAGCACGCCGTCCCAGTTCAGCACCTCATAATCCGCGAGCCCCGCCTCGATCATGGTGGGAACATCAGGCAGCTCGGGCGCGCGGCTGCGGGTGGCGACGGCCAGGGCCCGGATGGTGCCGGCGGCGACATGGGTCATCACTGTGCCGATGGGCGAGAAGGAGAAGTCATGCTCCGCCGCCACAAGGCCCAGCATCTGCGGCCCGCCGCCGCGATAGGGCACGGCCACCGTCTTCACCCCGGCGATGCTGTCCAGCAGGATGCCGCAGAGGTGGCCGGGCGAGCCGACGCCGCCGGTGCCATAGGTCAGCGTCTCCGGCCGCGCCTTCGCCGCAGCCAGGATATCCGCCACGCTGCGGAAGGGTTTCGCGGCCGGCACCACCAGCACATTGGTGGCATTGAAGATCATCGACAGCGGCGCGAGGTCGGCGATCGGGTCGAAGGGCATGGTCTTCAGCAGCGCGGGGTTCACCGCTAGCGTGCCGATATTGGCGGAGACCATGGTGGTGCCATCCGGCTGCGACCGGGCCGTGGCCTCCACCGCCAGATTACCGCCGGCGCCGGTGCGGTTGTCGATGACCACGTTCTGGCCAAGCCGTGCCGCGAGCCTGGGCTGAATGATGCGCAGGGCGGCATCGGAGGCGCCGCCGGGCGGGAAGCCGATCAGCAGGCGGATCGGCCGGTCCGGCGACCAGCCCTGGGCGCGGGCCAGGGAGGGTGCGGCCAGGGTTCCGGCGAGGGCGGCGAGCAGAGGGCGGCGCGACAGCATGAGGTGGCATCCGGGGAAGGTTTCCCGATCGCCAATGCAATGATCGCGCCACCCTGTGGGCTGGTCAGAGACCTGCCAGCACCTTCGCCGTCGCGCCGCTGATGTCGCCCAGCTTCTCGCCGGCCGCCACCCGCGCCTGGATCTTCATCCCGCGCTCCTGCCGGGCGATCGCCTCCCGCGCCTCGGCCTCCGCCTCGGAAGGCGGCAGTACCAGCACGCCGCTTTCGTCGCAGAGCACGGCATCGCCCGGCATCACCACCACGCCGCCGATGGAGACCGGCACGTTCATCCGTCCGCCGAGGTCGTAGATGCGCGTGGTGATCGGCGCGAGGCCGCGGCACCAGAGCGGGAAGTCGGAGGCCTCGACCTCCTCGATATCGGTGCAGGCGCCATCGACCACGCCGGCCTTGGCACCCGCGGCCTTGGCCGCCACCGTCACGCCGCCGCCCCAGCAGGCATGGCGGTCATCGCCCAGCCGGTCCACCACCAGGATATCCCCCGGCCGCAGCAGGCCGAGCGCATGGTGCAGGATGGTGGAATCCGGGCCGGTGAACTGCACCGTCACGGCGGTGCCGGCCACGCGCTTGCGCAGCAGGCCCTGCACGCGACGGTCCACGAAACCCCAATGGCGCCAATGGCCGATGGTGGCGGTCTCCGCCTTCTCCAGCAGCGCCACGACCTCACTGCTCAACTGGCCGGGCATCGGCTCGATCACGTATTTCGCCATGGACCGTCTACTCCTTCTCTGATCAGCCTTTGCCGCCGATCGTGCGTCGCAGCCCCAGCGCTCGTTCCATGACGACCACCAGAAGCAGGGTGAAGATAATCAGCAGCACCGAGATGGCCGCCACCTGCGGATCGGTCCGGCGCTCGACATAATGATACAGCGCCACCGGCAGAGTGTTGAGCTGCGGACCGACGATGAACAGGCTGATCACCACCTCGTCGAAGGAGACGAGGAAGGAGATCGCCCCCGCCGCCACCACGCCGCGCGCCATCAGCGGCAGGGTGATGCGGCGGAACACGGTGCCCGGCGGCGCGCCCAGGCTGGCCGCCGCGTCCTCCACCGCCGGCGGCAGGGTGGACAGCGCCGTGCTCAGCACGCGCACGGTATAGGGCAGGGTGATCAGCAGATGCGCCAGGATCAGCCCCGGCCATTGGCCGATCAGCCGCAGCGACACGAAGATGATCAGCAGCGCCAGGCCGAGCACGATGCTGGGCAGCAGCAGCGGCGCGGTCAGCAGGGCGCTCAGCGCCTCCCGCCCCGGAAAGCGGCCGCGCACCAGGGCGTAGGCGGCGGCTCCGCCAATCGCCAGCGACAGCAGGGTGACGATGGAGGCCAGCACCAGGCTGTTGCGCAGCGCCACGGCCATCTCGGCATCCTGCAGCAGCGCGACATACCAGCGCGTGCTCCAGGAAGGTGGTGGCCAGACCAGGCTGGTGGCGCCGGAGAAGGACATCGGCACCACCATCACCACCGGCGCCAGCAGGTAGATGAACATCACCAGCACCAGCAGGCCGAAGCCGATGCGCCCGGGGGAGAAGCGCTTCATCCGATCCGCCGTTCGATGATCGCCGCCATGCGGCCATAGACCAGCAAGGTGCTGCCGAACAGCACCAGCACCACGACGGACAGCGCCGCGGCCAGCGGCCAGTTCAGGGTGACGATGGCCTGGTCGTAGATCTCCGTCGCCAGCACCATGACTCTGCCGCCGCCCAGCAGCTTGGGCGTGACGAAGCTGCTGACCGCCAGCACGAAGGCCAGCAGGCATCCCAGCAGGATGCCCGGCATGGTCAGCGGCAGCACGATGCGGCGGAAGACGGTGAAGGGCCGGGCGCCCAGGCTGGCGGCCGCATCCTCCAGCCCCTGGTCCAGCCGGGCGAAGCCTGCCAGCAGCGACAGGATCATATAGGGCATGAAGATCTCGCCCAGGCCGATGATGACGCCGACATCGTTGAACACCAGCCGCGGCACCTCCGCCATGCCCAGGCCGCGCAGCAGGCTGGGCAGCACCCCCGCATCGCCCAAAATCAGCATCCAGCCATAGGTGCGCACCACCGCCGAGAGCAGGAGCGGGGAGATGCAGATGATGACCAGCAGGTTGCGCCAGCGGTCGGAGGCGCGGTGGATGTACAGCGCGATCGGATAGCCGCAGACCAGCGCGATCAGCGTGACGGTCAGGGCGAGCACCACCGAATTCAGCAGCAGCTCCGGATAGAAGCTGTCCTCGAACAACCCCTGCCAGGTCGCCATGGTCAGGGTGGTGCCCATCGCGCCGCCCGCCTGCCCCTCATACAGCGACAGGGTGGCGAGGTTGATGACCGGCCAGAGGAAGGTGAGCAGGTTGATCGCCACCGCCGGCAGCAGCAGCAATGGCAGCAGGCCGAATCCCCTGGAGGCGGTACCCCCCGTCATGGCGTCGCCGGGAAGACATAGAGGTCCTGTTCCCGCCAGGCGAGTTCCACCGGGGCGCCGGCCTCCAGCATCGGCATGTCGCCCTGGGTATGGCGCTCAATGCTGATCAGCGTGTCGCCCACCGCGATCTCGGCGATCAGCACATCGCCCACGAAGATGGTGCGTCGGGCGATGCCCGGCACGGTGATCCAGGGCGTCCGGTCGTCACGTTCCGCCGCGACGCGGATGCGGTGGGGGCGCAGCATGGCCAGCACCGGCCCCGCCGGGCCGGGCGCCTGGCCGAGCCGCGTGGTGCCGAGCATGACCGCGCCATCGGCCTGGCGCTGCGCCTCGACGCGGTTGATGCGGCCAACGAAGCCGGCGACGAAGGCATTGGCCGGGCGTTCGTAGATATCGGTCGGCGCGCCGAACTGTTCCAGCCGGCCGGAGCGCATCAGCGCGATGCGGTCGCAGATCGCCAGCGCTTCCGCCTGGTCATGAGTGACGAAGACGGCGGTGATGCCGAGCCGCTTCTGGATGTCGCGGATCTCCACACGCATCTCCTCGCGCAGATTGGCGTCGAGGTTCGACAGCGGCTCGTCCAGCAGCAGGATGCTGGGCTCCACGATCAGCGCGCGGGCCAAAGCGACGCGCTGCTGCTGGCCGCCCGAAAGCTGCCGCGGCCGCCGGTCGTCGAAGCCGGGCAGGCGCACCATCTCCAGCGCCCGGCGGACGCGCTGGGCGATGTCGGCGCGGGCCACGCCGCGCATCTCCAGCCCGAAGGCGAGATTCTGCGCCACTGTCATATGCGGGAACAGCGCGTAGTTCTGGAAGACGATGCCCATGTCCCGCCGATGCGGTGGCAGCTCGGTGATGTCGCGCCCCGCCACGACGATACGACCTGCGGAGGCCGGCAGCAGGCCGCCGATCATCCGCAAGGTGGTGGTCTTGCCGCAGCCGGAAGGGCCGAGCAGTCCCAGCAGTTCACCCTCCCGCACCTCCAGCGTCAGGGCCTCCACCGCCGCGGGTCCGCCGCCGAAGCGCTTTTCCAGCCCGTCCAGCAGCAGGTGGATATTCGCGCTTTCTGCCATCAACGCGCGGCCGTCAGCACCCGGCGGCGCCACTGCTCGTTCACCCGGTCGCGGATGCGGGCGACTTCCAGCCAGTTCACCGGCAGCCAGCTCGCCCGCTGTTCCTGCGTCGCGATGCGGGAGGCAGCGGCGGCGCTGAGCTGCACCTTGCTGTTGACCGGGCCGTAGAACATGCGTTCGGCGAAGGCGCTCTGCGCCTCCACCCCCAGCGCATAGGCGATGAAGGCCTTGGCTGCGTCCTGCTGCGGTCCGCCCTTCACCAGGTTGATCATGTTCATGATGGCGACCGAGCCTTCCTTCGGCACGATGCCCTCGATGACGCCCGGATTGGCCTTGGCATAGAGCTGCGCCCGCGCATTCCAGCCATAGCCGAGGGAGGAGGTGCCGTTGACGATGAAGCTGTAGGAATCCGGCCGCGGTTCGAAGTTCAGCACATTCGGCGCCATCTGCGCGACGGAGGCGATGCCCTTGTCGAAGCTGCGCATGTAGTCGCGCTCGCCTTCCATCATATTGGCCAGCAGCACGATGGAGATGCCGCCCAGGTCCGGCACGCCGGCGAAGGCGATCTTGCCGCGATAGCGCGGGTCCCACAGCACGCGCCAGGAATCCGGCGCCGGCGTGACGCGTTCCGGCGAATAGACCAGCGCCAGGTGATCGAAGGTGACGGCCGGGCTGGCCATGCCGGGCGGGAAGGCGCGCTCCTGGTCGAGTTCCGCCAGTACCGGCATGGAATCGCGGGGGATCGGCTCGAACAGGCCCTCATCCGTCGCGGCCTTGGCGAAGGTCAGGTCGAACAGCATCACGTCCAGCTGCGGCGCGGCGCGCTGGGCGCGCAGCGTGCCCAGCATCTGCGCCGAATTGGGCATGCCGAAATAGGTGACGCGGATGCCCGGATGCGCCCGCAGGAAGGGCTCCACCACCGCGGCCTTGTAGTGTTCCTCGAAGACGCCGCTATAGGCGGCGAGGGTGATGGTGCGTTCCTGTGTCAGCGCGGGGGTTGCCAGCGTGGCGCCCAGAAGGCCACCGGCAACGCCCTGGCCCATGCGACGGCGGGTAATCGGCATTAGGAAGCCCTCCTCAGGCGGTTGCCTCGGGGCGGCCGGGCCGCCCTTCGGGTACGATGACGAAAACGCGGCCCTCGGCGACTTCCGTGGGGTAGATGCGCAGCCCTGGGCCCTTCGGCCAGAACAGCTCGGCACCCGTCGCCAGGTCGTATTCGAAGCCGTGCCACGGGCAGACGACGATTTCGCCTTCCCGTGCGTAGGTCAGCTCGCCCGGTGCGGAAGGCGGCCAGGTGCCGCCGACGATGCCCTTGCAGATCTCGGCCGCCTTGTGCGGGCAGCGGTCGCGGATGGCGCGGAAGCTGCCGTCCTGCAGGCGGGTCACGCCGATGCGCCGCGTGCCGGCCGTGACCATGGTGAAGCGGCCGGGCTGGATCGCCTCCGCCGGTCCCGCATCCAGTCGCAGCGTCCGCCGCGCGGCCCGTGCCGTCGTCTCGCTCATGGCGTCACAGCCTCAACGCCCTGCGGGGATTCTCGCTGAAGATCTTCCGCCGCCGCTCCGGCGACAGGAAGCGCAGCGTCGCGCCCGGCATGTCGTTGTCCCAATGCGGATAGTCCGAGCTGAAGCACAGCACGTCGTCGCCGATCATCGCCATCAGGCGGTCCAGGTCCTGCACGTCATCCGGCTCGTCCACCGGCTGCGTCGTGAAGAAGCAGCGGCTGCGCACGATCTCGCTGGGTGGTTGCTGCACCCAGGGCACGTCGTGGCGCAGGCCCCGCCACAGCCGGTCCATCCGCCACAGCAGCGGCAGCAGCCAGAGGAAGCCGAATTCCGCGAAGACGAAGCGCAGGCGCGGGAAGCGCGCGAAGGTGCCGCTGAAGACGAGGTTGCGCACGCTGGATTCCGCCAGCTGCGGCATCGCCAGGTAGCGGTCGATGTAGGAATCGAAGGTGCCGGAGGTGATGGCGGGCGTGCCGGCGATCAGGCTCTCAATGCCGGTGACATGCAGGTAGATGGGCAGGTCCATCTCCTCCGCCGCCGCGAAGATCGGCCAGTACCAGCGGTTGCCCAGCTGGATGTTCAGCAGCGGCAGGGAGATGGCGGCGACCTGGCTGTGCCGGCCGACGCGACGGATTTCCTCCGCCGCAGCCTGCGGGTCCTGCACCGGCACGGTGGGCGCGAAGCGCAGGCGCTTGTCGAGCGGCAGCCATTCCTCCAGGAACACATCGTTATAGGCGCGCGCCAGAACGATGCTTTCCTCCGCCCCCGACAGCGCCGCGGCGACGGCGCCGGCCTGGATGCAGTTCAGCAAGGCGAGCTCGACGCCATGGCCATCCAGCAGGTCGGCAATGAGGTAATGCGGATCGGATCCGGCGATGCCACCCTTCGGGCCGCGCGCATCCTGGCGCGGCACGCTGCCGTTGGGATGGGCGAATTTCAGCGGCACGCCGCCCGTGCCCTGCAGCACCGACCCCTTGCGGCGAAAGCGCTCGTTCCAGGCCTGCGGCATGTAGCGCATCAGCGTGGTCATGCCGCCATCGACGATGGGGTGCACGTCGCAATCGATGATGCCGGTGCCGACGCCGGTTGCAGCCGATGCCGGCACGTCCGAGGCGAGATCCATACGGCGCGACTCCTTCGGTGCCCTCCAGCCGAAGCCTCGGGGATGATCGCTGCCAACAAGGCTTGGGGGATGATATTGTAAGGACGATGCGGGTCAACCGCCGCCGGTGCTCGATCGCGGGGCAGCGCCATCGGTTCTGGCGCAGGGCGCGCCAGCGCGCAGGCAATTGCGATGATAAAGCAGGCACGCGCGGCTGCCTGCCACGTTGTGAAATCGCAGCAAGATCAGGCAACACCCGCGCGTCACGCCATGTCTAAGCTGGTGTCTCCCTCATCGGCGCTGGAGTACGGACGATGCTCGACCTCACATCCCTTATCGTGGCGCATACGGCGATCAGCCTGATCGCACCGGCCGCCGGCTTCGTCGTCGTGGCGGATCTGATGCGCGCCAGAACATCCGCCAGCTGGATGACGCTGTTCCTGGTGACCGCTTTCCTCACCAGCGCCAGCGGCTTCCTGTTTCCGATCACCGCCGTGCTGCCTTCGCATGTCGTGGGCGTGCTGGCGCTGCTGACCCTGCTGGCGGTTCTGCTGGCGCGCCGCGCTGGCCCCGCCTGGCGGCGGACGGAGGTGGTGGGGCTGGTCGCCACCCAGTACTTCCTGGTCTTCGTCGGCGTCGCGCAGCTTTTCACCAAGGTGCCCGCTTTCCAGCAACTGGCGCCGACCCAGTCGGAACTGCCCTTTGCCATCGCGCAGCTTCTGGTGCTGGCGGCCTTCATTGCCATCGGCGCCAAAAGCCTGGGCGCCCAGCGCATGGTGCCGCGCGGCGTCGCGGCCTGACGCAGCCGCTACGTCCCGCCGAACAGCCCATGGAAGCGGCCGAGGAAGCGTTGCAGGCGCTCCCCCGGCGGCTGGTCGAAGATCTCGGCGGGCGGGCCGGCCTGGGCCACCCTGCCGCCATCCATGAAGACGACGTGGTGCGACACCTCGCGTACGAACAGCATCTCATGGCTGACCACCAGCATGGTCATGCCGGATTCCGCCAGGGCCTGCATCACGCCCAGCACCTCCGCCACCAGTTCGGGGTCGAGCGCGCTGGTCACCTCGTCGAACAGCAGCAGGCGCGGCTCCATGGCCACCGCGCGGGCGATGGCGACGCGCTGCTGCTGGCCGCCCGAGAGCTGGTAGGGGTAGTGCCCGCGCCGCGCCTCCAGCCCTACCTTGCCGAGCCAATGCGCCGCGACCTCCTTCGCCTGGGCCTTCGGGCGGCCCAGCACCTTGGTCAGGCCGAGCATCACATTCTCCTCCGCCGTCAGGTGAGGGAAGAGGTTGAAGCTCTGGAACACCATGCCGATGCGCGCGCGCTGGGCCGAAACCTTGGCCTCCGACAGGCGCCGCCGGCGGCCGCCTTCGTCGCGATAGCCGATGGGCTCGCCATCCAGCAGGATCTCGCCGGCGTCATGCTCCTCCAGCATGTTCACGCAGCGCAGGAAGGTGGTCTTGCCGGAGCCGGAGGCGCCGATCAGCGACACCACCTGGCCCTGACGGACCTCCAGGTCGATGCCCTTCAGCACCTCGGTTTCGCCGAAGCTCTTGCGGACCCCCTGGGCCCGCAGCAGTACCTGGTCGGACATGCCCGGGTCCCTCAATAGCGAAGATAGGAGAAGCGGCGCTCCAGCAGCGCGCCGAACTGGGCGATGGCGAAATTGATGATGAGATACAGCAGCCCGGCGAACAGGTAGAAATCGATGATCATGTAGTTGCGGGCGACGATCTGCTGCGTCGAGAGCAACAGCTCCACCACCCCGATGACGGAGAGCAGGGTGGTGCCCTTCACCACCTCCAGCCCCGTATTCACCCAGGGCGGCAGCATGCGGCGGATCGCCTGGGGCAGGATCACGTAGCGCAGCCGTTGGTCGAAGCGTAGGCCGATGGCCTTGGCCGCCTCCATCTGCCCGGCCGGCACCGATTGCACCGCGCCGCGCAGCGTCTCCGCCACATGGGCGGTGGCGAAGGCGGACAGCGCGATGATCCCGGCCCAATAGGCCGGCACGTTGATGCCGAACAGCGACAGCCCGTAATAGGTGAACAGGATCAGCACCAGCACCGGGATGCCGCGCAGCACGTCCACATAGAGCCGCGCCAGCAGCCGCAACGGCGCCCAGCCATAGGCCAGCACGGTGCCGAGCAGCACGCCCAGGACGGTGGAGGCGGCGATGGTGAGGCCGGAGGCGGAGATCGTCGCCCAGATGCCGCGCAGCAGGGAAAACCGCGCCTGCCAGGCCTCGAACAGGAATGTGCCGGGTTCGAATTCCATGGTCAGCGGATCGTCGCGTAGCGACGTTCGAGCAGCCGCAATCCGATCGCCAGCAAATAGGCCGTGGCCAGGTACATGGCGCTCGCCGCCAGCCAGACCTCCATCACGCGGAAGGTATTCGCGTTGATCTGCCGCGCCGTGAAGGTCAGCTCCGGGATCGCGATGGCGGCGGCCAGGGAGGTGTCCTTGAACAAGGAGATCAGGTTGTTGCCGACGGAAGGCAGGGTGATGCGGAACATCACCGGCAGCACCACCCAGCGCTGCCGCTGCCAGGGCCGCATGCCGATCGCCTTCGCCGCTTCCACATATTGCTTGGGGATGGAGGCGAGGCCGGCGCGGAACACCTCGCTCATATAGGCGCCAGCATAGAGCGACAGCGTCAGGATGAAGCTCTCGGTCTTGTCGAGGAAATAGATGCCGAATTCCGGCAGGCCGAAATAGACGAAGAAGATCAGCAGCAGCAGCGGCGTGCAGCGGATGACCTCGACATAGGCCCAGACCGGGCCGGAGAGCCAGCGTTTGCCGGAAACCCGCGCATAGGCCGCGGCCAGCCCGATGACGCAGCCGATCAGCAGCGACACAACGGCCAGCCCCAGCCCAAGCCCCAGCGCCGCGACGAACTTGTCCGCGTTGCGGGTGATGACGGTCCAGTCGAAATGGTAGTCGATCATGCGGCCTCAGCGTCGAGGGGAGGCGATGGGAAGGGCCTGCGCCCCGCCCATCCGTTCGACGTCAACCTGGCCGAGGTCAGGCGAATTCGCTCGGGAAACCGACCTTCGGCGTCGCCAACTCGATCCCGAACCAGCGCTTGTAGGAGGCGGCGAAGGTGTCGAAATCGACGCCCATCATCGCTTCCTTGTAGACGGTGTTGACCCAGTTGAGCCAGATCGGGTCGCCCGGCTTCACGGCGGAGGCGTAGGAGTTCGGCATCCAGCCATAGCCCGCATCGACGAAGCGGCCGGGGGCCTGCGCCATCAGCCAGCGCATCGCCGACTGGTCGGCGAGATAGGCATCGACGCGCCGCGCATTCAGCGCCTGCAAGGTGGCATCCGGGCTTTCGAAGGCGTCGATCCGCGCCTGCGGCAGCGCCTTGCGGATCCATTCCTCCAGGAACACGTTCTGCATGCCGCCGACCCGCGCATCGGCGCCGGCCGCCTTCACCTGATCGAAATTGCTGAACCGGCCGCCGCGGGCCAGCAGCATCAGGCCGACGCCCTCCCGGTAATAGGGGATGGTGAATTCCACCTGCTGGGCGCGGCCCGGCGTCACCGTCATCCACTGGACGACGATATCGACCTTGTCCGTGATCAGGGAGGGGATGCGCGCATCGGACCCCTGCAGCACGAATTCCACCTTGGTGGGGTCGTCGAACAGCGACTTGGCCAGCAGCCGCGCCAGGTCGATGTCCATGCCGACCAGCTGGCCGCGCGAATCCTCGAAATGCCAGGGCGGGTTGGTGCTGCCGGTGCCGACGATCAGCCGGCCGCGTTCGCGGATGGTCTGCAACTTGCTGCGCGCGGCGGTCTGCGCTTCCGCGCGGCGCGGTGCAAACAGCGCGGCAGCACCGCCGAGAGCGGCCCCGAAGCCCAGCAGCCCACGCCGCACCGGCCCCGTGTCACGAACCTGATCCATGCTCGACATCCTCATCGCCATGGATGGCAGCCGAGCCTGCCGCCCACAAAATGTCAACGAGTCGTATCATCCACCGCGGAAATGCCCTGCCGCCGGGGCTGGCGGCGCAGGAAAGGGGGCCTACAGGTCCCCCATCAGGCGCGGCAGGAACAGCGCCAGTTCCGGCACGAAGGCCACCAGCAGCAGCGCGCTCAGCATCGCCAGCACGAACCACAGCACCCAGGGGATGGTCGATTCCATCGAGGTGCCGGCCACCTTGCAGGTGACCATCAGGTTCACCGCCATGGGCGGGGTGAAGGCGCCGATGGCCACATTCATGGTCAGCAGGATGCCGAACCAGGTCAGGTCCCAGTCGAAGCTGCGGGCGATGGGCAGAAGGATGGGCAGGAAGACCAGAAAGATGGAAATGGCGTCGATCAGCATGCCGGCCAGCAGCACCAGGGCGGTGATCATCAGCAGCATGACCGTCTCATTGCCGGTGATGCCGACCAGGGTCCGGGCCAGTGCGTCGAAGGCGCCGACGGTGCTGCCCGCATGGGCGAAGATGCTGGCCAGTGCGATGATCATCAGCACCACGGCGCTGATTTCAGCGCTGTCGCGCAGTACGGCGTAGATATCGGCCCAGCGCAGCACGCGGTAGATGAACAGGCCGACGAACAGCCCGTAGAAGACGGCCACGACGGCGGCCTCGGTCGGCGTGAAGGCGCCGGAGCGCAGCCCGCCCAGGATGATGATCGGCGCCAGAAGCCCCCAGATGGCATCCCTGAAGGAGGCCCAGAGGGGCGGCCGGGCCTGCGTGACATCAGGCAGGCCGAAGCCATGGACGCGCGCGAGCAGGATGGCCGGCACCAGCAGTGACAGGCCGGCGAGCAGCCCCGGGATAACGCCACCCAGGAACAGCGCGGGGACGGAAACGCCCGGCACGATTACCGCATAGACGATGAAGGGGATGGAGGGTGGGATCAGCACGGCGGTGGACCCGGCCGCGGCGATCAGGCTGGCGGAAAAGGCGCGCGGATAGCCCTCCTTCAGCATGGCCGGCAGCATCACCGCGGCGACGGCCGCGGCATCCGCAGCCCCCGACCCGCTGATGCCGCCCAGAACCATGCAGACCAGCACGGCCACGATGGCCAAGGCCCCGCGTCGTGGCCCGACCAGCGCCTGCGCGAAGACGACCAGGCGGGCGGCGACGCCGGCGCGTTCGAAGACCATGCCGGCGAGCACGAACATCGGAAGGGCCAGCAGCGGATACTTGGCGATGCCGGTCCAGATGTTGGTGGGCAGGGCCATGACGCCCAGCCCCTCGATGCCAATGACCAGGAAGCCGGCCAGCCCGAGCGAGACGCCTATCGGCACGCCGAGGAACAGCATCAGGAAGAACGTGCCGAGCAGGATCAGGGAGCCTTCGAGGACCATCGCCGTCAGGCCCGGCTTGTTGGCGAGGCGCGCCCGGCGCGCAGCACGCGCCACATCCGCCCGGCGATGCGCAGGCAGATCACGGCCGACAACAGCGGCATCCAGACCGTGTAGTACCAGGACGGCACGCCAAGCCCGGGGGACAGCACCTCGAAGCGGTATTCGTCCCAGGTGTACCAGGCGCCGTACCAGGCGATGCAGGCGAAGATGAACAGGCAGGACAGCAACACGAGCTGTTCCACCAGCCGAGCCGTGCGCAGCGGCAGCCGTTCGGTGAAGAAGGTCATGCGGATATGGCGGTCATTGCCGAAGGCCGCGGCGGCGCCGACGAAGGCCATCACCACCATCAGCGCCACCGAATATTCCTCGGTGAAGGCGAAGGAGACATTGGTGAAGTAGCGCACCACGACATTGGCGAAGGTGATCAGCGCGAGGACGCCCATGATGGCGGCCCCGATCGCACCCTCGATCGTCACCGGGATGCGCGGCGGGGCTTCCCCCAGCTGCAGGCCGGGGGCCTGGATGTCGGCGTGGTCGGTCATGGGATGTCCTGCAGGCGGCGCGCCGGGGCTCGCCCGGCGCGCCGCGAAAATTCACGCGCGCGCGGCGGTCACCGCGGCTTCGGTGCGGCGCACCAGGTCGGCGCCCACGGTCTGGGCGTATTTGTCGTAGACGCTGCGGGTGGCCCGAGCAAAAGCCTGCTTTTCCGCATCCGACAGGATGGTGACCGTGACATTGCGCCGCGCCAGCTCATCCAGCGAGGTTCGGTCGCCACCGGCGCCGAGCCCCTTGCGGCTGGCATTGATCTGTTCCTGCGCCGCTTCCTGCGCGCAGGCGCGGACCAGCGCTTGGTCCTCCGCCGAGAAGCTGGCGAGTACCTGCTTGGTCAGCAGGAAGATCCCGGCATCGGCGACGTAGTTCCAGATGGTCAGGTGGCGCTGCGCCAGCGTGTCCATCCGGAAGCCGAGGAACAGGTTCACCGGGTTCTCCTGCCCATCCACCGCGCCGGTGGACAGCGCCGGTTGCAGGTCGGCGAAGGACATCTGCACCGGATTGGCACCGAGAGCGGTGAAGATCTCGGAGAAGATGGCGCCGGCGGCGAAGCGGATCTTCATGCCGCGCAGGTCTTCCGGCGTGCGGATGGCGCGCCGGCTGTTGGAGATTTCCCGGAAGCCGTTCTCGCCCCAGGCCACCGGCTGCACGTCGCGCGATTCCAGGGTGCGGAACAGCTCCTCGCCGATCGGCCCCTTGATGATGGCGTCGAAGCCGCGGCTGTCCTGCAACAGGAAGGGCAGGGAGAACAGGTTCATCTCGCGAATCTGGGGGGAGATGTTGATGGTGGAGAAGACCGCGAAGTCGATCACCCCCTGGCGCATCGCCACCAATTCGCGGGTCTGGTCGCCGCCGACCAGCTGGCTGCCCGGATAGACCTTCACATTGATCCGCCCGCCGGAGCGTTCGGTGACCAGCTCCGCCCATCGGAAGGCGCCGTCGGCCAACGGGATGGTGCGGTTGCCGACGACCGAGAGCTTGTATTCGGACTTGTAGCGCCCCTGCGCCCGGGCGACATGCGGCGCCGCGAGCGCGCCAGCGGCGGCGGCCAGCGCGATGCGCCGGGTGATCAGACTGGTCATGGACAACCCCTCCCACTCCGCCGTGCCTTGGCCGGCCGGCTTATTTTCGGGGCGGAAGAATGGGGGCCATGGCCGGTTTTCCGCAAGGGGCCTGCGGCCCTGGCTATCCGCCGAAATCCTGCTCCGCCGCCAGCCATGCTGCGGCGGCGTCGAAGGGCGCCGGGTCCAGCCCGGGCTCGGCCGGGGCGCGGCGCAGCTCGGCATAGACGCGCTTCACCGCCGCCGGCACCTCCGCATCGCGCAGCAGGGAGTCGGTATCGGCCTCATGGTGGCGCAGGGCGGGGGTGAGGAAGGCGATGGTCTCCAGCGCCGTCTCCCGCCGCACCGGCAGGCCGAGTCGCGCCAGGTGGTTGCGCCAGTCGCGCATCAGGTCGTCGTAATGCGCCACGCAGCGCGGGAGGTGGCGGCTGTCGCGTTCCGATGCCAGCACATGCGACAGCCACAGCAGCAAGGCGCGCCGCTTCCCCATCCCCTCCCGCGCCTCCAGCGACCGTGCCACCTCCAGGGGGTTGCGCACCGCGATCAGGGCCAGGGGCGCGGCGCCGAAGCGCGCCAGGGCCGGCAGCCAGACATCCAGCAGGCGGCAGATGCGCGGGTCCTTCAGCACGAAGGGGGCCTCGCCGGGGAATTCCGTGGCGAGCAACGCGGCCGCCTCGGCGATGAAGGGCTCCAGCGCCTCGGCCGGCAGCAGCCCCTCCGGCAGCGGCCGGGGGTAGTCATAGCTGCGGCCCATCGCGGCCAGGATGCGGTCATTCAGCGCCGCGACCTCGGCCGCTTCCCAGAAACCGCGCGGATTGTCGGATCGTGCCCCCACCAGCCGGGCTGGCAGGGTCAGCCCGTGCAACGACAGCACGCGGGTGAGGGCGGAGGTGCCGGAACGGTGCATGCCGAGCACGAGCACGGCGGGGCGGGGCGGGGGCGGGGCGTCTTGCATCGGCGACCATCCTGCCACGCTTTGATGCAGTGCCGCAAAGCCGGAGCTGTGCCCACCCAGGCTTGACGTGCCGGCCCAGGCGGCGTCATGCGAAATCCAACATCGCCCATCCGACAATACCCCCTGGGAGCCCTGCCTGCATGACCGCATCCATCCGCCCGCTGAATGTCGTGGTCCTCGGCGGGGACGGCATCGGGCCGGAGGTCACCGCCCAGGCGCTGCGCGTGCTGCGCCATATGCGGGCGAAGCACGGTCTGGCGATGGAGATCGTGGAACAGCCCTATGGCAACGCCACCTGGCACGCCACCGGTCGCCTGATGCCGGCCGAGACCGATGCGGCTGTGGACCAGGCGGATGCCGTGCTGTTCGGCGCCGCCGACAGCCTGGGCCGCACCGGCATGCCGCCCGAGGAGCGCGCGCGGGGCAGCCTTCTGGCGCTGCGCAAGCGGCTCGGCCTGTTCGCCAATCTGCGCCCCGTGCGGACCGAACCCGCGCTGGACGAGGCCTCGCCCTTCAAGGCGCGGACCTTGGCGGGTGTGGACCTCTGTTTCGTGCGGGAACTGTCGGGCGGGGTCTATTACGGTGTGCCGCGCGGCATCGAGCGTGATGCGGAGGGCCAGCGGCGCGGCATCAACACCCATTCCTATGACGAGGAGCAGATCATCCGCGCCGCCCGCTTCGCCTTCGCGCTCGCCCGCGGCCGGCGCGGCGTGCTGACCAGCGTGGACAAAGCCAATGTGATGGAGGCCGGCGCGCTGTGGCGCCAGGTGGTCACCGCGCTGCACCAGGATGAATTCCGCGACGTGCGGCTGGACCACATGCTGGCCGATACCTGCGCGCTGATGCTCAACCGCGACCCGAAGCGCTTCGACGTGATCCTGACCGACAACCTGTTCGGCGACCTGCTGTCGGACGCCGCCGCCGGCTTGGCCGGCAGCCTCGGCCTGCTGCCCAGCGCCAGCCTGTCCGCGCCCCGGCCGGATGGAAGGCGGCGGGCGCTGTATGAGCCGGTGCACGGCTCGGCGCCGGATATTGCGGGCAAGGGCGTGGCCAACCCCTTGGCCGCCATCCTCTCCGCCGCCTTGCTGCTGCGCTGGTCGGCGGGGGCGGCGGCCGCGGCGGCCGAGGTGGAGGCGGCGGTGACCGCGGCGCTCGATGCCGGCGCGCGCTGCGCCGATATTGCATTGCCAGGCGAGGCGGTGCTGGGCACGGCCGGCATGGGCGATGCGGTGATGGAAAGGCTCTGAACGATGCGCCTGTATGGAATGAGCGGGTCGGGCAATTGCTGGAAGCCAGCCCAGATGCTGCGGCTGCTCGGCCGCGATTTCGACTGGGTGGAGGTCGACACCAATGGCGGCGAGACCCGCCGCCCGCCTTTTCTGGCGCTGAATCCCGCCGGCAAGGTGCCAGTGCTGGAACTGGATGACGGCACGGTGCTGACGGAGAGCAACGCCATGCTGCTGCATCTGGCCGAGGGCTCGCCCTGGCTGCCGCCGCCCGGTCTGGCGCGGACCCGCATCTATCAATGGCTGTTCTTCGAGCAGTACAGCCACGAGCCCTATATCGCCGTCGCCCGCAACCTGATCGCCTGGAAGCGGGAGGCGCATCTGCATGCCGAACGGCTGAAGGACTGCGCCCAGAGCGGCGCGGCGGCGCTGGATGTGATGGAGCGGGCGCTGGCCGCCTCGCCCTACCTGGCCGGCGATACGCCGAGCGTCGCCGACCTTGCGCTGTTTGCCTATACCCACCGCGCCGATGAGGGCGGCTTCGACCTGGCCCGCTGGCCCGCGGTGCAGGCCTGGGTGGACCGGGTGGCGGCGCTGCCCGGCATCACCACCCTGCCGCGCCCACCCGCCTAGGCGTCAGCCCGGTGTGGCGAGGCCCGTCGCCTCGTCATGCCCACCCTGGCCGGTCAACGCGGCCCAGGCCCGGAAGCGGGGGCTGGCGGGCAGGGTGCCGTCGGCGATCAGCCCGCGCCAATGGCCGCAGGCCTCGACGAAGCGCGGCACGCTGCCAGGGAACATCGCCAGGCTGATCGCCTCCGCCATCGCCTCCTCCTCCACGCCATCGGCATAGGCGGCCTGGAGGTGCCAGCCGAAGGGGCGCCAGCGGGCGCGACAGACCTGCACGGCGAGGCCCGCCAGATGCACCAGCCGGATCGGCGCGGCCGGCGCCACGATCCGCAGAGTCGCGACGTAACTCGCCTGCGGATCGAAGGGGATAAGCTGCCGGCCCCAGTCGCGCGCGGCGAAATCGAAAGCCTCCGCGCCGATGGCGAAGGCCGCGGCCGCGAAGGCGGCGCCGATGGTGGCATCGGTGCCGCCGGCGGCGCGGAACTTGGTGATGTGATGCGTCGCCAGCGCCTCATCGGTCGCCGCCAGCACCGCCATCCAGACGAATTCCCGGTCGTGATGGCTCAACACCCGGTCATCCAGCGCCAGCGCGGTATAGGCCGCGTCGTAGCCGGCCAGCAGTTTGGGAAAAGCCAGCGCCATCAGGCCGTGATGCGGCAGCAGATAGCCGCGCTTGGCCTTCACCTCCGCCAGGCGGGCTTCCAGCTCCGCCGTCGTCTCAGCGCCGCTCATTCGACGCTGATATTCGCGCTGCGGGCCACATCGGCCCAGCGGGCGACCTCGCTCCGGACCATCTCGGAATACTCGGCCGGGCTCATCCGGTTCGGCGGGGCGCCGAGCTGGGCCAGGCGGTCGATCAGGGCCGGGGTGTTTAGCCCGGCGACGACGGCACGGTTGATCTCGGCGGCGGCTTCCGCCGGCATGCCGGCCGGGCCGGACAGGCCAAACCAGTTGGTGGCGACCAGGGTCGGGAAGCCGGCCTCCACCACGGTCGGCACATTCGGCCAGCGGGCGGCGCGATCGGGCAGGGTGATTGCCAGCAGGCGCAGGCGGTCGTTGTTGCCGATATCCGGCACGGCGGCGATCAGCCCCTCGATCTGGCCACCGATGACGTCGGTGGTGGCCGGGGCGCTGCCACGATAGGGCACATGGGTGATGTCTACCCCGGCGGCGCGGTTCAGCAGTTCCAGCTTCACATGGCTGGAGGTGCCGATGCCGGTGGAGCCGAAGCGCACCCCGCCCGGCTGCGCCTTGGCCCGCGCGACGAGGTCCGCCATGGTCCGGATCGGCCCATCGGCGGCGACCGCGATGGCGGATGGCACCGCCGCGACCAGCGCGATATGGCGGAAATCCGCCACGGGATTGTAGGGCACCGTGCGGTTCACCGCCGGGCCGATGGCCTGGGACGCGATATTGGACAGCAGGATGGTGCTGCCATCCGCCGGGCCGCGCGCGACCGCGTCGGACCCGATGGCGCCGCCGGCGCCGGCCCGGTTTTCCACCACCACGGGGCTGCCGAGCGCGACCTCGATCTCCCGCGCCGCCAGCCGGCCCAGCAGATCGGCCGTGCCGCCGGCAGGGAACGGCACCACGAGCCGCAGCGGCCGGCGGGCGGTCTGCGCCAAGGCGGGGGCGGCGAGAAGGGGCAGGGCGGCGGTGAGCAGGGTGCGGCGACGCATCGGACCAGGACTCCAGACTTGTATCCCACAGCATAGCCCGTGCCGCCGTATCGGCCAGAGGTCCGGGGCTAGGAGCACGAAGTGGGCGTCCCGGCGCCACAAAAGGGAAGTATGATCTCCTTTCCAGTTGCCGCGCGAAAAAATACTGGTCTATCCTGTGGTCAGAACAGGAAGCTTCACGCCGATGACCTTCATCCGCACCCGTCCTCCCCGCGAGACCATGCTGGCCGGCATTGCCGCAGCCGCGAGGTTGCCCGCGGTGGACCGGCCGGGCGCCGTCGCCGCCGCGATCCAGGCCTTCGCCGCCGATCCTGCGCTGTTGGAGGGGTTGGACTGCCCCTGTTGCCCTGACCGCTATGTGCGCCACCTGCTGCACAGCGACCCGGAAGGCGGCTATGCCGTGGTGGCGCTGGTCTGGCGGCCCGGCCAAATGTCCCCGGTGCATGCCCATCGCACCTGGTGCGCCTTCGCCGTGCATCAGGGCGCCCTGACCGAAACCTATTACAGCCCGCTCGAAGGGGATTTGCCGCAGCCCGCGGCGACGAAGCTGCTGATGCCGGGGCAGGGCAGCCATGGCCCGGCCGATCCCACGCTGATCCATCGCCTGGCGAACCTGTCCTGCCGCACCGCCATTTCCATCCATTGCTATGGTGTCGCCTTCGATCGCTTCGGCCAGGATGTGAACGAGATCCACGCGGCCTGAGGCTGCCCCCCTGGGAAGGGATGGCGCAGCGGCGTAGGGTCCGCCGCGTGACTGACAAAAACTCGCCGGCGTGACCGGGCCCGGCCGCAATGTCCTTATCGGACTGATCTTCGGCGTCGCCGCGGCCCTGACCTGGGGTGGTCAGGCGGTGGTGGCGCGCAGCGGCGCCGTGGCGGGCTATTCACCACTCGACCTCGCCGTGCTGCGCTACAGCTTCGCCGCCCTGGTGCTGCTGCCCTTTGCCTGGCGGGCGCGGCGGGTGCTGGCGGAGATCGGGCTGCCGAAGCTGATGGGGCTGGTGGCCACTGGCGGGGCGGCCAATGCGCTGCTGTTCGGCTGGGGTCTGGTGCATGCGCCCGCCAGCCATGGCGGCACCGTCGCCCCCATCACCGCCGCCGTCATGGGCGCCGTTCTGGCCGTGCCATTGCTGGGCGAACGGCCGACACGCGGTCGCGCCATCGCCCTGGGCTTCATCGCCTGCGGCGTCTTGCTGATCGGCTATGACGGCATCGGCGGCAGCCATCCGGGCGCCTGGCGCGGCGACATCATCCTGATCGGCGCCGGCACGGTCTGGGGCGCCTTCACCGTGCTGCTGCGGCGCTGGCGGATTCCGGCGCTCGCGGGGAATGCCGCGATGTGCATCCTCTCCGCCTTGGTGCTGCTGCCGCCCTGGCTGCTGCTCGGCGGCGGGGCGGTGCCGCATATGCCCTGGCAATCCAGCCTGTTGCAGGGCTTCGCCCAGGGCGTTCTGTCCTCGGCCATCGCCACCACGCTCTATGCCCGGGCGGGGGAGTTGATGGGCGCGACGCGCACCGCCTGCCTGACCGCCATGGTGCCGGTGGCAGCGGTGCTGATGTCCGTGCTGATCCTGAACGAGCCCTTGGGCTTCGCGAAGCTGGCGGGTGTGGTGCTGGCGGTGTCGGCGATGCTGGTGGCGGTGCTGTTCACCGGCCGCCGGGTATAGAGGTTAGCCGGCCGCGCCATCCTCCCGCGCCCAGCGCGGCATGCCGCAACCGCCAAGCGCGGCCATTCGATCCTTCGCCAGAAGCTTTTCGCGGCTCAGCCGGCGGATCAGTGCCTCATCCGGGGCGGAGCGTGCCCGCTCGGCGGCGATCAGCCGCTCCAGGTCGGTCAGCCGTTCCACCAGACGTACTCTCAGCACACCACCTGACGCGCTGACTCCACTATCCATGACGCCCTCAGCCTCCGCGTTCCGTCGCTGCGCGGGGGCGCGGCGGTTTGGGAGGCCCGACATCGCGGTGTGCCGGGGGGAACATCGCCAGAGGGGCCCGGGCCTCGAATAGGATGCTGGCCCCGCTTCTTGACAATTTCAAGACGAAACCCGGTGGGCTTCGGGAGGCTTTTCGCAGCCTCAGCTCGCCATGGCGCCCAGCGTGGTGCGTTCCACCATCATCTTCACGCCCCGCACGCTGGGCACCGTCTCCGCCAGCACCCTCAGCCCGCGCAGCACGGCGTCGTTGCGGCAATAGCCATGGAAGGACACCACGCCATCCTTCACATCGAAGAAGATGGCGAAGGCGTCGATCCAGGGCTGGTCCTTCATCGCCTTCGCCAAAGCGCGGCGAATGCGCTCATCCGGCGCATCGGCCACCAGTTCCTCCGCGGGTTGCAGCAGCGCGCGGATCAGATCGGCACGGGAGACGATGCCCACCAGCCTGCCGTCGCGCAGCACGGGGATGCGGCGGATGGCGCGTTCCTCCATCGCCTTGGCCAGGGCCTCCACCGGCGTATACTCCTCCGCCGTCACCGCGCCGCGGGTCATCGCATCGCCGGCGATCTGGCCATGGGCGCGGGCGAAGCGGTCCGCCTGGGCGCTGGCGGATTCGAACAGGCCGGCAATCCAGGACCTTGGCGCATCGGCCGGCGCGGCCAGGCGGGCAGCAGGTCGCCTTCCGTCAGCATGCCGAGCAGCCTGCCATCCGCATCCACCACCGGCGCGCCGGAGAAGCCGCGTTCCGCCATGGCGCGGGCCGCGACCGTGATCGGCGTACCGGGCTGGAAGGTCACCGGATTGGGGGTCATCAGGTCACGTGCCCGCATCGTTCTCTCCTCATTCGGCCTCTGCGGACCACTGCAGAGGTGGCGTAGCCGAGCCGGAATGTGAAGAGTTTGTCACCTTTCCCCTGTGGTAGCCCAGCTGGTGGTCACATGCGCGCAGGGCTCGGTTGCCCCTTCCGCGCGCAGCATCACCTCCCCATAGGACAGGGTTCGCCCGCGCTTGATGACGCGGGCCTCGGCCAGCACGGCGGTGGCCGGCGGCCGCCGCAGGAAGGAAATCGCAAGGCTGGCTGTGAGGCTTTCGTCGCGGCCCTCGGTCAGCGAGAGCAGCGCTACCCACATCGCGACATCCGCCAGCCCCATCAAAGCGGGGCCGGAGACAGTGCCGCCGGGGCGCAGCAGGTCGTCCTTGGCGGGCAGGCGCAAGATGGACTGGCCGTCACCATAGGACAGTACCTCGATCCCCCAGGCGGCGGCGAGCGGCACATCGGCGCGCACCCGCGCCTGCATCGCGGCGGGGGTCATCTTCCGGCCACCACGCGGCCGAGGCAGGGATTGCGACCGATCCAGTAGCAAAGCTCCGCGGGGCGGGAGATGCCGAACAGCGCCAGGTCGCAGCGCAGCCCGGGCGCCAGCAGGCCCCGATCGTCCAGGCCCAGCGCCGCCGCCGCGTGGCGGGTGACCCCGGCCAGCGCCTCCGCCACCGTCAGCCGGAACAGGGTGCAGCCCATGTTCAGCATCAGCAGCAGGGAGGGCGCGGGGCAGGAGCCGGGGTTGAGGTCCGTCGCCAGCGCGATGCGCAGCCCGGCGGCGCGCATGGCGGCGATGTCCGGGAAATGCGTCTCGCGGATGAAGTAGAAGGCGCCCGGCAGCAGCACGCCGACGGTGCCGGCCTGCGCCATGACGGCAATGCCTTCGGGGCTGGCATATTCGATGTGGTCGGCCGACAGCGCGCCGTAACGTGCCGCCAGCGCCGCACCGCCATCATCGCGCAGCTGGTCCGCATGCAGTTTTGTCCGAAGGCCGACGCGGCGGGCGGCCTCGAACACCCATTCGGTCTGCTCGGCGGAGAAGCCGATGACGCTGTCCGTAAAAGCGTCCACCGCATCGGCCAGGTTTTCGGCCGCGATGGCCGGCACGATGTCCTCCGCGACATGCCGGGCAAATGCGGCGGTGCGGCCGGCGAATTCCGGCGGCGTGGCATGTGCGGCCAGAAGGCTGGTCTGCAACGCGACATTCCGCAGGCCCGGCAGCCGGCGTGCGGCGCGCAGCATGCGGGCCTCCGTGGCCAGGTCCAGCCCGTAGCCGGATTTCACCTCGATGGTGGTGACGCCTTCGGCCAGAAGCTGATCGAGGCGAGGCAAAGCGGCGTTCACCAGCGCATCCTCGGTCGCGTCGCGCGTGGCGCGGACCGTGGACAAAATGCCGCCGCCGGCCTTGGCGATGGCCTCATAGCTCGCGCCTTCCAGCCGCATCTCGAATTCGCGGGCGCGGTCGCCGGCGAAGATCAGATGCGTGTGGCAATCGATCAGCCCGGGCAGGATCCAGGCGCCGTCGCAGTGCCGCGTCTCCGCGGCTTCCCCCGGCAGATCGGCGCGCTTGCCGACCCAGGCGATGCGCCCATCCTTGGCGGCGATCGCGCCGTCCTCGATCACGCCGAGCGGATCACCATCCCGGGCCACCATGGTGCAGAGATGGGCATCGAGCCAGACGCGGTCGAACATCATGCGGGCAACTCCACCAGCCTGGCGAAGGCGCCACCTTGGACCAGCAGGCGCACCGCTTCCATATCGGGGGCCATGAAACGATCGGCATCCCAGGGAGCTGCCACGCCGCGCACTAAGGCCTGTGCGGCTTGCAGAGGCGCCGAGGTTGTGAGCGGCCGATGGAACTCCAGCCCCTGCGCGGCGCACAGCAATTCGATGGAGAGAATGGAGGACAGGTTCTCCGCCATTTCCCCCAGCCGCAGCGCCGCGCCGGTGGCCATGCTGACATGGTCTTCCTGATTGGCGCTGGTCGGCAGACTGTCCACGCTGCGCGGCGTGGCGAGCGCGCGGTTTTCCGCCACCAGCGCGGCGGCGGTGACCTGGGCGATCATGAAGCCGGAATGCAGCCCACCCTCCGCCACCAGGAAGGCGGGCAGGCCCGACAGCACCGGGTCCACCAGCAAGGCGATGCGACGTTCGCTGATGGCGCCGAGTTCCGCCAGCGCCAGAGCGATGCTGTCGGCCGCGAAGGCCACCGGCTCCGCATGGAAATTGCCGCCCGAAAGAATGTCGCCATCCGCCATCACCAGCGGATTGTCAGTGACGGCATTGGCCTCCCGGGCCAGCACCGCCGCCGCGTGATCCAGCAGATCGAGGCAGGCTCCGGCGACCTGGGGCTGGCAGCGCAGGGAGTAGGGGTCCTGCACGCGGGTATCACCCTCCCGGTGACTGTCGCGGATGGCGCTGCCGGCCATCAGCCCACGCAGCGCGGCGGCGCAGCGAATCTGGCCGGGCTGGCCGCGCAGTGCATGAATGCGCGCATCGAAGGGCGTGTCCGATCCGCGTGCCGCATCGACGCTGAGCGCACCCGCCACCAGCGAGGTGCGCAGCAGGTCTTGGGCCGCGAACAGATTCTTGAGCGCAATGGCCGTGGAAACCTGCGTGCCGTTCAGCAGCGCGAGCCCTTCCTTCGGCCCGAGGGTGAGAGGCGCGATGCCGGACTCCGCGCCCGGTCGGCGCGAGCCATCCACAAAAACCTCGCCTTCGCCGACCAGCACAAGCGAAAGATGCGCCAGTGGCGCCAGGTCGCCTGAAGCTCCGACCGAGCCCTTGGCGGGGATCACCGGCAGCGCATCGGTGGCGAGCAGCTTCAGCAGTGCCTCCACCACCTCGACCCGCACGCCGGAGGCGCCGCGCGACAGGGACAGCGCCTTCAGCGCCAGCACCAGCCGCACCACGGGCGCGGGCAGTGGCGCGCCGGTGCCGGCCGCGTGGCTACGCAGCAGGTTGAGCTGCAATTGCGCCAGCTTTTCGGGCGCGATGCGGGTGGAGGCGAGTTTGCCGAAACCCGTATTGACGCCATAGATCGGCCCATCCTCGGCAAGTCGCGCGGCGAGCACGGCCGCACCCTTCGCGGTCGCCTCGCGCCAGCCCTCCGGCAGGTCGAAGCTTGCGCCCGCCATCACGGCGCGCAGCGTGGCGAGGTCGATCATCGCAAAATCCCCGGCAGGTCGAGGCCCTTTTCGCGGGCGCAATCCAGCGCGTCCTCATAGCCCGCATCGGCATGGCGCATCACGCCCGTCGCCGGGTCGTTCCACAGCACGCGGGCCAGCCGCCGCGCCGCCGCTTCCGTGCCATCGGCCACGATCACCATCCCCGCATGCTGCGAAAATCCCATGCCGACGCCGCCGCCATGATGCAGAGACACCCAGGTGGCGCCGGAGGCCGTGTTCAGCAGCGCATTGAGCAGAGGCCAGTCGGAGACGGCATCCGATCCATCGCGCATCGCCTCCGTCTCCCGGTTCGGCGAGGCGACGCTGCCGGAATCGAGATGGTCGCGGCCGATGACGATGGGGCCGATCTCGCCCCGCGCCACCATCTCGTTGAACGCCAGCCCCAGGCGATCCCGCTGGCCGAGGCCGACCCAGCAGATGCGCGCCGGCAGGCCCTGGAAAGCGATTC
The DNA here is from genome assembly GCF_053891155.1 of Roseomonas sp. F4. Taxonomy (NCBI): domain Bacteria; kingdom Pseudomonadati; phylum Pseudomonadota; class Alphaproteobacteria; order Acetobacterales; family Roseomonadaceae; genus Roseomonas; species Roseomonas sp. F4. The sequence continues at coordinate 1,008,303 of NZ_JBSSHK010000001.1, forward strand.
GCTTCTGCGCCATGTCGAGCCAATTGTGCAGGTGGCGGTCGTCCGGGATCAGCTCCTTCACCTTCGCATCGGTCTTGCGAATGTCGTCGGGGTCGCCCGAGAGCGCGGCCCAGCGAAATGGTCCGACGCCGCGGCAGAAGAGCGGGCGGATATAGGCGGGGACGAAGCCGGGAAAGTCGAAGGCGTTCGCGAGGCCTTCCTCCTTCGCCATCTGCCGGATGTTGTTGCCGTAATCCATGACGATCGCGCCGCGCGTCTGGAAATCCAGCATGGCCTGCACATGCGCGACCATGGAATGCTTTGCCGCGGCGGCGACCGCGGCCGGATCGCTCTCCCGCATCGCCTGCCACTTTTCCAGCGACCAGCCGGCGGGCAGGTAGCCATTGGCGGGGTCATGCGCGCTGGTCTGGTCGGTGACGATATCCGGCACCACGCCGCGCCGCACCAACTCGGGAAACACCTCGGCCGCATTGCCGAGCAGGCCCACGCTGATGGCGCGGCGCTCAGCACAGGCCCCACGGATCATCGCCAGCGCGGTGTCCAGATCATCGGCCTTGTGGTCGAGGTACTTGGTCTCCAACCGCTTCTCGATCGAGGAGGGCTGGCACTCCACCGCCAGCACGCAGGCCCCGGCAAACACACCCGCCAGCGGCTGCGCCCCGCCCATGCCGCCCAGCCCGCCCGTCAGAATCCAGCGCCCCGCCAGGTCGCCGCCAAAATGCTGGCGCCCCGCTTCCGCGAAGGTTTCGTAGGTGCCCTGCACGATCCCCTGGCTGCCGATATAGATCCAGGACCCGGCCGTCATCTGGCCGTACATCATCAGTCCCTTGCGATCGAGCTCCGAGAAATGCTCCCAGGTGGCCCAGCGCGGCACCAGGTTGGAATTGGCGATCAGCACGCGCGGCGCGTCGCTATGCGTGCGGAAGACGCCCACCGGCTTGCCGGACTGCACCAGCAAGGTCTGGTCCTCCTCCAGCCGCTTCAGCGTGGCGACGATGCGCTCATAGCTATCCCAGTCACGGGCTGCGCGGCCGATGCCGCCATAGACCACCAGCTCCCCGGGCTTCTCCGCCACCTCATCGTCGAGGTTGTTCATCAGCATCCGCATCGCCGCCTCGGTGGTCCAGTGACGGCAGCTCAGCTCCAACCCGCGGGGGCTGCGGATGGCGGGGGCGTTGCGGCGGCGCGGATCGGTCATCGGGGGGGCTCCGTTGCTCGCCGACAGCATTGCGAATGGACGAGAATATGTCTAGACATAATCGCATGACCCGCCACGCCGCCATCCGCGCTCAGATCGAGGCCCGCATCCTCTCCGGCGCCCTGCGTCCGGGTGACAAGCTGCCCTCGGAGGCGGAGCTGGTCGCGGAGCATGGTGTGGCCCGGATGACGGCGAGCCGGGCCCTGGCGGATCTGGTGGCGGCCGGCCTGGTGGTGCGCCGCCGCAAGGCGGGCAGCTTCGTCGCAGCCCCGCGCGCCGAGGAATCGCTGTTCGGAATCCCCGACATGCGCGCCACCCTCGGCCCCGGCCATGCCCATGCGGTGCTGCACCGTGCGACGCGGGCGGCGACGGCCGCCGACAAGGCGCGGCTCGGCCCGCTGCCGCGCGGCGCCCGCGTGCTGGCGCTTCAGGTGCGCCACATGGCCGGCGCCGTGCCGCAGGCCATCGAGGACCGGCTGATCAACCTGGCCGCGGTGCCCGAAGCGGCGGCGGAGGATTTTGCGGCCGCGCCCCCCGGCTCCTGGCTGTTGGAACGTGTGCCCTGGACCGAGGCGGAGCACCGCATCGGCGCCATCGCCGCCGATGCCGCCACCGCCGCCCTGCTGGCCATGGCGGAGGGCGCGCCCTGCCTGGTGCTGGACCGGCTGAGCCGCCGCGAGGGCCAGCCCGTCACCGCCGTGCGCTTGACCTATCCGGGCGACCGCCACGCCTTCACCGGACGTTCCACGCCCCGGTTGCGCGAAGCCCCGCAACCGGGCATGCGGATACCATGATGCGCCAGATCCTCGCCGCCTCCGCGCTGCTGCCGCAAGGCTGGGCGCGCGATGTCCTGATCGAAACCGACGTTCTGGGTGACATCCGGTCGGTGACGCCGGGTGCCACGGCACCGGGCGTGCGGCGCCTTGCGGGCGCTGTGATACCCGGCGTGCCGAACCTGCATTCCCACGCTTTCCAGCGCGCCATGGCCGGCGGCGCCGAACGCCGCAGCCCGATGGGCCAGGACAGTTTCTGGACGTGGCGCGAGACGATGTACCGCTTCGTCGGCCGCTTTTCGCCCGAGGATGCGGAGGCCGTTGCCGCGCAGTTGCATGTTGAACTTCTGGAGCACGGTTTTACGGGGCTTTGCGAGTTCCACTACCTGCATCACCAGCCGGACGGCACGCCCTATGCCAACCGTATCGAGATGGCGCTGCGCAACATCGCGGCGGCGCGGCGGACCGGCATCGGCCTGACCATGCTGCCTTCGCTGTACCGCCACGGCGGCATCTTCGGCGTGGCGCCGCATGACGGGCAACGGCGCTTCCTGAACGACCTCGACGGCTTTTTTGCGATCGTCGACGCGACGCGCGCGGCCATGCGCGGCGATCCGCAAATGGCACTCGGCCTCGCGCCCCATTCGCTGCGCGCCGTGACGCCCGAAATTCTGCGCGGCGTTCAGGATTTCGACGGCCCCATCCACATCCACGCCGCCGAACAGCCGAAGGAGGTGGCCGAATGCCTGGCTGCCACCGGCGCGCGGCCGGTGCGCTGGCTGCTGGACAACGCGCCGCTGGATGCGCGCTGGGTGCTGATCCATGCGACCCATATGGACGCCAGCGAGATCGAAGGTCTGGCCCGCAGCGGTGCCGTGGCCGGGCTGTGTCCGACCACCGAGGCCTCGCTCGGCGACGGCATCTTCGCGCTGCCCGCCTATCTGGCGGCGCAGGGGCGCTTCGGCATCGGCACCGACAGCCATGTCGGCACCGCGCCGCGCGAGGAACTGCGCCAGTTGGAAACCAGCCAGCGCCTGCGCGACAATTCCCGCTCCGTCGCCACGGCGGACCAGAATCCGCATCCCGGCCGCACGCTGCTGGATGCCGCGCTGGCCGGCGGCGCTCAGGCGAGCGGCCGCAGGCTCGGCGCCATCGCGCCGGGGATGCGCGCCGACCTCGTGGAGCTGGATACGGACCACCCGACGCTGATCGGTCGGGAGGATGACGCGCTGCTCGACGCCTGGATGTTCAGCGGCCAGTCCAACCCGGTGAAGACGGTGCTGGTGGGCGGCCGTGTCGTTGTCGAAGCCGGTCGGCATATCGACGCCATGGCAATTCGCGACCAATTTGGCGCCGCGATGCGTAGGCTTTTGGGCGGAGACTGATGGCATGAGTGGACAATTGGCCGGCCAGGTGGCGATCATCACCGGTGGCAGCCGCGGCATCGGCCGCGCCATCGCGCTGCTCTTTGCGCGGGAAGGCGCCGACATCGCCTTCTGCCACCTGAACGACGCCGAGGGCGCTGCGGACGTCACCGCCGGCATCACTGCGCTCGGCCGCCGTGCCTTCGCGCTCTCGCTCGACGTCTCGAACCTGCCCGCCTTGCGTGGCTTCATCGCGGAGGCGCAGGAAAAACTCGGCCCCTGCGACATCCTGGTGAACAATGCCGGCATGAACATCCGCGGCCCGATCAGCACGATCACGGAGGAGATGTTCGACCGGGTGATGGATGTGCACGTCAAGGCCAGCTTCTTCGCCGCCCAGGCGGTGTGGGACGGCATGGCGGCGCGCGGCCGCGGCCGCATCATCACCACCGCCAGCCAGCTCGGCCTGAAGGGCGGGCCGAATATCGTGCCCTATTGCACCGCCAAGGCCGCGCTGATCGGCTTTACACGCGCGCTCGGCCATGAGGGTGCGCCCAAGGGCATTCTGGTCAATGCCATCGCGCCCGGGCCTGTGGCCACGGACCTCACCGCGCAGCTTGGTCCCGAATGGGCGGCGAGCATCGGCGCAAAACTCCCGATCGGCCGCGTTGGCCAGCCGGAGGAGATCGCGGCGGCGGCGCTGCTGCTGGCCTCCTCGCCTGGCGGCGATTTCTTCGTTGGCGCCACACTGTCGCCGAATGGCGGCGACATCATGCACTGACATGGCGCGCCTCATCACCCTGGATGCGGCGCAGGCCGCGACCGCCGTGGAATGGGCCGCCGCCGAAGGCTGGAATCCCGGCCTGTCGGACCTGCCCTGTTTCCTGACACAGGACCCCGGCCTGTTCCTCGCCATGGAGGAAGACGGCGCCTTGCTCAGCCTGATTTCCGCCACGCGCTACGGCGCGGATTTCGGCTTCATCGGCTTCTACATCGCGCGGCCGGAGTTGCGCGGGCAGGGTCATGGCATGGCCGTGTGGCGCGCGGCCATGGCGCGGCTTGAGGGGCGGCTGGTGGGCCTCGATGGCGTGGTGGCGCAGCAGGCGAACTATCGCAAATCCGGCTTTTCGCTTGCCTGGAACAACATCCGCTTCGGCGGCGTGCCGAAGCGTACGCCCGCGCCGACCTCCGGCATCGTCCCGGCGCGCGACGTGCCCTTCGCCGCGCTGGCGGCGCTGGACCGCAGCGTCTTTCCGGCCGACCGGGAAGCCTATCTCCGCGCCTGGATCGCGCAGCCCGGCCATGTCGCGCTGGCGCATGTCACGGATGGCAGCGTCACCGGCTTCGGCGTGATCCGCCCCGCGCGGGAAGGCCATAAATTCGGACCTCTGGTCGCGGAGACGCCGCAGGTGGCCCAGGCGCTGGCCGCCGCGTTGCTGGCCGCGGTTCCGGAAGGCCCTGTCTTCCTCGACGTCCCGGAGCCGCACCGCGCCGCCGTGGCGCTGGCCGAATCGCTCGGCCTGACGCCCGGTTTTGCGACGGCGCGGATGTACACCGGCCCCGCGCCGGCGATGCGGGCGGAGCGGCTGTTTGGAGTGATGAGCTTCGAACTGGGCTGATCAACCCGCGCCATAGACCAGCAGCACCCGCCCATCCGGCTTCGGCTCGGCCAGTCGCAGGGTCAGGCCGTGGCGCTGGGTGGTGTCGTCGAACAGCGGGGTGCCGGGGCCGGCGATCAGCGGATAGACCAGCAGCCGCAGTTCATCGACCAGCCCTGCCTGGATCAGGCTCGCCGTCGTCCGGCCGCCGCCGACCAGATAGATATCCCGCCCCGTCTGCCGCTTCAGCGCCGCCACCGCTGCCAGGCCGTCCAGGCGCTGCGTGCCGGGCAGGCGTTCCTCCGGCAATTCGCGTGCCAGCAGGTAGTGCGGCAGGCCACCGATGGCCTTGGCCCAGGCCTGCTCGCCAGGTGAGGGCGGCCGGCCAGTCGCCAAGGTGGGCTGCGAGGGATCGGCCTGGATGCCGGTCCAGTAGGCGACATAGCCAGGATACATGCCGCCGCCGAGGATGCAGGCATCGATCCTCGGCGTCAGCCCGTAATCCTCGGACCAGGCCTCGACCCAGTCGGCGAGGCGGTCCGGCCCCTCCATCTTCGCATCGAGCGAAATCTTCATCCCGGCGATCAACTGGCGCATCGCACGCTCTCCTCATATTCAACCATGTGGTTGAGAATGAGGAGTGGGTGCCAAAGAGTCAACCAAAAGGTTTAATGTCTGCCCTTAGGGCTGCGGCGTCGTCTGCAGCCTTGTCACCTCGAACCCCTGCTGCGCCGCGATGCCCACGGCTTCCGAATAGTCACCCGGCGACAGGTTGGGCCTGCGCGCGAGGATCCACAGATAATCACGCCCCGGCGCGCCCACCACGGCCCAGCGATAGGCCGGGTCCAGCCCGATCACCCAGTAGTCGCCGTAGAAGGGCCAGAAGAAGCTGACCCGCAGCCGGGCATTGCCACTGCCCTCCACCGCATAGGCGGTGCCCTCCGCGATCCGCGGCGTGCCGTCATGGGCGAGGCAGCGATTGACCACCCCGACCTTGCCATCCGGCTGCGGCGTATAGGTGGCCGTGGTCGCGGTGCAGCCCCGGTCGCCGCTATCCTGGAAGCTGTTCGGCAAGCGGGCGATCTCGAACCAGGTGCCGGCATAGCGGGCCAGATCCACCTGCGGCACGGTGGCGACCGGCGGCCGGGCCGGGGTGGTGGCGCAGGCGCCCAGCAGAAGCATCAGCCCGACAATGGCTTTTTTCACGTCGCCCACTCCGATCCAGGAACAATACCTGGGGGCAACGCGGCGACATGCTCGAAGATGCTTCCCGCGGTGGTGATCCAGACCTGGTCGCGATGCGCGGCGATCTCGGCGAGCGCCCGGCGCAGGTGCCGCATGCGGTGCGGCTGGCCGATGATATAGGGGTGCAGCGCGATCCCCATCACCTGCGGCAGCCCATCCGCCACCTGCACCAGCCTTTCCTGAAAGTCGTCCAGGATCATGTCGGCGAAATCCGCCGCGCCATCCTTCCGGCCGACCACCGCGGGGATGTCGTTGACCTCCTGCGGATAGGGCATGGCGAGCAGCTTGCCGGCCCGCGTGGTCATCCAGACCGGCGCGTCATCGGCGCACCAGTTCATGCTGTAGCGGTAGCCCGCCTCCGCCAGCAGGTCCGGCGTCACCCGGCTTTCGGCGATCCAGGGGCTCAGCCAGCCGGCGGGGGCAACGCCCTCATGCTTCAGGATAGCGGCGCTCGACTCGGCGATCAGCGCCGCCTCCTCCGCCTCCGGCAGGATCGACTGGCGTTCGGAGTTGGTGCGGCCATGGCCGGCGATCTCATCGCCCCGGGCGCGATGCGCGGCCAGAAGCTGCGGCGCGTAGTTGTACATGGCGCTGTTCACCAGCACCGTGGCGGGCAGGCGCAGCTCATCCAGCAGTTCCAGCAGGCGCCAGGCGCCGACGCGGTTGCCGTAGTCGCGCCAGGCGAAGTTCAGCACATCCGGCTGCGGCCCCCCCGGCGCCAGCTCCGCCCCGAGTCCCTCGCCAAAGGCGAAATGCTCCAGATTGACCCCGAGATAGACGGCCAGCGCGGCGCCGCCCGGCCAGGCATAGGGGGTGCGGCCTTGCCAGGGGGCGTAGTCGTAACGTCCATGGGTGGGCAGCATCGGCACCTCCGTCCTTCATCGCCCCGCAGCTTGGGGATTTCAGACCTTTCGGCAAGGCTTTGGCGCCAGGGGTGGGATGACCGGCGCGCGCGGCTGGCCTATGGTCGGTGCCGATATGGCAGAGGTCCGACAAAGGGGGGATGCGGCGTCCGCGCTGCTGCGGCGTGAGGCGCGCGCGGCACGCGGCAGGCTGGGGCTGCCGCTGGGCCTGGGCCTGGCGCAGGTCACGCTCGGCATTGCCCAGGCCTGGTTGATCGCCGGCCTCATCGCGAAACTTCTGGGATATGGCGCGGCCGGCTGGCCGGCTTTGGGCGCGGTCGCGGCGCTGGCGCTGCTCTCGGCCGGGCTCGGCGTGGCGCAGGAACGCGCGTTGATGGCGACCGGGGAGGCGGCGAAGGCCCGGCTACGTGCCGCCGCCTTCGAACGCCTGCTGGCCCAGGGCGCCGAGGACAATCGCGGCGTCGGCGAACGCGCCGCCCTGGTGGTCGACAGGATCGAGGCGCTCGAAGGCTTCCTGACCCGCTGGCTGCCGGCCGCGGCCCTGGCCATCGCCGCGCCGCTGATGGTGGCGGGGGCTGCCTTCCTGGTGGATGCGACCAGCGGCGCCATCCTGCTGGTCGCCGCCCTGCTGGTGCCCGTGGCCATGGCCGTCACCGGCATCGGCGCCGCCCAGGCCAGCAAGCGGCAGTTCGCGGCGCTCGACATGCTCTCCGGCCGCTTCCTCGACCGCATGCGCGGCCTGCCCACCTTGGTGCTGTTCCGGCGGCAGGAGGCGGAGGCCCAGGCGCTGGGTGTGGCCGCCGAGGATCTGCGCCAGCGCACCATGCGGGTGCTGCGTGTCGCCTTCCTGTCCTCGGCCTCCATGGAGGCGCTGGCCGCCGGCGCCATTGCCTGCCTCGCCATCCGTCACGGCGCTGTGCTCGGCCAGAACCACCCCGACCCGGCCGGCGCCATCTTCTGCCTGCTGCTGGTGCCGGCGCTGTTCACCCCGCTGCGCGCCTTCTCCCAGGCCTATCACGAGCGCAGCGCCGCCAATGGCGCCGCCGCCGAACTCGCCCCGCTGCTGGCCACCGAGCCGCCGGGCGGGCTGGTGCTGGAGGAGATGCCGCGCAAGTTGGTGGTCAGCTTCCAGGATGTCCGCCTGACCTACGACCCGACCCGCCCGCCAGCGCTGGATGGGGTGAGCTTCCGGGCCGTGCCGGGGGAGACGGTGGTGCTGGCGGGAGCCTCGGGCGCCGGCAAATCCTCCATCCTGCGGCTGCTGATGGGTTTTCGCAGGCCGGATGCGGGGCGCATCTCCCTGAATGGCCAGGATGCCACGCAACTGACGCCGGCCGAGCTGCGCCGCCTTTCCTCCTATGTCGGCCAGCGCGCCCATCTGTTCCGCGCGACGATTCGGGACAACATCGCCCTGGCCCGGCCCGATGCGACGGCCGCCGAGGTGGAGGCCGCCGCCACCGCCGCCCGCGTGACGGATTTCGCCAAGGCGCTGCCGCAGGGGCTGGAGACGCTGGTGGGCGAGGGCGGCTTTGGCCTGTCCGGCGGCCAGGCGCAGCGGGTGGCCATCGCCCGGGCCTTCCTGCGCGACACGCCGCTGGTTCTGCTCGACGAGCCGACGGCGCATCTCGACCCGGGCACGGAGGCGGAGGTGCTGGACAGCCTGCGCCGCCTCTGCTCCGGGCGCACCGCCATCGTCGCCAGCCATTCCCGCGCCGCGCAGCGCCTGGGTCGGGTGTTGGAAATTGCCGCCGGGCGCGTTGCGGGGCCGCGGATGGCGGGCGAATGACCGCGGACCTTCTGCGCATCCTGGGACTTTGGCGCGGCCGGGCTGGCTGGCTGATCGCCGGCATCGTCACCTCCTGCGCCGCCGTTCTGGCAGGGCTGGCGCTGCTGGGCCTGGCCGGGCGCGGGGTGGCGGAGGGGGTGACGCAATCGGCCATCTTCGCCGGCGGCGCGGTGGCGCTGATCTGGCTGCGGCCGGTGATCGTGCTGCGACCCATCCTTCGCTACCTGGAACGTCTGGTAACCCATGCGGCCACCTTCCGGGCGCTGGCCGATACCCGCATCTGGTTCTTCCGCCGGCTGGCCGCTCGGCTGCCGGCCGGGCTCGGCATGCGGCGGGCGGGCGATCTGCTGGGACGGCTGGTCTCCGACATCGATGCGCTGGACCGGGTCTATCTCGGCGCCGTGGTGCCCGGGGCGGCGGGGGCGGCGGCGGTGCTGGCGATTGCCCTGCTGCTCGGCGCCATCGATCCCGTCCTGGCCGCGCTGGTGGCGGTGCCGCTGGCGCTGGCCTTGCTGTTGCCGCCGCTGCTGGCGCCGGGGGCCGCCGCCGCCGGGCAGCGCGTGGCGGAGCAGCAGGGCGCGCTGCGCGCCGCCGTGGTCGATCCGCTGACCGGCATCGAGGATACCCTGGCCGCCGGCGCCGAAGCCCGCGCCGCCGATCGCGTGGCGCGGGAGGGTGCGGCGCTCTCCGCCGCCCAGCGTGGCCTGGCGCGGCGCGGCGCCTGGGGTGGTGCGGCGGGTGCGCTTCTGACCCAGGCGGCGATGCTCGGCGCCCTGGCCTATGGGCTGGCGATGGGGCAGGCGGGGGTTGCCGCCGCCGTGCTCGGCCTGTTCCTGGCCCTGGCGGCCGCGGAGGCGCTGGGGATGATGCCGCGCGCCGGCGCCGCGCTGGCCGCCGCCGCCGCCGCCGCGCGCCGGCTGTTCGAGGCCGCCGACCAGGCGCCCCCGGTGGCGGAGCCAGAGGCGCCGGCCGCCTTGCCCAAGGGCCACGCCATCCGCATCCGCAACCTGCATTTTGGCTGGGCGCCGGACCGCCCGCCGGTGTTCGACGGGCTGGACCTGGATGTGCCGGAAGGCGCGCGGATCGCACTGCTAGGGCCTTCCGGCATCGGCAAATCCACCTTGACCTCGCTGCTGCTGAAGCTGGCCGCGCCGCAATCGGGCAGCATGACGCTCGGCGGAGTGGAGATCGCGACGCTCGCCGCCGATGCGGTGCGCGGCCGCATTGCCTGTCTGACCCAGGATGCCCGCCTGTTCGACGACACCATCGAGGCCAATCTGCGCCTCGCTCGGCCGGAGGCGGAGGAGGTGGCACTGTGGCAGGCGCTGGATCGTGCCGGGATCGGGGAAGTGGTGCGCGGCCTGCCCGACGGCCTCGCCACCCGCTGCGGCGAGGCCGGCGCCCGCTTCTCCGGCGGCCAGGCCCGCCGCCTGGTGCTGGCCCGCGCGCTGCTCTCCGAGGCCCCGGTGCTGATCCTGGACGAACCGGCGGCCGGGCTGGACCCGGAAACGGAGCGCGCCTTCCTGGAAACGCTGGGGGAGGCGACGGCGGGGCGCACGGTGATCCTGATTGTCCACCGGCTGATCGGCGTCGAACGCCCGACGCGCATCCTGCGGCTGGTGGCGGGGCGCGCAATTCCGGCGATGGGCTAAACGCCGCCCGCGGCGATGGGCCAGTCGCTAGCCCCCATGCGCCGCCCGGCTATCCGCCGGCGCCTGGTCCCGATCCCGCATCCCATAGTCCCGCAGCACGCCCGCCACCCGCAGCCGGTAATTGGCAAAGACCCCGGCCCGGCCTTCCGCCTGGGTCGCGCGATGCGCGGAACGGCTGCGCCACTCCGCGACGGCTGCTTCGTCCCGCCAGAAGGACAGCGACAGCAGCTTGCCGGGCTCGGTGAGGGATTCGAAGCGCTCGATGGAGAGGAAGCCCTCCACCTCCCGCAACTCGGCGCGCAGTGCGGCGGCAAGGTCGAGGTAGTGCTGGCGCTCGCCCTCGGCGGGCCAGACTTCGAAGATCACGGTGATCATGTTTGGCTCCTGCCGGGCCGGCGCATCCTGGCCGGCGACGCATCCGGGTGCTTCGGCCGTCGCCGCAGCGTGCCGGGCTATGCGCCCAGCCGGGGCCGAAGCCCGGCGATGGCGGCCTCGGCCGGGGAAATGGCCACCTGGCGCAGCCCCGGCAGGCTGCCGGGGCTGGCGCTGGTGGACGGCTGCCACTGGCACAGGATCGGGCGGGCGCGGAGGTTCTGCCCCCGCTCATCGAAACGCGCGCCCCAGCCGCAGGCGGTGCTGCCCTCCGCGATGTCGGTGGCCAGCACGGCGGCCCTGATGCGGTCGCGATCCGTGCTGCCGGCACGCTGCAGGGCATCGAGGAAGACCCGGGCGCCGCTGAAACAGGCCAGCCCCTGGCCGGAGCGTGGCTCCGCGCCATAGCGGCGCAGATAGGTCTCGGCGAAGGTGCGGGCGCCAGGGGCCACGGCCTCATTCACCGCGAAGGGGGTGTAATCGGCGCTCATCGCGCCACACAGGTCGTCGCCGATGCTGCGTGCCGTCTCGGCCATGCCGTAACCGCCGGCGGTGCCGATCACCATCAGCGGCCTCCAATTGGCCTCCCGCAGCGCGCGGAACAGCAGCGCCTCGTCGCCCGGGGCGCCGCTATGCAGCACCACCTCCGCCTCCACCCCGCGCAGGCGCTGAACCAACCCGTTCAGGTCGCCCGGCCGGGGCGCGTAGCCGGCGCGCTGCACCAGGGCCATGCCGCGCGCCTCGATCTCGGTGGCCTGGGCGGCGGCGATGGAATTGGCGCCCAGCGCATCCTCCTGCGCGATGGTCAGGCGCAGGGAGCTGGGGTGGCGGCCGATCGCGGCGCCCAGCAGCGCCACCCCATCCAGGGCCGTCGCGGCGAAATCGGCGGCGCGGGGGGCGGCACGGAACACCCAGCGGAAATTCCGCTCCATCACCGCATCGCCGATCGCGCTCAGTTCGAAAAACGGCACGCCGGCGAGTTCCGCGACCTGGGAGGCGGGCAGGGCGACGGTGGTGTTGAAACTGCCGAAGATGGCGGCGACGCGGTCATTGCCCTGGGTCAGGCGCCGTGCCTCCGCCGTCGCGGCGGCATCGTCGGGCGCATCGGCGCGGACCAGGCGGATGGTGCGGCCGAAGACACCGCCACTGGCATTCTGCGCTTCCACCGCCAGTTCCAGCCCGCGATAGCACTCATCGCCGAAGGGGGCGGAGGGACCGCTGAGCGGGAAGATCGCGCCAAGCCGCAGCTCCGGCGGGCTTGCCTGCGGCGCGGCCGGGGCCGGCGCCTGGGGTTGCCCCTGGGCGATGGCAGGCAGCGCGAAGGTGCCGAAGGCGGCACCGGTAAGCCCGCCCAGCCTCCGGCGACCGAAAGCCTGCATCCTGCTTTCATCCCCATGGCAAGACGCACAGTTTCCCATGCGGCGCGCCGGGGGCACAACCCCGTCCCGTGCTGGTCGTACCTCCTGGAGGCAGCGGTCTTGACGCCCGGCGCCGTCGCATGGTCCCTCGGGCCATGACGGCCGGGCCTCAGGCCTGCCCCAAGGAGTCCGCCATGACCGATCTGCCCGCCGAGATGACCCTGATCGACCACACCGCCGGCGGCACGACCAAGGGTGGCGGGCCGGAGGTGCTGGTGCCGGCGCGCGGCCCGGTGCCGAGCCCGGCGGCGGATGAGGTGCTGATCCGCACCGAGGTCATCGGCGTGAACCGCCCCGATGTCGCCCAGCGCAATGGCAGCTATCCGCCGCCCCCTGGCGCCAGCCCGGTGATCGGCCTGGAATGCGCCGGGGAAGTGGTGGCCGTCGGCGCGGCGGTGACGCGGTGGAAGCTCGGCGACAAGGTCGCGGCGCTGACCAATGGCGGCGCCTATGCCGAATATTGCGTGGCGCCGGAGGCCCAGACCCTGCCCTGGCCGAAGGGGTTTGACGCGCTGAGCGCCGCGGCCCTGCCCGAAACCTATTTCACGGTATGGGCCAATGTCTTCGGCCACGGCCGACTTGCGGCTGGCGAATCCATCCTGATCCATGGCGGCACCTCTGGCATCGGCGTCACCGCCATCCAGCTCGCAAAAGCCTTTGGCGCCACGGTTTATGCGACGGCCGGCAGTGCGGAGAAGGTGGCGGCCTGCCTGGAACTCGGCGCCGATGCGGCGATCGACTACAAGGCCGAGGATTTCCAGGAGCGCATCAAGGCGCTGACCGGCGGCAAGGGTGTGGATGTGGTGCTCGACATGGTCGGCGCGCCCTATTTCACCAAGAATATCCGCAGCCTGAAGCTGGACGGGCGGCTGGTGATGATCGCCTTCCTGAACGGCCATGTGGCGGAGCAGGTGGACCTGCGGCCCATCATGGTGAAGCGCCTGACCGTCACGGGCAGCACCATGCGTCCCCGCACCACGGCCCAAAAAGCGGAGATCGCGCAGGCGCTGGAGGCCAAGGTCTGGCCGCTGCTGGAACAGGGCCAGGCGCAGCCGCGCATCTTCCGCACCTTCCCGCTGGCCGAGGCCGCGGCGGCGCATGCGCTGATGGAAAGCAGCACGCATATCGGCAAGATCATGCTGACGGTCTGAGGCGTGATCCCCTGGCTGTTCTTCGCCCTGGCGCTGCTGGTGCTGGCCCTGTCCGGGCGGATGCGCAGCCGGCTGTGGCGGCGGGGCGGGCAGGGGGCCTCGGTGCTGCTGGCCTTGGCGGCCACGTTGATCCTGGTGCGCCGCTCCGGCGCCACCCTGCCGGGCTCGCGCCCGCGCCCCTGGTATTCGCCGTGAGGATCCGCCGATGAACCTCCATCGCCTTTTGCTCAAGCGCCAGGAACAGGGGCGGCCGGTGCGGGTCGCCGTGATCGGTGCGGGCAAGTTCGGCTCCATGTTCCTGCACCAGGCGCCGCGCACGCCGGGGCTGCATGTGCTGGGCATCGCCGACCTGTCGATCCCCCGCGCCCGCGCCGCCCTGGCCCGCATCCATTGGGCGGCGGAGGCTGGCGCCGCGCCGGATGCCGAGACGGCCGCGCGCACCGGCGCCACCTGGCTGACCGAGGACGCGCTGGCGCTGATCGCCGACCCGCTTGTGGAGGTGGTGGTGGAGGCCACGGGCGACCCCGCCGCCGGCCTGATCCACGCCCGCCACGCCATCCGCCACGGCAAGCATGTGGTGATGGTGAATGTGGAGGCCGATGTGCTGGCCGGCCCGCTGCTGGCGCGGGAGGCCGCGGCGGCCGGCGTGGTCTATTCCATGGCCTATGGCGACCAGCCGGCCCTCGTCGCGGAGCTGGTGGACACCATCCGCGCCGGCGGCTTTGCAATCGTCGCTGCCGGCAAGGGCACCAAATACCTGCCCGCCTATCACGCCAGCACGCCGGAGACGGTGTGGGATTTCTACGGGCTGACGGCGGAACAGGCGCGGGAGGGCGGCATGAATCCGCGCATGTTCAACTCCTTCCTCGATGGCACGAAGTCCGGCATCGAGATGGCCGCCATCGCCAATGCCACCGGCCTCGCCCCGCCCGAGGATGGCCTCGCCTTCCCACCCGCCGGCACCAGCCAGCTTCCCGACCTGCTGCGACCGCATAATGAGGGGGGAATCCTGCCCCGCAAGGGGATGGTGGAGGTGGTGTCCTCGCTCACCCGGGATGGTGCCGAGATTCCGGACAATCTGCGCTGGGGCGTCTATGTGGTGTTCGAGGGCGATACCGAATACGCCCGCCGCTGCTTCGCTGAATATGGCGTCGCCACCGACAGCACCGGTCGCTACGCCGCCTTGTGGCGCCCCTATCACTTCATCGGGTTGGAGCTCGGCGTCTCGGTCGCCTCTGCCGCGCTGCGGCAGGAGCCGACCGGCAGTTCCGAAAGCTGGTCGGCCGATTGCGTCGCCATCGCCAAGCGCGACCTGTCCGAGGGCGAGATGCTGGATGGGGAAGGTGGGGCGACGGTCTGGGGCAAGTGCATCCCTGCCGCACGCTCCCGCGCGCTGCGCGCCGTGCCGATCGGCCTGGCGCATGGCGTGCGCCTGGCCCGTGCGGTGCCGCAGGGCGCGCTGGTGACGGAGGCCGATCTGCGACCCGTGGTGGCGCAGGGGGCGGGTGCCGCGGCGCGCGCCATCCGTGCGGAGATGATCGCCCGGGCTTCGTAGCGACGTGTCTTTTTTCCAGCGTCATTCTCATGTTTACGGGCTTTGCCCGGCACGGCATGCGCGGTTAGGTTAACGAACATGCCCATGGCTTCCGCCTTCCGGCTGCTTTTCGCGGCCGTCATCCTTTTCGGCGGTGCCTGGCCCATCACCAAGGCCGCGCTTGCGGATGCATCACCGCTCTGGTTCGGCCTGGGGCGGTCCGCACTGGCCGCGCTGGGGGCGGCCATCCTGCTCGGGGCGCTGGGGCGGCTGCGCTTCCCGGCGGCGCAGGACCGCACGGCGGTGCTGTTCCTGGGGGTGTTCCAGCTTGGCGGGTTCTTCGCGCTGACACATCTGGCGGTGGCGCTGGTGCCGGCGGGGCGCACCGCGGTGCTGTCCAATGTCGTCACCTATTGGCTCATCCCGCTCTCGGTCCTGCTGCTGGGGGAAAAGGTCTCCGCCACACGCTGGTTCGCGGCGGGGCTGGGTCTGGCGGGGGCCGGGGTGCTGATCGGACCCTGGGCGGTGGACTGGTCGGACCACCAGGTGCTGCTCGGGCATTTCATGCTGGTCATGGCCGGGCTGCTCTGGACCATCGCCATCATCGCCTCCCGCAAATGGCCGCCGCGCACGCCGATGTTCGATCTGCTGCCCTGGTGCTTCGGCATCGGCGCGCTGATCCTGGTGCCGATCACCCTGTTGCTGGAGCCGGAGGGTGGCGTCGGCCTCAGCTCCTGGCCGCATCTTCTCTATATCGGGCTGTTCGCGGCGCCGATCGGCACCTGGTGCGTCATCGAGGCCGGGCGGAAGCTGCCGGGGGCGGTAGCCTCGGTGGGCTTCCTGATGGTCCCGGCCTTCGGCGTGCTGGTCTCCACCCTCTGGCTCGGCGAACCGCTGGGCTGGGACGTTCTGGTCGGCGGCGGGCTGATCGTGGCCTCGGTCATCATGGCGGCACGCGGATGAAATTGAACGTCACGACGATGGGCGAGGGCGCCCCGGTTGTGCTGCTGCACGGGCTGCTGGGCGCGGGGCAGAATTTCGGCGCGGTGCAGAAGGCGCTGGCGGCGGATGGCTTCCGGGTGCTGGCGCTGGACCTGCGCAATCACGGCGCATCCCCGCATGCGGACGGCATGGCCTATGCCGATATGGCGGCGGATGTGGCGGAGACGCTGCAGGCAGAGGGCGCCTGGCCCGCCGCCATCATCGGCCATTCCATGGGCGGCAAGGTGGCGATGGCCCTGGCGCTGACCGAGGGTCATGGGGTGTCGCGGCTGCTGGTGGCCGACATCGCCCCGGTCACCTACCCGTCGCCGCTGTTCAACACCTATATCGCCGCCATGCAGGCGATCCCGCTGCGCTCCGGCCTGACGCGGCGGGAGGCCGATGCGGCGCTGGTCGCCGCCGTGCCCGCGGCGCCGCTGCGCGCCTTCCTGCTGCAGAACATGATCTTTGCCAATGACCCGCCGGCCTGGCGGATCGGGCTGGAGGAGATCGCCGCCGCGATGCCGGAGATCGGCGGCTGGCCCAACCTGCCGGGCCGCTACGAGGGGCCGGTCCTGGTGCTGGCCGGCGAGTCCTCCGACTACGTCCAGCCGGCCCATTGGCCGGCCGTCCAGCGGCTGTTCCCGGCCGCCGAGTTGTCAAAGATCGCCGCCGGCCACTGGCTGCATGCCGAAAACCCGCAGGCCTTCCTGGCGGCCGTGCGGGGCTTTCTCTCGGCCTGAGTCAGGAGCCGCCGCGGATTCCGGGGCGGGCCTCGGGCTCCACCTCATCGCCGGGAGGGGGGCCGTCCGGCTCTTCGGTGCCGCCGCTCATCCAGTCATTGTCATAGGTGAAGGAGAAGGCGACCGCGCCGCCGACCACTTCGGCCAGGGCCTCATCCTCCAGCGGAACGGGCGCCTTGGGGTCCGTCATGCCTGTCCTCCCTTGCTTGATGCCGATCGAAATCAGCACATCTCATACCGTCCCGGAAAGGCTCAATAAATAAGATTTACCAGCGACCGCCGAGACGGCGGCCGTCACCCGAGCCGGATCAGGGTGATCTCCGGCGGTACGCCGAAGCGCACCGGCAGGATCGAGGTGCCAAGCCCGCCCGAGACGATCAGATGCTTCCCCGCCTCCTCCACATGCCCATAGGCGTAGCGGTTGCCGAAGGCGGAGGGGACGTAGGGCGAGAAGCCCGCCACCCGCACCTGCCCGCCATGGGTATGACCGCAGAGCGTCAGCGCCACCCGGTCCGCCGGCACGTCGGGAAAGATATCCGGCTCGTGGCACAGCAGGATCACCGGGTCCCGGTCCTGCACCCCGGCCAGGGTGCGGCCGAGGTGGTTGGCGCCGAGGTAGCGGCCATCATCGGTCTCCCGAAACGCCCAGAGGCTGCCGCTGCCAGCCAGCCAAAAGCCCTGGCCGCGAAAGCCGGTCTTCACCGCCGCATTGTGCAGCACGGAGAGCCCGGCATCGGCCAGCACCCGGGCGGTGCGCGGCAGGCCACGGCGCATGCGCTGCACCTGCGCATCCTCCCACCAGTCATGGTTGCCGAGGATGGCGTGGACGCCATGCGGCGCGCGGAGGCCCTTCAGCACCTCCGCCGTCTCCTTCACCGGAATGCCGTGCTTCACCAGCGCACCGCCACCCATGAAGTCACCCAGCAGCACAACCAGATCGGGCCGCAGCGCATTGGTGGCGGCGACGATCTCCGCCACACGCTCCAGCGGCATCTGCGGCTCGCAGGCATGGATGTCGGACAGGGCGGCGATGGTCAGCGGCCGGCCGGCGGGCCAGTTCGGCGGGTGCAGCCTGTATTCGGCGATGCCGAGGCGATAGGCCGGCTCGATCCAGAAGCTGTAGAGCCCGCCCACGGCGCCGAGGGCCGTCATCCCACCCAGTGTGGTCAGCAGCGACCGGCGCGTGGTCTTTGATGGCGGCGCCAGCGGCGGCGGCGCGGCGGGCGGCGGGGCCACCCTTCTGGGCGCATGGCCGCCGGGCAGCTTCACAGCGCCGCGCCCGGCACGGCCGGCGTGGCCTTGGCGCCCGGCTTCGGCTTCAACCGCGCGATCCGGTCGGCATCGGCGACCCGCCACAGATACCAGGCGGCGACGCTGCGCCAGGGCGCCCAGGCCTCCCCGATCGCGGCGAGTTCCTTGGGCTTCGGCTGCGCTTCCAGCCCCGCGGCGACCTTCCAGCCCTCCCGCACCCCGAAGTCGTCGATGGGCAACACGTCGCGCCGGCCGAGGGTGAAGATCAGCATCATCTCCACCGTCCAGCGGCCGACGCCGCGAATCGCGACGAGGCGCTCGATCAGCGCCTCGTCCGGCAGCCGCGCAGCCATCTCCCCGCTGGGGACCAGCCCGCCTGCCGCCTTCTCCGCGATATCGCGGATGGCGGCGACCTTGTTGCCGGAGAGGCCACAGCCGCGCATCGCTTCCACCGGCGTGTCCAGCACCAGGGCGGCGGGCGGAAAGTCATGGCCCGGATAGAGCGCGATGAAGCGGCCGAGAATCGCCTCCGCCGCGCGGCCATGCACCTGCTGGTGCGTGATGGCGCGCACCAGGGCTTCGTAGGGTTCGCGCGCCGCGGCCTCCAGCGTGCAGGGGCCGATCCGGCGGATGACGCGCTTCATCACCGGATCCCGCCGCAGGTGGCGCAGCGCTGCGGCGGTGGCGATCATCGGAAGACCAGATGCGGCAAGGTCAGGGTGATCCAGGGCACGTAGGTGATGACCATGAGGCAGGCGAAGATGACGCCGATGAAGATTGGCAGGTAGCGCATCATCTTGTCCACGCTGGTGCCGGCCACCTGCGCGGCGGCGAACAGATTCACGCCGAAGGGCGGCGTGATCATGCCCATCGCCAGATTCACCACCATGACCGTGCCGAAATGCACGCCATCGATGCCGAAGCGGGTTGCCGCTTCCTGCAGGATGGGGGCGAGCACGATGATGGAGGCGCTGGTTTCCACGAACATGCCCACCACAAACAGGAACAGGTTCACGCCCAGCAGATACATCCCCGCGCCGTCGAAGGTGGTCACCAGCCAGGCCGCGGCCGCATCCGGCACGCCCTGCCGGTTCAGCAGCCAGGAGAACACCGCCGCGCAGGCGATGATGAACAGGATCACCGCGCTGCTGATCACCGATTTGCGGAAGATCGGATACAGGTCGCGCCAGCCGATCTCCCGGTGCAGGAACATGCCCACCAGGATGGCATAGGCGACGGCAACGACGCTGGCCTCGGTCGGCGTGGTGATGCCGCCATAGATGCCGCCCAGCACCACCACCGGCATGAACAGCGCAAAGCCCGCCTGCCGCGTCGCGGTCAGGAAGCTCAGCCGGCCCTCGCCATCCTGCTTGCCCCAGCCCTTGATGCGGCACCAGATCAGCACCGTCGTGACCAGCGCGCCCGAGATCAGGATGCCCGGCACGATGCCGGCGATGAACAGCTCCGGGATACTGACCTGGGTGGTGACGCCGTAGAGGATCATCGGGATCGACGGCGGGATGATGACGCCGAGTTCCGCCGCCGTGGCCTGCAAGGCGGCGGCGAAGGCCACCGGATAGCCGGCGCGGACCAGGGCCGGGATCATGATGGCGCCGACCGCGAAGGTGGTGGCGACGGAGCTGCCGCTGATCGCGGCGAAGATCATGCAGGTGACGACGCAGGTGGCGGGCAGCCCGCCCTGGATGCCGCCGACGATGGATTGCGCGAAGGCGACGAGGCGGCGGGAGATGCCGCCCACATCCATCAGATTGCCGGCGAGAATGAAGAAGGGAATCGCTGCGAGTGGGAATTTGTCCAGCGCCACGAAAAGCTGCTGCGCGGCAACGATCAGCGGGAAGTTGGTGAAGCCATGGATGCCGATGACGGCGGCGAGCCCGATGGCGACGGCGACCGGCACGCTGATGGCGAACAGCACCAGCATGACGGTGAGCATCATCCCGCTCATGCGGCATACTCCAGCTCGGCATCACGCCGGTCGAGGAAATGCGCCACGGCGCCGATCATGGCGAAGACCGCGCCGGCGGGGATCGCCGCATAGCCCCAGGACATCGAGACCTCGAGCCCCGCCATCTCCTGGAACTGCACCCGCTGCGCCATGGTCCAGCCGAACCAGAACATGATGCCCATGAGGGACAGCGAACAGGCCAGCGCCGCGGCTTCCACCGCACGCCGCAGGGCGCCGGAGGACAGCCGATGCGCCACGTCGATCGAGACCAGCGCGCCGCCACGCAGCGCCAGCGCCACGCCGAGATAGGCCATCCAGATCAGCGCGGTGCGCACCAGCGCCTCCGACCAGATGGAGGGTGTTTCCGTGGCGAAGCGCGCGAAGACCTGCCAAAGCCCCGCCGCCACCGCGATGGTCAGTGCGAGGCAGGCGAGGATGGCGGCAATACCCGTCGCGACGCGGTCGAGCCGTAGCACCGCCGCCCGTATCGCGCCCCTGACGCCGCCGCCGGAGCCCGCCCAGAGGGCCAGCAGGACAACGGCGAGCGTGGCTGCCCCCGTGACCTGCAATGGCACCACGTTCATCATGTTCATCGCGTTGCTTCCGAATGCGGGGCGGGCAGGGCGGGGCGCTTCAGCTCAGTTGGCGCGCCATTCACGGATGCGGGACAGCATGGCCGCATCGAGCGTCCGCTCCCATTCCGCGAAGGCCGGGGCCAGGGCTGTCTGGAAGGCGGCGGTATCGACCTCCGTCACCACCGTCATGCCGCGGCGACGCAGCTCGGCCACGCCGGCCTCCTCATCCGCCGTGACGCGGGCGCGGTTGGCGGCCTGTGCCTCCCGCGCGGCCTGCTGGAACAGGGCGCGGTCGGACGCATTGAAGCGCGCGACCATCGCCGGGTTGCAGATCATCACCTGTGGTGAATAGACGTGGCGCGTCATGGTCATGTAGCGCTGCACCTGGTTGATGTTGTTCGCCACGATGACCGAGATCGGGTTTTCCTGCCCGTCCACCGTGCCCTGCTGCAAGGCGGGGATGAGCTCGGAGAAGGCCATCGGCGTCGGCAACGCGCCGAGCGTGGTGAAGGCCCGCATATGCACCTGGTTTTCCATGGTGCGGATCTTCAGGCCGCGCAGATCGGCGGGCGTGTTCACCTCGCGTCGCGAATTGGTCAGGTTGCGGAAGCCGTTCTCGATCCAGACCACGCCGACCAGGCCGCGCGCATTGAAGCGGCCCAGCACCTGCTGGCCGATCTCGCTGTCCAGCACGCCGCGCGCATGGGTGGCGTCGCGGAACAGGAAGGGCACGTCGAAGATGCGGACCTCGGGCACGAAATTGCCGACCGGACCGGTGGAGGTGAAGGTGCAGTCGATGGTGCCGATCTGCACACTCTCGACCATCTCGCGCTCATTGTCGTTGCGCTGCGTGGCGACGCGGTAGCGCCCGCCGGTCAGTCGCTCCAGCGCGTTCTTGAAGGTGCTGGCGCCGACTCCGGTATGGCTGTCGAGCGGCAGCGCGTGCTGCACCGTCAGCTGGGTCTGCGCCTGCGCCGAGAAGGCGAACGGCAGCAGAAGCGCGGCGGCAAGGGCCACGCGGCGTGTTGCAGTCATGGACGGAAGTCTCCCTGGGATGAGCCCCGTTGGTTCGGCGCTACATGCGGAAAGCGTATAGATGCATTGTCGTGGACGCATCAATCCCAGGTGCGGGGGCGGGGCTGGCCCGCCCCCCGTCAGGCCAGGATCAGTTGCCGCGCCAGTCGCGGATGCGGCGCAGCAGCGCACCGTCCAGCGTGCGCTCATACTCGGTGAAGGCGGCGGCAAGCGCGGTCTGGAAGGCAGCCGCATCCACCTGCGTCACCACCGTCATGCCGCGGCGGCGCAGTTCATCGACGCCGGACTGCTCGTCGGAGGTGACGCGCGCGCGGTTGGCGGCGGCGCCGGCCTTGGCGGCTTCCATGAAGGCGGCGCGGTCGGCGGCCGTCATGCGCGCCAGCATCGCCGGGTTGCAGATCAGGATGGCCGGCGAATAGACGTGGCCGGTCAGCGTCAGATAGCGCTGCACCTGGTTCAGGTTGTTCGCCACGATGACGGGAATCGGATTCTCCTGCCCGTCCACCGTGCCCTGCTGCAGGGCGGGGACGAGTTCGGAGAAGGCCATCGGCGTCGGCAGCGCGCCGAGGGTGGAGAAGGCGCGCATATGCACCTGGTTCTCCATGGTGCGCACCTTCAGCCCGCGGATATCGGCCGGCGTATTCACCTCCCGCCGCGAATTCGTCAGGTGGCGAAAGCCATTCTCCATCCAGACCACGCCGGTCAGGCCGCGCGCGGAAAAGCGCCCGAGCATCTGCTGGCCGATCTCGCTGTCCAGCACGCCGCGGGCATGGGCGGTGTCGCGGAACAGGAAGGGCACGTCGAGGTTGCGCGTCTCCGGCACGAAATTGCCGACCGGGCCGGTGGAGGTGACGACGCATTCGATGGTGCCGATCTGCACGCTCTCGATCGCCTCACGCTCATTGTCATTGCGCTGGATGACGACGTTGTAACGGGCGCCGGCGGTGCGCTCGAAGGCTTCCTTCAGCGCGGTGGCGCCAGCGCCATAATGGCTGTTCAGCGGCAGCGGGTGCTGGATGGTGATCTGGGTCTGCGCGAAGGCGGGCGTGGCCAGCGGCAGCGCGAAGGCGGCGGCCAAGGCCAGCCGGCGGGACAATGTCATCAAGGCGTCTCTCCCCAGGACCGGGGCGCCTTCGCGGCGCCCCTTGCTGTCACAGGGTATAGGTGAAGCGGGCGCGCCGCTTCAAGCCAGGCCGTGTTGGCGCTTCAATGCGCCGCCTGGTGCACCGCGGGCAGCGGCAGGCCGAGCGCCAGCGCCTCATTGGCCGCGGCCGCACCCTCCCACAGCAGTTCCACGCCGATATAGGCGATCAGCGCCAGGCCGACATAGGCGATGAACTTGTAGCGGTCGAGCAGCCGCGCCAGCGCGCCGCCAAGCAGGCCCATCAGCAGGATGGAGACGGTCAGGCCGATCACCAGCATCACCATGTTGTTGCGCGCCACGGCGGCCACCGCGAGGACGTTGTCCAGGCTCATCGAGACATCGGCGATGATGATCTGGCGCAGCGCCTGCATCAGGGTCTTGTCGGGCGCGGCATGGCCGGCCTCGGCCTCCTCCGCCTCATGCCGCAGCTCCTTCCAGAAGCCCCAGGCGATGTAGAGCAGCGCGGCGCCGCCGATGAGCTCGACCCACCACAGGCCGAGCAGCCAGGTGGCGCCCAGCGAGAAGACGATGCGCAGCGCGGCGGCGGCCAGGATGCCGAACAATACGGCGCGGCTGCGCAATGCGGGCGGCAGGCCGGCGGCCGCCATGCCGATCACCACGGCATTGTCGCCAGACAGGATGATGTTGAGCCAGAGAATTTCCAGGAACTGTGGTCCCTGGGACAAGAGCGAATCCATACCGTTCCTCCGGGCGCGGCACAGATCCTGGCCGTTTCAACCCGGTGACAGATTAGGTGCCGCAACGGCTGTCGCGAAGTTTCAACTTCGCAATACAGGGGCCATGACTTGCCTGTCCTGAATATGAACGCAGATTTATTTGATTGATGTCCTGGCGGTCATTCCGCTGCCTGGGACAGCAGCCAGTCACGGAACAGTCGCACGCCCCGATCCGCCGCCCGCCAGGGCCGGTGCACCAGATACCAGGCCGCGCCGAGCGCCACCGGCAAGGGAAAGGGCGCCACCAGTCGACCGGCGGCGAGATCGTCGTCGATATAGGGTCGCAGGCCCATCGCCACGCCCAGCCCATCGGCGGCGGCCTGCTGCGCCTGGCCATGAAATTCGAAGACCGGTCCGCCGGCGGCGATGCCCGGCGCGCCGGCCGCCACCAGCCAGCGCGGCCAGTCGCCGGGGGCATGCGCCACGCGCAGCAACGGCACCCGTGCCAGGCCGGCGGGGCGGCGCAGCTTCGCGGCCAAAGCGGGGGCGCAGACCGGCAGCAGATCGGCGCCGAACAGCCGGGTGGCGACGAGGTCGGGCCAGTCGCCCTGGCCCATCAGGATTCCGCAGCTCCAGCGATCGGAGAAGGGCGCGGCGATGCCACCGGTGGTGATCCGCACCTCCAGCCCCGGCTGTCGGCGTTGCAGGTCGGCCAGGCGGGGGATTAGCCAGCGGATGGCGAAGGTGGGGCCGACGCCGACCGTCAGCGCACCACCGCCCGCCTCCTCCCGCACCTGTTCGGTCAGCCGGCCTAGTGCATCCAGCAACGGTATCAGCCCATCGCGGTAGCGGCGCCCCGCCTCGGTCAATTCCAGCCGGTTGGCGCGGCGCGTGAACAGCGCCACGCCCATGCGTTCCTCCAGCAGTTTGACCAATCGGCTGACGGCGGCGGGCGTCACATGCAGCTCCGCCGCGGCCTGCATGAAGCTGCCCAGGCGCGCCGTGGATTCGAAAGCGCGGATACCGTTCAGGAAGGGCGGGCGAGGGGCGGGCAGCATCAGGAAAACTCATGCCAGGCTCAGTGAATGCAGTTTGTGCCGGAGCGGCTGGTGGCGCAATGAATCCGGCGGAGGAACCCACCGATGACCGCCCTCACCATGATGCTGCTCTGGACCCTGATGGTCGCCACCTCGCTGCTCTCCGGCATCTTCGGCATGGCGGGCGGGCTGGTGCTGGTGGGGGTGCTGCTGATGCTGTTGCCGCTGCCGGTGGCGATGGCCTTGCACGCGGTGACGCAGATTGCCTCCAACGCCTGGCGCGCCGCCTTCCTGCTGGCGCATGTGCGCTGGCGGATCGTGTTCGCCTATGCGCTGGGCTGCGTCGTCGCGGTGGGGTTGTGGTCGCTGGTGCTGTTCGTGCCGGACAAGCCGCTGGCCCTCATCGCGCTCGGCCTCAGCCCCTTCCTGCTGAAGCTGCTGCCGCGCGGGGCCAAGGCCGATCCGGAGAGGCCGTTGCATGGGGCATGCTGCGGCGTGGCCAGCATGTCGCTGATGCTGCTGACCGGCGTTGCCGGGCCGTTGCTCGACAGCTTCTTCCTCGGCGGCAAGCTCGACCGGCATGGCATCGTCGCCACCAAGGCGGTCTGCCAGGTGCAGGGCCATGCGATGAAGCTGCTTTATTTCGGCGGGCTGGTGCCCGGCGCGGCAGAGCTGGATCCGGTTCTGGCGGGCGGTGCCGTCGCCGCCTCCCTGCTCGGCACCCTGCTCGCACGGCCACTGCTGGCAGCGCTGACGGAGGTGCAGTACCGCGCCTGGGCCGGTCGGCTGGTGGCGGGGATCGCCGCCTTCTACCTGGCGCAGGGCACCTGGCTGCTGGTCTTTCCCTGATGGAGGCGCCCGTGACCGACCCCAAGGAACCCCTGATCCGTGACCTGGTCGCCTGGATCGCCGATGCGCCGCGGCCCTATGCGGAGGTGATGGAGGTCTGGCGCACCTCCTGCCCCCGGCTGACGGTGTGGGAGGATGCGGCGGATCGCGGGCTGGTGGCCTGCGAGACGAAGGACGGTGCGCTCTGGGTGGTGGCGACGCCGGCGGGGCGGGTGGCGATCAAAGCGTGATGGCCGCAGGTGCGAGGCACCAAAGGTCTGGATCACGCGATCCAACAACTAACCCAGCCACGCCACCATGATCCAGCCCAGCACCACCACGCCCAGCATGGAGGGCAGCAGCAGCCGCCAGATCTGCGCCGGCCGCGCGCCATCGGCCAGCAAACCGCAGATCATCGCGGTGCCGGCGAAGGACATGCCCGCGCCCGCGGCGCCCGAGAAATTGTGCAAGGCAGGCGCCAGCAGCGGCGGCAGCCCCGCCGCCTGGCCAAGCGCCGCCTGCACCGGCATCAGCGCGGCGTTCGACCCGACATTGCTGCCGGTGACGATGCCGGAGGCGAGCCCCAGCACCGGCACCGCATAGGGGGCAAAGGGCCCGAACCCCTCCGCCGCCGCGCCGGCCAGCGCGCCGGCCATGCCCGACCCCGCCATCCAGCGCGCCAGCACGACATAGAGCAGCATGGCCAGCGCCGGCCGCCGCGCCCGTTCCAGCGCGGCCAAGGCGCGCGGCACCGCCCCGGCGTGGCGGAGCAGCAGTGCGCCGGAGACCACCCAAAGCACCACCGCCACATGGGTGATGGGAAAGCCGGGCAGATCGGCATAGGGCGCCCATTCCGGCGCGCCGGCCCAACTCCGCGCCACCAATAGGCAAAAAGTCAGTAGCAGATAGGGCGCCATCGCTTGCCCCGCGCGCCGCCAGCCCTGCGCGCCGCGCGGCGGGTCCAGCCGCCACAGGGCGAAGAGCAGCGGCAGGCCGGTGGCCAGGATGCCCGCGACCTCGAAGGGGAACAGAGCGTGGGAGGCAAGCAGGATCGCCGCCATGCAGGCCAGCAGCCCCATCTGCGCCGCCTTCTCCCCCCCCGGCACGGCGACACCGGCGGCGGCGCAAAGCCGCCACAGCACCGGCCCCATCAGCAGCAGCCAGGCCGCATTGGGCCAGGCGGTCAGCGCCGCCACCTCCTGCGCCGACAGCCCCGTCAGCGCCGCGCCCAGCGATGTGCCCGGGCCGAGCCCGCCCCAGGGCACCAGGGTCAGCGACAGCAGCGCCATGGCACCGGCCGGCGCGCCGCGCAGCCCCATGCCGCGAATCGCCGACAGCGCGAAGACAGCGCCCACCGCGAAGCCGGTGATGCTTTCCATGAAGCCGCCCATCAGCAGCGTCGCCACGAAGATGCGGCGCGGATCGGGTGCGCCGCCCGGCACCGTGGCGGCACCCTCGCGGCCGGAGACGGCGGCATGGAACAGCAGCCCGCCCATCAGCACCGTGACCGGCTTCAGCGCCAGGAACAGGCCGCGCAGGGTTTCGTCGGACAGAAAGGGCAGGGCCGGCCCCTCCAGCGTCGCGACCACGGCGGGCAGCGCGGCCGCCAGCGCGGCCAGCACCGCCGGCACCGGCCCGGCGCGGCCCGAAAGCAGCAGCGCCACCAGCAGCAGCAGCGGCGCGGCCTGCAACAGCAGCATCACGCGGCCCTCCTTGCCCGGGCGGTGCGGGCGGGGCAGGCTGCGCCGCCATGCAGCCCCCCCTCTATGCCGCCTATGGCAGCAATCTCGATCACGCCCGGATGACGGAACGCTGCGAAGGCGCGGAGCCGGCGGGCGTCGCGCTGCTGCCCGGCTGGCGCCTGGTGCTGCGCCGCTTCGCCGATATCGTGCCGGAGACGGGCGCGCTGCTGCCGGTCGGGCTGTGGCGCATCACGCCGGCGCATCTGGCGGCGCTGGACCGCTTCGAGGGCACCGCCCTCGGCATTTATGAACGGCTGAAACTGCCGCTGCCCAATCAGGGTGGCGAGGCCTGGATCTATGTCGGTCGGCGGCTGAAGCCGGGACCGCCGGCGGCCTGGTATGTCGGTCATCTGCGCCGGGGCTACCGTGAATTCGGGCTGGAGGAATCGCCGCTGGATACGGCGCTGGCGGAGGCGGGCTTCGTCGTCTGAAGCGGCAGCGCGGCTTCGGCATTCGCCGCCAGCGGCGCCGCGCGGCGGCGCCCCAGCCGCGCCTCCCGCCGCGTGATGTAGATGGCGGAGCCGACGATCAGCGCGGCGCCGATGCCGAGCCAGATATCCGGCACCTCCCGAAACAGCAGCACGCCCGTGCCCGCGGCGAAGATCAGGCGGATATAGGAGATCGGCGCGATGACGCTGGCATCGACCATGCGCAGCGCATTGATCCAGAGATGCATGGCGAAGGGCCCGCACAACCCGCAGAGCAGCAGCAGGCCGAAATTGTCCCAGCCCGGCCAGGCAAGGGTGGGCAGCGCGACCGGCAGCGCGACCGCAACCGCCACCACGCCGATCCAGAACATGATGGTGCCCGTGCGCTCCGTCCGCGCCAGGGTCTTGGTGGTCAGCACGATCACCGCGCCAAGCAGCGCTGAGAACAGGGAGGCCGCGAGCGGCCAGTCCAGCGCCACCGCCCCCGCATCGCCGGGCCGGACGATGGCGACGACGCCGCAAAACCCCACCAGCGTCGCGCTCCACCGTCGCCAGCGGACGCGCTCCCCCAGCACCGGCCCGGCGAGGGCGGTGACGAAGAGGACGGAGGTGAAGGACAGCACCGTCGCGGTGGCCAGCGGCAGGCCGGTGAAGGCGAGGTAGTAGGTGTACCAGGACACCACGGAGAGCAGGCCGCGAAAGATCTGCATCGGCAGCGCGCCGGTGCGCGGCAGAGTCGGGTCCCGCGCCAGCACCGGCAGAGTCCAGGCAAGCTGGCCGAGGGCGCGGGCCAGCACCAGGGTCGCCAGCGGCACGCCCTCGATCGCCTTCACCAGCGTGGTTTCCAGGTTGAAGACAAAGCCCGCGGCCACTGCCAGCAGTGCCGCCCTGGTGAAGGGACTCATCGGCGGCGTGCTTCCGCCACGGTGATGACCAGCGCGCCGGTCAGGATGATGGCGGCACCGATCCAGCCGAACAGGTCCGGCACCTCGTTGTACAGGATCCAGCCGGCGGCGGTGACCACGACCAGGCGCAGATATTGGAAGGGGGCGATGGCGCTGGCCTCGCCATGGCGCAGCGCCTCCGTCACCAGGAAGATGATGCCGGGCATGACGGTGGCGACCACCAGCAGCAGGCCCATTTCGAACAGCCCGAGCGGCACCCAGGCCGCGACCGCGAGCGGCAGCACGCCAAGGCTGGTGAAGACCCCGACCCAGGCGAGCACCGTCAGCGTGCTGTCCGTGCGCGTCAGGCTGCGGGAGGAGAGCGTGATGCCGCACCAGGCGACGGCCGCGACAAGGGCGGCGGCCGCGCCGATCGGGTCCACCGACGCGCCGGGCCGCAGCATCACCGCGACGCCGAGCAGCCCGGCGATGGTGCCGAACCAGCGCCAGCGATCCACCCGCTCCCCCAAAATGGGCGCGGCGAGCAGCGTGGTGAACATGACGTTGGTGAAGGACAGCACCGTGCCCGTCGCCATGTCGAGCCGGGTGAAGGAGTAGTAGTAGAGACCCCAGCAGACCAGGGACGATGCGCCGCGCACCATATGCATCGGCAGCCGCTTCGTGCGGAACACGGCGAGGCCGCTGGTCGCGATGCGGGGCGAGACCCACAGCAACTGCCCGAGGGCGCGGGCAAAAAGCTGCACCTCCACCGGAATGCCGCGCGCGGTCATCCAGCGGATCATCAGCACCTCCGCCGCGAAAAGCACCGCGGCGGCGGACATCAGCACCGCACCCTTGAGATTGCCGCTCATCGCCGTCCTGCATGTCCCCGGCGCATTGACGCGGCGCTGGTCCTGTCTAGCCTGGGCGCAGGGTGGTCCGGCGGCACCGCGCCGCGCAAGGGCGCCGCGTGCATGGCGGTCATGGCGCAGGAGGGATTCGGCTTGGCAGGCAGGGATGGGGCGCGGGAGGCGGTGGACCACGGTCCCATCCTGATCTGGGGCGCGGGCGCCATCGGCGGCACGGTGGGGGCGCATCTGGTCCGGGCCCGCCATGCGGTGGTGTTCTGCGACGTGGTGCCTGACCACGTCGCCGCCATCGCCGACCCGGCCCGCGGCCTGGTGATCGAGGGGCCTGTGGCGCAGATGAAGGTCGTGGCCCCGGCCTATGCGCCCGCGCAGGTGAAGGGCGTGTTCCGGCGCATCTTCCTCGCCGTGAAGACCCACGACACGGAAGCCGCCTGCCGCCAGTTGCTGCCGCACCTCGCCGAGGACGGCTATGTGCTGTCCTTGCAGAACGGCTTGTGCGAGCGGGTCATCGCGGAGGTCTGCGGCGCCCATCGCACCATGGGCGCCTTCGTCAATTTCGGTGCCGACTGGATCGAGCCCGGCCGCATTCTGTACGGCAATCGGGGCGCCGTGGTGGTGGGCGAGCTGGATGGCAGCACGACGCCGCGCGTGCAGGCGCTGCACAGGCTGCTGGCCGAGACCTTCGAGCCCGACGCCGTGCTGACCCCCAATATCTGGGGCTATCTCTGGGGCAAACTGGCCTATTCCAGCCTGCTCTACGCCCAGGGTCTGGCCGAGAAGGGCATCGCCGACACACTGGCGCGGTCCGAATTGCTGCCGCTGGTGCGCGCCTTGTGCGGGGAGGTGATCGCCGTGGCGCAAGCGGAGGGTGTGACGCCGCTCGGCTTCAACGGATTCGATCCGAACGCCTTCGGCCCGGGCGGGACGGAAGAGGCCGCGCGCGCCTCCATGATCGCCATGGAGGCCTTCAACCGCCCGAACGCCAAGACCCATTCCGGTATCTGGCGCGACCTGTGGGTCCGCCATCGCGCAACGCCTGCCGATGCGCAGATCGGCGCCGTGCCGCCGATCGGCCGCGCCCACGGCCTGCCTTGCCCGACGCTCGAACGGCTGATCGCCATGATCCATGAATGCGAGCGTGGCGAGCGCCCGATGTCCGATGCCAACCTCACGGAGCTGATGCGATGAACATCCGATATGACGGCGTGGTGGTGGCGGTGACAGGCGCCGGCCATGGCTATGGCCGCGCCATCGCCCGTGGCTTTGCGCAATTGGGCGCCAAGGTCTTCGCCTGCGATCTGTCGGCGGAGGAACTCGCCGAGACCGCCGCGACCGAGGGCAGCATCACCACCGCCGCCTTCGACCTGACCGCGAAGGGCGCCGCGGCCGGCTGGATTCGCGACATCGAGCAGGCGACCGGCCAGCCCATCGGCGTGCTGGTCTGCAATGCCGGCGGCGTGCGCGGCCAGGTGATGCGCCCGATCGAGGAAGTGCCGGAGGAGGACTGGCACGCGATCTTCGACATCAACACCCATGCCGCCTTCAACCTGGCCAAGGCGGTTGCGCCCGGCATGAAAAAGGCCGGCACGGGCCGCATCGTCACCATCAGCAGCGGCGCCGGGCTGAAGGCCAGCCTGACCGGCATCCAGGCCTATTGCAGCTCAAAGCACGCGCTGGTGGGCCTGACGCGGCAATTGTCCCGGGAATTCGGCCCCTACGGCATCACCGTGAATTCCGTGGCGCCGGGCTTCGCCCTGTCCAACCCCGCCTCGATCAAGCAGTTCGAAAGCTATGGCGAGGAAGGCCAGAAGCAGATGCTGGCCCGCATCGCCATGCGCCGGCTGGGGGAGCCGGAGGACATGGCGCATGCGGTGATGTTCTTCGCCTCACCCTTCGCAAGCTGGATCACCGGCCAGGTCCTGCAGGTCGACGGCGGCAGCTGACCTTCGATCGTAGGCGGCGGCGTCCGCGTTATTGCGGCTGCGGCTGCGGCTGCGGCTGCGGCTGCGGCGCCTGTTGCCGCTGACGCTGCTGCGCCTGCTGCCGTTGCTGGGCCTGCTGCCGCTGGCGTTGCTGCGCCTGTTGCCGCTGCGCCCGGCGCTGGGCCTGGGTCTGCTGGGCCTGTTGCCGCAGGCGCTGGGTGCGGGTCTGCGGCGGGCCGCCGGGCTGGGTGGGGCTGTGCAGGTCCTGGCGCATGTTCCAGTTCTGCCCATGCACCGCCCCCGCATTGGGGCCGGTAATCGGCGCGCTCTGCGCCAGCGCCACGGATGGCAGGCTGAGCGCCAGCAACATCCCGAAAATCGTCACGCGCCGCATGGCTGTCTCCCTTGCTCGTTCTGAGCAAGGGTAAAGCAAAAATTGCGACGGATCACGACTCTCAAGAAAGGCGCGTCAGCAGCCCGGCGAAGAGCTTGGCCCGCGGCACCAGGCTGCCCACGGCGATGTGTTCGTCCAGCGTATGCGCGCCCGCGCCCGCCACCCCGAGCCCATCCAGCGTCGGAATGCCCATGGCGCCCGTGAAATTGCCGTCCGAGCCGCCGCCCGAGGATTGCGGGGGGATGGCGAAGCCGAGCCGCTGGGCGATACCGCGCGCCACCTCATACAGCGCCATGGTGCCCGCATCCGGCTCCCAGACCGGGCGGGTCACGCCGCGCGTCACCTCCAGCGCCACATCCGGCGCGGCGGGCTTCAGCGCCAGCATGCGTTCCACCCCGGCATCCAGGTCCGCCTGCCGCTTGGCCATGGACAGCACCTCCGCATCGCAATGCGTCGCCACGCAATTCACCCATTGCCCGCCATGGATGACGCCGGCGGAGAAGGTGCAGTCCTCCGTGGTCATCGCCTCGATCGCCAGCACTTGGCGGCACATTTCGCGGATGGCGGAGCGACCCTCCCCCAGTGTGATGCCCGCATGGCTCGGCCGGCCGGTGCTGCGCAGGTTGAAACGCGCGATGGCATAGCGGCCGGTCACCACGCCGCCATCCGGCCGCGCCGGTTCCGGCACCAGCACATAGCGGGCGCGGCGCGCCTCCGCCTCGATCAGGTCGCGGGTGGAGGGGCTGCCCACCTCCTCATCGGAGGTCAGCAGGAAGGTGACCGGCAGGGGGGTCGGCAGGCCGGCGCGCAGGATCTGGCGCAGCGCCTCCACCGCCAGGAAGGTGCCGCCCTTCATGTCGAAGATGCCGGGGCCGCGGCAGGTGCCGCCATCCCGCTTCCAGGGCAGCTTTTGCAGCGTGCCGACAGGATGGACGGTATCGAGATGGGCGAGGACGAGGATGCCTGGCGTGGTGTCCCCGGCCGGATGCGGGAAGCGCGCGCGGACACAATCGCCAAAACCCATGCGGCCGGGAATCCGCTCCACGCGCGCGCCCAGCAGGGCCAGGTCGCGGCCGGCCAGGTCCATCATGCGGTTCACCGCCGCCGCGTCGAAGGTCGGGCTTTCGCATTCCACCCAGGGCCGCAGCCCCGACAGCATCGCCTCCGTGTCGAAGGGCAGGTCGAGGGCGGGCAGGGACGACGTCGGGGCATCCATGGCGCAGGGTCTCCGGCAAGGGGCGCCAGCCTGGGGGCAGGGGATGCCATAAGGCAAGATGTGGCGCCGGACGGCTTTGCTGTATTGTCGGCCCCGATGAGTGACATGCCCCTGCCGCCCCAGGCTGATTCCCCCCTTGCGCCACCGCGCCTGCGCCTGGTGCCCCAGGCCGGTCCCGCCGCCTGGCGTGCCGCGGATCTCCGCCATTCCGACTGGATGATTCCGCTCGGCGCGGAGGATCTGGCGGAGCTGGAACAGGCGCTGACCGCGCTCGGCGGCCGTGCCCCCGCCTCCGCCGCGGAAGCGCCGCTGCCGCGCCTCGGCGCCGTGCTGCGCGGCGCGGCGACGCGGCTCGACACCGGGCGCGGCTTCGTGCTGCTGCGCGGCCTGACGCTGGAACGGCTGGGGGAGGCCCTGGCCGAGCCGCTGCTGATGGCGCTCGGCATCCATCTCGGCCGCCCCCTGGTCGGCGAGGCCGGGCCGGTGCAGCGGCTGCACAGCGCCGCCGGGGGCGCGCTGCGCTGGCGCTTCCATGCCGATGCGGCGGATGCCGTGGCCCTGCTGGTGCTGCGCCAGCCGCCGGAGGTGGACCCGGCCATGCTGGTCGCCGCCGCCACCGTGCACAATGAAATGATGAAACGCGACCGCGCGGCGCTGGAGGTGCTGTACCGCCCGCTGCCGCATGCCGCGCCGGGCGGGCTGGTGCTCGACCTGCCGGTGTTCAGCAGCGCCTCCGGCGCCTTCATCGGCCGCTATGCGCGCGATGCCATCGAGGCGGCGCAGCGCCTGCCGCAGACGCCGCGCCTGACCGCCGCGCAGGTGCAGGCGCTGGATCTGCTGGACAGCATCTGCGCCGAGCCGGGCCTCGCCCTGCGGATGGATGTGCGGCCGGGTGACGTGCTGCTATTCAACCCCTTGCAGGTCTGGAAGCGGCGGGCCGAGGGCATCGCCGAGGTGGCGGCGGAGGCAGCGGGGACAGAGGCACCGACCGCCCCGGCGCCCGGGACGCGGGAGGCCTTGCGCCTGCTGCTTCTGACCGAGAATTCCCGCGCTCTGCCCGAAGGGCTGGCGGCGCTGGGGGGCGGCGCGCCGCCCACGGGCGGCACCATGGTCGGGGGCTGAGGCCATGCGCATCCTGGTGGTGAATGCCAATACGACGCTCGCGATCACGGAGGCCTGCGTGGTCGCGGCGCGAGCCGCCGCCGCCCCGGGCACGGAGATTGTGGGTGCCACGCCGGCCTTCGGACCCTCCGTGATCTCGACGCGGGCGGAGAATGCGATCGCCGCCCATGCGCTGCTGGCCACGCTCGCCGAGCATGCCGGCGCCATCGAAGCCGCCATCCTCGCCGTCAGCCACGACACGGCGCTGGATGCGGCGCGGCAGCTGATGCCCTGTCCGGTGATCGGCATGACCGAGGCGGCCTGCCTGACCGCTTGTCTGCTGGGCGGCAGCTTTGGCGTGCTGACGCTGGGTCAGGCACGGCCCTATGAGGAGCTGGTGGCGCGGCACGGCCTGACCGCGCGCTGCGCGGAGGTGGCGGGCCTGCCGCTGACGCCGCAGCAGGCCATCGCCAATCCCGATGGCGCCGCCGGCCAGGTGCTGGCGGCGGCGGAGGCGATGGCGGCGCGCTGCGATTCCGTGGTGCTGGCCGGCGCCGCTTTGGCCGGCATGGCGGCGCAGTTGCAGGACCGCGCCCCGGTGCCGCTGCTGGATGGCATCACCTGCGCCGTGAAGCTGGCCGAGGCGCTCGTCGCCCAGCGCCTGCCAAAGCCCCGCACCGGCAGCTACGCCGCCCCCAGCGGCCGCACCGGCATCGGCCTGTCCCCGGCGCTGGAGCGTCTGCTGCGCGGCTGAGACCGAGGCAACTTCGCCCGCGCCATCACGTTTCCCCATCGTGACGGAGGGCGCGTGATGCGGTTGGGCGGTGGGCGCGAAAGCGGGAATGTGCAGGACCGGCGCGGCATGGGGCGCGGCGGTGGCATCGCCATCGGCGGCGGCTTCGGCGGCGTGGTGCTGGTGGTGCTGGCGCTGCTGTTCGGCGTCGATCCCTCTGTGATCCTGTCGGGGCTGGATGGCGGCGCGCCCCAGCAGCAGGCGCAGCAGCGGAGTGGCGCCCCGGCGCAGGATGAGGGCGCGCGCTTCGTCCGTCGCGTGCTGGCCGAGACCGAGGATGTCTGGACCCCGATGTTCCAGCAGGCCGGCCGGACCTACCAGG
The DNA here is from genome assembly GCF_053891155.1 of Roseomonas sp. F4. NCBI lineage: Bacteria > Pseudomonadati > Pseudomonadota > Alphaproteobacteria > Acetobacterales > Roseomonadaceae > Roseomonas > Roseomonas sp. F4. Next base: position 1,043,165 of record NZ_JBSSHK010000001.1, read on the forward strand.
CGCCGATCCTGGTTCTGTTCAGCGGCGCGGTCAGCACCGATTGCGGCAATGCCCAGTCGACCGTCGGCCCCTTCTATTGCCCGCGCGACCGGCAGGTCTACATCGACCTCGACTTCCTGGCCTCGATGCAGCGCCAGCTCGGCGCGCCCGGCGATTTCGCCGCGGCCTATGTCATCGCGCATGAGGTCGGCCACCACGTGCAGAACCTGCTCGGCGTGCTCGGCAATGGGCAGCAGTCCAATGCGCAGCAGGTGCGCATCGAGCTTCAGGCCGATTGCCTGGCCGGCGTCTGGGCGCGCCGGGCGCAGGATGCGCGGCAGATCCTGGAGGAAGGCGACATCGAGGAAGGCCTCGCCGCCGCCGCCGCCGTGGGCGACGACCGACTGCAGCGCCGCAGCGGTGGCCAGGTGGTGCCCGAGAGCTTCACCCATGGCAGCTCCGCCCAGCGGGTCCGCTGGTTCCGCCAGGGCCTGTCGGGCGGCACCCTCCAGGCCTGCGACACCTCCAACGCCCGGGCGCTGTAGCTCAGGCCTCCGCCTGTTCCAGCCGCCCCTCCGCCACGCGCAGGGCGCGGCCATGGAAGGCGGCGACGGCCGGGCGATGGGCGATGGAGAGCATGCCGACCCCCGGCAGGCGTTCCGTCACCAGCTTGTAGACGGCCGCCTCCGCCGCCGGGTCCAGGCTGGCGGTGGCCTCGTCCAGGAACAGGAAGTCCGGCTTCGCGATCAGCGCGCGGGCGAAGGCGAGGCGCTGTTGCTCCCCGCCTGACAGGCGCCGGTCCCAGGCATCCTCCACATCCAGCCGGTCGGCGAGATGGCCGAGGCCCACGGCGGACAGGGCCTCCAGCACCTCCGCCTCCGGCACCGTCGCGGCATCCCGCGGGTAGCAGACGGCACGGCGCAAGCTGCCGAGCGGCAGATAGGGACGCTGCGGCAGGAACAAGGCGCGGGTGCCCTCCGGCATATGAACGGCGCCGCTGCCATAGGGCCAGATGCCGGCCAAGGCGCGGAACAGCGTGGACTTGCCACTGCCCGATGCGCCCGAGATCAGCACCGCCTCGCCCTTCTCCAGCCGCAGCGCGGCGTCGCTGAGCAGCACGCGGCCATCGGGCAGGGACAGAGTCACCCCCTCCAGCGTCACCGCCGCATCGGCGCCGCCGGCGCGTTGCGGTCCGGTGGCGGTGGCGCGCGCCGTCGCGATGGCGCGCCGGAAGCCGGTCAGGCGCTCCACCGTCGCGCGCCATTCGGTGAGCTGCGCGTAGGAGTCCACGAACCAGGAGAGTGCGCCCTGTACCTGGCCGAAGGCGCTGCTGGTTTGGATCAGCCCGCCCAGCTGAATGCTTCCGGCGAAATAGGCCGGCGCCGCCACCACGATCGGGAAGATGCTGGCCACCTGGGAATAGCCGGCGGTGAAGAAGGTCAGCCGCTTGGTGGCGGTCATGATCGCCCACCAGTTCTCGGCCAGGGCCTGGAAGCGGGCCAACAAGCCGCGCTTCTCATCCGCCTCTCCGCCATGCAGGGCCACGCCCTCCACATTGTCGCGGAAGCGCACCAGGGCGTAGCGGAAATCCGCCTCCACCCGCTGTTGCAGGAAGTTCAGCCCGATCAGCCGGCGGCCGATCAGATGCGCCAGCCAGGTGCCCAGCGCCGAATAGGCGATCGCCACCCAGACCATGTAGCCGGGGATCGAGACGCCGAAGACCTCCAGCGGGCCGGACAGCGACCAGAGCACGACGATGAAGGAGAACAGCGTCACGACGCTGTTCATCAGCCCGAGGCCCAAAGTCAGTGTGTCATCCACGAACAGCCGCAGGTCATCGGCCACGCGCTGGTCCGGATTGTCGGTGCCGGGGTCGGTCAGGGCGATGCGGTAATAGGCGCGGTCGGCCAGCCAGTCGTCCAGATAGTCCCGCGTCAGCCAGCGGCGCCAGCGGATCTGCAAGGCCTGGCGCAGATACAGCTGGTAGACGGCGATCAGGATATAGGCGACCGCGACCACGACGAAGCCCGGAAACCAGGTGCCGTCCGCCTCCCCACCCAGAAAGATCAGCGACCAGAAGGTGGCGGCGTCCTTCGATTCCAAGGTGTTGTAGAAGGCGCGCTGCCAATAGGTCAGCACCACCGTCATGCCGACCAGCGACAGGTTCAGCACGATGACCGCACCCAGCAGCAGCAGGGCGCGCCCCTTCTCCTCGCTGGTCCAGTAAGGGCGCGTCAGCGCCCAGGCGTCATGCAGGAAGGAGCCGAGGCGGCGCATGCGGTCATGTCCGGGGAGGGGGTTTCACGCGGCGCGCAGCGCCTCCTCCAGCCTGGCGCGCCAGGCGGCGAGTCGGCGACGGTTCACGCCGAAGTCGGAATAGCCGAGCAGGCTGCGCGAATACAGGAAAACGCCGGAGCCGCCGACCAGCGGCACCACCTGGCCATTCACCAGGTCCGGGAAGCCGGCGAAGCGCGACCGCACCACCCATTGCGCCTGCCGCCGCTCCGGCCATTCCGCCATCTTCCAGCAGCGCGGCAGGCCCTCGCCCAGCATCCGCAGCGCCGCCCAGGCGGCCTCAGGCGAGACCGGCAGCAGCGGCAGGCCCTGATGCGGCTGGGTGGTGGCGCCCGGCGGGCTCATCAGCGCGGCATTGGGGGAGGCGGGCAGCACCAGTCGGCTGAAATCCACCGGCTCGGCCGGCGGCAGGCCGGCGGTGCCGGGGCCGCGCAGCAAGCCGAGGCTGGAGACGGAAAGGCGGCGGCTCATGCCGATGGCTCCCCCTCATCCGTCTGCGGCGCGCGCAGGCGGATCACGCCGCGGATCTCGGCCTCCGGCGATACCGGCTTGCCCTTGCGCAGCACCTCCACCTGCCCGGCTCGGGCCAGTCGAATGGCGGCGGCGCGGATCGGACCCATCAGGCGCCGCCAGGCCTCCTCCTCCGGCGCCAGGGCCTTGGCCACCTCGCTCGGGCAGATGCTTTTCGCCGGGCCGCGCGCCGCGGTCTGTCGGAGGATTTCGGCGGTGATCGCGTCGGGGGAGGTCATGGGTCCTCGGGGGAGGTGTCAGGGCTCAGGCGGTCGGTCAGCGGCGGGCGGGGTGGCGCTCAGGCACTCCGGATCGCGGCGACCAGGGCGGCGGCGCTGTCCACCGCCGCCTCCGCCCGCGCACCGATGCACCAGTCTCCGGCCGCGCCCAGGCCGAGCTTGGCATCCCAGAGGCAGGGCGCGCCCAGCGGCGTTTCCACCAGCGCGTAGCGCCAGAAATGGGCGGCGCTGAAATAGGGGCTGGGCAGGGCCTGGCCGGCCAGTTCCGTGAATTCCCGCAGCAGTTCCGTGGCCGCCGCCTCCGGTGTCAGATCCTGGTTCTCGCGCGACCAGGCGGGGCCGCCCTGCACCACCCACAGCTCCAGGCTGGCATCGCGGCCGGGCTTGGAACTGTCCCGCGCCGCCCAGCCGATCGGGCCGGTCTGGCGGAGGGTGTCGGGCAGGGGCAGGCGCTCGGGGAAGGCCAGCATCAGTGACCAGCAGGGCTCGAAGCGCACATGATCCAGCACGCCCGCCAGATGCGGCGCCGGGCCGGCCAGCAACGCCTGGGCCTGCGGCGCCGGCATCGCCAGCACCACCGCCTCGAAGGGACCATCCGATTCCGGCGCGCGCGCGGGCAGGGGCTGGCCGGGGCGCATCAGTCGGGCGTCATGGTGCTGCAAATACCAGGCGCCGGGTCCGCCGGTGATGGCGACGACATGGCGCATCAGGTCGATGTCCATCCCCTCCGACAAGGCGCGGGGCACGGAGGACATGCGCGGCACGCCGACGCGCCGCCCGGCATCCGGCCATTCCTGCGCCCGCGCCGCTTCCAGCACCGCGCCGAAGGCCGCGCCATGCGCGGTCAGATACTGCGCGCCGTGGTCGAAGTTCAGCACATGGCCGCCCGCCTCCACGCGCCGGCTGGACATCCGTCCGCCCGGGCCGCGGCCCTTGTCGAACAGGCGCAGCCGGACGTCATAGGCGGCGAGGGTCTTGGCACAGGCGAGCCCGGCGAGGCCGGCGCCGATGATGGCGATATCTTTGGGAGGCATGTTGCCCTGTATGGCGTGCCGGCACGGAGAGGCAAGGGTCTTGTGCGGCGCAGTATGGCGCGCCGCACGCGCGGCGTGGGAAGCACAGCTTTCGTTCATCATTGCCCATCACGCACTCGTCACAAGGGGCGGGCCACCTTTTTAGGGCGCGCCGTGCTTAGGCTCTTGTGCGGGAGGGGTTTTTGGAATGGAGGCGGGCGCCTTGACGTTGCTGCTCGTGGAGGACGACCCGCTGGTGCGGATGACCGTTGCCGAAGGTCTGACCGATGCTGGCTTCACGGTGGTGGAAGCCGAAGATGCGGAAGAGGCGCTGCGCCTGCTGGCGCGGCGACCCGACATCGACGTGCTGCTGACCGACATCAACCTGCCGGGCGCGGATGGGTTCGACCTGTCGCATGCGGCGCGGCAGCTGCGGCCACGCCTGCCCGTGGTCTATACCTCCGGCCGTTTTCGGGCGGCGGAGCCGGGGCGCGGCCTGCCGGGCGCGCCCTTCCTGGCCAAGCCTTTCAGCGTGGCCCGCGCGGCGGAGACGATCGGCGCGCTGCTGGGAGCCAAACCGCCGCAGCCCGATCTGGCGCGGTAGGTCCCACCACCCGCCGAGGCGGGTGGTCGGCGCCTCAGATGTCGAGGAAGACCGTCTCGCCTTCGCCCTGCAGCCGGATGTCGAGCCGCCAGGCGCCGACGCCGGCGGGCAGCGCGATCAGCGTGCCGCGCCGGGCGGGATCCACCAGGTTCAGCACCGGGTCCTGCTCGTTCAGCGCCTCCCCGGCGAAATAGGCGCGGGTGACGAGGTGCTTCATCAGGCCGCGGGCGAAGATGGTGACCAGGATGTGCGGCGCCTGGGTGGCATTGCCGAGGCCGGGCACCGGGCCGGGCTTCAGCGTGGTGAAGCGGAACTCGCCATCCGTGTCGGTGGCGCAGCGGCCAAAACCGTGGAAGCCGGCGTCATAGGCGCCGTCCGGGCCGGCCTGCCAGATTTCCACCATGGCATCGACGCAGGGCACGCCATCGCCATCGCTCACCCGCCCGACCAGCATGATGCGTTCCCCGGCCGCATCCGCATTCGGCCCGTTCGGGCGCAGCAGGTCGGCCCATTCCGGGAAGTCGATCATGTGCCAGTAAGGGCCTGCGGTCTGGCTCGCGGTCGCGGGGGTCACGGTCATGGCGCGTTCTCGAAGGGGGTGGCGGCGGGGCCGCGCAGCACGATGTCGAAGCGGTAGCCGAGCGCGAACTCGGGCCGGGTGATATCCAGGTCGAAGACCGAAACCAGCCGGTTGCGCGCGGCCTCATCCGCCGTGCTGTTGAACACCGGGTCCAGCGGCAGCAGCGGGTCGCCGGGGAAGTACATCTGGGTGATCATGCGCTGCCCGAAGCCCGTGCCGTGCAGGCCGAAATGGATATGGATCGGCCGCCAGGCATTGGCGTGGTTGCGCCAGGGATAGGCGCCGGGCTTGATGCTGGTGAAGCTGTAGTTCCCCTCCGCATCGGTGAAGATCCGGGCGCGGCCCTGGAAGTTCGGGTCCAGCGGCGCGTCGTGCTGGTCGCGCGGATGGTGGTAGCGGCCGGAGGCATTGGCCTGCCAGACCTCCACCATGGCGCCGCGCAGGGGGCGGCCATCCTCATCGGTGACGCGGCCGGCGACGATGATCCGCTCCCCCATGGCCGAGCGGCCCGCAACCTGGGACATATCGACCTGCGGCGCGAAGAATGCCGGGTCGAAGCGCGGCGCGCTGGTTTCGGTCAGCGTGTTCGGCACCAGGACCAGCGGCTGCTTCGGGTGGCGCTTATGGGTGCTGCCATAGGCCGGCGCGTCATAGGGCGGCTGGGTTCCCGGCTGTGGCCGGCGATAGGGAATCGGGTCGCTCATCGCTCTTGCTCCTCCTGGAGTACGGCCTTGGCGATCTTCAGTGCCGCATTGGCCGTGGGGACGCCAGCATAGGCGCCGACCTGCAGCAGCACCTCACCGATTTCCTCCGGCGTCACGCCGGTGGCGCGGGTGGCGCGAATATGCAGCTCCAGCTCCTCATGCCGCGCCAGCGCCGCCATCACGCCGATGCACAGCAGGCTGCGCGTGTGGCGCGGCAGGCCGGGGCGGGTCCAGATGCCGCCCCAGACATGGGCGGTGATCCATTCCTGGAAGGCGGCATCGAGCGCCGTGACCTGGGCCGAGGCGCGGGCCACATGCGCTTCCCCCAGCACCGCCTTGCGCACGGCGAGGCCAGCCTCGTGCCCGGGCTTCGGGGCGAGGCTTGCGAAGTGGTCAAGGATGACGGCGGTCGTGGCCTCGGCCTTTTCCAGCGAGGGCAGGTGGCCGGCGCCGGCGATCTCCACGTAGCGGCTGCCAGGGACGGCCGCCTGCACCTGCCGCGCCATCTCCGGCGGCGTGGCGACGTCGCAGTCCCCGACGACGACCGTGGTGGGACAGGTGATGCGCCCGGCCACCTGCTCCGCCCGCGCATCGCGCAGCGCGGCGGCGGAGCCGGAATAGCCGCGCCGATCCGTGCGCAGCAGCATCTGCCGCAGGGCCTGGGAGGAGGGCAGGGTGGTATCCACCACCCAGCGCGGCATCACGACCTCGACCAGCGCCTTGGTGCCGATCTCCATCACCGCCTCGATGCGGTCCTGCCAGGCCTGGGGCGGCGGGAATTCCAGCGCGGTGTCCATCAGGATGAGGGATTTCACGCGATCCGGCGCCATGACCGCGAGCTGCATCGCGATCCGCCCGCCGATCGACATGCCAAGGACATGCGCTTCGCGAATGCCGAGCGCATCGAGCAGCGCCAGCCCATCGGCCGCGTGCAGCTGCATCGAATAGTCGCCGTCGGTCACGCCGGACAGGCCATGGCCGCGCATATCCATGCGGATCACGCGATGGCTGCGGGACAGGATGGCCACCTGTGGATCGAAGACATGCAGGCAGGTGCCGATGGAATGCAGCATCAGCAGGGGTGGCGCCTCGGCGGGGCCATCGACGGCTGCATGCACGACAATATCGCCCAGGTGCAAAAACATCCCGGCTCCCCACCTGACCTGTTCTTGTCCTATCACTAAGTCGTGTGGCCTTGGAAGCCGGTTGGGTGGGCGAGATCATCGCCCACCGCTGGGGGCCTCAGACGCGCTCGAGCACCATGGCGATGCCCTGGCCGACGCCGATGCACATGGTGACCAGGGCGTAGCGTTCGCCGCGGTTGTGCAGCTCCTGCACCGCCGTCTGCACCAGCCGCGCGCCGGACATGCCGAGGGGATGGCCCAGCGCGATGGCGCCGCCATTCGGGTTCACATGCGCCGCGTCGTCGGGCAGGCCGAGGTCGCGGGTGACGGCCAGCGCCTGGGCGGCGAAGGCCTCGTTCAGCTCGATCACCGCCATGTCGGCCAGCGTCAGCCCGGCCTTGGCGAGCACACGCTTCACAGCCGGCGCCGGGCCGAAGCCCATGATGCGCGGCGCGACGCCGGCGGTCGCCGCGGCCACCACGCGGGCGCGCGGCGTCAGCCCGTGCTTCGCCGCGGCGGCGGCGCTGGCGACCAGGATGGCGCAGGCGCCGTCATTGACGCCGGAGGCGTTGCCGGCGGTGACGCTGCCGCCTTCCTTGCGGAAGGGCGTGCCCAGCTTGGCCAGGGCCTCCATCGTCGTGTCCGGGCGCAGATGCTCGTCCTGGTCCACCACGATCGGATCGCCCTTGCGGCGCGGGATGGTGACCGGAACGATTTCCTGCGCGAAGCGGCCGGCGGCCTGGGCGCGGCCGGCGCGCTGCTGGGAACGGTAGGCGAAGGCGTCCTGGTCGGCGCGGGAGACCTGGAAATCCTGGGCCACGTTCTCGGCCGTCTCCGGCATGGAATCGACGCCGTGATCGGACTTCATCTTCGGGTTCACGAAGCGCCAGCCGATGGTGGTGTCATAGATTTCCGCGGTGCGGCCGAAGGCTTCGGCCGACTTGCCCATGACGAAGGGCGCGCGGGTCATGCTTTCCACGCCGCCGGCCAGCATCAGTTCGCACTCGCCGGCCTTGATGGCGCGGGCCGCGATGCCGACGGCATCCATGCCCGATCCGCACAGGCGGTTCACGGTGGAGCCGGGGATCGATTCGGGCAGGCCGGCCAGAAGGGCGGACATGCGGGCAACGTTGCGATTGTCCTCACCGGCCTGGTTGGCGCAGCCGAAGACCACATCCTCCACCGCCGACCAGTCGAGGCCAGGGTTGCGCGCCATCAGCGCCTTGATCGGAATGGCACCGAGATCGTCGGGGCGGACATCCTTCAGCGCGCCGGCATAGCGGCCGATGGGGGTGCGGGCGGCGTCGCAGATGAAGGCATCGGCCATGGTCAGGCTCCTCGAGGCGTTGGGCGTTTCGTGCCGCCGATGGATGCGGACGTCAACTATCCGCCCCGCTCAGCTCAGCGCGTTGACCAGCCAGAGGCTGAGCGCCGGGAAGGCCACCAGCAGGCCGAGGCGGACCAGGTCCATCGCCAGGAAGGGCATGACCCCGCGATAGATGCGCGCCATAGGCACGTCCTTGGCGAGGCCCGAGACGACGAAGACATTCAGTCCGATGGGTGGTGCCGTCAGCCCGATGCCGACCACCACCAGCACCAGAATGCCGAACCAGATCGCCGTCTCCTCCGTCGTCAGGCCGAAATCCAGGGCGGTGATGACGGGAAAGAACACCGGCAGGGTCAGCAGCATCATGGCCAGCTCGTCCATCACGGCGCCAAGGATGATGTAGGACAGCAGCAGGATGCCCAGCACCGCATAGGGCGGATAGTTCTGTTCGGAGATCCACATCCCGAGCAGATCCGGCGCCTGGGTCAGGGCGAGGAAGGCGTTGAAGATCTCCGCGCCGAGCAGGATCGCAAAGATCATCGCCGTCGTCTCGGCAGTGGCGAACAGGCTTTCGCGCACCTCCCGCCCCCGCAACGTGCCGCGCAGCACGCCGGTCGCCAGCGTGCCGATGCAGCCGATGGCGGCGCTTTCGGTGGGCGTGAAGACGCCGCCATAGATGCCCCCCACCACCACCACCGCGATCAGCAGCACGGGGATGACATTGAGGAAGGCGCGGCGGCGTTCGGCGGGGCTCGGCGCCTCGCCCGGCGGGCCGAGCGCGGGGTTGCGCCGCACCAGCAGCATGATGGCGAGGATATAGAGCGCCATGGCCAGCAGGCCGGGGATCAGCGCCGCCATGAACAGCTTGGCGATGTTCTGTTCCGTGCTGATCGCATAGATCACCAGGATGACGCTGGGCGGGATCAGGATGCCCAGCGTGCCGCCGACCGCGATGGTGCCGGTGGAGAAGCCCGGATCGTAGCCATAGCGCCGCAGCTCCGGCAGGGCCGCGCGGGCGAAGGTGGCGGTGGTGGCGACGGAACTGCCGCAGACCGCGCCGAAGCAGCCGCAGGCGCCGATCACGCCCATCGCCATGCCGCCCGGCTTGCGCCCGATCAGCGCATTCGCCGCCGCGAACAGATCCCGCGCCAGCCCGCCACGCTCCGCCAGCGATCCCATCAGGATGAACAGCGGAATGACCGAGAGGGTATAGTTGGCGAACAGGTGGTAGGGCGTCGTCTTCAGGTAGTTGCCGAGCGCGGTCCAGTCCAGGATGTGGACATAGCCGCCCATGCCGACCAGCAGCATGGCCAGCCCCACCGGCGCGCGCAGCGCGATCAGCGCCAGCAGCGCGCCGAAGCCGGTCAGGGCCAGCAGGAATTCCGGCGCCATCAGAAGCGCCCCCGCAGGAAGCGCAGCGCCCAGACCAGCGCCGCCACGCCGGTCATGCCGAAGGCCAGCGCGCCGATCGCCACCGCCCACCAATAGGGTAAGGCGAGCAGCCCGATGGTCCGCATGCCGTTGCGCCAGGTCTCGACCGCGCCGAGGCCCATGCGTTCCGCGAGCCAGAGCGCGACTGCCGCCCAGACCAGCATCCAGAAGGCATCCACCACCCCCGCCACACGGCGCGGCAGCCAGGTCGAGAAGGTGTCGACCAGGATATTGGCGCGCATCAGCGTGCCATAGGCGAGGAAGCCGAACACGGCGACGCCGCTGGCGATGGAGACAATCTCGAAATCACCGCGGATCGGCTGGCTGGTGAACCAGCGCAGCACCACGCTGATCGTGGTGACCAGCGCCGCCACCAGCAGCGAAACGCCACCCAGGAAGGCCAGCGCCCGCGCGGCAAAGCCGATGGCGCCACCGGGTGGCTGCCCCCAATTGGGGGCCAGGTCGTCCTGCATCAGCCGGCGCTCCTGTTCTGGGTCGGGCGCGCCGGCCCGGAAGGTGTCAGGCGCCGTGCTTGGCGATCAGACCGCGCGCCTCGGCCAGCAGCGCCGCGCCGTCGAAGCCGCGCTCGCGCGATCCGGCGATCCAGTTATCGACGACGGGGTGCGTCGCCTCGATCCAGCGCTGCTTCTCCTCCGCCGAGAGCTGCACGATGGTGTTCTGGCGTCGGCGTTCCACCTGGGCGCGGACCAGGGGTCCCTGGTCGTCCCAGGGCTTGGCCGCCATCTCGGCGGCGACCATGCCGGAATTGGCGTCCAGCACCGTCCGCAACTCGGCGGGCATCGCCGCGTAGCGCGCCTTGTTCATCGCCAGGATGAAGGTGGCGGAATAAAAGGTGGGGGTGCCCAGGATCTCGGTGTGGTGGTTCACCAGCTCCTGCAACCGGATGGAGGGCACCACCTCCCACGGCACCACCGCGCCGTCGATCACGCGCTGGGACACCGCCTCCGGTACCTGCGGCACCGGCAGGCCGATCGGCGCGGCGCCGAGGGCGCGCAGCGCTTCGCCGGCCTGGCGGGTGGGGAAGCGCAGCTTCAGGCCGCGCATATCCTCCAGCTTGGTGACGGAGCGGTTGGAATGGATGACGCCGCCGTCATGCCCCCAGATGACGATGGGATGCACATCGCCGAATTCCTCCCGCAGATGGGTCTGCGCGAATTCCTGGCAGGCCAGCGCATTCGGCCGGGCGCGCGGATCCGCCACGAAGGGGAGTTCGAACACCTCGACCTTGGGGAAGCGGCCGGGGGTATTGCCGGGCAGGGTCCAGACGATGTCCACCACGCCGTCCCGCGCCTGGTCGAACAATTGCGGCGGCGCGCCGCCCAGCTGCATCGAGGGGAAGATCTGCACCCGCAGCTTGCCCTCCGACTCCGCCTGGATCTTCTGCGCCCAGGGCATCAGGAAGAAGCGGTGCACATTGGCGACGGGCGGCAGGAAGTGATGCAGCCGCAGGGTCAGTTCCTGCGCCTTGGCACTGCGCACCAAAGCCGGCGCGGCCAGCGCCGCGGCACCCAGCAGCAAGACATCGCGACGATGCAGAGTCATGGACACCAACCCCCCTTTGCCATCCGTTCGCGCGACATCCGCGCCGGACGATTGGCGGTATTGATGCCCCTCCGCTCCCATTCAGGCAAGGCGAAGCTTTGCCGCCTTGGCACGCACCGCCGTGGCGTCGTCACCGGGGCGGAAGATGGCGCTGCCGATGCCGAAGCCGGCGGCCCCGGCCTCCCGCCAGGCGGGAATATTGGTCGCATCGATGCCGCCCACCGGCAGCACCCGCGTGCCCTTGGGCAGCACCGCGAGCATCGCCTTCAGCATCGCGGGCGACCCCGCCTCCGCCGGGAACAGCTTCAGGCCATCCGCGCCGGCCTTCAGCAGGGCAAAGGCCTCGCCCGGGGTGAAGAAGCCGGGGACGCAGATCATCCCCTCCGCCTTCGCCGCGCGCACCACGGCCGGGTCGGCATGCGGCGTCACGATCAGCCGGCCGCCGACGGCGGCGATGCGCGCGCAATCGGCAGGGTCCGTCACCGTGCCGGCGCCGATCAGCGCATCCTCGCCGAAGCGGTTCGCCAGGATGCGGATGCTCTCCAGCGGTTCCGGCGAGTTCAGCGGCACCTCCAGCACGGCGATGCCGGAGGTGACCAGCGCCTCCCCGATCCCGACCGCTTCCTCGGGCTTCAGCCCACGCAGGATGGCGACCAGGGGGCAGGCCGCGAGCCAGTCAATCAGACCCATCCGAGACTCCTGCCGATCTGGCGTAGGCCGGATGCGACGAGATCCGGATCATGCTGTGTCACCGCGATGCCGTTGCGCGCCAGCGCCGCGGCGTAGAGCGCCGAGAGATGCGCGGCGCCGGCGAGATGCACCGCCGTCACGCCCGTGGCCGCCGCCGCGATCTCATGGCCGATCAGCAGGCCGGAGAGGAAGCTGCGCGTCTCCGCCTGTTCCAGCCGGTCCATCAGATTAAGGGTGCGGGCGCCGAACAGATGGTGCAGCAGCCCGCCAGGCTGGCGCGCGCGATCGACGCCCCGCGCGAAGGCCTCCGGCACCTCCGGACCCTCGGTGCTGGTGCGAGCCAGGATGGTGTGCTGGGAGAGGGCGGCGAAAGCCTCGCCGGTCATATGGGTGCTGAAGCCGGTGACGCGCCCGCCTTCCAGCCGCGCCCATTTGCTATGGGTGCCGGGCAGGCAGGCCAAAGCGGTGCCGAGGCTTTCCGCCAGCGCCACCAGCTTGGTTTCCTCACCGCGCATGACGTCGGGGACGCCGCCCTCATCCTCCGTCGTCAGGCCGGGGATCAGGCGCAGCTCGGCGCCGTCGAAGGGAATGGGCGTGGTGGCGGCGGCGATCTCGGCCGGGCCGGCGGGGCAGCGCAGATAGGGTGCCTCCACCCAGCCCTGGCGGCTGCCGACCATGCCGCAAAGCAGCACCTTGGTTTCCCCGGCCGCGAGCCAGGGGCCGATGGCGTCGCGCAGCGCGGCGGGAAAGCCACCTTCCGATACGGTGAGGATGCCGCCCGGCCGGTCGAGCCTGTCCGATGCTGGGCCAGATGCGCCGATGCGATAGGCGCGCAGGCTTGTGGTGCCCCAATCGACCCCGATCATGGTCGTTGCGTCTCGTCCCGTTTCATCCCGGCGAAGGCATGCGCCGGGTGGGGCGGTGACGCAAGTCCCCGGGCCGGCCGGTTGCGCTTCGGCGCTTGCTGCGCTGCCGGGCTGGCATCGCCTTGCCTCGGCGTCGCTTCGCGTGTCCCATCCGCGCAACATTGCCCGGTTCCAAGGACCTTCCCATGCATCGCCGCAGCCTTCTCGCCGCCCTCGCCATGGCGCATGCCATGCCGGCCCTCGCGCAGACGGGCTGGCCCAGCCGGCCGGTGCGCATGATCTCCTCCGCCCCGCCGGGCGGCGCTTCCGATATCCTGACGCGCACCCTGGCGCAGGCCTTGCAGGAACAGACCGGGCAGCCCTTCCCGGTGGAGAATCGCTCGGGCGCCGGCGGTGTCGTCGCCTCCGACCTCGTCGCGAAGTCGCCGCCGGATGGCTATACCTGGATGACGACCAATGTCGGCCCGCAGGCCATCTTCCCCTCGCTGCGACGGGACCTGCCGTATGACACCCAGCGGGATTTCCGGAACATCACCATCATCGGCACGCTGCCGCTGGTGTTGATCGTCGGCAAGGACCAGCCCTTCCGTGACCTGGCCGGCTATATCGCCGCGGCGAAGGCACGGCCCGGGGCGATGAACTTCGGCTCCGGCGGCAATGGCACGCTGCATCACCTGACCGGGGAATTGCTGAAGGCGGCGGCTGGCGTCGACATCGCCCATGTGCCCTATCGTGGTGCCCAGGCGGCGACGGCGGATGTGATCGGCGGGCGGATCGAGGGGATGTGGGACAGCCTGCCCTCGGCGGCGGTGCATATCCGCAGCGGCGTGGTGCGGGCACTCGCCGTGTCCACCGCCACCCGCAGCGCCGCCTTTCCGGAGATTCCCACCTTGGCCGAACAGGGCTTCCCCACGGTCGTCACCACCAACTGGTTCGGCCTGGCCGGGCCGGCGGCGGTGCCGGACGACGTTGTCGCCGCCTTCTTCGCCCAGCTTCAGCGCGCCTTGTCCAGCGAGGCGGTGCGCAGCCGCTATGCCTCCATCGGCGTCGATCCCGGCGGCACCCCACCGGCCGAGACCCAGGCCTATGTGACAGCGGAAATCGAGCGCTGGGGTGCCGTCGTCCGCGCCACCGGCGTGACACTGGATTGATGGCCATGACCACGCAGGATGAAACCGCGCTGATGGCCACCGCGCGCATCGGGGACGCCTGGTCCCTGGTGCAGCGCTTTTCCACCATGCGCCGGCAGGACCCGCAGGAAGCACTGGCGGCCGGGGAGGAGATTGTCGCGCGGCTGACCGCGCTCGGCCTGCCCATCACCGTGCATCGCCCGCGGCTATATCTCGCCGTGCCGAAGACGGCGCATGTCACGCTGGACGGCACACGGTTCGCCGCCCGCCCGGCGCAGCTCGCCCAGACCGCGCCGGAGGGCCTGACGGCGCCGCTCGTTTTCGTCGAAAACCCGATCGGCCCGCCGGTCGGCTGGACGCCGAACTCCGCGCCGCTGTTCGGGGAGGGCTATGACCCCGCCCCGGGCGTGCCGGATGTGAAGGGCAAGATCGCGGTCTTCCGGGGCATGATCCTGGCGGAGCGCATCCTGCAATTCGCCGCCCTGGGCGCGGCCGGTGTCATCGCGGTCAATCCCGGACCCGACATGCATTGGGGCAGCGGCAGCGCCATCTGGGGCACGCCGGACCTGGACGACCTGCCGGGCCGCACGCCGATCCCGGGCTGCTCCGTCTCCGCCCCCGATGGCGCCAAGCTGATCGAGGCCGCCGCGCGTGGCGCCTCCGCCACCTTGACCACGGTGGTGGAGGAGGGCTGGTTCGACCAGGTGCTGCCCGAGGTGCGCATCGCCGGCACGGAGCCCGGCTTCGCCTTGCTGCACGGCCATTACGACAGTTGGGATGTCGGCGTCGGCGACAATGCGACCGGCGATGCCTGCATGCTGGAAGTGGCCCGCACGCTGCATGAGCACCGGTCCAAGCTGAAGCGCGGCGTGCGCATCTGCTGGTGGCCCGGCCATTCCACCGGCAAGTTCGCCGGCAGCACCTGGTATGCCGACCAGTACGCGCTGGATCTCGCGAAGCACTGCGTGGCGCATATGAATTGCGACAGCCCCGGCTGCCGCGACGCCACCGATTACCCGACCATTCCCTGGATGGCGGAGAACCGTGGCTTCGTCACAGACGCCGTGCGCGACGCCACGGGCAAGGTGGCTGGCGGCAAGCGGCCGACGCAGTCTTCCGACTTCTCCTTCAACAACCTCGGCATCTCCGGCTGCTTCTCCGCCTCTTCCCGCATTCCGAAGGCGGAGGTGGAGCGGCGCGGCTGGTATTTCGTCATGGGCAATGGCGGCAACACCGCCTGGCACACCGACCGCGACCAGATGGAGGTCGCGGACCCCGATGTGCTGCTGACGGATATTCGCCTCTACGCCCTGGCGCTGTTTCGGATGGCGACGCGGCCGGCCCTGCCGCTCGACCCCGGGGCGCTGGTGGCCGATCTCCAGGGCCATCTTTCTCGCTATGCCAAGGCGGCGGGCGATCGCTTCGACCTGTCGCCGGTGGCCGGCGCATTGGACGCTCTGGCCGCGCGACTTGCGGCGTTTGAGGCCAGCAACCCGACGCCCGAAGTCGCCACCGAGACGCGGCTGGCCGTGCTGCGCCGGCTGGTGCCGCTGGACTACACCCGCGGCACGCGCTGGCGCCGTGATTTCGGCCTGCCGGCGCCGCCCTTCACCCATCTGGCGGTGGCGGCCGACCTCGACCGCTACCCGCCCCAGGCGCTCGGCTTCGCCACCACCCAGCTCCGACGTGGCATGAACCATGTTCTGGCGGCGCTGGAGGAAGCGGCGGAGGCCGTGCCAGCACCGTGACCCATCGGGACTACGGCGCCGCCGCCAATCCGGACCTGCTGTCGCGCATTCCGCTGGATGCGCGGCGCATACTGGATGTCGGCTGCGGCGCCGGCGGCCTCGGCGCGGCCTTCCGGCGTCGCAACCCAGCGACGGAGTTGCTGGCGGTGGAGTCCGACCCGGCGCTCGCCGACCGGGCGGCGGCGCATTACGACGCGGTGTACCGCATCGACATCGAGGCGGAGACGCCGCCCATCGAGCCCGGCAGCCTGGATGCGTTGATCCTTGGCGATGTGCTGGAACATCTGCGCGACCCCTGGGCGGTGCTGCGGCGGGATGCGGCGCTGCTGGCGGAAGATGGCGTGCTGCTGGCCTGCATCCCCAATCTCGAACACTGGTCTTTCGCCGCACGCCTGCTGACCGGCGGTTGGCGCTATGAGGATCAGGGCCTGTTCGACCGCACCCATCTGCGCTGGTTCACGAAGCAGGGGATGCAGCAGGCGCTGGAACAGGCGGGGCTGATGCCGCTGGAGGTCGCGCCGCGCATCTTCGACCGCGACCGCGCGACGGAATTCGCCCGCCGCCTCGCGCCGGCCTTGCAAGCGTTGGGCGTGACGGAGGCCGATTGGCTGCGCCGCTCCGCGCCGCTGCAATATGTCTGGCGCGCCACCCGCAAACCCCCCGCACCGATGCTGCTGGTGGCGCGGACGTTGCGGCCGGTGGGCGGCGTGAACGACGTGCGGGTGCTGCAACCCTTTGCGGCGTTGGCGACGCACCCTGGTGTCGCGACGCTTGCTGGGCCACAGGCCGAGATGCCGAAGGCGGAGGTGCCGCGCATCCTGGTCCTGCAACGCCGCCTGCTCGACCGGCCGGACAGCGTGGACTATCTGCGCGGGCTGCGCGCCACCGGCGCGGTGCTGGTGCAGGAATTCGACGACGATCCGGCGCATTGGCCTTCGATTGCCGCGAACAACCATCTGGCCTTTCGCGGCGTGCATGCGGTGCAGACTTCCACCGCGCCGCTGCGCGACCTGCTGGCGCCCCTCAACGACGAGATCGCGGTGTTTCCGAATGCCTTGGCCGAACTGCCGCAGCCCGCGAATTTCCGCGACCCGTCGCGCCTGACCCTGTTCTTCGGCGCGCTGAACCGCCAGGCCGACATCGCCCCCTTCCTGCCGGTGCTGAACCAGATCCTGGCGGAGGCCGGAGGCCGTTTGGCGGTGGAAGTGCTGCATGACCGCGCGACTTTCGAGGCGTTGGCCACGCCCCACAAGCGCTTCACCCCCACCACCGATTACGCCGGCTACCGCGAGGTGATGGGCCGCTGCGAACTGGCCTTCCTGCCGCTGGCCGACACGCGCTTCAACCGCATGAAATCCGACCTGAAGGCGGTGGAGGCCGGCGGCCATCGCCTCTGCTGCCTGGCGAGCCCCGTGGTCTATGCCGAGAGCCTGCGCCATGGCGAAACCGGGCTGATCGTGCCCGACGTCGAAAGCCTCGGGCGTGAATTGCGCGCTCTGCTGGCCGATCCGTCCCGCGCCTTGACGATGGCGAATGCCGCCCGCGCCTGGGTGGCGGCGGAACGGATGCTGGCGCGGCAGGTGACGCCGCGGCTGCACTGGTACCGCGGGCTTTGGGAGCGGCGGGCGGCGCTGGATGCGGCGCTGCTCGCCAGGGTGCCGGGGATGGGGTGACCTACCGCCCCCATTGCCACTCCGCCGTCACGCCCACGCGCTCCCCCGCCTCCCGGTCGCCCGTCTCGGCCTCCAGCTTCAGGCGTGGCGTCAGGTCCACCCGCACGCCGACGCGGGAGGATCCGCTTTCCGTGCCCTGCCGGACGCCGACGAAGACGCCATCGGCGACATAGCGCCCGGCTTCCAGCGTCGGCCCGGCGCGTTCCTCCGCCGCCGTCCGACGCGCCGCCGTCTCCCCGCCGCCACCCACCGCCAAGCGGTCGAGGCCCAGCGTCTGGCGCACCCGGTCCAGCACGCCGGAGGCGCCGCCGCCGCCGAAGCCGGTGGCACCGGCGATGGCCTGGGCAATCTGGGCGATCTCGAAGGGCGACAGCTCGCTGACCGGCCGGTCGAACAGCAGCCGCGCCAGCACTTCGTCCTGCGGCAGTTCTGGCGTGGAGGAGAAGGTGATGGTCGGGCTGCTGGGCGGGCCGCTGACATTGGCGCGCACGGTGGTGCCGCCGGTCTGGCTGGTCGCCTCGAAATCCAGGTCGGGGATCAGCCCGCCCGAGAAATCCAGCCGCCCCCGGCTGAAGGTCAGGCGCCGCGCCAGGATCTGGAACTCGCCGCGCACCAGGGACAGGTTTCCGGAGATGTCGGGCGCATCCAGCGTGCCGCGGATTGCCAGCGTGCCGCCCAGCTCCGCATCCAGCCCGCGCCCACGCACGAAGACGCCGCGCGGCGCGATGAATTGCAGGTCGAGCGTGATGGGCAGCCCGCCGCCGCCACTGGCGGGCGCCGCCGCATCGGCGCGCGGGCGCGGCGGCGGGGTGGCGCGGCCGGGCACGCTGCCCACCTCCGTCACCGGGCCGAGGCTGCGGACGCTGGCCGGGAGGCTCTCCGGCACGCGGATATCAGCGCGGCGCAGCCGCAGCGGGCCGGACAGCCGCGCGCCGCTGGACAGCATGCCGGTCAGCGCCAGCTCCGCATCCAGTGTCGCGCGGATCAGGTCGGAGGAAACCGGCTGTGCCCCCGTCGCACGTAGGGCCAGGTCCACCGGCATGCCCTCCGCCAAGGGTGCCACGGTGCCGGTCAGGGCGATCCGGCCCTCGCCGGCGCGGCCGTTCAGGTTGATGCGCAGCTGCGGCCCCTCCGCCGCAATGGTGCCGGCGAGCTGGGTCAGGGCGATGCCCTGCACGGCGTTGCGATAGGAGCCGCCGGCGAGCTGCGCCTGCCCGCCGAAGACCGGCGCGGCGGTGGTGCCGCCGACGCGCAGCGCCAGCGTCAGCCGCCCAGCCACGCGATCCGCGCCGGCCGCCAGCAGCGGCGCGGTCAGGGCGCCGAGATCGGCATTGCCATCCAGCGAACCCTCCAACGGCCCTTCCGGCCCGCGCGGTAGGTTGGCGGTGGCGGTTAGGCGGGTGGCATTGCCGGCATTGGCGGTGGCGCGCCCCGTGATGGCGCCGTCGCCGCCACGCCGGCCTTCCGCCTGGATCTCCACGGCCGGCAGGCCGCGCGCCCAGGCGGCATTGGCCCGCAGGCCGCTGGCGCGCAGCGTGGCGGCGATGTCGGGGGCGGTGCCGGGGCCGGTGATGCGGGCTTCCGCCTGCACACGGCCGCTCGGCGCCACATCCGGCAGCAGCGCGGCCAGCACCGCGAGGTCGGGGATGACGAGGTTGGCGCGCAGATCGGCCCGCGCCGTGGACCAGTTGCCCGCCACGCTCAGATTGCCGCCGCGCCCCGTGGTCAGCGCCAGCGCCGCCACCTCGATGCCGCCATCCGGGCGCAGCAGGATTCGGGCCGGCGCGGTCAGGCGGAGGCTCTCGCCCTGCGCCGCCGCGTTCAGCGTGGCGAGGTCCAGGCGGCGCACGCCCTCCGGCTGTTCGGTCAGCCGCCCGCGCGCCTCGATCCGTGCCTCGGCCACCTGGCCCGAGAGCTGGAAGGCGAGTTCGGCCAGCGTGCCTTCCACCTGGGCTGCGATGTCGCGCAGCGCGGTGCCGGAGGCGGTGAGGCGCGGCGCGTTCAGCCGCAGCGTGGCGCGCTGCTGGCCATTCTCCCCGGCCAGCACCGCCTCCGCCCGCAGGCTGCCGGCCAGCGGCGTGCCGGCCACGGCGGAAAGCGGGGCGAGGTCCGGCACGTTCAGCCGGGCATTGCCGGTGAAGATCGTGGTCGCGGTGTCCAGCACGCCATCGGCCACCAGCTCCGCCGGGCCGAAGCGCGCCGTGGCGGCATCGAGGCGCAGGCTGCCGTCCGGCTGCGGCGCGCCGCGCAGATCCAGCGCCAAGTTCTGGCCCTGGAAGCGGCCGCTGGCCTGGGCGTTCACGGCGAGTGCCGTCGCCGGATTGGCGATGCGGGCCTCCAGCGACAACGCCTCCAGCACCTGGCCGGCCATTTCCAGCCGGTCGGAGGCCGCCTGCACCGTCAGGCTGGGATCGGCCATCGGGCCGGTCGCCGTGCCGGTCAGGCGCAGCGCACCGATCAGCCCCGGCGCCGCACCCTCCACCGAGGCGAGGTCGGCGGCGAAGCGCAGGTCCAGCAGCTCGCCGACCCGGCCATCAGCCCGGGCGCGGATTGCGGCGCCTTCGACCGTGAGCAGGGCGATCTGGTCCGGCGCCGTGGCGCGCAGCGTCACACGGGGTGTGGCGCCGAGCAGCGCCGCCAGCGGGTGCTGGGTGGAGGTGAAGCCGCGCGCGGCCAGCCGCGCATCGACGGTCGGCGTCGCCAGCGGCCCGTCGATGGTGGCGTCCAGGTCCAGCCCCTCCCAACCCGCCACGCCCTGCGGCAGCAGGGCCGCGAAGGTCGCGGAGCCGGCCAGCGCCGCCTGCACCCGCAGCGTGGCACTGGCGAAGTCGCCGGCGATGCGGCCCTGGGCGGCGATGCGCCCGGCCGCGCCGGACACGGTCAGGCCGCGCAGGTCGATCGCGCCATCCGCCACCCGCGCGGCGTCCAGATCGAGCTCCAGCGGCCCGGCCAGCGCCGATAGCGGTCCCTCCAGCAAGCCGGAGGCGTCGGCGGTGCCGCGCAGCTCCGCCCCCAGCCGGTCCATATCCGGCGCGCGGATGGTGCCAGCGACATCCAGGGCGAGCCCCGGACCCAGTGCTGCGCGCAAGGTTAGCGCTGCATTTTCCGCCGGGCCGTCCAAGTTCAGGTCCACTTCAATCGGCCGCGTCGGCTGGCCGATCAGCCGCGGCAGAAGGCCATCGGCCACGTCGCGCAGGCGGATATCGGCGGAAAGCCGCCCGGTCTCCGGCCGCAGCGCGGCGTGCAGCACGAGGCTGGTGGCGCCTTCCGGCGCGTTCACCTCCAGATTGGCGGTCAGGCCGGAGGCATCCAGCACCGCCATGCCCTCCGCTTGCAGCCGCGCCGCCATGCCGGCCACAGCCTCGCCGAGGTCGATGCGGGCCAGTTCCAGCCGGTCCAGCCGGATTGCCAGGGGAAGGCTGGGCAGTTCCGGGATCAGCGGGCCGGGCGCCGCCGGTTCCGCCTGTGGCGCAGCGGGCGGCAGGCGGTGCAGTGCCAGCCGGTCGGCCGCCAGCAGATTCACATGCGCCTCCCGCCGGAACAGCGCCCGGGGGTCCCAATCCAGCCGGGCATTCTCCACCTCCAGCCAGATGCCCTGGTCATCCGCCATGGTCAGGCGGGCGATGCCGAGGCGGCCAGGCAGGGGGCCGGAGAGGCCTTCCAGCGTCAGGCCAGGCACGAAGGATTCCGCCAGCCCAGCCAGCCTCGCCCGCCCGCCCTCCGTATTGGCATAGAGCAGAGCGCCGCCCACCAGCAGCGGTGGCAGCAGCAGCAAGGTCAGCACCACGCCCAGCAGCACGACCACCCATCGGCGGCGGCGCGGCCGGGCGGGCGCCGTCTCAGAAGGCCTGGCCGAGTCCGACATAAAGTCCGTATCCATCATCGCCCTGCTGCTTGTTCAGCGGCACGGCCACATCCAGGCGCAACGGCCCGATCGCCGTTGCGTAACGCACGCCAAGCCCGGCGCCGAAGCGCACTTCCTCGAAGCTCGGCGTTTCCGCCTGCCCGACGGAGCCGCCATCGAGGAAGGCCACCATGCCGAGCGCGCCCGAGACCCGCTGGCGGATCTCCACCGAGCCCTCCACCAGGCTGGCCCCGCCATTCGGCCGGTTCTGGGAATCCTGCGGCCCGATGGCCTGATAGGCATAGCCACGCACCGATCCGCCGCCGCCGGCATAGAAGCGCTTGTCCAGCGGCACGGCGCGGTCGGCGCCGACCAGGCTGCCCACGGTGCCGCGCAGCGCCAGCACCGTGCCGCCGCCCTCCGCCAGGCTGAAATAGCCGCGCGCCGTGCCGATGGCCCGGGCGAATCCGCCGCCCTCTGCCACGTCCATATAGGGGGTGACGGTGGCGCTCAGCCGATAGCCGCGGCGGGGGTCCAGCGGGTCGTCGGTGTTGTCGTAGCGGGCGCCCATGACGAAGCCGGCCAGGGTGAAGGCCTGCATGTCGCCGTCGCGGCCGATCCGCCCCGTCTCAAAGGTCGGCCCGGCCTGCAGCACCCAGCGGGCGCCAAAGGGGCGTTCCAGCAGGGCGGAGGTGGTGATGGCGTCGCGGTCATAGGCGTCCAGCCTTTCCCGCAGCACCGCCGCGTCCAGCACCAGGCTGGTGCGGCCGTCGAACAGGCCGGGGCGGCGCAGATTGGCGCCGACGCGGTAATTATTGTCCTCCGTCTCCCCGCCGAGGCGGGAGGCGGAGGCCTCCAGCCGCAGCCGCTCGGCGTTGCCGAAGACGTTGCGGCGTTCGTAATAGACCGAGGCGGAGGGGCCGAAATTGGTCTCATAGGCCAGCGTCGCGCCCGCCGCGTTGCGCGGCCGGTCGGCGAAGGTGAAGGTCACCGGCAGGCGGCCCTGCGCATCCAGCCGCTCCGCGGCCCGCGCCCGCACGGAATCGAAGGCGCCCAGCGCCAGCAATTCGCGCCGCGTCGCCTCCTGCGCCGCGGGGGCATAGGGCTCGCCGGACAGGCGGTTGGCGATGCGGGCCAGAAGGCGGCGGCTGACGGCGGTGTCGCCGGCGATCTCGGGCGGCGCGAAGCGGGCCTGCGGGCCGGGGGCGAGGACCCAGGTGACATCCATCGCCTGGTCCTCGTGATTCACCAGGACTTCCCGGTCCACCACGGAGGCCAGCGGGTAGCCGGCGCTGCGCAACCGGTCGATCAGCCCGGATTCGGCATCCAGCACCGGCCCGCTACGGGCCGGATCGCCCGGGGCGATACCCTCGGGGACGCCGAGCGCGGTGACGGCCGGGGCGGCCGCCTGCGCATCCGGGCGCAGGGTGACGCGGCGGATGCTGTAGCGCGGGCCGGGGGCGATGCGGACTTCGACGGGCACCGGCGCGCCCGGCGGCGCATTGGCCAGGCGCTGCGCCAGTCCCGCGGCATCGGCTGGCTCGCCGGCGATCCGCACGGTGATGACAGCAGCCCAGTAGCCCTCCGCCCGCAGCACCGCATCCAATAGCGGCGGCTCCCCCAGCGCGCGGGCCACCAGGCCGTAGGAATCGACCGGCGCCTCCGTGGCCAGGCGGATCAAGCGGGAGGCCTGGCGCAGCGGCTCATCCAGATCCTCGACGCCACTGGGCACCAGCGTGGTGGCATAGGGCAGGCTGGACGGTGCCGCCTCGGCGGGTGGCGGTGCGGGTTCGGGTGCCGGCTGGGCCAGAACGGGGGTCGCGGCCAGCAGCACCGTGGGGATGAGGATGAGGAGTCGCAGGGGTCTTTTCACTTCTGGATCAGGGAAGGAAGCGTGCGGGATGGGCGTCGGTTGCATCCCGGGGATGGAGGCGAAGGCCCGAAGCGGCTATCTCTACAGGATGGACACCGCATTCGCCGAGACGCTGACAGGCTGGCGCCGCCACCTCCACGCCCATCCGGGCCTCACCTTGCAGGAAAGCGCGACAGCCGCCTTCGTGGTGGAGAAGTTGCGGGAGATCGGGGTGACCGAGATCACCCAGGATTTCGGCGGCCATGGCGTGGTGGCGACGCTGCGGCGCGGCGGCGGCAATCGCAGTGTCGGCCTGCGGGGCGACATGGACGCGCTGCCCATCCAGGAAGTGAACGAGGACCTGCCCTATCGCAGCACCGTCCCCGGCGTGATGCATGCCTGCGGGCATGACGGCCACACCACCGCGCTGCTGGGGGCGGCG
Organism: Roseomonas sp. F4; assembly: GCF_053891155.1. NCBI lineage: Bacteria > Pseudomonadati > Pseudomonadota > Alphaproteobacteria > Acetobacterales > Roseomonadaceae > Roseomonas > Roseomonas sp. F4. The sequence goes on from NZ_JBSSHK010000001.1 coordinate 1,066,779, forward strand.
AAGCTGCTGCTGGCGGATCAGGGCTGGACCGGCACGGTGCATCTGGTGTTCCAGCCGGCGGAGGAAGGCGGCGGCGGCGCCCGCAGCATGATCGCGCAGGGCCTGTTCCAGCGCTTTCCGATGGATCGGATCTTCGGCTGGCATAATTGGCCCGGGCTGCCGGTTGGCACCATCGCGGTCCATGACAAGGCCGTGATGGCGGCCGGTGCCCGCTTCGACATCACCTTCGACGGCCACGCCGCCCATGCCGCTCTGCCGCATCTGTCCCGCGACCCGATGGTCGCCGCCGGGCATTGCATCGTGGCCTTGCAAAGTATCGTCGGCCGCAACCTGGACCCGCTGGCCGGCGGCGTCGTCTCCGTCACCATGGTGCAGGGGGGCGAGGCGCAGAACCAGATTCCGGCCCGCGTCGTGTTGAAGGGCACGGCTCGCTGGCTGGCCGATTCGGCCGGGGCGGCGATTCATGAGGGGCTGCACCGCGTCGCCCAGGGCATCGCCGCCACCTGCGCCGTGACCGCGGAGGTGGGCTGGCGCCAGGGGGTGGAGGTGACCGCCAACAGCCCCGCCGAACGCGAATTGGCCGCGGTCGCCGCATCCGCCGTGGCGCCGCTGCGGCGCGACGTGCCGCCGGCCATGACCGGGGAGGATTTCTCCTGGTTTCTCAAGGAGGTGCCGGGCGCCTTCGTCTGGATCGGCAATGGGCCGGCCGAGGGCGGGCGCGAACTGCACAACCCGCATTACGATTTCGACGATGCGGTGCTGCCCACGGCCAGCGGCTTTCTGGCGGAGGTCGCGAAGCGCGCTTTGGCGGGCTGATCCGCCAGTACGGCGGTCCCGCCGTCGCCATTGAGGCGGCTCCGCCGTTTGCATTAAGGCGGCTCCGCCGCAATGGCCTTGGCGCTGCCGCGATCGCGCCCGAACCGGGACATGACCGCGGAGTTAACTCTCCATCACGCGGCAGGGCCACCGGAAGAAACCCGGCCCGCCGCAGGGGAGTCCCCGCAATGCGTCGCCTCCGCGCCTTTTTCTTTCTCCTGCCGGTGCTGCTGTTCGCGCCAGGCTGCGTGGTCGCCGCCGACGTCACGCCGGTTGGCGGATACGGCTATGGCTACGGCTACGCCCAGCCCTATTACGCGCCGGCCCCGCGCTACTACGCGCCGCGCCCGGTCTATCGCCCCTATTACGCGCCCGCGCCCCGCTACTACGGGCCGCCGCCGCGCCATTACGGGCCGCCGCCGCGGCATCACGGCGGCTGGAATGGCCCTCACGGTGGCCCGCCGCGCCATGCCGGCCACGATCGGGGCCGCCACTGGCGCTAAGGACTAGCTCGCCAGGTCGATGAGCACGGGGGTGTGGTCCGAGGGCTGTTCCTCGGCCCTGGGGTCCACATCCACCGTGCAGGCTTCCAGCCGCTCCGCCAGCTCCGCGCTCAGCAGCGCATGGTCGATGCGCAGCCCGGCATTGCGCTCGAAGGCGGAGCCGTAGTCCCAATAGGTGTAGATCCGCTCCGGCAGCGGATGCAGGGCGCGCAGGGCATCGGTCAGGCCGAGATGTTCCAGCGCCCGCCAGGCCGCCCGGGTCTCCGGCCGCACCAGCGCATCGGTGGGGGCCAGCGTGCCGGGTGCGAGATCCTGTGCCGTCGGGCAGACGTTGAAATCGCCCAGGATGGCCAGCGGCGTGAAGGCATCGAGCCGCGCCTGCGCCAGACGCCGCAGCCGCTCCATCCAGGTCAGCTTGTAGAGAAACCCCTCATCGCCGCCGGAATTGCCATTGGGCAGGTAGATGCCGGCGGCGTGAATACCGGCGGCCTTCACCTCGATGAAACGGGCCTGGCTGTCGGCATCATCGCCGGGCAGGTGTTCGCCTACCACCTCGAAGGGAATGCGCGACAGCACGGCCACGCCATTGCGGCCGCCCGGCTGGCCCACGGCATGAAACTGGTAGCCGGAAGCGGCGAGCTCGACGCCCGGAAACTCCTCCGTCCGGCATTTCAGCTCCTGCAGGAACAACAGGTCGGGCTGCTGGCGGGCGAGGAAGCGCAGGATATGCGGTGCCCGCTTGCGGACGGAGTTCACATTGAAGCTGGCGAGCCGGATCATGGGGCGGAGACTGCCTGCCCGGCGCCGCTTTGGCTACCCGACCGAAAAGCTGGTGCCGCAGCCGCAGGCGCTGACCGCCTGGGGGTTCTTCACCGCGAAATGCGCGCCGATCAGCGCCTCGGTCCAGTCCAGCTCGGCGCCGGCCAGCAATTCCATGCTGATCGGATCGACAAAGACCCGGCCCGGACCCTCCGCCACCACCAGATCATCCTCGGCCGGGGCATCCTCCAGGTCGAATCGGTACTGGAAGCCGGAACAGCCGCCGGCATCGACCGCGAGGCGCAGTCCGGCCCCGGGCTTGCCCTGGCGCGCGGCGATCTCCGCCACCTGGGCGGCGGCGCGGGGGGTGACGCGGAAGGGAATGATGGCGGTGTCCATGGCGGGCGGATGCTCCTTGCCATGAAGATAGGGTGGAAACGCCCAGGGTTCCAGCGGCGCCGGCGCCGCCGGGCCTTTCCGGCGGGGGCGGGGCGGTGCTAGGCGGGTGGGGATGGATATCAAGCGGCATCCGGACGGGCTGGCCCCCTGGGCGGTCCGGGCCGAAGACTCTCGCGGCCGGCTGCATGCCGAGCCGGGTGGCGGCGCGCGCTCGCCCTTCCAGCGCGACCGCGATCGGATCATCCACGCCACCGCCTTCCGGCGCCTGCAATACAAGACCCAGGTCTTCGTCTACCACGAGGGTGACCATTTCCGGACGCGGCTGACCCACAGCCTGGAAGTGTCGCAGATCGCGCGCTCCATCGCCCGCGAACTGGCGCTGGAGGAAGACCTGGCGGAAGCCCTGGCCCTGGCGCATGACCTAGGCCACCCGCCCTTCGGCCATGGCGGGGAGGATGCGCTGGATGCGATGATGAAGCCCTATGGCGGCTTCGACCACAACGCCCAGTCGCTGAAGGCAGTGACCCGGCTGGAGGCCCGCTATGCCGGCTTCGACGGGCTGAACCTGACCTGGGAGACGCTGGAAGGCCTGGCCAAGCACAATGGCCCGCTGCGCCGCCCCAGCCCCTATATCGTCGAATATGACCGCCTGCATCCGCTGGACCTGACCACCCATGCCAGCGCCGAGGCGCAGGTGGCGGCCCTGGCCGATGACATCGCCTATAACAACCATGACCTGGATGACGGCATCCGTGCCGGCCTGTTCACGCTGGAGGAGGCGGTGGACCTGCCCCTGGTGCGGGAAGCCCATGCCGAGGCCATCCGCGCCAACCCCGACCTGCCGCGCGACCGCGCGACCGGGGAGGTGGTGCGGCGGGTGATCAATGCCATGGTGAATGACGTGGTGGCCGAGACCCGCCGGCGCATCGCCGCCCTGGCGCCGGCCAGCGCCGCCGATATCCGCGCCCATGGCCGCCCGGTGGTTGCCTTCTCCGACGGCATGATGGAGGCGAATAACGAGCTGCGCGCCTTCCTGTTCCAGCGCATGTACCGCCACTGGCGCGTCAACCGCACCACCCAGAAATGCAAGCGGGCGCTGCAATTGCTGTTCTCCCTGCTGCACGGGGAGCCGCGGCAGTTGCCGCCCTGGTGGCAGGCGCGGGCCGGGGAGGCCGGCAGCCCCGCGGCCGCCCAGGCGGTCTGCGACTACCTGGCCGGCATGACCGACCGTTTCGCGCTGGAGGAGCATCGGCGCCTGACCGATCCCTCCATTCCGGGCTAGAAGCCCCCTTATCGATTCCGGATCAGCCTTTCATGACCCCGACCGCCGACCTGTTTGCCACCATGCGCGCCCATGTGGTGGAGGCGCTGACGCAGCTTCTGCCGGAACTGCCGCCTGAGGCTTTTGGCCGCGTGCTGGTGGAGCCGCCCAAGGACGCCGCGCATGGCGACATGGCGACCAATGGCGCGATGGTGGTCGCCAAATTGGCCAAGATGCCACCGCCGAAGCTGGCCGCCGCGCTCTGCGAGAAGCTGCGCGAACTGCCCGTGGTGGTGGAGGCGACCCCCGCCGGGCCGGGCTTCGTCAACCTCCGGCTGGATGAGGGGTTCGTGCGCGGCGTGGTGCCCAGCGTGCTGCTGGCGGGTCCCGCCTATGGCGATGGTCCGGCGCGGGATGGCGGGCCGGTGAATGTGGAATATGTCTCCGCCAACCCGACCGGGCCGATGCATGTCGGCCATTGCCGCGGCGCCGTGGTGGGCGATGCGCTGGCGCTGCTGCTGCGCAAGGCGGGCTATGACGTCACCCGCGAATACTATGTGAACGACGCGGGCGCCCAGGTTCTGGCGCTCGCCTATGCCACCTATTGGCGCTACCTCCAGGCCCTCGGCACGCCGATGACCGAGGAGGATTTTGCGCAATCCGTCCCCGGCGGCCTGCAATACAAGGGCGAGTACCTGGTGCCGGTCGGCATTGCCCTGCGGCAAATTTTCAAGGACACGCTGGCCGAGCCGGGCGGCATGCCGGCGCCGGCCACGCTTTGGCTCGACACGGTGCGGGACTTCACGGTGGAAGCCATGATGTCCGCGATCCGCGAGGATCTGGCGGCGCTCGGCGTGCAGCACGACGTCTTCATCAGCGAGCGCGCCATCGTCGCCGAGGGCTGGCTGGAGAAGGCGGAGGCCAGGCTCTCGGCCAAGGACCTGATCTATACCGGCGTGCTGGAGCCGCCGAAGGGCAAGACGCCGGAGGACTGGGAGCCGCGCCCGCAGGTGCTGTTCCGCGCCACGCAATTCGGCGACGATGTGGACCGCCCGCTGCGCAAGTCGGACGGCAGCGGCACCTATTTCGCGAACGACGTCGCGAACCATCTGGCAAAGATCGATCGCGGCTTTCCGCAGTTGGTGCAGGTCTGGGGCGCCGACCATGGCGGCTATGTGAAGCGCATGCAGGCGGCCGTGGCCGCGCTGTCGGACCGCAAGGTCAGCCTGGATGTGGTGCTGACCCAGATCGTCCATGTGATGAAGGATGGCGAGCCGGTCCGCATGTCCAAGCGCGCGGGTACCTATGTGACCCTGCGCGACCTGATCGACGAGGTCGGCAAGGACGCCGTGCGCTTCACCATGCTGACGCGCAAGGCCGATGCGCAGATGGAATTCGACCTGAACAAGGTCATCGAGCAGACGCGGGAGAACCCGGTCTTCTACGTGCAATACGCCCATGCCCGCTGCCGCTCGGTGCTGCGTTCGGCCGGCGATCCGGCCCAGGCCGATCTGGCCGAGGCCCCGCTCGACAGCCTGACCGACCCCTCCGAACTCGCCCTGATCCGTCGCATGGCCGTCTGGCCGCGCACGGTGGAGGCCGCTGCTGCGGCGCGGGAGCCTCACCGAATCGCGTTCTTTCTCCAAGACTTGGCCAGCGACTTTCATGTATTGTGGAACAGGGGGCGTGACGATGCGACGTTGCGCTTCATCCGGGCGGAGGAGCCGGAAGCGACCCGTGCGCGTCTCGCGCTGGTGGCCGCGACCTCGGTGGTCCTTCGCTCAGGCCTCGCGGTGATGGGGGTCGAACCCGTCGAGGAGATGCGATGAGCGACATGATGGTGCCGAGCTATCGTGTGGCACGGGAACCCAACGGGATTCCGTGGCGCATGCTGGCGGCGGCGGGCGGCATGGTGGCGGTGGCTGCGCTGGGCGCCGGCGGATGGTGGGCGGTGCAGCGCCTGAGCGGCGGTGGCGGCAGCGTGCCGGTGGTGGAGGCCGATCCGCGCCCCTTCAAGGTGCGGCCGGATGATCCCGGCGGGCTGCGCGTGCCGAACCAGAACGCGCTGGTGCTGGAACGGCCGGGCAACCGGCAGTCCCAGGCCCAGGCCGGCCGACCTGCGCAGATGGTCCCGGAAGCCGAATCCCCGAATATCGACCTGTTGCGCGCCACCGTGGCGCCGCCGCCGGTGGTGCCGCCGCGCCCCGCGGAATCGCGCGCCGCGCAGCATGTGCCCGCCCATGCCGGGCCGCCGCCCGCCGAGCCGGTCACCGCCCGCGCCGCGCCGCCAGCCACGGCGGCAGCGCCGGCCGCCACCCAGGCCGCGGCACCCGCCGTGCCGCGCGCGGTGCCGGGCGGGCGGGTCATGGTGCAGCTTGCCGCGGTGACCAGCGAGGAAGGGGCGCGGGCCGAATTCGACCGCGTGTCCCGCCGTGCGCCGGAGCTGTTCGAGGGGCGCGGCCCCGTGGTGCAGCGGCTGGAACGGGATGGCCAGTCGCCCCTGTTCCGCCTGCGCACGGCGGGCTTCGCGGACCAGGACAGCGCGCGGCAGTTCTGCGAGCAGCTTCGCGCCCGCGGCTTCGCCTGCATCCCGGTCCGCTGAGGATTTTGCATTGACGATGCCCAGGGCCGTCATCGTCGGCATCGCCGGCACAACGCTGACGGCAGAGGAGGCTGCGCTGTTCCGGCGGCACCGCCCGGCCGGCGCCATCCTGTTCCGCCGCAATGTCGAAAGCCCGGCGCAGGTTGCGGCCCTTTGTGCCGCGCTGCGGGAGGAGTTGGGGGAGGCGGCGCCGATCCTGGTGGATCAGGAAGGCGGCCGCGTCGCCCGGCTGCGCCCGCCGCACTGGCCCGAATTCCCCGCCGCCGCGCTGTTCGAGGATGCGCCCGCCATGGCGGCGGAGGCGAATGCCACGCTGCTCGGCCTGGAATGCGCCGTGCTCGGCCTGGATGTGGTCTGCGCCCCGGTGCTCGACCTGCGCCTGCCCGGCGCCCATGGGGTGATCGGCGACCGTGCCTTCTCCGCCGATCCGGCGGAGGTGGCCCGCCTTGGCGCCGCCTGGGTGCGGGGGCTGCAACAGGCCGGCTGCATCCCGGTGGTGAAGCATATCCCCGGCCATGGGCGGGCGGAGGTGGACAGCCATGAGGCGCTGCCCCGCGTCGCGGCGGACCGCGCCACGCTCGCCGACGATATCGCGCCCTTCAAGGCCCTGTCGGCGCCGGATGGCGGCATCGGGCTTTGGGCGATGACGGCGCATATTGTGTATGAGGCGTTGGACCCGGCGCTGCCCGCGACCCTGTCCCCCGGCCTGATCCGCGATGTCATCCGGGGTGAGATCGGCTTCCAGGGCGTGCTGGTCTCCGACGACCTGGCGATGGGCGCCGTGGTGGGGCTTTCCAACGACCTCGCCGGCGCCACCATGGCGGCGGGCTGCGACCTTGCCTTGCATTGCACGGGCGTGCTGGCGGAAACGGCGGCGCTGCTCGCATCCTGCCCGGCGCTGACCGAGGCCAGCGCGGCGCGGATGGCGGCGGCGCGGGCGGCGATGCTGGGCGCGCGGCGGACCATCGCGCCGGAATTGCTGGCGGAGATCCGCGACCGGCTGCTCGCCACGCGACCCGCCTTCGCATGATTGCCGAGATCGCGGCGATCGTGGTGGCGGCGGTGCTGGCCATCACCTTGCATGAGGCGGCGCATGGCTTTGCCGCCCGGGCGCTGGGCGACGACACGGCCTATTTGCTCGGCCGGGTCAGCCTGAACCCGCTGCGCCATGTGGACCCGGTGGGCACCATCCTGCTGCCGGGCCTTCTGCTGGTGACGCAATTGCTGACCATCGGCCGGGTGGAGGCGATGTTCGGCTGGGCCAAGCCGGTGCCGGTGGATTTCTGGCGGCTGCGCAATCCGCGCTGGGGCATGGTGCTGGTGGCGGCCGCCGGGCCGGCCATCAATTTCGCGCTCGCCTTCGGCTTCGGCCTGTTCGCCCATCTGGTGGTGGCGGCGGACGGCACCCTGCCGGACGAGGTCATCCTGTGGCTGATCAGCCTTGTCCAGTACAGCGTGCTGTATAACGTCATCCTCGCCTGCTTCAATTTGCTGCCGATTCCCCCGCTGGATGGCGGGCGCATCCTGGTCGGCATCCTGCCGGCCCCCGCGGCGCGGGCGGTGGCGAGCCTGGAGCGGTTCGGGCTGCTGATCGTCATCGGCCTGATCTTCGTGCTGCCCTATCTGGTGCCGGGCTTCGACCCGTTGCGCAGCCTGGTGCAGGAGGTGGCGGTGCCAGTGATGCGGGTGATCTTCACGCTGTCCGGCCATGGGGGAGAGTCATGACCGATCCGGTGCTGCATCTTCGCCTCGATGGCTATGAGGGGCCGCTCGACCTGCTGCTGGACCTCGCCCGGGCGCAGAAGCTGGACCTTGCCGGCATCTCCATCGTCGCGCTGGTCGATCAGTATCTGGCGGTGATCGACAAGGCGCGCGGCATGCGCCTGGAATTGCAGGCCGAATGGCTGGTGATGGCGGCCTGGCTCGCCTGGCTGAAATCCCGCTTGCTGCTGCCCAAGGAGGAAGCGGGGGAGGAGGAAGACCCGGAAGCCCTGGCCAGCCGCCTGACCGAAAGGCTGGCGGAGCTGGAGGTGATGCGCGCCGGCGCCGCCTGGCTTGGCCAGCGTCCGCAGCTCGGCCGCGACCTTTTTGCCCGTGGTGCGCCCGAGAATCTGACGATCGAGGATCGCTCCGGCCTGCGCGCCGATCTGTCCGCCCTGTGCCAGGCCTATGTCGCCGGCCGCCGTCGGGCGATGGCGCTGCGCCCCTACCGCCCCAAACCGCGCCGGCTTTGGAGTGTGCAGGACGCGCTGGCGCGGCTGACCCAGGTGCTGGGCGACCTGCCGAGCTGGGGCGTGCTGCAACGCTTCCTGCCGGAGGCGGCGGAGCTGGACACGGTGGAGCGCCGGGTCGCCCTGGCCAGCACGCTGATCGCCGGCCTGGAAATGGCCAAAGGCGGTCATCTCGACCTGCGCCAGGACCGCGCCTTCGGGCCGATCCTGCTGCGCCGGTCCCAGCCCGCGGAAAAGGCGGCCGATGTCCGGGCCGCCTGAGGACGACGCGCCCGCAGAGGAGGCCTTGCCTGCCGAGGAGGGGGGCGAGCCTGTCATCTCCTCCGCCGCGCTGCGGCTGGCGGAAGCGCTGCTGTTCGCCTCCGACCGCCCGGTGACGCCCGCCCGCCTGCAGACCGTGCTGGCGGAGGGCGAGGACGCGACGGCGGTGCTGCGGGAGCTGGGGCGGCTGCTGGAAGGCCGGGGCGTGGTGCTGGCGGAGACGGCCGGCGGCTTCGCGCTGCGTACCGCCCCCGACCTCGCCGCCGCCTTGACCCGGGTGGTGGAGGTGCCGAAGCGCCTGCCGCGTGCGGCGATGGAGGCGCTGGCGGTGATCGCCTGGCACCAGCCCGTCACCCGCGCCGAGATCGAGGAAATCCGCGGCGCCGGTCTGGCCCAGACGACGCTGGAGGCGCTGCTGGAACACGGGCTGGTGGCGCCGCGCGGGCAGAAGGAAGTACCGGGACGGCCGACGCTCTGGGGCACCACGCCGCGCTTCCTGGAACAATTCGGCCTGACCTCGCTCCGCGACCTGCCGAAGCGGGAGGAGTTGGTCAGCGGCGAGTCCACGCCGCTGCTGGACCCGCTCAAGCCGCCGGCACCAGAGGCACCGTGAGCATCCGCTTCGAAGGGGTGTCCCACAGCTATCCCGAGCGGGGCGTGGTGCTGCGGGACCTGGATCTGGAGGTGGGGCCCGGAGAAATCCTCTGCCTGCTCGGCCCCTCCGGCTGCGGCAAGACCACCTTGCTGCGCCTCGCCTCGGGGCTGGAGCCTTTGCAGCAGGGGCGCATCACCCTGGACGGGCAGTTGATCGCCGAGCCGGGGCGGGAAACGCCGCCGGAGGCCCGCGGCGTCGGCTTCGTCTTCCAGGACTACGCGCTGTTCCCGCATCTGACGGTGGAGGAAAACGTCGCCTTCGGCCTGCGCTTCGTCCCGCGCGGGCAGCGGCAATGGCGGATCATGGATGCGCTGGCCCGGGTGGGGCTGGAAGCCTATGCCAAGGCCTGGCCGCATATGCTCTCCGGCGGCCAGCAGCAGCGGGTGGCATTGGCCCGCGCTTTGGCGCCGCGCCCGGCTTTGCTGCTGCTGGACGAGGCCTTCGCCAGCCTGGATGCGCGGCTGCGCGAGCAGGTGCGGGACGACACGCTGCATGTGTTGCAGGAAGCCGGCATCGCCACGCTGATCGTCACCCATGATGCGGAGGAGGCGATGTTCATGGCCGACCGCATCGCGCTGATGAATGCCGGGCGAATCGAACAGCTCGGCGCGCCTTCCGCCCTGTATCTCGCCCCGAGCACCCGCTTCGTCGCGACCTTCCTGGGTGAGGTGAACCGGCTGCCGGCAGTGCTGCGGGACGGCGTGGCGGAAACCGCGATCGGCGCCGTGCGGGTGCCGCCGCCCGCCCCGGCGCCGGACGGCGCGGCGGTGGAGGTTCTGCTGCGGCCGGAGGGGCTGCGCCTGTCGGACCCCGACTCGGAAGGGGTGGCGGCGGAGGTGGAGGCCTGCCGGCTGCTCGGCGCCACCACGCTGGTGCATCTGGCGGTGGCGGACGGGCAGGGCGGATTGCTGCATCTTCATGCCCGGCTGCCGCCGGGCATCTGGTTGAGCCGGGGGGATCGGGTCTCCATCGCGATGGACCCCGAAAGGGCCTTCGTATTCCCACCCGAGGCTCCCTAGATAGGGCGGGTCGGGTTGCCGCCGGATTGGCGGGGGGCGACGATCCTGCTAACGGGATGGCCCGCGGGCCGGCATGCCGCATGGCGTCGGGGATGAGGATTCATGCTGGGTCTCGATTGGACCGAACTGGCGCTGATCGCCGTGGTCGCTGTGGTCGTCATCGGCCCCAAGGACCTTCCTGATGCCGTGCGCGGTATCGCCAAGGGCATACAGAAGCTGCGTCGCATGGCCGGGGAGTTCCAGGGCCAGGTGGATGAGGTGGTGCGCGAAGCCAAGCTTGAGGACGTGCGCAACCAGATCAACGAAATCCGCAGCTTCAACGTGCGGGACATCGTCGAGAAGGAAATCGACAAGGACGGGTCGCTCCGCAAAACATTCACGGAAGATCCGATCGGCAATCCGCTGCGCGACGCCTTCCAGGACACGCCGCCGCCGGTGCATGGCGCGGAGGTAACGCCGCCGCCCGTATCGTCCGATCCGGGCGCCTCGCCGAGCGTGGCCGCGCCGGCCTTTATCCCGCCTGGCGTGACACCGCCCCCCGTTTCGTCAAGCCCGGCAGCCATGGCTGCGGCGCCTTCGACGCCGGAACCCTCGGCCGCGGTGACCGCGCCGTCGGCCCCCGCCGCGCCGGCCTTTGTGCCGCCGCCCGGTTCAGCCTCCTGACATACGGATCCCCCCACCGTGCCGCGTGATCCGAACGACGAAATCAACGACAAGCCGATGCCGTTGATCGAGCACCTCATGGAGCTGCGCACGCGGCTCATGTGGTCGGTTGGCGCCTTCATCATCGCTTTCGCGATCTGCTACTACTTCTCCCGCCAGATCTACGGCTTCCTGGCCGCGCCGCTCGCCGACATCCTGCAGCAGCAGGGCATGGGCGAACGCCGCATGATCTTCACGGCGCTGTACGAGGCCTTCTTCACCTATCTGAAGGTCGCCTTCTTCGGTGCCACGTTCTTCAGCTTCCCGATGTGGGCGACGCAGCTTTGGCTGTTCATCGCCCCGGGCCTGTACAAAAGCGAGAAGAACGCGATCACGCCCTTCCTGGTCGCCTCGCCATTCCTGTTCGTGATGGGCGCCGCGCTGGCCTATTACTTCATCTTCCCGATGGCCTGGAGCTTCTTCATCAGCTTCGAGACGCCGGGCGATGCGGGAACGGTGCCGATCCAGCTGGAGGCGAAGGTCAGCGAATACCTCTCGCTGGTCATGCACATGATCCTGGCCTTCGGCATCGCCTTCCAGCTTCCGGTGCTGCTGACGCTGATGGCCCGCGTCGGCATCGTGTCCGTGGACGGGCTGCGGAAGGGGCGGCGCTACGCGGTGGTCGGCATGTTCGTCGTGGCCGCTATCATCACCCCGCCCGACATCATCAGCCAGATCGGCCTCGCCGTGCCGATGATCCTGCTCTACGAGATTTCCATTCTCGCGGCGGTGTGGATGGGCCGGAAGAAGAAGACCACGACCGAGGTGTGACCGACTGAGCCGGGGGCGGCCGGGACGCCGCTTCCGGTTGACGGCATCGCCGCGCCGTCCTAGCCGCTGGTCATCACTCGCGCTCAGGTCCAGTCCCATGCATGACATCAAGGTGGTGCGCGCCGATCCGGCGGCGTTCGATGCGGCTCTCGCGCGGCGTGGCCTTTCCCCCGTCGCGGCCGAGGCCCTGCGCCTGGATGATCTGCGCGTGGAGGCAGTGCGCGTCACCCAGGCCGCGCAGACCACCCGCAACGAGCTGTCCCGCCAGATCGGCGCCGCCATGAAGGCCGGCGACACGGCGACGGCGGAGCGGCTGAAGGCGGAGGTGAAGGCGGCGATGGATGCCGCGGCCGCCGCGACGCCGGAACTGCACGAAGCGGCGCGGGACGAGCTGCTGGCCGCCCTGCCCAATATCCTGGCTCCGGATGTGCCGGAAGGCGCGGATGAATCGGCCAATGTCGTGCTGCACACCCATGGCAGCCCGCGCAACTATGCCTTCACCCCGCGCCAGCACTTCGAACTGGGCGAGGCCTTCGGCATGGATTTCAGCACGGCCGCCAAGCTGGCCGGTGCCCGCTTCACCGTGCTGCGCGGCCCGCTGGCGCGGCTGGAACGCGCGCTGGGGCAGTGGATGCTGAACCTGCATGTGGACCAGCACGGCTATACCGAATGCAGCGTGCCGCTGCTGGTGAACGACGCCACCATGTACGGCACCGGCCAGCTGCCGAAGTTCAAGGAAGACCTGTTCGCCACCACGGATGGCCGCTGGCTGATCCCGACGGCGGAGGTGCCGCTGACCAATTTCGTGCGCGGCGAGATCCTGGCCGAGACGGCGCTGCCGATGCGCCTGACCGCGCTTTCGCCCTGCTTCCGGTCGGAGGCCGGCTCCGCCGGGCGCGACACGCGCGGCATGCTGCGCCAGCACCAGTTCCCGAAGGTGGAGCTGGTTTCCATCACGCTGCCTTCCGACTCGGAGGCGGAGCATGAGCGGATGACCGCCTGCGCCGAGCGGGTGCTGACCGAACTCGGCCTGGTCTGGCGCCGCATCGTGCTGGCCTCCGGCGACACCGGCTTCGGCGCCGCCAAGACCTATGACCTGGAAGTCTGGCTGCCCGGGCAGCAGGCCTGGCGGGAGATTTCCTCCTGCTCCAATTGCCGGGATTTCCAGGCGCGGCGCATGGATGCGCGCTTCCGGCCCGCCGGCGGCAAGGGCACGGAGTTTCTGCACACGCTGAACGGCAGCGGCGTGGCCGTGGGCCGGGCGCTGATCGCGGTGATGGAGACGCATCAGAACGAGGATGGCAGCGTCACCATCCCCGAAGTGCTGCGGCCCTTCCTGGGTGGGCTGGAGGTGCTGCGCCCGGCCTGAGGCCGGGCGCGCCGCGCCTTCAGTCGCCGGCCACGACGCCCTGCTCGGGCAGCATGCGCTGGGCGGATTCGCTCATCCAGATCAGCACGAAGCCGACGAACATGGCGAAGGTGGCGCCCCAGGCGCCGTGATGCGTGAAGAAGGCCAGCAGGCCGAGCGCGCAGCCCAGGGCGACCGAGAGCATCGGCGCACGGCTAACGAGGTTGCAGGAGGCCGTCAGCGGCCAGAGCATCAGGTCGAAGAGAGCGGACAAGGGCGGAATCCTCGGGGGAGCCGATGCGGTGTCCGTCGGAATGGCGGCCCGGCAGCTGGCGCGCGAAGGGTTCCCGCAGCCGCCAGGGCGGGGCAAGCCAAACTACAGAAAGCGTCCGCGAATTCACATCCGCGTCACCGCGCGGCGCCGTTCTGCAATCTTTGGCCCGTGCGACCGCTCAGGCGCCGGTCTTCACCCCCAGCCGCCCGGCCATGTCCTGCACGAACTGCCAGGCGACGCGACCGGATCGTGCGCCGCGGGTGACGCTCCATTCCACCGCCGCGCGGCGCAGCTCCTCCGCCGGCACGGGTAGCCCGAAGCTGCCGGCATAGCCCTCGACCATCGCGAAGAAGGTGTCCTGGTCGCAATTGTGAAAGCCGATCCAGAGGCCGAAGCGGTCGGACAGCGAGACCTTCTCCTCCGTCGCCTCGGAGGGATTGATGGCGGTGCTGCGCTCATTCTCGATCATGTCGCGCGGCATCAGGTGGCGGCGGTTGCTGGTGGCGTAGAACAGCACATTGGCGGGCCGCCCCTCGATGCCGCCATCGAGGACGGATTTCAGCGCCTTGTAGTCGGCATCCTCCCGCTCGAAGGACAGGTCGTCGCAGAAGACCAGGCAGCGGCGGTCGCCGGCGCGGAGAACGTTCAGCAGCTCGGGCAGGGTGCGCACATCCTCCCGCTGGATTTCCACCAGGGCGAGCGCACCGGGCGATTCGGCATTGGCGGCGGCATGGGCCGCCTTCACCAGGCTGGACTTCCCCATGCCGCGCGCGCCCCAGAGCATGGCGTTGTTGGCCGGCAGGCCGCGGGCGAAGCGCAGGGTGTTTTCCAGAATCAGCGCCTTCTGCCGCTCCACCCCCTGCAGCAGGGTGATGCCGACGGCGGCCACCTTCGGCACCGGGTCCAGCCGGGCTGGCGGGCCGGGGTGCCAGACGAAGGCATCGGCCGCGGCCAGGTCCGGCTTCACCAGGGCCGGCGGGGCCAGACGCTCCAGCGCCTCCGCGATCCGGGTCAATGTGGGCAGCAGGGCATGGGGCTCGGACAAGGGGGTGATCCGGAAGATGTATTGACGGAAAGGGGCCGGAGGCTAGGTTGCGGGCCGATGCCCCGCAACCCCGGGGCTACCCCTCCAGGAAAGCCGGATCCCGTACCATGTTCATCTCCCCTGCCTATGCCCAGGATGCCACCGGCGGCGCCGCCTCCGTCGTGATGCAGCTTCTCCCCCTGATCCTGATCTTCGCCGTCTTCTACTTCCTGCTGATCCGCCCGCAGCAGAAGAAGATGAAGGAGCATCGCACCATGCTGTCGGCGCTGAAGCGCAACGACAAGGTCATCACCGGCGGCGGCCTGGTCGGCACCGTGACCAAGGTGCGCGACGACAGCGACGAGGTGGAGGTGGAGCTGGCGCCGAATGTGCGCGTGACGGTGGTGCGCGGCACGATCGGCAGCGTGGTGAAGCCGCCGGCGCCCGCGAACGACGCGAAGGTCTGAGCCTCGGGGTGGGGAGGCGCTTCCTCCCCACATGCCCCGCACGCATGGCCCGTCATGCGGTCTGCGCGCGGGACGGGCGGTCGCCGCGGTGCTCCTATGCCGGCTGAACCGCGGGACAGCCACAATGACCACCCCCAGAACCCTGTTGCAGATGTCCGGCGCAAGCCTGGACCCGCCGAAGCTGGCCGATGCCGTGCTGCTGGTGATCGACGCGCAGGGGGAATACCTGACCGGAAAGCTGCCGCTGGAGGGTATGGAACCCTCCCTGGCCGTGCTGTCGGCGTTGATCGCCCGCGCCCGGGCTGGCGGGGCCATCCTGGTGCATGTCGCCCATAAGGGCCGCGCCGGCGGGCTGTTCGATCGCGATGCGGAAGGCGGGGCCATCCTGCCGCAGGCGGCCCCTTCGCCGGGCGAGGCGGTGGTCGAGAAACCCTTGCCCAATGCCTTCGCCAAGACCGACTTGGCCGCGATGCTGGCCGCCATCGGGCGGACCGAGCTGATTGTCGCCGGGTACCAGACGCATATGTGCGTCAGCTCCACCGCGCGGGCCGCGCTCGACCTCGGCTATCGGGTCACCATTCCGCACGACGCCTGCGCCACAAGGGCGCTGCCTGATCCGACCGGCGGGGTGGCGATCAGCGGCGTGGATATCCACCGCCATGCGCTGGCCGAACTGGCCGACCGCTTTGCCGTGGTGGTGCCGGCATCCGCGCTGCGGTGACAGCAAAAGGGGCGCCCGCCTGCGCGGACGCCCCCTTTTTTCGCCCGAAGAGGCGGAGAATCAGGCCGTCTGGCCGCTCGGCAGGCCGCCCTTGTCGAGCAGGCCGGCGACGACTTCCCAATCCACCAGCTTGTTCAGGAAGTTGTCGAGGTAGTTCGGGCGGACGTTGCGGAAGTCCAGGTAATAGGCGTGTTCCCAGACGTCGACGCCGAGGATCGGCGTGCCCTCGCCCGTGGCGATGGGGTTGGAGCCGTTCGGGGTCTTGGTGACCTTCAGCTTGCCGTCGCTGCCGATGATCAGCCAGGCCCAGCCGCTGCCGAACTGCGTCACGCCGGCCTGCTTGAAGGCCTCCTTGAACGCGGCGAGGCCGCCGAGGTCGCTGTCGATCTTCGCGGCCAGCGCGGCCGGCAGGCTGTCACCGCCGCCCTTCGGCGACATCACCTGCCAGAACAGCAGGTGGTTGTAGTGCTGGCCGGCCTGGTTCAGCACCGGCAGGCCATCGGCGCCGGCCTTGCCGGCCTCCGCCACGATGGTCTCCAGCGACTTGCCGGCCAGACCCTTGGACTCGATCAGGCCGTTAAGCGCCGTCACATAGGCGTTGTGGTGCTTGCCGTGGTGCAGTTCCAGCGTCTCCTGGCACATGCCCTGGGCGGCAAGGGCGGAGGTGGAATAGGGCAGGGGCGGCAGGGTAAAGGGCATGGGTCTCTCCCGTTGGGGGGCTTTGGCCGGCTTGCGGAAGGAAGCCTCCCGCGACCGCAATCTGACCTAGGCTTGGCCCGTTGGAGCGTCAACCGCACTTGCGGCCCGCGCCGCGGACCGTCATCTGGCCGCCATGGCCAGCCCCCCGCTCTCCCCCCTCGGCGCCTTCGTGCGGCGCCATGACCCGGACCGTTTCCTGGCCACGCTCTTCGCGCCGGAAGCGGCGCGGGAGGCGCTGTTCACCCTCTATGCCTTCAACCACGAACTGGCCCGGGCGCGGGAGGCGGCGAGCAACCAGATCGCCACCCTGATCCGTCTGCAATGGTGGCGCGATGCGGTGGAGGAAGCGGCGGCGGGCCGGCCGGCGCGGCGGCATGAGGTGGCCGGGCCGCTGCACGAGGCGATCACCGCCGGGCAGCTCGACCCCGCCAGCCTCACCGCCCTGGTCGATGCGCGGGAGACGGAGGCGGAGCCAGAGGGCATCCCGAGCCAGGCCGCCTTCGGCGCTTTTCTGCGCGCCGGCGCCGGCGGGCTGATGGTAGCCGCCGGGCGGGTGCTGGGCGCGCCGGATGCGGCGCTGCCGGCTTTGCAGAAGTTGGGCGCCATGCAGGGACTGTCCGGGGTGCTGCGCAGTGTCACGGCCCATGCCAGCCAGGGCCGCTGCCTGCTGCCACTGGATGCGCTGGCGGAGGCCGGGCTGAGCGCGGAGGCGGTGATCGCGGAACCCGACCGTGCCGAGCCTCTGCGCCGCGCCTTGGCCGAGGAGGGCATCGTGACCCTGGCCCGGCTGCGGGCGGAGGCTCTGCCGCGTGTCGCGCTGCCAGCGGTGCTGCCGGCGGTGCTGGCGGCGCGGGACCTGCGGCGGCTGGCCGCGGGGCGGCCCATTCCGGCGCCGCGGGGTTTCGGCGACCGGCTCGCGGTGATGCTGGCGGGCCTTCGCGGCCGGCTGTGAGGCTGGCCCGGGCGATGGCGTGAACAACTCCGAGAGCCGCCTTCGATGGTACTCCCCGGCCGGCGCGGCACGTGGCAGGGGAGGATCTCACTGCAGGAGACGCCTTCGCATGCCGCCACGCCGCCTCAGTCTCCGACCAGGGTCTGGCGCATGACTGCCAATGCCGCGGCCTTTGCCGGCGCCGCGCGTGACGCCAACCGGGACTATGCGCGCGGCTGGTCCGCCCGCGACGGACGCTTCATCGGCGGCATCACCTATCCCGAGGAGAATAAGCTGCCGGCCGGCCGCGTGCTGGTACGGATCGGCCATTCGCGCGACCAGACGGGCAAGCCGATCCCGGACTGGGTGAACCTGACCTCCCCCTGGTGGATGACGGACGCAACCTTCCTCGACATTCTGGGGCGCGGCGAGGATGCAGGTACGGCGATGGACCAGATGTTCCGCATGAAGCTGGCCCTGACGCCGGATTTCGGCGTCTGCGACACGCTGTTCTGGGTGGTGACGCGGCAGCCGCTGCGCGCCTGGGCGGGTCGTGCCCGCCCGGTGATGGAAGACCCCGACCCGGTGGTGCGAGAGGCGCAGGGCAGGCCCCTGGCCTGGATGGGCGGCTGGGAGGTGGTGCAGAACTTCATCCCCGGCCTGCGGGACTTCGCGAAAGGCGGGCCGACGCGCTGCGCGCTGGATGGCTTCGCCGTGCTGCCCAAGGTGAAGCTCAGCGCCTATGCCACGATGAGGCGCGGCGGCTTCGCCTTCCAGCCCTGGCCCTGGCCGGCCTAGCTTCGCGCCAGCCTCTCCCACAGCAGATCGAAGAAGCCGGGCGCGTCCAGCCGGTTCAGCACTGTGGCGTTGGGCGGCTTGCCGGTGGTGTTGAAGAAGTCGCCCACTGTCTGGCCAAAACTGTGCTGGCCGGCGAGTTCCACCGCGACATGCGCCGGGCGCCCGCCGAACAGCTCCGGCCGCAGCAGATAGGCGATGACCGTCGGGTCGTGCAGCGGGCCGCCCGGCTCGCCATAGCGGGCGGGGTCGTTGCGGTCGTAGAAGGTGATGAGGTCCGCCGCGAGGTCCGTGATGCGTCCGCCGCGGCCACGAAGATCGGCGACGCGCGCCGGCGTCGCCAGCGCCTGGAAGGTCAGGTCCAGCGGCATCAGCACCACGGGCACGCCGCTGCGCAGCACCATCTCCGCCGCATGGGCGTCCGCCAGCACGTTGAATTCCGCGCTCGGCGTGCGGTTGCCGCCCGCCGCGAAGGCGCCGGCCATGGAGACGATGCGGTCGATGCCGCGGGCGATGAAGGGTTCGCGCGCCAGCGCCACCGCGAGGTTGGTGAAGGGGCCGAGGGTGCAGACGGTGATCTGCTCCCCCTGCTCGGCGGCCGAGAGGATATTGGCGATCAGCACATCCACCGAATGCGCGGCTTCCACCGGCGCCGTGCTCTCGGGCAGCAGCGACCCGCCGAGCCCGCCGGCACCGCTGTACTTGCCCCGCACCAGCGGGCCAAGCAGCGGCCCCTCGCAGCCGCGATAGACCGGCACATCGGGCCGCCCGGCCAGCGCCACCACGCGGCGGCCATTGTCGAAGGTCCGCTCGGCCGGGACATTGCCGGCGACGGTGGTCACCGCCAGCACCTCGATCTCCGGCGAGGCCAGGGCCAGCAGCAGGGCGATCGCATCGTCGACGCCGGGATCGCAGTCGATGATGATCTTCATCGGAGCCTCGGTCATCGGCCGGCATTGCCCGCCAGGGTGTAGCCATCCGAGCGCGGGCGGTAGGTGACGCCGCCGCGCGAGGCCCAGGTGCTGGACAGGAAGAAGACCGGGATCACGCCCATCTCCTGCATCGCCAGCTCCGTCGCCTGGCGCAGCAGCGCCTCCCGCGCCGGGTCCTCCACCGTGGTCAGGGCCTGGCGCAGCAGGCGGTCGAAGTCCGGGTTGGAATAGCGGCCGCGATTGCCCGAGCCATCGCCCCGCGCCGTGTCGAAGGTGGCGAGCAACGGACGCAGGACGGAGCTGGCCTCCCCGGTTTCCGCTGCCGCGCCGCCCATGATGAGGCTGTAGTCACGGGCGCTGGCGCGGGTGAAGAAGACGCTGCCGGGCTGCACCACCACCTGGGTCTGGATGCCGGCGCGGCTCCACATCTGGCCGAGCGCCTGCGCCACCTTGTCGTCATTCGGATAGCGGTCGTTGGAGGCGTGAAGGGTCAAGGCGAAGCCGTTCGGCAGCCCGGCCTCCGCCAGTAGGCGGCGCGCGCCGGCCAGGTCGAAGCTGGGGGTGGGGATGGCGGGGGCTTGGCCGAAATAGCCCTCCGGCACCAATTGGCCGGCCGGCGCGCCTTCCCCATCCATCACGCGCTCGACCAGCGCCGCGCGGTTGATGGCGAGCGAGAGCGCGCGGCGGACGCGGACATCGCGCAGCGGGTTCGGGATGGGGCTGCCATCCTTCGCCGTGGCGAAGGGCGTGCTGTCCCGGTCGTTGTCCGGATGCAGGTACATCACGCGGTTGGAGGCGGCGGAGGCCATGGTGATGCGGCTGTCGCGGCGCAGCCGGGCGGCGTCGGCGGTCGGCACCTGCTCGATCAGGTCGAGATCGCCGGCCAGCAGCCCGGCGACGCGGGCCGGATTGTTGGGGACGAAGCGGAAGCTGACGCGCTGCCAGGGATTGGCGGGGTCCACCGCTGCCAACTCCACCCGGTCGCCCGGCAGGCTGCGTTGGAAGCGGTAGGGGCCGGTGCCCACAAGTCCGCGCCCGGCATTGAGGTCCGAGGTTTCGGCCTCCTCCGCCGCGGCCGGCAGGATGGCGATGCGGCTGAGCGCGCTGGGCAGCAGCGGGAAGGGTTCCGCGGTCGTCAGGCGGAGCGTGCGGGCATCGACCACGCTGATGCCGGTGATCGGCCGCACGAAGGGCAGGAAGGAGGAGGGGCTGTTGCGCACCTTCGGGATGCGGCGAAGGCTGGCCGCGACATCCTCCGCCGTCACGGGTGCGCCATCGTGGAAGCGGGCGCCTTCGCGCAGGGTGAATTCCCAGGTCGTGCCATCCACGGCGCGCCAGGACTCGGCCAGTCCGGGGGTCAGTTGCTGGCGGTCATCCTGGTTCACCAGACCATCAAAAATGTTGCGGGCCAGCGCGCTGTTGGAGCCGATGACATGGAAATGCGGGTCGAGCGAGGTGATGTTGGCCGCGAGGCCGACGCGCAATTCCTGCGCAACGACGGGGGAAGCGCCGATCGCGAGGGCGATGGCGATAAGGGGCAGGCGCATGGTGTCTGGCATTCCGCTTCAAGGCTGGATTGCCCGCGAGTCTGACGCCGGCCGCCCCGATCGACAAGATCAGCCGAGGACGATGGGCCGCACCGCCTGCCGGGCCTGCCGCGCCTCCGCCTCCGGCAGCGGGTCCAGCCCGTAGATCAGGATGCCCATCTGCATGCCGTCATTGCGGACTCGATAGACGGAATCCACCGCGAAACCTTGCGGCTGCCGAGCCTGGCCGCCGAAGAAGGTCACCTGCATCCGCTCTGGCGCGCTGATGTTCAGGCGCAGCTTG
Organism: Roseomonas sp. F4; assembly: GCF_053891155.1. NCBI lineage: Bacteria > Pseudomonadati > Pseudomonadota > Alphaproteobacteria > Acetobacterales > Roseomonadaceae > Roseomonas > Roseomonas sp. F4. Next base: position 1,087,779 of record NZ_JBSSHK010000001.1, read on the forward strand.
CCGTCCTCCTCCTCCACCGTCAGCCCGTCCTGGCGCGACGGTGGGGCGACGGCGAGGCGGAGAGAAATGACCTGGTCCAGATGGTCGGAGACGAAGCGCCCAAAGCTCTCGGCGGTGTCCTCGGTCAGGCGGCCGCGCAGCTCGTCCACACGGGTCTGCGCCTTGCCGGTGGTGGCGAGCAGCAACGCGGGCAAAGCGAGGAACAGGGGGCGGCGGGTGATGGTCATGACGGAACCTCCGGGTCTTGCGACAGGGACCAGACAAGAACCGGAATGCGGCCGAGGCGTGGCGGGGGACCGGGGTTTCAAGCGATGGTGAGGGGGCTCACGCCCGCTTGCGCTTCTTCACCACCACGGGCGCGGCCGGCGCTTCCTCTCGCGCCAGGATGGGGGCGAGGAAGCGGCCGGTGTGGCTTTCCTTCTCCGCGGCCACCTGTTCCGGCGTGCCCTTGGCGACGATCCGCCCGCCGCCCTCGCCACCCTCCGGGCCGAGGTCCAACACCCAGTCGGCGGTCTTGATGACCTCCAGATTGTGCTCGATCACGACGACCGTATTGCCCTGGGCGACCAGCGCATGCAGCACTTCCAGCAGTTTGCGGACGTCCTCGAAATGCAGGCCTGTGGTCGGCTCGTCGAGGATGTAGAGCGTGCGGCCGGTGGCACGGCGCGACAGCTCCTTGGACAGTTTGATGCGTTGTGCCTCGCCACCCGACAGGGTGGTCGCCTGCTGCCCGAGATGGATGTAGCCAAGCCCGACGTCTCGTAAAACCACGAGCTTGTCGCGAATGGCGGGCACGGCGGAGAAGAACTCCGCGCCCTCATCCACCGTCATATCCAGCACGTCGGCGATCGACTTGCCGCGGAACTTCACCTCCAGCGTCTCGCGATTGTACCGCTTCCCTTTGCAGGTATCGCAGGTGACGTAGACGTCGGGCAGGAAGTGCATCTCGATCTTCAGCACGCCATCGCCCTGGCAGGCCTCGCAGCGGCCGCCCTTGACGTTGAAGCTGAAGCGGCCGGGCGCGTAGCCGCGCGCGCGGGATTCGGGAAGCTCCGAGAACCAGTCACGGATCGGCGCGAACAGGCCTGTATAGGTGGCGGGGTTGGAGCGCGGCGTGCGGCCGATCGGCGACTGGTCGATGTCGATGATCTTGTCGAGATGTTCGAGGCCTTCGATCCGCTCATGCGGCGCAGGCACCTCGCCGCTGCCCATCAGCCGGCGCGAGGCCGCCTTGAACAGCGTTTCGATGATCAGCGTGGACTTGCCGCCGCCCGAGACGCCGGCGATGCAGCAGAAGGTGCCGAGCGGGATTTCCGCCGTGACGTCCTTCAGGTTGTTGCCGCGCGCGCCCACCACGCGAACCATGCGCTTCGGATCGGTTGGGCGCCGCGTCTCCGGCATCGGTATGCGACGCTTGCCGGAGAGGTACTGGCCGGTGACGCTGTTCGGATCGGCCTCCACCTCCGCCGGCGTGCCCTGGGCGATGATGCGGCCGCCGCCCTTACCGGCGGCGGGGCCGATATCGATCAGATGGTCGGCGCTGCGGATCGCATCCTCGTCATGCTCGACGACCAGCACGGTGTTGCCGATGTCGCGCAGCCGGCGCAGCGTTTTCAACAGACGCTCGTTGTCGCGCTGATGCAGGCCGATGCTGGGCTCGTCCAGCACATAGAGCACGCCCGTCAGCCCGCTGCCGATCTGCGACGCCAGCCGGATGCGCTGCGATTCGCCGCCCGAGAGCGTGGCGGAGGAGCGACCGAGGCTGAGGTAGTCGAGGCCCACATCGACCAGGAACTGCAAGCGCTCCTCGATCTCCCGCAGGATGCGCCGCGCGATTTCCTGCCGCTGCGGCGTCAGCGTCTCCATCACCCCGGCGAACCAGCGCCGCGCCTTGATGATCGAAAGGTCGTTGACCATGCCGATATGCTCGCCGGCGATACGCACCGACAGCGCCTCCGGCTTCAGGCGATGGCCGCTGCAGACGGGGCAGGGGCGAGAGGCCTGGTAGCGGGAAAGATCCTCCCGCACCCAGGCATTGTCGGTCTCGCGGTAGCGGCGTTCGAGGTTGGGGATGACGCCCTCGAAGGGCTTTTTCACCTCATAGGCGCGCAGCCCGTCCTTGTATTTCAGCGTGACGACCTCGCTGCCCGTGCCATGCATCAGCACGTGCTGGAAGGCCTTGGTCAGGTCGCCCCATTGCGTGGTCATCGGCACCTTGTAGTGCCGCGCCAAGCTTTCCAGCGTCTGGTCGTAATAGGGCGACTGCGCCCCGGCCCAGGGCTGCACCGCGCCATCCTTCAGCGCCTTGCGGTCATCCGGGACCACAAGCTGCGGGTCGAAGAAGTTCTGGGTGCCGAGGCCATCGCAGGTCGGGCAGGCGCCCTGAGGCGAGTTGAAGGAGAACAGCCGCGGCTCGATCTCCTCGATGGTGAAGCCGCTGACCGGGCAGGCGAACTTCTGGGAAAACACGGTCCGCTCGCCGCCATCTGCGGGCTCGGCATAGGCCACGCCATCGGCGAGGCCCAGCGCTGTCTCCAGGCTGTCGGCGAGGCGGCTTTCGATGCCTTCGCGGACCACGATGCGGTCCACCACCACTTCGATATCGTGCTTCAGCTTCTTGTTGAGGTTCGGCGCCTCGGCGATCTGGTACAGCGTGCCGTTGACCTTCACCCGCTCGAAGCCACGCCGCTGGAATTCCAGAAAGTCCTTTTTGAACTCGCCCTTCTTGCCCTTGGCGACAGGCGCCAGCAGCAGCAGGCGGGTGCCTTCCGGCATGGCCATGATGCGGTCCACCATCTGGCTGACCGTCTGGGCCTCGATTGGCAGGCCGGTGGCCGGCGAATAGGGCACGCCGACGCGGGCCCAGAGCAGGCGCATATAGTCGTGGATTTCCGTCACCGTGCCGACGGTGGAGCGGGGATTGTGGCTGGTGGTCTTCTGCTCGATGGAAATCGCCGGCGACAGCCCCTCGATGCTGTCCACATCCGGCTTCTGCATCAGTTGCAGGAACTGCCGCGCATAGGCCGAGAGCGATTCGACATAGCGGCGCTGGCCCTCGGCATAGATCGTGTCGAAGGCGAGCGAGGACTTGCCCGACCCCGACAGGCCGGTGACCACGGTCAGCGTATCGCGCGGGATGTCGATGTCGATGTTCTTGAGGTTGTGCTCCCGCGCGCCGCGGACGCGGATATGACCGGTCATGAATGTCCACCGATTTCGAGGGGCGCCGCGCCCGGAACGTAGGCTGGCGTTCACAATGTGTTCTGGTTAATCTGCCACCATATAGGTGGTCCGGGAAGAGGTTTTGCGAGGCGCGGCAGGTGCAGTGCTGCCGCGACTGGCAGGACTGGCGCCTTCAGGCTACCCTCAACAGTTGAGATCGAGGGGTTTTGCGGCGATGGCCGGTGTCAACAAAGTTATCCTGGTCGGCCGGCTTGGCCGGGACCCGGAAGTGCGCAACTTCCAGAACGGCGGCCGCGTGGTGAACCTGCGCCTGGCCACCTCCGAGCGCTTCAAGGACCGGGAAGGCAATCAGCAGGAACGCACCGAATGGCATTCGGTGGCCATCTTCAATGAAAAGCTGGGCGAGATCGCGGAGAAGTACCTGAAGAAGGGCTCCGAAGTATATGTTGAGGGTCAGCTTGAGACCCGCAAGTGGCAGGACCAGGCGGGCGCGGACCGCTATTCCACCGAGATCGTGCTGCGCCAGTTCCGCGGCGAGATCGCGCTGCTCGGCGGCCGGGCCGGCGGCGGTTCGGACCCGGGTGAGGGCGGCGAATCGGGCGGCTATTCCGGTGGTGGCGGCGGCGGTGGCTATTCGGGCGGCGGCGGCGGCCGTTCCTCGGCCCCGGCGCGCTCGGGTGGCGGTGGCTGGGACAATAGCGGCGGTGGGCGTGCCGGCGGCGGCGGTCGCAGCGCGCCGCCGAAGGGCGGCGCCAGCGACCTGGACGATGATATCCCGTTCTGATCGCCGCCGTGAATCGAGGCGGGCGACAGGTTCGCCCGTCCCGGACCTTGTCTATATCTTGTCGCGGACGTTTTTCGGGCCAGTTGGCAGGCTGTGAACGAATCTCCAAAAAATCCGCGCGAAACCGTCATTGAGATCGTCAAGCGCCGTGTGCGCCTGACCTATGATTCGAAGCGCGCGTGGGGCTGGACCAAGCTTCCACGGGTGAACGAGACCGGCCTGAACGCCATCTCCTTCCTTTTTCCCGTGGGCGAGGCCTTCTTCTGCCGCTCCGTGGCGCATTATCGCGACCGCATCACCGATCCGGTGCTACGCGATGCGGCGGATCGCTTCATCCATCAGGAAGCGATGCATTCCCGCGAACACGCCCGTTCCAACAAGGCCTTGCGGGAGGCGAAAGTGCCCGGCGCGGAGCTTGAGCGGCTGGCGCGCTTCCTGCTCGGCGTCACCAAGGCGGTGCTGCCGCGATCCACGCAGCTCGCCATGACCTGTGCCATGGAACATTTCACCGCCATGCTGGCGGAACGGCTGCTGACCAAGCGCACCCTGTACCGCGACGGCGTTGATCCAGACTTCGCGAATCTGTGGCTCTGGCACGCTGCGGAGGAAATCGAGCACAAGGCCGTCTGCTTCGACGTCTATGAGCACGTCTTCGGATCGGGCTTCTGGGCCTGGCTGCACCGCTGTGCGGCGATGGGCATCGTCACTTTCTTCGGCGGAGGTGGGCTTCTGGCTGGGCTGATGGTGATGCGGATCAAGGCAATGCGAGGGCGTGGCTCCGGCCCGGCAGGGGCGGGCGGGGGAGGCGGAACCTCGCTGCGCGTGATCTTCGGCGGCGTCGCGGCCAGGGCCTATTACGATTATTTCCGGCGGGATTTCCATCCCTGGGACCAGGATGACCGGCCCCTGCTGGAAGCCTGGAAGCGGGAACATCCGGGCTTCGGCCTGGGCGAGGACCACGCGCACGCTCACGGCTGATGGCGTGACCTGACAGACCTGCTGGGGCCGCAAAAAAAGACGCGGGCTCGTTCCCGTTCGGCACCCCCCTTACCCAAACCCTCTCCACCCTGCGGGTGGAGAGGGCTTTCTCAGGGCCTTCCCAGCCTCCTAAACCCGGTCGAAGCGCAGCAGGCTGTAGCGCAGCAGGCCTGTCCGGCCGACGAAATCCAGCATGGCCAGCCCCGCCTTGCCCCAGCGCTCCGCCACGCCGCGGCGACCGCTGGCCTTCAGCATGTGGCCGAGAAAGGCATAGGTCGGCAGGGTGTGGCGGGTGATGTCGCGCAGCGTTGTCACCGGCAGGCCGGCCGCCGCCGCCAGCCGCCGGTAGCCGGCCGCGGAACAGGTCACGTCGCAGGTGCCAAACAGGTTCACCCGGTCGAACCAGCGCGAGCGGGCCAGCCGCGTCACCGGCATCCAGGCCGGCGCCGGCACGAAATCCGACAGCACCAGCACGCCCCCGGGCCGTAGCACGCGCCGCACCTCCGCCAGGAAGGCGGCGCGGGAGGGAAAGTGGAAGATGCACTCCACCGCCATCACCCGATCGAAGCTGGCATCGGAGAAGGGCAGGGTGCAGGCATCCGCCGCCACGAAAGTCATCCGCCCGCCCGGGCCAGGCTGCGCCAGGCTGGCGGCGCGGGCCAATTGGCGCGGGTCGATGTTCAGCCCGACAAGATCCAGCCCGCCGATCCGTTCATCCAGGCAGGCCATGGTGCCGCCAAAGCCGCAGCCGGCATCCAGCACCCGCATGCCGGGGGCGATGTCCGCCAGCGTGATCAGCTCCAGGCTCAGCCGTTCCGCCGCCTGGCCGTAATCGGCGGCGGAGCTGGGGTCGGCGGCGGCGGGGTCGGGCCAGTAGCCCCAATGGATATGTCGGCCAAAACTGCGCTCCAGCTCGGGATGACCGCGGGCGATCTGCTTCAGCAGCAGGTCGATATAGGGTAGGGTCATCGCCTGCCGTCTCCATCCCGCATCCGCCGCCCAACCCTCGCGGCCGCGCCAGGGCGGGAATGTAGGCGATTGGCGGGCGGGCGCGAAGCATTCGGCCGGATTCAGCCCCTCCGCGCCCCGGGCACCCTTCCGCCGGGGCGCCAAATTGCCTAATCCACACCCTGCCGGCCTCGGCTTCGCCCGGCCACCCATGAGGATTCCGCGTTGAGCGACACGCCACCCCCGCCGGGCGCCACGCCCCCCTCCAGCGAGATCGCACCGATCGGCCTCGAGGAGGAGATGCGCCGCTCCTACCTCGACTACGCCATGTCGGTCATCGTCGCGCGCGCCCTGCCGGATGCGCGGGATGGGCTGAAGCCGGTGCATCGGCGAATCCTCTATGCGATGCACGAATCCGGCTATGTGGCGGACAAGCCGCATCGCAAGTCGGCCCGCGTGGTCGGCGACGTGATGGGTAAGTACCATCCGCATGGCGACGCCTCGATCTATGACGCGACCGTGCGAATGGCGCAGTACTTCTCCATGCGCGTGCCGCTGATCGACGGCCAGGGCAATTTCGGCTCGATGGACGGCGATCCGCCGGCGCAGATGCGCTACACGGAAGTCCGCCTGGCCCGCGCCGCCTCCGCCCTGCTGGAGGGGATCGACGAGGACACGGTCGATTTCCAGCCGAACTACGACGAATCGGAAAGCGAGCCGAAGGTCCTGCCGGCCGCCTTCCCGAACCTGCTGGTCAACGGCGCGCAGGGCATCGCCGTCGGCATGGCGACCAATATCCCGACCCATAATCCGGGCGAGGTGATCGACGCCGCGCTGAAGCTGATCGAGGACCCCGCGACCAGCCTCGATGAATTGATGAAGATCATCCCGGGACCGGACTTTCCGACCGGCGGGTTGATCCTCGGCCGCGCCGGCATCCGCAGCGCCTTCGAGACCGGCCGCGGCTCCATCCCGCTGCGCGCCCGTGCGACAATCGAGGAGATGCGTGGCGGGCGGTCGATGATCGTGGTCACGGAGATCCCGTACCAGGTCAACAAGTCGACGCTGATCGAGAAGATCGCGGAGCTGGTGCGCGCCAAGGCGGTGGAGGGCATCTCCGACCTGCGCGACGAATCGGACCGCGACGGGCTGCGCATCGTCGTCGAGCTGAAGAAGGATGCGACGCCGGAGGTGGTGCTGAACCAGCTCTACCGCTTCACCCAGCTGCAGACTTCCTTCGGCGTGAATTTCGTGGCGCTGGATGAGGGCCGGCCGCGGCTGATGGGTCTGCGCGACGCGCTGATGGCCTTCCTGCGCTTCCGCGAGGAGGTCATCCTGCGGCGGTCGCGCTTCCGCCTGAACAAGGCGCGCGACCGTGGCCACCAGCTGATCGGCCTGGCCATCGCGGTGGCCAATATCGACGAGGTCATCAAGCTGATCCGCGCCGCGCCCGATCCGGCGACGGCTCGCGCGCAGCTGATGGCCCGCGACTGGCCGGCGGCCGATGTGGCGCCGCTGCTGGCGCTGGTCGATGACGTGCGCAACACGATCACCGAGGACCATACGGTCCGCCTGACCGAGGAACAGGCGCGCGGCATCCTGGCGCTGACGCTCAGCCGCCTGACCGGGCTGGAGCGCGAGAAGATCAACGCCGAGCTGGCGGATGTGGCGGGCACCATCACCGAACTGCTGGACATCCTCTCCTCCCGCCCCCGGCGGATGGAGCTGATGGCGCAGGAGTTGATCGCGGTGCGCGCCCAGATCGCGGTGCCGCGCATGACCGACATCGTCGATGGCCTCGCCGACCAGGACGATGAAAGCCTGATCGAGCCCGGCATCATGGTCGTGACGCTGACGCGCGACGGCTATGTGAAGCGCACCGGCCTCGATGTCTTCCGCAGCCAGAACCGGGGTGGCCGTGGCCGGTCCGGCGCGGCGACGCGGGAGGATGACATCGTCGTCCGCAGTTTTGTCGCGCATACCCATCAATGGGTGTTGTTCTTCACCTCGCGCGGCATCGCCTTCCGCGAGAAGATCTGGCAGTTGCCTGAAGGCGGCGCGACGGGCCGTGGCCGAAGCCTGCGTCAGGTGCTGCAATTGCAGCAGGACGAGAAGGTGACGGCGGTGCTGCCGCTGCCGCAGGACGAGGCGATGTGGGAGAACCTGCACCTCGTCTTCGCGACGGTGCAGGGCAATGTCCGGCGCAACAAGCTGTCCGACTTCAAGAACGTCCGCGCCACCGGCCTGATCGCCATGAAGCTGGATGAGGGCGACAGCCTGGTCGGCGTCGCCACCTGCCGGGAGGGTGATGACGTGATGCTGGCGACCCGCAACGGCCGCTGCATCCGCTTCCAGGCCGAATCCGACCAGCTTCGCGTCTTCGCCGGGCGCGATTCCAGCGGCGTGCGCGGCATCCGGCTTCTCAACAAGGATGAGGTGATCTCGCTGGCGGTGCTGACGCATGTGGAGGCGACGCCGGATGAGCGCGCCACCTATCTGCGCTACAGCGCCCAGAAGCGCCGCGCTGCCGGCGAGGATGTGGCGCCGGAGGCCGAGGCCCCCGCGGCCGAGGAGGGCGAGGAGCCCGTCAGCGCTGATGCCGGGCCTGTCGCCGCAGAACGCCTGACGGAGCTGGAGCAGCTGGAGCAGATCCTGCTGGTGGTCACCGATCGCGGCTTCGGCAAGCGCAGCAGCGCCTATGAGTACCGCGTCACCGGCCGGGGCGGGCAGGGCATCACCAATATCAACCTCAGCCCCCGCACGGGGCGCGAGGTGGTGGCGACCTTCGCTGTGCGGCAGGGCGATGGCGTCATGCTGGTGACCGATGGCGGCCGGCTGATCCGCCTGCCGGCTGATCAGATCCGCGTCACCGGCCGTGGCGCCATGGGCGTCACCCTGCTGCGGCTGGGCGAGTCGGAGCGTGTGACCTCCTGCTTCCCGGTGGTGGAGGAGCTGGAGGCGGCCAGCGAAGCGACCGGCGAGGCAGCCGGTGAGACAACAGGTGGAACGGCGGGGGAGACGAATACGGATGGCTGAGCTGCGCATCGGCATCTATCCGGGCACTTTCGACCCGGTCACCAATGGGCATCTCGATGTCATCGCCCGCGCCGCGCGGTTGGTGGACCGGCTGGTGGTCGGCGTCGCCATCAATTCCGGCAAGGGGCCGCTGTTCTCGCTGGATGAGCGGGTGGAGCTGGTGAAGGCGGAAACCGACACTATTTCCGCCCAGGTCGGGTCGGAGATCGTCGTGGTGCCCTTCACGGGGCTTCTGGTGGATTTCGCCCGTCAGTCCGAGGCGCGGATGATCATCCGTGGCCTGCGGGCGGTGTCCGACTTCGACTATGAATTCCAGATGGCCGGCATGAACCACCGCCTGGCCCCGGATATTGAAACCGTGTTCCTGATGGCCAGCGAGACGAACCAGTTCATCTCTTCGCGCTTTGTGAAGGAGGTGGCGACGCTCGGGGGGGATGTGACCTCCTTCGTGCCGAAGCTCACCCTGGACCGCACGCTGGCCCGCGTGCGCAATCGCAAGGAAGCCGCTGAATGACCGCAATGCCGATCCTCCGCCGCGGCCTGTTGGGCGCGGGTCTCGCCATGCCCTTCCTGGGCCTGCGGACCGCACAGGCCCAGTCGCAGACCGACCCGGAGAACACCCTGTTCGTGGAGCTGAAGGATGGCCGCGTGACCATCCAGCTTCTGCCCGACGCCGCGCCGCGCCATGTCGAGCGCATCAAGCTGCTGGCGCGCCGCAACTTCTACGACAACACGCCCTTCCATCGCGTGATCGAGGGCTTCATGGCCCAGGGCGGCGACCCGACGGGCACCGGCACGGGCGGTTCCGACCTGCCGGACCTGCCGGCGGAATTCACCCCGGCGAGCCGCATGCGCTTCCTGCGCGGCACCTGCGGCATGGCGCGCACCAGCAACCCGAACAGCGCCAACAGCCAGTTCTTCATCATGTTCGCACCGGCGCCGAACCTGGATGGGCAATACACCATCTGGGGCCGCGTCGTGGCGGGGATGGAGGCCGTGGACAAGATCAAGCGCGGGCAGGGGCCTTCCGGCATGGTGCCCCAGCCGCCCGACCGCATCCGCGCCATGCGCGTCGCGGCCGATGTGCGCTGATCAGCTTGAACAAAGACATCGGAAGGACCGAGAGAGATGAGCGCCACCATCCCGCCTGAGAACACCCTGCTGCTGGACCTGCCCAGCGGATTGGTGACGATCGAATTGCTGCCGGACCTCGCGCCGCAACATGTCGAGCGCATCAAGGCCCTGGCCGCCGCGGGCTTCTATGACAACACGCCCTTCCATCGCGTGATCGAGGGCTTCATGGCCCAGGGCGGCGACCCGACCGGCACCGGCACGGGCGGTTCCGAACACCCGGACCTTCCGGCCGAATTCAGCCCGCCCGCCAAGGCGAAGTTCCTGCGCGGCACCTGCGGCATGGCGCGCACCAACAATCCGAACAGCGCCAACAGCCAGTTCTTCATCATGTTCGCGCCGGCGCCGAGCCTGGATGGCCAGTACACCATCTGGGGCCGCGTGGTGGATGGCATGGATGCCGTGGACAAGATCAAGCGTGGCCAGGGCCCGAACGGCCTGGCGCGCGATCCGGATCGCGTGAAGTCCATGCGCCTCGGCACCGCGGCCCCGGCCGAGAGCCCGGCCGAAGGGGTTGACAGCACCCCCGCCGCCGACGCCTAACACGCCTGCCGCGCGCCACCTTCCGGGTGGCGCGCATCCCCCGAGCCCGTAGCTCAGCCGGTAGAGCACGTGACTTTTAATCATGGGGTCGTGGGTTCGAGTCCCACCGGGCTCACCATTGAATTTTTGGGTTGTTGCCGTTTCCGCGGCTGTGCGGAGGGGCGCTGCCCGCTGGCGCTGCGGCGCGCCCAGCGCAATCGCCCAGGTTCTCAAGGTCATGTCGTGCTCAGACGGCGACACCTTGAGCCGTGACCGGACCCTTGCTCCGACCACGATGCAGCAACTGCCGATTGAGCGGCCTTTCGAAGCCCAGGTGAAGCAGCAGGGCGGCCACTTGCGCAGCCGCGCAGGCCAGCAGAGCGAAGATCAGCAGGCCTCCGGGCAGCGTGGTGACGCCGAGACGAAGCGCGATCTGGCCCACGGCTGACAGCACGACCGTATGTGTCAGGTACAGCGCATAGGACGCATCGCCCAGCAGATGCGGCAGACGGAGGCTCGGCACCCGTCCCGCCATTTCCAGGGAGACCGCCCCCGCCACGATGGCCAGTGCCGGCAGCCCTGCCACCAGGATCTGCGGCGCGTGCATCCGATCGCTCGCCACCAGCACCAGGAAGCCGAGCGCGATGGCGGTCCATGCCAGGCCCGGCGGCAAGGCCCATCCGCGCGACAAGGCGGCGCCGAGCGCCACGCCGAAGCCGAATTCCAGCATGATGGGTGAGGTGTAGAAGGCGAATGCCAACCCACCCCCCGGCACCAATGCGCCCAGCACGACAAGCAGCCCCAACACGCCGCAGATCGCCCAGAGCCGCCGCCGCGACGGCAGCAGAAGGGTGAGCCCGAAGAGGGCGTAGAAGAACATCTCGTAGTTCAGCGTCCAGCCGGGAATCAGCACGGGCGCGACCATGTCGATGGCCGGGTGCGGCGCGGGCAGGAAAAGGTAGGAGGCCACGACATGCCAGGCGTCGAAGCGTCCGCTCTGCACCAGCCCCGGCGCCAGCAGCAGCAGACCGACGATGAAGCTGGTCACCAGCCAATAGAGCGGGACGATGCGAACGAGCCTGCGATAATAGAAGTCCCGCAACCTGACATGCCGGTCCGCCGTCACCATCCACATGATGAGGCCGCTGACGACGAAGAAGATATCGACGCCGCGCGCCGGCCATTCGGGCCAGGCCCCGACAAAGCCCAGGCGATGCATCGGCACGCCCAGATGGAACATAACGACCATCATCGCGGCGATCGCTCGCAGATACTGAATGGCGTTGAGATGCGCGGGCATGGTGCCGGATCCAAAAATGCCTTCCGGTCAACAACCGCGCCGGCTGCCTCCCATTCTAGAAGGCTAATCGTTCTGTACGCGAAATGCCAGCGGCACGCCCGGCCGAGTCAGGGCGCCCGCGGATTATTCAGCCAGTCTCGCCGATAGCATCACGCCGCGCGCTGAAGTCCACGACGCAGTCGACCACAAATTAAAAGACGTTCCGCCCCGCCATGCCCACGACCAGGGTCCTGATCATGATGACGATGTCCAGCCACAGGGACCAGTTCCGCATGTAAAGCAGGTCCATCTCGATGCTTTTGCGCGCATTGGCTTCCACACGCAGCGCGTAGCTTCGCAGGCCATGCGCCTGGGCGTAGCCGGTGATTCCCGGCTTGACCCTGTGCCGCTCCGCATAGTCGCGGACCAGGTCCGAATAGCGTTCATTGCCCACCAGCATGTCCGCGACATAGGGCCGCGGCCCGACGATCGACATCTCGCCACGCAGCACGTTGAAGATCTGTGGCAGTTCATCCAGGCTCAACCGCCGCAGGATCGCACCCACGCGCGTGACGCGCTTGTCATTCGGCCCTGTCGTCCCGATGGTCGCGTCATCCTCTGGGTCCACATGCATCGTGCGGAACTTGAGGATGGTGAAGGGCTTCGTCCCGAAGCCCGGGCGCTGCTGGCGGAACAGGATCGGCCCCGGGCTTTCCAGGCGGATCGCCAACGCCACCAGAAGCATGATGGGGGCCAGCAGGATCAGCGCCAGACTGGCCACCAGATAATCCTCGACCACCTTGAGGACGCCCTGGGAGCCCTTGAAGGGGCGGCTCATCAGCAGCAGGGCCGGCATGTCGCCCAGACGCATGACGCGGGCGAAGCTGGTGTTCAGACCATTCTGTTCGAAGGGAATGATGATATCGGCCGCGATCCAGCTGACCTGCTCCGCGAGACCATGCAACTCGCGCGCTGACCAGGGGAGGGCGATGACCACGGTGTCGATGGTGTTGCTCTGCGCGTAGTTCCGCAGATCAGCCAGGCTGCCGGAGACCGGCACGCCGCCAACGGTTGCCATGGTCGGCGATTCCGATTCGGCGCGGAACAGGGCGACGATCTCGTAGGTCTCGCCCTTGGCGTGGCTCGAAAGGTCCCGGATGACATGCTCCGCCACCGCATTCGCGCCGATGATCACGACGCGTCGGCGCAGCAGGTGGCGTCTGGCTTCGTCCCGCAGCAGCGTGGCCTGCACCTGCCGACTGGCCAGCAACAGGCCGAAGGTCAGGGCATTCCACGCCAAGACCCATTGCGGGGAGGACAAGGTCTCGGGCCGGAAGGCGATGAGCACCAGGAAGCTGGCCATCCAGGCGGGCACAAGTCCCAACACCATGTAGATGCCGGCCGCCAGACGGTCGGTGTAGCGCTCGACCCGGTAAGCCTGCAGCCGGGCCAGCACGGTCAGGTAGATCATGCCCTGCGCCGTGGCGAGAAGCAGTATCTGAAGAGCTGACAGGGGGTTGGCATAGCCCGTCGCGGGAATATGTGCGGAGAGCACTGCCGCGACACAGATCAGCAGGAAATCGGAGGCGCCGACCAGGCGGTTGATCAGTCCAAACGTCCAGCGGACCAACGATACCCGCCTCTGGTCGTCGATCATGCCTGCCACTGCCATCGTGCTCGTCGCCATCGCTATGCCGCTACCCGTCACCGTCAACCGGATCGATACGAAATAATACAGAAACAGGCACTTCAAGATCGCGATATGCAGTATGCACAGAATAGAGGTGTTTTGTTAGTAGAAAATTATCTCTTTTTTTAAGCTCCTGAAACTGTTGCAGCGCCTACCAATAGGCGCCGCGCTCGATCTTGCCCGCGGCTGGGGGCGCTTCCTCTCCGCTGGGGCGCGTCCATGCTGCGTTCATGGCTGATTCGAAGAACGAATCTTTCTCCCATCTGCGCCCACGGACACCGAATAGTACCTGGGTCGGTCCGCCCATGTGGAAGCCGATGGCCCCCGCGCGCTTCGCATGCGCCGCGACGAGAATGGAGATGCCCCCCGCACCGGCTAGCACCACGTCATAGGGCTCGGCATCGATCGCGGCCTTGATGTTCTCCAGCCGCGCCTCCCAGCTCGGCTCCCCGGGCGGCTTCAACCCGGGCGACAGCGGCATGGCCACGGTGCGGAGCTGGAACTCCGGCAGCACGTCCCGGCCCGGCCAGATCTCCGCACGGCGCTGGAACTGGCGTTCGATCGTCGCCGCGAAGGGGGACAGGACCGTCACACGCCTGCCACGCAGATGGCGCGACCAGGGATCCGGAAAGTACCAGGGGTCGAGCGCCCGCAGCGAAATCAGCCGCGCCGACGTCGCATGCCGCGTGATCACCTCGCTCTCCCCCGGATAGCCCATGAGGCCGAGGATATCGAGCTGCCCGGCCGCCTCGATCAGCGCCATGCAGAAGCGGTCCAGCGACCCGTCATCCACGGGGAACAGCCCGACATTCAGGAACATCTGCTGCCGCAGCCGTTCCGGATAGGGCTTGCCGCGCGGCCGGCCGGTGAGGAAGAAGCCGGCCGCCTCCGCCTCCAGCCCGCCGATCTTGCCGACCCCGAGCGGCCCGCCGCGCAGGATCGCCTCGGCCAGCAGCGTCTGCCCGGCCGCGTCGGACGGCGGCCGTCGATCGCCGAGCCCCCGGATCCGCGCATCCCGCATAATCTGCCGGCAGCGGTCATAGGTGGGGTGTATCAGATCCCATAGGATGGGATGGTCGCGCACAAATTGCGCAATGGCACGACGTGCTTCCATATTTTATCCATATCGCAGTGCGTTTCTCCTGAGAAGGAGACGTAAATATTTCTTACCAAATCACCTCGGGGCGCCCCCTTGCCATGATCATTGATGCCGCGATGCTGGAACCGGACACGGCGCTGGACGCCGAGCTCTGCATTGTTGGTGCCGGTGCCGCCGGAATTACTCTCGCCCTGCAGTTCCTGCGTGGGCCGATGCGCGTGGTGCTCGTCGAATCCGGGCGCGACCAGGCGGAAGCCGCGACGCAGGCCCTCTATGCCGGGGAGGTTGCCGACGCCGCGCTGCACCCGCCCACGGAGACCTATCGGCAGCGGCAGTTCGGCGGCTCCACCACCCTCTGGGGCGGCCGCTGCATGCCGCTCGATCCGCTGGATTTCCGGCCGCGGCCCTGGATTCCGCATTCCGGCTGGCCCTTTGGGCCTGAAGCCCTCGCGGCCTGGTATCCGCGGGCCAATGCGATCTGCGAGGCCGGCGCCTTCGACTACAGCGCCTCCAGCGCGGTGCCGGGCGGCATGCGTCCGTTGGTGGCCGGCTTCGCACCGAGGGACTTCACCACGGACGCCATCGAGCGATTCTCCCTGCCCACCAATTTCGCCGCGCGCTACCGCCATCGCCTGGCTGCCAGCACCACGCTGCGCGTCCTGCTGGGCACCAACTGTACCGGGCTCGAGCTGGGGGAGGGGGCGGAGGCCGTGCGTACCCTCCAGCTGCGCACCCTGGACGGGCGCCGGGCGACGGTGCGGGCGGCGCATGTGGTGCTCGCTTTGGGGGGGCTTGAGACGCCGCGCCTGCTGCTCGCCTCCCGCGGCGCGGGGCATGAGGATGGCATCGGCAACCGCCAGGGCCTGGTCGGGCGCTACTACATGTCGCACATCGCCGGTACATCCGGCCGCCTGCGGCTGCATGTGCCGCCCGAACGGGTGCGGCCGGGCTATGAGGTGGCGGAGGACGGCACCTATCTGCGCCGGCGGCTGCAATTGACGGAAGCGGCCCAGGACCGGCATCGCGTCGGCAATGCGGTCATGCGGCTGCACTTCCCCCGGATTCCCGACCCGGCCCATGGCAGCGGCGTGCTGTCGGCGCTGTATCTGGCGCGGGGGCTGTTGCCCTATGAATATCGCAAGCGGCTCGCGGAGCCGGCGGGCGGCAAGGGGATGGCTCTGCGCCATCTGCGCAACCTGCTGACCGACCCGTTCAGCGCCACGGGCTTCGCCTGGACCATGCTGCGCAAGCGGCGGCTCGCCACCCGCAAATTCCCCTCCATCATCGTGCGCCCGCCGCGCAACGTCTATTCGCTCGACTACCACGGCGAGCAGGAACCCAATCCGGACAGCCGTGTCACCCTGGCGGAGTCCCGGGACGCCTTTGGCATGCCGCGGCTGCGCGTCGATTGGCGCTGCACGGAGGGGGATATCCGCACGGCGCAGACCTGCTTCCGCCTGCTGGCCGAGGATCTGGCGCGCTGGGGGCATGGCAGCCTGCAGGCCGATCCGGCGGAGGTCGCGCATGACATGCTGCGCGACGGTGCCTATGGCGGGCATCATATCGGCACGGCGCGCATGGGCGCCACGCCGGCCCAGGGTGTGGTGGACGCCGATTGCCGGGTGCACGGCATGGCCAATCTGTGGATCGCCGGCGCCGCCGTCTTCCCCACTTCCGGCCAGGCCAATCCGACGCTGACCGTCGTGGCGCTGGCGCTGCGGCTGGCGGAGCGGCTGAAGCAGGAACTCGCACCGCCGCCGATCGCGGCGGGTGGGCCTACCCCGCCGCGTTGAACCAGGCGGCGGCGGCGGCCAGCGCCTGGGCGGGCGGGGTCCGCGTGAAGCCCAGCGCCGCATCCGCCCGGCGGTTGTCCAGGGTGATGTCCTGCTGGAACAGGCGTTGCAGCGCCGGGGGGATGGGGTCCGGGGTGCGCAGCCTCGCCTTCCGTCCGGCGATTTCCAGCACCTTCAGCGGATAGGCCGCCAGCTTCTCGATACGAAGCTGCCGGGCGCCGATGCGGCGCAGCGGCGTGGCGCCGATCGCCTGGGCGAGGGCGAGGAAATAGGCGTTCCAGTCGCCGGGCGCCGGGTCCGAGATGTTGAAGACGAGGCCGGGCGCCGCGGGCAGCCGCAGCGCGGCCGCCGTCGCGGCCACCAGGTCCTGCACTGCCGTCAGGTTGCAGATGCCGTCGCCGCCCGGGCCGAGATCGCCCAGGCGCCCGGCGCGCAGCAGCCGGGCGGGCCGCGCCGTCCAGCTTTCGGAACCGGGCCCATGCACGCAGCCTGGCCGCAACATGACCACCTCGCCGCCCGCCTGGGCGTGGTCGCGCAGCAGGTGCTCGCTTTCGGCCTTGCTCTCGCCATAGGCCCCCTCGGGGGTCAGCGGCGCATCCTCATCGAGCAGCCCGGTCGCGGCGCCGTACACGGCCATGCTGCTGAGATGCAGGATGCGGCGCGCCCCGGCCTCGGAGACGAGGTGACGGGTCGCCGCCACCATGGCGCCGGGCTCGGCCGCGACGCAGTTCACGACCGCGTCGACCCCGGCCAGCGCGGCGCGCAGCGAAGCAGCGTCGCCGGCATCCACCCCGCGCCATTCCACCGCCGGGGCGGATGTCGAGTCCGGTGCCGTGCGGGGCCGGCGTGCCCCCGCGATCACCTGGTATCCGGCCTGGGCCAGGCCGGCCAGCATATGCCGGCCGATGAAGCCGTTGGCACCAAGAATGAGGATTCGCGCGTCCATCTTCTGCACTTCTGTGCCTTTCGCGGGGATCGGGGTGCAAATTATGGATTGGCATCCGTGATGCTGTATGGCAACACGATAAGCCGTGTGGCACCCCGGCCTGCGCTGTATCATGTGACTGCAACAGATTTCTGGGCCGGATCGATTTCTTGAATCAGCACCTTGGGTCTAGGCTTGGGATATTGTCCCGGAATTTCCGCTGATGAACCTGGTTACGAGCGTGCCGCGTCGCACCTCCGTGCAGGAGCAGGGGGCGCGCCCATCGACGCCATCTGACCCAGGGCTGGCGCTGCGCGACCTCCTCACCACGGTCTTCATCCGGTGGCGCCTGATCGTGCTGGCCTTCCTGGCGCCGGTGGCTGTCGCCCTGGCCACGGCTGCCCTGATGCCGCTGCGCTGGCCGGCGGAGGGCCTTCTCATGGTCCAGGTGAGCCGGGAGACGGTGGGCGCGACGGATCTGACGGGCACTGGCCCCAACGTCGTCAGCATCGACATGCCCAAGGTGGTGCAGTCCGAGGTCGACCTCCTGGTCTCGGATGTCGTGCTGCGCCGCGCCTTGAGTGGCGATGGCCTGCGGGCGATCTTCCCCGATGCCGGGGCGCGCCGCCTGTTCGGCCTGCTGCCGGCCGCCGAGGTTTCCATCCCGCAAACCGCGCGGCGGCTCCGCGCCTCCATGATGGTGCTGTCGTCCAACACCTCCAACTTGCTGCGCGTATTCCTGGCGCTGCCGGACAGCGACCGCGCCGTGGATGCCATGCAGCGGGTGTTCGACGCCTATCTCGCGCATCGCCAGTCGATCTTCGCGCAGGCCGATGCGCAGCTGCTGTCGGCCGAGACCGAGCGCATGGCGACCAATCTGCGCGAGCTGGATGAGGCCATCGCCCGGCTGCGCACCGAGACCCGCATCCTGCATCTGCCGCAGGATATCGAACTGGCCAATGCACGGATCGCCAGCATCGTCACCCGCATCGACACGCTGCGCGAACGCAAGGCCGCGACCGATGCGCAGTTGCGGGCGGCCAGGGCGGGGCTTTCCACCTATCCCGCCCGTGTCGTCGCGGCGTCCGAAACCACCAACCTCGCGCCCAATGATGAAAGCCGCAATGAGCTGACCCGGCTGGTGCTGGAACGCCGCCGCATGGCCGATCAATACGCCCCGGACTGGCCGCCGCTGCGAGACCTGGACCAGCGCATCGCGACGCTGCGGCAGAGCATTGCCGGCAATCGCAACACCCGCTTCGAGACGGTGCGCCAGGTGCGCAACCCAGCGGTGGAGCAGCTCTCCCTCCGCATCGCGACGCTGGAGGTCGAGGCCGATGCGACCGGCCGCCAGATGTCGGAGCTTGAACGCCAGGCTGGCGAGGCGGAGGCCAGGGCCGCCGCCCTGCTGCGGGCCGAAGCCACGCTGAACGACATGGCGCGCCGGCGGGACGCGCTGGATGCGTCCTTCCGCCAGGTGGCCGGACGGGAAATCGGCGCCCGGATCGGGGAGGATGCCCGACGCTCGCGCTCGCCTTCCGTGATCGTGGCGCAGCCGCCGCTGGCCGCGGCACAGCCCCGCGACCTGCGGCTGGCCCTGATCGTCATGGGGCTGGTGGGCGGGTTGGTCTCGGCGGGCGCCACGGCGGTGCTGCTCACCCTGTTCCGACGCACCTTCGCCACCACGGATGAGGCCGCCCGCGGCCTCGGCCTGCCCGGCCTCGCCTCGGTTCCACCTGCGGCGCGGCTCGCCGGCGGCAATGCCACGCCGGCCGTCACGGACCTGACCGCCATGCTGCTCGATGCGCGCGAGCGGGGGGAGCGGCTGTCGCTGATCCAATTCGTCGCGACCGGGGAGGATGACGGTCGCGGGGCCATCGCCCTGGCCATGGCCGCCGAGGCGGCCCGCACCCGCGGCCTGCGCACCCTGCTGGCCGATCTGCAGACCGATGGCCGCGTCTTCCTGGCCGCCATGGGCTCCCACCCGGTGCATGAGCCGCAGGATCCGGAACAGCTGCTGGCCTTCAACACCGTGCTGCCGAATCTCTGGGTCGCCTATGGGGCGCGGAGCAGCCTGCTGGGCGACCCGCATGCCGGGATGGAGCGCACCCTTGCGCTGCTCAACCGGCTTCGCCAGGACCTGGATCTGGTGATCCTGGTCGCTCCGATGGATTCCGAGGGCTATGCGATGCGCCGCCTGACCGCCCTGGTGGATGCGAATGTATTGGCGCTGCGGGCGGATGGCACCGACAAGTCCGCCGCCCGCGCCGCCCGCGACGCGGTGCTGGCGGCCGGCGGCCGGCTGGTCGGCTTCGTGATGAGCGGGGAACGTGCGCCGGTGCCGGCGCGGCTCGCCCGGCTGGTGGCGTGATGCGCCGGGTCCCCTGCCTTCTGCTCGCGCTGCTCGGCCTCGCGGCCTGCGCGCCGGGCACCGCCAATCTCGACACCACCCAGGCGGTGCGGCCGCAGGAACGCATGCCGGAAGGCTTCGCCGCCTGGACCGACGCGCCCGCCCCCTATCGCTTCGGCGCGGGCGACCGGGTGAAGGTGCAGTTCCTGCTGACGCCGGAGGTGAATGAGATCGCGCTGGTCGCGCCGGACGGCACCATCTCGCTGCGCGTCGCCGGGCGGGTGGAAGCGGGCGGACGCACCGCCGCGGAGCTGGAGGTCGCCGTCGCCGAGGCCTCCCGCCGCATCCTGACCACGCCGATCGTCACCGCCGGGTTGGAGCAGGCCGGTTCGGCCGTGGTCTTCGTCGGCGGTTCCGTCCGCCGTGCCGGCGCCTATCCGCTCACCGGGCGGCAGGGGCTGGCGGAGATGGTGGCCATGGCTGGCGGCCTCGATGAGGAGGCGCGGATGGACCAGGTGGTGCTGATCCGGCGGTCCCCGTCGGACCGGCCCATGCTGCGCACCGTGAACCTGAACGCCTTCCTGTCGGGCGCGGAGGTGACCGGCGACGTGCCGCTGGCCTCCGGCGACATCGTCTTCGTGCCGCGCTCGCGCCTGGGCGAGGTCGGGCAATGGGTCGATCTGGCGATCAACCGCATCATCCCCTTCTCCCGCTCCTTCTCCTATGCCGTGAACCGCAACCCGGCGACCGGCGGCGGCCTCTGACGGTGCAGGAGATTTGCCTGCTCGGCCGCTCGCCGGTCGCGCCGCTGGGCCTTGCCGAGGCGATCGCCGCGATCGCGGCGCGCGACCCGGCGGCGCCCTTCGCCTATGTCGCCACCATCAATGCGCAGATCCTGCTGCTGGCGGAGGATCCGGCCACTCAGCTGCGCGCGGCGCAGGACGACGCCTGGCTGCGGCTGAACGACAGCGGCATCCTGGCCCGGCTGCACCGCTGGGCGACCGGGGAGGCCGTGCCGGTCGCGGCGGGCAGTGACCTGTGCCTGGAACTGCTCCGCGGCGTGCTGGGGCCGGATGACCGCGTCACCATCATCGGCGGCGGGCCGCTGCTGGTCGCGGCCCTCACCGAGCGCTTCGGCCTGCACCACCTGGCGCAGCACGAGCCGCCGATGGGCTACATGGACAAGCCGGCGGCACGCGACGCGGCGATCGCCTTCATCGAGGCGCATCCGGCCCGGATCGTCTTCGTCGCCACCGGCGCGCCGCGTTCCGAACGGCTGCTGCAGGCGGTGGCCGCGCGGGGGCTGGCGCGGGGCACCGGCCTGGCGATCGGCAGCGGCTTGCTGTTCGCCGCCGGGCTGACGCCGCGCGCGCCGCCCTGGATGCGGCGGCACGGGCTGGAATGGCTGCACCGAGCCGTGACCGAGCCGCGTCGCCTCGGCAGCCGCTATGCCGCCGACCTGCTGCCGCTGCTGCGCCTCGCCATCCAGGCGCGACGCCAACGGGGCCTGAGCTGAACCCGCAGCGCCTTCGCGCGGCCGGGCTGCGCTTTGGCCTGGCGGGCGCGGAGCAGGGGCTGACCGCGCTGCTGTCCTTCGGCACCGTGCTGTGGCTGATCAGGCGCGGCAGCGCCGAGCAGCTCGGCAGCTACGTGTTCTGGGCCAATGCCGCGCTGGTCGCCGGCACGCTGGCCGCGGCCTTCACCTCCGTGCATCTGTACCGCCTGCCGCCGGCGCCCTCGCCGGGGCGCAGGCGGGCGGAACGGGTGCTGCTGTCGGGCAACCTGCTGCTGGCCGCGCTGGCGGGGCTGGTGACGCTGCTGGCGGTGCCCTGGCTGGGCGCGACACTTGGCCTGTGGATCGCGGCGCTGTTCCTGCCCTGCACCATCCTCGCCTTGCATGCCCGCGCCCTGGCGACCACCCATGGCGCGCTGGGCGCCGCGGCCGCGATCTCGGCGGCGCCGCTTCTGGCCGTGGGCTGTGGCGTGGCGGCGGAGGCGCTGCTTGGCCTCGCCCCGTCCGTGCCCCTGCTGCTGGTGCTGAACGGGCTGGCGCAGGGCCTCGCCGGGGCCATCGTGATCCGGCGCCTTGGCGGTCCGTCGCCGATGGATTTCGGCGCGGGGGCGCGGCGGCGCTGGCGAGCGCTGGCGCGGCGGTCGCGCTGGTCGTTGGCGGCGGGGCTGGGCAATGAGATCTTCACCCGCCTGTACATCTTCGTCGTGCCGGCCTGGTTCGGCGCCGCGGCACTGGCCGGGCTGGCGGCAGCGCAGGCCACGCTGCGCCCGGCGACGCTGCTGGCCGGGGCCTTCGGTGCCGCGGCGCGGCGCCCGCTGGCGCGGCTGCGGCATGAGGGAGATGCGGCGGGGTTCTGGCGGTTGCTGATGCTCGGCGCTGCGGCGCCGGCCTGTGTGACGTTGTTGCTAGGGGGCCTGGTCGCGGGCCTCTGGCCCTGGATCGCCACCTGGATCTTCGGCGGCCGCTATGCCGGGCTGGAGGGGGTGGTGCTGCTCTGGTCGGTGGTCATGGCGATCAGCTGCTTCTGGGTGGCCGGCCTGGCGGGTCTGCAGGTCCTGGGGCGCCTACGCGCCCTGGCGCTGGCGGAAATCGGTGGCGCGCTGACCTGTGCCCTGGCCATGCTGCCGCTGCTGCTGCTGTTGGAAACGCCGGGGGCGCTATTGGCCATGGCCGTGGGTGGGGTGGTGCAGGTGACGCTGCTGGCACGGGGCGTCCGTCGCGGGCTGCGCGACCTTCGGGCGCGGCCCCTTCGTCCCAGTTTGGCGAGCGCGGCCTGATGTCGGGGTGGCGCGTGCACGGCATCTGGTGGTGGCTGCTGCTGCCGCTGTTCTTCCAGATCTACCACTACAAGCCGGAAACAGGGCCGCTGTATTTCCTGGCCAAGGCCTGGCCGGCCCTGCTGGCCCCGTTGATCCTTTACGCCGTGACGTCGCTTCGGCTGCCGGACGGGCCGCTTTACATCCTCGCTGTCGCCTACACGATCTTTCTCTCGCCGTTCCTGTCGCTGTTGTACCTGCCGAACGGCCTGGTGGATGCGGCCCTGTCCACGGTGAAGGCCTGGCCGCTGACCTTCTACTTTTCGGCCGCCGCGCTGCTGGTGCTGCTGCGACCCTCGGAGGAAACGCTGGCGCGCGCTGCCGTGGGCTGCGGCGTGGCGACATTTCTCGTCATGCTGACGCTGTGGATGGTGGTGCCGGAGGAGGCGTATCGCCCGACCCCCTTCGGCGCCAACATGTTCTCCTGGGATGAGGGGCGCGGCAATTACATCCGCATGCCGATGATGCTGGCGGAGCTGACGCTGTTCTGGCTGGGGCAGCGGCTGGTGCGGGAATGGCGGCTTTGGCAGTTCCTGCTGCTGGCCGGCGCCATCCTCGCCATGGTCACCATCTACAAGGCGCGGCTGCCGATCGGCGTGACCGTCATCATCCTCACCTGGATCCTGCTGGCACGGCTGCCCGGGAACTGGCGCTGGGGGCTCGGCGCCATGGCGATGGTGCCGGTTCTGGGGCTGATCATGATCCTCGGGCCGGATGTGCCGGAACTGCTGGCCAGGACCTTCGACGAATCCCTGTTCATCCGCCTTCGCTCCGTCGGCATCGCCTGGGACTGGATGAGCGGCGACCCGGTGAAACTGATGCTTGGCTCCGGCTCGATCTCCTCCTTCTCCTCGATCACCATGGCCGACTTCCTGGGCAGCGCAGACTTCTTCCTGGCCGATATCGGCTGGCTGGGCGTGGTCATGGAATACGGGCTGGTCGGCACCGCCCTGATCGCCATGCTCCATCTGCGCGCCCTGACCACGGCCCGCACCGTCTGCGACGACGATCCTTTCCGCTGCGCCCTGGTGAACTACGTGGTGTTCGAACTGATGTGCTCGGCGGTCTATTCGGTCATGTATGCCCCCGGCCCCGTGGTGACCGTCGCCGCCATCGCCTATTGGCTGCGGGCGCGCGATGCGGCGGGCCTGGCGCGGGAACAGCCGGGCTGGCCGGCGGCGCCGGCAACCGCTCCTATCGAGGCACCGTCCTGGGCGCGTGGGCAGGTGCCTGTGCCCCAGGAATTTTCTCGCCCGGGCTGAACAGGCGGCAGAGGGCGCCTGGGACACAGCCCCGGGCGCGTTCCGCATCAGGTCAGGGTGATGCCGACCTTGCGGATGATGTCTCCGTACTTGTCCATTTCCGATCGGATGAAGGCCTCGAAGGCTTCCGGCGTGGTGCCGAGCGGCTCGTTGCCCATCTCCGCGAAGCGTTCCCGCATCGCCGGCTCAGCCAGGGTTCCCGCTACGGCGGCCTGCATCTGGCGGATCATCGGCTCGGGCGTGCCGGCGCGGGCGAAGATGCCGTTCCAGTCGTAGTTCTCGAAGCCGGGAAATCCGGACTCGGCCAGGGTCGGCAGGCTGTCGAAGGGCGCCGTGCGGTTGGCGCCCGTCGTCGCCAGGGCCTTGAGTCGTCCGCCCTGGATGTGGGGCGTCGCGGTGGGAAGGAAGGCGAAGGCGCTGAAGACATGGCCCGCCATCAGGTCCACCAGGGCAGGCCCGCCGCCGCGATAGGGGATGTGGTTCATCCTCAGCCCCGCTGCCGACAGGAAGATCTCCATGCCGAGATGCTGCGCGGAGCCATTGCCCGAGGAGGCGTAGGACAATTGGCCGGGCCGTTCCTTCACATAGGCGATGTACTCGGCCACCGTGTTGACCGGGGCCGAGGGATGCACCGCCAGGGCGTTCACCGCACGGCTGACATGGGTGACGGGCACCAGGTCCTTGAGCACTTCATAGGGCATCTCCCGGCCTATCACCGGGTTCACCGCATGGCTGGTGATGTCGAACAGGAAGGTGTGCCCATCGGCCGGCTGCTGGGCCACATACCCGCCGGCGATAAGGCCCGATCCGCCGGGCCGGCTTTCCACCACCACGGGTTGGCCGAGGCGCGCCGAAATGCCGGGGGCGATCAGCCGCGCCGTCACATCGGCGCCACCGCCCGGAGAGGTGCCGAGCACCAGCCGGATCGGTCGCCGGAACAGGGAGGATTGCGCCCTGGCGCCTCCGGCCAGTCCCAGGCTGGCCATCAGTGCCAGGAATGCGTGTCGCGTCATCTGCATCGGGTTGTTCCTTCGTCTGCCAACAACCAGGCCGTTCCGCCTTCTGCCTCCCAGGAAGGCGGCGGCGCTGGAGGTATCAGGCCGCGCCGTTCACGCGGCCGCCGCGTGCATGGCCCGCGCGAGCACCGAACAGCCGAGGGCGAAGTCCGCCTCCTCCAGATGCTCGCGGGGATTGTGGCTGCCGAACGGATTCCGCGTCAGCAGGACGGCGGAGGGGATGCCGCTCAGCGCGAAGATGCCGGCGTCATGGCCCGCCGTGGGCAGGCGCATGACCGGCACGCCGATCGCGCCGGCCTCCCGTTCCAGCAGGCCGGTCAGATGGGCATCGAGCGCGACCGGTTCGGCGGTCACCTCCGGCCCCATCTCGAAGCGCACGCGGCGCGAAACGGTGATGCGGTCGATCAGCGTCGCCAGCCTTTCGCGCGCCAGGGCGAGCGTGGCGGCACTGGTCGCGCCGATGTTGAGGCTGAAGCCGACCTCACCCGGCACCTTGGTCAGCGCATGCTGCACCGGGTCGGTGGAGACGCGGCCCAGGGTGACCACGAAATTGTCGTCACCGTCGGCGTGAAGATCGGCCCAGAGCGCATCCAGGCCCATGGCCAGTTCCGCGACGGCCATGAAGGCATCGCGCCGGCTCTGCCGCGGTGTGGTGGAGGCGTGGCCGTATTCGCCCAGGCAGCGGGCCGCGGGATAGCGGAAGTTGCCGCGGATCGCCGAGGCCACGCCAAGCGGCAGATCGCGCTCCTCCAGCAGCGGGCCCTGTTCGATATGCAGTTCCAGGAAGCAGGCCGTGTTGTCGCGCGTCAGCACGGGCGTGGCATCCGTGCGGAAGGGAAAGCCTAGCTGCGCGACATGCTCGCGCAGGGTCAGGCCGCTATCGATGCGCCGGCGCTCACCGAGCGCCTGGCGGTCGCCATAGGCCAGCAGCAGGCGGCTGCCGAGATAGGCCATGTTGAACCACGGGCTTTCCTCGGCGCGCATCGCCAGGGCGCGGAGGCTGTGGCGGGGCCGAAGGCCTGCCGCCTGGGTGGCGGCGAGCACCGCCAGCGCCGCCGCCGTGCCCGCCAGCCCGTCATAGTTGCCGCCATTGGGGACCGAATCGAGATGCGAGCCGCTGGTGACGGCGGGCAGTTCGGGCTGCGTGCCAGGCAGCAGGAAATAGATATTGCCGAAGGCGTCGTGCTCCACCGCCAGGCCGCGGGCTGCGGCGAAGGCGCAGACCCGCTCCGCGGCCAGCTGTTCGCCCTCGCCAAACGCGGCCCTGGTGTGGCCGGGCGCATCTGCCGTCCGCCGGCCGATCTCCAGGACCATCTGCCAGGCTTCGGCGATGATGGGGTCGAGGGCTGTCTGGGGGATCATGTCGGGGACCCTTGCCTGTAGGCGCTAGCGCAGCCCGTCCCGCGCGCTGATCTCCCCGGGAGTCATGCCGCCGACCCGGGCATTCAACCGGCCGCGATTGGCCAGCACGATGATCAGCGCCACCTCCGCCGCCGCTGGCGCGTCGGGGGGAAGGGTGACGGTCACGCCGTCATAATGCGAGCGGACATACAGCGCGTCCTTATGTGCCAATGGCACATCGATGCTGGCGCCCGGCGCCGCGAGCTTGGTGAAGGAGGGAATCCAGGCGAGCGCACCGCCTACCGCGTCCCGAAGCGGCGCGGCGAAGGCGGTGGTGAGCAGGGCATTGGCATGTTCCTGCTCGCCACCCAGACCGACCACGCCGCCCTTGCCATAGCTCTCGACCGGCAGGCCGCCCATCGCCTCCAGCGCGCGCTGGGCCAGCATGGCGCCGATAGCCTCGCTGTCTTCGATCAACGGGCCCAGATCCTCCACGTAACGGCCGGCGAAGGGGTTCGCGACCACGGCGATGGCGGCGACTTTCCGCAGCGGCGGGTCCGATGGGCGGCCCGCCTCGATCTGGCGTTCCTCGACCAGCGTCATCCAGCGGCGGAGTTCCAGGGCCATGCGCATGCTCCCGTCGGCCGGCACGATCGGCCGCCGACATGTTATATGTTCGCGATATAGTCGGACTATCAGACAATCAGACGATATGAACAAGGGGCCATTGGCACCGCGCGCCAGGTGGCTATGACCGCGTCGTTCGGGCGGCTATGCCGGGCGTGCTGATGAGGGAGCGACGAGGATGGATCTGCGGGTCGCCCCGCTGACGGTGCAGGCGCAGGCCGTGGACAAGCTGCGCGAGGCCATTCTCTCTGGCCATTTCGCGCCGGGGCAGCGCCTGGTCGAGGCGGAGCTCTGCCGCGCCCTCGGCGTCGGCCGCAGCTCCGTGCGGGAAGCCCTGCGGCGGCTGGAAGGGGAGCGGCTGGTCGCCTCCGTGCCCAATAAGGGGCCTTCCGTGATCGCGCTGGCCTGGGAGGAGGCGGCGCAGATCTACACCGTGCGCGCGCTGCTGGAAGGCGAGGCGGCCGCGCTCGCGGCGCAGGCGGCCAGCCCGGCCCAGCACGCCGCCATGGCCGCCGCTTTGCGGGACTTCGAGGCCGCGGTGGCGGCGCGCGATTCGGCCGCGCGCGTGGCCACCACGGCGCGATTCTACGACGTGCTGCTGGTCGCCTGCGCCAATGGCGTGATCGAGGAATTGCTGCGCGGCCTGCATCTGCGCATCAGCCTGCTTCGCTCCCGTTCCATGCAGCGGGAAGGCCGGGCGGAGGAAAGCGCGCGGGAGATGCGGGCGATCCTGGATGCGGTGACTGCCGGCGATGCGACGGCCGCCCGCGCTGCGGCGACCTTCCACGTGCACGCCGCCTCACAGGCGGCACGGGCGATGATGCAGGACCAGAAGGCCGCCTGATCACCTTTATCGGCGCCGTCGCCGCCGCAGCCATCCCTCGATCTGATCAGCAAAAGCCACCAACCCGGCCGCCACCACCACCACAACCGCGCCCATCACGCTCGGCAGGGCCGGCACCAGGCCGAAGATGGTCAGGTCGAAGACCACGGCCCAGATCAGCGCCGTGTATTCGAAGGGCGCCAGCATGGAGATCGGCGCGCGCGCCACCGCCTCCGTCATGCAGATATGCGCCAGCCCGCCGGCGAAGCCCGCGCCGACCAGGAACAGGAAGCTGGTGCCGCCGACATTGGCCCAGCCAAAGGGCCAAGTGGCCAGCCCGCCTAGGGCGCAGATGAAGGAGAAGTACAGCACGATGGTGCCCGGCAGCTCCGTCGCCGTCAGCCGCTTCACCTGCACCCGCGCCGCCAGGGTGGTGGCCGCGGTGGCCAGCCCGGCGCCGACGCCGATCAGCGTCGCGGCATCCAGCTCCGGCCCGATGAAGGCCGGCGCCAGCATCAGCAGCATGCCGCCGAAGCCAAGCACGGCGGCGCCGGCCACCAGCCAGCTCGGCTTTTCCCGCAGGAAGATCACGCCGACCGGCACCGCGAGCAGCGGCGCCAGGAAGCTCAGCGCGGTGGCCAGCGCCAGCGGCAGCTTGGACAGCGACAGGAAGGAGAAGAACATGGAGGCACAGCCGAACAGGCTGCGTCGCAGATGCCCCAGCGGGTGGCGCGTGCGCAGCCCACGCGGGAACTGCCCGCGCCAGGCCAGGTAGAGCATGACAGGGATCAGCGCCCAGGCGCTGCGGTGGAAGACGATCTGCCCGACCGGCGCCTCCGCCGAGGCCAGCCTCACCAGCAATGACATCACGGCGAAGAGCAGCGTCGCGGTCAGCCGCAGCGCGATGCCCCAGGCTGGGTGTTCCCTACCGTCACGCATGCCCGCCCCGGTTTCCAGCCCCGCCGCCTGCTCCTACCAATTGCGGCGGCACCTGTCACATCGCGCCGCGCTGTCTCGTCCTGTGCATGACCGCTACATGGAGAGTGTCATGACACCGCGCCTCGACTATTTCGCCGCCGCCCCGAATGCCCTGAAGGGCATGCTCGCCTTCGAGAAATCCGTCGCCGATGGCGGGCTGGAACACAGCCTGCGGGAGCTAGTGAAGCTGCGTGCCTCACAGATCAATGGCTGCGCCTTCTGCCTCGACATGCATGCGCGGGACGCCCGCAAGGCCGGGGAGACGGAGGCACGGATCTATCTGCTGAATGCCTGGCGGGAGGCACCGCATTACACCCCGCGCGAACGCGCCGCCCTGGCCTGGACCGAGGCGCTGACCCTCATCGCCAGCAGCGGCGCGCCCGATGCGGCCTGGGACGGGCTGGAAGGCCATTTCACCGATGCGGAGAAGGTGGCGCTCAGCCTGCTGATCTGCGCGATCAACAGTTGGAACCGCCTCGCCATCGGCTTCCGCGCCATGCCGCCGGCGCCCAAGGCCGCCTGACGTCATGGACGACGCGACCCGGATTTTCGCGACGATGCGGCCGGAACTGGTCGGCCTTGCCTATCGCATGACCGGGTCGCGCGCCCAGGCCGAGGACATCGCGCAGGAAGCCTTCCTGCGTTGGTCTGCGGCCGATCGGGATCATGTCGAAGTGCCGCGCGCCTATCTGCTAAAGATCGCGACACGACTCAGCCTCGACCATCTGAAATCCGCGGCGCATCGACGGGAGGCCTATGTCGGCCCCTGGCTGCCGGAGCCGGTGGTGGAGGATCTGGAGGCGCCGCAACAGGTGGCGCTGGGCCAGGCGCAGGACCTGTCCATCGCCTTCCTGCTGACGCTGCAACGGCTTTCGCCGGCGGAGCGCGCCGTTTTCCTGTTGCACGATCTGTTCGAGACGCCCTTTGAGGAGATCGCTGGCCTGCTCGGCCGCAGCGCGCCGGCCTGCCGCAAGCTGGCGGAGCGGGCACGGGAAAGGCTGGGCTCGCCCGCGCCGCGCTTCACCGTGGCGGAGGCCGAGGCGGCGCGGATCGCACAGGCTTTCTTCACCGCGTCCCGCGGCGGCGAACTCGCGCCGTTGCGCGACCTCCTGGCGGCGGATGTGGTGCTGCACACGGATGGCGGTGGCGTGCGTTCGGCCGCGCTCAATCTGATCACCGGGGCCGATCGCGTGGCTCGCTTCTTCCTGGGCCTCGCGGCGAAATGGCCAGGCGGCACGGCGCCTGTGCATGTCGGGCGGATCAATGCCATGCCCGGCTTCGTGACGCTGGAGGCGGATGGGCTGCCACAGACCACCGCGCTGGAATGGCGCGATGGCCGGATCGTCGCCATCTATGTCATGCGCAACCCGGCGAAGCTCGCGGCGACCCGCGCCGGATTAGCCGCGCGGATCGGCCTCGCCACGCCGCTGCCAGGTGATGATGGCGAGAACCACGGCGATGACGCCCGCCACCGCAGCCACGCCCAGAAGGGCCAGTGACAGGCCCAGTTGCAGAAGCCGTGCCACGAGCGCCAGCAGCGTCATCAGCACGGCAATCCCGACCACCCAGCGCAACATGGCAAAGCCCCTTCATCCGATGCCGATGCAGCGCATCGGCGGCGAAAGGGTTCCGCCTCAGTTCACCCGGCCGAGCATCCCGCGCACGATCACCTGCGCCTGGATTTCCGCCGCACCCTCGAAGATCGACAGGATGCGCGCGTCGCAGAGCACGCGGCTGATCGGGTATTCCACCGCATAGCCATTGCCGCCATGGATCTGCAGCGCGCAGTCTGCATTGCTCCAGGCGACGCGGGCGGCCAGCAGCTTGGCCATGCCGGCCTCGATGTCGCAGCGCCGGTCGGCATCCTTCTGGCGGGCGGCGAAATAGGTGAGCTGACGGGCCATCATCGTCTCCGTCACCATCCAGGCCAGCTTGGCCGAGACGCGCGGGAAGTGCTGGATGGCCTTGCCGAACTGCTTGCGATCACGCGCATAGCCGGCGCCGAGGTCGATGGCGTTGCGCGCCACGCCCAGGGCCCGCGCCGCGGTCTGAATGCGCGCGCTTTCGAAGGTCTCCATCAACTGCTTGAAGCCGCGCCCCTCGACGCCGCCGAGCAGATTGGCGACGGGCACCTCGAAGCCGTCGAAGGTGATCTCGTATTCCTTCATGCCGCGATAGCCGAGCACCGGAATCTCGGTGCCGCCCATGCCCGGGGCGGGGAAGGGGTTTTCATCCGTGCCGCGCGGCTTCTCCGCCAGCAACATGGACAGGCCCTGATAGCCCGGCGCATCCGGGTCGGTGCGCACCAGCAGGGTCATGACATCGGAGCGTGCGCCATGGGTGATCCAGGTCTTCGCGCCGTAGATCTTGAAGACATCCCCCTCCCGCACCGCGCGGGTGCGCAGGCTGCCGAGGTCGGAGCCGGTATCGGGCTCGGTGAAGACAGCGGTGGGCAGGATTTCGCCGCTGGCGATGCCCGGCAGGAATTTGGCCTGCTGTTCCGGCGTGCCACCCAGGCGGATCAGCTCCGCCGCGATCTCCGACCGCGTGCCGAGCGAGCCGACGCCGAGATAGGCGGCGGAGAGCGCCTCCGACACCAGGCACATCGCCACCTTGCCGAGGCCGAGGCCGCCGTGTTCTTCCGGCACCGTCAGGCCGAAGACGCCCATTTCGGCCAGCTTCTGCACCGTGGGCAGCGGGATCAGCACATCGCGGCGATGCCAGTCCTGGGCATGGGGCGCGATCTCGGCGGCGGCGAAGCGCTGGAATTCGGCCTGTGTCGCCTCCAGCAATTCATCCTGCAGGAAGTCGGCGCCGTGATGGCCCTCCGTCGCCGCATCGGCCAGCAGCTTGCGGGCGGCTTCCAGGGCGGTGGCTTCGGACAAGACGGCGATGGCAGGCTCGGCCTGGAAGCGGGCAATGGCCTCGGCGGGCACGCCCATATCGGCGGGGCGGATCATCTCCGCCTGGCTCATCGGGATGCCGCCCGAAAGCTGCGCCAGATATTCGGCATAGCCCAGGCGCAAAATCGCCTGTTCCAGCGCGCCGAAGCGGCCCGCGGCTTCCAGCCTCTCAGCCCAGTGCAGCGTCTCCCGCAGCGCGGCGACATAGGTCGCCTGCCAGGCGAGGCCGTGGCCGGCGAGCTGGTGGCGTTCCAGCAGCGCGCCGCTGACCTTGCCTTGGGGGGCCAGCAGCGCGGCGATGGCGCCGCGCGCCACCTCATGTAGCCGCTCGGCGGCGATCAGCGCGGCGGAGGCCTTGGTGAGAAGGTCCCGCGCGGTCGCGATATTGCCCACGATCTGGTCCATCTCAGCTCTCCTTCGGGCCGGCGATGGTGCCGGCGTCATGCAGCTTGCCAATGGCCGAGGTGGTGAGGCCCAGCACTTCCGCCAGGACCTGATCGGTGTCCTGGCCAAGCCGTGGCGCCGGCGCGGCGGGCGCGCGTTCGGCGAAGGTCAGCGGCACGGCGGGCGCCAGCACCTCCCCCACCTCCGGCTGGGTGATGGTCGAGAACAGCGGATTGTCCGTCGAGCACCGCGCATCCTCATGCACAAGTTGAGAAAAGTCCTGATAGGGACCCCAGAGCACGCCGCTGCCGGCGAAGGCTGCGCCGATCTCGGCCAGTGTATGCTTCGCGAACCAGGGGGCGAGCACGGCATTGATGGCGTGGCGCGCTTCGAAGCGACCGCCTTCGTCATTCAGGTCCACATCGAGCATCGGCCCGATCATGGCGATCTTGGCCGCGAGGCCGGTGGCCTTGCCCACCGCCTGCCACTGCCGGTTGGAAATGGCGCAGATCATGATGCGGCGGTCATCCTTCGTCGGGAAATCCCGGCCCCAGGCGCCATACAGATCGTTGCCCATGGCCGGCCGCACGGCGTTGTTCACCTGCACATCGGCCACATAGCCAAGGTTCGCGACCGTCGCGAGCATCACGTCCGACAGGGCCAGCGTCACCTCCCGCCCCTGGCCATCGCGCCGGCGGGCGCGTTCGGCGGCGAGCAGGCCGGTGGAGAGATACAGGCCCGTGGCGATGTCCCAGGCCGGCAGCACATGATTCACCGGATCGCCGCCCGTGCCCGTGGCGGTGGGGAAGCCGCTGGCGCAGTTCACCGTGTAATCGACGGCGCCGCTGCCATCATGGTTGCCCGTGAGGCGCAGCATGATGAGGTCCGCGCGGTGCTTCGACAGCTCCGCATGGCTCATCCAGCCGCTGGCCGGCAGGTTGGTCAGCAGGATGCCGGAATCCTCGCCAGGTGCGCAGATCAGCGCGCGGGCGATCTCCCGCCCCTCCGGCGTGTTCAGCGCCAGAGCTACGCTGCGCTTGGATTTGTTGAGGCCGGTCCAGTAGAGCGAGGTGCCATTGGGGGCCAGCGGCCAGCGGCGGTAGTCGATATTGCCGCCGATCGGGTCGATGCGGATCACCTCCGCCCCCATCTGCGCCAGCGTCATCCCGCCGATCGGCGCCGCGACAAAGGCGGAGACTTCCACCACCCGGAG
Organism: Roseomonas sp. F4; assembly: GCF_053891155.1. Classification (NCBI taxonomy): domain Bacteria; kingdom Pseudomonadati; phylum Pseudomonadota; class Alphaproteobacteria; order Acetobacterales; family Roseomonadaceae; genus Roseomonas; species Roseomonas sp. F4. The sequence continues at coordinate 1,120,873 of NZ_JBSSHK010000001.1, forward strand.
ACCGCTGAGAATACCCGCCATGTGAAACCCCCGGATGTGTGGGGGAGGGTTTACGCATTTTCGGGCCAAGCGGAAACCGCCCGGCGGGGCGCAAAATGCGCCAGACAAAATGCGCCAGAACAGATCGCTAGAAGCGGAGCAGCAGGCGGGTGAACACCGCGCCCTCATCCAAGGGCTGAACCCCGGTGCCTTCCGGCGTCCGCGTCATGCGGCGCAGCGCCTCCATCTCCCATTGCGCGGCCTCGGAGAGTTGCAGCCGGAAGCCGCCGCCCCAGGAAGCGAGGCGGCGGGTCTCGGCGCCCGCGCCGTTGTCCCGCGACCGGCCCTCGTCGCGGAACATGTAGAATTGCAGCCCGCGGCGGTCCGGCGACCAGGGCAGGGTGATATCGGTGGCGAGCTGCATTTCCAGGCTGCCGGCCATGGCGCGGTCGCTGGCGATCTGCCCGGCGAAGAAGCCGCGGCCCAGGCGATTGCCGCCGAGGTAGAATTTTTCCGCCGGGGGCAGCGCGTCATCCGCCCATTGCACCGCCGCCGCCCCGTACAGCGACAGCACCCAACCTTCCGCCGGCTGCACCAGCGGCTGCAGGCGTGAGGCCTCCGCCACCACCCGGACAAAGCCGAAATCACTGCCGAGGCGGGAGGTGGTGGCATGGCTGCCGGTGCTGGCGCCGAAGGCCTCGATGCCCTGGTGCAGCCGCAGGCTTGCGCTGCTGGAAGCGGCCGCCGGGGCGAAGGACAGGAAGGCGTCTCGCGCCTCGCCTTCCACCCCCAGGCGCAGCGCCCGCACCGCGTCGCGGCTGATCCTCTCCCGCGGCGCGCCGGCGCCCTGGCGCAGCTGCACCACGCTTTCGAAGGCGTCGAGCTGGGCGGTCAGCGTCAGGTTGCGGGGGCGGGAGCGGATGATGGGCTGGGACAGGCTGAGGCCCGCCACGCGCGTATCTCCCGCATAGCCCAAAGCGGCCAGCGCCCCGCCCGGCGCCGCGCGCCCGACGCCGGCGAAGCCGCGCAGCCGCAGGCCGGAGCCGCCGAGGAAGACCTCGCTGCTGATCTGGCCAAAACTCTGGCCGAAGGCGTCGGATTGGAACAGCGCCAGTTCCGTGCGCTCGCCGCGCGAGGTGAAGGCGTTGAGCTGGCCGACCAGCAGCCCCTGCCAGGCGCCGGTCTGTTCATTGCCCCGGTTGTCGAGGCTGGCGAAGCCGGAAACCGCCGCGCGTTCCAGCCGCACCAGCAATTGCAGCGCGCCGGGATCGCCCTCCACCGGCCGCAACAGCCCGCGCGCGGTCACGCCGGGGATGTCGCCGGCCAGCAGCAAGGCGCGTTCCAGCGCCGCATGGGGCAGGGGGCGCAGCGCCAGCAGAGGGTCCAGGAAGCGCCGGACCTGCGTGGCGGCGGGCCCGATCTCTCCCTCCAGGGCGATGTCGGCGACAAAGCCTTCGGTGACCGTGAAAATCAGGTCGGCCCGCCCCTCCGCCCCCTGGGACAGGCTGGCGCCGACCGCGACATAGGCGAAGCCGGCCGCGCGATAGGCGGAGAGCACGGCCAGCCGCGCCGCTTCCACCTCCGCCAGCGTCACCTGCCGCGCTTCCAGCCCGGCCCAGGCGGGGCGCAGCGTCGAATCGGGCAAGGCGGTGTTGCCGGCGACGCGCACCTGGCCGATCGGCACCTGCCGCTGCGCACCCGGACCCGTGGTGGCCTGGGGCTCCGGCGGCAGCAAGGGGGGGGCGAGGCTCGGGGTGGGGGCGGGGGCGACGCGCTCGATCAGCCCGGGCTGTGGCGGCGGCGCGCTTTGCGCGCCCACGGCAAGGGGCCAGAGCAGCGCCAGCAACAATGCCCCGCCGAAGTCACTCCCCCTCACCGCAACGACCACACATACCCCGCCCAAGATGCCGCAACTTTCGCGCGACCACCCTGGCGGACAATCTATCCTTGCGTCAACGCGCCTTCGGCGCCGAGCAGCGGAACCGGCCCGATTCCGGGCAGGGTCCGGAAAGGCAGGCCATAGACCCGTTCCAGCAAGGCTGGGTGCAGCGCCTCCTCCGGCGGGCCGCAGGCGATCAGCCGGCCGGCTTCCAGCAGCGCCACCCGATCCGCCACGAAGGCGGCTTCCTGCAAATCATGCAGCACCACCAGCACGGCCAACCCGCGCCCCGCCAGCCGGCGCAGCAGCCGCAGCAGGGCGGCGCGATGGCCGGCATCCAGGCTGGCGGTGGGCTCGTCCAGCATCAGGGCGGCGGGCATGCCGGCGCCATCCAACTGCGCCAGGGCGCGCGCCAGATGCACCCGCTGGCGCTCGCCGCCGGAAAGCGTGGCATGGGCGCGGGGGGCGAGATGCGCCACATCGGCCTCGGCCAGAGCGGCCGCAATGGCCTGACCGTCCCGCGCGCATTCCGGCGTGCCGTGCCAGGGCAGGCGCCCCAGCGCCACCACGGCCTGGGCCGGCATCGGAAAGGCGACGCCGACATGCTGGCCAAGCACGGCGCGGCGCCGGGCGAGGTCGCGCGGATGCCACTGGCCGAGCGCCTTGCCCTCCAGCCGCGCCGTGCCGGCGGAGCAGGCCATTTCGCCCGCCAGGATCTTCAGCAAGGTCGATTTGCCGGCGCCGTTGGGGCCGGCCAGGACCAGCACCTCCCCGGGCCGCAGTTCCAGCGAGACATCGCTGAGCAAAGCGCGGCTGCCGGCACGGAAGCCGACGCCCTCCGCCGCGATCACGCCACGCCCCCGGCGCGCCTGCGCAGCAACCACAAGAAGAAGGGTGCGCCGAGCAGCGCGGTGACGACGCCCACCGGCAGTTCCGCCGGCGCCGCCAGGCTGCGCGCCGCGAGGTCCGCCAGCACCAGCAGCGCCGCGCCCAGAAGCGCTGAGCCCGGCAGCACGATCCGATGGCCGGACCCAAACCCCAGCCGCAACAGATGCGGCACCACCAGCCCCACAAAGCCGATCAGCCCGGTGAAGGCGACCCCCGCCGCGACGGCGATGGCCGCCAAGGTCACGGCGACGCGCTTCACCACCTCCACCTTCTGGCCCAGGTGGAAGGCCTCCGCCTCGCCAAGCAGAAGCGCGTCCAGCGGGCGGGCCAGGGCGATCAGGCCCAGCGTCGGCAACCCGACCAGGGCGGCCACCACCGGCACCTGGTCCCAGCGCGACCCGGCCAGGCTGCCGAGCGTCCAGAAGGTGATGTCGCGCACCTGGCGGTCATCGGCGGTGAAGATCAGCAGCCCGGTGAGGGCACCGGCCAGTGCGTTCACCGCGACTCCGGCCAGCAGCAGCGTGGCCACGCCGGTCACGCCGCCCACGGTGCCGAGGCGTGCCATCAGCGCCGTGGCGCCGAGCCCGCCGATGAAGGCGGCCAGCGGCAGCATCCACAGGCCGAGCGCGCCGGCCGCGGTGCCGAAGACGGTGGCGCCGAAGACGATGGCGGCGACGGCGGCCAGCGCCGCGCCGGCCGAAACGCCGATCAGCCCGGGATCGGCCAGCGGATTGCGAAACAACCCCTGCATCGCCGCCCCCGCCGCGCCCAACCCGGCGCCGATCAGCGCCGCCATCAGCACGCGTGGCGCGCGGATCACGCCCAGCACGGCCGCATCGCGGCGGAACTGATCCGGCAGGGGCGCCAGCCCGAAGGCATCGGCCAGCACCGCGCCAAGCCCGCCTGCGGAGATGCGCGCCGGGCCCAGCAGCACGCCGGCGGCCATGGCCGCCAGCAGAAGGACCGCGCCGCCGAGCAGTACCAGCGCGGTACGATCCGCCAGCCGCCGCTCCGGCGGCGCGATGCGGGCAATATGCATCACACCCAGTCGCGTCCCGGCAACACCGGCAGGTTGGCGGTGGGATGCAGCAGGGCGGCGAGGGACCGCCGCGCATGGGCGGCGCGCGGGCCGAAGCCCAGAAGGTAGGACCCTTCCACCGCGACCACGCGGCGCGCGGCGGCGGCCGGGGTCACGGCCAGCGCCGTGGCGCGCAGCACGCCGTCGATCCCGCCGGCCTCGGCCAGGGCATGGTCCATCATGATGATGGCCTCCGGCGCCAGCTGAGCCGCGGATTCGGCCGAAAGCGGCCGGTAGCCCTGGAAGTCGCGCACGCAATTCTCGGCGCCACAGGCCCGCAGCATGGCATCCGCATGGGTGGAACGGCCGGAGACCAGCGGCGCGCCGCGCGCGGCGGAGAGCACGAACAGCGCCCGCAGCGGGCGCAGCGCGGCGAGTGGCGCATCCAGCGTCTGCCAGTCGGCGGCGACCGAGCCCGCCAAAGCAGTTCCGTCGCGGCCGATGGCCTCGCCGATGCGGATGATCTTGCGGGTCACGGCGTCCAGCCCGGCGCCATCGGGGATCACCGCCATCGGCGCCCCCGCCGCGCGCAGCACGGCCAGGGCCTGGGGCGGACCGGCCTCGTCCGACAACAACAGCAGGTCGGGGTTCAGCGAGATCAGCCCCTCCGGCGCCAGGGCGCGGAGGTAGCCGATCTGCGGCAGGTTGCGCGCCGGGGCGGGAAAGGTGCTGGTGCTGTCCACCGCCACCACCTGGTCGCCCGCGCCCAATGCGAAGACGGTTTCCGTCACCGCGCCACCGACCGTGACCAGCCGCCTTTCCGCCGCCTGGGCGGCGAAGCTGGCTGCCGTCCAGCCGGCGGCCACACTGAGCAGGGCGCGGCGGCGCATCAGGCGGCGCGCTCGGAGGGCCAGGGCGCGGTCGCGACCTGGGCGACCAGGGCGCGCCAATCCTCCCGCTCCGGCTGGCCCGGCTTGCGGGCGCCGAAGATCATCGCGATCACCTCGCCCGCCTCGTCCAGCAGCTCGATGGAGGTGACATCACCGTCGACGGTCGGCTTCACCACGCGCCAGACCTCGGCCACGCCGGCCTCCCGCAGATGCAGGTTGAAGTCCGGATCGAGCACGTTGAACCAGCCAGGGATGGCCAGCAGCTTGGTCACCGGGCCGGTATGGATCTGGATGGCGCTGCGATTGCCGACGAAGATCATGATCGGCACTTCGCTGGCTGCCGCCGCTTGCAAGGTGGCGGTGGCCACCGAAGGAGGCAGACGCAGCGCATGGTCGTCGCCGACCAGACGGAAGGCTTGGCGACGGTTCGCCTTGTGCTTGCGCAGCATCGGGAAGAAGTCGTGCGTGTCCTTCAGCGCCTGCCAATCGGTGCGAAGCTGCGCCGCATCCACCTCCGTCTCCACCACCGGGGCGGCGGGCTCGGGCGGGGTCATCGGCGGCAGGGCGGCGAGGGTGGCGGTGAATTCCGTCACCAGCGTGTCCCAGGCCGTGCGATCGGTCTCCTTCGTCGCGAAGATCTTGTGCGCGGCCACGCCATCCTTGTCGAAGATCTGGATGGAGGGACGCTCCCCGCCCAGCGCATAGGCATGCGCCCATTGGCCGGGGAACAGACGCAGGTCGATATCCGGACCCAGCACCAGGATATGGCCGGGGCCGGAGGAGACATCGATGAAGGCGCCGTGCCGTTCATGCACCGCATGCTCGTTGCGGGTCAGCGCCATGATCCGGCCGAGGCGCGGCAGGGCGCTGAACAGCGCGCCCCAGTCATTCTTCAGCGGGGTGGCGGTGCCGGTGGCACCGCAGGCAACCAGCGCCGCTTCCGTCGTGCCGAGGCGCTGCGCGGCATCCCGCGCGCGCACAGGACCTGACCGCAGCAATTCGGCGTGGCGTTCAAGGAGGCTCGGCATCTCGAAAGTTCCTTCCGGTCAGAAGCTGACGCGCAGCGCGCCGCGGATGTTGCGGCCGACTTCGTAGAAGGCCGGCACGGGATCGCTGTTCCAGTTGGAGCGGCGATAGGGCTGGTCGAACAGGTTATCGACAGCCAGGGAGAGGCGGACATTCGGTGCGAAATTCGGCGTCCAGGAGCTGAACAGGTCCACCAGCCCATAGCCGGAGGTCTGCTGCGCCACGCCCGCCACATTCGGCGCGCGGTCCTGTTCCGCCGTCGCGGTGATGCGGCCGCCAACCACCACACCATGTTCCAGGAAGCGATAGCCGCCGGAGAGGGTGACGCGATGCGCGGGGATGGAGGCCAGCGGCTGGTCGGTGACGCGGTTGTCGCCCTTCAGCGCCGAGGCGCCGATGCCCGCATACCAGATGCCCGCATCATACTGCGCCTCGGCCTCCACACCCTCGATCCGGGCCTCCGCCACATTGGCGGAGACGGTGGTGGTGCGCAGCACGGTCTGCTCGATGAAGTCGTCCACATCGTTGCGGAAGGCCGCGACGCGGATGCGCAGGCGGTCGCCGCCGGCGAAGACATCCGAGAAGCGCAGGTTCACACCCACTTCCTTGTTGCGCGAAACTTCCGGGCGCAGGTTCGGGTTGGGCACGAAGTTGTTGCCCGGGAAGTGCTGCCCGCCGACGTAAAGCTCGGTCAGCGACGGCGCCCGGAAGCCCTCCGCATAGCTGACATAGGGCTGCAGCCAGGGCGTGACCTGCCAGGCGAGCGCGACGCGCGGGGAGGCGCGTTCGGAATCGCGGTCGTTCAGCCCGTTCGGGCTTTCCTGCTCGAAGCGGTCCAGGCGCACGCCCGGCGTCAGGGTGAAATTGCCGAGGCCGATCTCATCCTGCACGAAGAAGGCGGTGATGGACTGCTGGGCGGAGGGGAATTGCGGACGGTCCACGCCATTGGCGCGGCCTTCCTGCTCATCCTGGTAGATCTCCGTGCCGAAGGTCAGGGCATGGCGGGTCGGGCCGAGGGCGAAGCGGGAGGTGTTCTGCGCATCGACGCCGACCGTCGTCAGCTCCGTCCGGTCGCGCACGCGCGTGCCGGTCAGGCGCTGTTCCGTCAGATCGACATGGGTGCGGTAGAGGATGACCTGCGGATTGAACAGCGGATTGGCCGGGTCCGCATAGGACCAGCGGAAGGACAGGTTTTCGGAGACCGTGTCGCGGTCGGTGATGCCCGTGGTCGTCGCCGTATTGGCCGAGATCGGGATCTGGTGGTCGTCGCGGAAGCGCAGCGCCGAGATCTGGAAATTGTGATGGCCGGGCGTCCAGCCGAGCTTGCCGAGCAACGAGGTCGCATTGTCCCCGGTATAGGGGATGGTGTTGTCGGCGCCGTCCGTGAAGTTGTTGTTGGTGAAGCCCGCCACGGCGCCAAGGATCGAAAAATCGCCGGTGCGCGCGCCGAGCGCCAGGCTGCCGCGCGGGCCGCTGCCCTGGCTCTGCCAGCCGGCGCCCAGCGTGCCGCCGAAGGCAGCGCCCGGGCGCAGGATGTCATCCACCTCGATGGTGCGCAGCGAAATGGCGCCGCCAAGCGCGCCGGAGCCATAGAGGGTGGAGGCCGGGCCGCGCAGAACCTCCACCTGCCGCAGCAGGTCGGGGTCCACGAAGGTGCGGCCGCGATGGCCGGCATTGAAGTTGTTCCGCGCCCCATCGGTGCGCAGCACGATCCGCTCATCGCCCAGGCCGCGGATGATCGGCTGCATGGCGGTGGTGCGCGGCGCGCCGGAGATCTCGACCCCCGGAATGTCGCGGATCAGGTCCATGGCGCTGCGCGCGTCACGACGCTCGATCTCCTCCCGCCCGATCACCGTCACCGGCGCGGCGACATCGCCGGAGACGACCGGGGTGCGGGTGGCCGTGGTGGTCACGGCATCGAGCGGGGTGACGGCGGTGGGTGCGCCAGTCTGGGCCATGGCCGGGGTGGCGGCGAGGGCGAGGATGGCGGCGGTGAGCTGGGCACTAGCCTGGCGGCGGTCAGCCATGGGGCACTCCGAGGGGTGATTCGGGGGGCCTGGCTGGCTGGCGCACGAGCCCCCTCGATGGGGGCTCGTGTTGGCTGGCTCGGCAGTGAGGAGGGGTGCGGGAAGGCGGTTACTTGGTGAGGATCAGCTTGTCGTTGCTGGTCAACCGCAAGCGGTAGGTTTCCCCGTGATGCAGGATCAGCAACTCCCGCGAGCCTTGCAGGAGATCGGAACTGGGGACCTTGGGCAGCGCCAGCGGCGGCGCCTCCCGGGTCACAGTGGATTGTTCGGACATGCGATGGCCCACCGGAACTGTGTGGCCTACAAACTACAGCAATTGAGAGTCATTCGCAATATGGTCTTGCGCGAAGTTGGACGGCCGCCTTCGGGGCGGCCGCCATCGCGGAAGGCTGGCCTTCAGGCGCCGCGCGGACCGCGCGGACGGCCCCGGCGAATGACCTGCGCGCCACGCCCGCCGCGGCTTTCCGCGGCCAGCGCCAGGGTCGCCGTGGCATCGGCGGCCTCGGCTTCCTGCAAGGTCTCGGCCACCGGGGCCACGACCTCGCCCGGCGCCGTGCCGAGCATGGGCGTCAGCGTGCCATGCGTCTCGTAGAAACCGCTATCGGCGCGCTGGGCCAGATGCGGCACGCCGTCGATACGGAAGATGCGCCGCTGCATGGTGAGACGGGCCACCTGATCTTCGGTGGCGGGGAGAAAGGCGCAACCCGCCGCGCGGGCTGCCCTGACCTGGTCGGGGGAAAGATCCATGCCTGGCGGGTTAGCGCATCTGTCAGGCTTTGTCTTCCGGGCTGGCCGCCTGTCGCGCCGTCTCCAGCGGAAACAGCACCGCCGCCAGGGCCAATGCCAGCCGCGTGACCTCGCTTTCGCGCTCCGCATGCCAGGCCAGGGCCACGCCCACCGCCTGGATCGGCCCGGCGAGATCGCGGAAGGCGACGCCCGGTGGGCGCAGCCGGGCCATGCCGGCGGAGACCAGCGCCACGCCGAGTCCCGCCGCCACGAAGCCCAGCTGCGCCATGGCGGAGCCGACCTCCCGCTCCGCGCGCGGCGCGAATCCGGCGGCACGGCAGGCGGCGACCATGGCGTCGGAATAGGCCGGGCTGATCGATCGCGGCAGCACGAGCATCGGCTCATCCGCCAGCGCCGACAGGTCGAGCGGCCCGACGCCGGCGGCCAGCGGATGGGCGGCGGGCAAAGCCGCGGCCAGCACATCCGGCCCCAGGCTGTGGAGGCGGATCGGGTGGCGGTCCTGGTCCAGCCGCAGCAGCGCCAGGTCCACCTCGCCCCGCCGCAGCGCCTCCACTGCATCGGCCGTGTCCATCTCCCGCACCGCGATGGCGGAGGAGGGGCGGGCGGATTGCAGGCCGCGCACCAGCGGCGGCAGATAGTCGAACAAGGCAGAGGTGACGCAGGCCAGCGCCACCGGCGCATGCCGCCCCGCACGCAATTCGCGGGCGAGAAGTTCCAACTGTCCCGCACCCTCCGCCAACCGCCGTGCCAAAGGCAGCAGCGCCTCTCCGGCGCGGGTCGGTCGGGCGCCCTTGCCGGTGCGGTGCAGGAGCTGCACGCCGAGTTCGCGTTCCAGGGCCTGGATCTGCGCCGTCAGCGGCGGCTGCGAAATGCCGAGCCGCGCGGCGGCGCGGCCAAAATGCCCTTCCTCCGCCACGGCGAGGAAATGGCCGAGGCGGCGGACCAATCGGAAATCCATGCGTCCCGTCCCTCACGCGATACGGAAAGCCTATCGCGTTGTCACGGCAATCGGAATGGACGATGACGTGCATGCGGTCCACAAGAACCGCCCGCCAATTCCGCACGGCAGATCAAAGGACAGAACGCATGAAGATGCATCCGGTGAAGGTCCACCCCTCCAAGGCGCTGCTCAAGCGCGAGGATCAGCTGGCCTGGAAGATGGCCGGTGTCGCGACGGATAAGGTGGCGGTGCCGAAGGACACCACCGCCATGATCATCAACCGGATGATCGACAATGCCAGCGTGGCGATCGCCGCCATCAACCGTCGCCCCGTCGTCTCCGCCCGCGGCATGGCGCTGGGCCATGCCAAGAAGGCCGGCGGCGCCACCGTGTTCGGTGTGAAGTCCGGCGCCACCGTCTCCCCCGAATGGGCGGCCTGGGCGAATGGCACGGCGGTGCGCGAGCTGGATATGCACGACACCTTCCTGGCCGCCGACTATTCCCACCCTGGCGACAACATCCCCCCCGTTCTGGCGGTGGCCCAGGCGATGGGGCGGTCCGGCAAGGACCTGGTTCGCGGCTTGGCCACGGCCTATGAGCTGCACATCAACCTGGTGCGCGCGATCTGCCTGCATGAGCATCGCGTCGACCATATCGCCCATCTCTGCCCGGCGGCGGCGGCCGGCATCGGCACGCTGCTCGGCCTGAAGCAGGAGGTGGTGTTCCAGTCCATTCAGCAGGCGCTGCACACGTCGGTCAGCTTCCGCCAGTCGCGCAAGGGCGAGATTTCCTCCTGGAAGGCCTATGCGCCCGCCCATGCCGGCAAGCTGGCGGTCGAAGCCGTGGACCGCTGCATGCGCGGCGAGGGCGCGCCGAGCCCGATCTACGAAGGCGAGGACAGCGTGATCGCCTGGGTCCTGTCCGGCCGCACGCAGGCCGACAGCAAGGGCCGCAAGACGGTCTTCGACCCCACCTATTACGAGGTGCCGCTGCCCGAGGCCGGGGAGGGCAAGCGTGCCATTCTCGACAGCTACACCAAGGAGCACTCGGCCGAGTACCAGTCCCAGGCGCTGATCGACCTGGCCTTCCGGATGCGGGAGCAGATCGCGGACATGGAGGCGATCGAGAAGATCATCATCCACACGTCGCACCACACGCATTACGTGATCGGCACCGGCGCCAACGACCCGCAGAAGATGGACCCGAAGGCGAGCCGGGAAACGCTGGACCATTCCATCATGTACATCTTCGCCGTCGCCCTGCAGGACGGCAGCTGGCACCATGTGGACAGCTACGCGCCGAAGCGCGCCGGCCGCGCGGATACCGTCCGCCTCTGGCACAAGATCGAGACCACTGAGGACCCGGAGTGGACCGCGAAGTACCATTCCCGTGATCCGGAGGTGCTGGCCTTCGGCGGCCGCGTCGAGATCCTGATGAAGGACGGCACGAAGCTGGTCGATGAACTGGGCGTGGCCAATGCCCACCCGAACGGCGCCAAGCCCTTCGGCCGCGCGCAGTACATCAACAAGTTCCGCATCCTGACCGAGGGCATCATCACCACGCGGGAGCAGAACCGTTTTCTCGAATTGGTGCAGGACCTGCCCAGGCTGACGGCGGAGCAGCTGGCGGGGCTGAACGTGGTGCTGCCGGCGGGCACCTTGGCGGAGGCCAAGCCCGGCATCTTCTGATCCTGCCATGCGGGCGGCACCTGCCGCCCGCCACCCAAGACCCCGCCACCCAAGACCGGGAGCGAAAGCATGAGCGACAGCACACCCACCCTCTATAAGGGTCTCGTCGGCGTCTATGCCGATGTCTCCGCCGTCTCCAAGGTGATGCCGGAGACCAACAGCCTGACCTATCGCGGCTATGCCGTGCAGGACCTCTGCGAGGAAACCGATTTCGAGCAGGTGGCCTATTTGCTGTGGCATGGCGAATTGCCGACCGCCGCCCAGCTCAAGGCCTTCCAGGCGGAGGAACGCGCCAATCGCGCCCTGTCCCCGGCGCTGCTGCGCGTGCTGCGGGACTTCCCGAAGGACGCCCATCCGATGGACGCCATCCGCACCGCCGTGTCCTTCATGGGCATGGAGGATCCGGAAGCCGGTGACGTCTCCGACGCCGCGCAGCGGCGCAAGGCGCTGCGGCTGCTGGCCAAGGCGCCGACGGCGGTCGCCGCCGCCCATCGCCTGTCCAAGGGGCTGGAGCCGATCGAGCCCGACGCCTCGCTTCCCTATTGCGAGAACTTCTTCCACGTCGTCTTCGGCAAGGTGCCGCAGAAGGAGGTCATCAAGAGCTTCGACGTCTCGATGATCCTTTACGCCGAGCATACCTTTAACGCCTCCACCTTCACCGCGCGCACCGTCACCTCCACCGGCGCGGATATCCACGGCGCCATCACCGCCGGCATCGCCGCGCTGAAGGGGCCGCTGCATGGCGGCGCCAACGAAGCCGTGATGCATATGCTGAAGGAGGTCGGCTCGCCGGAGGCGGCGGAGGACTGGCTGGAAGGCAAGTTCGACCACAAGGCGCTGGTGATGGGCTTCGGCCATCGCGTCTACAAAAGCGGCGACAGCCGCGTCCCCACCATGACGAAATACGCCGAAAAAATGGCAGAGGTCGTGGGCGATCGGCGCTGGATGGAGACCAGCCGCGTGCTGGCGGCGAAGATGCTGAAGGTGAAGAACATCCACCCGAACCTCGATTTCCCGGCAGGCCCCGCCTACTACCTCATGGGTTTCGACATCCCCCTGTTCACGCCGATCTTCGTCTGCTCCCGCATCACCGGCTGGGCGGCGCATGTGTTCGAGCAGGGCGCCGACAATCGCCTGATCCGCCCCCTGTCGCACTACACCGGGCCCGAGCAGCGCCCGGTGCCGTCCCTGTCCGCGCGCGGCTGAGGCGCCATCCGTCGCGCCGGGACGACCGGCGCGACACTTATCCCCGCGCGCGGTAAAGCCGGCGCGACGCCGATCCCTGCGATGCGGTCGCGGGTTTCGCGATCCTGCTGCACACAGCTTGCACAAGCCTGCACGAGTTTCGTGCGATTCCGTTTGACAGGCAGGTTGCACACACGGATAGCGTGGCGGTGCACGTCATCGCTTGACGCGATTCGCGCAGCCTCCATCCGCCAAGCCGCTTTGACGCTGCTGGCATCGGGGCGCTGCGCAACACGCCAGCGGGGCACGCAGCAGGAAGGATCGGTCCATGGACCGCAGGCTCGTGGGGCAGAATAGGTGCGCTACACACCACGCCCCAGACCACCGTCGCACCGGATGGTGACGCCGCAAGGCGTCGTCGGGACGGAGCGTGATGGCGGAAGAGCGGCTGGAGATGGCGCAGCGCGGCAGCACGCCGCGCCCTACGCGCCATTCGACGGCACTGACGGGACATGGGCGGCGGCAGCAAGTGGTGCGGTGCGAAACGGGATTCGTGCCGTCCGCGGAACCGAAGCTTCCAACCTGACTTTGAGGTGGTGCGGCGCGGCGTCAGCCGGGCAGTGCCGCCGGCACCACTGGAAGACCATTCACCGGAACGCGTATCGGAGATCCTGACCAACATGACCGACAAGACCGAGAACCAGGCAGTGGACGAGGCCGCCAACCGCGCCCAGCCGATGGCCATGGCCGCCGCCCGCAAGACGGCGAAGAAGCCTGCTGCCAAGAAGCCCGCGGCGAAGAAGCCGGCGGCGAAGAAGGCCGCTGCGCCGGCGAAGAAGGCTGCGCCGAAGAAGGCCGCCGCCGCCAAGAAGCCCGCCGCGAAGAAGGCTGCTGCGCCGAAGAAGGCCGCTGCCGCCAAGAAGCCCGCCGCGAAGAAGGCCGCCGCGCCGAAGAAGGCTGTCGCCGCCAAGAAGCCGGCCGCGAAGAAGGCTGCCGCGCCGAAGAAGGCCGCCGCCAAGAAGCCCGCCGTGAAGAAGGCCGCCGCGCCGAAGAAGGCCGCCGCGCCGAAGAAGGCCGCTGCGAAGAAGGCCGCGCCGAAGAAGGCGACCGCCGCCCGGAAGCCGGCCGCGAAGAAGGCTGCCGCGCCGAAGAAGGCCGCGCCGAAGAAGGCGACTGCGCCGAAGAAGGCCGTTGCCGCCAAGAAGGCCGCGCCGAAGAAGGCTGCCGCGCCGCGCAAGCCCTCGCCGACCGCCGCCGCGAAGGCCGCCTCCTCGGCGCGTTCCGACGCCGCGCGCAAGGGCGCCGCGACCCGCGCCGCGAAGAAGGCCGCCGCAGCCGCTGCTGCTGCCGCCGAGGCGCCCGCGCCGACGCCCGAGGCCGCTTCCTAAGCCTGAGGGCCTGTGGACTGTTGGGACCGGGATGCGGCCGGCGAATGATTTTGCGTGCTGGGAAGGAAGGCAGCGGAGCCGACGGCTATCCATCGGCGAGCGTGCCTGACGCACCCAGCGCGGAAAAGCACCGCCGGACGCGCCCGTAGCCCAACTGTCCACGGACCCTAGCCGTCATCCCGGCGAAAGGGCGTCGTCCGCTTGCGGACGGCGCCCTTTTCGCGTCTGGAGCTTGTCGCCATGACCATCCATATCACCCCCCTGCCACGCGACCAGCGCCACCGCCTGGCGCCCCTGCTGGCGCTCTACGCCGCCGAGATGCGCGACGTGCTCAATGGTGCCGCCACTGCCACGCCGGAGGCCCAGGCGGCGCTGCTGGCGCGCCATCCGGCGGCGGAGGTGCTGCTGGCGGAGGATGCGGCGGGCACGCCACTCGGCTTCGCCATTCTGTTCGACCTGCCGGAGGTGGTCTTCGCCCGGCACTGCGGCATGCTCGACGACCTGTTCGTGCGGCCGGAAGCGCGCGGCCAAGGCATCGCCCGCGCCCTGATCACCGCCGCGGTGGCGGAAGGCACGGCGCGTGGCTGGAGCCATCTGCGCTGGATCGTGCCGGAGGAGGATGTGGGCGCCATCGCGCTGTATGAGCGCATCGCCACGCGCGCCGATTGGCGCAGCTATGTGGTGCGGATCGACCCCGCGGCGTCTCTTTGACCTAGCCGAAGGTCTTCAGCAGATCGTCCACCTGCGCCGCGTTCAGCGCCCGCACGCCCGGCACGCCGCGCAGCAGCAGGGCGAGGCGTGCCGCTTCCTCCAACTCCTCCGCCGCATGCACCGCATCGGCCAGGGTGGCGCCGCTGACGACGGGGCCGTGATTGGCCAGCAGCAGCGCCTTCGCCGCCCGCGCGGCTTCATGCACCGCGGGCTCCATCGCCGCATCGCCCGGCCGGTAATAGGCCACGCAGGGTAGGCGGCGGCCGATGCGCATGACGAAATAGGGCGTCAGCGGCGGGATCTCCGCATCGCCACCCTCGGGCGCGAGGCAGGAGATGGCGGTGGCATGGGTGGAATGCAGATGCACCACGGCACCTGCCTCCGGCCGCGCCGTCAGCACCGCGCGATGCAGGAAGACTTCCTTGGAAGGCCTGTCGCCCGACAGATGCGCCCAGTCCGGCCCCAGCTTGCTGATGCGCGCGGGGTCCAGCCGGCCGAGGCAGGAATTGGTCGGCGTCATCAGATAGCCGTCGGCCAGCCGCACGCTGATATTGCCGGCGGTGCCGACGCTGTAGCCCCGATCGAACAGGCTCTTGGCCAGTTCGGCGAGTTGCGCGCGGGCGGCGTCCTCAGACATGTGCGAAGGCCTTCAGGAAGAAGTCGCGCGCGCCGAAATTGCCGGACTTCAAGGCGAGGTGGATGTTCGCGGGCTCGGCACCCCCGGCGGAGCCGGTCTCGGCAAAGGTCCAAGGAACACCTGGGTCGATCTCCGCGCCGATGCGCAGCGTCGCCACGCCGAGTGCCGACACGACGGCACCGGAGGTCTCGCCGCCGGCGACCACCAGCCGCCCGACGCCGCGCGCCACCAGCCCCTTCGCCACGGCCGCCAGCGCATGCTCCACCAGCGCCCCCGCCGCGTCGCGACCGATCTTCGCTTGCAACGCCGCCACTTTCTCCGGCGGCGCGCTGGCGGCGATGATCACGGGATGGTCGGCGGAAAGCTTGCCCTCCACCCACTCCAGCGCCTGCGCGGCGAGCGCCTTCGCATCCGGCGTGGCCAGCACATCCAGCTCCAGCGTCGGCGCATGGTCGCGGGCAAAACCGATCTGGCCGAGCGTGGCGCGGGAACAGCTTCCGGCCACCACGGCACAAAGCCCCTTGGCCGGCGGCAGCGCGGCGGCGTCCGGCCTTTCGGGCAGCAATCCCGCCGCCCGGAAATTCGCCGGCAGGCCCATGGCGATGCCGGAGCCGCCGGTGATCAGCGGGTGATGCGCCGCGGCTTCGCCGATGGCGACCAGATGCCCATCGGTCACCGCATCGACGATGGCGTAGCGCCGCCCGCCTTCCGCCATGCGGGTCATCGCCTGGCGGATCGCCTGCGACCCCTGCTCCACCACGGAGAAGGGCACCAGCCCCACCGCGCCCTCCGTCTGCCGGCTGAGCACGCGGACCAGATTCGCATCCTTCATCGGCGTCAGCGGATGGTTCTCCATGCCGCTTTCGTTCAGCAGATGCGCGCCGGCGAACAGATGCCCCTGATAGATGCTGCGGCCATTTGCTGGAAAGGCGGGGCAGGCGAGGGCGAAGCCGGCGCCCAGCCGCTTCAGCAGCGCATCGGCGACGGGGCCGATATTGCCCGCATCGGTGCTGTCGAAGGTGGAGCAGTATTTGAAGAAAAGCTGCTTCGCCCTGGCCGCCAGCAGCGCCTCCGCCGCCGCCAGGCTTTCGGCAATCGCTTCCCTGGCCGGCGTGGTGCGCGACTTCAGCGCGATGACGATGGCATCAGCCTCGGGCAAAGGTCCGGTCGGCACGCCGATGACCTGCACCGTCGCCATGCCGTTCTTCACCAGCATGGAAGCGAGGTCGGTCGCCCCCGTGAAGTCATCGGCGATGCAGCCGAGCAGCAGGGCCATTCTTCTTACTCCTTGGACGGCAGGCACAGGATATCCGCATGGCCAATGCGCACCGACAACCGGGAAAGCCCGGCCTGGGCGCGGCGGTCCACCGCCCAGTTCAGCAGCTTTGGCCGTGCGCGGCGATCCTGCTGCATGGCGGCGCGGGCATGGCCGCTGGCAATGGCGGCGGCTATCTCCGGGTCCTGGCGCGGGATCCGCCAGTCGCTCGGCGCGCGATGCACGGCATAGCCCTGCGCCGCGAAGGCCGCGGCGATGACGGCGGGCGCGCGCGCGCCGAGTGCGATGCCGCCAAATCCCTTGTCACGCAGTTGGTCACGCCCAAAGCCGCGCGCCACCAGCGCATCGGTGGGATGCGGCGGGTCGAAGCGCTCCCGCCCCGTCACGTTCAGCGCGGCGTAGAAGGGCAAGCGGCGCTTGGCGCAGGCGGCGGCGATGCGAAAGATCCAGTCCTCGGACACCAGGTCGCAGAGCGCGGTGTTCACCACCGCATCCACCTGGGCCAGCGGCAGGCCCTGCGGCGCGTCGCGCAGATCGGCGACCAGCCCTTCCACCCGCCAGGCCCCGCCCGGCGCATGCACCAGCAGCGTCTTGCGGGAGGCATAGGTGGCGGGCCAGCCCATCGCCTCGGCGAAGTCCGCGGTGGTGGTGAAGGCGCGGCTCAGCAGCCCGCCATCCGCATCCACCAGCGTCCAGGCCTGGGCGCGGCCGATCGCCGGCGCCAGCCAGCGCAGCAGCGAACCTGTGCCGGCGCCGAGATCGAGAATGCGCGGCCGCGCCGGCAGCGCCTCCGCCAGACGTTGCGCGAGGTCCAGATTGCGCGCGGCGGCGTCATGCGGCTCCCGCAATTCCAGCCAGTCGCCGTCAAAACTCTCCGCCATCTCAGCCTGCCTTGTCGAGTTCGGCGAGGAAGGCGGTGGCGCGATCCTCCCAGCGCGGCAGCTTCTGGCCGGCGGCCCAGGCGGCCTCCGCCATCTCGGCGCGCAGATCGGTATCGAAGATGGCGCGGCGCATGGCCTTGCCGAGGGAGACGACATTGCCGGGCGGCGAGATCACCCCTGCCGTCACCGGCACCACCTCCGCGATCGCGCCGCCGGCGGTGATGGCCACCGGTACGCCGCGTGCGAGGGCTTCGGCCGCCGCCATGCCATAGCCTTCCCAATGCGTCGCCAGCGCGAAGAGGTCGGTGCCGGCCCAGAGCGCATCGAGCGCGTGCTGGTCGACCTCGCCTGCGAAAGTCACGCGGCTGGTCAGGCCCAGCTCCTCCGCCAAGGCGCGCAGCCCCTCCGCATGCACCTTGTCGCGCGGGCTGCCGGCGATGGTCAGCGTCCAATCGAGATCGCTGAGCATGCCCAGCGCGCGCAGCAGCACATCATGCCCCTTGCGCGGCACCAGCGTGCCGATGGCGAGGATGGCGCAGCCAGGACCACCGGAACCGGTACTGCGCGGCGCCGGATCGGTGCCCGGCTCTACCACGCCAACCTTCTCGGGGTCCGCGCCGAATTCCGGCTCCAGCCGCCGCGCGGTCAGCGGGCTGGTGGCGACCAGGCGGGCGAGGCGAGGGAAGATCGCCTGTTCCGCCGCGCGCAGCGCATCGCGCACCTCGCCAGGATTGCCGTGTTCCAGCGCCGTCGGGTGATGGATCAGGCCGACGGCACCGCGCTGCTCCAAAACCTCCAGCACCGGCTGGAAGGCGGGCAGGCCCAGGCCGTCGATGACGATCCGCGCCCCCTCCGGCACTTTTTGCAGGGCCGTCTGGGCACTGGCTAAGGCGGCCGTGTCGGGCAGGGGGTGCGTGCCCTGCAACTCCACCACCGTCACCTCATGGCCGAGCGCGCGCAGCCCCGCGACCAGACGGCGGTCATAGCCATAGCCGCCCGAAATGGCGTCGAAGGGCGCGGGGACGAGAAAGGCGATATCCAAGGTCAGACGGGCCCCTCGAAGGCGGCCCAGGCGATATGGCTTTCGCGCAGCAGGATCTTCAGGCCGGTCACCGCCTTGCCGCCATCGCCCAGCACGCCGTCGCGGCAGGCCGCGGCCAGCAGGCCATGGATATGCAGGCAGAGATATTCGGTGGTGGTGTTCTTGCCGGCGAAGGCATCTTCCGCATCCAGGTTGCGGTAGTCCATCGGCGCCAGGATGGCGCGCAGATGGTCCTTGGCCAGGCCGATATCCACCAGCAGATGCAGGTCATCGAGCTGCGGCGCGCGGAACTCGGCTTCGACGATGAAGGTCGCGCCGTGCAGCCGCTGCGCCGGGCCGAAGGCTTCGCCGCGGAAGGAATGCGCGATCATGATGTGATCGACGACGGTCAGGCTGAACATGAAGGGCTCATTCCTTGAAATAGGTCACGACGGGGCAGAGCGGCTGATGTGCCCCCGATGGCGGCGACAGCAAGGCGGCAAGCGCCTGCGGCAGGTCGGTGAAGGCGGTGTCCGGCCCGAGCAGCGCATCCAGCCGCGCATCCTCCAGCAGCAACAAGGCCAGCGCCAGCCTGTCGCCATGCGTCCGCCGGCCGCGCATGGCGGGGGCGACATGGCCGACCTGGGTGGAGATCAGCGACAGGCGCTTGGCGTGAAAGGCCTCGCCCAGCGGCAGCTCCACCAGCCGGTCACCGAACCAGGAGGCCTCGACCACACGGCCCTCGAAGCCGCAGCGCGACAGAGCAAGGCGCAGACCCTCGGCACTGGCGGAGGCATGGATCACCAGATCGCGTTCGCCGGGCATATCCTCCGGCGCGCCGAACCGGGCGCCAAAATCCTCGGCGATGGCGCGGCGCGATGCATCCGTGTCGCAGGCCCAGAGGTCGAGGCCGGGCATGCGGCCGAGCAGATAGGTCACCAGCAGCCCGACCACGCCGCAGCCCACCACCAGCACCCTTTCGCCGACCAGTGGCCGCGCATCCCACAGGATATTGACCGCCGTTTCCATATTCGCGCCGAGCACGGCGCGGCGATCCGGCACGGCGTCCGGAATGGGGATGCACATGCTGGCAGGTGCCACGAAGGCGTCGTGATGCGGGTGCAGGCAGAAGACGCGCTTGCCGTGCAGATGCGCTGGCCCCGCCTTCACCGTGCCGACGGCGGCATAGCCATAGGAGAGCGGCGCGGGGAATTCGCCATATTGCAGCGGCGCGCGCATCGCCGGCCATTGGCTCTCCGGCACGCGGCCGGAGAAGACCAGACGCTCCGTGCCGCGGGAGATGCCGGAGGCCGAGGTGACGACCAGCGCCTGATCGGGGCCTGGCACCTCCAACTCCTGCTCGCGCAGCTCCGCCTGGAAGGGGGCGGTGATCCAGAGGGCCTGGGCCTTCATGGCGTGGTCGTCTCCTCGCAGATGCCGGGGCGGGCGCGGTGCAGGGCGATGTCGAACAGCATGTCCTCCCCGATCGCATGCGGCGTCCAGCGGAAGCGCAGCCCATCGGCGATGCGGCCGGCGCTGGGCAGGGTGAAGGCGGGGATGCCGGAGCCGAGAATGATCGGCGCCACCGTGAGATGCAGCCGGTCGAGGCAGCCGGCGGCGAGAAAGGCGGAGACGGTATGCCCCCCACCCTCCACGAATATGTTCGGCAGTCCCCGCGCCGCGAGTTGGCGGAGCAGGGCGGGGAGGTCGGGGCCATCCGGCTGATACAATACCTCCGCCTGGCCATGGGTGGCGGGACCCTCGGCGCTGGTCACCAGCAGGGTCGGTGCCGCGCCATCCGCAAACACCTTATGCGTGGCGGGCAGGCGGCGGCGCGGGTCCAGCACCACGCGCACGGGATTGGGGCCGGGCACTTCCCGCGTCGTCAGGCGCGGATCGTCGTGATGCACCGTGCCACCGCCGACCAGCACCACATCGCACAGGGCGCGCAGCCGATGGGTGTGCAGAATGTCGCCACGCCCGCCGATCCATTGGGAGGCGCCATTGGCGCAGGCGATGCGGCCATCCAGGGTCTGCGCCAGCCGCCCGATCACGATGCAGCCATCCGGCGCCTCGGGCATGGTGAACAACGGCGCGAACAGGTCGCCAAAGGCGCCATGCGGCACGGGCGCGCCCTGGCGCGCGGCAAGCAGCGCGGGCCAGTCGTCCGTCTCTGATGTGATGGCGTCGTTCATGCGTGAGGAATGCTATGCCGAAGCGGCGGGATTGCGGCAACGGCGCGCACCGCTTCAGCGCATCGCCACGCCCGGAAACAGCGGCAGCAGCAGCTCCGCCGCCAGCCCCGCCAGAAGCGGCAGCGCGAAACTTGCCAACAGCCGCACGACGATGAAGCGCGCGCCGAGGATGGGAAGTTCCCAGGCCAGCGTCCTGTGCAGCCCCAGGATCGCCCAGCCGGAAATCAACGCCACCATCTGGGAAGGCCCGGCCCCCGCCTTCAGGAAGCCCAGCACCAGCGGGAAGGCGACGAAGGGTCCGCCCGGCATGGCACCGCCCGCCACCGAGGCCAGCAGGATGCCGACGAAGCCGCTATCCGGCCCCAGCCAGCGTTCCGCCCAGCCGGCCGGAATTAGCTCTGCCAGGAAGGCCGCCATGGGCAGGGCCATCAGCATCACCGGCAGGACGCGCCAAAGCGAACTTCCCGTATCCACCACCGCCCGCCGTGCCACCGCCGGGCTGCGCCGCAGGCACAGCGCCAGCGCGCCCAGAGCCAGGACCCAGATGCTGAGCTGGCCGATGCTCATGGCTGGCCGCGATCCCGCATCCCGGGGGCATCCGCCGGGGTCCATTGAATGGGGATCCAGCGCGCGAAAAGCCCCGCCAGCACCGGCAGCGGCAGGCCGCAGATCAGGCGCAGCACGGCAAAATCGGCGCCCAGGATCGGCAATTCCCAGACCAGGATTCGCTGGAAGCCGTTCAGGGACCAGGCGAGCACGAAGGCGATCAGCGCGCCGCGATCGGCGCCCGCCTGGGCCAGCACCAGCACCACGGGAAAGGCCGCGACCGGCCCGCCTGGCATCGCCATGCCGGCCGCCGTCGCCACCAGCAGCCCCCGCAACCCGCTTTCCGCCCCCATCCAGCGGGCCAGTGCCCCCGGCGGCACAAGCTGGCGCAGCGCGGCGGAGAGCAGCAGGCCCCCGATGATGGAGGGCAGGACTGTCAGGATCAGGTCCCAGGTCGCGTCCAGCGCATGGCGCACCGCCCCCATGCCGCGCAGCAGCGCGACGGCGAGGGCCGAAGCCAGGGTCAGCGCGGAGATGACCAGGAATGTTGCGTTGCGGCGGAGCATGCGGGACGCGCAAGCTGCGCCCCCGCATGGAATCCGGCAAGCACCCGGGCGATAGGTTCTGCCCTGCGGAAAACCCTCAGGCGCGGGAGGAGAGGGACAGCGGCTGATGCCGCCCGTCGCGCTGCCGGCCACGCTCGCCATAGGTGCCGGGGCCGACCGGCCGGGTGGCGCCGGCGATGGTCTCGATCACGCGGGATTGCAACGCGATGGCGCGTTCCAGCAGCCGGCGGTTCTCGGTGCCCAGGTCGCGCAGCCGCCCGGCAAGCTCCTCCGCCTTGGCGCGATCCGGGCCCTGGGCCTTGGCATTGGTGCGGTTCGCCGCGTCGAAGGCGGCGGCGAAGGCATCCGAGGCCTGCTGCTTCGGCAGGGCCAGCGCGGCGGCGCTGTTCAGGTCGAGCCGGGCCAGCGCCTCGTTCTCGGCGCGCAGCGCCTCGCTCAGGCGCTGGGCGGCGACGATCAGGGGCTGCATCATGGGGCGGTTGTCTCCGTAGCTGGTTGGGTGGAAGGGGTCGTGGCGGCGCCGGCGAGACGGGTCAGTTCCCGAAACACCGAATCCGCGATGCCGAGGCCGCCGGCCTTGGCCAGGTCCTTGGCGATGGCGTCCACCAGCATCGGGCGCCACTGGCCCTCCGCCGAGCCGCCGCCGAAGGGGCCTTTGCTGTCCAGGCCCTGGAACATCGGCTGCAACAGCGCGCCGAGCGCCTGGGCCTCGAATTCCCGCGCCACGCGGCGCATCGCCTCGGGCGTATTGGGCGTGCCGCGCTGGCTAGCGATGGGGCGGGGTGCGGTAGCTGTCTGGGGGGCGGCGATGGACATCTCAGCGCACCTCCAGCTCGGCCTGCAGCGCGCCGGCGGCCTTGATGGTCTGGAGGATGGTGATCATGTCGCGCGGTCCGACGCCCAGGCCGTTCAGCCCGCGCACCAGCTCCTCCAGCGTCACGCCGCCGCGCAGGATGCCGAGCCGGCGTTCCGCCTGGTCGTCCACCTCGATGCCCGTGCGGGGCACCACCGCGGTCTGCCCGCCGGCCAGCGCATTGGGCTGCACCACCTGCGGCGTTTCCGTGATGCGGATGGTCAGGTTGCCCTGGGCGATGGCGACGGTGGACAGCCGCACATTGGCGCCCATGACGATGGTGCCGGAGGCTTCCTCGATCACCACCCGCGCCATCTGGTCCGGCTGCACCCGAAGCTGCTCGATCTGGGCGATGAAGGCGATGGAATCGCGCCCGGTGAGGGAGACGCTGACGGTGCGCGGGTCGGTCGCCGTCGCGGCCTGGCTGCCGGCGCTGGCATTGATGGCGGCGGCGATGCGGCGCGCCGTGGTCAGGTCCGGGTTGCGCAGCGCCAGGCGCAGCCGGTCGCCGCCGGCGAAGGCATAGGCGACCTCCCGCTCCACCGTCGCGCCATTGGCAATGCGGCCGGCGGTCGGCACGCCGCGGGTGACGGAACCGGCGGCGCCGCGGGCGGACACCGCGCCGGTGACGATCGGCCCCTGCGCCACGGCATAAACCTCCCCATCCGCGGCGAGCAGCGGGGTGACCAGCAGCATGCCGCCGGTGAGGTTGGTGGCATCGCCGAGGGCCGAGACGGAAATATCGATGCGCGAGCCGGTGCGGGCGAAGGCGGGCAGGTTGGCGGTGACCATCACCGCGGCGACGTTGCGGGTATCGAGCTGGCGTTCCTGGTCGCGAGTATTGACGCCGAGGCGCTCCAGCACGCCGATCAGCGATTGCCGGGTGAAAACGGCCGAGCGCAGCTTGTCCCCGGTGCCGTTCAGCCCGACCACCAGGCCGTAGCCGACCAGCTGATTCTCCCGCATTCCTTCGATATCGGCGATATCCTTGATCCGCACCTGGCCCATCGCCAGGGCCGGCAACAGGCACAGCAGCAGGATCAGCAGCGGAATCGCCCGCTGCGGTGTGATGCTCATGCTCGGGCAAGGAATCTTCAGCACACTGCACCTCCTCGCCGCCGCGGAAGTGGGCGCGGGGCGTGTGGTGGCTTCCGCAAGGGCCATGCCAGCTTTCCCAGGGTGTTGGGGCGGCAGGGTTTGCCGGGGCAGGGCAGGGGCTGCCGCTAGGTGTGACGATGTCTGCCGCCGGTGGCGGGCTTTTTGGGGGTGTGGGCGATGGCAATGGGTCCGGTGCGGCCGGCGGGGTTCAGTGGCGTGCAGGGTGGCGGCAGGGCGCGGCGCCCCGGCGGCGGCTTCGCGCTGCCGGAGATGGGCGGGGAGACTGCGGCCAGTGCGGCGCTGTCCGGCCCTTCCGCGCTGGGCGGGCTGCTCGCCCTGCAGGATTCCGGTTCCGCCCCGCCTCCCGAGCCCCCCGCCGAGCGCGCCCAACGCCGCGCGCGCAAGGCCCTGGATGAACTGCGCGGATTGCAACTCGACCTGCTGCGCGCCGGCCCTGGCGATTCCGGGCGCCGGGCGCGGCTGGAAGCGCTGGCCGGGCCGCCGGAGCCGGGCTTGGAGCCAGGGCTGGCGGCCCTGATGGCGGAAATCCGCCTGCGGGCGCGGCTGGAACTGGCGCGCCGACCTGACGCGGCACCGTCATCTGATTGAAAAGCGGGCGAAGATCAGGAGCTTGCGTCGAAACGAGGCCTTGCACCCGCCCCATTGCCGCCACTATGGTCCGGCCGCTTTCGCCACCCCGGGCGCCGGGTTCGGGTGGCAAGGGTTGGGGAAGTCCTGCCATGCTGGTGACCTTGCCGCCGGACTACCGTCCGAGCAGCGACGAAGAATTCATGAACCCTCTTCAGTTGGAGTATTTTCGCCAGAAGCTGTTGAAATGGCGCGGTGATTTGTTGCGGGAGGCGGGCGAGACCCTGACCTCCATGGGCCAGGGCGGCATTATCGAAGCCGACCTGACCGACCGCGCCAGCGTCGAAACCGACCGCGCCCTGGAACTGCGCACCCGTGATCGTGCCCGCAAGCTGATCTCCAAGATCGACCAGGCGCTGGAGCGCGTGGAGAACGGCACCTACGGCTATTGCGAGGAGACCGGGGAGCCGATCGGCCTGCGCCGGCTCGAGGCCCGCCCGATTGCCACGCTGTCGATCGAGGCGCAGGAGCGCCACGAGCGGATGGAGCGCGTGCATCGGGACGACTGAGGGGGCGGGAGCCGGTGGATGCCCGCTCCGTGTCCACCGGCACTGTCTACTTATGGATAGACACGCAGATTAACTGTGCCTAGCGTGCGGCTATCGATCTACTGGCGAGCGGGGCGCGGGGCTGCCATCAGGCGCCAGATCGCTAACGGCTCGCAGTCCGTCATCCCAAAATTGCACGCTCAATCGTGAGTTTGATTTAATTGGGAGAATATCTTGAACTTTAGTGGCCCTAATGTCTAGCGTGCGCAGTTTTCTAAGACCGGCAAGCGGCTGGAGGTAGGCGACCTGCGTGTTCGCGCAGTGCAGCGCTTGGAGAGCGGAGAGGCCAGCGAGGGGCATGAGGTCCGCGACCTGGGTGTTCGCGCAGTGGAGTATTTGGAGCGCGGAGAGGCCGGCGAGGGGCGAGAGATCGACGACCTGCGTGTTTGCGCAGTAGAGCGATTTAAGAGCGGAGAGGCCAGCGAGAGGCGCGAGGTCTGTGACCTGCGTGTTCCCGCAGTATAGTGTTTGCAGCTCGGAGAGGCCTGAGAGGGCTGCGAGGTCTGCGACCCGCGTGTTCGTACAGTCGAGTGTTTGGAGCGCGGAGAGTGTAGCGAGGGGCGCAAGGTCGGTAACCCGAGTGCTCCAGCAGTCTAGAACCTGGAGCGCGAAGAGGCCGGCGAGGGGCGCGAGGTCAGCGACGTGGGTGTTCGAGCAGTCGAGCGTTTGGAGTGCGGAAAGGCCAGCGAGGGGCGCGAGGTCGGTGACCTGCGTGTCCGACAGATCAAGCGCTTTCAGAGCGCTCAGATCCCGCAGAGGCTGCAACTCTCGAAGCCTTGTCCTACGGAAGTCCAGCGCGACGATATGCGGCACCCAATGCTGGGGGATAGCCTCACCTCTTAGCACTAGCTCCTCCACCCCCGCCTCGCTGAAGCCCTCAGGCAAGCGCTGGAGGTCAGGTGAAAGGTCCGCGTCACGGCTTGCACGCACACCATGCCAACGCAGACCGAACGCCTCGAAGCCGGTTCGTAGAGCTCCAAAATTCATCGCCTCATCTGATTCGGCGAAATGAGCAAGGCAGACGGGAAGCACCACGGTGCCGCCATCCTCCTCCGGCACCACCTCCACATCGAACAGCGCCGTGCGTAGCGGATCGTCGAGGGCCCGGGCGCCGAGCGCACGACGCAAACCCTGGATGGCGAGGCCGCGCAGATAGCTGTCGAACTGCCAAACCCTCGCCTGGGACTCTCCTAGCCCGGCGCGCCACCAGGCCAATGCAGCCTTGGCCGAGGCCTGTGTGCTCTGCCCCGCTTGTCCCGCGAGCTGCAGAAAGCTGAACGGCGCTGAGGCTTCGATGTCGGCGCGATGCCCTCCCAGCGCCTGCCAGATCTCCTTCGCCGTTCCGACATGCGCAACGCCCTGCCATAGGAACACGTCCAACCAGGGTTCGCCGGGCCGCGCCTTTCGATGTAGATGTTCGCGCAGATGGATCAGCGCTTCGGGATTGTAAGGTACGAAAGCCCGGATCACCGCGGCGGGATCGTCCGGCACATCCGCCTGGGCGACGTACCAGGTGTTTGCGCCTCGGGCGGCACCGAACAGCGGCAGGGCGAAACCATGCTCGGCAAGGCACTCATAGCCCAGCAGCAGGAGCGAGGGGGTATCTGTGCTCATGGTGCCGGAGGCGCGCCACGACGATGCTTGCGCACCAACCTCGCGACATCCGCCATATGTGAATCCGGCGTATCGCCTTGCCTCCATTTGTAGGTGAGTGGCTCCAGCGAGAACTCCCGTAGCCTGTCCATCAGCTCCGTGTTTTTCACGCCGCTACGGGGGTTTTCCAAAAGCGCATCCGGCAGCACAACAAGACGACCATGATCCCGCAAGGGAACATGGTCCGAATAGGCTACCTCGATCGAGGAGGCGCGTGCGTCGACCGGGGTGTTCTGTCCGGACCCGGCCAGGCGCGCGATTGCCAGATAGCTCAGGCCGGCTGTTTGCCATTGTTCCAACTCCCGTTCGGGCTGGAGCGCGGCGTCAAGATAGCGCTCGTAATTGCCGAAGGCCCAGGTGATGAGGCGCCGCGCGGCGGGAAGGTTGTTTTCCAGTGCATGAGCCTCCAACGTCATGCTGGGCATAAGGACACCAGGGAAGTGGCCATGCGCCATGGCGCCGGTATCGGTCGGATAGACATGATAGGGTTGGGGTAGCTTGTCCGGTTCCACCACGAAAGCGGCAGGGAAACGAACGGCGTCCCGTGCTTTCTTGTCTCCATCACGCAGACGATACGCTGCACGACCTATAAAGAAGTAGGCCAGAGGTCGCCCGAATACCTCGCAGTTCCGCGTCT
The DNA here is from genome assembly GCF_053891155.1 of Roseomonas sp. F4. Classification (NCBI taxonomy): domain Bacteria; kingdom Pseudomonadati; phylum Pseudomonadota; class Alphaproteobacteria; order Acetobacterales; family Roseomonadaceae; genus Roseomonas; species Roseomonas sp. F4. The sequence goes on from NZ_JBSSHK010000001.1 coordinate 1,147,798, forward strand.
CTATCTGTCCGCCGTTGAGCAACGCATTCAAGGCAAAGCCCGCAGGCGTGACGTGGACGAGGTCCAAAACATCCGAGACTTCTACCGTTGCCTCGGTGATGGTCCGTAAGTGCTGGTGTGGGGGATAGGACCCCTTGTGGCGCGGAAATGCATCTTCGGGCCTGCCTGCCATGATCCAGATCCTCGGCGAATTTGGATCATTTCAGAGATGAACGAACCCTGGCAAGGTGAAGGCGCTCACCCAACGCGATCCGGCGGCGCGGTGGTGCGCCCCCGGTCATCACGAAGACGGGTCGAGCAGGTCCTTCTTGGTCGAGCGATAGGCGCGTTGCTGCCCCGCCTGGCGACGCCGCTGCACCTCCTGCGCCGCCCTATCCTTGGCCTGGCCCGAGGCCATAACCTCCTGCTCCAGCTTCTGGAAATGCGCCCAACGCTCGGGATCCAGCGCGCCTGACTCCAGCGCGGCGCGCACGGCGCAGCCGGGTTCCGTGGTGTGGCTGCAATCGCGGAAGCGGCAGGTTCCGGCCAGCTGCTCGATATCCTCGAAGACCGTGCTGAGACCCGCCTCGGCGTCGATCAGCCCGACCTCGCGGATGCCTGGCGTATCGAGCAGCAGCCCGCCGCCCGGCAGCAGGATCAGGTGGCGTGAACTGGTGGTGTGGCGCCCGCGGGCATCCGCCGCGCGAATATCCTGGGTCGCCATCCGCTCCTCGCCCAGCAGGGCGTTCACCAGCGTGGATTTGCCGACGCCGGAGGAGCCGATCAGCACGCAGGTCTCGCCCGGCTGGATGTGCTCCATCATGGCGCCGAGGCCGAGACCCTGGCGCGCCGAGACGATCAGCACCGGGCAGCCCGCGGCCAGCGTGGCAATCTCCGCGGCCTGGGCTTCGGGGTGCTCGGACAGGTCGGCCTTGGTCAGCACCACCACTGGTCGCGCGCCGCTTTGCCAGGCGGCGGCCAGGAAACGCTCAAGCCGGCGCGGATTGAGGTCCGCATTGAGCGAGGTGACGACGAAGACCACGTCGATATTGGCGGCGATCACCTGCAAGGTCTGCACGCTATCCGCCGCGCGGCGCACGAAGGCCGTGCGGCGCGGCAGCACGGCGTGGATGGTGGCGGTGCCCTCCTCGGCCTTGGCCGCCAGCACCAGCCAGTCCCCGGCAGCCGGATAGCCCGCCTCCCGCGCTTCATGCCGCAGGCGGCCGGACAGCCGGGCGGTGAGGATGCCGAGATCGGTCGCCACCAGATTGGCTTCGCGCCGCTGGACGATGATGCGGCCGGGGATCTGGCCGGGGCTGGCCTGGGCGTCAAAGGCCGGCCGCCAGGCATCGGACCAGCCGTATTGTTCGATCAAAGGCGGGTCTCTCGCGGGGGAAGCGCCATTCTAGCCCACCCAGTCCGGCGGCGCGTCGTCCAACTCGGGCGGCGGGCTGGCTTTGGGGTCACGGCGGGGCAGGCGGGCGTCGTTCTCCGCGACCTTGCCGACGCGGTTGTCCACCGGCCAGGCCACCAACTCCTCGGCCGGGCAAGGGATCAGCAGCTCCAGCAATTCCTCCGGCTCCGCCGGTTCAGCGCCGAGCCAGGCGTCCCAGACCTCGGGCGGCAGGATCGCCGGCATGCGGGGATGCACCAGGGCTTGTTTCTCATTCGCCTCCGTCGTGATGACGGTGTAGCTGCGCAGCCAGCTTCCATCGGGCTGCTTCCAGCCCTCCCACAGCCCGGCGACGGCCATCGGCATGCCATCGGCCTGCGCCACGGCATAGGCCTGCTTGGCCGCACCCTCCTGCCGCCACTCATAGAAGGCGTCCATCGGCACCAGGCAGCGGCGCTTCTCGAAAGCCTCCCGGAAGGAGGGCTTTTCGGCGAGGCCCTCGGCGCGGGCGTTCATCAGCTTGGCCGCGTCCTTCGCATCCTTGGCCCAGCGCGGCACCAGCCCCCAGCGCAGCGCATCCAGGTGGCGCTCCCCGCTTTCAGGGTGGCGGCGGACCACCAGGCTCATCTGCGTGACGGCGACATTCCAGGAGGGCGGGTGGTTGGGCAGGGCATTCGTGGCGCCGAAATAGGTCGCCAGCTCCGCCGGCGTGCGCTGCAACAGGTACCGTCCACACATCCGCCGCTTCGCCCCCGATGACCGCGCGGAATGCTAGCCCAGCCGGGATGCGGATGAAATCGGGCGCCGGTATTGGCGACGGATGAGAATATGGTGACATTCCCGTAGGGTGGGACGTATCGCACAGTCACTGGTCGGATTTCAAAATAACTAATGCTGGATATGTGGCGAAATTGTGGGTCCGCCGGTCCTGTACGGGGTTGTCCTATGCCTCGGCTTCGGGAATACCAGACTGGAATCCAGAATGACCGCAGGGAGAACAAAAATGTCCATTCGCACCGCAGCCGCGGCTTGCGCCATGATTGGCGCCGTTGCCTTCGCCGCCCCCGCCACCGCGCAGGAGACTCTGCGCTTCATGACCGGCCCGCAGGGTGGCGCCTGGGTGCCGATCGCGGGTGCCCTCAAGAACATCTGGGAACGCGCCATTCCCGGCGTCACGGTGCAGACCCTGCCGGGGGCCGGTGTCGCCAATGTGCGCGGCATCGGTGGCGGGCGCGCCCAAATCGGCTTCGGCAATTCCATCAGCACCGTCGACGGCATCGCCGGCCGCGCGCCCTTCCCTGAGGCGGTCGGCAATGTCTGCAACATCGGCTCGCTCTATCCGCAGTGGTTCCAGGTGATCGCGCTGGGCGATTCCGGGATCAACTCGATCGAGGATCTGCGCGGCCGGCCGATCGCGCTACAGCCGCGCGGCAATACGGCGGAGGTGGTGACGCAGCACATCCTGCAGGCCGCGGGCATGTCCTACAGCGACGTCCGCGCCAGCTTCCAGTCCAGCTACACCGATGCGGTGGGCCTGCTGCGCGACGGCCATGCGCAGGTCTTCACCCTGGGCACCACCATCCCGGCCAGCTCCGTGATGGACCTGGCGAGCGCGCGCAGCATGCGCATCGTCGATCTGTCGCGCTACGTGGACAAGATGCGGGAGATCAATCCGGGCTATCAGGGTGCGCCGCTGCCGGCCAATACCTATCCGCAGCAGCAGGGCACGCCGGTGCAGATCACCTACACCGCGCATCTGATCACCAACTGCGACCGCAACCCGGATCAGGTCTACCAGATGGTGAAGCTGATGTGGGACAACGTCGACACGCTGCGCAACATCGTCAACGCGATGCGCGACAGCACGCCGGCGACGGGCGCGGCCGATATCGGCGTGCCGATGCACCCCGGCGCCGCGCGCTTCTATCAGGAAGCGGCCAACCGCTGAGACCCTGTAGCGCCCCCGGCCAGGTCGGGCGCGCGAGGCGATCCATAGGGCCGGATGACGGGCTGCCACGGCAGCTCCGTCGCCGGCCCTGATGCATCCGCCCAGACACAAGAAGACGCAGCGTTCAGGATACGGGGAAAACGGCGATGACCTACGCGCGTGCCATGCAGGGGCTGGCCGGCACCATCGCGGCCGTGATGGCCGTGTACCACATGTGGGCCATCGCCGCCTCGCCGCCCGAGGCGGTGATCTTCCGCGGCACCCATCTGCTGTTTGCCATGGCGCTGGTCTTCATCCTGTTCCCGCTGCGGCAGGGCAAGGATGCCGAGCAGCGCGCCCCGGGGCCGGAGGACTGGCTGCTCTGCGCGCTGTCCATCTGGGCCGTGGGCCGGCTGTTCGTGGATTACGACTGGCTGGTTAACCGCATCCCCTATATCGACGACCCGCGCCCCGCCGACATCATCGGCGGCTGGGTGCTGGTGGCGCTGATCCTGGAGGCGACGCGCCGCGTCATCGGCTGGGCGCTGCCGATCACCAGCATGGTCTTCCTGGTCTGGTCCTATTTCTTCACCGATGTCGGCCCGCTGGCCATGCTGGACCAGCTGTACCTGACGACGGATGGCATCTTCGGTTCCACCCTCGGGGTCTCCGCCGGCTTCGTTGTGATCTTCGTGCTGTTCGGCTCCTTCATGGAGCGATCCGGCGTCGGCAAGCTGTTCATGGATTTCGCCCTGGCACTGACCGGCCGCCACAGCGGGGGCCCTGGCAAGGTGGCGGTGATCTCCTCCTCGCTCTTCGGCTCGGTCTCCGGCTCGGCGGTCGCCAATGTGATGGTGACGGGGCAGGTGACCATCCCGCTGATGAAGCGCAGCGGCTTCCGCCCGCAATTCGCGGCGGGGGTGGAGGCGGTGGCCAGCACCGGCGGGCAGATCATGCCGCCGATCATGGGCGCGGCCGCCTTCGTCATGGCGGAGTTCCTGGGCGTCAGCTACCTGCAGGTCATCACCTGGGCGCTGATCCCCGCCCTTCTGTATTATGTGGCGACCTTCGCCGCCGTGCATTTCGAGGCGAAGCGCGCCGGTCTCGCCGGGCTGCCGGACCATGAGGTGCCCAAGCTGGGCGTGGTGCTGCGCGAAAGCTGGCACCTGTTCATGCCCATCCTGGTCATCATCGTCGGCCTCTTCGCTGGCTATTCCGCGCCGCTGGTGGCGCTGGTGGCGACGCTCGCCTGTTTCCCCGCCGCCGCGCTGCGCAGCAACAGCCGCCATCATGTGACGGTCGGCGCCGTGTGGGATGCGCTGCTGGATGGCGCGCGCAACGCGCTCGGCATCGCCATGGCCTGCGCCTGCGCGGGCATCGTCATCGGGCTGATCGCGCTCACCGGCCTTGGCATCACCTTCACCCAGCTTGTCGTGAATGTGGCGGACAACAACCTGGTCCTGGCGCTGATGCTGACCATGATGGCCGGCATCATCCTCGGCATGGGGATGCCGACCACGCCGGCCTATATCGTCATGGTCTCGCTGCTGGTGCCGGCGCTGATCGCCATGGGGGTGATCGCCCCCGCGGCGCATCTCTTCGCCTTCTACTTTGCCATCCTCTCGGCGATCACGCCGCCTGTGGCGCTGGCGGTGTTCGCCGCCGCGGGGCTGGCCAAGACGGATATGTGGACCAGCGGCTGGGCGGCGATGAAGATCGGCGCGGCGGGCTTCATCGTGCCCTTCATCTTCGTCTTCCAGCCCGCGCTGCTGCTGATCGGGACCTGGGGAGAGGTGCTGTTCGCGGTGGCGAGCGCAACCGCCGGCTGCCTGCTGCTCGCGGCCTCCCTGCACGCCTATCTGCTGCGGCCGATGCCGATGTGGGAGAGGGTGGCGCTGTTCATCGCGGCGCTGGCGCTGATCCAGCCCGGCTTCGTGACGGATGGCATCGGCATCGTCTTCGGCGGCGGCGTGGTGCTGCTGCAACTGTTGCAGCGCCGCCGCGCGGCGGTGGTGTGACGGAGCCGGGCCGGCGCCCCTGGCACCGGCCCGGATCGTTGCCGAAGGCCGCGCAACGTGGCCGGCGTCGCCGCGTTCGGATAGCTCACAGCGCAGGAGATGCGCCCGATGCCGACGATCGAGACCCGCGATGGAACGAAGCTGTATGCCAAGGTCTGGGGCAGCGGCCGCCCGGTGGTACTGACCCACGGCTGGCCGCTTTCGGCCGACAGCTGGGATGACCAGGCGCTGGCGCTGGCCGAGGCGGGCTACCGCGTCATCGCCTATGATCGCCGCGGTTTCGGCCGGTCGGAGCAGCCCTGGTCGGGCTACGACTACGACACCCTGGCCGACGACCTGGCCGATGTGCTGGCCGCGACCTCTGCGCAGGATGCCGCGATCATCGGCTTCTCCATGGGTGGCGGCGAGGTGGCGCGCTACATGTCCCGGCATGGCGGCAAGACTGTGCGCCAGGCCGGGCTGATCGCCTCCGTCGTGCCTTACATGCTGAAGACGGCCGACAATCCGGAAGGCACGCCGCAATCGGTCTTCGACGAGATGACCGTACAGATGAAGACCGACCGCCCGGCCTTCTTCGCCGCCTTCATCAAGCAGTTCTATGGCGTCGGACTGCTGTCCGCCCCGGTCAGCGGCGACATGGTTCAGTGGACGGTGAACACGGCGATGCTGGCGGGGCTGAAGCCCACCTTGGCCTGCGCCGCGGCCTTCGCCACCACGGATTTTCGGCCCGACCTGCCGGCCATCACGGTGCCGACGCTGATCATCCACGGCACCGCCGATGCCACCGTGCCGATCGATGCCTCCGCCCGCCCGGCCGCGGCCGGCATCCGGCAATCGCGGCTGGTGGAGTATTCGGGCGCGCCGCATGGGCTGACCGAGACGCACAAGGAAAGGCTGACCGAGGACCTTCTCGCCTTCCTGCGCGGCTGACCCGGCCGCGCGTTGGGCGCTTCCTCAGAAGGGCAGGATGGTATCCAGGATCTGCTGCCCGTAGCGCGGCGCCTGCACGTCGGACAGCGTGCCGCGCCCGCCATAGGCGATCCGCGCTTCCGCCAGCCGGTCGTGCTTGACCGTGTTGTCGCTGGCGATGTCCTGCGGGCGGATCACGCCGGTCACCTGCAGGTCTCGCAGCTCGTGGTTCACCCGCACCTGCTGGCGGCCGGAGACCACCAGATTGCCGTTCGGCAGGGTCTGGGTGACCGTCGCCGCCAGCCGCAGCGTCACCGTTTCCGTCCGCCGCAGGGTGCCGACGCCGCTGGTGGTCTGCGCCCCATTGGTCTGCACCAGGGCGGAGGGATCGATGCTGTTGGGCAGCAGCCGGGTCAGCGAGGATTCCAGCCCCAGCAGGCGCGGAATGCCCATCGTATCCGTCCCCTGCCGCTCCCGCTCCGTGGTGTTCTGCAGCTGGGCGGTGTCCTGGATGCTGACCAGCACGGTGATCAGATCGCCCACCGCCGCCGCCCGCTGGTCGCGCAGGAAGGTGCGGCTGCCCGGGCGCCACAGGCTGTTGCCGCCATGCGTCGGGGCCTGCGGCGCGGGCATCGGCATGGTCACCGGCTGGTAGCCGGCCGCGGCCGTCGGGCTGGTGACGGCGGCCAGCGCCGGTGGGCGGCCGACCTCGGAAAGCCGCTCGCAGGCCGGCAGGGCCAGCAGCAGCAGGGGGAGCAGATGCAAGTGTCTCATCGACCAGTCTCCACACGCACGCGGCCGGGACCGATGACGCGGGCCTCCACCACGATCCGGCTGCCGAGGTTCATCACCGGCACCACCGCGCCACGCGCGGCGCCTTCCATGGCGCGGCCCTGGGCGGTCACCGCCAGGCCGGGAATGTCGTATTGCATCGTCACGGTCTGGCCGCGCTCGACCACCAGGGGCTGCGACAGATTGGCGAGCAGCAGCGGCTGGCCGGGCCCGGTCGGGCGGCGCAGGGCCTGGCCCAGAGCCTGGTCCATCCGCTCCGCCGAGCCGGGCCGAAGGCGGCTGGCCGGCATCCGCACCAGCCGCACATCCTCCGGCCCCAGCACATCGCCGACCGCCAGGCGGCGCGCGGCCACCAGCACGGGATGAGTGATGATGGCGCGGCCGGCGAGGCGCAGGCGCTGGGTTGCCATGCCCTCCGCCGTCACCGCGAGGTTGGCGGCGAAGCGCTGCGTCGTTTCGTCGTAGCTCGCCTGTTCCACCATCACCTGGGCGAAGGCGGCGGCCGGGACCAGGGGCGCGATGAAGCTCTGCAGCTCCAGCTCCGCTGCCTCATCCACCCCCTGGGCGTGCAGGGCGTTGCGCAGTGCCTCCATAACCTCCTCCCGCGCCACGGCGCGGCCGGGGCGGTCCAGCACCACGCGGTCGGCGCCGCCGCTGGGCTGCCAGGGCACCGCGTTGCGCCGGGCAATGGCCGCCAGCTGCGCCGCCTCCACCACCAGGCGCTGACCCGGCGCAGGTGCCGGGCCCAGCGGCGTGGCACCGCGCGCGCCCAGCCCCTCGAACAGATCCTCCAGCCGCACCGTCGCATCCTCCAGCGTGACGAAGGGGCGCAGCGTCGCCGTCGGCTCCGCCGCGGTGGCGGCGGAGGCCAGGGCGCAGAAGATGAGGAGAAGACGTCGCATGGCGTTCACCGCAGCCGCGACACGGTGGAGAGCATCTCGTCGCTCGACGTGATGACCTTGCTGTTCATCTCATAGGCACGCTGGGCGGTGATGAGGTTGGTGATCTCCTGCACCACATTGACGTTGGAGGTCTCGACGAAGCCCTGCAGCACCTGGCCGAAGCCCGGCGCCCCGGGCGCACCCTGCTGCGCGGCGCCGGAGCCGGGGGTGGCGAGCAGCAGGTTGTCGCCGACCGCCTCCAACCCCGTCTCATTGGCGAAGATGGCAAGCTGGAGCTGCCCCACATTCTGTGGGTCCACCTGGCCATCCAGCTTCGCCAGCACCTCGCCATTCGCATTGATGGTCACGTCGCGCGCCGCGGCGGGGATGTTGATGCCCGGCTGCACCACATAGCCATCCGCCGTCACCAGCACGCCTTCCGGCGACAAGGCGAAGGTGCCGTCGCGGGTGTAGGCCGTCTCGCCGGTCGGCAGGGTGATCTGGAAATAGCCATTGCCGCGGATCGCCATGTCGAAGCGGTTCTCGGTCTGCGACAGGCTGCCCTGTTCGGAGATGCGGTACACCGCGCCGGTCTTCACGCCGAGGCCGACCTGGGCGCCGGAGGGCAGGACGCTGCCGGTATCGGCCGACTGGCTGCCGACGCGCCGAAGGTTCTGGTAGATCAGGTCCTGGAATTCGGCGCGGCGACGCTTGTAGCCTGTCGTACTCATATTCGCGATGTTGTTGGAGATGACCTCGACATTGGTCTGCTGGGCCATCATGCCGGTGCCGGCGATGTGCAAGCTGCGCATTTTCTTATCCTTCTTCTTGGCGCGGATCAGCGGCGGCGCAGGATGCGTTCGACGGCGCTGCCCATGCGCTCGGCTTCCTTCTCCGCCATCTGCGCGACGAACTGGAATTCGCGCAGCTCCTCAGTCATCCGGGTCAGTTCGATCACCGGGCGGACATTGCTGCCCTCCGTGGCGCCCTGGACCACGCCGGCCCGCTCCATCGGCTCCGCCGGCATGTCTTCGGGGCGGGCGAAGAGGCGATCGCCCTCGGCGTTCAGCCGCTGGGTATCGGTGAAGCGCACCACGCGCAGCCGGCCGACCGGGCCACTCTCCGTGCGCAGCATGCCATCGCCCGTCACCTCGATGCGGCTGTCGCCCTGGGCCACGCGAATCGGCTGGCCGTCTGTGTTGAGCACCGGGAAGCCTTCCTGCGTCGCCACCCGACCCTCATTGTCCAGGGTGAAGCGCCCGGCGCGGGTGAAGCGCTCGCCGCGCGGCGTCTCCACCGCGAAATAGCCATCCGGACTGGACAGAGCGAGGTCGAGCGGGTTGCCGGTGGTGGCGAGGGGGCCGGGCAGGGTGTCGCGCCAGGTCGCGCGGTCCTGGGCGAAGGCCAGGTCGCGGCCACCGCTCGGCACCGCCGTGTCCAGCTGCCGCTCCAGCACCGTGCCGAACAGCGGACGCGCGGCGCGGAAGCCGGGGGTGTCGGCATTGGCGATGTTGTTGGCGGTCACGGAGGTGGCGCGGCTCTGCGCCACCAGGCGGGACAGAACGATATAGCCGGGGCTGTCCATGGATCGGGTCTCGTCAGGGCGGTTCTGCGAGGGACAGGGCAAGGGGCGTGCCAGCCCCGCGGGGGGCCTGGACGGGCCGTTTCGTGCAGCTTCTGCCGAAGCCCGGCAAAAACCGCCGCCCCACCCGGCAGGGGGCGCCACCGCAAGGCTTCCTTAATGCCCCCGGGGCCATTCTGCCGCCAACAGGGTGCCGCTGATCCGGCACGCCCAGTGAAAGGCGCGAGCAAAAGCATGGCGGCGGCGGCAGCCAAGATGGATGCGGCGGCGGGGGCGGAAGCACCGCCGGGCAAGGCAAAGGGCGGCAAGAAGAAGCTGCTGCTGATCCTGTTGCCCGTGATCCTGTTGCTCGGCGCTGGCGCCGGGCTCTGGTTCACCGGAATTCTGCCGAAGATGCTTGGCATGGGTGGGCCCAGCGAAGCGGAACTGGCTGCTGCTGCGGCGCCGGCTGAGTCGGCCCCGCCTCCGCGCAGCCCGCCCGCCTTCGTCGAACTGCCGGAGATCATCAGCAACCTGAACGCCCCTGGCCGGCGCCCGGTCTTCGTCCGGCTGCGCGCCAAGCTGGAGATCAGCAAGGCGGAGGATGCGGCGGCGGTGACCGAGGCGATGCCGCGGCTGATCGACCTGTTCCAGACCTATCTGCGCGAAGTGCGGCCGGAGGAGCTGCGCGGCAGCGCCGGCACCCACCGGCTGCGGGAGGAGTTGATGGCCCGCGCCACGCTGGCCGCCGCCCCCGCCCGCATCACCGACGTGCTGTTCATGGAAATGCTGATCCAATGAGCGGCACCTCGGAAGAAGACGATCTCGCCGCCGCCTGGGGCGCGTCGCTGGAGACGGAGGCCGCGGCCCCCGATCCCTTCGACGATGCGCCGGGGGAGGCGGTGCCGGCGGCGGATGCCGCGCGGGTGCTGAACCAGGCCGAGATCGACAGCCTGCTGGGCTTCGAGAACGGCCCGGCCGGCGACAACGGCGCCAGCGGGATCGAGCGGATCATCTCCGCCGGGCTGATCGCCTATGAACGCCTGCCGATGCTGGAGATCGTCTTCGATCGCCTGGTCCGGCTGATGTCCACGACTTTGCGCAACTTCACCTCGGACAATGTCGAGATCTCGCTGGATTCGATGACCTCGCTGCGCTTCGGGGACTATCTCAACTCCATCCCGCTGCCGGCGATGCTGGCGGTGTTCAAGGCGGAGCAGTGGGACAATTACGGCCTGGTCGTGGTCGATAGCTCGCTGATCTATTCGGTGGTGGACGTGCTGCTCGGCGGCCGGCGCGGCACGGCGGCGATGCGCATCGAGGGCCGGCCCTATACCACCATCGAGCGCACGCTGGTCGAGCGCCTGATCACCGTGGTGATGGGCGACCTGCGCAATGCCTTCGAACCGCTCTGCCCGGTGGATTTCCGCTTCGACCGGCTGGAGGTCAATCCGCGCTTCGCCGCCATCTCCCGCCTGTCGAACGCCGCCGTGCTGGCGCGGCTGCGGGTGGACATGGAGGATCGCGGCGGGCGGATCGAGATCCTGCTGCCCTATGCGACGCTGGAGCCGGTGCGCGAATTGCTGCTGCAGCAATTCATGGGCGAGCGCTTCGGTCGCGACAGCATCTGGGAAACCCATCTGGCGGAGGAGTTGCGCCAGACGGAGGTCGCGCTGGATGTGGTGTTGGACCAGCAGGCCATGTTGCTGTCGCAGGTCCTGCGCCTGAAGGTCGGCGACCGCATCATCCTGGCCTCCCCGCCCGGTTCCCCGGTCCATCTGCGCTGCGGCGACGTCGCGCTGTTCGAGGGGCAGCTCGGCCGGCGGGAAAACAAGCTGGCCGTGCGCATCGACAGTGGGCGCGAGGCACCGACACAGGCCATGGCGCTGGGGCATGCGGCATGAGCACGATTGAATGGATGGCGCAGGGCGCGCTTCTGCTGCTGCTGGCCCTGGCCGTGCCCTTTGCCTGGCGGCTGGAACGCCAGATCAGCGCCTTGCGGCGCGAGGGTGCGGCGCTGGAGGCGGGCGCCGCCAGCATCGCGAAGGCGAGCGAGGCGGCAGAGGCGACACTGGCGCGCCTGCGCGCCACGGCGGAACAGGCCGGCCGGTCGGTTGCCGAACGTGTCGCGGTGGCCGAGCCGCTGCGCGACGATCTGCGCTTCCTGACCGAGCGGGCGGAAATGATGGCGGACCGGCTGGACGGGCTGGTGCGGCAATCCCGCACGGCCGAGCCTGTCGCGCGCCCCGCGGCGTCGGAGCCCTCCGGCCCGTCGCCGCGCAGCGAAGCGGAGCGCGAATTGCTGCGCGCCCTGCGGGGTGGCCGCTGATGGCACCGATTCGCCTGCCGCGCCCGCGGCTGATGCGCGTCGCCTTCGCGGTGATGGTGCTGCTGGCGGGTGCCAAGCTGGAACGGATGTGGCGGGGCGGGGAGGGGATGGCCATGGCCTCCGAACCCGCGCCGGCACGCCCCGCGGCGCCCGCGCCGGCCGCCGCGCCGCCCGCGCCGCCGGCGCCGGAGGAGCCCACGGCCGAACAGCGGGCCGAGCGCGGCGTGCTGGAGCAGCTGCGCGCCCGCCGCGCCGCGATCGAGGCGCGCGAAGCGCAGGCAGTGGCACGGGAGACGATGGTTGCCGCCGCCGAACGCCGCCTGGCGCAGCGGGTCGAGGAGCTGGTCGCGCTGCAACGGCGCCTGGAAGCGCTGGAGCAGGAACGCGCGGCGCGCGAGGAGGCCGGCATGCGCGGCCTGGTGAAACTCTACGAAGGCATGCGGCCGCGCGACGCGGCGGTGATCTTCGATGAGCTGGAGATGCCCGTGCTGGTCCGCTTGATGGACCAGATGCGGGAGGCGAAGGCCGCGCCTGTGATGGGGGCCATGCGCCCCGAACGGGCGCGGGCGCTGACAGCGGAACTGGCACGGCTGCGTGCCGCCCGCATCTCAGCGCAGTGAGGACCACTGAAGCCGCCAGGATGGCGATTGTTTGGACAGCGAGGGCGCAAGGCCGATGGACAAGAACACGTCAGTCCTGATCGTGGACGACTACAAGACCATGCTGCGGATCATCCGCAACCTGTTGAAGCAGCTCGACTTCGAGAATGTCGAGGAAGCGATGGACGGGAGCGAGGCGCTGGCGAAGATGCGCGCCGGCAATTTCGGTCTGGTCATCAGCGACTGGAACATGGCGCCGATGACGGGCCTCGACCTGCTGAAGGAAGTGCGGGCCGATGCGCGGCTGAAGAACACGCCCTTCATCATGATCACCGCCGAAAGCAAGACGGAGAACGTGGTCGCCGCCAAGGCCGCGGGCGTGTCCAACTACATCGTCAAGCCTTTCAACGCCGAGACGCTGCGCGGCAAGATCGAGAAGGTCATGGCCAATGCCTGACGGAATCCCCCCCCAGGGGGCCGAGGCCACGGCGGAGGGGCAGCGCATCGAATCCGCGGTGCGCGCCGTGCTGGGCAGCATGTCCGGCGACCTGACGGTGGTCGAGGCGTCGCTGCTGGCCGAGCTCGAAGGGCTCGGCCGCACGGTCGCACGGGCGAAGCAGGAGATCGCTTCGCTCAAGGTCGATGACATCACGCTCAGCCACATCCCCTCCGCCACCGATGAGCTCGACGCCATCGTCGATCACACCGCCCAGGCGACGAATGAGATCCTGGATGTGTGCGAAACGCTGGAGGGCGTCGCCACGCGCATCGGCGGGACGGAGGCGGAGGCGCTCGGCAATGCGGTCACCCGCATCTACGAGGCTTGCAGCTTCCAGGACATCACCGGCCAGCGCATCGGCAAGGTGGTGACCGCGCTGAAGGCGATCGAGGCGCGGGTGGACCAAGTCATGTCCCGCTTCGGGGCCGCCGCTGGCGCCATGTCGACCTCGGCGCCGGAGGCCGCTGCCGCGTCGGACCCCTCGGAAAGCGAGGGCCGCCGGCTGGCCAATGGGCCGCAGCTGCCCGGTGCCGGCGTCAGCCAGGCCGATATCGACCGGTTGCTGGCGGATTTTGACTGAGGCTGGCACCGGAAGGACAGGCATATGTTCGGGCGCAAACCCCTTTCCGGTGCCGCCCTGCTGCTGCTGGGAGGCCTTCTGGCCGGCCCCGTCGCGGCGCAGGAGACGGTCGGCGTGCGCAGCGGCGACCATCCGAATTTCGGCCGTGTGGTCTTCGACTGGCCCGCGACTATCGGTTACCGGGTCGAGGAGACTGCCGGCCGTCTGGTGCTGCGTTTCGACGCGCCCGCCGCCTTTGACCTGGCGGGGCTGCGCCGGCCGCCGCGCAATGTCCTCGGCGTGACGACGGAGGCCGGCAGCGCTGAAATCCGCATCGCCCCCGGCGCGCGATCGCGCCATTTCCGGCTGGGCAACCGCGTCATCGTCGATGTGCTGGATCCGGGCGGCACGGAATTCGGCACGGCCGGAGGCGCCCCCACCCCGCGTCGGTCCCCGCCGTCGCCGCCAACCACCGCCGAGGCCGCCCCCACCCCGCGCCCGCCGGCCCGCGCCGAACGCGCCGCGCCGCCCGCCCGTCCGGCGCCTTCCCGAAATGCCGCCACGGGTCCGGTCCCGTTCCAGGCCGCCACCCCGCCCCCCGCCGAAGCGCCCGTTGTGGTGCAGGCTGCGCCACGCGCGCCGGTGCAGCGGGAGACGCTTGCCCAGGCCCCTGCCGCCCAGGTCCCTACCGCCCAGGTCCCCACCACCCCGGCCCCCGCCGCTCCGCCCGCCGCAGCGCCGGCCGCCGCGCGCGGCCAGCCGGTGCGGCTGCTGCCCGGCCCGGCCCTGTCCATCGCCGCGCCGGCCGAGGTCGGCGCGGCCTTGTTCCAGCGCGGTGGCGTCTGGATGCTGGTGCTGGATGCGCCGCTGCCGCTCGACCTCGCCGCGCTGCGCGCCAACCCGGTCTTCGCCGCCGCCGAGGTCAGCACCGGCCCCGAAGCCACGACCCTGCGCCTGCCCGCCACCTTCCTGCGCGCGCCCCGGCTGCGCCGCGAGGGCAATGCCTGGTTGCTGGACCAGCCGCGGGAGGAGTCGGCGCTGCGCGCCATCCTGCCGGAGGTCGAGCCCGGCCCACCCGCCCGCCTGGTGCTGCGCGCCAGCCGCGCCGGCGGCAGCGTTTCCGTCCTCGATCCGGAAACCGGCACCACCTTGCTGGTCGGCACCGTGCTGGATGGGGCGGAAGCCGTACCGGCCGGGCGCCGCGCCGCGCTGTTCGAATTGCTGCCGACACGCCTCGGCGCCGCGCTGCTGCCGCGCGCGGATACGGTGACGCTGCGGGCATTGCCCGGCCGCTTCCTGGCCGGCGCCTCGGCTGGGGCGGAGCTGGCGCTGGGCGCCGAATCGGTGCCCGCGAGCTCCGCCGCGGCGGCCCTGACCCGCAGCTTCGACCTGCCGGCCGAATCGATTTCCGCGCTGCAGGAAAGGCTGCGCAACGCCACTGCCTCCGTCGCCGCGACGGGACCGCTCGGCCGGGGCGCGCCGCGCTTGCAGGTGGCGGAGGCCTTGCTGGCGCTCGGCCTGCCGCAGGAAGCCCAGGCCATGGCGACGCTGGCGATGCGGGAGGATCCGGTGGTGGCCGAATCGCCGCGCGGCCGCGCGATGCAGGCCGTGGCGGCGCTGCTGTCCGGCCGGCTGTCAGAGGCCACCGGCCTGGACTCGCCCAACCTGCCGGAGACGGATGAGCTGGTGATGTGGCGCGGGCTTCTGGCCGCCGGGCGTGGCCAGGATGGGGGCGCCGCCGTGGCCGCCGGCCTGCCGCTGCTGCTGGCCTATCCGGAACCCCTGCAGGCTCGGCTGGCGCCGCTGGCGGCGGATGCGCTGGCGGCTGGCGGCCAGGTCGCCGCGGCGCGCCGCCTGCTGGCAACCCGTGATCAGGACGATCCGCCCCTGGCGCTCGCCCGCGCCCGGGTGCTGGAGGCCGAGGGCGCGCTGGAACCGGCGCTCGCCGCCTATGATTCCCTGGCCGCCGGCCGCGACCGCCGCGCCCGCGCCGTGGCGATGCGCCGCGCGGCGGAACTGCGGCTGGCGAACGGGCTGCTGGATGCCGCCGGCGCCGCGGCGGCGATGGAGCCGACCCTGGCCGCCTGGCGCGGCGATGACATGGAGACCGAGAGCCGCGCCCGGCTTGCGGCGCTGCGCTTGCAGGCCGGCGATGCGCGCGGCGCCTTCGACCTGCTGCGGGAAACGGCGGCGATGTTCCCGAACCTCGCCGCCGGGCTGCGTGAGGGCCAGATCACCGCTTTGCTGGGCGCGTTGGAGCGGGAGGCACCGCTCTCGGCCGTGGTGCTTTATGACGCCCATGCCGAAATGCTGCCGCCGGGCGAGGCGACGGAACAGGCGCTTGGCGCGCTGGCCGACCGGCTGGCGGCGCTGGATCTGCTGGACCGCGCCAGCCATGTGCTGCGCCGTGCCCTGACGCGCGCGGCGGATGCCGAATCCAAGGGGCGGCTCGGCGCCCGGCTCGCCGGGCTGGCGCTCGGCGCTGGCGACGGCCGCGGCGCGCTGAAGGCGCTGGAGGACAGTTCCGCCCCCGCGCTGTCGGATGAGCTGGCCCGATCGCGCCTGCTTCTGGAAGCCCGCGCCTTCGCCCGCACCGGCCAATATGCGGATGCGGCAGCACGCTTCCGCGCGGTGGGGCCCTCCGCCGCCGCCGAATTGGCCGTGCTGCTGGAGGAACGGCAGGACTGGTCGGGCGCGGCGGCGGCGCTGCGGCAGCATCTCGCCACCGTGGCGCCGCCGCCGCCCGCACCGCTGACGGATTCGCAGAAGCCCATCCTGGCCCGGATCGCCGCGCTGCTGACATTGGCCGGCGACGATGCGGCGCTGGTGGAGCTGCGCGCGGAGGAACAGGCGCGGATGGGGGAGGGGCCGATGTCGGGCACCTTCGATTTGTTGACCTCGGGCCGTGTGGCCAGCCTCTCGGACCTGCCGCGGCTGCGGGAAGAGCTTGATGTTGCGCGCGGGCTGCCCGCGCGACTGGACGGGTTGCGGGCGGAGACCCCATCGACGCGATGAATTGCCGGCCACCCCCCGGGGGAGACCGGCGAACACGCCGGTCCCCCCCGGGGGGGGACCCGCTTTTTTTGCGGCCTCCGGTCCCGAATTCGCTTGCACCCCCCCCTCGTTTGCCCCATATGCCGCCGCCTTGACCCGATCTGCTTTGACCAGCCGCACTCCCGCGGCGAGCGATCATCCCGGTCATCTGCTGGCTGGAAGGAGCCCTGAACATGGAAGCTCTCGTCCAACTGGGGATGGTCTCGGATCTCCCGAGCGACGCCCAGAATGATGAGAACCGCTCGGCGGAGACGAAGGACTATTTTGTCCATCGTAACGGCGTGCGGTATGCGGGAACGCATCTGATCATCGACCTGTGGGGGGCGACGAATCTCGACGACCCCGACCATATCGACGCGGTGCTGCGCGAGGGTGCGTTGGCGACCGGTGCCACCATTCTGCACGGCCATTTCCACCACTTCTCCCCGAATGGTGGCGTGTCCGGCGTGCTGGTGCTGGCGGAGAGCCATGTGTCGATCCACACCTGGCCGGAGCGCGACTATGCCGCGCTCGACATCTTCGTCTGCGGCGAATGCGATCCCTACAAGGCGCTGCCGGCGCTGAAGAAGGGCTTTCTGGCGGAGCGCGTGCAGCTTGCAGAGCATAAGCGCGGCCTGATCGGCTGAACCCGGCCGACAGGCCGGTGGGATAGGGGCGGGCCGCAGGGTCCGCCCTTTTTTGCGCGCATGGGGTTGATGATGACGAACGAAATCTGGCTGAACGAGACGCTCTACGCCGAATGGGGCCAGCGCTTCCTGGTGAAGCGGGAACTGGCGCATGTGAAGTCCGATTTCCAGGACATCCGCATCATCGAAAGCCATCTGCATGGCCGGGTGATGTTCCTCGACGGCGTGGTGCAGATCACCGAGGCGGATGAATTCGTCTACCAGGAGATGCTGGCCCATGTGCCGCTGCTGGCGCATGGCGATGCGAAGCGCGTGCTGATCATCGGCGCGGGTGACGGCGGCGTGCTGCGGCGCGTCCTTCAGCACCGCACCGTCGACAAGGCGGTGATGGTGGAGATCGATGGCGAGGTGATCCGCCTGGCCAAGGAACACCTACCGGCGATCGGCGGCGACGCCTGGACCGACCCACGCGCCACGGTGATCGTGGGTGACGGCATCGACCATGTGCGCCAGGCCGAGGCCGGCAGCTACGACGTCATCATCGTCGACAGCACCGATCCGATCGGGGTGGGTGAGGTGCTGTTCACCGATGAGTTCTACGCAAATTGCGCCCGTATCCTGACGGAGCGCGGCCTTGTGGTGAACCAGTGTGGCGTGCCCTTCATGCAGGCGGAGGAGCTGCGCGAAACCTCGCTGCGCCGGGCGAAGTCATTCCCGGACGTCTTCGCCTATGTCGCCGCGGTGCCGA
The DNA here is from genome assembly GCF_053891155.1 of Roseomonas sp. F4. Classification (NCBI taxonomy): domain Bacteria; kingdom Pseudomonadati; phylum Pseudomonadota; class Alphaproteobacteria; order Acetobacterales; family Roseomonadaceae; genus Roseomonas; species Roseomonas sp. F4. The sequence continues at coordinate 1,165,672 of NZ_JBSSHK010000001.1, forward strand.
CCTATGTGGGCGGCTTCATGACGCTGGGCTGGGCGGCGAAGGATGCGGGCTGCCGCAAGGTCGATGTCGCGGAAATCCGCCGCCGCGCCGATGTGGCCGGGGTGCTGGACACGACGCGCTACTGGACGCCGGAGATCCATGTCGGCGCCTTCAACCTGCCGCCCTATATCGGGATGCACCTGCCGCGCGGGTGAGGGCTCTCGTCGCCCGCAGGGCGGGAGGCGAGGTTACGCTTCCAGCGGCGGCGGCACGCGGTCACCCGGCTGCAGGCCCCGCAGACGCACTTCGCAAAAGCGCTCGCTGAACACGTCGCGGAGCGAGGAGGCGATGGCGTTGCGTGCCGTCTCGAATTCCTTGCGCGCGACGGCATCCGCCGGGTCCGCCAGCACGCGGGATTCGGCGGCGCGGATGCTGGCGATCTCCTCATTCAGCCGCTTCGCCGAATCGCGCGGCAAGGCGCGGCCGGCCACATAGACCGCCTGGCTGATGCCGATCAGCGTCACGAGCTTTTCCGGCAGGGTGAAGTTTTCCAGGTCCCCAGTACCGCTGACCACCAGGGCGACGGCGGCGAAAAGGCTGAACAGCAGCGCCTGCACCCGCGTCACGTCGATCTCGCCATCCGATTCGACCAGATCGGTCCAGCGCGGCAGTCGCGGCGTCGGGTCCAGCACGCCGGTGCCGAACAGCCAGAGCCGGTTCGGCGTCTGCATCGCGGAGCCCTCGGTGAGCCGCGCCAGAGTGGAACCCGTCAGCGTCACGCCGAGCAGCGTCAGGACCGATTCTGACAGGTCCGGCAATTTCCCGGTGCGCCCCATGACGTAGGCGTAGACGCCCGCGAGCACGAGGGTGAAGAGCAGCACCTGAAAGCGCGACAGACTGCAATAGCCAAAGCTGTCCTGGGCGATGACGGTGGGACGCAGCGCGTAGCCGAAGGCGCTTGGCGCGCCGATTCCCAGCAACCGCCGGCTGTAAGCGTATTGCCGGGCATGAATCTGCGTGGCCGCGAAGGCCAATGCCAGATAGGCCACAAGCGCGGTCAGCAGGCCCGCCGCGGCGGAAAGCCGCAGCGTGGAGACGAACAATGGCTGCCGCGCATAGACCCGCAATTCCCGCCCATTGGCGCGAAGCGGGTTCACCTCGCCCTCGCTCGGATCCAGGCAGAGGAAGAGCACTACCTGCCAGGAGGATGGCAGCCAACCATTGTCGATGGTTGGGAACAGGGCGGAGATGGTGGTCTCGTTGTCGGTGGGCGACGGCGGTAGCACGGTGCCGCGTTGCAGATGGCTCGCCTGCAGATCCACCGGAGAGATGCCATCCGGATAGATCACCGTCTCGAAGAAGGCATTGCGCCATTCCGCTGGGGTGAGCCATTCCGGCCGTGCCACCGTTATCTCCAGGGTCGGCACTGCCTTGGAGGTCTGCCGCACCGGCCCCAGCGGCAATGCCGGGGCGCTGCTGTTGAGGTGGCGCGCCACGTCCTCCATCACCATGAAGCCGGAGCCGACCCGCCAGGATGCGTCGCGCGGCATGGGCGCGCTGCATTGGATGGCTCGGGAGGGCGCCTGCGCCGCGGCGGGCACCGCCGCGATCGACAGCAGCAGCACCGCGATGATTCCGCGCAGCATGACCATATTCCCCGCACCCCGCGCGGGACGGTGCGGGGCGTTGCGGAACCGTTGCAATCATTATTCGGTTTCGCGCGTTTCAGCCGGCCATCCTCCCTGGCCGCATCGCTCGGGGGGCCGTGGTCAGCTCGGCCCAAATCCCTGCACCAGGCTGCCGGCCACCAGTCGCCAGCCATCCACCAGCACGAAGAAGGCCAGTTTGAAGGGCAGCGCCACCACCGTGGGCGGCAGCATCATCATGCCCAGCGACATCAGCAGGCTGGCGGCGACCAGATCGATCACCAGGAAGGGCAGGAAGATCAGGAAGCCGATCTCGAAGGCGCGGCGCAGCTCGCTGACCATGAAGGCGGGGGTCAGGGCACGCCAGGGCGCCTCCGTCGCCGCGGTCATCGGCAGGTCCGCCAGTTCGAGGAACAGCGCCAGGTCGGCGTCACGCACCTGGGCGGCCATGAATCGCCGGAAAGGCTCGGCGGCGGCCTGAAGCCCCTCGATCTCACCGATCGTGCCGGCGGCCAGGGGCTGGATGCCCTGCTGCCAGGATTGTTGCAGCGCCGGCTCCATCACGAACAGGGTCAGGAACAGCGCCAGCCCGATCAGCACCGGGTTGGGCGGGATGGAAGGCGCGCCAAGGGCGCTGCGCAGCAACGACAGCACGATGACGATGCGGGTGAAGGCCGTCATCATCACGATCAGCGAAGGGGCGAGGGACAGCAGCCCGATCAGCGCCGTCAGCTGCATCAGCCGCGCCGTGGTGCCGGACTGGCCGCTGCCGAGATCGAGATTAAGGCTCTGGGCCGTCGCCGCCCCGGGGATCAGCAGCAGCAAGGCCAACAAAGGCAGAAGGCGGCGCATCATCGCGGCGCGCTTTCATCCGGCAGCCAGCCCAGCACCACATCCTGTGTGCCGCCGGTCAGCAGCAGCAGGCCGCGCCCATCGCAGCGCAGCAGCATGACGCGACGGCGGCCATCCAGCGCCAGCGTCTCCTCCAGCGCCAGGCGCCGGCCGGCGCGGGCGCCCATGCCCGCGGCGCGGGCGGCACGGCCGGCCAGCAGCAGCGCCGCCAGCACGGCGACGAGGGCGGCGGCGGCGGTCAGCCCTGCGGTGATCAGGCTCGCGGTCTCGGTCATCCTGTCCTTTCGCACCCGCTTTTTGCGGGCGTTTCCTCCCGCTCAGGCGCGGGCGACCTCCGCCGTCAGGTCGTTCACCTGATGCAGCAGGGCCTCCAGCGCCGGGCGCAGACTGCGCGCCTCCGCGTCCCGCAGCGCCAGCACGGCGGCGCAGAGCGCGGTGGCGTCACGGTCCAGGCCTTGCAGGTCGATGAGGCGCCCACCCTCGACCAGGGCGCGGGCCATCATCACCGTCCCGCCCATGGCTTCGATGGCGGCGCGGACAGCCTCGGCATGGGTGGCAACATGTGACATGGCGGCATTAGGCCAGAGCCGCGTTAAGACATACTGAACGGGCGCATCGCGCCCAAGCCGCAAGTCATGCGGGCGCCGCGTGGCGCGTCTTCGTCCTGTGGTTGCGTATATCAACGATTCGTTCATGCCTGCGGTGCAGCATGGGGTGATGGAGACGTTCCCCCCCGCCCGGTCCGCCTCGGCCCCCGCTCGCGCCGGCAATCCGCTGGACCTGGCCGCGCGTCGGGTCAATTGGCTGGACCGTCGCCAGGCGGTGCTGGCGCAGAATATCGCCAATGCCGATACGCCGAATTACCGGCCGCACGACCTGGTGCCCTTCGCGCGGCACCTGGCGAATGCCACGCCGCCCGCCATGGCGCGCACCGCACCGTCCCATCTGCAACCGACGCGCGGCGGCAACGGCCTGGCGCCGGAGGATCGCGGGGTGGCGGAGACGGTGCCGGATGGCAATGCGGTTTCCCTGGATACCGAGGCGGTTCGCATGGCGGAGACCGACACCGCGCATGCCCTCGCCATGGCCGTGCATCGCAGCTTCATGGGCATGTTTCGCCTCGCGCTCGGCCGTCAGGGCTGAGCGGGGCGTCTGGAGGAGAACAGGATATGGATCTCGATCGGGCGCTGCGCATTTCGGCCGCCGGCATGACGGCGCAATCCACCCGCCTGCGCGTGGTGGCGGAGAATCTGGCCAACCGGGAAAGCACCGGCGAATCCGCCGGCGCCGATCCCTATCGCCGCCGCACCGTCAGCTTCGCCAACCGCCTCGACCGCGCGCTGGGGGCGGAGACGGTCGGCGTGTCCCGCATCGGCACGCAGCCGGGCGATTTCCCGACCCGCTTCGACCCTGCGCATCCGGCGGCGGATGCCAATGGCTACGTCAAGCTGCCGAATGTCGACAGTCTGGTGGAGGTGATGGACATGCGTGAGGCGCAGCGCAGCTACAGCGCCAACCTGACGGTGCTGGAGACCACGCGCGGCATGCTGACCCGCGCCATCGAGGCGCTGCGCTGATGGCGGTCGGCGCCATCCGGGCCGCCGCCGCCTATGCCTCCGCCGGCGCTGGCGCCGCGCTGGGCACGTCGGCGGTGGAAGGCGCGGGCGCCCAATTCGGCGCGGCGCTGTCCCGGGCGCTGGAGAATGGCGTGCAGATCGGCCGCAGCGCCGATGCCAGCGCCACCCAGGCGCTGATGGGCCAGGGCAGCGTTTCCGACGCCGTGCTCGCCATCTCCCGCGCCGAACTTGCCTTGCAGACCGCGGTGTCGCTGCGTGACCGGGTTGTCTCCGCCTATCAGGAGGTGATGCGCATGCCGATCTGAGATCGGCGGCGTAACCCCTTCGGGGGGAAGAAAGGCCAGGAGGGCCGATGTCGGAACAGGCCATGGGCCAGGCGCTGCGTGAGGCGCTTTGGATTGCCACGCAGGTGATGGGGCCGCCGCTGCTGGCGGTGCTGGTCATCGGGCTCGTCGTCTCCCTGATCCAGGCGCTGACCCAGATCCAGGAGGCGACTTTGGCCTTTGTGCCGAAGCTGATCATCGGCGGCGTGCTGATGGTGGTGCTCGGCCCCTTCACCACGACCGTCATGGTGGCCTGGACCGGCCGGCTGTTCGACCAGATGGTGGCGATCGGCGGCATGCCGTGAACGAGGCCGACCTCGCGCTGGTGCAGTCGCTGCCGACGCTGGCCTTCCAGGCGGTGCTGCTGTTCGCCCGGCTGGGGGCGGCGGTGATGCTGCTGCCGGGGTTGGGCGAGCAGGATGTGCCGGTGACGATGCGCCTGGGGCTCGGCCTCGCGCTGCTCGCCTTGCTGTTCCCCCTGATCGGCCCCGGCCTGCCGGCCGCGCCCGACGACCCGGCGGAAGCCACGCGCCTTCTGGCGATAGAGGTGGTGGTGGGGCTGTGGATCGGCGGGCTGGCGCGACTGGCGATGACCGCCTTCGCCATGGCGGGCCAGGCCGTCTCCGCGCTGGTGGGGTTGGGTGGGCTGCTGGTGGTGGACCCCGCGCTCGGGGCGCAGGCGACCGCGCTCGGCCGTGCCTTCGGGCTGCTGGCGGTGGTGCTGGTGCTGTCGCTCGGCCTGCACGGCATCGCGCTGTCGGCGCTGGTGCAAAGCTACGCCGTGCTGCCGGCGGGCGATCCCTTTCCCGCCGGGCCGGGGGCGGAGGCGCTGGCCCAGGCCGGGGCGGATTCGCTCGGCCTGGCGCTGCGCCTGGCTGCGCCCTTCGTGATCGGCGCGGTGGTGCTGAATGTGGCGCTCGGCCTGCTGGCGCGGCTGGCGCCGCAGGTGCAGACCTTCTTCGTCGCTGTGCCAGGCCAGATCCTGGCCGGGCTGGCGCTGCTCGGCCTGCTGGCTCCGCCGATGATCGCGACCTTCGCCGCGGCATTGCGCGACAGCTTCCTCAATCTGCCCGGGCTGCGCTGAGCCATGGCCGAGGGCGAGGGCAGCGAGTCCGGCGACCGGACAGAGGCCGCTACACCCAGGCGCCTGGAAAAGGCGCGGGAGGATGGGCAGGTCGCCCTGTCGCGGGAAGCGGTGGGCTGGTCCGCCTTGGCCTGCGCCACCCTGGCCGCGACCCTGGCCCTGCCGGTCAGCGGCATGGCGATGCTGCGGGCGATGCGCACCACGCTGGAAGGCGGCCATGCGATGGAAATGGCCGAAACCGGCAAGACCCTGTTTGCCCTTGGCCTGATGGCGGTGCTGCCGGTGGCGGGGGCGGCGGCGCTGGGCGCGGTGGCGGCAACGCTGGTGCAGACCGGCGGGCTGATCTCGGCCCAGTCCATGACGCCCAGCCTCAATAAGATCAATCCGATAGCCGGGCTGAAGCGGCTGGTAGCGCCGGAAGCGGGCATGGAATTCCTGCGCAACCTGCTGAAGCTGGCGCTGGTGGGCGCCGCGCTGTGGCACGCGCTGGGGGATCTGCAGGAGATTCAGGCCGCGCTGCACGCCCCGTCAGGCGCACTGCCGGCCAGTTCCGGGGCGGCGGCGTTGAGGCTGATGAAGGCGGCGCTGGTGGCTTTCGCGGGCATCGCCCTGCTGGATGTGCTGTGGGTGCGCTTCCGCCATGCCAGCCGGCTGCGCATGAGCAAACAGGAACTGCGGGAGGAAGCAAAGGAATCGGAAGGCGACCCACACATGAAGGCGCGGCGCCGGCAGATGCGCCAGTCCCAGGGGCGTCGCCGCATGATGGCGGCGGTGCCGCGCGCCGCGGTGGTGATCACCAACCCCACCCACTACGCCGTGGCCTTGGCCTATGGCGGCGATGGCGCGGCGCCGAAGCTGGTGGCCAAGGGCGTGGACGAGATGGCGTCCCGGATCCGAGAGGCGGCGCAGAAGGCCGGCGTGCCCCTCGTGGCCAACCCGCCGCTGGCCCGTGCCCTGTGGCGGCTGGAGCTCGAGACGGAGATCCCGCCGGAGCACTACCAGGCGGTTGCAGAAATCATCGCCTATGTGTGGCGGCAGAATGGCGCTTATTCGCCTCATGGTTGATAATGACGGAACCATGCCTCTACTGATTGTATTTGCACCAACCGGACGCTGCCATCGCGCGCCAGGGCCGAGGAGAACGGCATGACCGAAACGCGCCGCAAGTTGCAGGCCCTGCTGCGCCGTGCGCTGCATCCGGGGCCGGACCCGCTGTTGCAGGCCGTGCTCGACGCGGCAGGCACTGGCTTGGCCCTGCTGGATTCGGACGACAGAATCCTGGCCTGGAACAGTGACTTCGCCGGGCTCTGCGGCCCGATGCTGCCACCGCGTACCGGACTGGCGCTCAGCCAACTCCTGGCGCCGGATGGGCGGGAGGAGGTGCTGGCGGCCCTGGCCAATGGCCAGCGCCGGGCGGTGACCCTGGCCGGCGGCAGCGCGCCGCCGCTGGAAATCGAGCGCCGGCCCCTGCCGCTGCCGGAGAAGCTTTCGCTTCTGCGGATGCATCGCGCGCCGGCGCGGCCGCCGGAACAGCAGGCGGCCGCGGCGCGGCTGCAGGCGGTGGGCGCGCTGGCCGGCGGCATCGCGCATGACTTCAACAACCTGCTGACCGCCATCGCCGGCAGCGCGGAGGCCGCGCTGGCCCGCGCCCCGGATGGGATGGCGGCGCCGGAGCTGCGCCAGGTGCTGGAAAGCGCCGGCCGTGGCGCCGCCCTGGTGCGCCAGCTTCTGGCCTTCGCCCGCCAGCAGGCGCTGCGGCCCCGGGTGGTGGAGCTGAATGAGGCGGTGGCCTCGATGGGCGAATTGCTGAAACGGCTGCTCGGCGGCCGGGTGAAGCTGGCCCTGCATCTCGAGGAACCCTCCCGCCGCGTGCGGATCGACCCCACCCAGCTCGACCAGGTCATCATGAACCTCGCCCTGAATGCGCGGGACGCCATGCCCGAGGGCGGCGCCATGCGAATCGCCACCGGCCATGCGGTAGTGCTGCGGCCGGAACCGCTGGGCCACGAGACCCTGCCACCCGGCCGCTATGCGCTGCTGGAAGTGTCCGACAGCGGCGCCGGCATTCCTGAGGAGGTGCTGCCCCGCATCTTCGACCCCTTCTTCACCACGCGGCGCGACCAGGGCGGCACCGGGCTGGGCCTGTCCACGGTGCATGGCATTGTCCGGCAATCCGGTGGTTTCATCGCCGTGGACAGCAAGCGCGGTGAAGGCACGCTGTTCCGCATCTGGCTGCCGCGGCATGAGGGGCCGGCCGACCCGCCGGTGCCCACCGCCATGGTGGCATCCCCCACCACGGCGCAGCCCGCCATCCCGGCCGGGCCGGTCCCAAGCTACGGCAATGTGCCGGTGCTGCTGGTGGAGGATGAGGTGCCGCTGCTGCGCCTGGCCGAACGCGCGCTGCGCCGCGCCGGCTTCGAGGTGATGAGCGCCGGTTGCGCGGAGGAGGCGCTGGAGATGCTGGCGCGCGGCGCGCCGGCGCCCCTGGCGCTGGTTTCGGACGTGGTCATGCCGGGCATGGACGGGCTGGAACTCGCGGGGCAGTTGCGGACGCGCTGGCCGGACCTGCCGGTGCTGCTCGTCTCCGGCTATGCGGAGGCGGCGCTGGGGCGGGACCTGACGGCGGAGCGGATCAAGCTGCTTGCCAAGCCCTATAGTCTGGGTGCGCTGGTGGCGGAGCTGCGGGGGATTTTGCCGGCGGGGAGGGTGAAAGTTTCCTAAATGTTCTTGTCGGAACGCCCGTTCCGCGCGATAGTCCGATCAACGATCCGCAGGGTCGCGGTGGCCATTTCCCGGCGCCGCGCTACACCCGGCGGGTCAGGGGGATTGACCGGCAGGTGGTAGACCTGCCTCAATTTCGCCCATAGGTTGATATCGGATTTCGGGAGATCGAGCCGTATGGACAAGACCAAGGCTCTGGACGCTGCGTTGAGCCAGATCGAACGCGCCTTCGGCAAGGGCTCGATCATGCGTATGGGCAACAAGGCCGCGACCGATGAGGTGGAGGTCATCTCCACCGGCTCGCTCAGCCTTGACCTGGCGCTGGGCATCGGTGGCGTGCCGAAGGGGCGGATTATCGAGGTCTACGGACCGGAAAGCTCGGGCAAGACCACGCTGGCGCTGCATATCATCGCCGAGGCGCAGAAGCGCGGCGGCACCTGCGCCTTCATCGACGCCGAACACGCGCTGGACCCTGGCTATGCCAAGAAGCTGGGCGTGGATATCGAGAACCTGCTGATCAGCCAGCCGGATGCCGGCGAGCAGGCGCTGGAGATCTGCGACACGCTGGTGCGCTCGGGCGCCATCGACGTGCTGGTGGTGGACAGCGTGGCCGCGCTGGTGCCGCGCGCCGAGCTGGAAGGCGAGATGGGCGATACCCATGTCGGCCTGCATGCGCGGCTGATGTCCCAGGCGCTGCGCAAGCTGACGGGCAGCGTTTCCCGCTCCAACACCCTGCTGGTCTTCCTGAACCAGATTCGCCTGAAGATCGGCGTGATGTTCGGCAATCCGGAGACCACCACGGGCGGCAATGCGCTGAAGTTCTACGCCTCCATCCGGCTTGAAATCCGCCGCATCGGCAGCATCAAGGACCGCGACACCACCACGGGTAACCAGACCCGGGTGAAGGTGGTGAAGAACAAGATGGCGCCGCCGTTCCGGCAGGTGGATTTCGACATCATGTATGGCGAAGGCATCTCCAAGGTCGGGGAGCTGATCGATCTTGGCGTGAAGGCCGGCATCGTCGAGAAGTCGGGCGCCTGGTTCAGCTGCGACAGCCAGCGCATCGGCCAGGGGCGTGAGAACGCCAAGCAATTCATGCGCGACAACCCCGCCATGGCGGAAAGCGTCGAAAAGCGAATCCGCGACCAGGCGGCCGGCCTGGCCAATTCCATGCTGGCGGGTGAGGGCGAGGAGGCGGCGGCGGAATAGCCGCCACCAAACAGGGTGTGATCGGGTCGGCGGCAACGTTCCTTTCATCGGGGGCGTTGCATGACTTCACCGTAACCCTTGATGGATGACACATGACCCGTCTCTCCCTTTCCGCCCTGGCTTTTGGCGCCATGCTGGTGATTCCGCCGGCCCTGGCGCAGGCCCCCGCCCAGCCCGCCGCCGGGCGTTGCGCCGGTCAGGTCGATATCAACCGCGCCATCGAGGTCGCCCGGGGTGCCGGTGTGGTCCGCATCGACAAGGCGGAATGCGATGATGGGTTGTGGGAGGTCGAAGGCCGCGACGCCCAGGACCGCAAGATCGAGGTGGATGTGGACCCTCGCGACGGCCGTGTCGTGAAGGTCGAGCGGGACTGATCGCATTCGGCGGGGCGGTCTGATGCCGCCCCGCCTTCCGATTCCCTCCATTCTGCTCTAACGATCACGGCCCCTTGCGAGACATGCCGAGACCATGAGCAGCAGCAACGATATCCGCGCCACTTTCCTGGATTACTTCCGGCGCAACGGCCATGAGGTGGTGGAAAGCTCCCCCCTCGTGCCGCGCAACGACCCGACGCTGATGTTCGCCAACAGCGGCATGGTCCAGTTCAAGAATGTCTTCACGGGTCAGGAAAAGCGTTCCTACCAGCGTGCCACCACGGCCCAGAAATGCGTGCGGGCGGGTGGCAAGCATAACGACCTGGACAATGTCGGTTATACGGCCCGGCACCACACCTTCTTCGAGATGCTGGGCAATTTCTCCTTCGGCGATTACTTCAAGGAACAGGCGATCGAGCACGCCTGGACCCTGCTGACGCGCGATTTCGGCCTGCCCAAGGACAAGCTGCTGGTCACTGTTTATTCCGAGGACGAGGAAGCGCCGGTCTATTGGAAGAAGGTGGCCGGCCTGCCGGACAGCCGCATCATCCGCATCCCGACCTCCGACAATTTCTGGCGCATGGGCGATACCGGCCCCTGCGGCCCCTGTTCCGAGATCTTCTTCGACCACGGCGACAAGATCCCCGGCGGCCCGCCCGGCAGCCCGGAGGAGGATGGCGACCGGTTCATCGAGATCTGGAACTTGGTCTTCATGCAATATGAGGAAGGCCCGCCCGGCACCCGCGTGCCGCTGCCGCGACCCTCGATCGATACGGGCATGGGGCTGGAGCGCTTCGCGGCGATCCTGCAGGGCAAGCACGACAATTACGACACGGACACGCTGCGCGCCCTGATCCTCGCCAGTGCGGAGGCGACCGGCCAGGAGCCGGACGGCCAGTGGAAGACCAGCCACCGCGTGGTGGCGGACCATCTGCGCGCCGGCACCTTCCTGATGGCCGATGGCGTGCTGCCCTCCAACGAGGGCCGCGGCTATGTGCTCCGCCGCATCCTGCGCCGCGCCATGCGCCACGCCCATATGATGGGCGCGCGCGAGCCCCTGCTGCACCGCCTGGTACCGGCCCTGACCCGCCAGATGGGCGCGGCCTATCCCGAAATTCTGCGGGCTGAATCGCTGGTGGTGGAGACGCTGCGGCTGGAGGAGACGCGGTTCCGGTCGCTGCTGGAGCGGGGGCTTGGCCTGCTGGCGGAAGAGTCGGGCAAGCTGGGTGACAAGGGCACCCTTCCGGGTGACGTCGCCTTCAAGCTCTACGACACCTACGGCTTCCCCCTCGATCTGACGCAGGACGCGCTGCGCGGCGAAGGCAAGTCGGTCGACACCGAAGGCTTTGCGGCCGCCATGGCGGAGCAGAAGCAGCGCGCCCGCGCGGCCTGGGCGGGCTCGGGCGAGGCGGCGACGGAAACGCAGTGGTTCGACCTGAAGGAGAAGCTCGGCGCCTCCGAATTCCTGGGCTATTCGACCGAGAGCGCGGAGGGCTCGATCCTCGCTATCCTGGTGGACGGCAAGCCGGTGGAGAGCGCCGGCCCGGGCACCGAGGTCGCGGTGCTGCTGAACCAGACGCCCTTCTATGCCGAATCGGGCGGCCAGGTCGGCGATGCCGGGCTGATCTCGGCCGGCGAGGCCTGCCGCATCGTGGTGCGCGACACGCAGAAGAAGCTGGGCGAACTCTTCGTCCATTACGGCGTGGTGGCGCATGGCGAGGCGAAGCTGGGCCTGCCGGTGGTGGCCGAGGTCGACCACGCCCGCCGCGGTACCATCCGCGCGCATCACTCGGCAACGCACCTGCTGCATGAGGCGCTGCGCCGCCGGCTGGGGACGCATGTTTCCCAGAAGGGCTCGCTGAACGCGCCGGACCGCCTGCGCTTCGACGTCTCCCAGCCCACGCCGATGACGGATGAGGACCTCGCCTGGGTCGAGACCGAGGTGAATGCCCGCATCCGGGAGAATGCCGAGGTGGTGACCCGGCTGATGACGCCGGACCAGGCCGTGGCCGTCGGCGCCATGGCGCTGTTCGGCGAGAAATACGGCGACGAGGTCCGCGTGGTCTCCATGGGCCACGACCCGCAGGCGGTGGAGCGCCACGGCGTCTATTCGCTGGAGCTGTGTGGCGGCACCCATGTGAAGCGCACCGGCGATATCGGGCTTTTCCGGATTGTCTCCGAGGGCGCGGTCGCGGCCGGCATTCGCCGCGTCGAGGCGGTGACCGGGGAGGCAGCGATGAAGCTGCTGGAGGAGCGCGACCGGCAACTCAGCCAGGCCGCGGCCGTGCTGAAGGCCCGTCCGGCCGAATTGGCGGATCGCATCACCAGCCTGTTGGAAGATCGGAAAAAGCTGGAGCGCGAGGTTTCCGACCTGCGCAAGAAGCTGGCGACGGGCGGTGCCGCGGCGGAGGTCGAGGAAATCGCCGGCCTGCGCGTGGCGCTGCGTGAACTGGGCGAGATGCCGCCCAAGGATCTGAAGGGCGTGGTCGAGGCCATCCTGCAGTCCGGCACCGCCGATGTGGTGGCCGTGGTCGCGACCGCGGAGGGCAAGGCCAGCGTCTTCGTCGGCATCGGTGACGCCGCAAAGGGCAAGACCGACGCGGTGACGCTGGTGCGCGCCGCCTCTGCCGCCATCGGCGGCAAGGGCGGCGGCGGCAAGCCGGACATGGCCCAGGCCGGCGGGCCGGATGCGGCCAAGGCCGGCGAGGCGCTGGCGGCGGTCAGGGCCGCGCTGGCGGGGTGAGGGCGCGCGCCCTCGGCTTCGCCCCCGGCATTTTCGCCCCCGGCCCGCTGAACGCCATCACGGATGTGGCCGGCCTTCGTGTCGGCCAGGTCACGGTGATGGAGGGCGAGGCCACGCGCAGCGGCGTCACTGCCATTCTGGCGCATCCCGGCAATCCCTATGCCGAGCGCGTGCCCGCCGGCCTCTTCGCCATGAACGGCTATGGCAAGATGGCCGGGGTCACGCAGGTGCAGGAACTCGGCGAGCTGGAAACGCCGATTCTGCTGACCAACACCCTGGCGGTCGGCCGGGCGGTGGAAGCGTTGGTGGATTGGACGCTGGCGCAGCCGGGGAACGAGGCTGTCCGCTCGGTCAATGCCGTGGTGGGCGAAACCAATGACGGCCGGCTGAACGACATCCGCGCCCGCGGCGTCACCCACCAGCATATGCTGGACGCATTGGCACAGGCGGCCGAAGGTCCGGTGGCGGAAGGCTCGGTCGGTGCCGGCACCGGCACCATGGCCTTCGGCTGGAAGGGCGGCATCGGCACCGCTTCCCGCCTTCTGCCCACCGCGCTGGGTGGGTGGATGCTGGGGGCGCTGGTCCAGGCGAATTACGGCGGCGCGCTGGTGATGGACGGGCTGCCGGTCGGGCGGCTTCTGAAGAAGTACTATCTGGCGGAGCATGCGGCGGAGCAGGCGGATGCCGATGGCTCGGTCATGGTGGTGGTGGCCACGGACGCGCCGCTGTCGGACCGCAACCTGCAACGCCTGGCGCGGCGGGCCATGGGCGGCATCGCGCGCACGGGCGCGGCCTTTTCCGATGGCTCCGGCGACTATGCCCTGGCTTTCTCCACCCACCCCGATGTCCGCCGCGGCGGCGGGCGGGGCGCGACGCTGGACTGGCCGAATGACCGCATGTCGCCGCTGTTCGTTGCCGTGGCGGAAGCGGTGGAGGAGGCGGTTCTGAACGCGCTGTGCCAGGCGACGACGGTGGAAAGCCGGCTGGCCGGCCGGCGCGTGACCGGGCGGGCGTTGCCCTTGGATCAGGTGGCGGCACTGCGTCAGGCGGCGGGTTAACATTTCGCCAGCCCTTCTGCGGCAGGTTCCGCGGTCCAGGGACGAAGGTGGCCGGCGTGGCGTATTTCGCGGTGGGGCTTCTGCTGGCGCTGCTGCTCTGGGGGGTGGCGCGCCTCATGCTGCGCCTCTGGCGCGCATTGCGCCGGCTGGGGCGGCCATCGCCCGCCAGCCGGCGCGACCGGCGCCTGACCCGCAGCCGGGCGCTGGCCCGTTCGGAACAGGCCCGCGCCCAGGCCCTGTCGGAGGAGGTGGCGCGGCTGCGGCAGGAATTGCGGATGGCCCGACGCCCCTCGCCGGATTCGCGGTTTCAGCGCGCCAAGCGGGAATTCGCCCGTCGATTCCACCCGGATCGCCTGCCGCGCCGCGGTCCGGAGCGGACGCTGCGGGTGATGATCTTCCGCGACTATTGGGCCGTGCTGCGCCGGATCGAGCGTGAGGAGTGATCAGCTGGTGGGGCTGAGCGCGTCCCGCACCGCTGACCGGAATTCCCGCCGATGCAGCTCCCGCAGCACGAAAAGGCTGGTGGCGACCAGGGCCAGCGGATGCACCACCCAGGCCAGGGCGGCCAGGCCGAAATAGTAGCTGCGCAGGCCGGTGTTGAAATGCTGGGCGGCGCGGTTGGCCACCTCGGCGGCCATGTCGGCCAGCGACAGCGCCTCCGCATCCGGCTTGCCGCAGGGAATGCCGCCGACGAGGATCGAGGTGTAGTTGAACTGGCGCAGCGCCCAGGTCAGCTCGAAAAAGGCGTTGATGAAGATTACCAGCAGCAGGCCGATCTTCAGCTCCCAGGTCGAATCATCCGGCACCGCGGCGAAGGGCAGGGTGGCGACCACCCGGCGGCCGAGATCCGGGGCGCCCAGAAGCGCCACCAGGCCGCCCAGGATGAAGATGCTGGTGGTGGCCAGGAAGCTGGTGCTGTTCATCAGATTGCCGATCGCCGCCATGTCGGCGATGCGATTGTCGCGAGTCAGCATCGCCCGCATCCAACGGCGCCGGTAGCCGTCCATGGCGGCGATGACGCTGGCCTGGCGGATGCGCGGCACCCGGTCCACCACGGTGGCGTAGCCGAGCCAGCAGGCCGCGAAGATCGCCAGCGCGATCCAGTCGACAAGGGTGAAGGGCATCATGCCGCCCTTATACTGCGGTGCAGCATAAACGCGCCATATGCTGCGTTGCAGCATAGACGCGAAGTTTGCGGCCGGCCGGAGGCGGAACCCCCGGCCGGCCGCGGTGTGGCCTCAGGCCATCTTCTTCTTCAGGTTCTCATCCAGCTTGGCGAGGAAGGCCTGGGTGTTGAGCCAGGGCTGGTCCTTGCTGATCAGGATGGCGAGGTCCTTGGTCATGTCGCCGGCTTCCACGGTCTGGATGCAGACCTGCTCCAGCGCATTGGCGAAGTCGACCACATCCTGCGTGCCGTCGAACTTGCCGCGATAGGCCAGGCCACGGGTCCAGGCGAAGATGGACGCGATCGGGTTCGTGCTGGTCTCACGGCCCTTCTGGTGCTCGCGGTAGTGGCGGGTCACCGTGCCATGCGCGGCCTCGGACTCGACGGTCGAGCCGTCCGGGGACAGCAGGACCGAGGTCATCAGGCCGAGGCTGCCGAAGCCCTGGGCCACGATGTCGGACTGCACGTCGCCATCGTAGTTCTTGCAGGCCCAGATATAGCCGCCTTCCCACTTGAGCGCGGAGGCCACCATGTCGTCGATCAGGCGGTCTTCGTAGACGATGCCGGCTTCCTTGAACTTGGCGGCGAATTCGGCGTCGAAGATCGACTTGAAGATGTCCTTGAAGTTGCCGTCATAGGCCTTCAGGATCGTGTTCTTGTGGCTGAAGTACACGGAATACTTGCGCGACAGGCCGTAGTTGAAGGAGGCCCGGGCGAAGCCCTCGATCGAGGCGTTCAGGTTGTGCTGGCCCATGAACACGCCGGCATCCTTGAACACGAACTCGCCCACGTCCTGCGGCGCGCCGCCTTCCGGGGTGTAGGTCATCTTCACCGTGCCGGCGCCCGGCACTTTCATCTCCACCGCGCGGTAGATGTCGCCATAGGCATGGCGGCCGACCACGATCGGCTTGGACCAGTGCGGCACCAGGCGCGGCACGTTCTGGCAGATGATCGGCTCGCGGAAGATGGTGCCGTCCAGGATGTTGCGGATGGTGCCGTTCGGGCTGCGCCACATCTTCTTCAGGCCGAATTCGGCGACGCGCGCCTCGTCCGGGGTGATGGTCGCGCACTTCACGCCCACGCCGTACTGCTTGGTGGCGTTGGCGGCATCCACCGTCACCTGGTCATCGGTCTGGTCGCGATACTGGACGCCCAGGTCGTAGTACTTCAGGTCGATGTCGAGATAGGGCAGGATCAGGCGGTCCTTGATGAACCCCCAGATGATGCGCGTCATCTCATCCCCATCCATCTCGACGACGGGGGTCTTCACCTTGATCTTGGCCATGCCTGTATCCTTGCCTGTCTCTGTCGCCGGTCACCCGGACCGGGACGACGCCATCACGCCGAAGGGTGGGAGGTGGCGGAACATGCCAACCGGACCCTTCGGGGGCAAGCCCGCCGGCAGGGAAAGCCCTTCGAAAGGCTTGCTTCGGTGCCGCGCGCACGGGTAGAAACCGGCCATCGCCGGGCAACCCTGAAGCGGGAGACGAAGCTGGCCCTCCCGCTTTGGCTTGTGATGTTGAGCCTGATGCCGCGATCGGCCTGGGCCCAGTCAGAGGCGATCCCGCCCGGAGATCGTCTCACCGCCTTGCTGCCCGCGGCGTCCATGTTGCTGCTGCTGCTGGGCCTCAGCCTTCTGTTGTTTCTGCTGCTGTTGCGGCAGTGGCAGGTGCTGCGCGCCTTGCGGGCCGAGGTCGTGACCCTGCGCGCCAGCCAGACGGAGCTGCGCCTGCTGGCGGAGCGGGCGGAGAACCGGACCCGGCAGCTCGATGCCGCCATCGCCGCCATGTCCGATGGCGTGATGGTGACCGATGACGCGCTGCGGCTGGTCGGCTGGAACTCCCGCTTCCCCGATTATGCCGGCGTGCCGCGAGAGGCGCTGCGTATCGGCATGCCGATGGCGGAGGTGCTGCGCCTGCAGGCGGAGGGCGGCGAATTCGGGTTGGTGGATCCCGATGCGGAGGTCCGGCGGCGCATGGCGGCGCTACGCGACGGCCCTCTGCTGGAACGCTGGGTGCGTCGCCGCCCGGACGGCTCTCGCCTGGAATTGCGCCGCGCGCCGCTGCCGGGCGGCGGCTATGTCACGCTCTACACGCCGTTGGCGGGGGATGACGGCCCGGATCGCCATGTTGATTCGCTGGCGGAGGCCTTCCGCAACGAATGGGCCAACCGCATCCCGGCGCTGATAGCGGCGGTGGCCGATGGTGACGCGCTCCGCGCGCGCGCCACCTCCCATGCGCTGCGGGGCATCGCCGCCAATGCCGGCTGGCGCAGCGCCGCCAATATCCTGGCGGCGGCGGAGGCCGCGGCCCTGGCCGGGGACCTGACGGAGCTGCGCCTGCTGACCGCGCAACTGCCCCTTGAGGCGCCACGCACGACGTGATGCCGCGCTCGTTCGGCCGCCTGGATCGCCGGCGTGAGGCGAACGCCCTGGCGCCGGACGCCCACCGCGCCAAGATAGGGGCGAGGCAGAAGGAGAGATCGCCATGATTTTGCGAATGGCCGCGGGCAGCGTGCTGGGGGCCGTGGTGGTGGCCGGCGCCGTGACGACCCTTGCCGTAGGCGCTGGCGTGCTCGGCACGGCATTGCTGGCGAAGCGGCTCTGCGAGGAACGCAAGGGCTGGCAGGACGGTGCTCAGGCCGCGCCCGAGACGGAGCTCGGCCCGGTCACCGGCTGAGGGGGGGGAGGGCCGCTACGCCTCTCCCATCAGCGCCAGCCCCTCCGCCACCGAGACGAACTCACCCCCCGCCACCACCCGGCCCGCGCCGAAGCGGTCCTCGAACAGGTGGCGCACGGCGGGGACGAGGGAGCTGCCGCCGGTCAGGAACACCCGGTCCACCTGATCGGCCGTGAGCGCCGCATCTTCCAGCGCCGCGGTCACCGCGGTGTCGATGCGGGCCAGTTCCGGGGCGATCCAGCCTTCGAACTGCGCGCGGGTCACGGGCGCGGCGACGTCGAAATCGCCATGGCGGAAGCGCAGCACCGTCGCCTCCTCCCGCGACAGGGCCGCCTTGGCGGCGGAGACGGCGCGGTACAGGGCGTAGCCGGCCTCGTCCTTCACCAGTTGGATCAGGGCGTGCAGCTGCTCCGGATGGTCGGCGGTGCGGGCCACCGCCTCGATGTCCCGCAGGGTTTTTGGCGCGCGCATCAGCGACAGCAGGTGCCAGCGGGCGAAGCTGCCATACCAGGCGGGCGGGATCGGCAGTTCGGTGCCGGTCACGCGGTAGCTGCCACCCTTGCCCAGCAGGGGGGAGATCACATGGTCGATGATGCGGAAGTCGAAGGCATCGCCGGCCACACCGACGCCGGACTGGCCCAGCGCGGTGACGCGCCGCGGCGGCCCGGGCTCGAAGCGCAGCAGGGAGAAGTCGCTGGTGCCGCCGCCGAAATCGGCAACCAGAACGGTGGCCGGCCGGTCCAGCCCGGCGGCGAAGCGATGGCCGGCGGCGGCGGGTTCCAGCGCCACCTGCACCTGCTCCACCCCGGCGCGGGCGAAGGCCTCCCGCAGTCGCCGCTCGCCCAGCGCGTCATCGGCGCTTTCGCCGACGAAGCGCACCGGCCGGCCCACCACCACCTTGGCCCCCGCCAGCTCGTCCCGGAACGGCGCCAGCAAAGCGCGCAGGAACAGGGCCACCAGGGGCTCCAAGGGCCAGGACTGGCCGAGGATGCGGGTTTCCATGAAGCTGCGCTGGGCGAGGTAGCTCTTCATGGACATGATGAGCCGCGCTTCCAGCGGATCGTCCAGATAGGCCTCGATGGCGGCGGGGCCGGCGGCGTGTTCGGTGCGGCCGGTGGCGCCCTGCCAGAAGCACAGGACGGAGCGGAACACCTCATCCGTCGCATGGCGCAGCACGCGCACCTGGCCATCGGCCGAGAGGGCGGTCACCACGCTGTTGGTGGTGCCGAAATCGATGCCGATGACGGGCTGCATGAGAAAACGCCTTGGGCCGGGGAGGGCCGCGCGCCCTACAGCAGGAACGCGCCGAAGGGAACCCTTCCCGGCCGGGAAGCGGCCGCTACAGCAGGCTGTCCTGGGCGGTCAGGATGATGGGTTCGCCAAATCCGCCGTTGCTGTATACGCTCAGCGTTCCTGCGAAGCCGTTCAGATCCGCCATCAGTTCCGGTGTTGCCGATTCACCGGGGCGGTTGATGAGCAGCGCCGTTTCCAGGAACCGGTCGCCAAGCCAGACATCCCGCGCCAGGCGCATCTCCGGCGCCGTGCCGGTGAACGCAGCCTCGCCACGCCAGACAAGCCGCGGGCCGTAATAGCCCTGCTGGCCCTGCAGTATCTCCAGCCTTTCACCAGCCTCCAGATCGAGGATGGTGACATTCATCCCGTCGCGCCATTCCATCTGGAAGCGATCCCAGCCTTCGCCGCCTTCCAGCGTGTCGGACAGGGCGGTATCCCGGCTCAGCAGCAGGTCATTGCCGCCCAGGCCACGGATCACGTTGTAGAGCCCCTGCGACTCCAGTCGGTCGTTCCCCTGCGTGCCCACCACCTCCAGCGGCGCGCGGCGGAAGATCAGGCTTCCCGGCGACGTCTCGACCAGATCCGACATCTCGGCTGCGATGTTGATGTCGATGCCAGGCAGGGTATAGGCGGGCACATCCAGGGCGATGCCCTCCAAATCGAACAGCAAGCCGGTCGCGGTGATCAGCACCTCGCCCGCCCGCCCGGAAAAGGCCTCCACCACGCGCAGCCCCGCAATGGCCGACAGGTCGATCACGTCCTGGAGGTCGAGGTCGGTGATCCTGCTGCGGCCGGTGTAGCTGGAGTCGCCGAAGCTGTCGGTCCAGGTCAATTCCTGAAGAGAGCGGAACACGAAGCGGTCCGCGCCGGCGCCGCCCGTCATGCGGTCGGAGCCGAGGCTGCCGAACAACACGTCATCGCCCGCACCGCCCTCCAACGTGTCATAGCCGTTGCCGCCGTAGAGCGTGTCGGCGCCATCGCCACCGCGCAGCAGGTCGTTGCCGCCACCGCCCAGCAGCGAATCCGCGCCGCCATGGCTCGCGATCGTGTCGCCGCCCGCGCTGCCCACCAGGGTTTCGCCGGCCTCCCCGCCGGTCAGCACCAGCCCTGGCGCCAGGCGCAGCGTCAGGCTGCCCGGCGCCGTCTCCTCCAGCGCGCCCCTGTCCAGATTGCCCATGTAGAGCCAGGCATCGCCCAGCCCATCGCCATCCACGTCGAAGGACAGGCCGCGGTCGCCGAACATGATCTCGCCGGCCGTGCCAGTGAAGCCGCCATCGCCGACGAAGCGGAAGCCGGTCAGGCCGGTCAGGTCGATCCGGTCCAGCGACCCGAAGGGATAGAGCCGGTCGCCAGCCATATCGGCCAGCGTGGCGAAGACATAGACGTTGGCGCCCTCGCCACCGATCAGCGTATCCGCCCCGGCGCCCCCCACCAGCGTGTCATTCCCGGCGCCGCCCTCCAGCACATCGTTGCCCTCGCCGCCCAGCAGCAGGTCGCGGCCGTCGCCGCCTTCCAGCCGGTCGTTGCCGCTGCCGCCATCCAGCGTGTCATGGCCCTCGCCGCCCAGCAGCGTGTCGCGAAACGCGCCGCCGCGCAGCAGGTCGTCGCCGCCGAGGCCGGAAAGGCTATCGGCCCCCTGGCCGCCCAGCAGCGTCTCCCCGGCCTCGGTGCCGAGCACATCCACCCCGCTGCCGGGCCGCAGGACCAGGCTGCCCGGCGCGGTCTGCATCAGGGGCATCGACTGGTTGATGAGGGTCAGCGTGCGGTCGGCCAGCGCATCGCCATCCGTATCCACCTCCAGCCGCATGTCGCGCCCGGACTGGGCGTAGCGGAACTGGCCCGCCTGCCCGGTGAAGGCGGCGTCTGCCAGGAAGGTGAAGCCGGTGAGGCCCGAGAGGTTCAGCAGATCCTCGGCTCGCAGGTCGCGGATTTCGTCGCCATCGATCTCGCCCAGCAGCGGATACATGAAGACATCCTCGCCGACGCCGCCCGACAGCGTGTCCCGCCCCGGCCCGCCGCGCAGCACGTCGTTGCCGGCGCCGCCATGCAGCCAGTCATCGCCATCGCCGCCGCGCAGCACGTCATTGCCGCCGGCGCCCAGCAGCGTGTCGGCGCCGGCGGTGCCGTTCATCGTCTCATTCGCCGCGGTGCCGAGGCGGTTCAGCGGGGTGACCAAGCCAAGCTGGCCCGGTGCCACCAGGCTGAGCGCATGCCGCCCTGCCAGGGTCAGCACCAGCGGCGCGGCGCCGCTGCCGCTGGGGTCGAATTCCAGCAGGGTGGTGACGGGGCCGAGCGCCGGGTCGGTGGTGGTCAGGCGGTATTCCTGCCCGGCGCCGCTGAAGCCCTGGTTGCCGAGGAAGCGCCAGGTGGCGGCGAAATCGAAGACCAGACGGTCGCCGGAACCGAAATCGCCGATGCTGTCCCCGGCCAGCTCGGCCAGCAGGCGGAAGCGGAAGGTATCGGCGCCGTCGCCGCCGCTCAGCCGATCCGCGCCAGGCCCGCCCTCGATGACGTCGTCGCCGTCGCCGCCCGCCAGCGTGTCCTGGCCCAGCCCGCCCAGCAGCGTATCGGCGCCGCCGAAGCCGAAGATCAGGTCGGATTCGATGCCGGACCCCGGCCCGAGCAGTTCACCCGACGCGCCACCAAGGATCGTCGCCATCGCCCAATTCCCCCGTCCCGTCGCCAATATACGATGCGTCGGGAGGAGGGTGGGAACCGGTCAGATGGTCACGTTGGCGCAATCAAGCGGGGCGGGTCAGCTCCGCTCGTAGATCAGCCGCGCGCGCACCGTGCCGGGCAAAGCGCGGAGTTCCGCCAGGATCGCCTCGGCCTCCGCCCGCGCCTCGACGCTTTCCACCACCACGTAACCGAGGTCGCCGCCGGTCTGGTAGTACTGCGCCGCGATGTTCAGCCCGCGGCGGCCGAAGCAGGCGTTCATCTGCGAAAGAATGCCGGGCGCATCCCGGTGCAGATGCGTCCAGCGGGCGCCGGTGGGACGTGCCGGCAGTTGCACCTGCGGCAGGTTCACGCTGCCCATGGTGGCGCCGGTGTCGGAATAATCCACCAGCTTGCGCGCCACTTCCGCGCCGATGCGGTCCTGCGCCTCCGCCGTGCTGCCGCCGATATGCGGCGTCAGGATGACATTGGGCAGGCCCTGGAGGGGGGAGACGAAGGCCTCCCCATTCCGCTTCGGCTCTTCCGGGAACACGTCCAGCGCCGCGCCCAGGATGCGCTTCTCGCGCAGGGCGGCGGCCAGGGCCTCCACATCCACCACGGTGCCGCGGGCATTGTTGATGAAGACGGCGGAGGGCTTCATCGCGGCGAATTCGCGGGCGCCCATCATGCCGATGGTGTCCGGCGTTTCCGGCACATGGATGGTCACCACATCCGACCGCGCCAGCAGGTCGTGCAGATTGGCGGCCGGGGAGGCATTGCCATGCGGCAGCTTGCCCGTGTGGTCGTGATACAGCACGCGCATGCCAAAGGCCTCGGCGAGGACCGAGAGCTGGCTGCCGATATTGCCGTAGCCGATGATGCCCAGCGTCTTGCCGCGCATCTCCCAGCTATTGGCGGCCGACTTGTCCCAGCCGCCGGCATGGGCGGAGATGGATTTGTCGACGATGCCGCGCATCAGCATCACCGCCTCGGCCAGCGTCAGCTCCGCGACGCTGCGGGTGTTGCTGAAGGGGGCATTGAACACGGCGATGCCGCGCCGCGCGGCGGCGTCCAGGTCGACCTGGTTGGTGCCGATGCAGAAGCAGCCGATGGCGATCAGCCGGTCGGCGGCGGCCAGAACCTCCTCCGTCACCTCGGTGCGGGACCGGATGCCGAGGATATGCACGCCCTTCACCGCCTCGATCAGCGCCTGGCCTTCCAGCGCCTTCTTCTCGCGATGGATGGTGG
The DNA here is from genome assembly GCF_053891155.1 of Roseomonas sp. F4. Lineage (NCBI taxonomy): Bacteria > Pseudomonadati > Pseudomonadota > Alphaproteobacteria > Acetobacterales > Roseomonadaceae > Roseomonas > Roseomonas sp. F4. The sequence continues at coordinate 1,188,277 of NZ_JBSSHK010000001.1, forward strand.
CGTAGTCGGCCTGGCCGAACAGATCCACGGCGCTGTCGGCAATGCCTTCCAGCAGCAGGATCTTGATTCGGTCCTTGGGGAGGGAGATGCGGTCGTTCATGCGCCTGGCCAGACAGAAGGGGCGCTTACCTGAACCCTGGGGGGCGGTGCTGCAAGGGGCTGGTTCGCAGGTCTGGCGTGCGCCGGCGCGTCAGCCGGCGACGAAGGGTTCCATCGCCTCGCGCCGCATGGGCAGGGCGAAGGTGCAGACCAGCCCGTCACGACGCCAGTCCAGACCGATGCGGCCGCCCAGCTGGCCGCGCGCCGTGGCCTCCAGCACCCGGCTGCCGAAACCCTGGCGGCGCGGGGCGGCGGCGATTTCCGGTCCGTCCTGCTCGGCCCAGGTCAGATGCAGCACGTCGTCCGCCACCCGCCAGGACACCAGCAGCCGGCCGGCTTCCACGGACAGCGCGCCATGCTTCACCGCATTGGTCGCCAGCTCATGCACCAGCATGGTCAGGGGCTGGGTCATGGCGGCCGGCAGCATCACCGCCGGCCCATCCAGGCGGGCGCGGGGGCGGGAGGCATCCTCCTCCCCCAGGAAGGGGGCGAGTTCGCCCCGCAGCAGCGCCGCCAGGTCGGCGCCGATCCAGCGGTCGTTGGACAGCAGGGTCTGCGCCCGCGCCAGAGCCGATACGCGACCTTCCAGGGCGCGGGTGAAGCTGGGCACATCCGGCGCCCGGGTCAGGCGCAGCGCCGCCTGCACTACGGCCAGCACGTTCTTGGCGCGGTGGTCGACCTCCCGCGCCAGCAGGGTCTGGCGTTCCTCCGCCGCGCGGCGGTCGGTGATATCCAGCACCGATCCGACATGGCCGAGATACTGTCCCGCCTCGTCCAGGCGCGGATGCGCCGCGTCGATCGCCCAGCGCCACTGGCCATCGGCGCGGCGCACGCGGTAGTCGAGGTTGCAGGCCTCCCGCGCGGTGAAGGCACGGGCGAAGCTGATCGCAGCCCGGTGCCGGTCCTCCGGATGCACCGCGTCGAGCCAGCCCTGGCCGAGCCCGGTGACCTCCGTCTGGCCGGTGAAGCTGTACCAGCTGCGGTTGAGATGGGTGCAGTTGCCCTGGCGGTCGGTCACCCACATCATCGCCGGCGCGGCATCCAGCAGCGCGCGGAAGCGGCCCTCATTCTCCCTCAGCGCGCGTTCGGCGATGACCTGGCCGGTGGTCTCCATGCAGGTGCAGAACATGCCGGCGATGCGGTCCTCATCGTCATGGACCGGGCTGTAGGAGAATGTGTACCAGCAATCCTCGGGATAGCCGTTGCGGTGCAGGACGAGGTGCAGGTTCTCACGCCAGGTGGAGACCCCGGCCAGCGCCTTGTCCACCATGGGAAGCAGGTCGTCCCAGACCTCCGACCAGACCTCGCGGAAGGGGCGGCCCAGGGCATGGGGGTGGCGGGCGCCGAGGATGGGCGAATAGGCATCGTTGTAGAGGAAGGTCAGCTCCGGCCCCCAGGCCAGGAACATCGGCTGGCCGGAATACCGCATCAGACCCAGGATGGTGTGCAGCGCGCGAGGCCAGGCGGCGCTGGGGCCGAGCGGCGTGTCGGACCAGGCCTTCCGGGCGATCCGCTCGGCCACACCCTCCGGCGCCGCCCGAATGATCCCTTCCCCTGCCACTGCCACCGGATCGGCCTTTTCCCTCGTGTCGGTTGCGCCCGGTTTCCCGTGCCATCGCAGAACATCGCAGGCTGGCCGCGGCTGCGATATGACGATGTCACCATTCCGTGGGCGACATCGCGCCGTCAGCCATGCAGGCAGCCCATGGCTGGTTCAGATCCGCGTCAGAACCAGTGCGGCGTTATCCCGCGCGCCATGCCGGATGTGCTCGGAGCATTCGCGCAGGAGGTCCGGGTCGCCTGTTTCCGTTGCGAGTTCCATAAGCTGGGCCTGGGCGCGGGCGGTGCACTGCGCGACGTCCTGGGCATAGGCCTTGCTGGCGGTGCGCGCCAGTTGCGTCACCCCGATATCCACCAGGTAGGGCGCAAAGGACTGGCGATGTCCGAAGCGCTCGGCCAGAAGGCGGGAGGCTTGGGCAATGGCCTCCGTGCCGTGCGGGGAGTCCAGCAGGCCCTGGATGCGGGACGGCCAAACGGCGAGGTCGTCCTCCAGAATGCCGTCCTGCCCCGGGGTCACGCCCAGCCCGCGGAAGGCGATGCTGGTTCCGAGCACCGGCAGCCGCTCCGCCATTGCCTCCAGTGTTTTCAGGGAGGTGCCGGTGCCCTGGCGCAGCGGAATCACGGCGAGGCGGGCGAGGCGGTAGAGGCAGCGCAGCGCCAGATCCGGCACCTTGCCGAGCGCCACGAAGCCCGGCGCCCGCTGCGGCTCCATGCAGGCGCCGGCCACCACGATGGTGGCACGGTCGCCGCCATCCGGCGGGGCAAGGTGGCGCGCCATGTCGCGCAGCGCCTCCGCTGCCTCGATGTTCGGGCCGTGGCGGCTGCCGACGAACAGGCAGATCGGGCCGGGGGGCAGGTCGATGCCGTAATAGGCGGACAGGATCCGGGCCGGCGGCAACGGCAGGGGAAAATCCGCCAAGGCCAGCTTCACCGGGTTGGGGATCACCTCCACCGTCATCCACGGGCTGGACAGGAGCTGGCTGTCCTGCTCGCTGACGCAGACCGCATGGTTGGCCTGGCGCAGGCAGGCTTTTTCTACCCACAGCGTCAGCGCCCGCAGAAGGCGGGACTGCGTCACCTGGCTCGACACCACGTCGTGGTCGGTGATGGTCAGGCCGACGCGAAAATGCCGGCATAGCGGCGCGATGACCGGTGCCCAGAAGGTATATTCCAGGAAGACATGGTCGGCGCGGCTGATCACCCGCCGCGCATGGAGCCAGAAGGCCGGATTCACCAGCCGCGTCAGGTGCAGCGACAGCATCAGATGCTGTCCGCGCCCACGGGGCCAGAGCAACGGCAGGGCCAGCAGCGCCAGGGCGCGGCGCAACAGCTTGTCGCTCAGCCGGTCCGGGCTGGCTTCCAGGCGGATGTTGCCGCGCCGCGCGGCGGGGGCGGCGCTGCCGGCATGCACCACCGTGACCTCCTCCGCCACCTCCGCCAGCAGATCCACAAGCGTGTTGCTGCGCAGGCTGGCGCCGCTGCGCGGATCGTCGAAATCACCCCAGGGATAGAAGACCGCCACATTGCGCGCCGGCATCGGCGTCGTCGTCTCCGGCCAGGTGCCGGTGGTCATATGGATCAGCGCATCCGCATTGTGGATCGCGCGGCAAGATTCGGCACCACGCGCCGCGGCGGCCGCCAACGCCGGCCAGTCGCCGCGCACCGCCAGGATGGCGGCCTGCAGCGCCTCCACATCCGAGTCAGGGATGTGCTGGCCGGCGCCGTGGCGTTCCAGCAGGTCGCTGAGCCAGGTGCCGCGGGTGCAGATCAGCGGGCGCCCGGTGGCCACCGCCTCCAGCGCCACGCCGGAGGTGCGGTCCTCATAGACCTCGCGGCGATAGGGGGCGAGCACGACGTCGGCGCCGGCCAGCAGCGCCTCATAGCCCGCATGATCCAGGGCGTTGTCCAGCAGGGTGACATTGGCCGTCGGATGGGCGCGGAAGTCGCGCAAGGCCGCCGCGACATCGGGCGAGGGGTCATTGGCCTGCAACAGGAAGTGGAGGCCCTGGCCCGTCCCGGGCAGGGCGGCGAGGCGGCGCGCCACTGTCAGAATCTCGGCGAAGCCCTTCTCGCCCCGCGCATTGCCCAGGGAGGCGAAGGTCAGCGGCCGATCGGGGCTCGGATCGGGCAGGGCGATGTCGGCCGGGGCATGCGGGATTGGCAGGGTGTCGACGGCCAGCGTCGTCAGCCGGCCGATGCGGGCGGAGAGCCGGTCGCTGTCGGTGGCCAGGCGGATATCGGCGCCGCGCGCCGCCAGTCGCTCGAACCGCCGAAAGGCGCGGCGGGCGGTCGGCCTCTGGTAGAAGCGGGCCTGATAGCGCAACAGCACCACGAGCCGCACGCCAGGAGGCAGCGCCGCCGCGACATCGGCCAGCCCGCCGATCTGCCGGTCCGTGACCATATGGGCGAGGATGACCGAGCCGTGGGGCATCCGCTTCGGCAGATGTTGTTCCAGAGCCTCGCGAAAGCCGCGGTTGCGGCGCCGCCTGTCGCGCCAGCGGCCGAGCCGGCTGGTGCTGCCATCCTGCGCCCAGATGTCATCGGCAAAGGCCGGCACCAGCCAGGCGCTGCCGACCAGCCCCGATCCCGTCCCATCCATCGCCGCATGGCCCAGCACCACTGCGTCATAGCCGGCCCGGTCCGCGGCTTCCGCGACCGCATGGTCGTAACTGGCGTGGTGGCCAAGAAAGTCGCGCAGGTTCGGATCGACGACGCAGTAGACGGGTCTCAAACGCAGCGCCTCTTCAAGATGTTCAGGCAACTATACACGGCCGGCATTCACGGCGAGGCGGATATGAGCCGGCCAGCCAGAGTAATGGTTAACAGCCCCACGCGGTGTTGCGGCGCATCACATGGGTGTGAGTCATCCGCCCCGTGTTTGCAGCGCGCTGAACCTTCTTGAACTCATTCCGTGGCGAGCTGTGCCAGCACCCGCGCCAGAACCTGGGCACCCCGCGCCGTCTGGGCCGGGGAGGAATATTCGGCCGGATGATGGCTGACGCCGCCGCGGCTGGGGATGAAGATCATCCCGGTCGGGCAGATCGGCACCAGGAACTGCGCGTCATGGAAGGCGCCGGAGGGCAGCGCCCTGGCGCCATAACCCTCCGCCTGCGCCGCGGTGGTGATGGCCGCCTGGATCTTCGGGTCGAAGCGGGCGGGCAGTGCGTGGAAGGTCTCGGTCACCGTGGCGCGGCAGACCGTCATCGCGCCCTGGATGGTGGCGGCGACGGCATCGCCACGCTCGGTCAGCACCGCCGCATCCGGATGGCGGAAATCGATGCTGAATCGCGCCAGGTCGGCCACGGTGTTGGAGGAATTGGGGAAGACCTCCACCCGCCCCACGGTGAAGCGCAGCACATCCGTCGGGTCCGCCATCAGCGTGTTCAGCGCCGTGATGGCCCGCAGCATGTCCTGCACCGCGTCCTGGCGCAGCGACAGCGGCGCGGTGCCGGCATGGTCGGTCTTGCCGGCGATCTCCACCAGGAACCAGCGGCTGCCCTGGATGCCGGTGACCACGCCGATATCCAGACCCTCCGCCTCCAGCAGCGGGCCCTGTTCGATATGCGGCTCGATATAGGCATGGGGTGTGAAGCCCAGCGGCCGGCGGGGGATGTCGGCCTCCGCCGCCAGCAGCCGCGCCAGCTCGTCGCCGAAGCGCAGCCCGTCCTTGTCGGTCACATCGTCCCAGGTCTCCGGCGGGCGGAATCCCGAAAAGGCCATGCTGCCCATGCAGCCGGGGGCGAAGCGGCCGCCTTCCTCATTGGTCCAGGCGACGATCTCGATCGACCGGCGCGGGGTGATGCCCGCCTCGATGATCGCCTGCACCGCCTCCAGCGCCGCCAGCACGCCCCAGATGCCGTCGAAGCGGCCGCCCTTGGGCTGGCTGTCCATATGGCTGCCTGTCAGCACCGGGGGCAGGCCGGGCTCTGTCCCCTCCAGCCGCAGGAATAGGTTGCCCAGCGCATCGATGGAGGGAGCCAAGCCCAGCGGCACGGCCCAGGACAGCAGCAGGCGGCGCGACTGCTGGTCGAGATCGGTCAGCGCCGCGCGGTTCACCCCATCGCCCGGAATGGCGCCCAGCCGCGCCATCTGCATCAGGCGATCCCATTGCCGCGCCTCGCTGACCCGCATCGCCCGCTCCTGTTCAGATGCCTCCCGGCTTATCAGCCGGCAGAGCGATGCGGAAGCGCAAGGCTTCCTCGCCACCATGTTCCGGCGATTTGCGGAAGCGCTCCACCAGCCGGCCGCCGCAGGCGAGGATTACGCGCTGGGAGGCGATGTTCTCCGGATTCGTCGTCAGCTCCACATGCGGCAGGCCCAGCGCCGCCGCCCGCGGCAGAAGCGCGGCCAGGGCGGCCTTGGCCAGGCCCCGGCCACGCCGCGCCGGGACGATGCCGTAGCCGATATGGCCGAGCACATAGGGCGGCAGGTCGCCGCTGCCGGGCTGCCAGCGCAAGGAGATGACGCCGCAGAAGCCGTCCTGCCAGATCCAGCGGGCGAAGCTCGGCAGGCGCGGCCGCGACGAGCCATCCGGCTGCGCCACCGGCGCGCCCCGCGCCTCCGGGTCATCGAGGCTGGCGAGGAAGGCCTGCGGATCGGCTTCGATGGCCCGGAGATGCGCCTGCCGTTGCGCTTCCGCCAGGACGGAGCTGGGCGCCCAGCCGGCTTGCAGCGCCGCCTGGTAGGCGGGCAGTTCGACGGGGGATGGTCTGCGCAGCTCCATGGCCTTCTCGCCTCCAATCCGGGCAGAGTGGCCGGGCGCGTGACCGCGGCGCCAGCAACGGCATCGCATGGCAGCCAGGATCGCGGCGAAAGGCGGCTGCCCGGCTGGCACGCCGCATGCCTATCCTAAGGGGAAGCCTGAAGGACCCTCGCCATGCTGCGCCGCCATCTGCTGGCCACCCTGCCGCTGCTCGCCGCCCCTGCCGCGCTGCGCGCCCAGCCCGCCTGGCCGGACCGGCCGGTGCGCATCCTGGTGCCCTTCGCGCCGGGCGGGAACACGGACGGGCTGGCGCGGCTGACGGCGGAGATGTTGCAGGCCGAGATCCCCGGCGGCAGCTTCGTGGTGGAGAATCGCACCGGCGCCGGTGGGCTGATCGCGGCGGAGGCGATGGTGCGTGCCCCGGCCGATGGCCATACGCTGATGATGGTGGCGGTGGCCGTGCTGGCGGTGGCGCCTGTCGCCATGGCCCCCATCTCAGGGACGCAGGCGCCGCGCTTCGACCCCGTGGCGGATGTGACGCCGATCGTGAACCTCGGCACCAATCCCTTCGTGCTGATGGCCCATCGCAGCGTGGAGGCCACGGACCTGCCCGGGCTGATCGCCTGGATGCGGGCGCGGTCGGGCAACTTCCCCTATGCCTCCGGCGGCGTCGGCAGTTTTCAGCACCTGTCCATGGCACTGCTGCTGCAACGCCTCGGCATCCAGGCGGAACATGTGCCCTATCGCGGCGGCGCGCCCGCTTTGGCGGACCTGATCGCCGGCAATGCGCCGGTGATGTTCGCCAATCTGTCGGAGGCGGTGCCCCATGCCCAGAACCCGGCGGTGCGGCTGTTCGGCGTCTCCAGCACCAGCCGCGCCGCCGCCCTTCCCGATGTGCCGGCGATCGCGGAGGTGGTGCCGGATTTCGAGACCATCACCTGGAACGGGCTGATGGGGCCGAAGGGAATGCCGCAGGCGCTGGTGGCGCGCATCCATGGCATCGTCGCGGCCGCTTTGCAGCGCCCCGCGGTGCAGGCCCGCATGGCGCAGATCGGCGCCGATCCGCTGGGCGAGGGGCCGGAGCCCTTCGCCGCCCGGCTGCGCGCCGATGTGGCGCGCTGGGAGGATGTGGTGCGGAGCGCCGGAATCCGCTTCCAGTAGCGCTCAGAAGGCGATGCGCTGACGCAGGTTTCAGCGCGCCACCGCGGTCAGGCCGAGCCGCCGGGCGGTCTCGGCCGGGCCGCCATCGGTCAGCGACTGCAATTCGCCGAGGCTGATCGGCTGCGCCGGGCGCAGGGTGAATTCCAGCTCGCCCGGCTGGCGGATGAAGCTGGCGATCGCCTGGCGCACCGGCAGGAAGGGATCAGCGGCCGGCGCGGCGGGGGCGGCGGCCGGGGCGCTCTTGCGGGCCGGGGCGGGGGCGGCCGGGCGGCCGGGCGGCGGCGCGCCGGGGATCGGCATGGCGAGGGCCGCCTGGGCCATCTGTTCGCGCAGCCGCTCCTCCGGAATGCGCTGCTGCCGCGCCTGCTGAGCGATGGCCCGGCCAAGCAGCCCCTGGTCGCGCAGGGTCAGGGACATGCCGCGCAGCCGCGCCTGCATGAGCTGCGCCATATAGGCGTCATTGTCGCGCGCCTCGCCCGGCCGGGGCAGCGGCATGCCGATCAGATCGGCGCGGAGGGTGGTGGTGATGGCCTGGTCCCAGGCGATGCGGAAGGGATCGACGTCGACCGCCCCATCCTCCCGCCGCACCGTGCCGCGCAGCTCCATCCCGCCGGACAGGTCGCGATAGCCGGCCTGATCCAGCCAGGGGGAGGCGCCGGGGGGCAGGGAGATGCGCAGCCCTTCAAGCGCCATGTTGCTGCTGCCCAGCCCGGACGTGTCCATGGAGGCCTCGACCAGCAGCCGCCCGAGGCTGAACATCGGCCGGCCCCCGGCCTCCGCCGCCACACCCTCCATCACGATGCTTTGCGGCGTGCCGGGCACCGGGTCCGGCACCTGCTTGTTGTCCATCACCGCGGCGATTGTGGTGGCGATGTCGATGCCCTGGGCGGCGACGCGGCCGATGCGCAGGTCGCCGGCGCCGAGCTGGCCGAAGGGCGTGGCCAGCCGCACGCCTTCCAGCGCCACATCCGTGGTGCGGCCGGGCACCCAGTCCCGCACCGCGAAGCGGCCCACGGCCAGGTCCACCTGCTTTTCCGGATCGCGCAGCGTGGCGCCTTCCAGCGTCAGGTTCTGCACGGAGAACAGGCGCGGATCGGGCGTGGAGCCATCCAGCGGCGGCAGCACCATGGACTGCACGGCGACGCGGCCCAGGCGGAAGCTGGTGCCGGCCTTGCCGTCATCGCGGAAATCCACCCCTTCCAGCGTCGCGGCGCCGAGCACGCCCGGGCCGTAGCCTTCGGCCGAGGCGCGGCCGACCGACAGGTTGCCGCCTTTGCCGCTGCCCCGCAGCGCTTCCAGCTCCAGCGTGCCCAGCGCGAAGGTTTCCAGCGTGAAGCCGGTGCCGGGGGCGGGCAGGGCCATGCCGCCGAGGACGAGGCGGGCCAGCTCGAAGCGGTCCTCGTCGGTGCCGATATTGGTCAGCAGCACCAGGGAGCGTGCCTCCGCCCGGCCAAGGCGGGTTTCCGTCACCTCCTGCACCAGCAGTTCGGTGACGGAGAGGCGTTCGCGGGGCGAGGTGATGGTCAGGTCGCCGAGCCGGGCGCGGCCCGTCACGGGGTCCACCTGGCGCATCCCGACGGCGAGCTGGGCATCGGCGCCGAAGGCAAGACGCAGCCGTTCCAGCGCGGCGTCGAGCTGCCGCTCCGCCTCCACCTGGGCCATCGCGCCGACACCGAGCAGGGCGATGGCGCCGGTGAAGGCGCCGGTCAAAGCGAGGGTGGCAAGGCGGTGGCGCATGGTGGGCTCCCGGACTCTGGTTGGCCTCAACCTATCCAGGAAGCGGGGCGGCGGTCCAATACCGGCTATGGCATCCGGTTTCGCGCCTGTTTCACCGGACCTCAGGCAATGGCGGCGGCGGCGCGCACGCCCTCGATCATGCTGGTCTTCAGCAGATGCGCCCGTGCCTTGGCCGGATCGGCGGCTGTGGCGCGCAATTCCGCCAGTCGCGCGGTCCGCGCGGCGGGGTCCTTTTCCTCCAGCGTCTTCTTGTTGGCGATGGTCATGGCTTGCAGGAAGGCCTCTGCCACCTGGCGGCGCTGGCGGTCGTAGCGGTTCAGAAGATCGTCATCGCCCCCCGCCAGCACGGCGGCGATCCGTTCCGCGGCGAGGATGGCGTCATGCACGCCGAAATTCATGCCCATGCCGCCCAAGGGGTTGTTCACATGCGCCGCGTCGCCGGCCAGCAGCACACGGCCCTTGCGGAAGTTGGCGGCAACGCGCTGGTGCACGGCGTAGAGGTTGGTGTGCACCACCTCATAGCCATCCGGGTCGGGGATGAGCGCGGCGAGGCGCGCGGTCGCCGCCTCGTGGTCCAGCAAAGCGGCCTCCGGCGCCTCCGGGTCGGTCGGGAAGACGATCCGCCAGAGGCCGGGCGGCGCCTTGCCCGGCACCTTGAACAGCGCGCACCAGGTGACGGGGTCCGAGACGTAGGAGGAGATGGCATAGCCCTTGGCCGCCATGTCGCGCGGCGTTGTCACCACCAGGAAGCGCTCGGGATAGGTGAAGCCGTCGAAGGCGATGCCCTGGCTTTTCCGCACCACGCTGCGGCCGCCATCGGCGCCGAGCAGATAGGCCGCGCGGTGAATGCCGCCATCCGCCGTCGTCACGGTGACGCCATCGGCATCCTGCGCCGCATCGACGACGGTGACGCCCCAGAGCACTTCGGCATGCGGGAAGGCCGCCAGATGCCGTAGCAGGATGCGGCACAGCTTGTGCTGTTCGCATTGCAGCCGGAAGGGGAAGGGCGTGACGTCGGCCAGGATCGACAGGTCGAACTCCGCGACCACTCCTTCCTCCCGGCCCCGGAACTGCCAGACCGGCGCGCGGATGCCTTCCGCCAACAGGTCGGCTGTGACGCCCGATTCGGAAAACATCTCCATGGTCGGGGGATGGATGGTGGCGGCGCGCGGGTCCTCGAAGGGCTCCGTATGGCGTTCCAGCACGCGGACCGCGATGCCGGCGCGGGCCAGCATCAGCGCCGCCGTCAGCCCGGCGGGGCCGGCGCCGGCGACAAGAACCTGCGGATCGGCCATGGAGCGCATTCCCGGAAATGTCCGGACAGGTTAGGCGGGGCGGTGCCGGCGCGGAAGCCCGGGCCTCAATGCAGCACCGTGGGCTCCGGCGGGCGGACCGCCAGGCGGTCGATGCGCAGGCCGCGGCGTTCCATCACCCGCATGCTGTAGCCCGCGACCTCGATCTCGGCGCCGACTTTCGGAATGCCGCGATGGCGTGCCACCGCCAGGCCGCCGATGGTCGCCGCCTCATCCTCCGGCAGTTCCCAGCCCAGCTCGCGGTTGATGTCGCGCACGCGGACATCGCCGCGCACCTCCACCTGACCTTCCTGCGCCAGATCGCCGAGGATGGCCTCGCCGCGCTCGGCGATCTGGCCGACCACGACTTCCATGATGTCCTCCAGCGTCACGATGCCCTTCAGCGAGCCGTATTCATCGAGCACCATCGCCAGCTTGATCGGCGCCTTGCGGAAGTCCTGAAGCTGTTCCCGCAGCGGCCGGCTTTCGATGACCAGCGTCGGGGGATGGGCGACGGCGCGCAGGTCCATCTTCGTCGGATCGTCGCCCGCCGCGTGCAGCGCGTGCAGCACGTCCCGCGCATGCACCACGCCCAGGATTTCCTCCCCCGGGCCGAGCAGCGGAAAGCGGCTATGGGTGGAGGCCAGCACCTTGGCCAGGAGCTGTTCCGGCGGTTCCGCCGCGTTCAGGCTGGTGACGCGGGAGCGATGCGTCATCACGTCGCGCATCACCATGTCGTCCAGTGCCAGCACGCCGCGCAGCATGCTGCGTTCCTGGCGCGCGGCCAGGTCGGCGGAGCCCTGATGGCCCATCCCATGCAGGTCGATCGCGCCCAGCAGCTCGTCTTCCGTGATGCCGGGCTTCTCGGCTTCCGGCGCGCGGCCGCCGAAGATGCGGAGCGTGAAGCGGACCATCAGGTTCACCACGTCGGCGATCGGTCCCAGCACGCGCATGGTGCCGGAGAGCACCGGCACCATGCGCAGCGCCCCGGTATCCGGGCTGCGCAGGGCGAGGGTCTTGGGCAGCACCTCGGAGAACACCACCAGCACGGCCGTCATGCCCAGTGAGGCATAGGCGATGCCTTCCTCCCCGAACCAGGAGATCAGCAAGGCCGAGGCCAGCGCCGTGGCGGTGGTATTGACCAGGTTGTTGCCGACCAGGATGGCGGCCACCACGCGGTCCTTGCGCTCGCTCAGCCGGCCGAGCGTGGTGGCGCGGCGGTCGCCTTCCTTGGCGCGGCGGGTGATGAAGGCGCGGCTGGCGGCGGTGAAGGCGGTTTCGGTCCCGGAGAACAGCGCGGATGCGCAGAGCAGGGCCAGGATGATGCCAAGCATCAACAGGCTGGTGCCATCCATCGCGCGTCGTATCTCCCGTCTCTTGGCCAGGATTGGCCCGGCCGCCTCCTAGCACGGATGGCGGGTGCTGCGCAGAGGCGGCGCTTGCGGCGGGGCGTGGCTGGCGCGAAAGTTGCTTCACGATTATCGGGGCGCCGGACCGTTCCGGGGCCCGGCTCGCGCCAGGGGATTAGCGGAGATATGGACCTCGCCTACCTCGCCGAATGGGCGAATCTGCTGATCCGCTGGCTGCATCTGATCACCGGCATCGCCTGGATCGGCACCAGCTTCTATTTCATCGGCCTGGACAACCAGCTGGACCCGCCGCGCGATGGCAACCCGCTGGTGAAGGGCGAGCAGTGGTCGATCCATGGCGGCGGCTTCTACCACAAGCAGAAATACCTGAACGCCCCGGCCAGCCTGCCGGAGCGGCTGCACTGGTTCAAATGGGAGGCCTATTGGACCTGGCTGTCCGGTTTCTCGCTGTTCATGCTGATCTATTGGGGCCAGGCCAGCACCTATCTGATCGATCCGGCGGTGATGGATTTGTCGCCCGGCGTGGCGGTGGCGATCTCGGCGGCCATGCTGGTCGCGGGCTGGGTGGTCTATGACCTCGCCTGCCGGTCCAAATGGGGGGAGCGGGAGGCGCTGCTCTCGGCCTTCGGCGTCGGGCTGCTGGTGATCTCCGCCTTCGTCGCCTGCCACGTCTTTTCCGGTCGCGGCGCCTTTCTGCAGATCGGCGCCATGACCGGCACGATCATGGTGGCGAACGTCGCCATGGTCATCATCCCGGGCCAGCGGAAGATGGTCGCGGCCATGCAGGCGGGGCAGGTGCCGGACGCGAAATACGGCCGCTGGGGCAAGCAGCGCAGTGTCCACAACACCTATCTGACCCTGCCGGTGCTGTTCCTGATGATCAGCCCGCACTACCCGATGACCTGGGGCGCCCAGTGGAACTGGGTGGTGCTGCTGGCCATCACGCTCGCCGGCGCCCTGGTGCGGCAGTTCTTCGTGCTGCGGCAATTCGGCCGTAACCCGGTGGCGCTGCCCATCGCGTCCGTGGCGGTGATCGGGCTGATGGCCTTCGCCCTGATGCCGGCGCGCCAGCCGCCGGGCGCGGAGGCGCCCGCCTTCGCCGAGGTCCAGGCCATCACCGCCGCCCGCTGCGCCACCTGCCACGCCGCCCGCCCCAGCCAGGAAGGCTTTGCGGAGGCACCGAAGGGCGTGCGGCTGGATGAGCCGGGGCAGATCCGCCGCTGGGCGCAATCCATCCGCCAGCAGGTGGCGACGGAGGCCATGCCGCCCGGCAACCTGACCGAGATCACGGCGGAGGAACGGGCGAAGCTGATCGCCTGGGTCGCCGCCGGGGCGCCCCGCGAATGAAGGCCTCCGCGCTCACCACCCATATCCTGGACACCGCCACCGGCCGCCCCGCCCAGGGCGTGACGGTGGAGCTGTTCCGGATCGAGGCGAATGGCCCGGTGAAGGTGGCGGAGGCGGTGACCAATGCCGATGGCCGCACCGACGCGCCACTGCTCAGCCCCGAGACCTTCGTCGCCGGGCGCTACGAGCTGCGCTTTCATATCGGCGCCCATTTCGGCGGCGAGGGCTTTCTCGACGTCGTGCCGATCGCCGTGACGCTGCGCGCCGGGCAGGGGCACTACCATGTGCCGCTGCTCTGCACGCCCTGGTCCTACGCCACCTATCGCGGCAGTTGACCGCCGCGCGTCTTGCCCGCCGCCGCCGCACAGGCCAGTTTCGACGGCTCGGACAGGGATGGGACGCAAATGGGCATCAAGGTCGCGGTCATCGGCGCGGGCACCATGGGGCATGCGCTGGCCCTGGTCTTCGCGCTGGGTGGGCATGAGGTGCGGCTGACCGACAGCAGCATGACCACCCTCGACAAGTCCGGCGGCCTGATGGAGACGGCGCTGGAGACGCTGGTGGTGGCCGGCGAGGCGCCGCGGGAGGCGGATGCCGACTGGCTGCACCACGCCGTCACCCGCCTTCCCGTGCTGGCCGATGCGGTGGAGGGGGCGGACCTCATACTGGAGGCCATCATCGAACAGCCGGACGCCAAGCGCGCGCTGTTCCAGGAACTCGACCGGCTGGCGCCCCCGGCGGCGATCATCGCCAGCAATACCAGCTACCTCGACCCTTTCCCGCTGATCCCGGAACGCCGCCAGGCGCGGGCCGTCATCATGCATTGGTACACGCCGCCCTATCTGGTCGATCTGGTGGATATCGTCGGCGGCCCCGCCTGCGACCCGGCGGTGGTGCAATTCGCCGCCGACTTCTGCCGCGCCATGGGCAAACGCCCGGTGGTGATGCGCAAATTCATCCCCGGCTACATCGCCAACCGCGTGCAATCCGCCATCGGGTTGGAAGTCCAGAAGCTGCTGGATGAGGGCATCGCGACGGCGGAGGAGATCGACACCGCGATCATCGAGGGCATTTCGCTGCGCCTGCCGATCCTGGGCGTGCTGGCCAAGGCGGATTTCACCGGCCTCGCCTTCACCCAGACCAGCCTGAAGAACCGCATGTACGAACCGCCGCCCGTGCGCGGCCATTGCGATGCGGTGGATGCGATGGTGGCGCAGGGCCGCACCGGCGTGATGGCCGGCGCCGGCTTCTACGACTGGCCCGGCGAGACGGCGGATGTGCTGGAGGATCGGGACCGCCGGCTGCTCGCGCTGAAACGCGCGCTGCGCCAGATCGGCACGCTGGCAGGGCAGGGGCGGGACAAGGGAGAGGGCGCATGATCACCTATGATCTGCGGGGCAAGGCGGCGCTGGTCACCGGCGGCGCCTCCGGCATCGGGCTGGCCACCGCGACGCTGCTGGCGCGCAGCGGCTGCGACGTGGCGGTGAATTTTCTGGAAGGCGATGCGCGCGGGCCGGCCTCCGTCGCAGCGCTCCAGGCCGAGACCAATGCGCGCATCCTGCCGGCGCCGGGCAATGTCGGCGATGCGGCGGATGCGGAGCGGATGGTGCGGCAGGCCGTCGCCGACCTCGGGCGGCTCGACTATCTGGTGAACAATGCCGGCACGCCGGGCACGCCCACCGCCATCGCGCCCCATGAATTCGACCGGCTGACGGAGGAGCTTTGGGACACGGTGCTGGAGGTGAATTTGCGGGGCGTGTTCCGCTGCGCCAAGGCGGCGGGGCCGGCGCTGCGGGTTGCGAATGGGGCCATGGTCAATATCGCCTCCATCGCGGGGATCAATTCGGCCGGCTCCTCCATGGCCTACGGTGCGACAAAGGCCGGCGTGATTTCATTGACGAAAAACCTGGCGCGCGGGCTGGCGCCGGAGGTTCGGGTGAATGCTGTGGCGCCGGGTGCGGTGGACAGCACCTGGATGATCGAATGGACCGAGGAACAGCGCCGCTCCTCCATCGAGGGCGCGCTGCTGAAGCGCCGCTGCACGCCTGAGGATCTGGCGGAGGTCATCGTCTTCCTGCTGGCCGGCGCCGCCATGGTGACGGGCCAGACGGTGGTCGTGGATGGCGGTCTGACGACCTGAGTCGCGGCCTCGTGACCTGATCGGGGTTGTTAGACTAAACCAAATGGTTCAGTAATTGGCGGCATTCCAGGGAGGCCGCCCATGCCACGGATGATCTTCGTCAACCTGCCCGTCACCGACCTGCCGCGCGCCGTCGCCTTCTACGAGAAGGTCGGCGCGACGAAGAACCCGCAATTCAGCGACGACACCGCCGCCTGCATGGTCTTTTCCGAGACCATCCACGCCATGCTGTTGACGCATGACAAGTTCCGCCAGTTCACCACCAAGCCCATTGTCGATGCCCATAAGGCCTGCGAGGTGCTGATCTGCCTGTCGGCCGAGAGCCGGGCGGAGGTGGATGACCTGCTGCGCCGCGCCGTCGCCGCCGGCGGTGCCGCCGACCCGCTGCCGGTGCAGGATTACGGCTTCATGTATGGCCGCAGCTATCAGGACCCGGACGGCCATATCTGGGAGGTGATGTGGATGGACATGGTCGCGGCGAAGCAGGCCATGGAGAAGTGCGCATGAGCGGCGTGCCCCTCTGCCTCTGGTTCGACGGTCAGGCGGAGGAGGCGGCGCAGTTCTACGCCGCCGCCTTCCGCGATGGCGGCAAGCCGGCCGAGGTCGGCCCCACCATGCGCCAGTCGCCGGACGGGCCGGTGCTGACGTCGGAATTCACCCTGGACGGCCAGCGCTTCATGGGCCTGAACGGCGGGCCCGCCCATCGGCCGACGATGGCGCTGTCCCTCGTCGTCGAATGCGCGGACCAGGCGCAGATCGACCATTTCTGGACGCGCCTGTCGGAGGATGGCCGGACCGTCGAATGCGGCTGGCTGACGGATCGCTACGGCTTCTCCTGGCAGATCATGCCCAGGGAGATGCTGGCCATGCTGCGCGATGAGGACAGGGCACGAAGCGCCCGGGTGTTCCAGGCGATGCTGACCATGACGAAGCTCGACCTCGCCGCGCTGCGCGCCGCGCGCGAGGCGGGCTGAAGGCTACTCCGCGGCCAGCGCGGCGGGCGCCTTCTGGAAGCGCGGCGCCACCTTCTCCATGAACAGCCGCAGCGACCGCGCCGCGACCTCCGCCGGCATCGGGCCGAGCCGGAAACTGCCGATGACGCCGCCGATGCCCGTGGCTTCCAGCTCCGCCATCCGCGCGGCCACCGTTTCCGGCGATCCGATGATGAGCGCCTTGGAGGGATCGACGCGCGCGGGCGGCGCCGTTTCCTTTTTCATGATGATGCCCTGCTCACGATAGATGCGCTCGCGCAGCGCCTTGCGCTGGTCCTGCATGGCGATGAAGGCGGGCACGGCGATGCGCTCCGCCTCCGCATCCGTCTCCGCCACGAAGATGTTGCGCCAGCACCAGCTCTCGGCGAGGCAGGCTTCGATCTGCGCGGCGTCGTAACCGCTTTCGGCCATGGTCGCGCGATACTGCAGCAGGCGATCGCGCGTCGTCTCATAGGACTGCACGTTCATCAGGAAGGGCAGACCGCGCCGCGCGAGATGCAGCGCGCCTGCTTCCGATGATGCCGCACGGACAACATAGGGATGCGGTTTGGTGAAGGGCGTGGGGCGCAGCCGTGGGATGTTGAGGTTCCAGAACTTCCCCTCATGGGTCATCCCCTCCGGGCTGGTCCAGGCCTTGAGCATGATGCCCTCCGCCTCCTCATAGCGTTCCAGCGCTTCCTCTGCCGGAATGCCATAGCCCTGGTATTCGTAGACATTGTAGGCGGTGCCGCGTCCCAGCCCGACGATGACGCGGCCGCGCGACAGGTTGTCGAGCAGCGACATCTGTTCGGCCAGCCGGGTCGGATGGTGCAGCGAAACCTGCGCCACGGCGAAGCCCACCTTGATGCGCTTGGTGGCCGAGAGGATCGCGGCGGCGAAAGTCACCGGATCGACGTATGCGCAATTGCCATCGAAGTGATGCTCGGCGAGCCAGACCACCTCGAAGCCCAGCTCCTCGCAGAGCAGGGCCTCGTCCATCGCTTCCCGGATCGCCTCCGCATCGCGATCGGGGTCGCGGCTTTCGGGAAACAGGAAGTTGCTGAATCGCAGCATGCGGCAGGCTCCGAAACGTCAGCACAAAAGCTACGCGGCAATCGTATTGCACCGCAACCTTCTTCCTTGCGTCACGGCAATGTCAGGATGTTAAGCTGAAGCCTGCCACTTGCGGAGGTTCCATCCTTGCCCAAGCGTCGCACACTCCTCACCGCCAGCCTCGCGCTGCCCGCCCTCGTCAGCCGCGCCCATGCGCAGGACCGGCCCATCAACCTGCTGGTGGGCTTCGCGCCAGGCGGCAACATCGACCTCGCCGCGCGCATGGCCGCGCCCTTCTTCGAGAAGTATCTCGGCCAGCAGGTCATCGTCATCAACAAGGCCGGCGCCGGCGGCATGATCATGCTGAACGAGGTCGCCGCCGCCGCGCCGGATGGCCGCACCGCGGCGCTGGTATCCTTCCCCGCGCTGGTCACCGCGCTCTACGACAACACGCCGCGCTACAGGGTGGACAGCTTCGCCTATGTCGGGCTGCTGACCGATGAGCCCTACACCATCTTCGTCGGCCCCAACTCGCCCTATCGCACGCTCAAGGACCTGGTGGAGGCAGCGCGCGCGGCGCCGGAGACGGTGACGATGGCTGGCGCCGGCGTCGGTGGCGCGCCGCATCTGGCGCTGATGCAGCTGGAACGCGCCGCCGGCGTGCGCTTCACCTGGGTGCCGACGGCGGGCGCGGGGCAGGCGATGCAGCTGGTCCAGGGCGGGCATGTGGCCGGTTCCATCACCACCGTCAGCCTGACCGTGCGCGCCCATATCCAGGGCGCGTTGCGGGTGCTGGCGCTGATGTCCGAAAACCGCTGGGACCGCGCGCCGGATCTGCCGACGACGACGGAGAATGGCTGGGCGGTGGAGGCCGGTTCCGCCCGCGGCTTCGCCCTGCCGGCCGCCACCCCCGCGCCCATCGTGCAGCGCTGGGAGGAGGCGGTGCGCCGCACGGCGGAGGACCCGGCCTTCCGTGCCCTGACCGACCGCGACTACCTCATCCTGCGCTACATGGACCGCGCCACCATGACCGCCTTCGTGCAGCGCGAAAGCGCGACCTATGGCGAGATCTGGCGCAGCAGCCCCTGGAAGCAATCCTAGTAGACGGCCGCGATGCACTCGATCTCCAGCAGGAATTCGGGAACCGGCAGCGCGGCGACGACGCAGGTGGTGCGGGCAGGCAGGGCATCGGCGGGGAAGGCCTCGGCATAGAGGCGGTTCATCTCCGCCACGTCGCCCGCCCGCGTCAGCAGCACATTCGCCTTCAGGATGCTGCGCATATTGCTGCCGCCTTCTTCCAGCGCACGCTTCAGATGGCCGATGACGAGTGCGAATTGCGCCGCGAAGTCATCCTTCGGCACGCCATTCGGCCCCATCGGCCCGATGCCGGACACATAGAGCGTGGCGCCATGGCGGACCGAGATGGCGAAGGGCGGCCAGGCGCGGCCGGTGGCGGGCGGCATGAAGCGGCTGATCTCGGGCATGGTGGCGGTTTCCGTCTCTGGACGCCGCAGGGATGCGCGTTCCACCATGCGGAGGCAACAGCCCGAGGTCGCACGATATGCCGCAGGTCGATACCGCCCGCTTCCTGAAGGACCTGCATGAGCTGCGGAAGATCGGAGCCTATAAGACCGGCGTGCACCGACCGACCTATTCAGCGGAGGATATGGAAAGCCGCCGCTGGCTGATGGATCGCATGGCGGAATGCGGGCTGGAGCCCAGCATCGACGGCATCGGCAATGTCATCGGCCGGCATCCCGGCGCCGGGCCGAAGCTGCTGGTCGGCAGCCATATCGAAAGCCAGAACCAGGCCGGCTGGCTTGATGGGGCGCTGGGCGTGATGGCCGGCGTGGCGCTGGCGCGCAGCGGCCTGCCGGTGGATGTCATCGCCTTCGCCGATGAGGAAGGCCATTACGGTGGCTTCATCGGCAGCCGGTCCTTCATCGGCGAACTTTTCGAAGATGAGATCGACCGCCTGTCCAACCGCTACCACGGCAAGACCCTGCGCGACGCCCTGCGCGAGGCCGGGCTGGAAGGCCTGCCCCGCACCCGCCTGGAGCCCGGCCGGCACAAGGGCTTTTTCGAGCTGCATATCGAGCAGGGCACGCAGCTGGAATCGGCCGGCCAGCAGGTCGGCGTGGTGACGGGCATCGTCGCCATCTGGCAGTGGCGCATCACCATCGAGGGCATGCAGGACCATGCCGGCGGCACCACCATGGCCGAGCGCCGCGACGCCGGCCTGACCGCCGTGCGGCTACTGGCCATGCTGGACGAACGCATGCCCATGGCCTGCGGCCCCCGCAGCACCTGGACCTGCGGCCGCATCAGCCTCGACCCCGGCGCGGCCTCCATCATTCCCGGCAAGGCCGAGGTACTTTTCCAGTTTCGCGATGTGGAGGAGCCCGTGCTGGCCCGCATGGAGGCCTGCCTCCGCGCCTGCGTGCAGGAAGCGAACCGCCGCGAGCGCTGCACCGTGACGCTGGAGCCCGTCAGCCTGTCCAAGCCCGCGCTGTGCGACGATGGCATGCAGGCGGCTCTGGCCGCGGCAGCCGAAAGCCTGGCCCCGGGTGGTTGGCGCCACATGCCGAGCGGGGCGGGGCATGATGCGCAATACATGGCGAAGGTGATGCCCGCCGCCATGCTGTTCTCCCCCTCCATTGCCGGCATCAGCCATCATTGGGCGGAGGATACGAAGGACGAGGATTTGGCGAAGTGCGTGGAGGTGTTGGCGGAGGGAGCGGCGCGGTTTTTGGGGAATAACGCGCCCGTGTGAAGGAGCGCCTGCCCCCGGCCCAGCCAGCGGCGCTGCCGCAACGCCGCTGGCTGGTCGGGCCTCAGCTCAGAAGCGTCTCCGCCAACCTCAGCAACGTCCCACCCGGCTGCCGCAGCGCCTCCAGCACCCGGAAATGGTCCGCGCCGGGGATCGGCACCAGCGGTCCCGGCGCATGGGCCGCGCTGCGCAGCGCGTGAAAATCGCGGCTCTGGCGCACCAGCTCCGGCAGCTCCGCACTGCCATAGGCCACCGCCAGCGGCTTGCGCACCACGGGGCGGCGCATCGGCGACAGCTCCGCGATCTCGGCCTCCGTCAGCTTCAGCGCGGCGTCCAGATAGGTGTCGCGGATCGGCGCCAGTTCGAAGATGCCGGAAATGGCGAGGCCCGCCGTCACCGCCGGATGTTCCAGCGCCAGGGCCGTCAGATGCCCGCCGGCGGACCAGCCGGAGACGACCAGCGGCCCGGCGATGCCATGCTGCGCGCCATGTTCGGAAAGCCAGTCCAGCGCCCGGTGGATCTGCCAGGCGATCTGCGTCAACGAGGCGGCCGGCGCCAGCGTGTAGCCGTTGAAGGCCACCGACCAGCCCATCGCCAACGCGCCCTCCGCGAGGTGCGAGAAGTTCTCCCGCTGGTTGCGCTGCCAATAGCCGCCATGGATGAAGACCAGGCAGGGCGCCGCCGGGTCGCGGCCGGGGAACAGGTCCCAGGCCTCCCGCTCGCCCTCGCCATAGAGCAAATCGAGATGCGCCGGATGCGCGGCGCGGAAGGCGGCCGCGGCGGCGTCCCGCTCCGTGATCAGCGCCGGGCTGTCGGCCACCGCTTCCGCATTGTTGTAGGCGCGGTCGCGCTCCGCCTGGCTGGCCGTCGCCCAGAAGGCCGGCAGCGCGCTCATGGCGTCAGCACGCGGATCGGCTTGTCCGCGAGATAGGCCTCAACCGCTTCCACCGCACCCTGGAAATAGGCTGTGAAATTCTGGCGGGAGACGTAGCCGAGATGCGGCGTCAGCACCGTGTTCGGGCAGGCGAGCAACGGATGGGTCAGCGGCATCGGCTCCTCCTCGAACACGTCGAGGCCGGCGCCGCCGATGCGCTTTTCGGTCAGGGCCGCGATCAGCGCGTCCTGGTCGATCAGCGGGCCGCGGCTGGTGTTTACGATGATGGCGCTGGGCTTCATCAGCCCCAGCTCCTTCGCGCCGACGATGCCGCGGGACCGGTCGGACAGGATCATGTGCAGGGTGACGACATCGGCCTGCGCGAACAGCGCGTCCTTTTCCACCCGTGTGGCGCCGGCGGCAGCGGCGGCCTCCGGGGTCAGGTTCTGGCTCCAGGCGATCACCTTCATGCCGAGCGCCTGACCCACCTTGGCGACGCGGGAGCCGAGCTTGCCGAGGCCGAGCACGCCCAGCGTCAGCCCCTCCGCCGCCGTGCCGACGCTGTTCAGCTGGCCCTTGGCCTGCCAGGTGCCGGCGCGCAGGCTGGCGGTCTGCGCCGGCAGGTCACGCAGCAGGGAGATGATGAGGCCCCAGGTGATGTCGACGGTGGGCGCGCCGCTGCTGCCGGTGCCGCAGGTGGTGATGCCGAGCGCATTGGCGGCGGCGACGTCGAAGGCCCGGTTGCGCTCACCGGTCGTCATCAGCAGCTTGAGATTGGGCAGGCGCTTCAGCAGCGCGGCGGGGAAGGGGGTCCGTTCCCGAATGCCGAGGATGGCGTCGAAGGGCAGCAGGCGCTCCACCAGGGCGTCCTGATCCTTCACCGCATCCTGGAAGACCTCGATCTTCAATTCGGCGGGAAGCCGGTCCCAGGGGCCCATCTCCCGGGCCACGCCCTGGAAATCGTCGAGGATCGCAAGCCGCTTCAGCGTCGCCATGGATGTCTGCCCTTCCGGATCGGTTGCATCCGGAATGCGATTACCTTCCCCCGGCGTCAATGGGGCTCAGTCCACCATCAGGTCCCAACGCATGGTGCGGCCGGGGCGGATCGGCAGATGGCCGGGTGCGGCATCGGCCGCCTGGCCGTCCGCGGCCTGCGGGCGCACCACGCAGGGGGTGAACAGCGCGGCCAGCTGCGCCTCGGTCATCAGGTCCAGGTCGTCCGGCTGGCCGGCGGTGAAATCAGCCGCCAAGGCCGCGGCCAGGGCGGCCGAGGGGCGTGACACCTTCAGGGCGCGGATGACGGGTGGCGGCGGTGGGGCGTCGAGTCGCGGGGCCTCGCCGGACAGCAGCAGGGCAAAGCCGCCCTCGCTATCCGTCCAGGTCACCACCCGCGCCGGCTCGCCCTGCAACACCGTGGCGCATTCCAACCGGCCGAGCGCGATGCCGCGCCCCTGCGCATCCCGCAACTGCCCGATCACCGCCGTCATCCCCACCGGCACGGCGCGGCTGGGGGAGGGGCGGAGGCGAATGGTCAGGCGGGGCAGCGGCGCGGCCTCCCCACCACCCAGGGTTGGCCGTTCCGGGAAGCGGGAGGGGATGTCGATGGTCATGGCCGCCGGCAGGAAACGCCGCTCGGGATCCGTCACCAGGATGCGCCGCGGGCCGGGTGGCAGCTCCTGCAGGAAACTCAGGCCGGTGACCGGGTCGAAGCTGCGCGCCACGCTGGCGATGCCGACCGGCTGCAATCGCAGCCCGGCGATGGCGGGCAGGGCGCCGGGGCGGCCCTCCGCCTCATAGCGCAGGGCGCGGATGCCAAGGATGGGTTCGCCCGCGACGGGCCGCGAGGGTGGTGCCAGGCGCCAGGCTGGAAGAAGGCCGGCGGCGCTCATGCGTCGAAGTCTTCTTGGTTGTTCACCTGGCGCCCTCATGCTGGTGGTTTCGGAAGGCTAACAGGAGAAATGAGCGGGCCGCAACTATCGGTTGTCCCCGCTGAGCGGTCCCCTGCGGTGGGTCAGGCCTCCGCCTCGGGGGTTTATCCGGACCTTCCAGGCCGGAGGCCGCTCTGTCGGATGTCATTGTCCTGGCCAGCGCGGGATTCGTCGCATTTTCCGCCTTACTTCGCGGATTTCTCGACGAAGACATACTTGAGCGACCCGTCGCGACCGGGGTCCTGCGGGCTTGTGCCGAGCGGGCCGGGGCGCAATCCTGCCGCATGGCCAGGGCTCTGGCGACAGGAAAATCGGAGACAGGCGGATGGCCGAGCGCATCCTGGTGATCAACCCCAATAGCAGCCATAGCTGCACCCAGGGCATCGATGCCGCGCTGGACGGCTTCCGCGCCCCGGGCCTGCCGCCGATCGAGGTCACCCAGCTTCAGGATGGCCCGCCCGCCGTCGTCACCTGGCGCGACTGGTTCGGCGTGGCGGAGCCGCTGTGCCGGCTGGTGGAGCGGGAGGCGGCCGCGGCCTATGTGATTGCCTGCGTCTCCGACCCCGGCGTGGATGCGGTGCGCACCGCGACCCGCGCGCCGGTCTTCGGCCCCTTGCGCAGCGCGGTGGCGGCGGCCCTGGCGCGGGCGGACCGCTTCGGCATCATCGCCTTCGGTGACCCGTCCCTGCCGCGCCAGCGGCGGTCCTTGCAGGCGATGGGGGTGGAGGGGCGGCTGCTCGGCCACATCCCGCTGAACCTGCCGATGGAGGTGCTGACCGATCCGGTGGCGCCGCGCGCCGCGCTGATCGCCGCCGGCCGCCGGATCGCGGAGATGGGGGCGGAGGCGGTGATCCTCGGCTGCGCCGGCATGGCCTTCCACCGCGCCGCGGTGGAGGAGGCCTGCGGCATCCCGGTGATCGAGCCCTGCCAGTCGGCCGTGGCGCTGGCCCTTCAGGCGGTGATCGCCGCCCGGCCCGCCCAGGCCCGGCTGCGGGCCCAGGCGGCGGAGTAGCGCTGGCTACTTCTTCAGCTTCGGACCGGCCGGCTTGCCGTCCCAGCTATCGACCATCCAGGTGAAGGCAGTGGTCCAGGCCGGATCGGTATTCGGCGGCAGGCGACCGGCACGCAGCTCCGCCACGTCCACATCCGCGAGCTGGAGATGCGGCATCTCGCCGGGCTTGGAGATCAGGCCCTCATCCGCGCCGACGGCATGCAGCCTTTCCCACATCCGCGCCTGGCCCTCATCCGCGTCCCAGGACCAGCGGCCTTCCAGCGCCAGCACGAAATCGGCGGCCAGCCCGTATTGGTGCAGGCTCTCGAAGGCCTGCACCGGCGTCAGGATACGTCCCGGGCGGCTGCGGCCGGAGGCGTAGAGCGCGTTCTGGCGCCAGGGGCCGCGCATGCCCTCATAGATGCCGAAGGGGATGCCTTCCGCGTTCAGCCGGGCCACGGTGCGCAGCGCCTTGTTACGGAAGGCGGGGTGCAGCATCTTCGGGTCGCGGTTCACCCGTTCCACATTCCGCCAGGGGAAGGTCTCGGTGACATGGGTCGGCGCCTTGGCGCCGGCGACCTGGCGGCGCAGCAGCCCGGCGGGCGCGAAGCCCTTCTGGCCGGAGGGCGCCTCCACCGGCAGCCAGCCTTCCGCCACCTCACCGGCCAGCACCAGCACCTGGTCGATCGGCAGGGTGCGGATCGACTTGTGGTCCGGGCCCGGCCCCTCCCGCAGCTCCGTCGTGGCGATGACACGGTAGAGGATCGGATAGGCGGAGGGTTCGGTCATGAAGAAAGATACCTCGTGGGGAGGGAAGGCAGGTTAACGCGGTGCGGGAGAAGTCGCCAGACGGGCTCCCTCCCTGGTGATTCAGCCCTTGGGCGTCCAGGCCGGCGGGGCCTCGCTGCCGGTCTGGCCGGTGATGCGGCCGTAATGCTCCGGCCGGCGGTGCCGGGCGAAGTTGAAGATGGTGTTGCGGCCCAGCTCGCACATGCCGAGGTCGCAATCGGCGACGATCACCTCATCGCCCCAGCTGGTCGCCATGGCCATGATCTCCCCCTGCGGGTTGACGATGATGGAATGGCCAAACAGCTCATGCCCGTCCTCGTCGCCGGCCTTGGCCACGCCCACGCCGAAGCAGGCATTCTGGTAGCAGCCGGCCTGGATCGACAGATGGCTGTGGGCGACGCGCAGATGATGCGCCTCGAAGCCGCGGTTTTCCATGTTCAGGCTGGGGGTGTTGTAGCCCAGCATGACCAGCTCGACCTGCTGCAAGCCCAGCACGCGCCAGGATTCCGGCCAGCGGCGGTCGTTGCAGATCATCATGCCGATATTCACCGGCCCGGCACTGCCCACCGGGGCGCGGACCACGGGGAAGCCCAGGTCGCCCGGCTCGAAATACCGCTTCTCCAGGTGCTGCACCTTGCGGATGGGGTCGTATTCGACATGCCCGGGCAGATGCACCTTGCGGTATTTCAGCACGATCTCGCCGGAGGGATGGACGAAGACGGCGGTGTTGTAGCGGTGGCCGTCCGGCGTCATCTCCGCGTAGCCCAGGTGAAAGGCCATGCCGAGCCGCCGCGCCGCATCGAACAGCGGCGCCGTCTCATTGGACGGCAGGGCGTGCTCGTACCAATGGTCCGCCTCGGCCAGGTCCTCATGGTACCAGCGGGGGAAGAAGGTGGTCAGCGCCAGCTCGGGATAGACCACCACCTCGGCGCCGCGGCGATGCGCGGTTTCCATCAGCCGGACCATGCGATCCACGGCGACGTCGCGCCCCTCGGCCTTCTGGATCGGACCCATCTGGGCGGCGGCGACGACAAGGCGGCGGGACATGCGGCGGGTCTCCGATACGATCGCGGCCAGATGCCAGAGCGGCGCGCGGCTGGCCAGCCCCCGGCCCCCATTGCGGTGTGGCCGCCCGTCAGCCTCCGCCAAGAAGGTCGCGCTTCTCTACAAAATTGAACATCGGCACACGCCAAGGTTGCGCTAGATGGAGGCTTGCACCCAAAGACGGATGCCACCTTGTCTCTGCGCGACCCCTTCCGCTTCTTCGCCTCCCGCCTCCGCAGCATGCTGACCATTGGCATATCCTGCCTTCTGGTGGGTGGCGGCCTGTCCGCCCTGGTGCTGATGCGGGAACGGGGCCTGCTGCTGGAGGAGCAGGGCCAGCGGCTGGCCGCGGCCGCCAGCGTCATGGCCGGCCGACTTGATGCCGGCTTGGCGGCCTGGGGGCAGGATGTCGCGATGCTGGCCCGCTTCGCCGCCTTCCAGGCGGAACCCGCGGAGCCGGCGGTGGCACGGCGGCTGTTGGATGACCTGAAGACCCGATCGCCCGAATTCTCCTGGATCGGCTTCGCCGGCACGGATGGCCGTGTGATCGCCGCGACGGGCGGGCTGCTGGAGGGGGTGAATGTCTCCGCCCGCCCCTGGTTCCCGGGCGGGCTGGCGGGGCTCTATCTGGGCGATGTCCATCCCGCGGTCCTGCTGGCCCGGCTTCTGCCGGCCTCCGAGGGCGGGGAGAACGCCTATTTCGTGGATGCGGCCGCCCCCGTGGTCAGCCGCGACGGCCGCACGCTCGGCGTCGTCGCGGGCCATATGAACTGGCTCTGGGCAGAGGGCATCCGGCAGGAGATGACGCGGACGAGCCCGGAGCGGCCGCCGCCGGAATTTCTCGTGCTGGGCAGCGATGGCGGCGTGCTGCTGGGGCCGGAGGCGCTGCGCGGTCGGCCACTCGCCGATGCGGCGCTGGACGCGGCGCGGCGGAACCGGGAAACCGGCTGGGTCCTGACCGCGGGCGACCAGCAGGCCGGCTTCGCCCGCACCCATGGCTATGCCGCCCATCCCGGGCTGGGCTGGCAGGTCGTGGCGCGGCGGGATGTCCGCCTCGCTTTGGCGCCGCTGCCATCGCTCGCCACCTGGCTCGTGATTGGGACCCTGGGCGTGGCCCTGCTGGCGGCGCTGGTGGCCGGTGCCATTGTCGACCGCTTCGGTCGCGCGCTGGGGGCGCTGACCGGTCGGGACATGGCGGGCGCGAATGTCTCCGCCGAGCTGGAATGGATGGCCGGTACGCTGCGCCGGCTGCGCGACACTGCCTGGCGCGACCCGCTGACCGGCCTGCTGAACCGCGCCGGCTTCGCCGAATGGCGCAGCGCGCATCCGGAGGCCGAGCACGACTGCGCCCTGCTGATGCTGGACCTCGATGGCTTCAAGCCGATCAACGACAAGCTCGGCCATGCCGCGGGCGATGCCGTGCTTGCGGCTATCGGGCGTTGGCTGGAGGGCCATTTGCGGGTCGGCGACTGCGCCGTTCGGATGGGCGGCGACGAGTTCCTGATCTGCCTGCGCGGCCCCGCCGCCCTGGCCGAGACCGCGGCGACCGAGGTCTCCCTGCGCTTCCAGACCGCCCTGGCGGAGGGGCTGGTGACGCCGATGGGGCGGCTGTCGCTGGGGTGCAGCATCGGCACCGCCATCCTGCCGCGCGACGCCGGGGGGATCGATGCCGGCATCGAGCATGCCGACCGGGCGCTGTATGAGGTGAAGCGCTTGCGGCAGGCGGCGCGGCCGGAAACGGTGCCCGGCGCGCGGTAGCGCCCGCTCAGTCGGGCGCCACCACCCCCACCTGTTCCACAATCCGACCATACCACTGCGGCCGGCGATGCGCCGCGAAATTGAACATCTTCTCCTTGCCTTGCAGGCAGGCGTCGAAATCCACCTCCGCCACAATGACCTCGTCGCCCTTGGTCTTGGCCTGCGCCACCACGCGGCCATTCGGGTCGACGATGCAGGACCCGCCGATCAGCCCGGCGCCATCCTCCACCCCCGCCTTGGCCACGGCGATCGCCCAGGTGGCGTTCATATAGGCGTTGGACTGGGCGGCCAGGATGGAGTGGAAAGTGCGCAGCTCCTCGCTCTCGCCCTCACCGCCATTGGGGTCATAGGCGGCGGAATTGTAGCCGACCATCACCAGCTCCACCCCCTGCAGGCCCAGGCAGCGCCAGCCTTCCGGCCAGCGGCGGTCGTTGCAGACCAGCATGCCGAGCACCGCGCGGCCCCAGGCCTCCGGCCCCCGCGCCACGGGGAAGCCCATGTCGCCATACTCGAAATACATCTTTTCGAGCTGCTGGTACTTCTGGCCGTCCTTGACCCGGTCGCTGCCGGGCAGGTGGATCTTGCGGTACTTGAACAGGATCTGGCCATCCGGACCGACGGTGATGGCGCTGTTGAAGCGCTGGCCTTCCGGCGTCAGCTCCGCATAGCCGACATAGAAGCCCACCCCGAGTGCCCGCGCCCGGTCGAACAGCGGCTGCACCGCCGGGTTCGGCATGGCGGTCTCGAAGCTCGCCAGCAGCTCCGGCGCGTCCCGCTCCATGGGCCAGCGCGGGAAGAAGGTGGTGAAGGCGAGTTCGGGGAACACAACTAGCTTCGCGCCCTGGGCCGCTGCCGCCTCCAGCAGCGCCACCATCCGGGCGAGGGTCGCGGCGCGGTCGTCGGCGCGCTGGATGGGGCCCATCTGGGCGCCGGCGATGGTGAGGAGGCGGCTCATTTGAACAGGTTCCTGATGTCTTGCCGGGTGCCGCCGAAGCCGCGCCACAGCACGATGAATCCAAGGATGAAGCCCAGCCCGGCGGCGAAGCCCGGCACGCCCTGCCGGGCGCCCGCGAGCTGCGCCAGCACCACGCCGACGATGCCGGTGGCGACGCCCGTGGCGATGGCCATCAGCAGATGCCCGCGCCCCGGCCCCACCCTGGGCGGCGGCCCGGGCAGCGTGGTGCGGGAGGGGCGCGGTGGGCGCTTGATCCAGCGCTGGCCGGAGGGGCGGCGCGGATGCGGGGGCTGGCTCATGCCGGGACTACTCTGGTCATGTTGGGTCCGGCTCTAGCGTGATCCCCACATCGGGACCATGCCGGCCGGAAGGCCTCAGCGCTGCAGGGTCAGCTTCAGCGCCAGCGCGAACACGATCACGCCGCCGATCACCATGGTCATGCCACCAAAATCGTCCGGGCTCAGCCCCAGCAGCTCATAGGCCGTCACGCCGAGTCCGATGAGGACCAGAATGCCGATGGCCACGATATGCTGGGTTGCGAGGCCCGGGGGCGGGGCCTCATCCTGGTCATCGGCGGTCATGCATCCAACTCCGGTCGTATCGCCTCGACGATCGGCGCGTAGCGCGCCTGTTCGGCCGCTATATAGGACGCGGCCGTTTCTGGCGAACCGGGGGCGGCGGGCTCGATGCCGGCAGCCGCCAGGCTGGCGCGGAAGCTGGCATCCGCCAAGGCCGCGTTGGTGGCGGCCGAAAGCCGGGCCAGCACCGGGGCCGGCAGGCCGGGGGGTGCGAAGACGGCATGCCATAGCACCGCGGTGAAATCCGGACGCCCGAGCGCCTCCGCCGCCGTCGGCACATCGGGGGCCTGCGGCGCGCGGGCGTTCGAGGCGACCGCCAGCATCCGGGCGCGGCCAGACTGGTGCAGCGGCAGGCCGGCGCCCAGCGTGTTCACCGCCAGCGCCAGCGTGCCCGAGAGCAGGTCATTCATCGCCGGCGCCGCGCCGCGATAGGGGATATGGCTGAGGCTGGTGGCGCCGCCTTCACGCTTCAGGATCTCGGTCGCCAGATGCATCAACGTGCCGGTCCCCGGCGAGCCATAGGCCAGCGGCGGATTGGCGCCGCGCGCCGCGGCCAGGAAGGCCGGCAGGGTCGCCGGCTGGTTGGGATTGGCCAGCCAGCAGAGCGGTCCGCCACCCAGCGTGGCGACGGCGAGAAAATCCTTCGTCGCGTCATATTGCGGCTGGCGGGTCACCAGATTGTACAGCGCATGGGTGGAGGCGGTGCCGAACAGCAGCGTGTGGCCATCCGGCCGCGCGCGAGCCACTTCGAGCGAGCCGATGGCACCCCCGGCGCCGCCGCGATTCTCGGTGACCACCGGCTGGCCCAGCTCCCGCGTCATGCGGTCCGCGTAGAAGCGGGCATAGACGTCGGTGGGGCCACCGGCGGGGAAGGGGATGATCAAGCGGATCGGCCGATCCGGAAAAGCCTGCGCCAGGGCCGGTGCGGCCAGCAAGGTGCCGCCGGCCGCCAATAACGCCCGTCGCGAAATCCTAAAGTCCTGCATCGCGCCAACCCTCCACGGGCGTTTCGGGATGGGGGACCAGCCCGGCGGCCCGAACGCCGGCGATGGCCGCGTATTCATCCTTGTCGGAGGCATCGCCGCTGACGCCGACCGCGCCAATCACCGCGCCATCCTCCCGGCAGATCAGCACGCCGCCGGGAACGGGGATGAAGCGCCCGTCGCTGGCCGCGGCGATCGCCGCCTGGAAGGCCGGGCGTTCCTTCAGCCGGTCGCGGATGATGCGGCTGCCGATGCCCATGCCCAGCGCGCCATGCGCCTTGCCGCGCGCGATCTCCGCGCGAAGGATGCCGGAGCCATCCTCCCGCTTCTGCACCACCACATGGCCACCGGCATCCAGCACCACGACGGTCAGCGGCAGCAGCGCCGCCTGGCGGCCGGCGGCGAGCGTGGCATCGGCGATATGCTCCGCCACCGCCAGCCGCAGTTCCACCGCCAGGTGGCGGATGTAGTAGCCGTGGTCGGCCATCAGTCGAGCGCGCTGTTGGCGTGCTGGCGGGGCACGAAGCGGCCGCTGCCAGGCTTCGCCTTCACCTCCGTGCCGTTCCAGATCTCGGCACCACGCAGGATGGTGGCGGCGACGCGCGCCTTCATGGCGCGGCCGTGATAGGGCGACCAGCGGAAATCGTCGCGGTCCTGGATGATGCGCTCGTCGAAGACGAAGTCGCCGGTTTCCAGCACGCAGAAATCCGCATCGGCGCCGATGCGGATGCCGCCCTTCTTCGGGTTCAGCCCGTGATAGCGGGCCGGCTCCTCCGAGCACATGCGCGCCATCACCGTGGGCGACAGGCCGCGCTCCGCCAGCAACGTATACATCAGCGGTGCGAAGCTCTGCAGGCCGGTCAGGCCGGCGCCGACCGGGAAGATGTCGCCGTTGTATTCCTTCTTCGCCTTCGGCCAGGGCGCGTGGTCGGTGGAGACATAGGCCATGATGCCGGCATCCATCGCGCCCCACATGCGCTCCACCTCCTCCGCCGTGCGGAAGGGAGGGTTGCATTTGCCGAAGCCCTGGAGCCGGACGATGTCCTCCTCCGTCATGCAGAGATACTGGATGCAGGCCTCGCCGGAGGTCTTGGCCCCCATGCCGCGATAGATCTTCGCCAGTTCGAAGCCGCGGGCGATGGAGGAATGCGCGATATGCACATGCGCGCCGGTTTCCAGCGCCATCTCGAAGATCTCGAGATCCGCCATGCTTTCGGTCAGCGGCGGGCGGGTGCGGCAATGCCAGATGGGGGAGGTGTTGCCGGCGGCCTTGGCGGCCTCCGTCAGCTTCACCACCAGCTCCTGGTCCTCATTGTGCACGGCCACCATCAGGCCGGTCTTCGCCATCTTGGTCAGCGCGGCGAGCATGGTGGGATGGTCGATGCGCGGGAAGCGGTGAGCATCGTATTCATAGGTGGAAAGCTTGAAGGCGCTGGCGCCCGCCGCTGCCAGGGCCTCGATATCCTCCGCCCCGCCATCCTTCCGGATGGTGCCGTAGAGCGCCATGTCGACATGCGCCAGGCGGTTCACCCATTCCACCTTGTCGACGAAGATCGCCGCCGTGGTCACCGGGTTCGGCACGTCATAGGGCATGTCGCAGACGGTGGTGACGCCGCCGGCGGCGGCCGTCATCGTCGCATTCTCGATCCCTGGCCAGCCGGTGGAGGAGGAGGTGTGCATATGGCCGTCGACTAGGCCGGGCAGGATCAGCCGGCCGCGATGGTCCGCCACGGCCTTGGCCGGCGGCGTCACACCCTCGCCGATCGCCGCGATGGTCTCGCCGCGGATGGCGACATAGCCATCCGCCAGAACGCGGTCAGACAGCACCACGGCGCCGCGCAGGACAAGGTCGAAGGGTTCGGCGGCGTCGGACATGCAGGGGACTCTCCGTAAGGTCGGCACCGAAGCTAGGACGGGTCGGCGCCGCCGCCAATCCGGGGAAGGCTGCCTTATATCCGTGCAGCGCGGTCGGGAAATGGGCGCTGCCAGGGCGGCCTGGCGCCGCCAGGCTCGTTTCGGGGCTGGCACGCGGCTTGCTGACCTCGTGGCCACCAATCCGGGAGAGGCCTGATGCAGCGTCGCAACCTGATCGCCAGCGCAGCGGGGGCTGGCGTGCTCGCCGCGCCCACCGTCGCCACCGCCCAGACCACCTTCAACTGGCGCATGACCAGCTTCTACGGCCCGCAGGCGGCCTTCTATTCGACCGGTCCGGGCTCCGCCAAGGACCTGATCGACCGCATCCAGAAGATGTCGAACAACCGCATCCGCATCCAATTCTTCGGCGCCGGGGAGTTGATTCCCGCCGGCGAGGGGTTCGATGCCGTCTCCTCCGGCATCGTCGAGATGAATTATGCAAACGCCTATTTCTGGACCGGCAAGACTTTTGCGGCGCAGTACTTCACCGCGGTGCCCTTCGGCCTGAACTACCAGGGGCTGAATGGCTGGATGTATGACGGCGGTGGCCTCGACCTGTGGCGCGAGGTGTACGACCGCTTCAACCTGGTGCCCTTCCTCTGCGGCAATACCGGCGTGCAGATGACCGGCTGGTTCCGCCGCCCGATCGAGAAGGTGGAGGATTTCCGGGGGCTGAAGATGCGCATCCCGGGCCTCGCCGGGCGCGTCTACCAGAAGCTCGGCGTTGATGTGCGGCTGCTGCCGGGCGGCGAGATTTTTCCGGCACTCGAACGCGGCGTGATCGATGCGGCCGAATTCGTCGGGCCCTATCTCGATCGCCAGCTCGGCCTGCAGCGCGTCGCGAAATACTACCACACGACCGGCTGGCATGAGACGGCGACGGCCTCCGAGCTCATCATCAACAAGGCCGCCTGGGCGCGGCTGCCCGCCGACCTCAAGGCGATCGTGGAAAATGCTGTCGCCGCCTGCAATGTGATCTCCGAGGCCTGGTGCCAGAAGAACAATGCCGAGGCGATGGAGGACCTGATCAGGAACCAGGGCGTCAACGCCCTGCCGCTGCCGGACGAGGTGGTGGCGCGCCTTCGCACCGAGACGAATGCCGTGCTGGAGGAGGCCGTGGCGCGCGATGCGGTGACCAAGCGCGTGCATGACAGCTACATGGCCTACAAGCAGAAGTTCGAGGCCTGGTCGACCTATAGCGAGGTTCCCTACCACAACAAGATCCGCCAGGGCTGATGGCGGGTCTCTCGCGCGCGGCCGATGCGATCGACGGAGTCGTCGACCGCATCGGCCAGCTTTCCGCGCTCGCCGTCGCCGCCCTGGTGCTGGTGATGGCGAGCAATGTGCTGCTGCGCTACGGTTTTTCGCTCGGCAGCGTCTGGGCGCAGGAGCTTGAGTGGCACCTGATGGCACCCATCGCGCTGATCGGCGCG
Source organism: Roseomonas sp. F4 (assembly GCF_053891155.1). Taxonomy (NCBI): domain Bacteria; kingdom Pseudomonadati; phylum Pseudomonadota; class Alphaproteobacteria; order Acetobacterales; family Roseomonadaceae; genus Roseomonas; species Roseomonas sp. F4. The sequence goes on from NZ_JBSSHK010000001.1 coordinate 1,221,726, forward strand.
GCCTATGCGCTGCGGCATGGCGAACATGTGCGCGTTGACGTGCTCTATGCCGGATTCTCGGAGCGCAACAAGGCGCGCGTCGATGTGCTAGCGGGCGTGGCCGGCATGGCGGTGTGCGTGCTCGTCATTCAGCTGTCCTGGCGCTACGTGATGCAGAGCTGGGGGCAGGATGAGGGCTCCGCCAATCCGGGTGGTATTCCCGCGCGCTATCTGCTGAAGGCCTTCATCCCCGCGGGCTTCGCGCTGCTGCTGCTGCAATTCGTGGCGGAGACGCTGCGCTCCCTCTCGCGCCTTCGCTGAGATTCACATGCCCCTGACAGAGATCTACGCCATCCTCATGCTGGTGGCGTTCTTCGGCCTGCTGATGCTCGGCATGCCGGTGGCGCTGACCCTGGCCGTCTCCGGCTTCGCCTTTGGCTGGCTTGGCTTCGGGCCGATGCTGTTCAACCTGCTGCCCGCGCGCATCTATGGCGTGGTCACCAGCTATTCACTGCTGGCGATTCCGCTGTTCGTCTTCATGGGCGTGGCGCTGGAGAAATCGCGCCTCGCGGAAGACCTGATGGAGGTGGTGGGGCGGCTGTCAGGCGCGCTACGCGGCGGCCTGGGCCTCGGCATCGTCTTCGTCGGCGTGCTGATGGGCGCGACCACGGGCATCGTCGGCGCCACGGTTGTGACGCTCGGCCTGCTGACGCTGCCGGCGCTGCTGAAGCGCGGCTACGACCCGGGTCTCGCCTGCGGCGTGATCTGCGCCTCCGGCACGCTGGGGCAAATCATTCCGCCGAGCCTGATCCTGATCCTGCTGGCGGATATCATGAACCTCTCGGTCGGCACGCTCTTCGCCGCCGCGGTGCTGCCGGGCCTGATGCTGTCGGGCATCTACTGCGTGTACATCCTGGCCCTCGGCATCTTCCGGCCCGAGATGGTGCCGGCGGTGCCGGCGGAGGAGCGTGCTCTGATCTCGACGCGGCAGTTGCTGGCGAAGCTGGTGCGCGTCATCGCCCCGCCACTGGGTCTGGTCGCCGCCGTGCTGGGCTCCATCATCGCGGGCATCGCGGCACCGACGGAAGCGGCGGCGATGGGCGCGCTCGGCGCGCTGATCGTCTGCGCGTTGGGGGGGCGGTTGAGCTGGTCGCTGGTGGTGGAGACGCTGCGTTCCACCGCGCGGATCACGGCGATGATGATGTTCATCCTGATCTGCGCTCAGGTTTTTGCGCTCGCCTTCCGCGGGTTGCGCGGGGAACAGCTGGTCGAGGACCTGTTTGCCTTCCTGCCGGGCGGCGTCGGCGCCGACATCTGGTTCATGCTGATGCTGGTCTTCGTGCTCGGCTTCTTCCTCGAATGGATCGAGATCAGCTACATCGCCGTGCCGCTGTTCCTGCCGATCTTCGCGCAGGCGGGGGTGGACCCGGTGTGGCTGGCCACCCTGATCTGCGTAATGCTGCAAACCAGCTTCCTGACGCCGCCCTTCGGCTGGGCGCTGTTCTTCCTGCGCAGCGTGGCGCCGCCGGAGATCACCACCGGGCATATCTACCGCGGCGTGGTCCCCTTCGTCGTCATGCAGCTGCTGGCCGTGGTCTTCGTCTATCTCGCCCCCGGCATGGCCACCTGGCTGCCGCGGGCGATCGGCTGGTAGCTCGCGCAAACTCTCTCCCCCGATGTGGGGGAGAGGGTCGGTGCGATGTTACGCCGCCAGCTTCGGATAGTCCGTGTAGCCCTTGGCGTCGCCACCGTAGAAGGTGGCCTGGTCCGGCGCGTTCAGCGGGGCGTCCTGCTTCAGGCGCTCCACCAGGTCCGGGTTGCTGATGTAGCTGGACCCGAAGGCGATCAGGTCGGCGCGGCCACTGGCGATATCCGCCTGGGCGCGCGCCTTGTCGTAGCCCGCGTTCAGGATGATCGGCCCACCAAAATGCTTGCGCGCCAGGCCGATGACATCGAAGGCTGGCTTGGCATCGAGGAAGTGGACATAGGCGAGCCCCTTGCCGGAGATGCCCTGGATCACCGGGGTGTAGCTGCCCTCCACATCCGGATCGTCGATGTCGTTGAAGGGGTTGCCCGGGCTGAGCCGCACACCCACACGCTCCGGCCCGATCGCCTTGGCGGCGGCATCGGTGATGGCGATCAGGAAGCGCGCGCGGTTCTCGGCGGAGCCGCCCCACTTGTCGGTGCGCTTGTTGCTGTTCGGCGCCAGGAACTGGCCCGGCAGATAGCCATTCGCCCCATGGATCTCGACACCATCCAGCCCGGCGGCCACGGCGTTGCGCGCCGCCTGGGCGTAGGCCTCGATCATCTGCTCGATCTCGGCCTCGGTCAGCGCGCGCGGCGTCGGCAGGTCCTTCATGCCGGCGGCGGTGTACATCTGGCCCTTGGCGGCAATGGCGGAGGGGCCCACCGGCTCCAGCCCATCCTGGTGCTCCGGCACCGCGATGCGGCCGACATGCATGAGCTGCGCGAAGATATGCCCGCCCTTGGCATGCACGGCCTGCGCGATCGCGCGCCAGCCTTCGACCTGGGCTTCGCTGTAGAGGCCGGGGATGTCGCTGTAGCCACGGCCATTGGCGGCTGGCGTGGTGCCCTCGGTGACGATCAGGCCGGCGGAGGCGCGCTGGCCATAATATTCGGCCATCAGCGCGTTGGGCACATTGCCCGGCGCGCGGCTGCGCGTCATCGGCGCCATGACGATGCGGTTGGGCAGGGTCAGACCGCCCAGCTTCACGGGGCCGAACAGGTCGGGGGTTTCGGTCATAGGGTCGTCCTCATGCTGTGTGGCGCGGCGCGGGTGGCGCCGTGGCCTTGGTCAGAGAATTGGTGCGGCGGCCCGACTTCGCCATGGGCCGCCGGCCATGCCGGATATCAGCAATGGTGATGAAGCCGCCGGCTTGCACGATCCCGCCGCGCCGGCGCATGGGGGATGACGGCCGAAAGGACATGCGCCATGCAGCAGCAGATTGCCGTCATCACCCTCGGCATTGCCGAGATCGCCCGGTCCCGCCGCTTCTACGGGGATGGCTTCGGCTGGGTGCCGGTCTTCGAGAATGCGGAGATCGTCTTCTACCAGATGAATGGCCTGATGCTCGGCACCTGGCTGCGACCGGCGATGGAGGCCGATCTGGGTCTTCTCGGCCTGGACCGGCCCGGCGCCGTCACCCTGGCCCACAATGTCACCTCGGCGGAGGCGGTGACCGCGGCGATGCGATCACTGGAGGCGGCCGGCGGCCGTGTGCTGCGCCCGGCCGATGCGCCGCCGCAGGGCGGATTCCGGGGCTATGTGGCCGATCCGGACGGCCATGCCTGGGAAATCGCCTGGAATCCCGCCTGGCCGATCGATGCCGAGGGCCGGGTCAGGTTCGGCGTCTAGGTTTCACCCGCCGCGGATCACCGTGCGGATGGCGAAGCTGGACTGGATGCGCGCCACGCCCGGCATGCGGGACAGCGCCTCCTTGTGGATGCGCTCGTAATCCGCGGCATCCCGCGCCTCCACCCGCAGCAGATAGTCGGCGATACCGGTCATCAGGTGGCACTCTCGCACCTCCGGGCAGCGGCGCACGGCATCCTCGAATCGGCGCAGATGGTCGTCGGTCTGGCGGTCCAGCGTGATCTGCACGATCACCGTGACGATCCCGGCGGGGGAGGGGTCATCGACCAGCACGGTATAGCCCCGGATGATCCCCCGGGATTCCAGCAGCCGTAGCCGGCGGAGGCAGGCGGAGGGCGAAAGGCCCACCGCAGTGGCGAGTGCGGCATTCGGCATGCGGCCGTCCTGGCGCAAGGCGCGAATGATGCCACGGTCGATCTCGTCCACACGCAATATCCTGCGAATTTTGCGCAGGATATTGCGTGCAGGCGCGTCTGGCGAGGGATGCTGCGACGGTCCGGCATGAAATTCGCTGGAGTCTGCGCCTATCCTGGCTTCGATCCGAAGGGGTGATGAGATGCGCGTCGTTGTGCTCGGCAGTGGCGTGGTGGGTGTTGCCAGCGCTTGGTACCTGGCCCAGGCGGGGCATGAGGTGACGGTGCTGGATCGCCAGCCGGCGCCGGGCATGGAGACCAGCTTCGCCAATGCCGGCCAGGTTTCGCCCGGCTATTCTGCCCCCTGGGCCGGTCCAGGCATTCCGGTGAAGGCGCTGAAGTGGCTGATGATGCACCACCGCCCCCTGGTGGTCTGGCCGCTGCTGGATACGCGGCTTTATGGCTGGCTGGCCCGGCTGCTCGCGAACTGCACCGAGGATGCCTACAACCGCAACAAGTCGCGCATGGTGCGGCTGGCGGAGTATTCGCGCGACGTGCTGCGCGACCTGCGCGGCGCCACCGGCATCCAGTACGACCAGCGCATGCAGGGTACGCTGCAGCTTTTCCGCACCCAGAAGCAGCTCGATGGCGTGGGCCAGGACACCAGCGTGCTCGACCAGTTTCGGGTGCCCTATGAGGTGCTGGACGCCGCCGGCTGCGCTGCCGCGGAACCGGCGCTGCGCTTCGTGCAGGGAAAGTATGTCGGCGGCCTGCGTCTGCCGGGGGATGAGACGGGCGATGCCTTCCTCTTCACCCAGCGCCTGGCGGTGCTCGCCCAGCAGGCCGGCGTGGTGTTCCGCCAGGGCGTGACCATCCAGGGCATCGAGACGGAGGCCGGCCGCGTCACCGGCATCGCCACCGACCAGGGCCGCGTCACCGCTGACCACTACGTGGTGGCGCTCGGCAGCTTCGCGCCGAAGCTGTTGCGGCCGCTGGGGGTGCATGTGCCGGTCTACCCCGTGAAGGGCTATTCGCTGACGCTGCCGGTGACGGACCCGGAGGGTGCGCCGGTTTCCACGGTGATGGACGAGACCTTCAAGATCGCCGTCACCCGGCTTGGCGACCGCATCCGCGTCGGCGGCACGGCGGAAATCGCCGGCTTTTCCACCACGCTGCGCGGGCCGCGGCGGCGCACGCTGGAACATACGGTGACGGACCTGTTCCCGCGCGGCGGCGATGTGGCGCAGGCCAGTTTCTGGACCGGGCTTCGGCCGATGACGCCGGATGGCACGCCGGTGGTCGGCGCCACGCGCTACCCCAACCTGTCCCTGAACACCGGCCACGGCACGCTGGGCTGGACCATGGCCTGCGGGTCCGGCCGCGTGCTGGCCGACCTCATCAGCGGGCGTGCGCCGGAGATCGATGCGGGTGACCTGGCGCTGTCGCGCTATCAGACGGCGTAAGTTCTCCGCCGGCGGTGACACCATGATGGTGACGCAGCCGCAGGATCTGCACCTGGCGCGGCAATTCGATCAGGAATTCCTTGTCGCGCGGCAGGTGGTGGACATCGGCCGGATCACCCCCGGTGAAGCGCGCCATGGCGGCGAGGCTTGGCCAGTAGGAGATGGTGACGAACTCCGTCTCTGCGCCGACATCCTCGCGCAGCGTCTGCACGCCGAGCGCGGCGCCGATCAGCGGCCGGATGCCGGCCTCGTAGTGGTAGGCTTCGTATTCATCGGCGCGGGCACGGCGCGTGCGTCCGCGCCAGATGCGGGCGATGGTGGGCGTCATGGGCGGTGTTCCTCCGCCCCGATAACGCGGAAGGCTGCCCGGCGATCCCGCTGATTCAGGCGATGCGCGACAGATGACGCTCGACGAAATCCAGCCGGTCCTGGCCCCAGAACAACTCCTCGCCGATCGCGTAGCTGGGCGCGCCGAAGATGCCGCGGGCCAGGGCCGCCTCGCTGTCGGCCTGGCGCATCGCGGCCCAGCGCGGCTCCTCGGCCAGGGTCATCAGTGGCTCTGCCTGCACCCCCGTCTCGCCGATCAGCCGGGCGAGGGTTTCGCGGTCCCCGGGGTTCAGCCCATCGGCCCAGAGCGCGCGCAGCAGCCGATGCGCCAGTGCCACGGCCGGCGCATCGCCCTGCGTCTCCCGCAGCGCGATGACGCAGGCGGCGGCAAACGTCTCGTCATAGGGGGTCGGGGTCAGCAGAAGCGGGACGCCCAGATGGTCGCGCCAGCGCCGCAGCTCCTGCATCCGATAGGCCTGGCGCTGCGGGCTGCGCTTGGGCAAAGGCAGGCCGCCGGAGGCCGGGAAGATCGTCTCCCGGTAGTCGCAGGCATAGGGGCGCAGCGTCGCACCATGCGCCGCGGCCAGGGCGCTGATGCGCTCCGCGCCCAGATAGGCCCAGGGGCTGCCGAGGCTGAGATAGTAGTCGATCCGCATGGCGCGCCCCTTTCGAATGTTCCCCAGCCTACCGCAGTGGGATGGCCCGCGCGATATGGCAGGACACGGCATCGCCGGCGGCGAAGGCCGGGCTGGCGGAGGGCGTGACCACGAACAGCATGCCGGCCGCCGTCTCCACCTCATATTCCCTTGTCTGGCCGAGGAAGGCGGCGCGGTGGATGCGGCCGGGCAGGCCGGGCGCGCCTTCCGGCTGCGGCAGGATGGATTCGGGGCGCACGGCGATCTGCGCCGGGCCTGGCGGATGCGGGCGGATCGCCACATCCAGCGCGACGCCGCCGAGCGCGATGCGGTCGGGGCCCAGCACCTCCCCAGTCACCACATTCGCCTCCCCCATGAAGTCGGCGATGAAGGCGTCGGCGGGGTCTTCATACAGCGCCGTCGGCGTGCCCATCTGCGCGATCTTGCCGGCGCGCATAACGCAGACCAGGTCGGAGACAGCCAGCGCCTCCTGCTGGTCATGCGTCACATAGACGACCGACAGGCCCAGCTTGCGTTGCAGGTCGCGGATATCCTCCCGCACCCGGCGGCGCAGCCGGGCATCGAGGTTGGACAGCGGCTCGTCGAACAGCAGCACCTGCGGCCGCAGCACCAGGGCGCGGGCCACCGCCACGCGCTGCTGCTGGCCGCCCGACAGTTCCGAAGGCAGGCGCTGGCCCAGCCCTTCCAGGCCCAGGGTCTTCAGCATGGCATTGGCCTCTGCCTCGGCGGAGGGTTTGCGGGCGCCATTCACCAGCAGGCCGTAGGAGACGTTCTCCAGCACGTTCATATGCGGGAACAGCGCATAGGACTGGAACACCATGGCGATGCGGCGCTCGGCGGCGGAAAGCCCTGTCACGTCGCGGCCCTCGATCTCGATCCGCCCACCGGTCGGCAGTTCCAGCCCCGCGACCAGCCGCAGCGTGGTGGTCTTGCCGCAGCCGGAGGGGCCGAGCAGCGTCACCAGCGCGCCGCGTGGCAGGTCGAGCGACACCTCGTCCACGGCACGCACCGGGCCGAAGGCCTTGGTCACCCGGTCGAAGCGGATGGCGATATCGGTCATACGGTCAGGCTCCGGCGCGGATGGGTGGGGCGCTGCCGCGGCCGAGGCGGGCGCGGCCGACCAGCTTCTCGATGCCCAGCACCACCGCGAGCATGATGACGATCAGCACGGTGGAATAGGCGATGGCGAGTGCCATCTCGCCCGCCTCCACCCGGCCGACGATATAGACCGTGGCCAGGTTGTGCCGCGCCGAGACCAGGAAGATGACGGCGGAGACGGCGGTCATGGCGGTGACGAAGGAATAGGCCAGCGCCGTGACGATGGCCGGCCGCAGCAGCGGCAGCACCACCCGGCGCAGCGTGGTGAAGGCGCCCGCGCCCATGGTGGCGCTGGCCTCGTCTAGGGAGCGGTCGATCTGCGCCAGCGCCGCGATGCCGCCGCGCACGCCAACCGGCAGGTTCCGGAAGACGAAGCAGATCACCAGGATCAGCGCCGTGCCGGTCAGCTCCACCGGCGGAACGTTGAACGCCATGATGTAGGACACGCCAACCACCGTGCCGGGGATGGCGAAGGACAGCATGGTCATGAATTCCAGCCCGCGCCGCCCCGGAAAATTCTGGCGCGCGATCAGCCAGGCGAGAAGGATGCCGAGGCCCGCCGTCAGCGGCGCGGAAATGGCGGCGACCTGGATGGTGGTGAACAGGCTGTCCCACGCGCTGCCGATGAAGGCCGGCCCGTCGAACCAGCCCAGCTCGAATCCGGTGCCGAGATGCCGCCAGGTGAAGGACATGTCGCCTCGGCCGATGTCATGCACGAAGCCACCGACCAGGATGATGCCATAGACCAGCGCGGTGAAGATCATCCAGGGCCAGACCACGATGGAGCAGGTGAATTTCAGCCCCTTGGGCAGCGCCGCCGGCAGGCCGGAATCGCCCTTGCCGGTGACGGTGGTGTAGCGCCGCTTGCCCAGCCACCAGGCCTGGAACGCAAAGGCGCCGAAGGTGAGCGCCAGCAGCAGCAGGGCCAGCGCCGCCGCCCGGCCCGGATCGTGCCGCGCGCCGGCGATGGCGAAGAAGATGCGGGTGGACAGCACGTCGAAATCGCCACCGAGCACCAGCGGATTGCCGAAATCCGCCAGGCTCTCGACGAAGCCGAGCAGGAAGGCGGCGGCCAAGGCCGGCTTCAGCAGCGGCCAGGTGACGTTGCGGAAGACCCGCATGCGCTTCGCCCCCATGGTCGCAGCCGCTTCCTCCAGGCTCGGGGAGATGGCGCGCAGCGCGCCATCCAGCAGCAGGAAGGCGATCGGCGCCTGGGCCAGGATCTGTGCCAGCAGCACGCCCGGCAGGCCATAGATCCAGCGGCTGCGCGGGATGTCGAACCAGTCCCACATGACTCCCGTGACGATGCCGGTGCGCCCGAACAGCACGATCAGGGCGAGCGAGACGACGAAGGGCGGGGTGATCAGCGGCAGGATGGTCATGGCGCGGAAGGCGCCGGCGCCGAAGCGGCTCTGCTGCACCCCGCCGCGCACCGCCAGCAGCGCGAAGCCGAGGCCCAGAAGGGTGGAAATCACGCCGGTCAGCGTCGCCAGCAGCAGCGTGTTCCAGACCACGCCGCAGCCGGCATGGGTGGAGAGGCAGGCGAGGCTCCAGGCCTCCGGCGCCACCAGCCGAGCGCCGAAGGCGGCGGGCGCCAGCCGCCCATCCTCGTACAGCGCGGCGGAGAGCATGTTCACCAGCGGCAGGAAGACGAACAGGATCAGCAGGAAGCCGCAGCCGCAGACCAGGAAGGCGACGAAGGCATCCGCGCCGAAGCGGCCGCGCGCCGCCTGGCCCGCCGCGAACAGCCCGATGCCGCCCGCCAGCACCAGCAGCGCGCCCCAGCCGAGGGAGGGCTGCGGCGGCGGTGCGCCCAGCAGCGGCGCCAGCCAGGACCAGTTCAGCCCGTTCAGCCCGATGGCATAGCCGGCGCCAAACACCGCCAGCACCAGCCCGGCGCCGATCCAGGCGAGCCCGCCGCCAGCACGGCCCCGCAGCAGGGCAGGGGCGACGAGCGCCAGCAGCACCGCCACCGGCCAGAGCCACCAGCGCGACCCATCCAGCAGCAGTGCGATCAGCGGTGCCGCGCTGTCCCCTGGCCAAGTGGCGAGTTCCGCGAAGCCATCCTCCAGGCCATGCCAGGGGGCGAGGAACAGCCCAGCAACCGCGCAGATCAGCGCGGCGCGGGCCAGGGTCAGGGCGCCCATGTCAGAGCCTATCCGGGCTGGTCATGTACGGTTCAGGCCGGGACACCGCCCCGGCCCTGTCCCGAAAGAATCAGCGGGCGCCGGCGCGGACTTCGCGTTCCCAACGGGTGATCACGCGGGTCCGCTCCGCCGCCGAGCCCCACCGAGCAAAATCGTAGTCGATCAGGCGGATATTCTCGAAGCGCGGCGCCTGGGGCGGGATGGGCGCATTGCGGTTGGAGGGAAGCTGGTAGGAATTGGCCTGGCCTGCGATGCCCTGGGCTTCCGGCGTCAGCGCCCAATCGTAGAAGCGCCGGGCATTCTCCATGTTCCGCGCGCCGCGGATGATGGACATGGAGCCGATCTCATAGCCCGTGCCCTCGCAGGGGGCGACGATTTCCACCGGCGCGCCGGCGATCTTCTGGGTCACCGCATCATGCAGGAAGGTGATGCCGACCAGCGTTTCCCCAGTCGCGGCGGCGCGGGCGGGGGCGGCGCCGGAGCGGGTGTACTGGTTCACATTGCGATGCAGGGCGCGGAGATAGGTGAAGGCCGGTTCCTCGCCCATCACCTGAAGCAGCGTGGCGAGCATGGTATAGGCGGTGCCGCTGGTATTCGGGTCGGCCACCTGGATCTCACCGCGGAATTCCGGCTTTGCGAGGTCCGCCCAGCAGGTGGGCGCGGCGATGCGGCGGCGGGTCAGCTCCGCCGTGTTGTAGGAATAGCCCAGCGCACCGGCATAGATGCCGATGGTGCGGAACTGCGCCTGTTCCGCCTGGCGCGTCGCCCAGGGGTGCAGATCGGCCATGCGGGGGGAGCGGTATTCCTCCGTCAGATTCTCCTCCGCCGCCTGCATATGCGGGTCGCCGGTGCCGCCCCACCAGACATCGCCGCGCGGATTGGTGGCCTCGGCGCGGATCTGGGTCATGGTCTCGCCGGAGGACTTGCGGGTCATGGCGACGCGCACCCCGGTGGCACGCTCGAAGGCCTGGACCATCGGGCGGCACCATTCCTCCTGCACCGAGCAATAGACGGTCAGGTTGCCCTGGGCGGCAGCCGCGCCCGGCAGCAGGGCGGTCAGGCCGAGGGCGAATCCGGTGGCGAGAAGCTGGGGGGTACGCATGGACGGGAAACCTCCGAGGGGGTGGCCGGCCTTATGAAGCCGGTCCGAATTCGTGTTTGTGACGGTTCAGTTAAGGCCGGGGCACCGCGCGGCTCAAGCCTCCTCCGCCATCAGCGCCGCCAGCTGCGGACCAAGGGCCGGCGCGCCGATACCGATGGTGTTGCCGGAGGCGATCCAGTCGCCGCTGTCGAAGTCGCTGGTCCAGCAGCCAGCCTCCCGCGCGATGGCAAGCGCGGCGCAGACATCCCAGGAATTGATGTGCTGCTCGATATAGCCGTCGAGGCGCCCCATCGCCGTTTCCACCAGGCCGAGCGTGCCGGACCCGCCGACGCGCAGCCCGGCGCCGGCCGCCATCACCGCTTCCGCCAGGCGGTGGAAGGCGGCGAGAGGCCGGCGGCGGGACCAGCCGACCTCGATGATGGCCAGGCCGATATCCGTGGTGGCGGCGCCCCGGATCGGCCTGCCGTTCACCGTGGCGCCGCAGCCTTCCGCGCCGACGAAGACCTCCGCCGGGGCGTGGCGGGCGATGGCGCCGAGCACGGCGCGGCCGCCTTGCGCCATGCCGATGGACACGCACCAGCGGTCGCTACCGCGGGAGAAGTTGGAGGTGCCGTCGATCGGGTCGAGGATCCAGACAGGTCCGTCACCCGTCACCGCGCCGCCCTGTTCCTCGCCGATGATCGCATCATCCGGGAAGTGCTTCGCGAGTTCGGCGCGGATGAAGGTCTCGGTGGCGCCATCGGCCTCGGTGAGGAAGTCCTGTGCGCCCTTCATGGTCGTCGCCGCCATGCCATTGGCGCGCATCCGAAAGGCCAGCGCGGCGGCCTCCTGCGCGATGCCGGCGGCGACCGCCATGCGATGGCGCAGCTCATCCTTGGTCATTCATAGGCCCCCATGACGTTCTGGTCGAAGTCGATCAGCGCGCCGGTCATCATCTCGGCGGCGTCGGACAGAAGATAGGTGGCGAGGCCGGCGACATCGGCCGGGCGGATCAGCCGGCCGAAGGGCTGCGTGGGTTCGGCCGTCTCGCGCCAGTTGGGCGGGTTGCCATCCTTTGCCTGGATGGCGTGCTCGCCGGGCGTATCGGCCCAGCCGAGATTGATGCCATTCACCCGGATGCGGTGCGGCCGCAGCCCATGGGCGGTGTTTTTGGTGAATGTCGCCAGCGCGCCTTTCGAGGCGGCATAGCCCGTGAGGAAGGGCTGGCCGCCATGGCTCGACATGGTGATGACGTTGACGATCGCACCGGGCCGCTTCTCCGCCACCAGGCGCCGGGCAAAAGCCTGGGTCAGCAGGAAGGGCGCGCGGGCGTTCACGGCGAACAGCCGGTCCCATAGCGCCACATCCGTGTCGAGGATGGTGCCACGATCGGTCAGCCCCGCTGCGTTCACCAGCCCGTCGATCAACCCGAGCGCCGCTTCGGCCTGGGACAGGATGCCGGCGGTCGCCTCGGCATCGGCGAGGTCGGCGGCGATGAAATGCGCAGCCGTGCCGTGTTCCGTCAGCGCCCGCACCACGGCGGCGGCGCGTTCGGCGTTGCGGCCGGTGATGCAGATGGCCGCGGCGCCGGCTTCGGCGGCGGCGAGCGCCACACCCTCCCCGATGCCTTGGGTGCCGCCGGTTACCAGGATGCGGCGGCCGGGCAGGCGGATGTTCACAGCTGCACCACCCGGCCTTCCTGCATCGACCGCAGGGCGGCATCCGCCAGCACCAGCGCCTGCCGCCCATCGGCGGCGCCGACCGGCATGGGGGAGCCCTTGGTCACCGCCTCGATGAAGGCCAGCATTTCGGCGCGATAGGCCAGCGCGTAGCGTTCCAGGAAGAAGTGCAGGGGCTTGTCCGTGGAGACGGCCTGGGCATCGGCCTGTTCCACCGTGCTGCCCACGCGGTTGCCGGCGATCAGCCGCCCGAGGCTGCCATGCACCTCCACCCGCTGGTCGTAGCCGTAGGAGGCACGGCGGCTGTTGTTGATGGTGGCCATGCGGCCCGACTTGGTCTTCAGCACCACCATGGCGGAATCGATGTCGCCCGCCGCGCCGATTTCCGGGTCCACCAGGTTCGAGCCGGCGGCGAAGACTTCGGTGGGTTCCTCCCCCAGCATCCAGCGGGCCATGTCGAAGTCATGGATCGTCATGTCCCGGAACAGCCCGCCCGAGACCTTGATATAGGCCACCGGCGGCGGTCCTGGGTCGCGGCTGGTGATGACCACCTGCTCCACCGCGCCGATCGCGCCGGCCTGGATGCGGCGGTGCAGTTCCGAGAAATCCGGGTCGAAGCGGCGGTTGAAGCCGACCAGCATGGGCACGCCGGCCTTGGCCACTTCGGCTAGGCAGGCATCCACCCGGGCGAGCGACAGGTCGATGGGCTTCTCGCAGAAGATCGCCTTGCCGGCGCGGGCGGCGGCGATGATGAGGTCCGCATGGGTGTCGGTGGAGCTGGCGATGATCACCGCGCCCACCTCCGGATCGGCCAGCGCCGCCTCGGTGCTGCTGGCCTTGGCGCCATGGCGCGCGGCCAGGGCCTCGGCAGCCGGGTGGTTCACATCCACCACATGGCGCAGCTGGCCGAGGCCGCTGGTGGCCAGGCTATGGGCATGGATGGCGCCGATGCGCCCGGCGCCGAATTGTGCGAAATGCAGCATGGTGTTTCCCGCCGGCCCGCTTGTGGGGCCTGTCATCAAACCGTAACTCTGGCCCGGCCCGCCGCCAATGACGCCCAGGACCTGAATCCATGGCCACCATACGCCTGACCGCCGCCGAGGCCACCTGGCGCTTCCTGGCCGCCCAGATGACCGAGTTGGAAGGTCGCACGGTGCCCCTGTTCGGCGGCGTCTGGGCGATCTTCGGCCATGGCAATGTGGCGGGACTCGGCCCGGCCCTGCAGGCCATGGGCAAGTCGCTGCCGGCTTTTCGGGCGCATAACGAGCAGGCCATGGCGCATGCCGCCATCGCCTATGCCAAGACCCATGCGCGGCGGCGGATGATGGCCTGCACCACCTCTATCGGGCCGGGCGCGACCAACATGGTCACCGCGGCCGCCCTGGCCCATGTGAACCGCCTGCCCGTGCTGTTCCTGCCGGGCGACATTTTTGCCAGCCGCCAGCCGGACCCGGTGTTGCAGCAGGTGGAGTGTTTTGGCGACGGCACCGTCTCGGCCAATGACTGCTTCCGGCCTGTCTCCCGCTATTTCGACCGGATCATGCGGCCGGAGCAGCTTCTGGCGGCTCTGCCGGCGGCGCTGCGGGTGCTGACCGACCCGGCGGAATGCGGCCCGGCCACCATCGCCTTCCCGCAGGATGTGCAGACCGAGGCCTTCGACTGGCCCACCGAATTCTTCCGCAAGCGCCTGCACCGCCCCCGCGCGCCGGAGCCCGACCAGCAGGAACTGCGCGAGGCCGTGGCGACACTCCGGGAGGCGAAGCGTCCGCTGATCCTGGCCGGTGGGGGCGTGAAATATGCCGGCGCCAGCCAGGCCCTGGCCGACTTCGCCCAGCGCCATGGCGTGCCGGTGGCCGAAACCCAGGCGGGCAAGGGCAGCCTTTCCTGGGATCATCCCCGCAATGCCGGCGGCATCGGCGTCACCGGCAGCACGGCCGCGAACGGGTTGGCGGAGAAGGCGGATGTGATCCTGGCCGTGGGCACCCGCTTGCAGGATTTTTCCACAGGGTCCCGTGCGCTGTTCGGACAGGCCGCATTGATCGGGCTGAATGTCGCCGGCTTCGACGCCGCGAAACATGGCGCGCAGCCGCTGATCGCCGATGCCGGAAGGGGCCTCGCCGCCATCACCGCCGCGCTCGGGCGGTGGGAGGCGCCGCGCCCCTGGCAGGAACGCGCGGTGACCGCGACGGGCCGCTGGCATCGCGCGGTGGAAAAGGCGACCGCGGCACCCAAGCCGCGCGACCCCGGCCTGCCTTCGGATGCGCAGGTGATCGGCGCGGTGCAGCGGGCCATGCCTTCGGATGGCATCGTGGTCTGCGCGGCTGGCGGATTGCCGGGGGAGCTGCACAAGCTGTGGCGGGCGACGGACCCCGTCTCCTACCACCTGGAATACGGCTTCTCCTGCATGGGCTACGAGATCGCCGGCGGGCTGGGCGCTAAACTGGCGGCCCCGAAGCGGGAGGTGGTGGTGCTGGTGGGCGATGGCAGCTACCTGATGATGAACAGCGAGATCGCGACCAGCGTCGCACTTGGCGCCAAGCTGACCATCGTGGTGCTCGACAATCGCGGCTTTGGCTGCATCAGCCGACTGCAACAGGGCACCGGCGGCGCGCCCTTCCTCAACCTGCTGGCCGATGCCGCGCCGCGCGTGGATTTTGCGGCGCATGCGCGGGCGCTCGGGGCGCAGGCGGTGAAGGTCGCCAATGTCGCGGAGCTGGAGGCAGCTCTGCCTAAGGCGCTGTCAGCGAAGCGCACAAGTGTCGTCGTGATCGACACCGACCCGGCCGCCAGCACGGCGGAGGGCGGCGCCTGGTGGGAGGTGCCGGTTTCGGCCGCCCCGCGCGGCGCGGCGCAGGAAGCGGCCCGCAAATCCTATGAAACCGCCCTGCGCAAGCGGGGCAGCGGAGCGTGACGAAGATGCGTGTGCGGCTCGGGATCAACCCGCTGACCTGGACGAATGACGACATGCCGGAGCTCGGCGCGGAAACCCCGCTCGAGACCTGTCTGGCGGAGGCGAAGCTGGCGGGCTTTGCCGGGGTGGAGCTGGGCAACAAGTTTCCCCGCGTCGCCGGGCAGTTGAAGCCGATCCTCGAGGCGCACGGCTTGGCGCTGGTCTCCGGCTGGTACGGCTCCAACCTGCTGGAACGCGACGTGGACGCCGAGATGGCAGCGGCCGAGCCACACATCGCGCTGCTGGCCGCGATGGGCTGCAACGCCATGGTGCATTGCGAGGTGACGGGCAGCGTCCATGGCGAGAAGCAGACACCGCTGCATCACCGCCCGGTGCTGAGCGATGCGGAATGGGATGTGTTGCTGCCACGGCTGGACGAGATGGCGCGCCGGCTGAAGGCGCGCGGCCTCGCCATGGCGTACCACCACCACATGGGCACGGTGATCGAGGCTGAGTCCGAGGTGGACCGTCTGATGGCAGGCACGCGGGATGTCGGCCTGCTGCTGGACACGGGCCACCTGACCTTTGCCGGCGGCGATCCGGCGCGCGCCGCCAAGCGCCACGCGGCGCGGGTCGTGCATGTGCATTGCAAGGATATCCGCGCGTTGGTGATGCAGGACGTGCTGCGGCGGAACCTGTCCTTCCTGGATTCCGTGCTGGAAGGCGTCTTCACCGTGCCTGGCGATGGCTGCGTGGATTATCCGGCCGTCTTCGCCCAGCTCCCCGATTACGAGGGCTGGCTGGTGGTGGAGGCGGAGCAGGATCCGGCCAAGGCGCATCCGCTGACCTACGCGCGGATGGGCCACGACTACCTGGCACGGATCACTTGATTCCGGCCCGCATGAAGGACTGCACGAACTGACGCTGGAACAGCAGGAAGCCGAGTAGCAGCGGCGCGGAGGTCATCAGCGTCGCCGCGCTGATGATCGCCCAGTCGATCCCCTGGTCGGTGGAGGCGAAGACGGACAAGCCCACCGTCAGCGGTCGCGTCTCCACGCTGTTGGTGATGACCAGCGGCCAGAGAAAATTGTTCCAGTGATAGGACACGCTGGTCAGCCCATAGGCGAGGTAGGTCGGCTTCGCCAACGGCACATAGACGCGCAGCAGGATGCCGAGGGTCCCACACCCCTCGACCCGCGCTGCCTCCTCCAGCTCCTTCGGCACCTGCTTGAAGGTCTGCCGCAGCAGAAAAATGCCGAAGGCGCTGGCCATATAAGGCAAGCCGATGGAGAGGATCGTATCCACCAGCCCCAGCGCGCGCATGGTGCGGTAGTTCTCGACCAGCAGGATGTCCGGCATGATCATCAGCTGCACCAGCACCAGCCCGAACAGGATGCCGCTGCCCCAGAACGCGGCGCGGGCGAAGGCGAAGGCGGCGAGGGTGCAGAGCACGAACTGCGCGACCAGCACCATGCTCACGAGGACAAAGGTGTTCAGGAAGTAGCGACCGAAGGGCGCCGCCTCCCAGGCCGCCGCGAAGTTGGAGAGCGTCAGCGGCGCCAAGAGCTCGAAGCGCGTCGCATAGCCGGTCGGGTGGATCGCGGCCCAGAGGGCGTAAAGCAGCGGCGCCACCCAGACCAGCGCCAGCAGCCAGGCCGCGGCCGTCTCCAGGATGGTGCCGAAGCGGGGCAGGGCCAGCGCCTGGGGCAGGGTGGTGGCGCTCATCGGTAATGCACCCGCTTGGCGGCGAAAAGGAATTGCAGCGCCGCTGTCAGCGCCAGGATCACCAGCAGCACCACGGTCAGCGCCGCCGCCGTCGCCGTATCCCAGAAGCGGAAGCCGAGGTCGTAGATCATCGTCAGCAACAGCGCCGTCGCATTGTCCGGCCCACCGCGCGTCATGACGATGATATGGTCCACCAGTCGGAAGCCGTTGATCACCGCATTCACCGCGATGAACAGCGTGGTCGGCCCCAGCAGCGGCAGCGTCACGCGGAAGAAGACCCGCGCGCGGGACGCGCCCTCGATCGCCGCTGCCTCATACAGGTTCGGCGGAATCGCTTGCAGGGCGGCCAAGTAGAAGATCATGAAGAAGCCGGCTTCCTTCCAGACGGCCACCGCGATCATCGCGCCCAGCGCGGTCTCCCGCTGCCCGATCCAGTTGGTGGGGCCCCAGCCGAACAGCGCGCGGGTGATCTGGTCCAGCAGCCCGTAATCGGGCGTGTAGAAGAACAGCCAGAGGTTCGCGACGGCGATCATCGGCAGCACGGTCGGCGTGAAATAGGCGATGCGCAGCGCGGTGCGGCCCGAAAGCTTGCCGTTCACCCAGATCGCCATGGCCAGCGACAGCCCGATGGAGAGCGGGATAGTGGCGCCGGCATAGATCAGGTTGTTCCACAGCGCCTGCCAGAACACCGGGTCCTCGGCCAGCGCCAGATAGTTCTCGGCGCCGATGAAGCGGGCGGGGCGGTTGGCGCGCGGCGTGGAGAAGAAGGAATGCCACAGCGTAGCGATGGCCGGGTAGTGCGTGAAGCCGATCAGCAGCACCAGCGCGGGCGTCAGCATCAGCCAGGCGTGGAGCGTGGTGCGGGATGGCATCAGGCGGTCTTTGTCCTGGTAGGCCAGCCTCTCCCCCAGGAAGGGAGAGAGGCTGGCGAAAAATCAGGCGCGGCGGAAGGGGCGGAGCGCGCGGTCGGCTTCGGCCTGGGTGTCGGCCATGGCGCGTTCCGCGATCTTGCTGCCGGAGAGCAGCGCCTGGAGGTTGTCGTTCAGCGCCTTGTAGATGCGCTGGCTCTCATAGGTGGAGAGCTCGCCGGTCGCGACCGGGATCTGTTCCTTGGCCACCAGTGCGGCCGGGAATTCGGCGGTGTAGCGGCGCAGGCTCTCCGTCTCCCAGGCATCCATGCGGGTGGCGAGGTAGCCGGTCTTCATGCACCAGTCGGCCGCCAGTTCCGGCGCCGCCACGAAGCGGGCGAAGCGTAGCGCCGCGGCCTGCTCCGCCGGTGAGGCGTTCTTGAAGATGTAGAGGTTGCCGCCGCCCACCACGGTGCGCGGGCTTTCCTTGCCCGGCAGGCCGGCCACGCCGAAGTTGAACTTCGCATTGGTGCGCATGTTCGTCAGGTTGCCGGTGGTGGACCAGATCATCGCCGTGGTCTGGTTCAGGAAGTCCGGCGCCAGCACGCCCCAGTCGATCGTGCCCTGCGGCGTGATGCGGCTGTCGAAGGCCAGGCCGCGCCAGAAATTCGCGGCCTCGATGGCGCGCGGATCGGTGAAGTAGGTCTCGGTGCCGGCATCGTTCATCAGCTTGTGGCCGACCTGATTCGCCATGGCGCCAAAGGTCCATTGGCCGTTGCCGGCGCTGTTGGACATCTTCACGCCCCACTTGCCGTCCTGGGTCAGCTTGCGGCCGGCCTCGATCAGCTGCGCCCAGGTCCGCGGCGGCGCCTCGGGGTCCAGGCCGGCGGCGCGGAACATGTCCTTGTTGTAGTAGTAGACGGCGGTGGAGCGCTGGAACGGCACGGACCAGGTTTTGCCGCCCGCCTTGCTGTTCGCCATGAAGGCGGGGAAGAAGCCGTCGGTCCAGGCGGCCAGGTTGCCGGCGCCCTCGATGTCCTCGAAGGGGGCCAGGATGTCCATGTCGCGCAGGCTGTGCAGCTCGGCCGCCAGCAGCACGGAGAAATGCGGGCCCGCGCCGCCGCGGATGGCGGTGACGGCCTTGGTCAGGGTCTCGCCATAGGCGCCGGAATAGACCGGGTTCACCTTGATGCCGGTCTCGCGCTGGAACGCCTCGCAATAGCCGTCGATGATGCGCGGGATCGGGCCGCCAACGGCGATCGGGTAGTAGAAGGTCAACTCGCGCACGGCCTGTGCGCGCAGCAGCGCCGGCGTTGCCAGCAGGCTGGCGCCGGCCAGGATGGCGGCGCGTCGTGTCATCTGGATCATGGTCGAAAATCCTCTCTCAGCGGTAGCTGCGAAGAATGCGTTCGGCCTCGGCCTGGGCGTCGGCCATGGCGGGGGCGGCCTGCTTGCGGCTGGTGAGGGCGGCCTGGAGGTTGTCGTTCAGCGCCTTGGTGACGCGCTGATTCTCCTGCGTCGAAAGCTCGGCCACCGCGAATTCCAGCTGGTCGCGGGCGACGGCGGCCGCGGGGAAGCCGGCGACATGCGCGCGCATCACGGGCGTCTCGAAAGCTTCGGGCGTCACCGCCACATAGCCGGTGTCGATGCCCCATTGCGCGGCGCGTTCCGGCGTCGTCAGGAACTTCGCGAACTTCACCGCACCCTCACGCTGCGCAGGGCTCGCCGACTTGAACAGGTACAGGTTGCCGCCGCCGGTCGGGCTGCCGCGGCGCTTGCCGGCGGGCAGCATGCCGACGCCGAAGGGGAAGGGGGCGTTGGCGCGGACATTCGTCAGGTTGCCCGTGGTGGTCCACATCATCGCCACCTTGCGCTCGAAGAAGTCGCGCGGCGTGGTGCCCCATTCGACGATGCCCGCGGGATGCACGCGGTGCTTCATCGACAGGTCCATCCAGTACTGCAGCGCCTCCGCCACCTTCGGGTCGGCGAAGTTGGTGCGGTTGCCTTCGGCATTCATCAGCCGGACGTCGTTCTGGGTCGTCAGGCCCTGGAACAGCCAATAGGGGAAGCCGGAGGACGGGATCTGCAGGCCCCACTGACTGGTCGCATCGCCCTGCCGCTTCGTCAGCTTCTGGGCGAATTCCATCTGCTGCGCCCAGTCCGCCGGCGGTGTCTCGGGGTCCAGGCCTGCTTCGCGGAAAGCCTCCTTGTTCCAGTACATCACGACCGTGGAGCGCTGGAAGGGAATGCCCCAGGTCTTGCCCGCCGTGCGGCTGTTCTCGAGAAAACCCGGATAGAAGCCGTCCAGCCAGCCGCGCTCGGCGCCGGGCAGATCGTCCCAGGCCACCACCGCGTCCTCGCCGATCAGGGTAAAGATATCGACGGCGAGCAGGCAGGCCAGATGCGGCGCATCCCCGCCGCGCATCGCCGTCAGCGTCTTCGTCAGCGTGTCCTGGTAGGAACCGGCATAGATCGGCTTCACCCGGAAGCCGGGATTGGCGCGGGCGAAGTCCTCGCAATAGCCATCGATGATGCGGGTGATCGGGCCGCCCACCGCGATCGGGTAGTTGAACACGATCTCGACCGGGGCCTGTGCGCGCAGCGCAGGGGCAGCGAGCAGCGGGGCGGCGGCCAGGCTGCCGAGGGCAAGCCGGCGGGTGATGGTCATGCGAAGGCGCTCCTGTGTCAGGCGTAAGCGGTTTCGCGCGCCGGTTCCGGCAGGCGCCGGCCGGTGGCAGCGTCGAACAGATGCCACGCCGGCGGCATGCGCAGGCGCAGATGAGTGCCGGCGGGCAAGGCGTGGTGGCCGGGGATGCGGGCCTGCATCACCTCCGGCCCTTCGCCCACGGCGCAGGCCAGCACTGTCTCCGCACCGAGGAATTCCGCGGCCATCACGCGCACTGGCAGGCCGGCGCCATCGGTCGGCACCACCTCCTCCGGCCTGATGCCCAGCGTGGCGCCTGCGGCGTTGGCGGGCGCGACGACAAGGCCGGGCGCGCCGGCCACTTCCGCGCCCTGCGCCCCGGCGACCAGGCGCAGCAGGGACATCGGCGGCGTGCCGATGAAGCTCGCCGCAAAAGTGGTGGCGGGGCGGGCATAGAGCTCGGCCGGCGTCGCATCCTGCTCGACGCGCCCGTCGCGCATCAGCACGACCTGGTCGGCCATGCTCATCGCCTCGGCCTGGTCGTGGGTGACATAGACCATGGTGATGCCAAGCCGCTGTTGCAGCGCGCGGATCTCGCGTCGCATCTCGGTCCGCAGCTTGGCGTCGAGGTTCGACAGCGGTTCGTCCATCAGGCAGATCGGCGCTTCCGCCACCACGGCGCGCGCCAGCGCCACGCGCTGCTGCTGCCCGCCTGAAAGCTGCGAGGGTCGGCGGTCGAGCAGCCCGGCAAGCCTCATCATCCCCGCGGTGCGCGTCAGCCGCGCATCACGCTCACCACGCGCCACGCCCCGCGCGCGCAGGCCGAAGACGATGTTCTCCGCCACCGACAGATGCGGGAACAGCGCGTAGGACTGGAACACCATGGCGATGCCGCGCGCCGCCGGCGGCAGGGCGGCGGCGTCGCGGCCATTGATCCAGACCTCGCCCTGGCTCGGCGCTTCCAGCCCGGCCAGCACGCGCAGCAGGGTCGACTTGCCGCAGCCCGAAGGCCCGAGCAGCACGACGAAACGGCCAGGCGCCGCCACCAGGCTCACCTCATCCAGGGCCCGCATCGTGTCGAAGGTCTTGGCGAGACTGCGCAGGCGGATTTCGCCGCGGGTGGCGGGGGCTGTGGACATGGGCGGCGTTTAGCCACGCCCTGCGACGCGCCGATGACGAATAGATTTCGTTTGCGTGACACGGGGGCGGTTCAGCGCCCCGCGCGCGCTTCCTCCAGCAGCCAGTCCCGAAAGGCCTCGCCGCCGCCGCGTGGCGGGCCGGGCGGCAGCAGCAACCAGTAATGATCGCCGGTCGCGGCGGAGATGGGGGACAGGCGCCGCAGTCGGCGGCGGCGCACCTCCTCCTCCACGAAATCCGGCGTGCAGATCACCACGCCCAGCCCTTCCAGCGCCGCCTGGATGGCCAGCGAGGTGCTCTCGAACAGCAAGGGCGGGGCGGCGGGCAGGGCGAGGCCGGCGGCGGCGCACCAGCTTCCCCAGTCGCGCGGCCGAACCCGGCTGCCGAGCCAGGTCAGACGGTCCAGCCCCTGCCGCGCGGCAGCGGGCGCAGCGAAGGGCGCGACATGCACCGCCTGCAACCGCACCGCGCCCCGCATCGGTGGCGTGCCGGCCGGCGCTGTGCGGATCGCGGCGTCCAGACCCTCCCGCGCGAAATCCACGGCGGGGCTGGTGGAGGTCACCACCTCCACCTCCAACCCCGGATGCCGGTCGCGAAAACGGGGCAGGCGGGGGATCAGCCAGCGCATCGCCCAGGTGGTATAGGCGCGGATGCGCAGCGGCGCGGCGGCGGTGCCGCGCAACTCCAAGGTGGCCGCGGCGATGCCGGCAAAAGCCTGTTGCAGCGCGGCGGCGTAGCGCAGCCCCTCCTCCGTCAGGCGCAGCGCATTGGCGCCGCGATGCACCAGCGTCACGCCGAGTGCGGCTTCCAGTTCACGGATGCGCCGGCTGATGGCGGGCTGGGTCAGGTTCAGCCGGGCGCCGGCGGCGGTCAGGCTGCCGGTCTCCGCCACCAGGGCGAAGGTGCGCAGCGCGGCGAGGGGTGGCAGGGGGTCGGGCATTCCACCCAGCATAAACTCAGCTTGGGGTAGGGCAAGGATTGCGGGCTGGCAAAGCCGTGATCGTCAGGCCAGATACAACCCTTGCGCGGACCCGCATGAAGGTCGCCAACCATTGGAGGACAGATCCATGATCACCCGGAGAGACGCCCTGCTCGGGCTCGCCGCCCTGGCCGCCCCCGCCATCCTGCCGCGCGGCGCCGCCGCCCAGGCCTTTCCGAGCCGTCCGGTGCGCATGGTCATCCCCTTCACCGCCGGCGGCAGCAATGACGTGGTCGGCCGCATGCTCGGCGACGCCATGGCCCAGCGCCTGGGCCAGCCGGTGGTCGTGGAAAATCGCGGTGGCGCCGGCGGGTTGCTGGGCAATGACGCGGTGGCGAAGGCGGAGCCCGATGGCCACACCATCCTGCTCGCCGGCTCCGGCAGCTTCGTGATCTCCTCCCTGGTCCAGGCGCGGCTGCCCTATGATCCGGTGAAGGATTTTGCGGCGGTGGCCTATCTCGGCGCCTCGCCCAACGTCATCACCATCCACCCCAGTGTCCGCGCGACCAACCTGCGCGAATTGCAGGCCTTGGCGAAGGCGCGCGGGGAGCCGCTGCGCTATGGCACGCCGGGCGTCGGCACCAATGGCCATGCGCTGGGCGCGATGATCGGCGTGGTGCTGGGCATCGAGATGGAGCCGATCCACTACCGCGGCACCGGCCCGGCCCTGAACGACCTGATCGCCGGGCGGCTGGACCTGCTGACCAATGCCTCCGCCCCCCTTCAGCCGCATATCGAGGCGGAGAAGATCCGCGCCATCGCCATCGCCGGCCAGACGCGCAGCGTGGCGTTGCCTGATCTCTCCACCAGCGTGGAGCAGGGCTTTCCGGAACTCGACAGTGCCACCTGGTACGGCTTCCTCGCGCCGGGCGCGACGCCGCCGGACCGCATCGCCATTCTGCACGCGGCCGCCGTGGCCGCGATCAACCAGGATGAGGTCAAGCGCCGCCTGATCGCCGCCGGCGTGGACGAGATCACGCCCAGCCCCGAGCCCGCGCATTTCACCCGGCTCCTCGCCGCCGACCGTGAGCGCTGGTCGCGCGTGGTCGAGCGCGCCAACCTCCGCGCCCAGTAAGGATTTTTCGGCCATATGTCCGACGCCATCCTCCTCACGATCGACAGCGGCATTGCGACGCTGACCCTCAACCGGCCAAAAGTGCGCAACGCCATCGACGACGCCATGCGCGGCGAGATGATCGAAGCGCTGGAGGCGGTGGCGGCGGATCCGGCGATCAAGGCGCTGGTCGTCACCGGCGCCGGCACCGCCTTCTGTGCCGGCGGCGATGTGCGCGGCATGAAGAACCGCCTGGAAGCGCCGCCGGAGGATGTCGCCATCAATGGCTGGCGGCGCCAGGCGCGCACCCATCGCGCGGTGACGCTGCTGCACCACATGCCGAAGCCGGTGATCGCGGCGGTGAACGGCCCGGCGGCGGGGCTCGGCGCCGATGTGGCGCTGGCCTGCGACTTTTTGCTGTGCGGGGAATCCGCCAGCTTCACCATGAGCTTTCTGGCGCGCGGGCTGATCCCGGATGGCGGCGGCATGTATTTCCTGCCGCGGCGCGTCGGGCTGGCGCGTGCGAAGGAGCTGGTTTTCACCGCAAGGCGCGTCGATGCGGCGGAGGCGCTGACCATCGGCCTCGCTGATCGCGTGGTGCCGGATGCGGAGCTTGCCACGGCGGCCCAGGAATGGGCGGCGCAGATGGGCACCCATTCCATCGCGGCGCTCGCACTCGCGAAGGCGACGCTGGACCGCAGCCTGGAGAGTACCTTCGAAAACGTGCTGGCGATCGGCAGCCAGTCGCAGGCGATCTGCTACACCACGGCCGAACACCGGGCCTCCGTCGCCGCCTTCCTCGAGAAGTCGAAGAAGTGAGCGCGTTCCAGGCGCTGCTGCGCCCGCGCAGCGTGGCGGTGGTCGGCGCTTCCGCCGACGCCACCAAGACCGGCGGGCGGCCGGTGGGATATCTGCTGCGGCACGGATTTTCCGGCGATGTCTGGCCGGTGAATCCGCGCGCCACCGAGATCGCCGGGCTCCCCTGCTACAAGGACGTGGCCAGCCTGCCCGGCGCGCCGGATGTGGGCATCGTGCTGGTCGGGCCGGAACGCGCCGAACAGGCCGTGCGGGACCTGGCGGCCAAGGGCTGCCAGGCCGCCATCGTGCTGGCCGGCGGCTATGGCGAAACGGGCGAGGAAGGCGCGGAAAAGCAATCCGCCCTGAAGCGCGCGGCGGGCGCCATGCGCCTGCTGGGGCCCAACACCATCGGCGTGGTGAATCTGACCGACCACATCGTGCTGAGTGCCTCCGGCGCGCTGGAATTCGAGAACCTGCCCCCCGGCGGGCTTTCCGTGGTCTCCCAATCCGGCGGCATTCTGGGGGCGCTGCTGTCGCGCGGCGCGGCGGCGGGCATCGGCTTCGCCAAGCTGATCGCCACCGGCAATGAGGGCGATATCGAGGTGGCGGAGGTGCTGGACGCGCTGGTCGATGACCCGGCGACGACTGCCATCGCGCTGTACCTGGAAGGGCTGCGCAACCCCGCGCGCTTCCGCGCCGCAGCACTTCGTGCCGCCGCCGCTGGCAAGCCGGTCGTCGCCTTCAAGGTCGGCCGCAGCGAGGCCGGGGCGCTGGCCGCCATCTCCCACACCGGCGCCATGGCCGGGGCGGACCGGATGTATGACGCCTTTTTCGCCGGCCTTGGCGTGATCCGGGCGGAGCGTTTTTCCGATCTGCTCGAAGTCCCGGCCGCGCTGGCGCAGGGCCGCCGCGCCGCCGGGTTCCGGGTGGCGGTGCTGACCTCGACGGGCGGCGCCGGCGCGCTGGTGGCGGATGCGGTGGGGCTGGCCGGTGGCAGCCTGCCGGCGCCGGATGCCGGCGTGCGCGACAAGCTCGCCGCACTGCTGGGGGAGGCGCCGGTCGGCAATCCGGTGGACGTGACCCTCGCCGGGGTGCGCCCCGACCTGTTCCGCGGCGCCATCCGCACGCTGCTGGACAGCGATGGCTATGATTCGTTGGTGGTCGTTGTCGGCAGCTCCGCCCTCGCGCAGCCGGAACTGGTGGCCGATGCGATGCTGGAAGCGCGCGGCGACTCTCCGAAGCCGGTCATCGCCTATGTCAGCCCGCATGCGCCCGCGATCGCCGGCGGGCTGAATGCGCGTGGCGTGCCCGCCAGCTCGACGCCGGAGGGTATCGCCGCCATTCTGGCCGCGCTGGCGCGTCCCGCCGTCCAGGCGGCCGAATCCCGCGCGGAGGCCGCCCCGATGGGTCTCCGCCATGGCAAGCTGAACGAGGCGGAGAGCAAGACGCTCTTCGCCCATTTCGGCATCGCCGCCACCCGCGAGGTCAGCGCCGTGACCCCCATCGCCGCGCAGCAGGCGGCCGAGGGCCTGGGCCCGCGTCTGGTGGTGAAGCTGCTGGCGCGCGATCTGGCCCACAAATCCGACATCGGCGGCGTAGTGCTGAACGTCACGCCCGACCGCGTGGCAGAGGTCGGCACCGCGCTGCTGGCCAAACTGCCCGACGCCGAGGGCCTGCTGGTGCAGGAACAGATCTCCGGCGGCATCGAGATGATTCTGGGCATCGTCCGCGACCCGCATCTGGGCAGCGCCGTGCTGCTCGGCGCCGGCGGCACGGCGGCGGAGGTGTTTGGCGATACCCAGCTGCGGATGCTGCCGCTGTCCCGTCAGGACGCCGAGCAGATGGTGAGCGGCCTGAAGATCGCCCGCGTCCTCGCCGGCTTCCGTGGCGCGCCGCCGGCCGATGTGCCGGCGCTGGTGGATGCGGTGCTCGCCTTCTCCCGCATGGGGGAGGCGCTGGGCGAGCGGCTGCTGGAGGCCGAGATCAACCCGCTCTTCGTCCTGCCGGAAGGGCAGGGGGTGCGGGCGGCGGATGGGCTGGCGGTGCTGGGGTAGGGGCCTCCTTCTGCTATGAAGGGCCATGGCCACCCGCCCGATTCGCATCCTCGGCCTCGACCCAGGCCTCCAGCACACCGGCTGGGGGCTGGTGGAGCATGACGGTTTTCGCCTGCGCTTCTGCGCGGAGGGCGTGGTTTCGACCCTTGCCAAGGATGACCTGCATCATCGCCTGCTGACGCTGCACAACGGGCTGGCCGCGGTGATCGCCGCGCAATCCCCGGATGAGGCGGCTGTCGAGCACACCTATGTCGCCCGCAACCCCGAATCGGCGCTGAAGCTCGGCCAGGCGCGCGGCGTGGTGCTGCTGGCGCCGGCCTTGGCCGGGCTGGTGGTACGGGAATATGGCGCGATGGAGGTCAAGCGCGCCGTGGTCGGCAATGGCCATGCGGCAAAGGAACAGGTCCAGGCGATGGTGCGGCACCTGCTGCCGGGTGTGACCTTCAAGCGGGCCGATGCGGCGGATGCGCTGGCGATCGCCATCTGCCACGCGCATCACCGGTCCACCCGGAATGCCTTTTCGGCGGCGGTGGCGA
The DNA here is from genome assembly GCF_053891155.1 of Roseomonas sp. F4. Lineage (NCBI taxonomy): Bacteria > Pseudomonadati > Pseudomonadota > Alphaproteobacteria > Acetobacterales > Roseomonadaceae > Roseomonas > Roseomonas sp. F4. The sequence continues at coordinate 1,248,568 of NZ_JBSSHK010000001.1, forward strand.
GGGCGGCGTCGTGAGGGGGCCGTTTCTCCCTCTCCACCCGAAGGGGGGGGAGGGTCGGGGTGGGGGGGGCTTTGCCATCCTGCCGCGCCCCCCCCACCCAACCCTCCCCCCCCTTCGGGTGGAGAGGGCTTTGTCGCGTCGGGTGGAGAACTCCCTCCCATGATCGGCTCCCTCCGCGGCCTGGTGGACTCCGTCGAGGACGGCGCCTGCGTGCTCGACGTCAACGGCGTCGGCTACCTGGTCCATTGCTCCCGCAAGACCCTCGACCGCCTGACCGCCAAGGACGGTGTCCAAAAGCTGCTCGTGGAAACCCGCGTCAGCCAGGACGCCATCACCCTCTTCGGCTTCTACGATGCCACCGAGCGCGACGCCTTCCTCGCCTTGATCGAAGTGAAGACGGTCGGCCCCCAGAAGGCGCTGCTGGTCCTCTCCGGCCTTACCCCCGGCGACCTTGCCCGCGCCATCGCGTCCAAGGAACGCAAGCGCCTGGCCGATGTGAAGGGCCTCGGCGCCGCCACAGCCACCCGCATCGTGGACGAGCCGGCGATGCAGAAATGGGCGGTGGGCCGCGCCATGCCGGATGCCGATGGTGTCGGCGCCGGGGAGGCCCTGCCCACCCCCGAACCCGCCGGGCCGCAGGCGGATGCGGTCTCGGCCCTGGTCAATCTCGGCTGGAAGCGCCCGGAGGCCGCCGCCGCCGTCGCCCGCGGCGCCCGCCGCCTGGGCGATGACGCGCCGCTCGCCGCGCTGATCACCGAGGCGCTGAAGGAGATGGCGCCCAGATGAGCGAAACCGATCGCCTGACGGGCGGTGCGCGGCAGGAGGAGGATGGCGCGGAGGGCAGCCTGCGTCCCCAGACCCTGTCCGATTTCATCGGCCAGAAGCCGCTGCGCGAGAATTTGCAGGTGTTCATTGGCGCCGCGCGGCAGCGCGCGGAGGCGATGGACCATGTGCTGCTGTTCGGCCCGCCCGGCCTGGGCAAGACCACATTGGCACAGATTGTGTCCCGCGAGCTGGGCGTCGGTTTTCGCGCCACCTCCGGCCCGATCCTGCAAAGGGCGGGGGACCTGGCCGCGATCCTGACCAACCTTCAGCCCCGCGACGTGCTCTTCGTCGACGAGATCCACCGCCTGCAGCCGGCGATTGAAGAGACGCTGTATCCGGCGATGGAGGATTACTGCCTCGACCTCATCATCGGGGAGGGGCCGGCGGCGCGCACCGTGCGCATCGACCTGCCGCCCTTCACCCTTGTCGGCGCCACCACCCGCGCCGGCCTGCTGACCCAGCCCTTGCGCGACCGCTTCGGCATCCCGCTCCGTCTGCAATTCTATGAAGTCGAGGAATTGCTGCTGATCGTCCGGCGCGGCGCGGAAAAGCTCGGCTTCGCCCTGACCGAGGATGGCGCGCTGGAAATCGCTAGGCGATCCCGTGGCACGCCGCGCGTCGCCGGCCGCCTGCTGCGCCGCATCCGGGATTTCGCGCTGGTCTCCGGCCGCGCGGCCGATCGGCCCATGGTGGATGGCGCCCTGCTGCGGCTCGAGGTCGATGCGCTGGGCCTCGATGCGCAGGACCGCCGGTACCTCCGCCGCATCGCCGAGCACCATAATGGCGGCCCGGTGGGGGTGGAGACGCTGGCCGCGGCGCTCGCCGAAAGCCGCGACACGCTGGAGGAGGTGGTGGAACCCTTCCTGATCCAGGAGGGCTTGGTGCTGCGCACGCCGCGCGGTCGGATGCTGGGGGAGCCGGGCTGGCGCCATCTCGGCCTGATGCCGCCCTCCACCATCGCCGCCCAGCTCGACCTGCTGGCGGGCAACCCGCCGCTGGATGACCGGCTGGATTGAGGCGCGGACGGGGCGAATGGTCAAAAAACCGACAGAGCATCGCCATGAGATGCGTGTCTACTTCGACGACACGGATGCGGGGGGCATCGCCTATCACGCCAACTACCTGAAATGGGCCGAACGTGCGCGGACCGAATCCTTGCGCGCCATGCACTTGCCCCATGCACTTATGATGGAGCGTTACAATGCGATGCTCGTGGTGCGGCGCATTGAAGTGGAGTATGTGGCGCCCGCCCGGCTCGATGAGTCCGTGGTCGTCGCGACTCGGGTAAAGGGTTTCGGCGCCGCCATGCTCGACCTGGATCAGGTGGTCCTGCGGGCAGGGGATGAGGCGGTGCTGGCCAGGCTCCAGGTGGGTCTGGTCTGCGTCCGCGCGGATGGAATGCGGCCGACCCGCCTGCCGGAGCCCTGGCGGGCGGCGCTGGCGGAATTGATGGTCGCCTCGGATTGAGGCCAGCCGGGCATGGCCCGGCGGATGGATGAGGAGTGACGGCTTTGGGCAATGTGACCGCGCAGGCCCTGGCACCGGTGGCCCACGACCTGTCGCTCTGGGCGCTGTTCCTCCAGGCGGACTGGGTGGTGAAGGCTGTCATGCTTTCGCTGATGCTGGCTTCCGTCTGGGTCTGGGCGATCGTTTTCGAGAAGATGACCTCGCTGCGCCGGGTGAACCGCGCGGCCGATGGCTTCGAAGATCGCTTCTGGTCCGGCGGCAGCCTGGAGGAGTTGTTCAACCGGGAGGGTGAGCAGCCCACCAATCCCATGGCCGCCGTCTTCGGCGCGGCGATGCGGGAATGGCGCCGCTCCTCCGGCCGCAGCATGACCAGCGACCTGGCGGTCACCGGCATGAAGGAACGGGTGGAACGCGCCATGACGGTGGCCATCCAGCGGGAGATGGACCGGCTGGAGCGCTGGATGGTGTTCCTGGCGACCGTCGGCTCCGCCGCCCCCTTCATCGGCCTGTTCGGCACCGTCTGGGGCATCATGAACAGCTTCTCGGCCATTGCCGGCATGCAGTCGACCAACCTCGCCGTGGTGGCGCCGGGCATCGCGGAGGCGCTGTTCGCCACCGCCATCGGCCTGATCGCGGCGATTCCGGCCACCATCGCCTATAACAAGCTGGCCACCGACCTCGGCCGTTACGCCGGGCGGCTGGAGGCTTTCGCGGCCGAATTCGGCGCCATCCTGTCGCGCCAGTCGGAAGCCGCGGCGGAACCCGCCCGGCCGACGCCCGCGCGTCAGCCGGTGGAGGGCTAAGGCGTGGCCGGCGGCGTCTTCGGCGGCAGGAAGGGCGGCGGCGGTCGCCGCGGCGCCTATCGCCCGATGAGCGAGATCAACGTCACGCCGCTGGTCGATGTGATGCTGGTGCTGCTTATCATCTTCATGGTGGCGGCGCCGATGATGACGGTCGGCGTGCCGGTTGACCTGCCACGCACCCAGGCCAGCGCCCTGAACCAGGAACAGGAGCCGCTGACCATCTCCGTCACCGCCGATGGCCGCGTCTTCCTCCAGGAATCGGAAGTGGCGCTGGATGCGCTTGTGCCGCAGCTGCGCGCCATCATGGACAGCAACCAGCGCGCGCCCGGCCAGCCGGAACGCCGCATTTTCGTGCGCGGCGACCGCGCCATCAATTACGGCCGGGTGATGGAGGTGATGGGCACGGTCAGTTCCGCCGGCTTCTCCCGCGTCGCGCTGCTGGCGGAGGCGCCGTCTGGCGCGCCCGCCGCGGCACCGGCCCGGCCGGCGGGGCGCTGAGGTCCGACCTTGAGCGTCACCACCTTCCAGCCCTGGGATGAGGACCGGGCGCTGCGGCGCTGGGTCGGGGTTTCGCTCGGCCTGCATGTGCTGTTCGGCGTCGCCGGCCTTCTCTACGGCTATGTGCGGCCGCTGCCACCGCCGGTGGAAATGGCGATGACGGTGGAGTTCACCTCGCCCGAGGCGCCGGCCCAGGCACGCGGCGAACAGCCCGGCCCTGCCGCGCCGACCGATCCCGTGCCCGCCCCGCCCGATCCCTCGCCGGTGCCGCCGACGCCGGATGCGCCGACGAATGCGCCGCCGCAGCCCACCCCGCCGCCGCCCCCACCGCCCCCGGCGCCTGCCGCGCCGCCGACGCCCGGGCCGACCGCGCCCGCCTTGACCCCGCCGCCGCCCGCCCCGCCGGCCAGCCCGCCAAGCCCCGCGCCACGCCCGGCCGCACCGCCCCAGGCCGCGGCGCCGGCGCCGCCCGCCCCGGCCACGCCGCGCCCGGCGGCCTCCGCCCCGCCGCCCGCGCCGGCGGAGCCGCTGCCGATTCCGCCGCCCCCGCCGCCGACGCCGGCCCCGGTCGCGCCCAACCCGTCGCCGCCCACGCCCGCGCGGCCGACCCCGGCTGCGCCCACCCCGCCCGCGCCACCGGCCCCGGCCGCCACGGCGCCAGCCGCGCCCGCCAATGCGCCGCCCGCGCAGACGGCGGTGCCGCTGCCGCCCCCAGCCGCGCCGCCGCCGCCCGCCCCGGTGACCACGCCTGGCACCAGCACCACGCCGCCCGTGGCGCGGCCGGAGGAACGTTCGTCCAGTTTGCTCAACACGCTGGAGCGGTTGCGCCAGCAGCAGGCCTCCAACCGCCCGCCCACCGCGCGGCCCTCCGCCCAGCAGGCGCGGCCCTCCGCGCCCGGTGGCGCGCCCAATGCGTCGGATGCGCTGAATGCCGGCGAACGTGCCGCGATCGGGGAGCGCGTTAGCGAGTGCTGGCGCGTCGATCAGAGCATGCTCGGCCTGTCGGAGATGCGGGTCAGCCTGGTCGCCATCGTCGATCGCGGCGGAATCATCCGAAATGTGTTGCCCGGGCCGGACGGCGTGCCGAGCGAAGCGCGCGCCCGTGCGTTATATGAGCAGGCGCGCCGCGCTCTGCTCGACCCGGCTTGCAGCCCGCTGCCGGTCCCGGCGGGCCGGTTGCAGGCGGGTGAAAACCGCTTCCAATTCAATTTTTCGCCGAGGGGATTTTTGCGATGACTCTGCCGGGCTTCGGTTTTACGCGCCGCAGGGTGTTCGCTGGCGCCGGTGGACTGGTGGTGGCGAGCCTGCTGCCTGACTTCGCGCTTGGCCAGCAGGCCGCCAGCGGTCAGACCACGGTGATCGACGTGACGCGCGCCCGCACCGATCCGGTGCCGATCGCGGTGCCGGACATGGCGGGCGCCAGCCCCGATGCGCAGCGCGTCGGTCGCGACATTGCCCGCGTCATCCAGGCCAATCTGCGCAATTCCGGCCTGTTCCGGCCGGTGGACCGGCAGGCCTTCATCCAGACGGCGGAAACCGCCGCGGCCAATCCACGCTTCCAGGACTGGCGCGTGATCGGCGCCCATGCGCTGACCACCGGCCGGGTCGAGGAATCGGGCGGTCGCCTGCGGGTGGAATTCCGGCTGTGGGACGTGCTGGCCGACAGCCAGTTGCAGGGCACCGCCTTCACCGCCCCGGCGGCGCAGTGGCGCCGCATCGCGCATCTGATCAGCGACGTGATCTATGAGCGGCTGCTGGGCGAGAAGGGCTATTTCGACACGCAGATCGTCTATGTCGCGGAAAGCGGCGCACGCGATCGCCGCACGCGGCGCATGGCGCTGATGGACCAGGATGGCGAGAACCACCGCTTCCTGACCGATGGCAGCTTCCAGGCCCTGACGCCGCGCTTCCACCCGACCGCGCGCCAGGTCGCCTTCATGTCCTATTTCCGCAATCAGCCGCGGGTCTATCTGTTCAACCTGGACAGTGGCCAGCAGCAGGTGCTGGGCAGCTTTGGCGGCATGACCTTCAGCCCGCGCTTCGCCCCAGATGGGCGCAGCGTGATCCTCTCGGCCAGCCGTGGCGGCGACGCCAATATCTTCGTGGTCGACATCGCCTCCCGCCGTGAAAGGCAGCTCACTTCCGGCGGGTCGCTGGACGTGTCGCCCTGCTATTCGCCGGATGGCACGCAGATCGTGTTCAACTCGGACCGCGGCGGCGACCAGCAGCTTTATGTCATGTCCGCCGATGGCGGCGGCGCCCGGCGCATCTCCTTCGGCAATGGCCGCTACGCGACTCCGGTCTGGTCGCCGCGTGGCGACCTGATCGCCTTCACCCGCATGGCCGGCGGCCAGTTCGCCATCGGCGTGATGCGGCCGGATGGCTCCGGCGAGCGAATCCTGAGCGAGGGCTGGTCGATGGAAGGCCCGACCTTCGCGCCGAACGGCCGCGTGCTGGCCTTCTATCGGGAAACGGCGGCGCGCGATGCGCGGGGTGGTGGCTATTCCTCCCGCCTCGCGCAGATCGACATCGCCGGCTTCAACGAACGCCAGATCGTGACACCGACCGATGCCTCCGACCCCGCCTGGAGCCCGCTGCTGTCTTAGGTTTCTGTTATTTACTGTATCGACATCGTCATCGCGGCGGCATCAGGGCATGTGCCATGTTGCTGCCGCACAAATTGTTGATCATATGGCATCGAGAGCGGGCCACCCCCTGACCCGCCTCACGCCCAACCCTGAAGGATCCCGATCCGATGACCACCAAGCTCCTCGGCGCGCTGGCCGCCGTGGCCCTGCTCGCTGCCTGCGGCAGCGGCACCGAGCAGTCCTCCGCCGCGACCGGCGGCGGCGCCGAAACCACTGCCAGCGGCCCGCGCCCGGGCAGCCAGGAAGACCTGGTCGCCAATATCGGCGACCGCGTGTTCTTCGACACCGACCGCGTCAGCATCCGCGCCGATCAGCGCACGGTGCTGGATCGCCAGGCCGGCTGGCTGCAGCGCTTCCCGCAGGTGCAGGTCGCCGTGGAAGGCCATGCCGACGAGCGCGGCACCCGCGAATACAACCTCGCCCTCGGCCAGCGCCGCGCCAATTCGGCGCGCGATGTGCTGGTGGCCGGCGGTGTCGCCCCGGCGCGCATCGACACCATCTCCTACGGCAAGGACCGCCCGGCCGCGCTCGGCTCGAATGAGCAGGCCTGGTCGCAGAACCGCCGCGCCGTCACGGTGGTGCGCTGATCTGATTTCGGCGGGTGCCGGCCCCTCGGGGCCGGTCCGCCGGAATTCGGGCCTTCCTCGGAAGGCCCGCCCGCGGCGCCGCTTCCTGGCGCCGCTTCGCGCATCCTTGTCGGATATCGGTAACGTCGGGCGCCGGCCTCTGGTCTCGGACGCGCCGCTGCCCTATCCCGGCCCGGCCTCCCCTCATGCATGAAGGAGACCGCCTTGCGCCAAATCCGATCCGCCGTGCTTGGTTCCGCCTTCGGCATCGCCATGGTCCTGGCGGCGCTGGTCGTCGCCCCATCCGCGCATGCCCAGATGGAGAGCCGCGAGGGCATCGCCTTGCAGAACCAGATCCTGCAATTGCGGCAGGAGGTGGAGATGCTGCGCCGTGGCGGCAGCGGCGGCGCCGTGCTGCCTGCTCCGGCGCCGTCCCCCTCCGCTCTCGGCGGTCGCTCCGGCGCCCAGGGCGGCGCGCCGCAGACCGAACTCGTTGGCGCCCTGCTCGACCGCGTGCAGCGGCTGGAGGAGGAGCTCCGCATCCTGCGTGGCCGCGCCGATGAGGCCGACTTCCGCGCGCGTACCATGCAGGAGCGGCTGGAGAAGCTGGAAGGCGACGTCGATTTCCGGCTTCAGCAGCTGGAAGGCCAGCGCCAGGGCAATGCCGCCCCGCCCGCCCGCCCCGGCGCGCCCGCCGTCGCCGCGGCGCCCGCCACAGCCCCTGCCGCCGCGGCCGCGCCGCGCACGCCGCAGCGCGCCTTGGCGGAGGGGCAGGCGGCACTCGGCCGTCGCGACTGGCCGGCCGCCGAGGCCGCGGCGCGGGAGGTGATCGCCGCCCGCGACGCCACCCGGATCGGCGATGCGCAGCTGCTGCTCGGCGGAGCCCTGGCCGGCAAGCGGGATTTTGCCGGAGCCGCCGTGGCCTATGACGATGCCTATCGCCGCAGCCCGCAGGGTACCCGTGCGCCGGAGGCGATGCTGGGCGTGGCGAATGCGCTGATCGGCCTGAACAACAACCGCGACGCCTGCAACCAGCTCAACGACCTGCGCACCCGCTTCCCCCAGCTTCGTCCCGCAGTGGCCGAGCGGGCGACCGAGGCCCGGCGCCGTGCCCAGTGCCGCTGAGGCGGGGCTTTCTGGTTATCACGTAAATGTGATGTTTGCTGGCGCGGCACCTGACGCGCGCGACTTTGCCGCCCTCATGGCGCCGCTCGGGCCCTTCGGCCCATCTCCTCTCATTGTCGTTGGCGTCTCCGGCGGGCCACACAGCCTGGCGCTCGCGCTGTTGCTGGCGCGCTGGGCGCGCGCGCGGGGCGGCGCGGTGCTGGCCGGCATCGTCGATCACGGGCTGCGGCCGGAAAGCGGGGCGGAGGCGCTGCGGGTCGCGGGATGGCTGGTGGGGCAGGGCATCGCCGCGCGCATCCTGCCGCTGGGGCTCGCGCCGGGGCCGGGGGCGCAGGCTCGGGCGCGGGCCGGACGGCTGGCGGCGTTGCTGGATCTGGCCAGGGCGGTGGGCGCCGGCTGGGCGGCGCTGGGCCAGCATCGCGCCGACCAGGCGGAAACGCTGCTGCTGCGGGGCCTGGCCGGCAGTGGTGCGGCCGGGCTGTCCGGCATGGCGCCGGCCCGCACCGCCGGCGACGCGCTGCTGATCCGCCCCTTGCTGGGCCTGGCGCCGGCGCGGCTGGAGGCGGTGGTGGCGGAGGCCGGGCTGGCGCCGCTGCGCGATCCTTCCAACGCCGATCCGCGCTTCACCCGTGCCCGGCTGCGCGCCGCCCTGGCCGATCCGGGCGGCGAGGGGGCCGGCGTCGCAGCGCTGGAGGCCGCCGCCGCCGCCTTCGCCGGTCGCCGCGCCAGGCTGGATGCGGCGGTGGCCGCGCGGCTGGCCGCGGCGGTCTTGCTGTTCGAACAGGGATTTGCGCGCATTGACGGAGGCGCCCTGGGGCAGGACGGGGTGGCCGTCGCGGCGCTGGCGCGGCTGATCCGGACCATCTCCGGCGCGGCCTATGCCCCCGCGCCTGCTGCCACCGCTGCTCTGCTGGCGCGGGGTGCCGGCACCCTGGGCGGCGCTCGGCTGACGCGGGAGGGGCTCCTGATGCGGGAGGCGGCGGCCATGGCGCCTGCGATTGCGGCGGAGGTGGGCGCCTTGTGGGATGGCCGCTTCCGCCTGTCCGGCACGCCGCCGCCCGGCCTGCTGCTGGGTGCGCTGGGTGCGGCAGCCACTTGCCTGGCACGGCCGGCCGGGCTGCCGGCGGCGGTGGCGCGGACCCTGCCGGCGCTATGGCGGGCCGCGGCGGAGAGTGATGACGCCGCGCTGGTCGCCGTGCCCGCCCTGTCCTATCCTTCCCCGGAAATCGGTTTCGGCGTCCGGCTGCGCTTCGCGCCGCTGGCCGGCGCGGCGGGTTGAAGACCGGTGCGCCGGAGTTCCATTCGCGTGGTCGCATTTAACGGGATGGAAGCCAGCGTGGCCGCACCTATCTGTGCTTATGTGGCGGCCCATTCTTCGCGGGCTGGCGAAGTCCATCCGGGTAGCCCCAAAGGGATGCAAACGTGAATAATTTCGGCCGGAATCTGGCGCTATGGGTCATCGTGGCGCTGCTGCTGGTGGCGCTGTTCAACCTGTTTCAGCCATCGAACGGTGGCGGAGGCCGCGCGGCACAGCAGGTGGCCTATTCGGACTTCCTGAATGAGGTGAACTCCGGCCAGGTCCGGGATGTGACCATTCAGGGCCGCACCGTCACCGGCCAGCTCAATGACGGTCGCACCTTCTCCACCTTCACGCCGGAAGACCCGCAGCTGGTCAGCCGCCTGACGGATCGTGGCGTGCGCGTCGTGGCGCGGCCGGAGGAGAGCGACGTCAACCCGCTCTTCCAGATCCTGATTTCCTGGTTCCCGATGCTGCTGCTGATCGGCGTCTGGATCTTCTTCATGCGCCAGATGCAGGGTGGCGGCGGCCGGGCCATGGGGTTTGGCAAGTCCAAGGCCAAGCTGCTGACTGAGAAGCAGGGGCGCGTGACATTCGACGACGTGGCCGGCATTGAGGAAGCCAAGTCCGAGCTGGAAGAAATCGTCGAATTCCTGCGTGACCCGCAGAAGTTCCAGCGGCTCGGCGGCAAGATCCCGAAGGGCGTGCTGCTGGTGGGCCCGCCGGGCACCGGCAAGACGCTGCTGGCGCGGTCCATCGCCGGCGAGGCGAATGTGCCCTTCTTCACCATCTCCGGTTCCGACTTCGTCGAGATGTTCGTGGGCGTCGGCGCCAGCCGCGTGCGCGACATGTTCGAACAGGGCAAGAAGAACGCCCCCTGCATCATCTTCATCGACGAAATCGATGCCGTGGGTCGCCATCGCGGCGCCGGCCTCGGCGGCGGCAATGACGAGCGGGAGCAGACGCTCAACCAGATGCTGGTGGAGATGGACGGCTTCGAGTCCAACGAAGGCGTCATCATCATCGCTGCCACCAACCGGCCGGACGTGCTGGACCCCGCGCTGCTGCGTCCGGGCCGCTTCGACCGCCAGGTCGTGGTGCCGAACCCCGACGTGAACGGCCGCGAGAAGATCCTGCGGGTGCATATGCGCAAGGTGCCGCTGGCTTCCGACGTGGAGCCGAAGACCATCGCGCGTGGCACGCCTGGCTTCTCGGGCGCTGACCTTGCCAATCTGGTGAACGAGGCGGCGCTGCTCGCGGCCCGTACCGGGCGCCGCACCGTTGGCATGGCGGAGTTCGAGGCGGCCAAGGACAAGGTGATGATGGGCGCGGAGCGCCGCAGCCTCGTCATGTCCGAGGATGAGAAGCGGATGACCGCCTATCACGAGGCGGGCCATGCGCTGGTCGCGATGCATGAGCCGGAATGCGACCCCGTCCACAAGGCCACCATCATCCCGCGCGGTCGCGCGCTGGGGCTGGTGATGTCCCTGCCGGCCGGTGACCGCTATTCCAAGCACAAGTCCAAGATGAAGGCCGAGCTCGCCATGGCGATGGGCGGCCGCGTCGCCGAGGAACTGATCTTCGGCCCGGACAAGGTTTCGAACGGCGCCTCGGGCGACATCAAGATGGCGACCGACATGGCCCGCCGGATGGTGACCGAATGGGGCATGTCCGAGAATCTCGGCATGATCGCCTATGGCTCCAACGACCAGGAAGTGTTCCTCGGCCATAGCGTGACGCAGTCGAAGAACCTGTCGGAGGAAACCGCCCGGAAGATCGACGGCGAAATCCGCAGCATCATCGACGGCGCCTATGCCCGCGCCACCAAGGTGCTGTCGGAGAATGTCGATGAGCTGCACCTGCTGGCCAAGGGCCTGCTGGAGCACGAGACCATCTCCGGCGACGAGATCAAGCTGATCATCAAGGGTGAACCGATCGTCCGCGTCCGCCCGGATGAGCCGGTGAATCAGGGCCGCGGCAGCGTGCCGACCAGCGGCCGGCCGACGCCGCGCCCCAGCGCCGGTCCGGGGCTTTCGCCGCAGCCGGGCACCTGATCCCGCCAGCACGGTTTCGACTGGAACGGCCCGCCTCGGCGGGCCGTTTTGATTCGGACGGATTGGCGACGGGGCGGCCCATCGGGCATCGTTACAAACCGGCGCAATGAGGTGATCGAGTCGTGACCGAAACATGGGTCGAGCCGCTCGGGCTGATCGACGGCCAGGCCGCCGCCGCGGCGATGGCGGCGGATCTGGCGCTGCCGCTGGCCGGCGGCCCCCTGGCCTTCACCCTGGTGCGGCTGATCGGGCCGGATGTGCCGACCCATCCACTGCCGCTCTCCGACGTGCCGGCGGCCTGGCAGCCCCAGGTCATGGCGCTGACCCAGGCGCTGCCCCGCTTCGCCGGGCTCGAAATGCCCTGCGAGGCCGGCCGGCCGCTCGTGATGGGCATCATCAACGTCACGCCCGACAGTTTTTCGGATGGTGGGCGCGGGGTGGCGGACTCGATCGCGGCCGGCCACGCCATGCTGGAGGCCGGCGCTGACCTGCTGGATATCGGCGGTGAGAGCACCCGCCCCGGATCGAACCCCGTGCCGCCGGAGGAGGAATGCCGGCGCGTGCTGCCGGTGATCCGTGAACTGGCGAAGGCCGCGACGATCAGCGTCGATACCCGCAACGCCGCGACCATGCTGGCGGCGCTGGAGGCGGGGGCGGAGATCGTCAACGACATCACCGCCCTGCGCCACGACCCGGCGGCGGCCCGCGTGCTGGCGCGGTCGGAGGCCAGCGTCATCCTGATGCATATGCTGGGGGAGGACCCGCGCACCATGCAGCAGGACCCGCGCTACGGCGATGTGGCGGTGGAGGTGGCGCAGTTCCTGGCGGACCGGGTGGCGGCGGCCGAACGGCTCGGCCTGCCGCGCGACCGGCTGGCGATCGATCCCGGCATCGGCTTCGGCAAGCGCCTGCCGCACAACCTGACCCTGATCGAGCGCCTGCCGCTGCTGGCCGGCATCGGCTGCCCTATCGTCTTTGGCGCCAGCCGCAAGCGTTTCCTCGGCACCCTGTCCGGTGTGGAAGCCCCGTCCCGGCGTGTCTCGGCCTCGGTCGCCGCGGCGCTGGCAGGCGCGGCGCGGGGGGCGGCGATGCTGCGGGTGCATGATGTGGCGGAAACGGCGCAGGCCCTGGCGGTCTGGCAGGCGCTGTCCGGCGGGGCGGAGGAAGAGGAGGACTGAGCTTTTGGCGCTTCGTGCCGCGTCCTGCACGCGGCGCTTGACGGCGGCGTATACGATGACGGAGGCTTCCCTCAAACATGGCCAGAAGGCCGTGCGCCAAGGGAGCGGAGCATGACGGAAGGCAATTGGGGTCTGTCGCGCCGGGCGATGCTCGGCATGGGGCTCGCAGCGCCCTGGCTGAGCCAGGCGGTGCGGGCGCAGGGCAGGGGGGCGGTGGTCGGCGTCTCCTGGTCCAATTTCCAGGAGGAGCGCTGGAAGACCGACGAGGCCGCGATCCAGGCGGCCTTGCGGGCCGCCGGTGGCAGCTACCTGTCGGCGGATGCGCAATCCTCCCCGGCCAAGCAGCTCACGGATATCGAAAGCCTGCTGGCCCGTGGCGCCAAGGCGCTGATCGTGCTGGCGCAGGATGCCGCAGCCATCCGCCCCGGCGTGCAGAAGGCGATCGATGAGGGCGTGGCGGTTGTCGCCTATGACCGGCTGATCGAGATGCCGGAGGTCTTCTACCTGACCTTCGACAATGTCGAGGTCGGCCGGATGATGGCCCGCAGCGTCCTCGCCCAGAAGCCGGAGGGCAACTACGCCTTCATCAAGGGCAGCTCCGCCGATCCGAATGCGGATTTCCTGTTCCGCGGCAGCATGGAGGTGCTGAAGCCGCATATCGATGCCGGCCGCATCCGCAATGTGGGGGAGGCCTATACCGATGGCTGGCTGCCGGCCAATGCGCAGCGGAACATGGAGCAGATGCTGACCCGCAACAACAACCGCATCGATGCGGTGGTGGCGGCGAATGATGGCACGGCGGGGGGTGCCATCGCGGCGCTGGCGGCGCAGGGGCTTGCGGGCAGCGTGCCGGTCTCCGGCCAGGATGCAGACCGCGCGGCGCTGAACCGCATCGCCCAGGGCACGCAGACCGTGACGATCTGGAAGGATTCGCGCGACCTCGGGAAGAACGCGGCGGAGATTGCCCTGCGCCTGGCGGGCGGGGCGCGGCTGGCGGAGGTGCCGGGCGCCGTGCAGTGGAATGAGGGGCCGCAGCGGCGGGCGATGACCGCGCGGTTCCTGACGCCGGTGCCGGTGACGCGGGACAATCTCGGCCTGATCATCGAGGCGAACTGGGCACCGAAGGCGGCGGTCTGCCAGGGGGTGCCGGCGGGGCGGGTGCAGGCCTGCAATTGAGGCGGGTTGTGCCTGCCCCCACCCCGACCCTTCCCCGCGAAGCGGGGGAGGGAGAACGGCGGCGCGGCTGAATGCGGCAGCTGGAGATTGACCCGCGGCTGGTCGGGATGCTGGCCGCGCTGGCGGTCATCTGGGTGGGGTTCGACCTGCTCTCGGGCGGCGCTTTCCTGACGCCGCGGAACCTGTGGAACCTGTCGGTGCAGACCGCCTCCATCGGCATCATGGCCTGCGGCATGGTGCTGGTGATCGTGACGCGGAATATCGACCTGTCGGTGGGCGCCATTCTGGGCTTCGTCGGCATGGTGGTGGGCGTGGCGCAGGCGCGCTGGCTGCCGGAGGTGCTGGGGCTGGAGCATCCGGCGACGGCTTTCATTGCCGTGGCGCTGGGCATCGGGCTCGGCGGGCTCATCGGGCTGCTGCAGGGGGGGCTGGTCGCCTATCTCGGCATTCCCTCCTTCATCGTCACGCTGGGTGGGCTGCTGGTATGGCGGGGCAGCGCCTGGTGGGTGACGCAGGGGCAGACGGTGGCGCCGATGGATGGGCGTTTCCGGATGCTGGGCGGCGGCATCGAGGGGGCGATCGGGGCCAATGCCTCCTGGCTTCTGGCGATCCTCGCCTGCATCGCCATCATCGCTGGCATGGTGCTGCTGCGGCGGCGGCGGCTGGACTTCGGCTTTCCGGTGCGGCCGGGCTGGGCGGAGGGCGCGCTGATGGGCCTGTCCTGCCTCGCCGTGCTGGGCGCCGTCGCGGTGGCCAATGCCTATCCCATCCCGCCCGGAGTGGCGCGGCGCATGGCGGCGGCACAGGGCATTCCCTGGCCGGAAGGCGGGTTGTTCATCGCCCATGGCCTCGCGCTGCCCGTGATCGTCGCACTCAGCGTCGGCATCGCCATGACGGTACTGGCCACCCGCACCCGCTTCGGCCGCTACGTTTTTGCCATCGGCGGCAATCCGGAGGCGGCGGAGCTTTCGGGGGTCAATACGCGGCGGATGCTGATGCTGGTCTTCGGGCTGATGGGCGCGCTCGCCGGGCTTTCGGCCTGTATCGCCACGGCCCGGCTGAATGCGGCGACCAATGCGGCGGGCACGCTGGATGAGCTCTATGTGATCGCCGCCGCGGTGATCGGCGGCACCTCCCTGGCCGGCGGGCTCGGCTCGGTCGCCGGGGCCATGCTGGGGGCGCTGGTGATGCAGTCGCTGCAATCGGGCATGGTGCTGCTGGGCGTGGATACGCCCTTGCAGAACATCGTGGTGGGGCTGGTCCTGGTCTTCGCCGTCTGGCTCGACGGCGCCTGGCGGAGGCGGCTGCGATGACACCTCTCGTCGAGATGCGCGACATCTCCATCGCCTTTGGCGGCATCAAGGCGGTGGATGGCGTCTCCATCGACCTGATGCCCGGGGAGGTCGTGGCGCTGCTCGGCCATAACGGCGCCGGCAAATCCACGCTGATCAAAATCCTGTCCGGCGCCTATCGCGCTGATGCCGGGGAGATCCGGGTCGAGGGCCACCCCGCCGAGATCCATTCGCCGCGCGATGCCAAGCGGCATGGCATCGAGACGATCTATCAGACCCTGGCCCTGGCCGATAATGTCGATGCCGCCGCCAATATCTTCCTGGGGCGGGAGATCACGACGCGCTGGGGCATGCTGGATGACGCGGCGATGGAAGCCCAGACGCGCAAGGTGATGGCGCGGCTCAACCCCCATTTCAGGCGCTTCAAGGAGCCGGTCCGCGCTCTGTCCGGCGGCCAGCGGCAATCGGTGGCGATCGCGCGCGCCATCCATTTCAACGCCCGCATCCTGATCATGGACGAACCCACCGCGGCGCTCGGCCCCGCCGAGACGAAGCAGGTGGGGGAGCTGGTGTTGCAGCTGAAGGCGCAGGGCATCGGCATCTTCCTGATCAGCCACGACATCCATGATGTCTTCGACTTGGCCGACCGGGTCAGCGTGATGAAGAACGGCCGGCTGGTCGGCACCGCCCGCACGACGGATGTCACCAAGGACGAGGTGCTGGGCATGATCATCCTCGGTAAATGCCCCGCCGCCGCCTCGCCCGGCCCGGGGGCGATGGCAGGCTGACGGGTGGCGGCCGCGGATTTCAAACCGCCAGGGGGGCGCTATAAGGCTTGGCATGACCGCACCGCCCCGCAAACTCTTCGGCACCGATGGCATCCGTGGCACGGCGAACCGCCCGCCGATGGATGCCGGCACCGCCCTGCGCCTGGGCCAGGCAGCCGGCCGCTTCTTCAACCGCGGCAGCCACAAGCACCGCGTCGTCATCGGCAAGGATACGCGGCTGTCCGGCTATATGCTGGAACCGGCGATGACGGCGGGCTTCGTCGGCGCGGGGATGGATGTGATGCTGGTCGGCCCGCTGCCGACGCCGGCCATCGCCATGCTGACCCGCAGCCTGCGCTGCGACCTCGGCGTGATGATCTCGGCCAGCCATAACCCCTATGAGGACAATGGCATCAAGCTGTTCGGCCCCGATGGGTTGAAGCTGTCGGACGCCCAGGAAGCCGCGATCGAGGCGCTGATGGATGCGCCGAATTTCCTCGAATCCCTGGCCAGCCCCTCGAAGCTCGGCCGCGCCAGCCGGCTGGAGGATGCGCCGGGCCGCTATATCGAAGCCGCCAAATCCGCCTTCCCGCGCGGCCGCAGCCTGGAAGGCCTGCGCATCGCCGTCGATTGCGCGAATGGCGCCGCCTACAAGGTCGCGCCCACCGTGCTGTGGGAATTGGGGGCGGAGGTGGTCACCACGGGCGTCTCCCCGGACGGCTTCAACATCAACCGCGATTGCGGCGCGACCGCGCCGGGCCGGCTGGGGGAACTGGTGCGGGAACGCCGGGCCGATCTCGGCATCGCGCTGGATGGCGATGCGGACCGGCTGGCGCTGTGCGACGAGCAGGGGCGCATCATCGATGGCGACCAGATCCTGGCCACCATCGCCGGCGCCTGGCAGCGGGATGGCCGGCTGACCGGGGGCGGGGTGGTCGCCACGGTGATGTCCAATCTGGGCCTGGAGCGGCATCTGGAGGGACTCGGCCTGGCCCTGCACCGGACGAAGGTGGGCGACCGCTATGTGGGCGAGAAGATGCGGGAGGCTGGCTGCAATCTGGGCGGCGAGCAGTCCGGCCATGTGATCCTCTCCGATTTCGCCACCACGGGCGATGGGCTGCTGGCCGCGCTTCAGGTGCTGGCGCTGCTGGTGGAGGAAAAGCGCCCGGCCAGCGAGGTCTGCCGCCGCTTCACCCCGCTGCCGCAGCTTCTGGAGAATATCCGCTACACCGGCCCCTCTCCGCTGAATGATGCGGAGGTGATGGGCGCAATCGCGGCGGCGAGCACGCGGCTGGGCGCGCGCGGCCGCGTGCTGGTCCGCCCCTCCGGCACCGAGCCGTTGATCCGGGTGATGGCGGAGGCGGAGGATGCGGCGGAGATGCGAGCGGTGGTGGCGGAACTCGCCGGGCTGATCCGCGCGCGGGCGGCGGCGTCTGCTGTGAAGAAGACGGTTGCGGCGGAATGAGCGGGGGGGCCAGGGGGCGTGTGCTCATCTGCGCCGGGTCGGATTCCGGCGGCGGGGCGGGCATCCAGGCGGATATCAAGGCGGTCACGGCGCTGGGCGGCTATGCGGCCACGGCCATCACGGCGCTGACGGCCCAGAATACGCTGGGCGTGCAGGGGGTGATGGGCGTGCCGCCCGACTTCATCCGTCTGCAGATCCGCCTGGTGCTGGAGGATATCGGCGCCGACGCGATCAAGACCGGCATGCTGGCCGATGTGGCGACCATCGGCGCGGTCTGCGACGCGCTGGCGGATTATGGGCCGGGCATTCCGCTGGTCGCCGATCCGGTGATGGTGGCCAAGGGCGGGCATCGCCTGCTGGCGGCGGATGCGGTGGCGACGCTGACCGAGCGTCTGCTGCCCATGGCCGCGCTGATCACGCCCAATCTTCCGGAGGCGGAAGCGTTGGTGGGCTTTCCTGTCACCGACGTGCCGGCGATGCACCGGGCGGCGGAGGCGCTGTTGCGGCTCGGCGTGCGGGCCGTTCTGGTGAAGGGCGGGCATCTGGATGGCGCGCTGCTGACCGACATTCTGGCGACGCCGGAGGGCACGGAGGTCTTCGAAAGCCGCCGCATCGACAGCACCAGCACCCACGGCACCGGCTGCACCCTGGCCTCCGCCATCGCCTGCGGCCTGGCGCAGGGCCTGTCGCTGCCGGAGGCCGTGGCGCGGGGTCGCGCCTATGTGCGGGCGGCGATGCTGGCGGCGCCCGGGCTGGGGCAGGGGCATGGACCGCTGGGCCATGGTGTCACCATGGACCCGGCCCGATTGGAGAGACTGGTGTGAGAAGCTATCCCTTCGTGACCGTCGATGTCTTCACTGACCGTCGCTTCGGCGGCAATCAGCTCGCGGTGTTTCCGGATGCGCGCGGGCTGAGCGACGCCGAGATGCAGTCCCTGGCTGCCGAGTTCAACCTTTCCGAGACCACCTTCGTGCTGCCGCCGGAGGACCCCGCGAACACCGCCCGGGTGCGCATTTTCACCCGGCAATATGAGATGCCCTTCGCCGGCCATCCCAATGTCGGCACCGGCTTCGTGCTGGCGGATCGCGCCGTGGACGGCGTGCTGCGCTTCGAGGAGATTGCCGGGCTGGTCGAGGTGCGGGTGACGGAGGGCAATACCGACATTTCGGCGCCGCAGCCGCTGAAGCTCGGCGTCGAATTCGCGGCCGCCGACATCGCCCGCGCCGTGGGCCTGGCGGAGTCGGATGTGGTGGTGACGAACCACGCACCGGTCCAGGCCGGCTGCGGCAATCCCTTCGTGCTGGCCGAGGTGACGGCGGAGGCGCTGGGCCGCGCCGTGCCGGATTTCGCCGCCTTCCGCGCGGTGCTGGAAGCGACGCCGGCCTTGGCCGGGCGCTTCGCCCTGTATCTCTATGTGCCGGAAGGCCGCACCGTGCGCGCGCGCATGTTCGCGCCGCTCGGCGGCACGGTGGAGGATGCGGCGACTGGCAGCGCCGCGGCGCCGCTGGCCGCGCTGCTGCTCAAGCTGTCCGGGGCTGAAAGCGGCGCCTGGGATATCACCCAGGGCGTCGAGATGGGCCGGCCGAGCCTGCTGCGCACCACCGCCCGCCACGCCCCGGATGGCATCCGCGCCACCGTCGGCGGCGGCTGCGTGCCGGTGCTGCGCGGCGAGGCGCTTTTGTGAGCGGCACGCGCAAGCCCGGCGGTGGCGTGAAGCCGCGGCGCCGCACCGTGCCGGCGACGGCCGCGCCGATCGGCGGGGAAGGCCCGCCGGCGGTGCCGAGCGAGGCGCCGGTCGCCCAGCAGGTCGCACCCGCCGTCGCCGTGCCGGTGTCGCCGGCCCCGCCCGGCATCGCGCATCTGCCGCTGCCCTTGCTGGTGCTGCCCATGGGGCTTGGCGGCGTTGGCATGGCCTGGCGGGAGGCCGCGGTATCGCTGGGCATGCCCGGCTTCCTCGGAGAGGCCCTGCTGGTGCTGACCGCGCTGGTCTGGCTGCTGGTCGTCGGCGCCCAGATCCTGCGGGCGCTGCTCTACCCCGAGGCGATGGCTGCTGAATTCCGCCACCCGGTGCGCGTGGCCTTCGCCGCCGCGCCGACCATCGCGCTGATGATCCTCTCCGGCGCCGTGTATCCCTATGCGCCGGGCTTCGGCGCAGCACTATGGTGCATCGCCGTGCCGCTGCATCTGATTGTCGCCATGGGCCTTCTGCGCCGCGTCCTGGCCGGGCGGGCGGAGGTGGCGATGCTGGCGCCGCCGCTGCTGGTGCCCTTCGTCGGCAATATCCTGGCCCCGGTCTTCGGCGCCCGGATGGGCTTTCACGACGCATCCTGGATGATGTTCGGCGTGGGGCTGCTGATGTGGCTCGCGATCCTGCCGCTGCTGCTGTACCGGCTTATCGCCGGCCCGGCGTTGCCGCTGGCCATGCGGCCCAGCGTCGCGATCTTCCTGGCACCGCCGGCCGTTGGCGCCCTGGCGCTGATCGCCCTGACCGGGGAGTCGCACAGCCTGTCCTTGGTCTTCACTGGTGTGGCCCTGCTGATCGCGATGTCGCTGCTGTCCCTGGCGGGGGAATTCGCGCGGGTGCCCTTCAGCCTGTCCTGGTGGAGCTTCACCTTCCCCACGGCCGCCTTCGCCGTGCTGCTGATGGCGGAGGGCTTCCACCCGCTGCTGTCCGGCCTGGCCCTGGCCGTGACCACCGGCCTGACCGGCTGGATCGCCTGGCGCACCTTGGCCGCCGCCCGCGCCGGCGTGTTCCTGCGGCCGGAAGCCCATTGATCCTTTCCCTCTCACCCTAACGGGGGGAGAGGGTCGGGGTGAGGGGGGGCGTCGCCCAAGCCCGCTTGCGCGTCTGACGGCACGGGTCTAACCCTTTCGGCGGGCCACGCCCCCCCACCGGGGCGCATCTGCTTCTGGAAGGGAGCCTGCCACCATGGCGACAAAGCCGGACCTGCGTCCGAAGAATCCCCGTTTCTCCTCTGGTCCCTGCGCCAAGCGTCCCGGCTGGACCTTGGCCGCGCTGGAAGGCGCCGAGCTGGGCCGCAGCCATAGGGCCGCCGGGCCGAAGGCGCGCCTCGCCGAGGTCATCACCCTGTCGAAAGCCGTGCTCGGCATGCCGGAAGGCTGGCGCCTCGGCATCGTCCCGGGCTCCGACACCGGCGCGGTCGAGATGGCGCTGTGGTCGCTGCTGGGCGCGCGGGGCGTCGAGATTCCGGCCTGGGAATCCTTCTCCGCCGATTGGGCCTCCGATGTGGTCAAGGAGCTGAAGCTGGCCGATGCGCGGGTGCTGAAGGCGCCCTATGGCAAACTGCCGGACCTGGCTTCGCTGGATTGGAAGAAGGACGTCGTCTTCGTCTGGAACGGCACCACCAGCGGCGTGCGCGTGCCGAATGGCGACTGGATTCCGGACGACCGCGAGGGCCTGGCCATCTGCGATGCCACCAGCGCCGCCTTCGCCATGGACCTGCCCTGGTCGAAACTGGATGTGGTGACCTGGTCCTGGCAGAAGGTGTTGGGCGGCGAGGCCGCGCATGGCATGCTGGCCCTGTCGCCGCGCGCCGTCGCCCGGCTGGAGAGCTACACCCCCGCCTGGCCGATG
Organism: Roseomonas sp. F4; assembly: GCF_053891155.1. Classification (NCBI taxonomy): domain Bacteria; kingdom Pseudomonadati; phylum Pseudomonadota; class Alphaproteobacteria; order Acetobacterales; family Roseomonadaceae; genus Roseomonas; species Roseomonas sp. F4. Next base: position 1,269,324 of record NZ_JBSSHK010000001.1, read on the forward strand.
CCGAAGGTCTTCCGCCTGACCAAGGGCGGCAAGCTGGCGGAGGGCGTGTTCAAGGGCGAGACCATCAACACCCCCTCCATGCTCTGCGTCGAGGATGCGCTGGACGGGCTGCGCTGGGCCGAATCCGTGGGTGGGCTGAAGGGCCTGATCGCGCGGTCGGAGGGCAATCTGGCCGCGATCGCCGATTGGGTCGCCAAGACCCCCTGGGTGGATTTCCTGGCGGAGGATGCGGCGACGCGCTCCTGCACCTCCATCTGCCTGAAGATCGTGGCGCCCTGGTTCACCGCGCTGGATGCGGATGGGCAGGCGGTGGCGGCGAAGAAGCTGGCCTCGATCCTGGAGAAGGAAGGCGTGGCGCTGGATGCCGCCAATTACCGTGACGCGCCTCCCGGCCTGCGGATCTGGGGCGGTGCGACGGTGGAGACCAGCGATATCGCGGCTTTGCTGCCCTGGATCGACTGGGCCTTTGCCCAGGTCGAGGGCCAGCAGAAGGCGGCCGCGTGATGGCCGCCCCAAAGGTTCTGATCAGCGACAAGCTCTCGCCTGCCGCCATCGCCATCTTCCAGGCGCGCGGCATCGAGGTGGATTTCAAGCCCGGCCTGAAGCCCGCCGAATTGCGGGACATCATCGACAACTATGACGGCCTCGCGATCCGCAGCGCCACCAAGGTGACCCGCGAGGTCCTGGATGTCGCGTCGCGGCTGAAGGTGGTGGGGCGGGCGGGTATCGGCGTCGACAATGTCGATGTGTCGAGCGCCACGGCGCGCGGCGTGGTTGTGATGAACACGCCCTATGGCAATGCCATCACCACGGCGGAACATGCCATCGCGATGATGTTCGCGCTTGCCCGGCAGATCCCGGAAGCCAGCGCCAGCACCAAGGCCGGGAAGTGGGAGAAGAACCGCTTCATGGGCGTGGAGCTCTCCGGCAAGACGCTCGGCCTGGTGGGCGCGGGCAATATCGGCAGCATCGTCGCCAACCGCGCCGTCGGCCTGCATATGAAGGTCATCGCCTTCGACCCCTTCCTGTCGGAGAAGCGGGCGCTGGAACTGGGCGTGGAAAAGGTGGACCTCGACGCGTTGGTGGCGCGCGCCGATGTCATCACCATCCACGCGCCCTTCACCGAGCAGACCAAGAACATCCTCTCGCGCGAACGCATCTTCGCCATGAAGAAGGGCGCGCGGCTGATCAACTGCGCCCGCGGCGGGCTGGTGGATGAGGCGGCGCTGTATGACGCGCTGAAGGCCGGCCATCTCGCCGGCGCCGCGCTCGATGTCTTCGAGACGGAGCCGGCCACCGACAGCCCGCTGTTCACGCTGGAGAATGTCGTCTGCACCCCGCATCTGGGTGCGGCGACGGCCGAGGCGCAGGAGAATGTGGCGTTGCAGGTGGCGGAGCAGATGAGCGACTTCCTGCTCACCGGCGCCGTGTCCAACGCCATCAACATGCCCTCCGTCACCGCCGAGGAGGCGCCACGCCTGCGGCCCTATATGGAACTCGCCCGTCAGCTCGGCGCGCTGGCCGGCCAGCTCACCGCCGCGCAGGGCGAGGAGATCAAGGCGATCCACGTGGCCTATGAGGGCCAGGCGGCGGAGCTGAACCAGCGGCCGCTGACGGCCGCCGCATTGGCGGGCGTGCTGACGCCGATGATGGGCGCGGTGAACATGGTCAACGCCCCCGTGGTGGCCCGCGAACGCGGCATCGAGGTGGCGGAGACGGTGCTGGAACGCAGCGGCGACTATGCCACGCTGGTCCGCGTGACGGTGGTGACGGAGGGTCTGCGCCGCTCCGTTGCCGGCACGCTGGTCGGCACCGGCAAGCCGCGCCTGGTCGAGATCAAGGACATCGCGGTGGAGGCCGATTTCGCCCCGCACATGCTCTATGTGACCAACCAGGACCGCCCCGGCTTCATCGGCCACTTCGGCACCACCCTGGCTGATGCGGGCATCAACATCGCCACTTTCCATCTGGGCCGCAACACGCCCGGTGGGGATGCGATCTGTCTGGTCGGGCTGGATGCGCCGGTGCCCGATTCCGTGCTGGCCACGGTGCGCGCGCTGCCCTTGGTCACGCGCGCGACGCCACTGGCCTTCTGAAGCACAGGCCGCCCGGTGGCATCGTTCACCGGGCGGCCTGGGGTCACGCTGCCGCCTTGTTCAGTGCCTCGCCAAGCTGCTTCACCTGATCGGCCTTCGCGCCTTCGGCACGGCCGGCCATGGTGACGGTTTCCTGGCCAAGCTTGGCGACGACCTTCTTCACGGCGTCGCCGTCGATCTCATCCGCCTGGATCAGCTTCTTCAGCCGCTCCAGGTCACGGATGATGCCCTTGGCGCCGGGCGTCTCCATGCCTTCCAAGGTCTTTTCCCAGCCTTCGATGTTCTTCACCGCGGCGCTGATGGTGAAGCCTTTCACGCCCTCGCCGATATGCTTGATGGTCGCTGCGAACTGCGGCATCTGGCTTGCTCTCCCGCCGGCGCGGCATGCGCCGGTTCGGGTGGAGAGCGCCCCCGGAAGGCGCGGGTTTCGGGGTGATATTTTCAGCGTCCGGGGCTTGCGGCCTGACGGAACGACCCACGGCAACGAACGGTGCGCATCCCTTCACGTTGTTGCGACGGGTTCGTAACTTAAGAGGTTGCTAGGCGACAATTGATATCACGATCAGAGATATCTGGATCGTGCCTCGATGAAAAAGCGCCTCGCCTCCCTCCAGGCTCGCCTTCTCATGGCGTTTCTGGTGCTCTCGACCCTGACCTGCGCGGTGATCGCCGGGGTCAATCTGATCGCGAATGAGATCGAAGCGGAGGAAGCGACGACCGCTTCCACCGCCCGCATGCTCGCGACCACCAATGAAATCGTGCAGCTCGAGCTGCTGCGGCTGGAGAGCATGGGTCAGACCATCGCCAGCGATCCGCGGGTCGGGGAGGCCATCGCGCGCGGCGATCGCGGCCTGGCACTGCACCAGCTGGTCGGGCCGATCTTTCAGTCGATGTCCGCCAAGCGGCTGCTGAACACGATCGCCATCGCCAGCGCGCCGGCCACCATCATCTATCGCTCCGCCGCGCCGCAGACCTTTGGCGACGATGCCTCGGCGCGCCGGCGCGATGTCGTCATTGCAAATTCGACGGGCCAGCCGGCGCGCGGCTTCGATCGCGGCAGCGATGGCGTGGTGGTCGCGGCGACCGCGGTTCCGATCCAGTTCGAAGGGCGCACCGTCGCTGCGATGATCACGCAATCCGCGGTGGGGCCGGATCTGCTGGGCCGCATCCGGACGGCGATCAATGCCGACATCATCATCCACATGACCCGCGACAATGGCTTCGCACCCGGCATCGGCACGGCGCCGCGTGGCGTGGCGCGGGAGGAGGAGCTGCGCGCGGCGATCGGCGGCCAGCCGGTGGCGCGACAGGCGGAGCTCGATGGCCGCCCGGTCTCGATGGCCATGCTGGTGCTTCGCAACGCTTCGGACCAGCCCATCGCGGTGGGCGAATTGCTGCTCGACCGCACCGCGGCCAAGGCCAATCTGGTGCAGTCACGATGGATGCTGCTCGGCACCATCGCCGCCGTCCTGATGGCGGCCATGCTGGTGGGCCTGCTGATGGCCCGCAGCATGGCACGGCCGATCCGGGCGATGACGGTCACCACCGCGAAGCTCGCCGAGGGTGACGCGGCGGAGCCGGTGCCCGGGACGCAGCGTGGCGATGAGCTGGGCGCGATGGCGCGGGGGCTGGAGGTGCTGCGCGGCAATACGCTGCGGATGCGCGAGATGGAACAGGCGCAGGAGGCGGCACGGCTGCAGGCCGCGGCGGATCGGCGCGCCATGCTCGACAACGCGGCGCAGGCCTTCGAAGCCAGTGTCGGTGGCATCGCGGAGCGGCTGAGCCTGTCCTCGACATCGCTGACCAGCGCCGCCAACACCATGAACTCGGCGGTGGACGAAACCCGCGGCCAGAGCGGCGCGGCCCGGGCGGCCGGCGGCGACGCGGCCAGCAACGTCAACTCCGCCGCCGCGGCGGCGGAGGAGCTGGCATCCTCGATCAGTGAGATCACCCGCCAGATGACACAGTCTACCGCCATCACCCGGCGCGCCAGCGAGGAGGCCTCCGGCACCACCCGGCAGGTGAAGCTGCTGAGCGCCGCGGCGGAGCGGATCGGCGATGTGGTGCGGATGATCGCCGGCATCGCGGGCCAGACCAATCTGCTGGCCCTGAACGCGACCATCGAGGCCGCCCGCGCCGGTGAGGCCGGCAAGGGCTTCGCCGTGGTGGCCAGCGAGGTCAAGGCGCTGGCCACCCAGACCGCCCAGGCGACCGACGAGATCAGCGCCAAGATCACCGAGATCCAGCAGGCGGCGGAGGGCAATGCCGCGGCGGTGGCGCGCATCGCCACCACCATCGAGGAGCTGGACCAGATCGCCTCCTCGATCGCCGCCGCGGTGGAGGAACAAAGCGCCGCCACGGCGGAGATCGCGCGCGGCGTGTCCCAGGCCGCGGCCAGCACGCAGGAGGTCTCGTCCGCGATCGGGCAGGTGGAACAAAGCGTGCTGCGCTCCGGCGATGCCGCGGTGCTGGTGCGTGATGCTTCGGCCGATCTGACCCGGCAATCGGTGGATCTGCGGACCGAGGTCAGCCGTTTCGCCAGTCAGCTGCGCGCCTAGCTCCGTCACCCGCAACCCCTGCCGGGGAGCCTTGATCCCGGCAGGGGTTGCGGAGGGGCCGCCCCCCTGCCACACACGCGCCGCCTTCACACGGCGCGAAGACCCATGACCGACGATCCTCCGAATCCCGCACTTCTGCCCGCAGGCCTGTCCGACGTGCTGCCGCCCGAGGCGGAGCGTGAGGCGATGCTTGTGGAGGTCCTGGCGGAGACCTTCGCCCGCCATGGCTATGAGCGGGTGAAACCCCCGCTGCTGGAATTCGAGGACAGCCTGCTCGCCGGTTCCGGCGCCGCCGTTGCCGAACAGACCTTCCGGCTGATGGACCCGGTCAGCCACCGCATGATGGGGCTGCGCGCCGATACCACGCCCCAGGTGGCCCGCATTGCCGCGACCCGCCTGGCCCGCGTGCCGCGCCCGCTGCGGCTGAGCTATGCCGGCCAGGTGCTGCGGGTGCAGGGCACCCAGCTTGCCCCCGCGCGGCAATTGCCGCAGGCCGGCATCGAGCTGATCGGGCCGGAAAGCGCCGAGGCGGATGCGGAAGTGGCGGCCGTGGCGGCGGAGGCCCTGGCCGCCGTCGGCATCACCGAGGCCTCGCTGGATATTACTCTGCCGCGCCTGGCGCCCGCGCTGCTGGATGCGGCGGATGTGCAGGGCGATGCGCGCCGCAAGCTGGCCCGGGCGCTGGACCGCAAGGATGCCGCCGCGGTGGCCGACCATGCCGCACGGGCCGGCGGCGCCGCGCTGCTGCTGCCCGCCTTGCTGGCCGCCGCCGGCCCCGCCGATGCCGCGCTGGCGGTCCTGGCGGCGGAGGCGCTGCCGCCCGCCGCGCGGCTGATCGCCGACCATGCGGCGGCGGTGGTGGAGGCGGTGCGTGCCCGCGCGCCGGGGCTGCGCATCACGCTGGACCCGTTGGAATTCCGTGGCCTGCAATATCACACGGGCGTCGCCTTCACGATCTTCGGCGCCGGCCGTACCGGGGAGCTCGCGCGCGGCGGCCGCTATTTGTCCGGCGAGGAACCGGCGACGGGCATGACGCTGTACCCCGATGCCGTGCAGCGCGCCGTCGCCCCCGGGCCGGTGCGGCTGCGCGTCTTCCTGCCCGCCGGGGCGGATGCCGCACAGGCCGCCGCCCTGCGCGCCCAGGGCCACGCCACCTTGGCGCAGCTCGCGCCCGACGATACCGCGCAGTCCCTGCGCTGCACCCATCTGATGGACAGCCGAGGCGCCCTGCGCCCCGTGCTGGAAGCAATCCAGGAGTAGTTCGGCATGGCCAATGTCGCCGTGATCGGCGCCCAGTGGGGCGACGAGGGCAAGGGGAAGGTCGTGGACTGGCTCGCCAGCCGCGCCGATATCGTGGTGCGCTTCCAGGGCGGGCATAATGCCGGCCACACGCTGGTGGTGGGCAACCAGGTCTACAAGCTGTCGCTGCTGCCCTCCGGCGTGGTGCGCGGCAAGCTGGGCGTCATCGGCAATGGCGTGGTGCTGGACCCCGATGCGTTGCTGGCGGAGATCGCCCGCGTCACGGCGCAGGGCCTGTCCGTCACGCCCGAGAACCTGCGCATCGCGGAAAATGTGCCGCTGATCCTGCCGCTGCACTCGGCCATCGACAAGGCGCGGGAAGTGGCGCGCGGGGCGCATGCCATCGGCACCACCGGGCGCGGCATCGGCCCGGCCTATGAGGACAAGGTGGCACGCCGCGCCATCCGCCTGTCCGACCTGGCGGAGCCGGAGGTGCTGTCGCACAAGCTGGATGAGCTGCTGCTGCACCACAACACCCTGCTGAAGGGCCTCGGTGCCGAGACCTTCGCGAAGCAGGACCTGCTGGACCGGCTGCTGGAACTGGCGCCGAAGCTGCTGCCCTTCGCCGAGCCTGTCTGGGAATTGCTGGACGCCGCGCATCACGAGGGCAAGCGCGTGCTGTTCGAGGGTGCGCAGGCGGTGATGCTGGATGTCGACCACGGCACCTATCCCTTCGTCACCTCCTCCAACACCGTCGCCGGCAATGCGGCGGCGGGGTCGGGCGTCGGGCCGAAGCAGATCGGCTATGTGCTGGGCATCGCCAAGGCCTACACCACCCGCGTCGGCTCCGGTCCCTTTCCGACCGAGCTGAAGGACGAGACCGGCCGGCTGCTGGGTGAGAAGGGCCATGAATTCGGCACCGTCACCGGCCGGCCGCGTCGCTGCGGCTGGTTCGATGCCTGCATGGTCCGCCAGGCGGTGAAGGTCGGTGGCATCGAGGGGCTGGTGCTGACCAAGCTCGACGTGCTGGACGGCCTGCCGGAACTGCGCATCTGCACGGGCTATACGGTGGACGGGAAGCTGATGAAGCGCCTGCCGGCCTCCATCGCGGCGCAGGAAAAGGCGGTGCCGGTCTTCGAGGTGCTGCAAGGCTGGGCCGGCTCCACCCGCGGCGCCCGCAGCTATGCGGAACTGCCGGCCGAGGCGGTGAAATATGTGCGCCGGATCGAGGAGTTGGTGGAAGCGCCCGTGGTGCTGCTGTCGACAAGCCCCGATCGCGACGACACCATCATGCTGCGCGACCCTTTCGCGGGCTGACGTCCGCTGCCCTCAATCGCCGGGCGCGGCCTCCGGCCGCTAGGCTCGCGGCACTTGCCGCGGCGGCCGTCCGGCCGCTCGGACCGGTCGAGAGACCGGTCCGCCAAAGACATGAGGAGACACCGCGATGAGCCAAGCCGACGAATTCCATAATCTGGATGACGAGACGCAGGGCCTGGCCCGCGAATTGGCGCCGGGCGTCACCACCCGGATCTTCCCGGGCGAGCACGCCATGCTCTCCATCGTCTCCATCGCCCCCAATGCCATGGGCACGATGCATGACCATCCGGAGGAGCAATGGGGCGTGCTGCTGGATGGCAGCGCCGTGCGCATCCAGGGCGGTGAGGAGATCGCCGTGAAGAAGGGCGACTTCTGGCGTACCCCGGGCGGCGTGCCGCACACGATGAAGGCGGGGCCGGAGGGTTGCCGGGTGCTGGACATCTTCGCCCCACCCCGCGAGGCCTATCGCAAGCAGGGCAAGGGCTTCGCCTGATCCGGTGGCGGGATGAAGTCCAGCCGGGCTTCATCCTCCGTCAGAATCATGTCCACGCCGCAGGCCCAGACCTCCCAGCTACGCCGGGAGACATGCTCCAGCGCGACGAGCCAGACCAGCGTCAGCAGCACCATCAGGCCGATCAACGCTCTCGTGCTCATCATCGCTGTCCCGGCGCCATCCTTCAGAACCGGTAGGTGACGCCCACCAGGCCGAAGGGCTGGGTCTTGCTTTCGGTGATCGGGCTGTCGGCGGCATCGCCGAGCAACTGCGCCACACCCGCACTGCCGCTCAGCGACCAGCGATCACTCAGGCTGTAGATGGCGGTGAGGCTGCCGGAGACCGAGCGGAACCCGGCCTCGGCATTATAGGCGGCGAAGCGGGACCGGCTGGCCTGCTGGGAGGTGACGCCGAACCATTGCTGCATGTGGTCCTCATCGGCCCAGGTCGCCTCGACCCGGCCCAGCAGCATGAGACGCGGGCCGACCGGCTGGCGGAGGGAGGCGCCGAAGGTCAGCGTGGTGCCTTCCTGGTCGCCGAGGGCGCGCGCGGCCTCGACGGAAAGGCCGAACTGGCCGAAATCGGCGCGCAGGAACAGGTTGGCGCGGGCCGCGGCCTCGATATCGCCCATGCCCTGCAGCCGCGCCGCCACATCCTGGTCGCGGCCCGGCGCGTAGCCGATGGAGCCGCCGATGGAGAAGGGGCCCTGGCGGAGCGCGACCACGCCCAGCCCGTCGCGCGCATTGAGGAAGACGGTGTCGAGCAGCGGCAAAGCCGGGCGGTAGGCGAGATCGACCAGCGGGAAGGGCGAGAACTGGGTCGTCTCGCTGCCCGGATAGGCCGGGCCGATGGCCGCGCCGGCCCCCAGTCGCATCGACCAGCCATTCTCCGGAAGGGGCGCCCGCTGAGCCTGGGCCGCGCCGGGCAGGGCCGCGGCGGCACCGGTGAAGGCCAGCATCGCCAAGGCGCAGGATGTGTGGCGAAGGCGGCGTGTGTCAGGCGTCATACGGGCGATCCTTGGTGGGTCCGGGGCGAGTCCCGGCATGCGCCTGTTTCTACCCTTGCTAGATTGCGGCAAGCTGGCATGGCGACGATGGTCCCTCGTGGACCTGGCACGAGCCCCCGCGACCGGCTCTGTCAGCTTGTGGCAATCTGGCCGTGGGATGCTGGTGCGCCCGGGGGTCATCCCGGCCCGATCCGACGTCTTGAACCGAGAAACCGATGCGTATCCTGCTGGTGGAGGACGAGGTCGAACTGGCGGGTGCCCTGCGTGCGGCGTTGGCGCGGCGCGGCTTCGTGGTGGACTGGGTGACCAGTCTGGAACAGGCGCGTGCGGCGCTGCCGGAGCCGGGGCTGCGGGCCGTGCTGCTGGACCGCGGACTGCCCGATGGCGATGGGCTGCGGCTGCTGCCGCTGCTGCGCAGGCTGCCCGATCCGCCGCCGGTGATCGTGCTGACCGCCCGGGGCCAGACCACGGATCGGGTGGAAGGGCTGGATGCCGGCGCCGAGGATTACCTCGCCAAGCCCTTCGAACTGGATGAATTGCTCGCCCGGCTGCGGGTGGTGATGCGCCGCCGCGCCGGCACGGCGCCGGAGCCGTTGGTGCTGGGCGCGCTGAGCTTCGACCTGGTGCATCGCGAGGCGCGTGTCGCGGATGCGCCGCTGCATCTGCCGCGTCGCGAACTGGCCTTGCTGGAATTGCTGCTGCGTCGTGCCGGGCGCGTGGTGCTGCGCGAGACCATCGAAAGCGCGGTGTTCGGCTTCGACGATGCGCCGGTCTCGAACACGCTGGATTCGCATGTCTCCCGGCTGCGCCGGCGATTGACGGAGGGCAAGGCGGGGGTCGGCATCCATCCCGTCCGTGGTGTCGGCTATATGGCACGCGCCGAATGAAGCGCTGCGCCGATCAGCCGCCATCCCTCGCGCGGCGCATGACCATCGGGCTCATCAGCTTCCATTCGGTTGGAATCCTGCTGTTGGTGCTGGCCCAGCCGCTGGTCCTGGCCAGCCCCGGATCGCTGCGCGAGTGGTTCGCGACGGAACAGGCCACGAGGTTGCTGGCGGAATCGCTGCGCCGCGACGCGCGGGGCGTGCTGGTCTTCGCGCCGACGCCCGCCATGGAAGCCTATATGCGAGCCACGCCCGAGTTCTGGTTCGGGGCATCGGACGGAACCGCCCGTGTGCTCGGCGGCAAGGGCATGCCGCCCGTCGGCTTGTGGCCGGGCGAGGGCGGTACGCGGGGGGCGCGGGCGGAGCTGCCGGTCGGCGTTGCCATCGACATCTGGACTGAAGGCCGCCGCGTGGGGGCGTTGATCGGGGGGCAGCGTGGCAGCCTCTCCGCCGGCATCTGGGCCTGGGTCACAGAATGGTTCGGGTACTGGCTGAAGGCGGTCGTGGTCATCTCGGTCTGCACCAGCCTGGTGACCTGGTGGCTGGTCGGCTTCCTGCTGCGCCCGATCCGCACGGCCGCGGCGGCGGCCAGCCGGCTGGTGCCGGGGCAGCGCCAGGTCGTCCTGCCGGTGGCGGGCGTGCCCGGTGAGATCCTGCCCCTGGTCACCGCCGCCAATGCGGCCTTCGACCGGCTGGAGAAGGAGCACGAGCGCCAGCGCCGCTTCATCGCCAATGCGGCGCATGAGCTGCGCACGCCGATCGCGATCCTGTCGCTTCGTCTGGATGAACTGCCCGAGGGCAGCGCCCGGCAGCGGCTGCGGCTCGACCTCCGGCGCCTGGCGATGCTGGCCGACCAGTTGCTGGATCTGGAGCGGATGCAGCACGCCCAGGCGCAGCCGGGCGCGGGGCCGGCGGCCGACCAGCCGGTGGAGATGGTGGGGCTCGCCCGCGAGGTGGTGGCGGAGATCGTGCCCCTGGCGCTCGATGCCGGCAGCGACATCGCCTTCCACAGCGCCGTGCCGCGCTGGGTCATCCACGGCGATGCGCCGTCGCTGCGCAGCGTGCTGCTGAACCTGCTGGGCAATGCCCTGGCCCATGGCGGCCCCGGCGTGCAGGTGGAATTGCGGATCGACGCCCATGGCGTGCTGGAGGTCGCAGATCACGGGCGGGGGGTGCCGGCGGAGGCGCGTGAGCGGGTGTTCGAGGCGTTCCAGCGGGCCGGCGGCGGCGGCACCGGTGCCGGGCTTGGCCTGTACATCGTGCGAGAGGTGCTGCGCGCCCATGGCGCGAGCATCGAATTGCGGGATGGCAATCCGGGCGCTGTCTTCCGGCTTCGCTTTCCGCAGGAGGACATGGCCGCGCTGACCTGACGCGCGACCGGCTGCTAATTAGGGGCCGGAATTCATCTAGACATCCGGTTGTCATGCAATCGTCACACTGGCATGCTCATGGTCATGCCGATCCTTCGCGACAGCCGCCCCGACGACCTCCCCGCCCTCACAGCCATCTACGCCCATTGGGTGATCCATGGCCTGGCCAGCTTCGAACTGACCCCACCCGACGCGGCGGAGATGGCAAGGCGGCGGGAGGCCGTGCTGGCCGCGGGATACCCGCATCTGGTGGCAACGGATGAAGCGGGCAGGGTGCTCGGCTATGCCTATGCCAGCGCCTATCGCCCGCGCCCGGCCTATCGCTTCGCGGTGGAGAACAGCGTCTATGTCGCGCCCGATGCCGGGCGCGGTGGCACCGGCAGCGCGCTGCTGGCTGCATTGATCGCGCGCTGCACGGAAGCCGGCTTCCGGCTGATGGTCGCGGTGATCGGTGACTCGGGCAACGCCCCTTCCATCGGCCTGCACCGGCGCGCCGGCTTCACCCATGCTGGGCTGATCCCGGCGGTCGGCTGGAAACATGGCCGATGGGTCGACAGCGTGCTGATGACCCGTCCCTTGGGGGAGGGCCCGGCGACGGCGCCGGAGGCATGACCCGCCTGGGCGCGGATCGCGCCTCCCGCCATGCCTCCCTCGTGCTGGGCCTGACGCTGCCGGGCGATACGGTGCTGTATCTGCTGTTGCCGCTGCATGCCGCCGCCTTTGGCGTGACGCTGGCGGAGGCCGGGCTGCTGCTGGCGGCGAACCGGCTTGTGCGCATCCTGGGCTATGGCTGGGTGGCGCGTTTCTACGAACGGTCAGGGCCGCGCCAGGCCTGCATCCTGGCGGTGCTGGGCGCCGCCTGTGCCACGGCGGGCTATGCGTTTTTGCCCGGCGTCTGGTGGCTGCTGCCGGCGCGGCTGCTCTGGGGCCTGTCCTTCGCCGCCATGAACATCGCCACCCAGGCCCTGGCCACCGCCGAGCCCTCCGGCGCCGCGCGGCGCAGCGGGGTGTCCCGCGCCATCATCGCCACGGGGCCGATGCTCGGCCTGCTGGCGGGCGCCGTGGTGGCGGAGCTGGCGGGGCCGCGGGTGGTGTTCCTGGGCCTTGGCCTGCTCTCCCTGGTGGCGCTGCCCTTCGCCTGGCGGCTGCCGGGAGGGGAGGGGGCGCGGCTGAAAAGTGGAGGGCCGCGCTTCGCCTTGCCGAAGCCGCTCGACATCTGGTCCTTCATCCAGGGCCTGACGCTGGACGGGCTGTTCGTGCTGGGCCTGGCTTTCCTCGCCGCCGCGGCCCTGCCGCAGGGGGCGGCGCTGGCGGCCGGCGCGGCGCTGTCGGCGCGCTATCTGGCGGAGGTATTGCTCGGCCCGCCAGCCGGCCGCCTCGCGGAGAGGCTGGGCGCCGCACCGCTGCTGCTGGCAGTTGCACTGGGATCGGCGGCCGGATTGGTGGTGATCGGGCTTGGCTGGCTCTGGGTCGGCAGCCTGCTGGTGGTGGGGCTGCGCGGCCTGTTGCAGCCGCTGCCCGCGCCGGTCGCGGCGGCCCGCGCGCCGGCCGAGGAGCGTGTGGCGGCACTGGCCCGCCTGGCGACCTGGCGGGATATCGGCGCGGGGGTCGGGCCGCTGGTGGCGGGCGTGCTGCTGCCGCTGGTACCGGCGGTCTGGCTGTATCTGGGCGCCGCGGCGCTGCTGATGGCAGCCTCCCTCGCCGCGCTGGCCGGGGGAGGCCGGCGGTAGCGCTTAAGCCGCCTCGGCCAGCAGCGCCTTCAGGTCCAGGCGCTTGGTGCACATGGCCAGCTTGCCATCGGCCTGCTTTGGCCAATCCGCGCGCGGCCGGTCGCGGTACAGCTCCACGCCATTGCCGTCCGGATCGCGCAGGTACAGCGCCTCCGACACGCCATGGTCGCTCGCGCCTTCCAGCGGCCAGCCGGCTTCCACCAACCGCTTCAGCGCGCGGGCGAGGGCAGGGCGGTCCGGCAGGAGCAGCGCCACATGGTACAGGCCGGTGGAGCCGAAGCCGGGCGGGCTGCCGCCGGCGCTTTCCCAGGTGTTGAGCGCGATGTGGTGGTGATAGCCGCCGGCGGAGAGAAACACCGCCTGGTCGCCGATGCGCTGCTGCACCTCCAGCCCGATCAGATCGCGCCAGAAGCCCAGGCCACGCTCCAGATCCGCCACTTTCAGATGGACATGGCCGATGCGGGTCTCAGGGGCGACGGTATAGGGGGCGGTTTCGGGGAGAGTCTCGAGGGTGGTCGACATGGCGGGGATTCCTTCCTGGTGGTCTCAGGATGGGGATCGCCTTCCCCAAGGTCCAATCCAGCGGCCGGATACGGGACATCGGCCCAGCTTATGGGCCCATCAGGCCGGTCTCAGCCCTGCTTGGCGCCGTTGCCGTCCAGCGCCCGGCGAATGCGTCGCGCCACCTCGCTGCGCCGATAGGGCTTTTGCATCACCGGGAAGCCGTGCGGGCGCACACCGGTACTGGCCGCCTCATCGCGCGGATCGACGAAGCCGGTCGACAGCAGCACACGCAGGCTCGGCCGCATCTGCCGCGCCTCGCTGGCCAGGGTGATGCCATTCACCCCGCCGGGCATCACCACGTCGCTGAACAGCAGATCGTAGTGCTTGGCCGGATCGGACAGCAGGCGCAGCGCGGAGGGGCCGTCGATGGCGGTCTCCACCTGGTATCCCAGATCGCTGAGCAGGGTCGCCGCGAGGTCCAGCACCTCCGCATTGTCGTCCACCACCAGGACATGCTCGCCCTGGCCCTGCGGCTCGGCGCCCTGTTCGGGCGCCGCCCGGGGGGTCGGGGTCGGCACCTCCACATCCGCGGGAAGCGCCGGGAAGCGCAGCCGCACCGTGGTGCCGACGCCTTCCGCGCTTTCAATCCGAAGATGGCCGCCGGACTGCCGGACGAAGCCATAGACCTGGGCGAGCCCCAGCCCGGACCCCTGGCCGACATCGCGCGTGGTGAAGAAAGGCTCGGTCACGCGGTCGAGGATCGCGGCCGGAATGCCGGTGCCGGCATCGGTCACCGCCAACTCCACATACCCATCCGGCGCCTGGCCCGCTTCAGGGTCTTCCGGCGCCAAGTGGCCATGGCAGGTGGCGATGAGCACCTCCCCAGGGCCCTGCGTGGCGGCGCTGGCATTCATCAGCAGGTTGACCAGGGCGGCTTCCAACTGCCCGGCATCCAGTTTCACAGGCGGCAGGGACTCTGCCAGATCCAGCCGCAACGGCAGGCCGCCCAGGGCGCGGGCCAGCAGGTCCGAAAGATCCCGCAGCGACTCGTTCACATCGGTGGGTTGGCCTTCCAGCCGCTGGCGCCGGGCGAAGGCCAGGAGCTGCCGGGTCAGATTGGCACCGCGCCGCGCCGCTTCCAGCGCCCCTTCATGCCGCCGCTGCACCCGCGGATTGCCGGAGGCATCGACCAGCGGGCGGAGCAGTTCCAGCGAGCCCACCAAAACCTGCAACAGGTTGTTGAAGTCGTGCGCCACGCCGCCGGTCAATTGGCCGAGCGCTTCCATCCGCTGGGTGCGGCGCAGCGCTTCCTCCGCCTCCCGCCGCCGCGTCACGTCGAGCTGGCTACCGAAATAATACAGCAGGCCGCCATCGCTGCCGAAGACCGGGCTGACGAACAGGGCGTTCCAGAAGGGGGTGCCGTCCTTGCGGTAGTTCAGCACCTCCACGGCGATATCCGTGCGGGCCGCGATGGCATCCCGCAGCAGCTTCACCGTGGCCATATCGGTCCCCGGCCCCTGCATGAAGCGGCAATTCTGCCCCAGCAACTCCTCCGCCGTATAGCCGCTGAGCTGCTGGAAGGCCGGGTTGGCGAAGACGATCGGATTGTCGGGTTGGCCCGGATCCGTGACGATCATCGGCATGCGCGTCATCTCGATGGCGGCGAAGAAAACGTCTTCGCGCCCGAGCGGGCGATTCGGCCGGGAGACCGGGCGCAAGGTCGATGTCTCCGAAGTCTGCGAGGCCATGTCCTGGGTCGGGGTCCCGAGCTGTTCGCGTGTGACCGACAACAAGTTGACGGGGAAGCGGGAGTTCCGCATGTCGCGCACAACTGGTTGTGTCGAAGGACCTTTCCCTACACCAACGGTCCGGTCACAAAAAACCCCACGCCTTGCGGCGCGGGGCTGATTCTGTTGGCCGGCCCCCGCTTCCGCAGGGGCTTCGGCTCGGCTCAGACAGCGCCGAGGCGACGCTCGACGATCTGGGTCTTCATGCTCTTCTGCAGCTTCTCGAAGGCGCGCACCTCGATCTGGCGCACGCGCTCGCGGCTGATGTTGTACTGCTGGGAGAGCTCCTCCAGCGTCGTCGGCTCGTCCTTCAGGCGGCGCTCGATCAGGATGTGGCGTTCCCGGTCGTTCAGCGTCTTCAGCGCCTCGCCAAGCAGTTCGCGGCGGTTGGACATATCCTCCCGCTCCGCGAGCTCGGTTTCCTGGCTGTCGCCTTCATCCACCAGCCAGTCCTGCCACTCGCCATCGCTATCGGCGCGGACGGGGGCATTCAGGCTGTTGTCGGGCGAGGCCAGGCGGCGGTTCATGGAGACAACATCCGCCTCCGGCACTGCCAGCACGCGCGCGATCTTCTCGACCTGCTCGGGCTGCAGATCGCCCTCCTCCAACGCCGCCATCTGGCCCTTCAGCCGGCGGAGATTGAAGAACAGCTTCTTTTGCGCCGCGGTCGTCCCCATCTTCACCAGCGACCAGCTGTGAAGGATGTATTCCTGTATCGCCGCGCGGATCCACCACATGGCGTAGGTCGCCAGGCGGAAGCCACGTTCCGGGTCGAAGCGCCGGACCGCCTGCATCATGCCGACATTGCCTTCCGAGATCAGCTCGCCAACCGGCAAGCCGTAACCGCGGTAGCCCATGGCGATCTTGGCGACGAGACGGAGATGGGAGGTGACGAGGCGGTGGGCGGAGGGCTCATCGCCTTCATCCTTCCAACGCTTCGACAGGGAGTACTCCTCCTCCGGCGTCAGCATGGGAAACTTGCGGATCTCCTGCAGGTAGCGGGAGAGGTTGCCCTCGGGGGCCATCGGGATGCTCAAAGTGGAAGCCATGGTGAGAACTGCCTCCTCGGTCGCCTGACGCCCCCCGTGACGGCGGAGCTCATGGCGGCTGTGCTGTTCTGCCAACGTTGGCCGGGCCCTCCCTTTCCATACCCACCCCGGTCACGACGGGGTGATGCATGACGGGGCGGTCCCGCACCGGAGGATTCCGGGCGCGGGGGGCGCAAGCGGCACCCACCCAACATTGGCTTGTGCGAGTCTTAGATCGATCGCGGCACGGGATCAAGAAAAACCCGACCTGCAAGGTAGGTTTACGTTCGGTTACCTGCTGGTAACATCTTGACCCAGCGCCGCGAGCAATCCCGCCATGTCGGGCGGCAGGGCGGCGCTGAAGGATAGCGCCTCACCTGTGACCGGATGACGAAAACCCAGCGTCGCCGCATGCAGGGCCTGCCGCGGAAACGCCATCAGCATTTCGCGCAGGGGGCCTGCCAGGTTACGCGCCGCGGCGGGAATTCGGCGCAGATAGACCGGGTCCCCCACCAGCGGATGGCCGACATGCGCCAGATGCACGCGAATCTGATGCGTGCGCCCGGTGGCCAGCCGGCAGCGCAACAGGGCGCAGCCCGTGCCGAAGGCGCGTTCCGTGGCGTAGCGGGTCAGCGCATGCTTGCCGTTGCGGGTGACCACCGCCATCCGCTTCCGGTCCATCGGATGCCGGCCGATATCTCCGGTGATCTCCCCGACCGTCGGGCTTGGCAGCCCCCAGACCAGCGCAAGATATTCCCGGTCCAGGTCCCGGTTCGCGAAAGCCTCGGACAGGGCCGTATGGGCGCGCTCGGACTTGGCCACGACCATGACGCCGGAGGTGTCCTTGTCCAGCCGATGCACGATGCCCGGCCGCTTTTCCCCGCCGATGCCCGTCAGATCCTCCGCCGCATGGGCCAGCACGGCATTCACCAGCGTGCCGTCGCGGTTGCCGGGGGCAGGGTGGACGACCAGGCCCGCGGGCTTGTCGAGCACGATCAGGTGACGATCCTCGAACAGGATGGTCAGCGGGATGTCCTGGGGCTGCGGCACCGCATCCTCGGGCGGCGGCAGGCGCAGAGCGTAGATCACCCCGGGGCGCACCGGCTCCGCCGGGTCGTGCACCGGCACGCCGTCCCGCGTCGCCTGGCCGGATTCGATCAGTGCCTTGACCCGGGACCGCGAGAGACCGCCTATCGCGCCGGCCAGCGCATCGGTCAGGAACCGATCGGCGCGCAGGCCCGCGGCCTCCGGCGGGGCCAGGATATCATGGGTTTCGCCCGGTTGCGGGGCGGGAGAGGGGGTTTGCGTGGCGGCGCTCAAATGGTTGGTCGGCGTGATGGGGGTGATGATCGTCCTCGGCACGGTGGGCCTGGTTTTCCTTCTCGTCCAGCGCATGGGCGGCGCGGTGCGGGAGGTTTCACTGCCACCGGCCTCGCTGGGCCAGCCGGCGGGGACGCGGATGCTCTCCATCGCCGGGGCGGAGGGGCGATTCGCCGTGCTGGTGGCGCGCCCGGACGGCACCGAGCGCCTGCTGCTGCTGGACCCCCAGCGTGGCCGCGTGCTGGGCGAGCTGCGCGCCGCCGAGTGATGGCACACCGCAAGCCCAACCTGCCCGAGAAAATCTGCGCCGCCTGCGCCCGGCCCTTCGCCTGGCGGCGCAAATGGGCGCGGGACTGGGCGGAGGTGCGCTTCTGCTCCGACGCCTGCCGCAGCGGGCGGCGCGAGGCAGCGGTGGCGAAAGTGACAAAAACCCCTGCCGGGCGGCTTGATCCCCCGGCACGGGGAGGCTAATCAGCCGACCTCACGACGCCACGGCGCCGCGAGTTGTCTGGGTCCCCTTCGTCTAGAGGCCTAGGACACCGCCCTCTCACGGCGGTAACAGGGGTTCGAATCCCCTAGGGGACGCCATTCTTTGCACATTGATTGGCAGTTTGCTCCATCTCGCGCACGCGCGAGTTGGACGTTGGAGCGTCTCGCGGCGAGGCGGTCTCAATACACATCCCGCCGATAACGCCCCGCATCCCTCAGCGTCTCAAGCGCCGCCTCGCCCAGCACCTCCCGCAGTGCGTCCTGCACACCCTCCGCCATGCCCACCCGACTGCCGCAGACATAAATCGCCGCGCCCTGCGCCACCCAACTCCGCACCGCCTCCGCCCGCGCCCGCAGCAGGTCCTGGACATAGACCCGCTCGGCCTGGTCGCGGGAGAAGGCGAGGTCGAGCCGGGCCAGCGTGCCGGAAGCCTGCCAGGCCTCGATCTCGCTACGATGAAAATAGTCCTGCGCTCGGCTGCGCTCGCCGAAGATCAGCCAGTTGCGGCGCCGGCCCGCGGCCTCCCGCGCCTTCAGATGCGCGCGCAGACCGGCCAGGCCGGTGCCATTGCCGATCAGCAGCATGGGGCGGTCATCGGCCGGCGGGTGGAAGCCGCGGTTGCGCCGGATGGTCAGCATCACGCGCGCCCCAAGCGAAAGATGCAAAGCGAGCCAGCCGGAAGCCAGGCCCGGCCGGCCATCGGCATGCCGCGCCAGCCGCACCAGCAACTCCAGCCTTCCATCCCCGGGCAATGAGGCGATGGAGTAGTCGCGCGGCGTGAGCGGCGGCAGTGCCGTCACCACCGCCTGCGGCGACAGCCCCGCAAGCGCCTCGAGCTCCCGCGGAAGCTGCCGCACCGCCAGCGCCGCGCCCAGCGTGCCGTCATCCGCGGGCAGCGCCAACTGCGCCAGCAGCCGCGCGACCTCCGCCGGCGCGTTGCGGGGCAGGACGGAGGCGATGTCGCCTGGCTGCCAGGCGGGCAGATCACCGACCGGCGCGAAAGCGAGATGGTAGGCCGCCTCGCCCTGGCTGCCGGGATTCAGCAGCCGCCGTTCCACCAGGGTCCAGGGCTCCGCCGCGGGCGCGTCCCAGCCTGATACGCCGATCTCCCGCTGCCAGCGGCCCAGCGCCTCCGGATCGCCGTCATCCACCTCGATGCGTTCGAACAGCGGTGTCGCGCCATGTTCACGCAGCCAGCTGTCCAACTGGCGGCCGAAGGCGCAGAAGCGCGCATAGCTGCTGTCGCCCAGCGCGAGCAGGCCGTAGCGCGTCCGCGAAAGATCCGGCGCGGCCCGCATCACCCGGGCGATGAAGCGCGCCGACTGGTCGGGCGCGTCACCCTCGCCGGCGGTGCTGACCACGAAGAATATGTGCCGCACCCCGGTGAGCAATGGGCTGTCCACCGCCTCCAGCCCCGCCAGCCGCACCGGCCGGCCCTGGGCGCGCAGCGCCTCCGCCGTGCGCTGGGCGATCTGCTCGGCGAAGCCGGTCTGGCTGGCATAGGCGACCAGGCAGTCGGCACCCGCATCGGCCGCGCCGCCAGGGCGCGCGCGGCGCCGCCAGCGCCAGGCGATGGTGCCGCAGAAGGCAGCATAGCCGGCGACCACGCCCAGCGCCGTGAGATATCTTGGCTCGATCATGCGCGCATGGCCGCGAGGGCCGGCGACAGATGCTCCCGCAGACCATCGCCCCGCCGCGCCAGGAACAGCGCCGCGAGGCCGTGCCGCCGGGCATGCGCCATGCCCGCCGCCAAGCCGAGCACGCCCAGCGCCGTGGCTTCGGCATCCGCGCGCATGCAGCTTTCATGCAGCACGGTGACGGAAGCGAGCTCCGCCCCCGCCGGCCAGCCGCTGCGCGGGTCAATGGTATGGGTGTAGCGGCGGCCCGCTAGGTCGAAGAAGCGGCGATAGTCGCCGGAGGTGGCGACGGAGATGTCGTGCAGCGCCACGCGAAATGGCGCCGAGCGACGGAGGCCGGGCGGTGACTCGATCTCCACCCACCAGGGCGTGCCATCCGGCTTCACGCCTTCGCCCCTCAACTCGCCGCCAATCTCCACCAGAAAGGCGTCGTGGCCGGCCGCGCGCAGATGGGCGGCGACCTGGTCGACGGCAAAGCCCTTGGCGATGCCGCAGACATCCAGCCGCAGCCCACCGGGCTGCCAGAGACCTCTCGCATCCATCATCAGATGCCGCCAGCCACAGCGCGCGCGCGCCGCCATCAAACCCAGCTCGCTGGGCAGCCCCGGCGGCACCGGGTTCGGCCCGAAACCCCAGAGGTCGACCAGCGGCGCGATGGTGGGGTCGAAGGCGCCGTCGCTGGCCGCCGCCACCTGCATCGCGCAGCCCAGGACGCTGCGAAGTCCTGATGGCAGTGGGTGCCAGCCGGGCGTCGGTGCCTGGTTGAAGCGGCTGAGCGCCGACTCCGGGACCCAGGCGCTCATCTCCGCGACGATCCGGTCCAGCACCAGCTGGATGTCCGGGGCCGGGGAGGGGCCGCCATGGTCCACAAGCCGGACGGACCAGCTCGTTCCCATGGTTGTGCCGCGCAGGTTGCGCAGCACGCCACCGCGCGGTGGCGCCGGGGCGCGCAGCAGGGGCGGCAGCAGCAGACGGTCCATGATGTCAGTGCGGCAGGCAGGGTGGCAGTCGGATCTGGCGCGCCTCCACCAGCATCGCGGGCAGCGCCAGCATGGCGGAGATGGCGAGCGCGGTGAGGTGGAGGCGCCAGGTCACGGGCGGATGCCCAGCGTCACAGCGCCGAGCTCCGCGCTGCCGTTGGCAGTCGCGTCCTGCGCGCTGGGCGGCCACTGGAAGGGCACGCGCACCTGTTCCCGCCCGCCGCCTTCCCGCGCCGCTTCCACCACCAGCCGGTATTCGCCGGGCGGCATGGCCGCCAGCACCGGGCTATCGGCATCGACGCGCAATTCGTGCCGGCCCGGCGCGCGGGTGGCGCCGCTGACGCCATCGGCCGGCAGCGCCATGCCGCGGCCAGCGCGCCGCCACCATTGCGTCAGGTCGCGCAGCCAGGTCTGGCCCCGCTCATTGCGCAGCTTCGTGTCGTACCAGACCGCGAGCGTGGCGACGGCGGTCTGGTCGGGGCGTTCCACCCAACTCGCGACATAGGGGCGGTGGTATTCGGCGACGCTGATGCGCGGCAGCTCGATGCCGATGCGCAGTTCGGCGGCGACCGCCGGGGTTGCGATGCTGGCGGCGGCCAGCGCGGGAAGCATGCGGCGCACGGTCTCTCCTTCGATCGGACGATCAGTGGATGAACAGGATGATGAGCAGCAAAGGCACGACCACGCCGAGGCCGACCATCGGCCAGGTCGAGGGCCGCGTGCCCGCATGCAGGTACAGCAGCACCATGCCGGTGACGCAGAACACCACGCAGGCGCCGGCGAAGATGTCGAGGAACCACGACCAGGCAGCGCCGGCATTGCGCCCCTTGTGCAGGTCGTTGAGGTAGGCGATGGCGCCGCGCGTGGTCAGCTCATAGGCCACCTCGCCGCTCTGCCGATCGATGCGCAGCCAGGCATCGCCGCCGGGGCGCTTCAGGTCGAGATGGATCTCCTCCTCCGACCATTCGGCCTGCGCGGTGCCGGTGCGGACCGACAGCGCCTGCGCCAGCCAGTCGCGCAGTTCGCGCGGCAGCGGCGCCGCGCCCTCCCGTGGGCCGGACGAGATCTGGTCGCGCAGCGCCGGCGGCAGCAGGCCGCTGCGTTCGGTGACCTGCGGCACGCCGCCGATATCGGCGGCATGATTCAGCGTGATTCCCGTGGCGGCGAACAGAAGCATGCCGACCAGGGAGATGGCGGAGCTGATCCAGTGCCAGCGGTGCAATTGCTTCAGCCAGGCGGAACGCTGGCCCCGCGCCGACATGGCGGTCTCGGCGGCGCGGGTCATCGCGGCCTCAGTTCGCGCGGGGTTCTGGATGCGGCTCGGCGGCATCCGCCTCCGTGACCCGTCCATCCCTGTTGGTGTCGGCACGTTCGAAGGTGCGTGCGGCGACGGCATCGTATTCGGCGCGGCTGATGCTCAGGTCACGGTCGCGGTCGATCGATTCGAAGCGGCGGCTGGCCTGTGTGATGGAACGGCGGAAGGCCTCGTCGATCGGCTTGTCGGCATAGGTGGCGCGCAGCCGGCCCTCATATTCCCCGACATACTCGGCTTCCGACAGCGCGCCGTCACTGTTGGTGTCGGTGCGACGGAAGACGCCGTCACGCACCGCGTCATATTCGGCGCGCGTCACCACGCCGTCGCGATCGGTGTCATATTGCGTGAAGAAGTTCGCACGGAAGCGCGCGCGCATGGCGGCGATCTGCTCCGGCGTCGGGCGCGGGCGAGGTGCCTCCTCCGTCTGCGGGGTGGTGGCCGGGACCGGCACGGCGGTGCTCGGCGCCTGGGCGGCGGCGGCGGCGGAGAGCGCCGTCGCCATCAGAAGGGTGGTCAACGAAAGCCTTGTGGCCATGGCCCGGTCATCCTGCGGTGGGTGCGGTGCGGCCGGGTTGGCCGGCGCGCGGACGGCCCTGGTTACAGAGAATGAGAATCAATCGCAATAGGCCGTATAAGCCATGACATGCTTTCAAGGTCCCTCGGATTTTTTCACCAAAACAGGATGTTGACTCAGTTGCAAATGAGAATCACTTGCAATAAAGCCGTTACATCACCCGTGACGCGACGGCCCTTTGGGGGCGCGGCGTCGACGGAAACGGAGAGTCCGATCGATGCTGAGAACCGGCTTGCGTGTCTTGCCCCGCCTCCTCGCCACCACCTCGCTCTGCGCCATCGGCAGCTTCGGGGCGCTGGCGCAAACCGCCCCGCCGGACGCCACGCTCCGCCTGCCGCGTGTCACTGCGGAAGGGGAGCGTGGCGACGGCGCCTATGAGACCCCCTCCGCCACCAGCACCGTCACCCGTGACCAACTGCTTGAGGGTGGCGATCCGAACCGGCTGCTGGAGACGGTGCCCGGCGTTGCCGTCGGCGGTTTCGATTCCCAGCCCGGCGTGGCGGTGAACATCCGCGGTCTGGAAGGCGTGGGCCGCGTCAACATGATGGTGGAAGGCGTCCGCCAGAACTTCCGTCCCGCGGGGCATGAGGGCGGGTCCTTCGCCTATGTCGATCCGAACTTCCTGAGCGGCATCGATGTGGAACGCGGTGCGGTGACGGGCCCGGGCGGCATGGGCGCGCTGGTGGGCGCGGTGAATTTCCGGCTGCTGGATGTGGGCGATATCCTGCGTCCCGGCCAGAATTTTGGAGGGCGGTTGCAGGGCTCGACCGGCACCAACGGCTATCAGTGGAACAGCAGCCTGGTCAGTGCCGCCCGGCTCGCCAATGGCGTCAGCGTGCTGGCTGGTGCCAGCGGGCGGCAGAATTCCAACTACAAGAACGGCGATGGCGACATCGTCGACAACACCGAACAATCCCTGCGTTCCGGCATCGCCCGGGTGAACTGGGACCCGACGCCGGAACATCACCTGTCGCTGCTCGGTAGCGTCTACACCAACCGCTTCACCTCGAACTTCTACGACCAGACCATGCAGTCGAATCTCATGCGGCTGTCCTATCGCTACAATCCGGCCAACCCGCTTATCGATCTGCGGACCAATGCGTCCTGGAACCAGATCCGCATGAACAACTACCTGACGGAGGCCGGCAACTTCTCCTCCACCGCCTCCGGCCGCCGGATCGTCAACACGGGCTATCAGGCGGATGTCGCCAATACCTCCCGCTTCGGCATCGGCCGCGTGAACGTCGCCTGGGACTACGGGGTGCAATACGCCACGGATGACACGGAAACCCGCAAGGGCGGCGTCAATGGCGATGGCCGGCTGAACCTGGCCGGCGTCTATTCCAACGCCACCTTCAGCTACGGCATCTTCAGCTTCATCCAGGGCCTGCGCTTCGACCATTTCTCCCTGGATGGCGAAGGCTATGCCGCGCCGGCCATCGGCCCGGTGCCGGTCACCGGCAACTACCGCGCCGACACCAGCGAGAGCCAGGTCAGCCCGCGCTTCACCCTCGCGGTGCAGGCGCTCGACTGGCTGCAGCCCTATGTCAGCTATGGCTGGGCCTTCCGCCCGCCGACCATCTCCGAGGCCATGTATTCCGGCCCGCACAGCGCCGGCGGCACCTCCACCTTCTACCCCAACCCCTATCTGCGGCCCGAGACCTCGCAGGGCTGGGAACTCGGCGCCAATATCCTGCGCCGCAACGTCTTCACCGATGGCGACCGCATCCGCTTCAAGGCCGCCTATTTCGACAATGACGTCGATGACCTGATCAACCTGGTGACTATCCGCGGCACCACCAGCGGCAGGGCCTACAGCTACAATTTCTACAACAACGTCCCCGGCACCAGCCGGCTGACCGGCGTGGAGCTGGAGGGCGGCTATGACATGGGCATCGCCTATGTGAATGGCAGCTTCACCAACAGCCGCGTCACCTATGCCGATGCCGCCGAGCACAGCTACGTGCCGCGCAGCACCCTGGTGGTGGATGGCGGCGTGCGGCTGTTCGACCGCGCCCTGACCGTTGGCGGCCGCATCCGCCGCGTCGGTGAGACGCAGAGCTGGACCGGCACCGCCCAGACCACGCCGATCCCGTCCTTCACCACCTATGATCTCTACAGCTCGTGGAAGGTGACGGAGAATCTGAACGTCTTCGCCAACGCCACGAACATCACCGACGAGGTCTATACGGTGCCGGCGGCGGAGACGGTCGGCGGCGGCCGTGGCCGGACCATCATCGGCGGCCTGACGCTCACCTTCTGATGCGCGTCATTGCCAGCCTGCCGCCGCTATTCGGCGTGCTGGAACGGCTCCAGGGCGATCTGCCCTGGGGCGCGGTGCTGGATGCCGGCACCGGTCCGAATTCGGCGCGCTGGATCGGCGGTCTGCCGACCACGCGCTGGACGGCGGTCAGCGCCGATCCGGCCCAACTGGCCGAAACGCGGGCCGCACTGGGCGGCGCGATCCGGCCGCAGGACAGGCTTGTGGCCGGCAACTGGGCCGACCCGGCTCTGCTGGCCGGGGAGGTGCATGACACCGTCCTGGCGGAGTATCTGGTCGGCGCGGTGGAAAGCTACGCGCCCTTTTTCCAGGACAGTCTTTTCGTAAGGCTGCGGCCGCTGGTCGGGCGCCGGATCTATGTCATTGGCCTCGACCCCTATGTCACCGGTCGTCCGGCCGATGCGGCGGGGCGCATGGTGCAGGCGCTGGGGCGGTTTCGCGATGGCTGCCACCTGCTGACGGGGGAGACTCCCTATCGCGAATATCCGGCCGAATGGGTCCTGCGGCAGCTCGAACAGGCCGGGCTGCGTGTGATCGCGGCGCGGCGCTTTCCTAACCGCTACGACCTGCGCTGGGTGGAGCTGCAATGCGCGACGGCCGAGGCGCTGATCCGCCGCATTCCCGACCGCGCTTTGGCCAGGGCTCTGACAGGCCAGGCCGCCACGCTGCGCCGCCGTGCCGCGGCGCTGTGCGACAGAGAGGGCGGCCTGGTCAGCGGCCATGACTATGTGATCGCGGCCGAACCCACCGCCTGAACCGCCTGGCCGTCAGATGGGCACCAGATGGTTGTCCCAACGCACACGGCGCAGCCATTCACCGGGCAGCGCGACCGACGGGCCGGCGGCGCCGATGGCGGCTGCGCCGCCGAGGCCGGAGGTCACGATGAAGCCGCCGCCGGGCGCGGCGGCGATGCCGCAGCCATCCGGCACGGCGAAGCGCGCCAGCACGGCATGGCTGCGCGCATCCAGCACCGCCGCGGTGCCGCCGCGCGGGCTCGTCACCGCGACCAGCCGCCCATCCAGGCTGGCGGCAGCGCTGCCGGTGTAGTGGTCCATCCCGGCCCAGACGGGCAGATCGGCCTCCAGCGTTGCAATGCCGTCGCCGCGTCCCACCGCCACCAGCGGCTGCCGTTCATGGCGCGGACCCTCATGCTGCATGGCGACGAAGACGGCGCCGTCGGCCAGCGCCAGGTGGCGCAGCGACAGCAGGCGTTGATCCTCCGGCAGGTGCCAGCCGCCTAGCAGGCGGCCACTGGTGGAATCGAGATGAGCAATGCCGCTGTCCATCTCCTCCAGATCCAGCCGCGCGCGGGGCAGAGAGGGATCGCTGCGCACCCCGCCATTGGCGACGATCAGCGTCGTGCCATCTGGCGCCAGGCGGATGTCATGCGGATCGACGCCGCCGCTGGGGAATTCGCCAATCCGATCGAAGCCGCGCGCGGCGGCATAGACGCCGACCACGCCCTGGCCCGCCGCGTCGATCTCGGTGGCGAAAAGCAGGCGTCCATCGGCGGAGAAAGCGCCATGGCCGCAGAACCAGCGCTCCGTCGCGCGGGCGATGCGCTGCCGTGCGCGGCCGTCCCGCAGATCGAGCAGCAGCGCGTAGTCGCCGGGCCGGCGGCTGAACAGAACCGCCACCCGGCCATCCGGCGCCACCGCCAGGCTATGGCCCCGCGCCGGGATCTGCAGGTCGAATCGCGGCGCGCCATCCAGGCCGAAGGCGGCGACGCGCCAGCCGCCGGCGGCGTCGGCCCCGGCCGCGACAAAGCCTGGCTGTGCCGCCGAGGCGGGCTTCACCAGAAGCCCGGCGCCGAGGCCGAGCGCGGCGCGCCGTCCGATCATCGCCTCAGTCCCCATCCATCGCGTTGAAGCCCACCGGCAGGCCGATGGCCGGCGCCACCCGCTCCGTCAGCAGCCGCCGCTGGGTGCCGATCGCGCGCAGCAGATCCTCCACCGCCGCGCGCCCCTGCGGGGTGGTCACGGCCGCTTCCAGGCTCGGCGTGATGGCCTGCGCCCGGCGCAGGGCCTCCGCCATGCCATCGCGCGCTTCGCGGGCCAGCGCCGGGGCGGCGCTGCGCAACAGCGGTTCCACCGCCGTCGCCTGCAACTCCGCCAGGGCCGCCAGCGAGGCCTGGGCCAGGGCCAGCGACTGCCCGCTGCGCCAGGCCTCCGCGCTGCGCGGCCGCGCTGCCTGCACCGAGGCGCCCAGCGTGCGCGCCAGCTGACGGTCCCCCAAAAATTCCAGCCCGCCATGCAGGCTCTTGAACAGCATCAGCAGGCCTTCCCCGGCGTCGCGATAGATGCCGTCCGGCGCGCCTTCCAGCACGCGGGCATAGGGCGGGTCGCCCTGGACCCATTCGCCCCGCATTTCCGCGGCGATCGAGGCGATGTTGCGGCCGATGGCGGCCAGCAGCAGGCGGCGAAAGCCCTGATCGGGCAGCAGCAGCCGCGCGGCCTCCTCGCCGAACAGCAGCCGCTCGGCGGCCGGGAAGCCCTGCGCGGCGACGCGGCCGCGCCGGAAGGCGTCGTCGGTCAGCGTTGCCGGATCGGCCAGGCGCAGCAGCTCCGCCAATTCCCGCCCGGTGACATTGCGCAGGTCGGGGAAGATCGACAGGCGGAAGCCGTGGTCGAAGGCCTCCATCGGCCCGAAGCGCAGATGGCGGATGCGCTGCCAGGCCAGCGCGGCCTCGATCCAGGCGCGGCGAGCCGCCTCCGCCCGCCCTGGGTCGGGGGCCTGTCGCAGCGCCTCCGTCGCCTCCGCGAAGTCGCGCGCGGCGGCGGCGAAGGCGGCCTGGCCGGGCAGGATATGGGTGGCGACGCTGCCCCGCACGGCGGCCAGCCGCGCCGCCTCATTCTGGGCATCGGGACGTTGGGCGCGCGCCGCGATGGGAAGAAGGGCGATCGCCAGGATCAGACCACGTCGCTGCATCACAGGCTCTCCAGGAAGGCGATCAGCGCGGCGCGGTCTTCCGGCGCCATCGCCGCCACGGCGTCGCGCGCGGCCTGCGCCTCCCCACCATGCCAGAGGATCGCCTCCAGCAGGCTGCGGGCGCGGCCATCATGCAGCAATTGCACGCGACCGCTGACCGCCTCCGTCCGGCCGATGCCCCAGAGCGGCGGGGTGCGCCATTCCCGGCCATTCGCGGCGCCTTCAGGCCGGTGGTCGGCCAGACCCTCGCCCATGTCGTGCAGCAGCAGGTCGGAATAGGGCCAGATGCGCTGGCCCGCATGTTCGGGGCGGCCGGGGATGTTGCCGGTGGTGAAGCTCGGGCGGTGGCAGCCGGTGCAGCCGGCCTCCCGGAACAGGGCGCGTCCGCGCGGCGCGGCGGGGGCGGCGCGGCCGGGCACGGCCAGGTTGCGCGCATAGAAGACCACGAGATCGAACAGCCGCGGATCGACCTCAGGCTCGCCAGGTCCCGGCGAGCCATCCGGCGCGGCCTGGCACGCGGCCTGGGCGGCGGTGCATTCGCCGTGATGCGCCGGGTTGATGCGCGTCGACAGGCCCATATCGGCGGCGAAGGCATCCGCCACCTGATCCTCCATGGTCGGCGCCTGCGCCTTCCAGCCGAAGCGGCCCAGCGCCGGGGCGCCGAGATGCGCGCTCCAGACCCGGGCGGCGCGGCCCGAAATGCCGTCGCCGTCGCGATCCTCCGGATCGGCGCCGGCCAGAATATCGGCCTCCGGAATCGCCTCCAGCAGTCCCAGCCCGATCATGGGCGGCGCGGCGCGGGGCGAGATCATCAGGCCCGGCGCCGGCGGCCCATAGGCCCAGTCGACAATGCGCCAGGCCGGGCGGCGGAGTGACGCGGTCTCGCCCCCGGCCAGCGCCACCGGCTGTTCCGTCCAATCGACCAGCACGCGCGCCTCCGCCGGATGGCCGGCGATGCCGAAAGTCTGCAATTGCAGCCCGTAGGTCGGGTCCGGATCGGCCGGCAGCCAGCCGGGCGCCGGGCCGGGCTGGCGCGCCTGGGCCGGCGGCACGGACAGCCGGATCAGCAGGGAGGAGGCGGGCTCCCCGGCCTCCGGCGGCCGGCCCCGACCGTCGCGGATGTGGCAGGATTGGCAGCCGCGCGCATTGTAGAGCGGCCCGAGGCCATCGGCATTGCGGGTGGAGGCGGGCGCGGCGACCCAGAGCCTGCGGAACACCCCGTCGCCGACCCTGAAATCCAGCAGCCGGTCGAAGGGCAGGGTGGCGGAGCCGAGTGAAAAGGCCGTGGCCCCCGCCGCGTTGCGCGCCGTGGCCGCGCCGCCGGGCAGAAGCTCCGACGGGTCCGGCGCATGATCCATCCCGCCAGCCAGCAGCAGCGCCGCGACGGCGAGTGCGAGGCGCATGCTCAGGGGCGCCGGACCGAAGCCGGATTGTCGAGGCTGTCGGAGCCTTCGATGGAAATGCGCAGGCGCAGCGCGGCGACGATGCGCTCGATGCTGCGGGTCTGCTGCAGCAGCGCGTCGATGCCGGCCTGCACCGCGGCATTGCCCGCGGCGTTGCCCTCCGCCAGCATCTGGTCATAGGCCTCGACGGTCTCGGCGCGGGTCTTGATGGCCTGGAAGGCGGCCAGCGTTGCATCCAGCCGCGCGCGCATTTCCCGGTCCAGCGCCGGGATGCCGGCGCGCAGGAAGTCGGAGAGGGAGGCGCCGCGCAGCACGCGGCCATCGGCGCGGCGGTATTCGCCGAGATAGACCGCGCGCATGCCCACCACATTGTAGAAGTGGCTGTTATGGGTGTTGTCGGAGAAGCAGTCATGCTCCTCCTCCGGATCGTTCAGGATCAGGCCGAGGCGCATGCGTTCCCCCGCCAACTCGCCATAGGACAGGCTGCCGAGGCCGGTGAGAATGGCGGTGAGGCCGGCATCCGTGCCATTCGCGGTCAGCGCGCGGCGGGCGGCGCCATTGGCGGCCCAGTTCGCCACCATGGTTTCCAGCTCCGTCACCAGCATGGCCGAGACCACGGTCAGGTAGCGGCCGCGGCGTTCGGTATGGCCGCCCGTGGCCTGCTCGCCCTGGGCATAGTCGGTCCAGGGCCGGTTGCCGGCGCCCGGGCCGGTGCCGTTCAGATCCTGGCCCCAGAGCAGGAATTCGATGGCGTGCCAGCCGATGGTGACGTTGCTCTCCACGCCGCCGATCTCATGCAGCTTGCCCAGCGCCTCCGCCGTGATGGTGGAGATGTCGATGGTCTCACCGGCATGGGTGATGCTGGTGGAGGCGATGATATTGGCGGTGTAGAGCGGGTTCTCGTCGCTGGTCTCGCCGTAGCGGTCCTGGTCGACATAGTCGATCAGGCCTTCATCCAGCGGCCAGGCATTCACCCGACCCTCCCAGGCATCGACGATCGGATTGCCGAAGCGGAAGACCTCGGTCTGCTGATAGGGCATGCGGGCGGCGAGCCAGGCCGCGCGGGCGGCGGCCATCGTCGCGTCCGACGGCGTCGCGACCAGCGTCGCCACGGCCTCCTGAAGCCGTTTCGCGCCGGCCAGGGCGTCGCCGTACATGGCCTGGGCGATATCCGCATAGGTGGCGAGCACGGCGCGCTTGGTGGGCGCCGACTGTGCGTGAGCCGACAGGGCCGGCGCGGCGAAGGCCGCCGCGAGCGGAGCGAGCGCGATGTGGCGGCGGGTCAGCATGGGCTGGGCTCCTTCGTCGGGGGGGGGGGGGGCAGGGGGCGTGGCCGCCGCAGTCTAGGACTATTGCGAATCATTCGCAATTCATCCGGATGCTGGCCACCACCCTGGGCTTGGTGGCGAAGGAAGGATGAGCGGCCATGCTTCCATGACATTGCGACTTATTCGCAGTATTGATAAAGCGGGCCTTACAAGCTGATTCTGAAGGTCCTGATCCATGAGGAATTGCCGCGCCGCAAGATCGGGCCGCCGCCCCGCGGCCGCCATGCTCGGACTTTCGGCCTTGCTCGCGACGCCCGCTCTGGCGCAGGTCACGTCGCCCGCCGAGGCTCCCTCCGCACTTCCCGCCGGCGAGGCGCTGCAACTCCCCTCCATCGACGTGCAGGCCACCGCCTGGCGGGCCTGGGAGCCGGTGAGTGGCTATGTGGCGCCCACCACCACCACCGGCAGCAAGACCGACACGCCGCTGATCGAGGCGCCGCAATCCATCGGCGTCGTCACCCGCGACCAGATCGACGACCAGGCCGCCGCCAGCGTGTCCCAGGCGCTGCGCTATACCGCCGGCGTGCTGCCGGAGGTGCGGCCCTCCGCCCGTTATGACAGCGTCTTCGTGCGCGGCTTCGGTGGGCAGGGCACCTCCGCCGCCTTCGTCAACTATCTGGATGGCCTTCGCCAGGGCCGCGGCAGTTCCTTCGGCGTGCCCAACACCGATCCCTGGCTGCTGGAGCGGATCGAGGTGCTGCGCGGCCCGGCTTCCGTGCTCTATGGCCAGACCGGTGCCGGCGGTCTTGTGAACCTGGTCAGCCGCCGCCCCACCGCAACCCCGGTGAATGAGGTGCGGCTGGAGGCCGGCACCAATGCGCTGTTGCAGACCGCCTTCGACTTCGGCGGTCCGGCGACCGAGGATGGCCGCTTCCAGTACCGCCTGACCGGCATCGCCCGCACCGCGGAAACGCAGGTGGACCATGTCGGCGAACAGCGTATCGCCATCGCGCCGGCCCTGACCTGGCGGCCCAGCGACAACACCACCCTGACCTTCCTCGCCTCCTACCAGAACGACCCGGAAGGCGGCTTCTACAACTTCGTGCCGGCCACCGGCACCGTGCTGGCCAATCCCAATGGGCGCGTCAGCCGCGGCTTCTTTGGCGGCGATCCAAGCTATGATGTCTTCAATCGCAGCCAGGCCTCGATCGGCTACCAGTTCGAGCATCGCGTGGACGACACCTGGACCCTGCGCCAGAATTTTCGCTACGCGCATATCGATGCGGAGGTGAAGGTCCTGTCGATCCGGTCCATCAGCAATGACCGGACCGGCAGCCGTATCGCCAGCTTCGTCTCCGACCACGCCAATTCCTATGCGCTGGACAACCAGGCCCAGGCGACCTTCCGCACCGGGGAACTGCGCCACACCGCCCTGTTCGGCATCGACTGGTTCCGTACCTCCGCCCGCACGCGCAGTGCCAGCGCCACGGCCGGGGTATCGACGATCGATCTGTTCACCCCGACCTATTACACCGCCGCCCCGAATATCTCCGCGGGCCTGAACACCCTGACGAATCAGGAGCTGGACCAGCTCGGCGTCTATGCCCAGGACCAGATGGCGCTCGGCCGCTGGCGCTTCAATCTGGGCGTCCGCCTCGACCAGGCCCGCATCGGCACCACCACGCATACGGTCACCGGCGCCAATGCCACGCAGCTCTCGCAGCTCGACCAGGAAGCCACCTGGCGCGCCGGTCTGCTGTATCTGTTCGACAATGGCCTGGCGCCCTATGCCAGCTACTCCACCTCCTTCCTGCCCAATACCGGCACCGCGGCGCCGCAGCGCGGTGGCGGCACCTTCGAACCGACGACGGGCGAGCAGTTCGAGGTCGGCGTGAAATTCCAGCCGCCGGGCATGAACAGCTTCGTGCAGCTCGCGGGCTTTCATATCCGCCAGCAGAACGTGCTGACCGCCGACACGGTCTACACCACCTACTCCACCCCGGTGGGCGAGATCCGGTCCCAGGGCATCGAGCTGGAAGGCCGCGCCAGCCTCAATGACAATCTCGACCTGATCGGCACCTATGCCTTCATCGACGCGGAGATCACCCGTTCCAACACGGCCGGCGTCACCGGCAACCGCGTGCCGCAGGTGCCGAATCACATGGCCAGCGGCTGGGCCAATTACCGCTTCACCGAGGGCCCGCTGCGTGGCCTGGGCCTGGGTGGCGGCCTGCGCTTCATCGGCTCCACCTATGGCACCGACACCAACACCTTCAAGGTGGATGAGGTCACGCTGTTCGATGCCGCGATCCGCTACGACCTGGGCGCGCGCTTCGAACGGGCCCGCGGGGTGGAACTGACGCTGAATGCGGCGAATATCGCCGACAAGGAGTACATCTCGAGCTGCAACTCCGCGACCAACTGCTACTTCGGCAATGGTCGGACGGTGCTGGCCGGGGTGCGGATGCGTTGGTAGCGGATGAGGGCGTTCGCCTGCCGCGCAGCCTGGCGCGGGATATCGGCGCCCACCGCCTGCTGATCGCCTGGCCGGAAACGCCGCCCCCTGCTGCGGGGCATCGGCTGCTGCTGCTGCTGGATGGCAACGCCACCTTCGCCACCGCCGTCGCGGCGCTGCGCATGCAGTCCCGGCGGCCGGAGGTGACGGGCGTGGGACCTGCCCTGATCGTCGGCCTCGGCCATGCCGGGGAGGCGACGCATGACCCTGTCGCCCGGCTGCGGGACTACACGCCGCCGGTACCCGATGCGCCGCAGGGCAGCGGCGGTGTTGCCGATTTCATCGCGCTGCTGGAGGCGGAGCTGCTGCCCGCCGTCGCCAGCCAGTTTCCGATCGACCCCGCGAACCGCGCCATCTTCGGTCATTCCTTTGGCGGGCTTTGCGTCGCCTGGACGCTGCTGCACCGCCCCGGCCTGTTCCAGCACCACATCGCCGCCAGCCCGTCGCTGTGGTGGGGGGAGGGTGCCCTGCTGCGGGATGCCGCGGCCTTCGCCGCGGCGCCGCCGCCCGGTGCGGCGGCACTGCGCCTGCTGCTGACGCTGGGCGAACTGGAACATGGCGATGCGGCGCTGCCGGCGGAGCGCCAGGCGCATATGGCCGCGCGCCGCATCGGCGCGCATATCCAGGCCTTCGCCGAGACGCTGCGCCTGGCGCTCGGCACCCTGCGGCAGATCGAATTCGCGGGCGAGAATCATGGCTCCGTGCTGCCCGCCGCCCTGTCCCGCGCCCTGCGCTTCGCCCTGGATCCCCGATCATGACCGATGAGACAGCCCCAGCCTGGGCCGCCCGCTGGCGCAACATGCGGCGTCTGGTCGTGCTGCGCACGGCGGCCGTCACGCCGGGGCTGCGGCGCATCACCCTCGGCGGGCCGGAAGGCGCCGGTCTGAGCGGCGGGCCCAATCTGAAACTGCTGGTGCCGCCGCGCCCGGGCGTCGCCCTGCACCTGCCGCCGCGCGGGCCGGACGGCAAGCCGGTCTGGGTGGAGGAGGCGCTGAAGCCCGCCATCCGCACCTATACCGTCCGCCGCATCGACCCCGAGGCCGGCGAACTCGACATCGATTTCGTCCTGCATGGGGAGGAGGGCGTGGCCTCCGGCTGGGCCGGCCGGGCGCGGCCGGGGGATGAGGCCGGCATCGCGGGGCTGGGGGGGCGCACGGTGCGGCCGGCGGCGCGCACCCTCCTGGCCGGCGATCACACGGCACTGCCCGCCATCACCAATATCCTGGCCGAACTGCCGCCCGAGGCGCGCGGCGAGGCTTTCATCGAGGTGCCGGGGCCGGAGGAGGAAGTGGCTCTGCGCCACCCGCAGGGCCTGCGCGTGACCTGGCTGCATCACGGCCCGCATGGCGCCGGCCAAAGCGATGCGCTGGTCCGCGCCGTGCAGGCGCTGGCGATCGCGCCGGGGGAGGATGTCTTCGCCTGGGTCGGCGCAGAATCCGCCGCCGCCCGGGCACTCCGCGCGCATCTGCGCGATGTCTGCGGCATCGACCGCCGCCGCATGCTGGTGATCGGCTATTGGAAGCTCGGCATGAGCGAGACGGACTACGCCCGCCAGCTCGACCACGACCGCGACGCGGACTACCACGCCGTGGCGCGTGAGGACGACGCCCGATCCACCCGCAAGCAGGACGCCGCGGCATGAGCATGATGACCCGCCGGGCGCTGCAACAGGCAACGCTCGCCGCCGCTTTCGCCGGCATCGCCGGCGCCGCCCGCGCCCAGGCGCCGCGCCGCATCACCGACCTGCTGGGGCGGGAGGTGACGCTGCGCGGCCCGGCCCGCCGCCTCGTGCTGGCGCAGGGGCGGCATGTGCTGGCGCTGGCGCTGCTGCATCCCGACCCGGTCTCGCTGCTGGTCGGCTGGGGCAGCGATCTGCGGCAGATGAACCCGCCCGACTATGCCGCCGTGCGCGCCCGCTTCCCGGCCGCCGATGCGGTGCCGCTGGTCGGGCGCAGCACGATGGACACCCTGTCCATCGAGGCGGTGCTGACCGCCCGGCCGGATGCGGTGGTGCTGAGCCGGGGTGGCAGCATGGCGGGCGATGCCCGGGCGCTGGCGGACCGGCTGAGCGGCTATGGCGTGCCGACGCTGGTGGTGGATTTTTTCGCCGACCCGCTGCGCGACACGCTCCGCAGCATCGCCATCCTGGGCGCGCTGATCGGCGCGGAGGATCGCGCGCGGGAGTTTGCTGCCTTCCATACCGAGCGTCTGACGCGGGTGGATGACGGGCTGGCCGGCGTCACGACGCGGCCACGCATCTTCATGCACGCCCATGCCGGCGGTACGCCCTGCTGTGCCTCGCCTGGGCAGGGCGTGTTCGATTCCTTCATCCGGCGCGCCGGCGGCATCAATCTGGGGGCGGAGGTTCTGCCCGGCGTCACCGGCACGGTGGCGCTGGAGCAGGTGCTGTCGCGCAGCCCGGATGTCTATGTGGCGACCGCCGGCCCCTATGGCGGGCGCGGCGGCGTTGTCATGGGGCGTGGCATCACGCCGGAGGCGGCGCGGGAGGGTCTGCGCGGCATGCTCCAGCGCGAGCATCTGATCGGCCTGCCAGCGGTCGCCGCCGGCCGCGCCCATGCCATGTGGCACGGCTTCAACGACACCCCCGCCCATGTGGTGGCGGTGGAGGCGCTGGCCCGCGCGCTGCATCCGGACCGCTTCGGCATGCTGGACCCCGCCGCGACGGTGGCGGAGTTGAACCGGCGCTTCCTGTCCATCCCGATGGACGGCACCTATTGGGTGGACCTCCCCACCGGATGACCCTGGACATCGAGGCCGGCTACCGCCGGCTGCTGCTGCGCCGCGCCATCCTGCTGGCGGCGCTCGCGCTGGGGCTGATGCTGGCCTTCCTGCTGGATGTCGCCACCGGTCCGGCGCGGCTTTCGCTGGAGACGGTGCTGCGCACCCTGCTGGCCGGGCCGGGGGCGGAGGGGCTGAACGGGCTGATCGTCTGGCAGGTGCGCCTGCCACAGGCGCTGATGGGCATGCTGGTGGGCGCCGCCCTGGCGCTGGCCGGGGCGGAGATGCAGACGGTGCTGGACAATCCCCTGGCCAGCCCCTTCACACTCGGCGTGTCCTCCGCCGCCTCGCTCGGCGCGGCGCTGGCGCTGGTGCTGGGCAGTGGCCTGCCCTTCCTGCCGGTCGCCTGGCTGGTGCCGGTCAATGCCTTCCTGTTCTCGCTGGGCGCCATGGCGCTGCTGCTGGGCATGGCGCGGCTGCGCGGGGCGGGGGTGCAGGCGCTGGTGCTGTTCGGCATCGCGCTGGTCTTCGCCTTCAACGCGCTGGTCGCGCTGCTGCAATTCATCGCCACCGAACAGGCGCTGCAGCAGCTGGTGTTCTGGACCATGGGCAGCCTGACGCGGGCGAACTGGCCGCAGGTGGGCATGATGGCGGCCGCGCTGGCCCTGGTGCTGCCCTTCACCGCGCGGGCTGCCTGGCGGCTGACCGCGCTGCGCCTGGGCGAGGACCGGGCGCAATCCTTCGGCGTGGACACAAGGGCGACCAGGCGGGGCGCGCTGCTGCGGGTCAGCCTGCTGGCCGGGCTGTCCGTCGCCTTCGTCGGCACCATCGGCTTCGTCGGGCTGGTCGGCCCGCATGCGGCGCGGCTGATGGTGGGGGAGGATCACCGCTTCTTCCTGCCGGCCTCCGCGCTGTGCGGCGCGCTGCTGCTGGCGCTGGCCTCCGTGATCGGCAAGCTGGTGGTGCCGGGGCTGATGCTGCCCATCGGCATCGTCACCGCCCTGATCGGCGTGCCGGTCTTCCTGGCGCTGGTGATGGGGCGGGGGCGCGTCGCATGAAGCCCGCGCTGACCGTGCAGGGGCTGCGCGTGGGCTATGGCAGCCGCGTGGTGGTCGAGGGGTTGGACCTGCCGCCGCTGATGCCGGGCACGCTGACCGCGCTGGTCGGCCCCAATGCCGCCGGCAAATCGACGCTGTTGCGCGGCATGGCCGGGCTGGTGCCGCGCACGCGGGGAGCGGTGCGCCTCGGCGGGCAGGACCTGCTGGCCATGCGCATCCCCGACCGCGCCCGCCACCTGGCCTATATGCCGCAGGGCCTGCCCGGCGGCGTGGCGCTGACGGTGCTGGAGACCTTGGTGGGCGCATTGCGCGCCGTGCCCGGAGGCACGGCCATCGGCGGGGCGGAGGCGACGCGCCGGGGGCTGGATCTGCTGCGCCGGCTGGAGATCGCCGATCTGGCGCTGCTGGCGCTGGACCGGCTTTCGGGCGGGCAGCGCCAGCTTGTCGGCCTCGCCCAGGCGCTGGTCCGCCGGCCCGATGTGCTGCTGCTGGATGAGCCGACCAGCGCGCTTGACCTGCGCCACCAGCTTTGCGTCATGGAACTGGTCCGCCGCATGGTGCGGGAGGAGGCGGTGATCGGCGTGGTGGTGCTGCACGACCTCGGCCTTGCCGCCCGCTTCGCCGACCGCGTGGTGGCGCTGAGCCATGGCGCGGTGCAGGCCGATGGCACCCCGGAGGGGACGCTGACGCCGGCGCTGCTGGCCGCGGTCTATGGCGTGGCGGGCCGGGTGGAACGCTGTTCGGAGGGCCATCTGCTGGTGCTGGCCGACCGTCCCCTCTCCGCCATTCCCTGATCCGCCGGCCCTACAGGCGGTGCATGTGCAGCCCGCCATCGATGTGGAAGGCATCGCCGGTCGAGAAGGGAATCGCGCCCGTCACCAGCGCGGCGATGGCATTGCCGACATCCTCCGCTTCGCCCCAGCGGCGGATCGGCGAGAGGCCCTCGGCGATGCGCTGGTCGTAGCGGGCGGTGACGGGGGCAGTCATGTCGGTGCGGATCACGCCGGGGCGGATGTCGTAGACGGGTACGCCCTCCTCCGCCATGCGGATGGCGAAGCAGCGCGCCACCATGCTGACGGCGATCTTGCTGGCGCTGTATTCGGCGCGGTCGGCGCTGGCCATCAAGGCATTGGCGGAGGAGACAAAGACCAGTGCGCGATTGCCGCGCATCGGCGCCCCCGCCGCCACCATCCGCCGCGCCACGTTCTGCGAGACGAAGAAGGGCGCGCGGGTGTTGATGTCGAGGCAGCGATCCCAGGAGGCGCTGGATACGTCGAGCAAGTCGCCGCGCTGCATGGCGCCGACGCCGGCATTGTTCACCAGCGCCTCCACCCCGCCCCATAGGCCCCAGGCCCATTCGACCATGGCATCGACGGCATCGAGGTCCGACACGTCGCAGAGATACCAGGCGAAGCGCCCGCCGGCGGCCTGCACCGCCGCGCCGGTTTCGGCGAAACCCTCCTCGCCGAGGTCGCAGCCGAGCACGTCATAGCCCTTCTGCGCCAGAGCGACGCAGCTTGCGCGGCCGATGCCGCGGCGCGCGCCGGTGACCAATGCGACGGGGCGCGTCATGCCAGAATCTCGCGTGCCATGATGACCCTCTGGATTTGGTTGGTGCCTTCGTAGATCTGCGTGATCTTCGCGTCGCGATACAGCCGCTCGACCACCACGCCGCGGATGTAGCCGCTGCCGCCGTGGATCTGCACGGCATCGGCGGTGCGCGCCACGGCGGCATCACTGGCAAAGCATTTCGCGAAGCTGGCCTCCAGCGTCACGCGACGGCCCTCATCCATGCCCTGCGCGGCATCGCGCACCAGCAGGCGGGCGGCATGCGTGTCCTTCGCCATATCGGCGATCAGGAAGCGGATGGCCTGCTGCTCGGCGATCGGTTTGCCGAATTGCACGCGCTGCTTGGCGTAGCCAATGCTTTCCTCCAGCGCGCGTTGCAGGATGCCGAGGGCTAGCGCGGCGATGCCGATGCGTCCCTTATCGAGCACCGACATCATCATGTGGAAGCCGCGCCCCTCCGGCCCCAGCAGCGCCTCCGCCGGCAGGCGCAGATCCGAAAAGCGCAAGCCTCCGACGGGGGAGGCGCGTTGGCCCATCTTGTGTTCCTTGCGCAGCCGTTCCACGCCCGGCGCCTTCAGATCGGCCAGGAAGATCGACATGCCGCGATGCCCTGCGGCGGGATCGGTGCGCGCCAGCACCGCGGCGAAATCCGCGCGCGGGGCCATGTGAATCCACATCTTCTCGCCGTTCAGAACCCAGTCGGAGCCGTCGCGCCGCGCGGTGGTCTTCAGGTTGGCGAGGTCCGACCCGGCCTCCGCCTCGGTCAGTGCATAGGCGCAGCTGGTCTCGTAGCGCAGCAGGGGAGTCAGGTATTGCGCCTGCTGGGCCGGGGTGCCGTGTTCGGACAGCAGCGTGCCCAGAAGTTCCACCAGCCCGACCTGGTCCGCCACGCTGGCATAACCGCGCGACAACTCCTCCATGACGATGGCATAGGCCTGCACGCCGGCCTCCGCACCGCCGAGGCGCTCCGGCACCGTCATGCCGAGCAGGCCGAGCCCGCCGAGCGCGCGATAGATATCGGCGGGAAAGCTCTCATTCTCGTCCAGCTCGGCGGCGCGTGGCGCGACCTCGCTTTCGGCGAAGCGGCGCGCGGTGTCGCGCAGCGCGGCAAGTTCCCCTGATTCGGCCAAGGATGCATTTCCCCCATTTCTTGGGGGCATCCTGCCGCGTCAGCCGCGTGCCCGCCAGACCGCCGGCCGCACGCCCAGCGCCGTGACCACCCCATAGGCGGTGATGCCCAGCGCCACGCCGAGGAAATGCCCCTCGATCCCCATTCCCAGCGGCCCCGCCAGCAGCCATCCCCCGCCCACCGCCAGCGCGAGGCGGGACAGCGCGCCCGCGACGGGATAGCCCATCCGCCCGGCGCCCTGGCTGGCGAAATACAGCGCCATGCCGAGCCCGAAGCCGCCAAAGGCGAAGCCGACATAGCCGAGCCCGCGCGCCGCGATCGCCACCACGGCCGGATCGCTGGTGAACAGGGAGGCCACCTGCACCGGCAGCAGCGCCACCAGCAGCCCGGCCGCGCTGGTCAGCACCAGGGCCAGCGCCGCGCCGGTCCAGGCCAGCGCCCGCGCCTCCGCCCAATCGCCCGCACCCGTCGCGCGGCCGACCAGGGCGGTCAGCGCCGATCCGATGCCGAAGGCCAGCGGGATCATCAGGAATTCCAGCCGGGCCGAAATGCCATAGGCGGCGACGGCCACCGCCCCATGCGCCGCCATCTGCGCCGTCACCAGGATGGTCGCCAGGTTGGCCACCACCGCCAGCCCGCTGGCCACCAGGCCCACCGACAGGATCTTTTCGAAGACCGCAGCCTGGGGTCGCATGCGGAGTGTGGGCACGAAGCCGGCGCCGCCACGCAGCACGACGATGCCCATCGCCAGCGTCGCCACCCAGAAGACCAGCGCCATCGCCGCCCCCAGCCCGGCCAGGCCCATGCCGAAGGGCTCCGCCAGCGCCCAGCCGGTGAAGGGCAAAGCCAGCCAGGCCAGCACCAGCACCCGCGCCGCCAGCGCATGCCGCCCGCCGCCACGCAGGACGGAGGCGAGTGTATTGGTCATCCAGACCGGCACCGCCCCCAGCCCGAACAGCCACCTGGCATAGGGCGCCGCCGCCTCCGCCGCCGCGGCGCCGCCGATGGCGCCCAGGATGGCGCGCGGGAACAGCCCGAGCGGAATGGCGAAGATCAGCCCCGCGGCCAGCGCGATCAGCGCCGCATGCAGCACCATGGCGGAGGCTTCCTCCCGCCGCCCGCCGCCCAGCGCCCGCGCGATGGCCGAAACCACGCCACCGCCCATGGCGCCGGTGGACATCATCTGCATCAGCAGCACGAAGGGCAGGGCCGTGGCCCAGCCCGCCAGCGCCGCCGTGCCCTGCCGCGCCGCCAGCCAGGTTTCGGAGAGCTGCCCCGTGACCTGCAGGATCGCCACCAGCGCCGTCGGCGCCGCCAAGGCCCCGATGCGCCGCAGCCGGGCGGCCATCATATCGCGATGGCGGCGGCGGGGCGGCGCGGGTCGGCGGCGGCGGAGATCAGGCCGCGCGTGCTGTCCTTGCGCACCAGCTCGACACAGCCGGCCAGCCAGGTGCGTTCCGGCCAAAGCCGGATGACATGGCCGCGTGCCGCCAGCGCGTCCCGCGTCGCCTCGGGGATGCGCGATTCCACGGCGAGGCGGGCCGGGAAGTGGTCATGCGGGGCGCTGGTGCCGGGGAAGGCGTAGCTGGCGACGCGGGGCGCCTCCACCGCCGCCTGGGGCGACATTCCATGGACGAAGAGGTTCATCAGCACCTGCAACAGCGCCTGCGGCTGCACGTCATTCCCCGGCGAGCCGAAGGGCATCACGCTGCCATCGGCGCCCACAGCCAGCGCCGGCATCGGCGTCAGCCGCGGCCGCTTGCCCGGCGCGAGACCCGCCGGATGCGCCGGGTCCGTGCGGTTCTGCGAGCCGCGATTGGAGGGCACGAAGCCCAGCCCCGGCACCACCGGGCTGGACCAGGAGGCATCGGACGGCGCCGAGGAAAACGCCCCGCCCCAGCGATCAACAACGGCGACATAGGAGGTTCCGGCCTCCACCGGCGGATCGGCGGCCTCGGATGCCGGTGGCACGCCCTGGCCGCGCCCGATCAGCGGCGCCATCATGCCCGGATGCGCGCGGGCCGGGTCGATGGAGGCCACGCGCGCCGCGACATGCGCATCCGACAGCATCTCGGCCAGCGGCACTTTTACAAATTCCGGGTCGCCGACATGATGTTCCCGATCGGCGAAGGCGATCTTCAGGATTTCCGCCAATAGATGCAGGTAGTCCGGTGAGTTGTGCGGCAGTTCGGCCAGCCCGGCGCGTTCCGCCATGCGCAGCGCCTGCAACAGCGTCGGCCCCTGGCACCAGGGACCACCCGTGAACACCTGCTGGCCGCGCCATTGCACGCTGACCGGCGGCAGCACGGGGCAGCGAAATGCCGCAAGATCGTCGCGGGACAGCCAACCGCCCTCGGACCGGATGAAATCCGCCATGCGACGGGCGATGTCGCCGCGATAGAAGGCATTCCGCGCCGCCTCCAGCCCCGCCACGCGATCGGCGCCGCGCGCCCGGGCGGCGCGTTCTTCATCGGCCATGAAGCGCAGCGTGGCGGCGAGGTCGGTCTGCACGAACAGGTCACCGGCCTCCGGCGCCTTGTCGTTCGGCAGGTAGATGGCGGCGTTCTGCGGCCAGCGGCGATATTCTGCCGCGTGATTGGCGATGTTCTCCGCCAGCAGCGGATAGACGGCAAAGCCCTCCGCCGCGAAGCGGATCGCATGTTCGGCAATGTCGGCAAAACCCATGGTGCCGTGGCGTTGCAGGGCGGTGATCCAGGCGCAGGGCGCGGCGGGCACCACTGTGCGCAACACGCCCGCCGGCATTTTGGCGCCATGCTCGCGCTGGAAGAATTGCGCATCCGTCGCCGCCGGCCAGGGGCCGACGCCGGCGATGGTCTCCACCACGCCCGCCGCCGTACGCAGCGTGATGGGCGCGACGCCGGCGACGCTCACCAGATCCGGATGCAGCACGCCCAGCGCCAGCCCGGCGGCGCAGCCCGCATCGACGGCATTGCCGCCGGCCTCCAGCACCGCGAAGCCGGCGGAACTCGCCAGGTAATGCCCAGCCGAGACCGCATGGCGCGTCCCGCTGACTGTCTCCCGTGTCAGCATCACTCCACCTGCACCCCGGCCTGCCGTGCCACCTGCGTCCAGCGTTCGATCTCCGGCGCGATGATGGCGCGGAATTCGGCGGGGGTGCTGATGGTGGGCTTCATGCCGATGGCGGAGATCCGCTCCGAAAAGCCCGGCATGGCCGCCACCTGGGCGATGGCGGAGGCCAACTGGCTGATGATGGCTGGCGAGGTGCCGGAGGGCACCACGAAACCCAGCCAGCCGCTCGCCTGATAGGCGGGAAAGCCGAGTTCGGAAAAGGTCGGCACATCCGGCAGCAGCGGGTCGCGCGTGGCGCCTGTGGTGGCCAGCGCCCGCGCGGCGCCGTCCCGCACGGCGGTCATCACGGAATTCACCGTGTTGAAAGTCATGTCCACCTGGCCGCCGAGCATATCCGTCACCGCCTGCGGGCTACCGCGATAGGGCACATGAAGGATGTCCACGCCCGCCATCTGCTTGAAGAATTCCGCCGCCATATGGGTGGAGGTGCCGGTGCCGGCGGAGGAGTAGGTCAGCGTCCCCGGCCGCGCCTTCCCCGCCGCCAACAGATCGGCGACGCTGCGGAAGGGAGAGTTGGCGCGCACCACCAATGCGCTGTCATTGGCGCCAACCAGCGCCACCGGATCGAAGCTGCCGACCGGGTCGTAGGGCAGGGCGCGCCGGATGGCCGGGTTGATGGCGAGCACGGAGGAATTGGCCATCAGGATGGTATAGCCATCGGCCGGCGACCGGGCCGCGGCCTCCGTCCCGATGATGCCGCTGGCGCCGGCGCGATTCTCGATCACCACAGGCTGGCCCAGCAGCTCCGTCAGCCGCTGGGCATAGGCGCGGGCCAGCAGGTCGGTGCCGGCGCCGGGCGGGAAGGGCACGATGATGCGGATGGCTCGGTTCGGCCAATCCGCGCCCTGTGCGGCCGCAAGTGTGGGGCTAAGCGCCGCCAGGGCGAGCAGGCTGCGCCGGGGGAGGTGGGGCATCCGCGATCCCTCATCGATCTGTGCCCTGCCATGCTGGCACCCCGATGCTGCGACGCGAAGAGGCCGCGCGATGCCAATGCGCGGCGTCCCCGATGCCCGGATCGCTGTGGGTCAGCTCGGCGTCACGCCCGCTGCGCGCACCACCGGGGCCCAGCGCGCGGTTTCGCTGGCGACGAATTCGGCGATCCGCGTCGGGCTCATATCCCCCAGCGAGACCACGCCCACACTCTCCAGCCGCGCCTTGATCGCGGCATCGGCGAGGCCGGCCTGCAATTCCGCGTTCAGCCGCGCGGCGATCGCCGGGTCCAGCCCGGCCGGGGCGGCCATCAGGAACCAGTTGGTGGAGACGGAGCCCGGGAAGCCTGCCTGCACCAGCGTCGGCGTCTCCGGCAGGGCGGAGACACGTTCTGGCGAGGAGACCCCCAGTGCCTTCAGGCTGCCGGCGCGGATCGCCGCGGCATTGGCGCCGGAGGTGTCCCAGAGCGAGGTGGTGTTGCCGCCGAGCACGGCCTGCTGCGCCTCCGCCGCGCCGCGGAAGGGCACGTGCAGCATCTGCACCCCGGCCTCCGTCGCCCACATCACCCCCGTCAGATGGCCCATCGAACCGACGCCGGAGGAGCCGAAGGACACAGTCTCCGGCGCCCGGGCCGCCATCGCCTTGTAGTCGGCCAGGCTGTTCATCGGGCTGTCGCCCTTCACCGCGCAGACGATGGGCGCGCCGCCGAGCATGCTGACCCAGGAAAAGGCACGCTGCGGATCATAGGCGAGGCTGCGGAACAGGGCCGGCGCGACCGCCAGTGGGCCGGTGTTGGAGACCAGCAGGGTATGCCCATCGGCGACGCCGCGCGCGGCTTCCGCCGTCGCCACCGTGCCGCCGGCGCCGGGTTTGTTCTCGATGATGAAGGGCCGGCCGAAGGCGCGCTCCAGCCGGTCCGTCAGCGGACGGATGATGAGGTCGCTGGTGCCGCCCGGGGCATAGGGGTTCAGGATGCGCACCGGCCGGTTCGGCCAGGGGGCCTGGGCCAGTGCGGGGGCGGCGAGCGGCGCGGCCATGGCGGCGGCGAGGAGCTGGCGGCGGGTGGTCATCTTGTCTCTCCGGCGTTGCGGGGCCGGTATGATGCAAACGGCGTGCCGGGTGGTTCACGGCGGCGGGCGCTGCGTTGGGATGCGGACCGCTGTCACCGCAAACCCCGCCTGCCGCAGCAGGGCGACCACGCCGCGCGGCCCGGCGGCATGGCCGGCGCCGATCGCGATCACCAGGCTGTCGCGCGGCAGCCTTGCGGCCAGCCGCTGCGCCATCACCTGATTGCGCGCATCCAGCATCTGCCGGGCGAAGGCCTCGCGCAGCAACGGGTCCCCGGCCATGGGGGCCAGCATGCGCGCCCGCAGCCGGTCGAAGTCACCGGCCAGCAGGGCCTGCGCCATCTGGGCGTCGAGCGGCGCGAGGTCGGCCTGCGCGGCGCCGCCGCCCAGCATCTCCCGCGCCATAAGGCCCACCAGCCGCAGCACCGCATCGCCGCCCATGCCGCGCAGCGTCAGCAGCATTTCGAGCCGCGTTTCCAGCCCCTGGATGGGAAT
Source organism: Roseomonas sp. F4 (assembly GCF_053891155.1). Classification (NCBI taxonomy): domain Bacteria; kingdom Pseudomonadati; phylum Pseudomonadota; class Alphaproteobacteria; order Acetobacterales; family Roseomonadaceae; genus Roseomonas; species Roseomonas sp. F4. Next base: position 1,314,145 of record NZ_JBSSHK010000001.1, read on the forward strand.
GCCGCGCCGCTGAGCAAGAACCCGCAGCCAGGGATCGCCGCCGGAGGCCATTGCCGCGCTGTCCTGCGATTGGGGCTGCGGCGGGGCGGGCATGCCGGGGCAGGGCGCCGCCGGGGGCTGGCTGGCGGCCATCAGCGCCAGGAACAGGCCGAGGGGGCTCAGCGGTTCCTGGATCAGCCGGGTGCAGTCCGCCGCAGCCTGCAGCAATCGCCGCTGGGCCGGCGGGAAGGGGGCCAGCACGTCGAAACCGCGTGGCGCGCGCAGCAGGTCGCTGACATCCTCCGCATCCTCCACCGATTCCAGCAGCAGCGCGTCGCGGCCCTCGAAGATCGCGGGGTCCGGCGGCAGCAGCCCGACCTCCGGCTGGTGCGAGCCGGGAATCAGCAGGGAGGCCGGGGCCTCGCGACCGGCCGGGGTGATGCGGAAGGCGGCAAGCGTCTCCGGCTCGGCGCGGGACGGCGATGCGGCGAGCAGCAGGGCCAACAGGAGAAGCCAGCGCATGCTCAGCGTGCCGCGTAGAGCGCCGCGACCTCCGCCGTGAAGCCCGTCAGCGCCCGGTCCCGCCGCGCGCGGGCTGCGCCGGGCGGGGCGAGGCCAACCAGCGCCTCCGCCATCCGCACCGCCGCCGCCGTGCCATCCACCAGCGGCACCGCCACGCGGTCGGCGATGACTGGGGCGAGGCCGGCCAGGGGGCCGCCGGCCAGGATCACCACCTCCGCCCCATCCTGCTCGACGGACTGGCGGCACAGATCGACCAGCAGCGCCGCGCGTTCCTCCGCCACCAGGCCGGGGTCGCCGGCGAAGGCGGGGCCCATGCGAAAGCCGGCGCAGCGCGCGGCGAGGCCGTGATGGGCCAGGCAATCCTCGAACATCGGCCGCAGGGCGGCGGTGAAGGACACCACGCCAAAGCGCCGGCCGAGCATGGAGGCCGCATGGAAGGCGGCTTCGCTGATGCCGAGCACCGGCACGTCCAGCAATTCCTTGGCCGCATCGAGGCCCGGATCGCCGAAACAGGCGATCACCGCCGCATCATAGCTGCCACGCCGGGCGGCCAGCGCCGCCAGCGTGGCGGGGCCGGCCACCAGCCAATCCGCGCGGCTGACGATCAGCGGCAGGCCGAAGGGCGCGCTGACCGCCTCCACAACGGTGCCCGGAGAGGCCGCCGCCTGGGCCGCCGCGCCGATGCGGGCGGTGACGCTGTCGGTGGTGTTGCTGTTGACGACGAGCAACCGCATCACAGGGCCTCCTGCGTCAGCCAATGCCGCGCGATATCGCACCGCCGCGCCACCCAGATGTCCTCGCGCCGCGCCACATGCCGCAGCACCGCCTCCAGCCCGGCCATGCGCGCTGGCCGGCCGATGATGCGCAGATGCAGGCCGATGGAGAGCATGCGCGGCCCACCCTCCGCCAGCAGCCAGTCGATGGCGCCGATGCAATATCGGGAAAAATCCTCCGGATGGACAAATCCGCCGCCGGGGGAAAAGCGCATGTCGTTGGTGTCGAAGGCATAGGGCAGGCGGACATGCGGGGCGCCATCCGGGCGCGGCATCAGCCGGGGCAGGTCGTCGTCGTAATTGTCGCTGTCATAGAGAAAGCCGCCTTCCTCCAGCAGCAGCCGCCGTGTGTTGGCGGAGGAGGCGCTGCGCGTGTGCCAGCCGACCGGGCGTTTGCCCGTGGCGTCGCGGATGGCCGCGACCGTGGCGGCGATGACGGCGCGCTCCGTGGCCTCCGCCATGCCGGCATGGCTTTCCCAGCGCCAGCCATGGGCGGAAACCTCATGCCCCCGGGCATGCGGCGCAGCGGCCAGGATCGGTGTGGCGGCCACGGCCCGCCCGCAGCTCGAAAACGTCGCCTTCACCCCATGCGCATCGAAGGCATCCAGAATCCGCCAGAGGCCGACCCGGCTGCCATAGCCAAAATGACTTTCCATGCAGGGGTCGGGGTGGCCCACCACCTCCTCCCGCGCCTCATAGGTCGGCTCGTTGCGAGGATCGCCGGAGGTGAGGGACATCTCCGCCCCTTCCTCCACATTCACCACGAAGGACAGCGCCAGCTTCGCCCCGCCGGGCCAGCTTGCGGGGCTGGGGGCACCGGCGCGGCCGGCCAGGTCTCGGGTGGCGGGGGGCATGCCCCCGGGAAGGGGGGCGGGCAGATCGGTCATGCCCCGCGATACAGCGAAAACCCCCAGGGTGTGAACTTGATGGGCAGATGATAGTGCAGCGCGGCGTCGAAGACCCGGAAGCGGAAGGGCACCAGTTCGAGGAATGGCGGTGGCGGGTGGTCGGTGGCGGCGAAGAAGGCGCCGATATGGAACATCACCTCATAGGTGCCTTCCTCCACCCCGTCGCCGGTCGTGATCGGATGTTGAAGGGCGCCGTCTGCGCCGATGACGCCATCGGCCACCAGTGCCCGATGGCCATCGGGACCGATGCGGTGGATGTCCACGCGCATGCCCTCTCCGGTGCGGCCGCTGGCCACATCCACCGCGTGGACCGAGATGCCGCCCGCCATCAGCCGTGACCCGCCATCGTGAACAGCCGTCCCCATTCCGGCCCGGGGCGCGGCGCCATGCCCGCCAGATCCAGCCCGCCCCAGACGCCCAGCGCCGTGGCGTCCAGCACCGGGATGCCCGTTTCGGCCTCCATCGCCGCGGCGAGTGGGGCGGCGGCGCAGTTGGTGTTCCACATGATGATGGCCTCCACCCCGGGGCGCGCCACCTGACGCACCAAGCCGGACACCCCCTGATACCCGACGGAAGCAAAGGACAGGTTATCGGTCAGGCCCAAACTGGCCTCCGCCACCATCTCCACCCCCTCCGCCGCCAGGCCCCGCGCGGCCCGCAGATTGTAGTCGCGCGTATGCGGCCCTATCAGCGCCACCCGCCTTGCCCCCAGCGCCGCCAGGGCGCGCAGCAAGGCGAGGCCGGAGGTGTCGCAGGGCAGGCCGGTGGCGTCCCGCACCCGGCGCACCAGCTCCCGGTCGTGATCCAGGCCGATCACCGCGCCCTTGCTGGCGGACCAGATGATGACCTCCGGCTTCGCATCCGCCAGCAATTCGGCGGCCCCCAGCAGGGCCTCCCAGTCATAGCTGTCGGGGAAGGGGTCCACCGCGCCGCGCTTGGCGACGCGGGTGAAGATCGGCACCACCCCCGGCACGCCGCGCAGCAGCGCCTGGGTGGTGCGTTCCACCACGGTATTGGCGGAGGGCAGGATGGTGGCCAGCAGGCGGGGCGCCTGGGGCATCAGGGTCTCGGGTTCCATAATGGTAAACCTGCACCGGCCGCACGCGGCACGGCAATTGCCTCGATGGCGGTTCGATCGAGGAACATGCCCATGCGCCGCCGTCATCTGCCCGTTATTGCGGCACTCGCCGCCTTTGCCACCAGCAGTGAATCCTGGGCGCAGCCTGTCTGGCCGAGCCGGACCATCCGCCTGATCGTTACTTTCCCGCCCGGAGGTTCCTCCGACATCGTGGCGCGGGTATTGGCGGAGGTGCTGTCCCAGCGCCTGCCACAGCGGGTGATTGTGGAGAACCGGCCGGGCGCCGGCGGCACGCTGGGGGCGGCTTATGTCGCAAGCCAGCCGGCCGATGGGCTGACGCTGATGCTGTCCAACACCGCGCCCATCGTCACCTCCCCGCCCATCTATGCCAACGTGCCCTATGACCCGGTCAGCGGCTTCACCCATATCGCCTATATCGGCGCGACGCCGCTGGTGGTGGTGGTGAACCCCCGGCTGGTGCCGGCCACCGACCTCGCCGGGCTGGTCACCTGGATCAAGGCGCAGCCCACGCCGCCGGGCTTTGGCAGCTCCGGCGCCGGTTCCGTCGCGCATGTCTTTGGGGAGGCCTTCACGGCCAGGACCGGCGCGCAGCTGACCCACGTGCCCTATCGCGGCAGCGCGCCGATGCAGGCGGACCTGCTGGGCGGCGCCATTCCGCTGTCCTTCGACACGCTGCCACAGAATGTGGAGAACATCCGCGCCGGCCGCCTGCGCGCCATCGCCATCACCGCCCCCGCGCGGCAGGAGATGGCACCGGAGGTGCCGACCACGGCGGAGGCCGGCTTCCCTGGCCTGCTGGCGGAGAACTGGCTGGGCCTGGCCGGCCCGGCCGGCCTGCCGGCGCCGGTCGTGGCGGCGCTGCATGCGGAGACCATGGCGGCGTTGGACTCGCCGCTGATGCGCAGCCGCATCCTGGAACACGGCATCGCCATGCGGCCGATGACCCAGCCCGAATTTTCCCAGTATGTGGCGGAGGAGGTTCGGGTGGTTGGCGGCGCGGTGAAGGCGCTGGGCCTGACTGCGCAGTGAGCATGCTGCCGCGCGTCGTGGCCGTGCTGTTCGGCCAGCCCGGCGCCGGCGCCTTCAACCAGGCCGGCGTCGAGGGCCTGGCCCGCGCTGTGGATCAGCCGGTGACCGTCGAGACGGTGTGGGAGCCGGTGCCAGCCCGCCGCGCCGAGACCATCGAGGCCGCGGCCCAGCGTGCCGACCTGGTGATCGCGCATGGCGGGCAGGGGGAACAGGCGGTGGCGGCGGTGGCGCCCGCCTTCCCCGATGTCGCCTTCGCGGTCACCCAGGGCCGCATCACAGGCCCCAACATCGCGGGATTCGAGGTGTTGCAGGAGCAGTCGGCCTTCCTGGCTGGCGCGCTTGCCGGCTGGTGGATCGCCCCTGGCGGGGTGGTCGCGCATCTGTCCGGAGAACCTGTGCCCCCCGGGCTGCGCGGCCGCGCCGGCTTTGCGGCAGGGCTGGCCCATGCGAATCCCGATGCGCGCTTCCTGACCGGCTTTTGCGGCAACCAGCACGATCCGGAACTGGCGGGGCGCTGGACCGCGGGCCAGGCGGCGGCGGGGGCCACGGTGCAATTCGCCATGCTGGATGGCGGGCGGCCCGGTGCCATTGCCGCCTCCAAGGCCGCCGGGATTCGCGCCATCGGCAATGTGCGGGATTGGACGGCGGAGGATGCGGTCTTTCTCGCCTCTGCCATCGCCGACAATGGCGTGGCGATGGTCGCGGCGATCGAGGCCTTCCTGGCCAACCGATTCGCCGATCGGCGAATCGGCTTGGAAGCGCCGGAGGCCGTGCGGCTGGCGCTCGCCCCCGATGTGTCGCCCGACCTCGCCGCGCGGCTGGAAGTGCTGCGCGGCGCGATCCTGGCAGGAGCCGTCAGGGTGCCGGAGGTGTGGGAGGGGCCGTCGTGGGCGCCGTGATCGCGGCCGAAGGACGGGCCTTCAGCTCCGCCAGGATATCCGCCAGCAGTTTGTCGGTGGAGGACGGACCCTTCACCGCATCCTGACGGATGCGCAGCTTGGTCAGCACCTTCAGCAGCCAGAAGATCGCCATCGCGACGATCAGGAACTTGATGATGGCGTTGATGAAGCGGCCGACCGCCAGCACCGCTGCGCCACCTTCCCGCGTCGCCTCCAGCGAGGGCCGGCGTTCGCCGCTCAGCACGATGAACAGGTTGGAGAAATCGATCCCGCCGATCAGCAGGCCGATGATGGGGTTGATCAGATCCTCCACCAGGCTGCCGACGATGGTGGTGAAGGCAGCGCCGATGACGATGCCGACGGCCAGGTCCACCACGCTGCCGCGCATGATGAAGGCCTTGAACTCGCTCAGCCAGGCGGGTTCGTTGATGGGAATCGGAATCTTCATGACGGCGCTCCTTTGTCGCGCCGCCAGGGTGCGGCGCCCGAAGGCGCCGCGCCAGTCAGGATTGCGCGCGCGGCGCTATTCCGCGCCGCACCAGCCTGCGATCAACGCCGCCACCACGGCGACGCCGCGCCGGTAGTCCGCCACATCCACCCATTCATCCCGACCGCCATTCTGCGTCAGGTCGCCGCAGAGCGGGCCGAGGCCGACGCAGGGGATGCCCGACTGCACCATCGGGTTGCGGATGTCGGAGGAGGTGTGCAGCGGGTTGATTTCCGGCGCCGTGCCGGTGCCGCGCAGCACCGCCGCGCTGGTCTCGATCCAGAGCGGGTGATCCAGCGGCACTTCCGCCCCTGTCACGCCGGACAGGAAGGTGACCTCCAGATCCAGATCGGGGTCGGCGGCCTGGGCCTCGGCCAGCGTGGCTTCCACCGCTGCCTTCACATCGGCAAGCTTCTCGCCGGGCGGGAAGGACAGGGCGCAGGACAGCTGCACGGCCGGCGGCACGCGCGCCGCACGGCCGTCACCGAGTGTCTTGAAGTCGCCGACCAGCAGATTGGTGCTGCGCCCGATCGCCGCATCCAGCGCCGGGTGATGCACCGTCGCGCCACGCTTGGCGTCCAGCGCCTTGAGCGCGGCGAGGACGGCGGTGGCCTTGTCGATCGGGTTGATCGCGGTATGGGCGAAGGCGGCATGGCCCGGCTCGTTCGTCGCTGGCAGGCGGCCCTTCACGATGATGCGGAAGACCAGCTGGCCGGAGGCGAGCGCCTTCACCTCCCGCATGCCGATGCCGGATTCGGCCGGGTGCAGATAGACGGCTGCGTCCGCCGTGACGCCGCCATGCAGCAGGGCATGCACACCACGCGCATGGCGCTTGGACGGGGTGGAGGCGAGGATCACATCGCCCTTCGGCGTGACGCCGGCGGCGAGCACGGCGCGCAGCGCCTCCACCATGGTGGCGACGCCGGCCAGGTCGTCGGCGACGCCCCAGCCATGGATGCGACCCTGGTCGATCTCACCGGCCATGGGGTCGTGCAGCCAGCCATGCTGCGGGTTGAAGGGCTCGCCATCTGGATGGGCGAAGAAGATCACGCTGCGGCCGCCACCGCTGCCAGGGAAGCGGGCGAGCACCGCTGCGCGTTCCTCCGCTGCGATGGCCGCCTCGCTGGCGAATTCATCGCGCAGCACGATGCTGGAGGGTTGGTAGCGCCGGGTCTCGACGATGCAGCCGAGATCCTCCAGTGCCGAGGCGAGGCGCGCCTGCACCGCTTCCTCGCCGCCCGATTGCAGCCGGATCAGGTCACGCAGGAAGGTGACCGCCGCCTCGCCCCCTGCTTCCGCCGCCTGGTCCACGCGTGCCGCGATGCCGTTCATCTGGGTCTTGTTCCTGTCTGCGCGGCGCCACCTTACCGGCTGCCGCGCGCGGGGCAACGGGGGGTGCGCCATCGCCGTGCGTATACAGTAAGTGATTGGTGTTTCAGGGGTTGCCGCAGTGCACAGCTTGCGTCCATGCTTGTTGCAAGGGTTCATCAACAGAGGGGGCTTGGCGATGGATGGGATGTTCGGGCGGCGCGCCGCCATGTCGGGCCTGGCCGGAATTCTGGCCGCGGCATCCTTGCCGCGCAGTGCTGGCGCGCAGCCGCGCGGCACGGTCACGGCCTCCCTGCTCGGCAACCTGCCCAATATCCATCCCTGGCATGTCGGCAATGTAGAAACCGCCGCGGCGAATCTGCTGGCCTATTCGAACCTGCTAAAGGTGGGCGTGGATGGCACGCTGGTGCCGGACCTGGCCGTGGCGCTGCCGCAGATCACCGATGACGGGCTGAACTACACCTTCGAGCTGCGCCGCGACGTGCGCTTTCACAATGGCGACCGTCTGACCTCGGAAGACGTGCTCTACAGCTACGAGAAATACCTAAGCACCGGTCGCCGCCGCGGGAATCTGCGCCGCTTCATCGGCGATGTGCAGAAGGATGGCGACTATGTCGTCAAGGTCTCGCTGAAGGAGCCCTGGGTCGGCTGGATGCGGCTGATGGGCTACGAGGCCGCCATCGTCCGCCGCGGCAGCGACGTAACGAATGAGAGCGGGACGGGCGAGAACCTGTATCGTGGCAGCCGCATGGCCGGCAGCGGCCCCTTCATCCCGAAGAGCTTCCAGGCCGATGTCGGCGTCGAGTTCGAGGCCTTCTCCGATTACTTTGGCGGCGCCCCGGCGACGCAGGCCATCAAGCTGGTGCGGATTCCGGATGCGGCGACGCAGCTGGCGAATCTGCGCACCGGCAGCGTCGACATCATCTCCAACTGCCCGCCGAAGGACTTTGCCGCCGTCAGCCGGGAGCGCGGTTTTGGCGGCGCGGTGCGGCCCTCCGCCGGCATCTTCTACATGCCGATGAATGTGGCGAAGGCGCCCTTCGACAATATCCATCTGCGCCGCGCCGTCTCCTGCGCCGTGGACCGTGACTATATCTGCGAGGAAATCTATTCCGGCCTGGTCACCGCCAGCGCGCTGCCGGCCACGCCGACTGAGTTCTGGTACGAGGAAGACCTGGCGAAGCAGCTCGCCTACGATCCGGACCGCGCGAAGTTCCACCTGCGCGCCGCGGGCATGCCGCGCGGCTTCGCCTTCGAGGCGATCGTGCCGGTGCCTTCCGCCTATGTGGAGGCGCGGGAGGCGGCGGTGGTGATGCAGGCGAATCTCGCCGAGGTCGGCATCCGCATGAACATCCGCCAGACCGACTTTGTCAGCATGTATCGCAGCGCGCAAAACGGCGACTGGCAGGCCTTCCCGCATCCGTCCATGCAGTCCTCGGTTGAGGACTATCTGATCTGGAACAACTACCACAAGGACGGCAACCAGGCGCAGTGGATGGGCTATCGCAACCCGGCCTATGACACCGCGGTGATGGAGAGCTTCCGCTACCTGGATGAAGCACGGAAGAAGCCGGCGCTGCGCAAGGTCTCCGAGATTCTCGTCGATCATTGCCCGGCGCTCTGGATCGGGCGGCTCAACGCCTATCACCTGTGGCGCTCGGATATTTCCGGCTTCGGGCCGCGCTACTCCTATTTCATGGACCTGACGTCCGCCAAGAAGGGCTGATGGCGAACTTTCTTCTCGGTCGCGCGGCGACGTTGGCGCTGGTGCTGTTCGGCGCCAGCGTGCTGATCTTCCTGGTGGTCCGCGCGCTGCCGGGCGATCCGGCTATCGCGATGATGACCAGCAACGCCACGCCCGCCGAGATCCAGGCGATGCGGGAGGCGATCGGCCTGCATCTGCCGCTCTGGCAGCAGTACTTTGGCTGGGTCGGCGGCGCGGTCACCGGCGATCTCGGGCGATCCTTCATGTATTCGAACGGCGTCGCCGCGCTGATCGCGGAACGCTTCCCGGTGACGCTGCATGTCTCGCTGGTGGCGCTGGTGATCGCCATGGCGATCGCGATTCCGGCTGGCGTGCTCTCCGCCCGCTACAAGGGCGGGCCGATCGACCACCTGTTTCGCGTGGTCGCCATGATCGGCATCTCCATGCCGGTCTTCTGGCAGGGGCTGCTGAGCATCCTGCTCTTCGCCGTGATTCTGGGCTGGCTGCCTCCGGGCGGCTACCAGCCGCTGAGTGCCGGCATCGGCCTGTCCACGGCGCATATCATCCTGCCCGCTTTCGCGCTCGGCACCGCCTATGCGGCGACCATCACCCGGATGCTGCGCTCCTCCATGCTCGATGTGCTGGGGCGGGAGCATATTGCCGTGGCCCGCGCCCATGGCGTGCCGGAACGCACCATCATCTGGACCGACGCCTTCCGGAATGCGCTGATCCCCACCCTGACGGCGGCCGGCTTCTCCTTCGGCTATCTGCTGGCGGGCGCCGTGCTGACGGAGGTGATCTTCAACCTGCCGGGCATGGGGCGGCTGCTGTATGAAAGCATCCTGTCGCGCGACTATCCGTTGGTGCAGGGGCTGGTGCTGCTGAACGTCACGCTCTTCGTGCTGATCAACTTCGGCATGGATGCGCTCTACGCCATTCTCGACCCCCGGATTCGCCGATGAGCGCGACGCTGGCCGCACCGCGGCGCCCGAACCGGCTGTGGATGGTGATGAAGCGCGACCCGCTCGCGCTCGCCGCCTTCGTCTTCCTGCTGCTGCTGGTGGTCATCGCCATCTTCCCGGAGCAGATCGCGCAGTTCCTGCCCAACCGCCCCTCCCGCCTGCGCCTTCGGCCGCCGGATACCACCTTCTGGTTCGGCACCGACCAGTTCGGCCGTGACATTTTTGCGCGCTGTGTGCATGCGACACGGGTTTCGCTGACGGTGGGGCTGACCACGGTGGGCATCGCCGTGGCCATTGGCGTGCCGCTGGGCGCCATCGCGGCCTTCCGCAGCCCAGGCTTCACGGACTCCGCCATCATGCGGGTGATGGACGTGCTGATGGCTTTTCCGCCGATTGTGCTGGCCATCGCGGTGGTCGCCGCACTCGGCACCCAGGACCTGGAACTCGGGCCGCTGGTCATTCCGCACATCATGAAGGTGATGGTGGTGATCGGGCTGCTCAACGCGCCTAAGGTCGCCCGCATCGTCCGCGCCGCCGTGCTGGTGGAACGGAACGAGCAATATGTCATGGCGGAGCGTGCGGTGGGCGCCAGCGAGACGCGCATCCTGTTCCGCGACGTGCTGCGCAACTGCGTCTCCCCGGTCGCGGTTTTCGCGACCTTGCTGGTGGCGACCAGCATTCTGACAGAGGCCTCGCTCTCCTTCCTCGGCCTCGGCATCCAGCCGCCCGAACCCAGCTGGGGCGGCATGCTGGCGGATAGCCGCACCTATGTGATGTCCGGCCAATGGTGGCTGACCATCTTTCCCGGCCTGCTGATCTTCCTCACCGTCGTCGCCTTCAACCTGGCCGGCGACCTGCTGCGGGATGTGATGGACCCGGCGCAACTGACGCGGCGTGGCGATGCCTGAGATGCTTTTCGAAGTGCGAGACCTTGTCACGCGATTCCGCAGCGAGGGCGGCGAGATCCGGCCCTCCCGCGGCGTCTCCTTCCACATCGCGGCGGGGGAGGTGCTGGGGTTGGTGGGCGAATCCGGTTCCGGCAAGTCGGTCACCGCCCGCGCCTCCATCCGCCTGCAACAGCCGGAAAGCGCTACCATCGGTGGCGAGCTTCTGTTCCGCGGCCAGGATTTGCGGAAGCTGGATGCCGAGGCGCTGCGCGCCCTGCGCGCGAAGCAGATCGCCATGGTGGTGCAGGACCCCGCCGCTGCGCTGAACCCGGTGATGACCATCGGCGACCAGTTGACGCGCATTCACCGCCTGCATGGCGGCACGGAAGACGCGGCGCGGGAGGCGGCGCTGGTGCTGCTGCGGCGGATGCGGATCGCGGAGCCCGAAAGCCGGCTCTCGGCTTATCCGCACCAGCTTTCGGGCGGCATGCGCCAGCGCGTGCTGATCGCGCTCGCGCTGATCTGCCGTCCCTCCCTGCTGATCGCGGATGAGCCCACCACGGCGCTGGATGTGACGGTGGAGGCCGAGATCCTGGCGCTGCTGGACGAGCTGCGGCGCGAGCTCGGCATGGCCATGCTGATGATCTCCCACAACCTGTCGGTCATCGGCCGCATCTGCGACCGCGTCGCGGTGATGTATGCCGGGCGCATCATGGAGGAGGGGCCGACCCAGGCCCTTCTGACCACGCCGCGCCACCCCTATACCCGCGCACTGCTGGCCTCCGTGCCGCGCGGCACCAAGCGCGATGGCCCGCTGCCGGCGATTCCCGGGGAGCCACCGGACCTCGCCCGCCTGCCACCCGGCTGCCCCTTCCAGGCCCGCTGCCCCGGCGCCGAGGCTCGCTGCACGGAGGATCAGCCGCTGCGCGGCCTCGCCCCCGGCCGCAAGGCCGCCTGCTGGCGCGCGGAGGCCGCATGATCCCGCCCTTGCTGACGCTGGAAGGCGTTTCCCGCCACTACGCCACCAAGCCTTCAGTGCTCGGTCGGCTGCTGCCGAACCAGCCGGTGGTGCGCGCCGTGCAGGATGTCTCGTTGAGCATCGCCCGCACCGAGATCCTCGGCCTGGTGGGGGAAAGCGGGTCGGGCAAATCCACCCTGGGCCGCGTGGCGCTGGCGCTGGAACCGCCGACCAGCGGCACCGTGCTGTTCAACGGCGCGCCACCAGCCGCCGACCTTCCCGGCTTCCGCCGCCGCGCGCAGATGGTGTTCCAGGACCCGCAAAGCTCGCTGAACCGGTCGCTGACCATCGAGCGCATCCTGGAATCGCCGCTGGTCGTCCATCGCTTCGGCAATGCCGCCGCGCGCCGCGCCCGCATCGCCCAATTGCTGGAAACGGTGGGGCTGCGCGCCGACATGATGCGCCGCTACCCGCATGAATTGTCGGGCGGCCAGCGCCAGCGTGTCGGCATCGCCCGCGCGCTCGCCATCGAACCCGCCTTCATCGTGCTGGACGAGCCGACCAGCGCGCTGGATGTCTCGATCCAGGCGCAGGTGGTGAACCTGCTGGTGGAATTGCAGCAGCGCCTGTCGCTGACCTATCTGTTCATCAGCCACGACCTGCGGCTGGTGCGCTGGCTCTGTGACCGGATCGCGGTGATGTATCTCGGCCGCATCGTCGAGATCGGCCCGGCCGAGGCGCTGTGGAACGCACCGCGCCATCCCTACACGAAGGCGCTGCTCACCGCCGTGACGGCGGAGACGCTTGTGCCGCCGGAGGCTGCCGGCGACGTGCCAAGCCCGATCCGCCCACCCCCCGGCTGCGCCTTCCACCCGCGCTGCCCCGCCGCCGGCCCGCGTTGTTCGCGGGAGGCGCCGCGCGATGTGGCCACGCCCGAAGGCGCCACGGTCGCCTGCCATCTGCATGACGGAGGAGTGGCCTGATGAAGCTCATCATCGGCGGCAAATGGTCCTCCACCTGGACCATGCGCGGCTGGCTGGCCTGCAAGCTGTCCGGCATTGATTTCGAGACGGAGACGCTGCTGCTGTCGCGCGACGACAGCAAGGCGAAGCTGGCCGCCATCTCTCCCACCGGCCTGATCCCCATCCTGTTCGATGGGAACCTCGCCATCACCGACACCTGGGCCATCGCCGAATATCTGTGGGAGAAGGCGCCGGGCTGCGACATCTGGCCCGCCGATCTTCCTGCGCGCACGGCGGCCCGCGCCTCGGCGGGGGAAATGCATGCGCATTTCGTCGAGCTGCGGGCGGCGATGCCGATGAACCTCGTGAAGCGCTGGCCCATCGCGAATGGCGTGCCGAGCAACGCCAAGCTGCTCGGCCGACCCGGCGTCGCGCCGCAGGTGGCGCGCGTGCAGGAAAGCTGGCGGCAGACCCGCGCGTTGCATGGCGCCGGCGGTCCCTATCTGTTCGGCGCGCGCTTCAATTTCGCCGATGCGATGTGGGCGCCCATGGCCAGCCGCTTCCGCACCTATTCCGTGCCGCTGACGCCGGAAGCCCAGGCCTATGCCGATGCCGTGCTGGCGCATCCCTTCGTCGCCGAATGGGTGGCGGGGGCCGAGGCGCAGGCCCGGGAAATCGGCATCGAAGCCTGCCGCGCCTTTCCCTGAATTATATCACCCGCGCCCCGGAAACCCGCACCGCCTCGCCCCATTTCTCACGTTCCATGGTCAGATGGCGTTCCAACTGTGCCGGGGTGCCGCCGGCCGGTTCGGCGCCCACTTCCAGCAGCCTCCGGCGCAGGATCGGGGTCAGCAGGGCGGCGTTGGCGGCCCAGTTCATCATCAGCACCGCCTCCTCCGGCACCGCGGCCGGATATACCAGGCAGGTCCAGGACGCGTAGTCGAAATCGGCCACGCCTTCCTCCTGCAAGGTAGGGACCTCGGGCAGGCCGGGCCAGCGCTGGGCCGTGGTGACGGCCAGGGGAAAGACCGCCTCGTCATCGATGAAGCCGGCGGCGCTGGCCAGGCTTTCCACCGCGAACTGCACCTGGCCCGCCAGCAAGGCCTGAAGCGAGGGGCCGGCGCCGCGGAAGGGAATGTGCAGCAGACTCGGCAGGCCCAGCCGCGCCTTCAGCACCTCCATCGCCATATGTCCGCCGCTGCCGGGTCCCGCGCTGGAATAATTCAGCCGCTCCCCACTGCGCGCCGTCATCAGCAGATGCGCGAGGTTGCGCTCGGCCCGACGCGGTCCGGCGAGGAGCGCCATCGGGTTCGTGGTCACCAGGGCCACCGGCGCGAATTCCGTCTCCGCGTCATAGGTCATGGTTCGGAACAGGAAGGGGTTCACCACCAGCGGGCCGGGCGAGGCGAGCATCATGGCGTGCCCATCCGGCTCACTGCGCGTCAAAGCCTCAGCGCCGATATTGCCGCCGGCGCCGCTGCGGTTCTCGACGATGATGGAGACGCCGACCAGGGGTTCCATTTTCCAGGCCAGCAGCCGCGCCGTCAGATCCAGCGCGCCGCCGGGGGCGAAGGGCACGATCAGCCGCATTGGCCGGGTTGGCCGCCAGCCAGGGCGGGCCTGGGCGATGGCGGGGGCCGCCAGGGCGGCGGCCAGAAGACTTCGACGCCGCATGTCTACTCCAGTCGGACTACTCCAATCGGGTGGCCGCCGTGATGGCCGGGCCCAGATTGAGCGCGCCCTCCAGCCGGTAGCCCAGGTTCAGGCTGGCCCGGCGCACCCAGACCTGCTTCAGATCGAACAACGGCAGGCTGCAACCGGCCTCCATCACCTTGCGCTGCGCGGTGGCCCAGAGCGCCATCTGCTTCGCCTCATCCGGCTCCGCCCGCGCCGCGTCGATCTCGGCATCCGCGGCGCTGCAATGGGCGAAGTTCAGCGACATGGTCGGCCGCCCCGGGGCGCTGCGGGAGTGATAGAACTGGCTCAGATAGCTGTCCGCCACCGGATAGCGCGCGGCGCCGTAGAAGGTGAACTGCGACAGGTCCTGCCGGATGCGGGCGTGGTAGGTCGCATGTTCCACAACATCCATCTCCAGCCGGATATTGGCGCGGCGCAGTTGCGCCTGCACCACCTCCATGATCGGCAATTGCGCGGAGTTTGAGGAGACGACGGCGCGGATGGTAACGCCATTGGGATGACCCGCTTCGGTCAGCAGGGCGCGGGCGCGCGCCAGGTCATGCGGGAAGCGCGGGATATCCTCGGTCGCGCCGAGATAGCCCGGCGGCACCGGGCTGGCCCAGGGGGTCGCCACATCCAGCCCGACGAAGCGCGCGATGCCCGGCGCGTCGATCGCATGCTGCACGGCGCGGCGCACGCGGCCATCATTCAGCGGCGCGCTGCGGCTGCTGATCAACAGGGTGCGGAATTCACCGGGGGAGAACACCTCCACCATCGTATTGGCATGCGCCCGCATCCGTTCCACCCAGCGCTGCTCGCGCCGGCCGATGAAGAGGTCCAGCTCGCCGGCCGTGAAGGCCAGTTCGCGCGTGGCGTCGGAGGTGATGAAGCGCAGCTCGATGGCGCGGATCTGCGGCCGGCCGCGCCAATGGCCGTCAAAGGCCACCATGCGCGCCATGCCGCCGCCGGCGCGTTCCAGGCGGAAGGGTCCGGTGCCCGGCTGCTGCCCGCCCGCATCAGCGCGGCGGGAGACGATCATGCCGCCATGGTAATTGGCGAAAAGGCCCAGCGCGCCGGCCACGGTTTCCCGCAACCTGACGCGCACCGTCATCGGGTCCACCACCTCGATGGCGGAGATGGCGCTGTAGTCGCTGGCAAAGGCGCTGCGGGCGCTGTCCGCGGCGCGGCGCAGGGAAAACACGACATCCTCCGCCTCCAGCGGGTTCCCATCGTGGAAGCGCACGCCAGGGCGCAGGCGGAAGGTGTAGGTCAGGCCGTCGGCGGAACGGGTAAAGCTTTCGGCCAGGTCGGGCTCCAGCTTGGCCGGGTCGGCGGAACCGGGCGGGAAACGCACCAGCCCGTCATAGCCCCAGGCGAGCGGCGCCTTGTCCTGCGTCGCGCTGGCGCGGTGCGGATCCGTGGTGCCCATATCCTGCGCGATCAGCCCGACACGCAGCGTCTGCGCTTGTGCGGCCGCCGCCGGCAGTGCGAGGGCCAGCGCGGCCACCATCATTTTGCGGAGCATTGTCCTGTCCTTCGCCTTCCCGTCTTGCAGGATGGGGCCGGTCGGGTCAGGCTCGCAAGCATGTCATCCCAGGACAGCTTCGACGTCGCGATCATCGGTGGCGGCATGGTCGGTTCCGCCATCGGCTTCGGCTGCGCGGAACGTGGCGCGCGCGTCGCCATGCTGGATGAGGGCGATGTGGCCCTGCGCGCGGCGCGGGGCAATTTCGGCCTGGTCTGGTCGCAATCCAAGGGCGACGGCATGCCGGCCTATGCCGCCTGGACACGGCAGAGCGTGGCGCTGTGGCCGGCGCTGGCCGAGCGCGCCTCCGTCCTGGCGGGGCGGGATGTGCAGTATCGCGCGGTGGGCGGGCTGACCTTCTGCCTGGACGAGGCGGAATTCGCCGCGCGCCAGCTTTTCGTGCAGCGCATGCACAACCAGGGCCAGGAAGGCCTGCAGATGCTCGACCGGCAGCAGTTGCGGGAACTGATGCCGGGCTGCCCGCTGGGGCCGGAAGTGCAGGGCGCCAGCTACCAGCCGGCGGATGGGCATGTCGATCCGCTGACGCTGTTGCGCGGATTGCAGGCCGGCATGCGCGCGGCCGGCGGGGTGCATCTGCCGGGCGCATCGGTGGAATCCATTACGCCCATCGCGGAGGGCTATCGCATCACCCGCGCCGATGGCAGCGAGGTGGCGGCGCGGCGCATCGTCATCGCCGCCGGGGTGATGACCTCGCCATTGGCCAAGATGGTCGGGTTGGATGTGCCGGTGCGGCCGGTGCGGGGGCAGAACATCGTCACCGAGAGGCTGGCGCCGCTGCTGCCCCTGCCGGCAAGCGCCATCCGTCAGACCGGCGATGGCACGGTGCAGATCGGCGTGACCAGCGAGGATGATGGCAGCTTCGAAACCGCGACGACCACCGCGGCCCTGTCCCGCATGGCGGCCCGGGCGCTGCGGGTACTGCCGGTGCTGGCGCAGGCGCGCATGGTGCGAAGCTGGGCCGCGCTGCGCCCGATGACGCCGGATGGCTTCCCCGCCTATGCCGAAAGCCAGACCCATCCGGGCTGCTTCGTCGCCACCTGCCACTCCGGCGTCACGCTGGCGGCGGTGCATGCCGGCCGCCTCGCCGAGGCGGTGCTGACCGGCACGCTGCCCGACCATGCGCGCGACCTGCACCCGGACCGTTTCGTTGGGATGACCCATGTTTCGTCGCACTGAGCCCACCGACTGCACCATCGAATGGGAAGGCCGGTCGCTGCCGGCCCGCGCCGGGGAAAGCCTGGCCGTGGCGCTGCTGGCGGCGGGCGTCACCTGCTTCCGCGAAACCCCTGTGACGGGTTCAGCACGCGGGCCGCTCTGCCTGATGGGGGCCTGCTTTGACTGCCTGGTGGAGGTGGAGGGCGCGCAGAACATGCAGGCCTGCCTGACCCAGGTGACGCCGGGCATGCGGGCCGGCATCCAGCACGGCGCGCGCGGCTTTGTGGATGACGCGGCATGAGCGTCGCCGATGAATGGACCGCCGCGAAGGACGGGGCCGCGCCGGTTGCGGAGAAGGTCGATGTGCTGGTGCTGGGCGCCGGGCCGGCCGGCATGGCGGCGGCGACCGAGGCGCGCGCCCATGGCATGAGCGTTTTGGTGCTGGATGAGAATGCGGCGCCGGGCGGGCAGGTGCATCGCGCTGTGGAAGCCCGTCTGCCGGCCAAGGACGACCAGGACAAGGATGGGGCCAAGCTCGCGGCCGCCTTCCGGGCCTCCGGCGCCCAGTATCGCCCTGGCGCCACGCTCTGGGCGGTGGAGCCGGAGGGCAAGGTGTTCTGGTCCGAGGCGGGGGCGGCCAGGACCGTGCGGGCAGAGCGGCTGATCCTCTGCGCGGGCGCCACAGAGCGGCCCTTGCCGATCCCGGGCTGGACCCTGCCGGGGGTGATGAGTGTCGGCGCGGCGCAGATTGCCTTGAAGACCTCCGGGCTGGTGCCGGAGGGGGCGGTCTGGCTGGCGGGGCAGGGGCCGCTGCTCTGGCTCTATGCGGTGCAGGCGCTGGCCAAGGGCGGCAAGATCGCGGGGATCGTCGATCTCTCGCCGCCGGGCGGGTTGCAGCGGGCGCGGCCGCATCTGCTGCGGGCGCTCAAGGCCCCGGAATATCTCTGGCGGGGGCTGATGTGGCAGCGCCAGGTGAAGCGGGCCGTGAAGGTGATTCCAGCGCGGGAGCTGCGGGCGGAAGGCGAGGGGCGGCTGGCCCGCATCCTGGTGGATGGCGTGGCGCATCCGGCGGACCTGCTGCTGCTGCATGACGGCGTGGTGCCCAATACCCAGGTGACGCGCGCCATCGCGGGCCTGACCCATGGCTGGGACCCGGTGCAGCGCTGCTGGCGGCCGGGGCTCGACCTTTGGGGCAATACGGCGGTGGCGGGGGTGATGGTGGCCGGGGATTCCGGCGGCATTGGCGGGGCGCGCGCCGCCGCGCTGTCCGGCCGCATTGCCGCGCTGGAAGCCGCGCGCGCCCTGGGCCGCATCACCAGCGATGAGCGTGACGGCCGCGCCGGGCCGCTGCGCCTGCTGCGCGACCGCCAACTGGCGCCGCGCCTGTTCCTGGACGCGATGTTTCCCCCATTGCCGGAGGCCGCCATTCCGGACGAGACGGTGCTGTGCCGTTGCGAGGAGGTGACCGCGGGGCGGGTGCGCCAGGCGGTCGCGCTGGGCTGCCTCGGCGCCAACCAGACCAAGGCCTTCACCCGCGCGGGCATGGGGCCGTGCCAGGGGCGGATCTGTGGGCCGGCGGTGCATGGGGTGATCGCGGCGGCGCGCGGGGTGCAGGGCGGCGAGGTGGACCCGTTCCGCACCCGCTTCCCCACCAAGCCGCTGACGCTGGGCGAATTGGCGGCGCTGGCGGGATGAGCCCGGCGCCGGCTTCCTGGCGGCTCGCCGCAAGGCGCCACCCATGAGAAAGGCCCTCGTCATCGGCGGTGGGCTGCATGGCCTCTCCACCGCGCTGCATCTCGCCCGCACCCCCGGCTGGCAGGTCACCCTGCTCGAACGCCGCCATGTCGGGCGGCATTCCAGCGGGGTGAATGCCGGCGGGGTGCGCCGCCTTGGCCGGGCGCTGCCGGAGATCGCGCTCTCGGTCGTCGCGGCGGAGATGTGGGCGAGCATCTCCGCTTTGGTCGGCGATGACTGCGGCTTCCGTGCCACCGGCCAGGTGAAGGTGGCCGAAAGCCCCGCCGACATGGCGAAGAACGAGGCCCGCGTCGCCCAGGTCCGCGCCCTCGGCTGGACGCATGAGGAGGTGGTGGACCAGGCGGAGGTCCGCCGCCTGCTGCCCGCCGTCAGCCAGCATGTGGTGGGCGCGATCGTGACGCGGGATGACGGCTCGGCCGACCCGATGCGCACCGTCATGGCCTTTCGCCGCGCCGCCGAACAGGCAGGGGTGACGATCATCGAGGGGGTGGCCGTCACGGGCCTGGAGGCCACCGCCGAGGGCACCATCCGCGTCGACACCGACCAGGGACCCTATGAGGCCGAGCGCGTCGCCAATTGCGCCGGCGCCTGGGCGCCCGACCTCGCCGCGCTGGCCGGGGAGGTCATTCCCTGCGGCACCAAGGCCAGCATGATGATCGTGACGGAGCGGCTGCCGCCCTTCGTCGACCCCACCGTGGGGGCCACCGCCCGGGCGCTGTCCTTCAAGCAGACCGCGGCCGGCACGGTGGTGATCGGTGGCGGCCATCAGGGCCGCAACGACAAGGCGGCGGAGACCTCCACCGTGCTGTTCGGCAGCCTGGCCCATGCGGCGCGGATCGCCGCCGAAATCTTCCCCTGCGTCGCCCAGGCCCGCATCGTGCGAAGCTGGACGGGGACAGAGGCGCGGCCGCCTGATGACATGCCGGTGATCGGCGAAAGCCGCACGCTGCCTGGCCTGTTCCATTCCTTCGGCTTCTCCGGCCACGGCTTCCAGCTTTCGCCCGCCGCCGGCGCGGCGGTGGCGGAGCTGATGGCGCGCGGTGCCACCAACCTGCCCGTGGCACCCTTTACCCAGGACCGCTTCGCCGTTCCAGCTTGATGCCGCGCGCCGGCTGGCGCAGGCTGACCGACGATGACGAAACCTGCCCTCGAACTGGTCGGCCTCCGCACCGAATTCCGCATCGGCGGGCGCTGGCATCCCGCGGTGCGCGACCTGTCGCTCACCCTCATGCGCGATGAGACTTTGGCACTGGTCGGCGAAAGCGGCTGTGGCAAGTCCGTCACCGCCTTGTCGGTGATGGGGCTGGTGCAGCCGCCCTTCGGCCGCGTCGCCGCCGGGCAGATTTTGCTGGATGGGCAGGAACTGGCGGGCCTGTCGGACCAGGCGCTGGAATCCGTGCGCGGCAACCGCATGGCGATGATCTTCCAGGAACCGATGACCAGCCTGAACCCGGTGATGACCGTGGGCGACCAGGTGGCGGAGGCGCTGCGCATCCATCGCGGCATGGACCGCAAGGCGGCGCGCGCCCGGGCGCTGGAACTGTTCGAGGAGGTGAAGATCCCCTCCGCCGCGCAGCGCCTGGACGAATATCCGCACCAATTCTCCGGCGGCATGCGCCAGCGCGTGATGATCGCCATCGCCCTGGCCTGCGAGCCCGCCGTGCTGCTGGCGGATGAACCGACCACGGCGCTGGATGTCACCATCCAGGCGCAGGTGCTGGGCCTGCTGGCCGATCTGCGGTCCCGCTTCGGCATGGCGGTGCTGTTCATCACGCATAATCTCGGCGTTGTGGCGCAGATCGCGGACCGCGTGGCGGTGATGTATGCGGGGGAGATCGTGGAACAGGGGCCGGTCACCGCGATCTTCGCCAATCCGCAGCACCCCTATACGCGGGCGCTGTTCTCCGCGATTCCCCGCCTCGACCAGCCCGGCCAGGCGCTGTCGGCCATTCCGGGTCGCGTGCCGCCGCTGGATGCGATGCCCGCCGGCTGCCGCTTCGCGCCGCGCTGCCCGATGGCACAGGCGGGCTGCGAGCGGGAACAGGTTCTGGCGGAGGTCGCGCCCGCCCATGCGGCGCGCTGCCATGTGGCAACAGGGGCCCTGGCCTATGCTTGATCCCGTTGGGCGCGTTGTTTTGATCACTGGCGGCTCGCGCGGCATCGGGCGGGAAGTGCTGCGGCGGCTGCATGGCTCCGGCTGGCTCATCAGCGCGGGCATTCGCAGCGCCGGCAAGCTCACGGCCGGGCCGGATCTGATGCTGCATCGCTGGGATGCAGAGGATGCCGGCAGCGCGGAGGCGTGGGTGGCCGCCACCATCGCCCGCTTCGGCCGCATCGACGCGGTGGTGAACGCCGCCGGCATCAACCCCATGGCCCGTCTGCTCGATGCGGATGAGACCCCGCATGACGCGATGTGGGAGGTGAATGTGAAGGCGCCGATGCGCGTCATCCGCGCCGCCTGGCCACATCTGATCGAAAGCGGGGAGGGCCGCGTGGTCAACCTCGCCTCGCTGTCTGGCAAGCGGGTGGCGAATGAGAATCTCGGCTATGCGATGAGCAAGTTTTCCGTGGTCGCCTTGACGCAGGAGGTGCGGCGCCTGGGCTGGGAACACGGCATCCGCGCCACCGCCATCTGCCCCGGCTTCGTGCAGACCGAGATGACCCTGCATGCCCGCTACCCACGGGAGGCAATGAGCCGGCCGGAGGATGTGGCGACGCTGGTGGAGATGGTGATGCGCCTGCCCAACACCGCCACGGTCGGCGAAATCAAGGTGAATTGCCGCTTCGAGGCGCTGCTGTGACAGCGGTCCGCCTGCTTGACCAGGACCGGACCGCCATCACCTTCACCGTGGATGGCGTGCAAGTCCCAGCGAAACAGGGCGACACGCTGTTGACGGCGATGCTGACGGCGGGTCTCGGCCATGTCCGCACCAGCGAATTCGGCGATGGTGGGCGGGCCGGCTTCTGCTGGATGGGCGCCTGCCAGGATTGCTGGGTTCTGGTGGTCGGGCAGGGCGTCCGCCGATCCTGCACGACGTTGGTGGAATCTGGGATCGAGGTGATCAGGCGATGAGCATTGTCGTGATTGGCGCCGGCCCTGCCGGCATCCGTGCCGTGGAACAGCTCGTGCGGGCCGGCGTCAGGCCGATCTGGATCGAGGAAGGCCCCGATGGCGGCGGCCGCATCACCCAGCGCCCACCAGCGGGTTTCACCCGCGACCATGCGGCGCTGTACGGCGCCGATGCCGGCCGCGCCAGGCGGCTGCACACGACACTGGATGCGCTGAAGGCACGCACGGATTGGCGGCCGGACACGCTGGTCTGGAACATCCGGCCGCAGGACAAGGTGCTGCATACGCTCACCAACGGCGCCGCGCAGGGGGAGGTGGCCTATGACGCGCTGATCCTCTGCACCGGGGCGATGGACCGGGTGCTGCCGCTGCCCGGCTGGACCCTGCCGGGCGTGACCACCTTGGGCGGCGCCCAGGTGGCGCTGAAGTCGCAGGGGGTGGGCATTGGCGCCAATCCCGTGCTGATCGGCACCGGGCCGCTGCTGTGGCTGACGGCACTGCAATACACCAAGGCGGGGGCAAGGCCCGCCGCCGTGCTCGACACCACGGATTTCCTGACCAAGGCCCGCTTCGGCGCCGGCATGCTCTGGAACCTGCCGACGCTGCTGCGCGGCATGGGCCTGTTCGCGCAGCTCAAGATGCGCGGCGTGAAGCTGTATGAGGACATCACGCCGTTGGCGATCGAGGGCGTGAATGGCGTCACCGCCGTGCATTGGCGCGACGCCGCCTGGAAGGAACATGTCACGCCCTGCGATGCCGTCGGCATGGGCTGGGGCCTGAAGCCGGAGGCGCAACTGGCCGACCTCGCCGGCGTGCCCTTCGACTATGACGCGACGCAGCAGAACTGGGTGCCGCGAAAGGATGCCGCCGGCCGCGCGCCGGTGGCGGGCGTCTATCTCGCCGGCGATGGCGCAGGGATCGGCGGAGTCGAGGTTGCGGAGCTCGCCGGCGCGCGCGCCGCGCTGGCGGCGCTGGCCGATGCGCGTCTGCCCTCCGACATGGCGCTGACCAAGCATCTGGATGGCCGGCTGCGGACGGAGCGGCGCTTTCGCAAGGCGCTGGAGCAGGCCTTCCCCTATCCGGCGAAGCTCGCCGCGCGGATGGAGGACAGCACCTCCGTCTGCCGCTGCGAGGTCATCACGGCGGGCGAGCTGCGCCGCGCGGCGGCGGCCGATGCGCCGGAGCTGAACCGCGCCAAGGCCTTCTCCCGCGTCGGCATGGGGCGCTGCCAGGGCCGCCTCTGCGGCACGCCGGCCGCGGCGGTGCTGGCCCGCGCCCTGTCGGTGGAAGTGCCGGAGGTCGGCCGGCTGCGTGGCCAGCCGCCGGTGAAGCCGGTTCCGCTGCAACAGGTCGGCTGATGATCCAGGCGGATGTGCTGATCGTCGGCGGTGGCGGCGCGGGCACCTCCGCGGCGCTGCATCTGGCGAAGCGTGGCGTGAAGGCGGTGCTGCTGGAGCGTGGCCTGGTCGGTGGCCAGGCCACGGGCGTGAATTATGGCGGCGTGCGCCAGCAGGGGCGCGACCCGGCCGGTATTCCGCTGGCGCGCAAATCCCGGGAAATCTGGTCGCGCATCACCGAACTCACCGGTGCGGATGTGGAATTCGACCCCTGCGGCCATCTGAAGCTGGCGCGCAGCGCGGCGGATGAGGCGGAGCTGCTGCGCTGGAACACGCTGGCGGCCGAGCACGGGCTGCGGCCGCGCATGATCGGCCGCAACGCCATCCGCGAACACTATCCGCATTTCAGCGACGTCGTCATCGCCGGCAGCCTGATGGAGGAGGATGGCTGCGCCAATCCGCGCCTGCTGGCCCCCGCCTTGGCCCGCGCGGCCCGCGCCGCCGGCGCGGATATCCGCGAGCGTCATGCGGTGACCGAAATCGCCCATGACGGCACGGATTTTCATCTCCTCGCCAACGGCACGCCCTTCTCCGCGCCTTGGCTGCTGAACTGCGCGGGCTTCTGGGGCGGTGAGATTGCGCGGCGGTTCGGTGAGGCGGTGCCGGTGGAAAAGCTGCATCCGAACATGCTGGTGACGGAGCCGCTGCCCTATTTCCTGCGCGAAAGCCTCGGCGTGGTCGGGGGCGATCTCTATCTGCGACAGATCCCGCGCGGCAACGTCATCTTCGGCGGTGGGCGTGGGGAGAGCGATGCGGGTATTACCTTCACCCGCCCGCGTCCCGAGGCGGCCTTTGGTGCGATGCAGCGTGCCATCGCGGTGATCCCGCGCCTGGCCAATGCCATGGTGATCCGCAGCTGGTCCGGCACGGATGGCGAATTGCCGGACCATTTTCCGGTGCTCGGCGCGTCCCGCACCACGCCGGGGCTGATCCACGCCTTCGGCTTTTGCGGCGAGGGGTTCCAGACGGGGCCTGGTGTCGGCGCGGTGCTGTCGGAGCTTGTGCTGGATGGCGCCACCGACGTGCCGCTGGCGGCTTTCGATATCGGGCGCTTCACGGCAGCGCAAATAGCGGTCTAAGCTCCCCGGCAAGGCAAACGGGGAATAATTTCATGCGGGGATTTCGGGCGGCGCTGCTGGGCAGCGCCTTGGCCGTGGCATCGGCTATCGGGCTCAACACGCAGGCGATGGCCCAAGGTCAGACGCTGCGCGTCGGCATGGCGGCGCAGGATGTCGGGCGGCTGGATCCGCACTTCGCCGTCTCCACCATCGACCGCGTCGTCGTCGCCTGGATGTTCAACGGGCTGGTGCGCTTCAAGCCCGGCTCCATCAACCCGGCGGAGATCGAGCCCGACCTCGCCGAGCGTTGGGAAAGCAGCAGCGACGGCAAGACCTGGACCTTCCATCTGCGCCGCGGCGTGCAGTTCCATGGCGGCTTCGGTGAGCTGACGGCGGAAGACGTCGTCTTCTCCCTGCGCAAATCCGGCACCGCCGCGACCAGCGCCTTCGCCGCCGACTACCGCGCGATCGAGACCATCGAGGCGGTAGACAGCCACACGGTGCGCATCGTGCTGCGGGAGAATATCCCGAGCCTGCTCGGCATCCTGACCAACTATTCGGGCGGCTACATCGTCTCCAAGCGCGCGGTGGAGCAGCGCGGCGAGACCTTCGTGCGCAACCCGGTCGGCACCGGCCCCTTCGCGCTGGACCGCGTGACGCCGAACCAGTCGGCGGAGCTGGTGGCGCATGCCGGCTATTTCCGCGGCGCGCCGCAGATCGCGCGGATCAGCTATCGCTTCATCCCCTCTGACGCTTCGCGCGACCTCGCTTTCCAGAATCGTGAGCTGGACCTGAATTACGGCCGCGCCGACCAGACCTGGGTGAACCGCACCCGTGCCGTGCCGAACACGGTGGTGGATGTGTTCGAGCCGGGTGAGCTCGCCATCATCAACCTCAACACCAACCAGCCGCCCTTCAACGACATCCGCATCCGCCAGGCGATGGCGCATGCGGTGAACCGGGCGGAGTTGGTGCGTTTCCGCGGCCAGGACGTGTCGCGCGAGGGGCAGTCGCTGGTCCCGCGTGGCTATCTCGGCTTCAGCGCGGATAACGGCTTGTTGCAGGCGGACCCGGCGCGGGCCCGCGCGCTGCTGGCGGAGGCCGGACATCCGAACGGCATCACCATCCGCGCCATCCACACCCAGCTGCCCGAGATGCTGAACATGATGCAGGTGGTGCAGCAGCAGCTGCGCCGCGCCGGCATCACGCTCGATTTGCAGGTGGTGGAACACGCGACCTTCCATCAGCAGATCCGCCAGGATCTGTCGCCGATGGTCTATTATTCTGCGGCGCGCTTCCCGGTGGCGGATATCTATCTGACGCAGTTCTTCCACGGCCGGTCGCGCGTCGGCACGCCGACGGCGGTGACGAATTTCTCCCATTGCAATCAGGCGGACAGCCAGATCGATGCGGCGCGCGTCAGCACGGATGTGGAGGAGCAAAAGCGCCTCTGGGCCGAGGCGCAGCGCATCCTGATGCAGAATGTCTGCGGCGTGCCGCTGATCGAAACGCTGCTGGTCTTCGCGCGGCGTGACAACCTGGAATACGGCTATGAGCTGAAGGGCTCGATGAGCCTTGGGCCGTTGATCACCGAAGCGTCGCGGCTGCGGTGAAGGACGTAACCCCCACCCCGACCAGCCTTCGGCGTCGCGGCAGCGCCGCGACCCCCCGTTTCGCAGGGGAGGGGGCAGTAGCAGTCGCATGACCGGCTTCGTCATCCGCCGCCTGCTGGCCGCGATCCCGACGCTGATCGCGGTGCTGACGCTGGTCTTCATCATCGTCCGCATCGTACCCGGCGATCCGGCGCTGGTGATCCTGGGCGATCAGGCGACGCCGGAGGCGATCGCGGCGCTGCGCACGCGGCTGGGCTTGGATCGCTCGCTCTGGGCGCAGTATTTCAGCTTCATCACCAGCGCGCTGATGGGCGATTTCGGCGTCTCCATGGTCACGGGGCGGTCGATCATGGCGGAGGTGGGGGCGGTGCTGCCGCATACCATCGACCTGACGCTCGCCTCGATGGTCTTCGGCATCGTCATCGGCGTGCCGGTCGGCATCTGGGCGGCGCTGCATCGCAATGGGGTGGTGGATGTGGCGGCGCGGGTGCTGTCGCTGCTCGGCCTGTCCTTCCCGGTCTTCGTCTCCGGCATTTTTCTGCTGCTGGCCTTCGCGCTGCATTGGCGTTGGTTCCCGGTGATCGGCAGCGCGGATCTGTCGGATTACGGCGATCGGCTGCACAAGCTGGTGTTGCCCACCGTGGCGCTCGGCCTGGTGATGGCGGCCTACATCACGCGGGTAACGCGCAGCGCCATGCTGCAATCCCTCGGCGAGGACTATATCCGCACCGCGCGCGCCAAGGGCGTGCCCTGGCGGCGTGTGGTCTGGGTGCATGGGCTGCGCAATGCCTCCATCCCCATCGTCACCGTGGTGGGCCTCTATGTCGGCATCCTGCTCGGCAATTCCGTGCTGACCGAGATCGTCTTCAACCGGCCGGGCCTGGGGAAAATCATCGTCGGCGCGCTGAACCAGCGGGACTACACGATGCTGCAGGGGCTGATGGTGATCTACTGCTTCCTGATCGTCGTGGTGAACCTCATCACCGACCTGCTCTATGGCGTGATCGACCCACGGGTGAAGGCGGAATGAGCACGGTTTGCAGGCCCTCAGACGCCGGGCGGGCCGCATCCGCGGCCCTTGGCTTCGCGGCATTCGCCGCGGCGGCCGTTCGGCCGCTCGGCCAGCGGAAGACGCTGGCCGCAGGTCAATCTGGAACGTCGGAATGAGCACCACACAGGAACTCGTCGCGCCGCCCGCGCCCGCCGGCTGGAAGCGCGCGCTGGGCAAGGCGCGCAGCAATCCGACGACGGCGGTGGGGGTGGTGATCTGCCTGGTCATCATGGCGGCCGCCATCTTCGCGCCCTGGCTCGCGCCCTATGACCCGGCGGAGCAGGACATCTTCAACCGTCTGCAACCACCCTCCGCCGAGTTCTGGCTCGGCACCGACCAGTTCGGCCGCGACATCCTTTCGCGCCTGATGTGGGGCGGGCAGATCTCGCTGACCGTCTCGCTCGGTGCGATCTTCGCCGCCGCTATCATCGGCGGCGCCATCGGGCTTGTCTCCGGCTATATCGGCGGGAAATTCGATCTGTTCGTGATGCAGGTGATGGACGTGCTGCTGTCCTTCCCCTCGCTGATCCTGGGCCTGATCGTGGTGGCGCTGCTGGGGCCGGAGCTGGTGAACCTGGTGGTGGCCATCGCGCTGACCGCCATCGCCCCCTTCGCCCGTGTCGCCCGCGCGCCGACCATGGCGCTGAAGGAACGCGCCTTCGTCGAGGCCGGCCGCGCGCTCGGCTTCAGCCATTCTCGCGTGCTGTTCCGCCATATCCTGCCGAATATCCTGTCGGAGGTGATGGTGATGGGCACGCTCTGGATGGCCACCGCCGTGCGGGTCGAAGCCTCCCTCTCCTTCATCGGCCTTGGCGTGAAGCCGCCCACGGCGACCTGGGGCGGTATGACGCGCGACGGTTTCGAAAACATCCTGGATGCGCCCTGGCTCGCCGTGTTTCCGGGCATCGCCATCCTGCTGCTGGTATTGGGGCTGAACATGGTGGGCGACGGCCTGCGCGACGCGACCGACCCGAAGCTGCGCAATGAGTGAACCTGTTCTCGTGGTCGATGGGCTGCGCAAGCATTTCGTCGCCAAGAAGGGATTCCCCACGCCGCGCACCGTCCGCGTGCGCGCCGTGGAGGACATCTCCTTCACCATCCATGCTGGCGAGGCTTTTGGCCTCGTGGGTGAATCAGGCTGCGGCAAATCCACCGCCGCCCGCGCTTTGCTGCGGCTGATCGAACCGGATGCGGGCACCGTCACCTGGAAGGGGGAGAATGTCCTCACCGCCAAGGGCGCCGCGCTGAAGGCGCTGCGCCGGCGCATGCAGATCGTCTTTCAGGACCCCTATTCCTCGCTTGACCCGCGCCAGTCCATCGGCGCCGCGCTGATGGAGCCGATGCATGTGCATGGCCTGGCGGAGGGCCAGGAAGCCCGCCGGCGCGCCGCCGCGCTGTTGGAGGAGGTGGGCCTGCCGCCCGCCGCGCTGGACCGTTTCCCGCATGAATTCAGCGGCGGCCAGCGCCAGCGCATCGGCATCGCCCGCGCGCTGACGGTGGAGCCGGAGCTGATCGTGGCGGATGAGCCCGTCTCGGCGCTGGATGTCTCGGTGCAGGCGCAGGTGCTGCTGTTGATGCAGGATCTGCGGAAGCGGCGCGGCCTGTCCTTCCTGTTTGTCAGCCACGACCTGTCCGTGGTGCGCTGGTTCTGCGACCGGGTGGCGGTGATGTATCTGGGCCGCATCGTGGAGGAGGGGCCGGCCGGCCGCGTGCTGGCGGAGCCGATGCACCCGTACGCCCAGATGCTGCGCGACGCCTCGCCGATTCCGGACCCGTCACGGCGTGGCGTGCTGCCGCGCATCATCGGGGAGATTCCCTCGGCGGCGAATCCGCCGCCGGGTTGCCCCTTCCATCCGCGCTGCGTCCACGCCATGCCGCAATGCTCGACGCAGATGCCGGCCTGGACGAAGGCGGCAGGCGACAACCAGGGCGGCGTCGCCTGCCATCTGCACGGCTGATCAGGCTTCGGGCGCAAAACCCTCCAGCACGATCTTGCCGCGGGAGGTCGTGCTCTCGATCGCAGCATGGGCGCGGCGCAGATTGGCGGCGGTGATCGGCCCGAAGTGCTCGGCGAGCGTGGTGCGCAGCGTGCCCGCCTCCAGCATGCGGCTCACCTCCACCAGCAGATCATGCTGCGCCTGCATGTCGGGCGTCTTGTGCATCGAGCGGGTGAACATCAGTTCCCAATGCAGCGAGGCCGCCTTGCTCTTCAGCATGCGGATATCGGGCGCGGCCTTCGGGTCGTCGATCAGGCAGATGGCACCCTGCGGCGCGATGATCTCGCAGATCGCCGGCCAATGCGCCTCGGTATGGGTGGTCACGAAGATGGCGGAGACGGGCACGCCCAGCGCCTTGGCCTGCGCCACCAGGTTGCCCGAATGGTCCAGCACGTCCTGCGCGCCCATCTGCCGCGCCCAGTCCATCGTCTCCGGCCGGCTGGCGGTGGCCACCACGCGCAGCCCGGTCAGCTGACGCGCCAGCTGCACGGCGATGGAGCCGACACCGCCGGCGCCGCCGATGATCAGCACGGCCTCCTCGCGCTGCGTCGTGCCGCGCGCAATCCGCAGGCGATCGAACAGCGCCTCCCAGGCTGTGATGGCCGTCAGCGGCACGGCGGCGGCCTCGGCAAAGGACAGGTTTGCGGGTTTCGGGCCGACGATCCGCTCATCCACCAGGTGCAGGGCCGAATTGGTGCCGGGGCGGGTGATGTCGCCGGCATAGAAGACCGCATCGCCCGGGCGGAACAGCGTGACGTCCGGCCCCACGGCGCGCACCACGCCGGCGGCGTCATAGCCCAGCACCTTGGGCGTGCCGCCGGGGTCCGCGCGCATCCGCACCTTGGCGTCCACGGGGTTCACGGAGACGGCGCGCACCTCCACCAGCAGGTCGCGGCCAGTGGGCGGGGCAGGGTCGGGCAGGGTGACGTCGAGCAGCGATTCCGCGTCGGAGATCGGCAGGCTGCGGGTATAGGCGACGGCTTTCATGGCTCATGCTCCGGTCTGTGGCGTGGAGATGCGCCCTGATCGCCGGATTGAAAATGACCGCGCCCGACAAAACACTTTCAACCCATGATCAGCAATCCACCCTTCGACCTGCTCGACCTCCGTCTGATCCAGCGCATTGCCCAGGCCGGCAGCCTTTCCGCCGCCGCCGGGGCGCTGGGCATCACCCCGGCCGCGGCCAGCCGGCGGCTGGCGGTGCTGGAGGCGCGGCTGGGACTGCGGATCTTCGCCCGCACCACCCGCCGCCTGCGCATGACGGCGGAGGGTGAGGCCTTCCTGCCGCATGTCGATCGCATCCTGGCCGCGACGGCGGAGGCCGAGGCGGCGCTGCCCGGCGGCAGCTTCGCCCTGGCCGGCACGCTGCGGCTGACCGCGCCGGCGACCTTCGGGCGCAAGGTGCTGGCGCCGATCCTGGCGGAGCTGATGGCGGCACATCCCGGCCTGCGGCTGGACCTGCTGTTGACCGACAGCTTGGTGGATCTGGTGGCCGCCGGCTGCGACGCCGCGGTGCGCATCGCGCCGCTCACCGGCCAGACGCTGACGGCCCGGCGGCTGGCCCATAGCCGGCGCCTGCTCTGCGCCGCGCCGGCCTATCTGGAGCGGTGCGGCATGCCGGCCAACCGGCAGGCGCTGCTGCGGCATGATGCGCTGCTGCTGGAAGGCGTCGATGGCTGGGCACTGGTGCCGGAAGGCGGCGGCCCGGCGGAACGGGTGCGCCCGGTGCCGCGCATGCTGTCCAACAGCAACGAGGCCCTGCGGGAGGCCTGCCTTTCCGGCCTCGGCATCGGCCTGCATTCCAGCTGGGATGTTGGCGAGCATCTGCGGCGGGGCGAGCTGGTGGCGCTGCCGGCGGCGCTGGGCGTGCCGGAACAGCTCGGCATCTGGCTGGTCTTCCCGGGCAGCGCGGCCGCGCCGGCACGGGTGCGGGCGCTGACGGAGCTACTGGTCCGGCGCCTTGGTCCCGTGCCGCCCTGGGAGGGTTAATCGACGCTGGCCCCCGAAAGCTGCACCGCGCGCTGCCACTTCTCCAATTCCCGCGCATGGAAGGCCGCGGTGGTTGGCGCATCGGTGCCGATGACGGTGGCGCCGAGATCGGCCAGCCGGTCCCGCACCCCCGGCCGGCCCAGGCTGATCTGAATCTCCGCCGCCAGCTTCTGGACGATCGGCGCCGGGGTGCCGGTGGGGGCGAAGACGATCACCCAGGCCGCGGCATCGAAGCCCGGCACCGTCTCCGCCACGGAGGGCACCTCCGGCAGCTTGGCCGCCCGGGTACCGCTGGTGACCGCCACCGCCCGCAACTGTCCGGCGGAGAGGAAGCCGGGCAGGGAGGGCAGGCCCTCGATCGCCACCTGCACCTCCCCCTGCATCACCGCCTGGATGGCGGGCGAGCCACCCCGGAAGGGGATATGGGTCATCTCGATGCCGGTGGCGGCACGCACCAGTTCGAAGGCAAGGTGGCTGGTCGATCCGGCGCCGGAGGTGGCGTAGTTCAGCCGGCCGGGATTGGCCTTCGCCTCCCGCACCAGATCGGCCAGGGTGCGGATCGGGCTGTTCGGATTCACCACCATCACCTGGGGGAAGGAGACCAGGTGGCTGATCGCGACGAAGTCCTCGACCTTGTAGGGCAGGCTGCGGAACAGGAAGGGGTTGATGCCCATGGTGCCGGGCGAGCCCACCAGCAGCGTGTAGCCATCGGCGCGGGATCGGGCGACGAATTCCGTGCCGATATTGCCGCTGGCGCCAGTGCGGTTCTCGACGATGAACTGGGTGCCGATCCGCTCCGAAAGGTCCTGCGCCAGCAGGCGGATCACCACATCCACGGCGGAGCCGGCGGCGAAGGGATTGACGCAGCGGACGGGACGCTCGGGGTAGGCGCCCTGCGCGAAGGCGGGCAGCGCCGGCAGGGCAAGGCTGGCGGCGAGAAGGCTGCGGCGTTCGAGCATGGGGGCCCTCCGATGTTGCAACTGGGATACAACCACATTCCCACGGGCGCAGCCTGTCAAGCCGCCAATTGGCAGGCGGCGCTGGCCGGGCCATGGTCGCGCCATGCAGCAATTCGATGTGGTGGTGGCCGGCGCCGGTGCGGCCGGCATGATGGCGGCGCTCGTGGCGGCGGAGGCCGGGGCGCGCGTGGCGTTGTTGGAGCGGGATGCGGCGGCGCCAAGCATCCTCTCCGTCTCCGGCGGGCTGATCTCCGCCGCTGGCACGCGCTGGCAGGCGGCGGCTGGGGAGAGGGACTCGCCCGAAATCTTCGCCGCCGATGTGCGGGCGAAAAGCGGCGCGACGGTGGATGCCGTGCTGCTGGCGGCGGTGACGGAAGCGGCGGCGGCGGCGGTGACCTTCCTGGCCGATGTCGCGGGCTTGCCCATTCACCTGCACACGGCCTCCCGCTGGCCGGGCCATTCCGCCATGCGGCTGCATGCGACGCCGGCCGAGAGCGGGGCGGAATTGCAGGCGCTGCTGCGCCAGGCCGTGGCACGCCAGCCGCGGATCGATTTCCGCGACGGCGTCGTGGTGACGGCACTGCGGCCGGAGGGTGTCGCGACCAGCCAGGGCGATGTGCCGGCACGATCCGTGGTGCTGGCGACAGGTGGCTTCGGCGGCGCGCCAGAGCTGGTGGCGCGGTACTGCCCGCAGGCCGCGCAGGCCGTGCATGTCGGCGGCAGCCATGCCGATGGCGTCGGCCTGGAATGGGCGGCAACGCTGGGGGCGGAGCTGCTCTGCATGGATGCCTATCAGGGCCAGCCGCATGTCTCGCCCCATCTGGTGGGCGGCGTGCGGCCGCGCTTCGGGGCCTCGCTGCCCGCGCTCGGGGCGGTGCTGGTGAACCGGGAAGGCCGCCGCTTCGTGGCGGAGGATATGGGGCCGTCCGAGCTCACCGCGCATCTGCTGGCGCAGCCCGGCGGCAGGGCCGTGGAAATCTGGGGTGAGGCGGCGCAGCAGGCCGCCCTGGCCGGGGGGCCATTCCGGCGCGCGGTGGAACTCGGCGCGGTGGCGCGCTGCGCGGACGTGGCTGAACTTGCCCGACATTTCGGCCTGCCGGAGGCAGCGCTGGCGGAGACGCTGTCCTCGCTGGGCCAGGCGCCGGACCCTTTCGGCCGTCGCCGTTGGGGCGGCGATCTGGCGCCGCCCTATTACGCGGCGGAGGTTACGGGCGCGCTGGCCCATACCCAGGGCGGCGTGCGCGTCGATGCCGATGCCCGCGTGCTGCGCGCCGATGGCAGCGCGATCCCGCGCCTGTTCGCGGCGGGTGGTGTCGCCTGCGGCATCTCGGGAACCGGGTCGGCGGGCTATGTGCCGGGCAATGGGCTGGCGCAGTCCTTTGGCCTGGGCCTGCGCGCCGGGCGGGCGGCGGCGCGGTGATCGAAAGCCCCTGCAACAAGGTGTGTGTGCTGGACCCGCGCAGCGGGTGGTGCCTCGGCTGCGGTCGCAGCGGGGCGGAGATCGCGGCCTGGACCAGCCTTTCGCCGGCGCAGCGCCGCGCCATCATGGCTCTGCTGCCGGCGCGGCTGGAAGGATTGGCCGCGTGACACGCTTCATCGCCAATGCCCGCATGTATGCGGTGGCGCCGGAGGCTGAGGCCGCCTGGCAGGCGCTGCTCGCCCATGTGGCGGCGGAGGCCGAGGTGGCGCTGGATTACGAGCCCTATCCCGCGCCCCAGCCGTTGGAGCATCTGTGGCGCCGGCCCGATCTCGGCCTGGTGCAGATGTGCGGCTATCCGATCGCGCTGCGCATCGCCGATGTCGTGCCGATCGCCGCGCCGATACCCGCGGCGGCATGGGCGCGGGGCCGGCCGACCTATCGCTCCGACCTGATCGTGCGGGCGGACAGCCCCTTCCGCCGGCTGGAGGATACCTTCGGTCACCGGGTCGGCTGGACGGTCGCGCATTCCCATTCCGGCTTCAACGCGCTGCGCCATCATCTGCTGCCGCATTGGCGGGCGAAGGGCGGGCCGCTTTATGCGGAAAGTGTGGGGAATCTGGTGACGGCGCGCGCCGTGCTGGATGCGGTGCTGGCAGGGCGGATCGATGTCGGGCCGCTCGATGCCTATTGGCACGCGTTGATCGCGCGCTACCGGCCCGACCTGACGGACGGCATCCGTGTGCTCGAAAGCACGGCGCTGGCCCCGATGCCGGCCTTCGTCGCGGCGCCTGGGCTGCCGGCGGCGGCGGTGGCGCGGCTGCGCCAAAGCTTTGCCGATGCCGCGACGCGCCCCTGGTTCGCGGAACATGCCGAGGCCTTGCTGATCGCCGGCTTCGAACCGGTGGCCCAGGCGGATTTCGCGACGACCCTGGCCTGGGACCGGGAGGCCCTGGCCGTGGGCTACCCAGTGCCCGCCTGACCGTCAGGCGGCGCCGATGCCGAAGCGGCGCACGATCTCGCCATAGCGCGCCGCGTCGTCGCGGATCGCGGCCTGCAATACCTCCGGCCCCTCATCCGTCGGTTCGACGCCAAGCGCCGCCAGCCGTTCGGCGATGTCCGGGCGCTTGGTCACCGCGCGGCTGGCGGCGTTG
The DNA here is from genome assembly GCF_053891155.1 of Roseomonas sp. F4. NCBI lineage: Bacteria > Pseudomonadati > Pseudomonadota > Alphaproteobacteria > Acetobacterales > Roseomonadaceae > Roseomonas > Roseomonas sp. F4. The sequence continues at coordinate 1,348,482 of NZ_JBSSHK010000001.1, forward strand.
ATGCGGGCGATGATCGCCGGATCGGTGTCGGCGGGCGCCACCAGGCCGTGCCAACCCACGGCGGAAAGGCCGGCGAAGCCTGCCTCCGTCAGGGTCGGCACATCCGGCAAGGCTGCGGTGCGGGACTCCGGGCTCACCACCAGGCCGCGCAGGCGGCCGGCGCGGACATGGTCGGTGACGGCGCCGATATTGATGATGACGCCCTGCAACTGCCCGGCCATCAGATCCGTCACAGCCACCGCACCGCCGCGATAGGGCACATGGGTCCAGGTGGAATCGGCGGCACGGGAGATCTGTTCGACCAGCAGATGCGCCAGGCTGCCATGGCCCGGCGTGCCAACCGCGGGCGGCCGGCTGCGGCCGGCGGCGAGCCATTCCCCAAAATCCTTCGCCGGATGGTCGGCCCGCACCACCAGGATCTGCGGCACCCGCACGGTGCGGTGGATGGCGGCGAAGCCCAGCGGATCGAATCCCAGCCGCGGCGTGATCGCCCCGGTGATCGACAGCGTGTCCGACCCGGCGAGCAGGGTGTAACCATCGGCTGCGGCGCGGGACACGGCGGCGTAGCCGATATTGGACCCACCACCGGGCAGGTTTTCCACCGCCACGGTCTGGCCCAGCAGTTCCGACAGGCCACGTGCCGAATGCCGCGCCACGATGTCCTGGCTGCCGCCGGGTGCGACGGGAACGATCAGGCGGATCGTCCGCTCCGGCCAGGTGCTGGCACGCGCCAGGCAGGGCGCGGCGAGCAGGCCGGCGGAAAGGGCGAGAAGGCGGCGGCGTGGAAGCTGCGACATGCGGGGTCTCCAGCCGGCCAAGACCGCCGGCTGGACGTGAATACGCATATTTCACGCGCTACTCAATATCTCACATTTAACGATCGTATTTAGTTATTTTAGGTCGACGCGGCCGGGTAAAGCCGTCCCCTCCCGCAACGCCGACAGCAGGGCGGCCGAGGCCGTCGTACCGACCGCCGGCACCGTCAATTCGGAAAACTTCGCGGCGAGCTCCGCATCGCTCAGCGGCATGTCCGGGTCGCCCTTGCGGGTCGGCTGGTGATGCCGCAGCACCCTTCCATCGGTCAGCGTCACCTCCAGATTGGCGGCGCGGCGGGCGGGGTAGTCGGCGGCCAGGGCAGGGTCCAGGCTGACGGTCACCTTTTCCATCACGCTGCGGATGCGCGGATTGGCCAGGCTTTCGGGCGTGAAGGCGGCGATGCGGACGCCGCCCAGCACCAGCATGGCGCCGAGGCAGTATTGCGCGGAAAAGCGCGCCTGCTGTTCCGTCTCCACCACCGGGCGGTCGCAGACATCCTTGGTGGCGGAATAGCCGCCGAGATGGATGGCGGCGACATCCTGGGCCCCGAACCCATGTGCCGCCTGAAGCGCCGCAAGGGCATCGAGGCCGGCAAAGATATGCCCGCAGCAGCCGTGGTTCTTGAAGGTCATGGCGGTGATGGCGATGGAGGAGCCGAGCCCCGCCAGCGCCTTGTCCCATTTGCCGGTATCCTCGCTGGTCGCCGCCGCGAAGCCCACTGGACCGTGCAGCACATCCAGGGCCCCGGTGACGCCGGCGGAGGCGGCGAGTGCCGCCAGCGCGCCGGCTTCTGCCGCATGGCCCGGATGCAGCGGCTTGCTCATGCCCTCGCCCCGGAAGGCCTGTTGCAGGCCGCCGGCCATGGTTGCGGCGGTGGCCAAGGCATGGGCCATGCGGGTTTCGTCCAGCCCGAGCACCACGCCCACCGCCGCCGCGGCACCAAAAGTGCCGACCGTGCCGGTGGTGTGCCAGTAGCGGTAATGGCTGGGCTGCACCGCCATGCCGATGCGGCAGCCGACCTCATAGCCGGCGGTGATGGCGCGCAGCAGCAGCGCCATGTCCCCGCCTTTCGCCTGGGCGGCGGCCAAAGCGGCGGGGATGGTCGGACAGCCGGGGTGGTAGCCGGCATCGCGAAAAATGTCGTCAAATTCGACGGTGTGGCTGGCGGTGGCGTTCAGCAGCGCCGCATGGCGCAGCGCGCCGGGCTTTCCGTCCACATAGCAGATGGCCTGGCCGGTGCCGCGCTGATCGGCCAGCACGCCCGCCATCAGGCTGGCGGGGGGCTGGGTGCAGCCAGGCAGCAGGGCGGCGAACCAGTCGATCAGGGCGCGCCGCGCATGGTGGTCCACTTCCGCCGTCAGGGGCCGGTCACGCCAGCTCGCGGCATGGGCCGCCAGGCGGATGAGGGGATTGTCCATGGGTTTCCTCCGCTGAAGCGCGATGACCGAAGGGGCGAAGGCACCAAAGGTCTGAATCGCGCTCTCTACTGCAAATCCGGATGGGTCACGACCTGCCCGAAGGGGTCGTAGCCCGAGGGGAAATGGCCGGTGGGCTTCAACCAGTCATAGCGGTTCCGCGCCAGCCAGCGCCCCTGGCCTTCATGCCCCAGATACCGCCCCTGATGGAACACCACCTGGCCGCGCAGCAGGGTTGTCTCCGCCCAGCCGGTCAGGACCATGCCCTCATAGGGCGTGTAGTCCACCGCGTGGTGCAGCTTCGCATTGGTCACGCGGTCCTGCCGCTCCGGGTCCCAGACCACGAGGTCCGCATCCGCGCCGATGGCGATGTGGCCCTTGCGCGGGCCGAGGCCGAAGGTGCGCGCCGCATTGGTGGAGGTCAGCGCCACGAATTGCGACGGCGTGATGCGCCCGGTCGCCACGCCTTCCGACCAAAGCAGCGACATCCGCGTCTCGACGCCCGGAATGCCGTTGGGGATCTGGTCCACAGAGGCGTCCTCCCCCCAGCGCTTCTTGCCGTCCGCCGCATCGAAATTCACCGGCGCGTGGTCGGAGGTGACGACATCCAGCACGCCGCGCCGCAGATAATCCCACAGCGCATGGCGGTCGGCAGCCGCGCGGGGCGCGGGACCGAAGACATATTTGGCCGCTTCGAATCCCGGGCGGTTCAGGTCGGCGGCGGACAAGGCAAGATACTGCACGCAGGTTTCGCCATGCACGCGGGCGCCGCGGCGCTGCGCGGCCTCGATCTCGGCGGCGGCCTCCGGCGCGCTGACATGGAAGATCTGGATCGGCGTATCCACCAGCTCCGCCAGGCTGGCCATGCGATGCACCGCCTCCCGCTCCCCGATCGCCGGCTTCAGCACCGCCTGGTACTTTGGGTGGTGGAAGCCGCCGGCCTTGAGGCGCTCGCCCAGGAACTGGTGGATGCCCCAGTTCTCCGCATGCACCGTCACCAGCGCGCCATGCTCGCGCGCCACGGCCAGAACCCGCAGCAGCGCCAGATCATCGAGCCAGTTCGTCTTCCCCGTCATGAAGACCTTCACGGAGCGATGCCCCGCCGCGATCAGAGCCGGCAATTCGCTGTGCAGCACCTGGTCCGTGGGGTTCGTCACCCAGAGATGAAAGGCGTAGTCCACGGCGCAGCGCTTTGCGCGTTCGGTATAGCGCGGCACGATATCCGCCAGCGTGCCCTCGCGTGGCTGCAGCGCGAAGCAGATGACGCTGGTGGTGCCGCCACAGGCGGCGGAGCGTGTGGCGGTGAACAGGTCATCCGCATTCACCACGCCGCCGCTCATCGACTGCTCAGCATGGCAATGGCTGTCGATGCCGCCGGGGATCACCAGCCTGCCGCGCGCCTCGATCTCCGTATGGCCCGACAGGCGCGGGGCGAGGGCGGTGATCACGCCGCCATCCACGCCGATATCGGCACCGAACATGTCGCTCGCGGTCACCACCGTGCCGTTGCGGATGACCAACTCATGCATCGGTCGGCACCAGGCGGGTCAGCCAGTTGTCGCGGATCTCGGCCAGCAGGATGCGCCCCGCGCCATCGCGCGCCAAGCCATGCCCGGCATTCAGCACCGGCCGGCAGCGGCCGATCAGCCGGCCCTCCGGCGAGAACATCGACAGGCGCGGGATCTGGTCGCTGACCAGGATGCGCCCCTCCGGGTCCACCACGATGCCCATCGGGTGGTACAGGTCCCCAGCTTCCCACAGGAATTTGCCGTCGATGTCGAAGGCCTGGATGCGGTTGTTCTCGCGGTCGCAGACGATCACCTCGCCCTTGATGCCGAAGGCGAGGTCATGCGGCGTGGTGAACTGGCCCGGGCCGGCGCCCGGTTCGCCCCAGCTCCGCAGCAATTCGCCCCGCGCGGAAAAGCGATGCACGAGGGAATTGCCGTAGCCGTCACTGACGAAGATATAGCCATTCGGATGGATGGCCGCGCCGGTCGGGTGGCTGAAGGGCTTGCCCGGCCCATTGCGCTGACCCAGCCGCAGCGTGGTGTTGCCCTGCGGGTCCATGATGCGGATTTCGTGCCGGTCGCGGTCGGTCAGCAGGATCTCGTCGCGCGGGCCGATGGCGATGCCGTGGCCGTCGCTCACCTCCGGCAGCACCAGCTCCCGCCGCACCGTGCCATCGGGCGCGACGACGACGATCACCGGCAGGCCCGTGGGGTCGGCATAGCGGTCGTAGCGCACCAGCACATGCGCGCCGTCCTGGCTGTCCACTGCCACATCGGTGATGCGCCCGCCGCGATAGGTGGCGCCATCCAGCGCCCAGGGGCGCTCCACGCTGTAGGTCGCGGCGCCCAGGGCGACGACCAGCCTCTCCTCGATCATGCCTGTGCTGTCCTCAGGTTTCCGCCAGCCGGCGCAGGATGCCGGCGCGGGTGTTGTCGATATGCGTACCCATGGCCGCCCGGGCGCCGTCCCGGTCGCCGGTCTCCAGCGCTTCCAGGATCGCCAGGTGTTCGGCGCAGACCGGCTCCAGCCGTTCCGGCAGGCGGCGCGTGGCAAACAGGAAGGTGCGGCGGCGGAGATCGGCGATGGTGCTGGCCAAGGTGCGGTTGCCGCAGGCCTCCCCGATCAGGCGATGCAGCGCGAGGTCCACCGCCTCCCGCTCCGGGCTGCGGGGCTCCCGCGTCGCGGCCAAGGCGGCGACGCGGGCACGCAGCTCGGCGATGGCGGCGGGGTCGATGCGGCCGGCGGCAGTGGCGGCGGCCTCCACCTCCAGCAGCTTGCGGACCTGCAATACCTCCAGCATCTCCTCCACATCCAGGCGGCGGACGGCCAGCGTGCCGTCGGAACGCCGGCCGAGCCAGCCCTCGCCTTCCAGTCTCCGCAGGGCCTCCCGCAACGGGGTGCGGGAGACGCCGAGCTCGGTGGCCAGGCGGCGTTCCGCCACGGCGGTGTCGGCCGGCAGCCGGCGCGTTTCCAGCATATCCAGCAGCCGCTCATGCACCGCATCGGCAAGTCCCTTGGGGGCGGCGGTAATCGGGTCCAAGCGGGAGTCCTCAGATGATTCGCGATGATGGCGCAGTGTCGCATGACTGCGCGGAAGCACATTGCACAAATCGGCGTGCCGGTGGTATGCCACTTGCGCGCCACATGCACCGACCGTCAGAGCCGGGCCATGCGCAAGGGACGCTATCTGCCTGCGGGCAGCCACGGCTGGAACCGAGATTGAGACGGGGACCGCCCATGTCGCGACGATCCTGCCTGGCGGGTTTGGCCGCTGCCTTCACGTCACTGGCCTTGCTGGCCGCCATGCCGGCGCGCGCCGCCTGGCCCGAACGACCGGTGCAGATCGTGGTGCCCTTCGGCCCCGGCGGCGGCACCGACCTGACCGCGCGGCTGCTGGGCCGCTTCCTGGAACGCCATACCGGCGGCCGCCCCGTGGTGGTGCAGAACCGCGCCGGCGCGGGCGGCGAGATCGGCATGTCGGCGGTCGCCGATTCCGCGCCGGATGGCCATACGCTGGTCATCCTGAACACACCCAATGTCCTGACCATTCCGATCGAGCGCAGCGCCCGCTTCCGGCTCGACAGCTTCGTGCCGATCGCGAACATCGTCGATGATCCCGGCACGCTCTCCGTCCACAGCAGCAGCCCGATCCGCTCGATCTCGGAGCTGGTGGCGAGCGCCAAGGCGCGGCCGGGGATGCTGACCTATGGCACCGCGGGCGTCGGCTCCGCCGGGCATATCGCCATGCTGCTGGTGGGCCGATCCGCCGGCATCAGCGGCACGCACGTGCCCTTCAATGGCTCGGCCGCCGTCGCCACCGCGCTTGCCGGTCAGCAGATCGAAGTCGCCACCGCCAATTTCGGGGAGGCCATCGGCTTCGCCGGCGCCGGCGGCAATTGGCGCATCCTCGGCGTGATGGGCCCGTCCCGCATGGCCTCCCACCCCGATATCCCGACCTTCGCGGAGGCTGGCATCCCGGTGCAGACCGGGTCGCTGCGCGGGCTGGGCGCGCCGCGTGGCACGCCGCCCGAGACCATCGCCGCCATCACCACCGCGCTTGATGCGGTGATGGCCGACCCCGAATACCGCGCCGCCATGACCCAGGCGACGCAGGTCATCCGCTACGTCAAGGGCGCGGAATACGAAGCGCTGCTGCGCGGCATGGAAGCCGAGCTGCGCAGCCTCTTCGCCGCAACCCCCTGGAACCGCTGAGAAGGTTTGCCGACATGATCCTGACCCGTCGCGCCGCCCTCGGCGCCAGCCTCGGCCTGCTGGCCACTCCCCGCCTCGCGCAGGCTGCCTGGCCGGAACGGCCCGTGACCATCATCGTGCCCTTCGCGGCCGGTGGCGGCACGGACATCTCCGCCCGCGTCATGGCGCAGTATCTGGAACGCGATCTGGGCCAGCCCTTCGTGGTGCAGAACCGCGGCGGCGCCGGTGGTGCCATCGGCCTGTCCGCCGTCGCGAACAGCGCGCCGGATGGCTACACCATCGGCATCATCAACACCCCCGGCATCGTCACCATCCCGATCGAGCGCAATCCGGGCTGGAGCATGGACAGCTTCACCTTCATCGCCGGCGTGGTGGAAGACCCCGCCACGCTGTCGGTGCATCCGGACAGCCCGATCCGCAGCATCGCCGACCTGGTGGAAGCGGCGAAGCGGGAGCCGGGGCGCGTCACCGTCAGCACCCAGGGGGTCGGCTCCGCTGGCCATATCTCGACGCTGCTGCTGGAACAGGCGGCGGGCATCAGCTTCGAGCCGGTGGCCTATGCCGGCGCCGCACCCGCCGCGCTCGCCTTGCTGCGCAAGGAGATCACGGTGGCCACCGCCAATCTCGGCGAGGCGCTGACCTTCGCGCGCGCACAGCCCTGGCGCACGCTGGGCGTGATGTCGGAAAGCCGGCATCCGATGGCGCCCGATGTGCCGACGCTGAAGGAATCCGGCTACGACCTGCGCGGCGGCAGCCTGCGTGGCGTTGGCGGGCCGAAGGGCCTGCCGGCCGATGTGGTCGCGCGGCTGTCCGCCGCCGTGGCGCGCGTGGTCGCCAATCCGGAATTCCAGGCTACCAGCGAGCGCGCCTTCCAGCCGCTGCGCTACCTGAATTCCGCCGATTACGTCGCCTATCTGAAGGCGGCGGATGACACCCACCGCACGCTCTGGGGCGTGCGGCCGTGGAACCGCTGAGACAAGCGGTGTTCTGAACGACAACGACAGCAAGAGAAGCCATCACACATGCGCACCGACCGCGTTCCCTATGCCGATGTCGCCGCCTATCTCGAAAACAAGGACACCGTCCTGATCCCCATCGGCGCCGTTGAATGCTACGGCCCACACCTCGCCATGGGGACGGAGCTGCGCATGTGCGAGCAATATGCGGTGGAGGTGGCGGAGCGCGCCGGCTTCGCCAGCGTGCCGATCGTGCCCTTCAACTACTCCCACATGTTCCTCGACTATCCCGGCACCTGCTCCGCCGAGATGGCGACGATCGAGGCCTATCTGACCCAGGTCTGTGACGGCCTGGCCAGCCAGGGCTTCCGGCACTTCCTGTTCATCAACATCCATGCCGGCAGCCTCGGCCCGCTGGAATCCGTCTGCCGCTTCCTGCGCGCCAATCACGGGGCCACCGGCGCGGTGCTCGACATCTTCTCCGTCATGCGCGACGTCGGCGGCGTCACCTATGCGGCGAAGCAGGCCCCGACCGGCCATGGCGGGGAGATGGTGACCAGCGTGGCGCTGCATATCTCGCCGGAACTGGTCTTCATGGACCGCGCCGCGGCGCCCGGCCCGCTGAAGGATTTTGCCGAGGGGATGAAGACCGTCTCCTCCGGCAAGGTGTCGATCGGCAAGTCCTCGATCATGCTGTTCACCGATATCTCCGACTACTCGCCCTCCGGCATCCAGGGCGACCCGACCGGCGCGACGGCGGAGAAGGGCGCGCAGATCTGGGAGAATGCGGTGGCCTTCGGCGTCGATGCCGCAACGCGTCTCGCCACCGTGGAGCTGGAGGCATGAAGGCGGTCGCCGACTACCGTCCCTATGGCTGGCGCGGGAAGATCGGGCTGATCGTGCCGTCCACCAACACGATCAACGAGCCGGAATTCTGGCGGCTGGCGCCGAAGGGCGTCACCATCCACACCGCCCGCGCCACGCTGCTCGGCAAGATGACCGAGGACAGCTACATCCGCATGGCGGAGGCGGTGAAGCAGGCGGCGGATGACCTGGCGACGGCGGAGGTGGATGTGGTGGCCTATGGCTGCACCTCCGGCTCCTTCGTCTGCTCGCTGCAGGACATCGTGGCGGATCTGCATCAGCGCACCGGCGTGCCGGCCATCGCCACCTCTGGCAGCGTCGTCGCGGCGCTGCGGGCGCTGGGGGTGAGGCGGGTGGCGGTCGCCACGCCCTACGTCGATTTCGTCAATGAGGCGGAGCGCCGCTTCCTGGCCGATTACGGCTTTGAGGTGACCTCGCTGCACGGCCTCGGCATGGGGGAGACGCAGGAGGAACGGCGCGGCATCGGCCGCGTGCCGCCCGAGCACCTGTACCGCATGGCGCGGGCCTGCGACCGGCCCGAGGCGGAGGCGATCTTCCTCTCCTGCACCAATGTGCCGACCTTCGACGTGATCGCGCAGATCGAGGCGGATCTCGGCAAGCCGGTGGTCACCAGCAACCAGTCCTGCTTCTGGGCCTGCCTGCGCATGCTCGGCCTGCCGGACCGGATCGAGGGTTACGGGCGGCTGCTGAGCGACTGCGTCGCCCCGATCGGCATGGACAGTTTTGCCCTGCCGAAGTCGGTGCGCGCGGCGTAACGTCGATCAGGCGGCCTTGCGGAAGTGCGCGAGGCCGCCGCTGCGCAGCAGGGTGCTCGGCAGGCGTCGGCCGACCACCTCCTCCGCCAGTCGGCCGGCCTCGACCAGGGCGTCGAGGTCGATGCCGGTGGCGATGCCCATCTCCTCACACAAAAGGGCCAGTTCCTCCGTCGCGATATTGCCCGGCGCGCCGGGCTGGCCCGCGAAGGGGCAGCCGCCGAGACCGCCCACGGTGGTGTCGAAGCGGGAAACCCCGAGCCGCAGCCCGGCATGGGCATTGGCGATGCCCAGGCCGCGGGTGTCGTGCAGATGCAGGATGATGGACAGATCCGGCCAGCGGGCGCGGACCTCGCCGATCACCCGCTCGATCCGCGCCGGCGTCGCCCAGCCCATCGTGTCGGCCAGCGTCGCCTCGGTCAGCGTAAGCCCCTGTTCGGCACCGATGGCGAAGGCGTCGGTCAGGGCCTCGATCACCTTGGCGGGTGGCACATCGCCCGAATAGTTGCAGCCGAAGGCCGCCTGCACGCTGATGCGCGGCACCGCGACGCCGGCGGCCAGATGCGCGGTGACATTGGCGCGCTGCGCCTCCAGGTTCTTGGCCCGGTCACGGTTCAGGTTCTTCAGGCTGAAGGCCTCGGACGCCACGACGGTGACGGCACCCTCCACCTTCAGCCGGTCCCGAAAAGCCAGCGCCCGGTTCAGCCCGGCCGCGTTGAACCACAGCGCGGTGTAGGTCACGCCCGGCTTCGGCGCGAAGCCGGCCACCACCTGCTCCGCATCCGCCCAGCCCGGCACCAGCTTCGGCGAGACGAAGGAGCAGACCTGGATGTGGTGCAGTCCGGTGGCCGAGAGCGCATCCACCAGCGCCACCTTGCGATCCGTGGCGATGGGGCCGGGCTCGATCTGGAAGCCCTCACGCGGGCCTTCCTCACGGATTTCGACGGAAGCGGGCAGATCGGTCATGGCGCGTTCTCCTGAACCGTCAGGATAGACCCCCGCCCGGGGAATGCGGAACCCTGGCGCGGTTCCGGTAATGGCGGCGCGAAGCGCCGAGTGGCCGAACGGCCGCCGCGGCCTATGCCGCGAAGCCAAGCCGCCGGAGGCGGCGCCCGTCACGCCTTTGGCGTGCCTACGGCACGACTGAGGGCATGAAAAATTACGCCCAGGAGGGCAGGTCGATCCAGGCCAGATGCCCGCCCTTGCCGGCGCCGCAGTCGAGAAAGATGCAGCGGCCACCCAGCGCGCCCTCGGCGACGAAGGGGCGCCCATCCAGGCTGCGCCGGTCATGGCCGCAGACCACGGTGACGTCGGCCGGAATCTTGTCCACCCAGTCATGCACCCGGTCGGGGAAGCCATCCTGGCGCATGCGTCCCGTCACCTGGCCGAACAGCGCCCGCGTCACCAGGCCCTGGGCCTTCTGCGCCCCGGCATCGGGCGGCGGCGCGCTGTGCAGCATGCCGGGGTGGTAGCCGCCATGGACGAAGATGCGCCCGCCATCGCGGATCCAGGCTGGGGCGCGGCCGATTTCATGGATCGCGCGCGCCTTCAGCACATCACCATCCGGCGCCGCGTCCAGCTGCGCCAGGGTCTTGCCCAGCCCATCGGCCTGGATGCGCAGCTGCGTGCCGGTCAGCGCCCGGCGCAGCTTGTGGTCGTGATTGCCCAGCAGGAACAGGCCCTGGCCCGCATCGATCAGCGCGAACATCCGGCGCAACACCTCCGGATTGTCCGGCCCGTGATCGACCAGATCGCCGAGCTGGAGGACGAACATATCCGCCGCCAGCGCGCCTTCCACCGCATGGATGAAGGCCGCCGCATCGCCATGCACATCGGCCACCACGCGCAGCCCGGCGAAGCCGCGCCACAGATGTTCGGGGCGCTGCATCATGCGCGCAGCGCCTCGAAGGCCGCGAGCGCCCGGGCGCGGCCTTCCGCATGGTCGATCACCGGGCGGGGATAGTTCTGGCCCAGCCGCACCCCCGCGGCCGCGAGGATCTCGGGCGGTGCCTCCCAGGGCTTGTGCACATAGGCATCCGGCAGCTTCGCCAGCTCCGGCACCCAGCGGCGGACGAAGGCGCCGTCCGGGTCGAACTTCTCGCCCTGGAGCATCGGGTTGAAGACCCGGAAATAGGGCGCCGCATCCGTGCCGCAGCCCGCCACCCATTGCCAGGAGGCGCTGTTGGAGGCGAGGTCGGCATCCACCAGCGTGTCCCAGAACCAGGCGGCGCCGTCCTGCCAGGGCTGCATCAGGTGCTTGACCAGCAGGCTGGCCACGATCATCCGCACCCGGTTGTGCATCCAGCCGCTGCGCCAGAGCTGGCGCATGCCCGCATCGACGATGGGATAGCCGGTGCGGCCCTGCTGCCAGGCCGCCAGCAGCTTCGCATCCGGCTGCCAGGGAAAGCGGGAGAATTCGTCGCGCAGTGGCGCCTCCGGCATTTCGGGGCGGTGCCACAGCAGGTGATAGGCGAATTCGCGCCAGAGGATTTCCTTCAGGAAGGTCTCGGTCCCCTTCGCCCCCGCCTTGGCGCCGCGCGCCGCATGCCAGACCTGGCCGGGTGAGATCTCGCCCCAGCGCAGATGCGGCGAGAGGCCGGAGGAGCTGTCGCGGCCCGGCAGGTTGCGTTCGGTATCATAGCGGTCCAGCGCCTGGGCCGTGAAACGGGCCAGCCGCGCGGCGGCACCCGCCTCGCCCGGCTGCCAATGGGCGCCGAATTCAGCGGCCCAGTCGGGCTCTCCCGGCACGGGATACAGCCGCAGCTCCTCCAGCGCCTCGCCGGCCACGGGCAAAGCGGGGCAGGGGATGCGCGCGGGGGCCGGCAGGGGCTCGGCCGGCTCGCCGAGCGCGAAGATCGCCTTGGCGAAGGGGCTGTAGACGGCATAGGGCTTGCCGCTGCCGGAGGTGACGAGGTGCGGTTCCCGCAGGATCGTCGTGGTGTGCAGCGCCAGACCGGCGCCGACACCCCCCAGAGCCTCATGCACCCGTTGGCTCTGCGCCCGGGCCCAGGGTTCGTAGGCGCGGCCGGCATGGACCTGGCGGGCGCCCACGGCCTGGGCCAGCGCCGGCAGCACGGTTTCCGCCCGGCCGCGCGCCAGCAGCAGCGTGGCGCCCCGCGCCGCCAGGGCCTCGCGCAGGGAGGTCAGGCTCGCGCGCAGCCACCAGCGCGCCGCGCCGCCCAGGCGATGCGGGCCGGCGGCGTCCTCGTCCAGGATGAATACCGGCAATACGGATCGCCCCTCCGCCAGGGCGGCGGTCAGGGCGGGATGGTCGGTCAGGCGCAGGTCCTGTCGGAACCACAGCAGCGAAGTCTCGGTCATTCCCTCCATGTAGGGGCATTCCGTCCAGAAGGCAGCCATCACGGGTGCAACAGCCGGCGAACCAATCCTGAGACGCCGCGTTCAACCCCCGACCGCAATGTGCCGGCCCCGCTTCGGCGGATGGCGCAAGCGGGCCACAGCAGAGGACATGCCCCATGATCCAGACCCAAACGATGCGCCGCGGCTTCCTGATCGGCACCCTGGCCGCAACCGGCGCCATCGCCGCCCCGGCCATCCTGCGTGCCCAGACCGTGCCGCCGACCCGCACCCTGGCCGACACCATGGCCGCCGACCCGCGCTTCTCCCGCTTCCTGGACCTGATTTCCCGCGCCGCGCTGGTTGAGGAATTCCGTTCGGCCCAGCCGATGACGGTCTTCGCCCCCACGGACGCCGCCTTCTTCAGCGCGCCGGCCAATCTGCTGCAGCAGCTGACGGGCACCGGTGGCGGCAGCCAGGAAACCGTGGACCGCGCCCGCCTTGCGGCGTTGATCAACTACCACATCGTCCCCGGCGCCTTCCGCGCCTCGGAACTGATGGGCACGGACCGTCGCCTGCGCACCCGCAACGGCGCCGATATCTCCATCAATGGCAGCGCCGAGGGCGTGCTGATCCGAAACCCGGCCCCGGCGCAGCAGATCGCCGGCTTCGGCGCCGCGGGCGCCAACATCAACGCGCAGCCGGCGCGTGTGGTCGCGGCCGATATCGTGGCCAGCAACGGCGTGATCCACGCTGTCGACCAGCTGATGTGGCCGTGATTTCGGCCCTTTCGGCCTGATGGCGCAGCGCGCCGTCCCCTTACGGGGGCGGCGCGTTCGTCGTTTCGGCAAGCCGCGCCAGCATCCGGAGCGGTCCGGTCGGAAAGCTGTAGAGCCGGTCTGGCCCCAGCAGGAAGGCCCGCCCGCCGCGCGGGAATAGCCCTGCAATGGCCGGGTCGCGGAGGTCGAGCCCGCCGGTATAGGCGCCGAAGGCCGGCAGCATCATCCGCCGCCCATCGGTCATGAAGCAGGGCCGAGTCACCGATCCGGCCCGCGTCGGCATGCTCGCCTTGGGATGGAAATGTCCCGAAATCTCGCCTGGGGGCACCGGCCGACCCATGGCGGTGGGCTGGGCGATGTGCCGAAAAGTGAAGGGGCCGAGGCGCCATTCCTCTGCCGCGATGCCGGCAAGACCCACCGGGGGTTCCGGATCGTGGTTGCCGAGCACCCAGACCACCTCCTCCAGCGCCGCCAGCATCCGGGTCAGCGCTGCGCAATCGGCCGGCGGCAGCCGGGCGCAGCCATGCCGGTCATGGAAACTGTCGCCCAGCAGAACCAGACGGCGGGGCTTCCATCGGCGCAGGCCCAGCGCCAGCCGTTCCAGCGTTTCGCGCGTGTCATAGGGCGGCACAAAGCGGCCGGCGGCGGCGAAGCTGCTGCCCTTTTCCAGATGCAGATCGGCGACGGCCAGCAGTTTTTCGGCAGGCCAGACCAGGAAGCCGGCCGGGTCCAGCATCAGGCGCTGGCCGGCGATATGGACGGGGGCGGCGGCGGTCACTTCGGGGCCCCGTAGTTCTTCGGCGCGCTGCGGATGAAGCGGCTGTTCCGGCGTTTGGCGTCCCGGGGGCGGCGAACACGGTCGCGGTCGCCGCGCGGCGGGATGGATTCGGTCACCTCGGCCAGCAATTCCCCAAAGATCTCGGCGCCATCGGTGGCATCCGCGACCAGGGCCGCCGCCTCCGCCAACAGCGCATCCTCCGCGCCCCCGGCCACCCATTCGCGGCCTTCCTCGATCAGCGCCGGCACCGAAAGCGGGGAGGGGCGGGGCAGGGCCATGTGGCGGATGCCGCCGGCGCGGGCACGGGCCAGGATCAGCGCGATGCGCGCCACATCGGTCAGCCCGGCGGAGGCCTCCCGCCGCGTGGCGCGCAGCAGGATATGGTCAGGTTCGTGCCGGCGCAGCACGTCGTAGATCAGATCGGCATTCATCGTCATCGCGCGGCCCGACTTCTCCTGCCCCGGGTGGTTCTTTTCGATCAGCCCGGCAATGGTGGCGATATTCCGGAAGGTGCGGCGGAGCATGCTGCTCTCGGCCATCCACTCCTCCAGCTCCTCGCCCAGAATGTCCTCCTCGAACAGGCGCTCGATGCCCTGGGGTTCGAAGGCGCACCAGGCGGCGAGGACGTAGTCCGTGGCGAGATAGCCCAGCGGCGCCATGCCGAGGTGTTCCATGCGCTTGGTCACCAGCATGCCGAGCGACTGATGCGCCAGCCGCCCCTCGAAGCAATAGGCCACCAGGAACCAGCGTTCGCCACGTGGGAAGGTCTCCACCAGCAGCCCATCGCGCGGCGGCATGATGGAGGCGTGCTGTTGCAACCGCAGCCATTCGCGCACCGAGTCCGGCAAAGCGGCCCAGGCAGCCGGATCATGCAGGATGCCGCGCACCCGGGCGGCGAGATGGGTGGTCAGCGGCATGCGGCTGCCGGCATAGGCGGGCACGCGCGGCTCGCCCTCCCCACCGCGGGAGACTAAACAGGCCAGTGCGTCCAGCCCCTCGAAGCGCAGCAACTGTCCGGCGAAGATGAAGCAGTCGCCGGGGCTGAGGGTGGAGACGAACCATTCCTCCACCTCCCCCAGCACCGGCCCGCCCCGTAGCCGCACTTTCAGCAATGGCGTCTCGACGATGGTGCCGAGGTTCATCCGGAGCTGGCGCGCGGCTGCGGGGCCGCGGATGTGGATCAGGCCTTCGGAGTCGCGGAACAGGCGCCGGAAACGGTCATAGGATTGAAGGGCATAGCCGCCGTCTTCGACGAAGCGCAGGGCGTCGTCGAAATCCTTGCGGGTCAGCTTCGCATAGGGCGCGGCGCGCAGGATTTCGGCGTACAGGTCATCCGGGTGGAAGGGGCCTGCGACCGCGCAGGCCAGAATGTGCTGGCAGAGCACGTCGAGGCCACCCTCGCGCGGCGGGTCGCCATCCAACTCATGGGCGTCGATGGCCTGGCGGGCGGCGACGCATTCGATGACCTCAAAACGGTTGGCGGGCACCAGCACCGCCTGGCTCGCCTCATCCATCCGGTGATTGGCGCGGCCGATGCGCTGCAAAAGGCGCGAAACGCCCTTGGGCGCGCCGACCTGCACCACCTGGTCCACCGCACCCCAGTCGATGCCGAGGTCCAGCGAGGCGGTCGCCACCACCGCGCGCAGCCGGCCATCGGCCATCGCCGCCTCCACCTTGCGGCGCTGTTCCACGGTGAGCGAGCCGTGATGCAGGCCAATGGGCAGATTGTCGTCGTTCAGCCGCCAGAGTGCCTGGAAGCACAGCTCCGCCTGGGCGCGGGTATTGACGAAGACGATGGTGACGCCGGCGCCGCGGATGCGGCGATAGACCTCCGGCATCGAGGCCAGCCCCATATGCCCGCCCCAGGGCAGGCGGCCTTCCGGCAGCAGGATGTCGAGGCTCGGCGGCGCCCCGGGCGCGCCCTGCACCAGCGCCACGTCGCCGGGGAGGCCGGTGGGGGAGAGATAGGCGCGCAGCGGTCCCGGATGCGCCACGGTGGCGGACAGGCCGATACGCCGGGCCTCCGGCGCCAGCGTCGCCAGACGCGATAGGCCCAGCGCCAATTGGTCGCCGCGCTTGCTGCCGGCCAGGGCGTGGATTTCGTCCACCACGATCGCATGCAGCCCGCCAAACATCTCGGGCGCATCCGGCAGGGTCAGCAGCAGCGCCAGGCTTTCGGGTGTCGTCAGCAGGAAATTCGGCGGGTCCACCCGCTGCCGGGCGCGACGATTGGCGGGGGTGTCGCCCGTGCGGGTCTCGATGCGGATGGACAGGCCCATGGCCTCGACCGGGGCGGTCAGGTTGCGGGCGATATCGACGGCCAGCGCCTTGAGCGGCGAGATATAGAGGGTGTGAAGACCCTCGCGCGGATTCTGGTGCAGGTCGACGAGGGAGGGCAGGAAGCCGGCCAGGGTCTTGCCGCCACCGGTCGGTGCCACCAGCAGGGCGCTGGACCCGCCCTGCACGGCATCGAGCAGCGCCAACTGATGCGGCCGCGGCGACCAGCCACGCGCGGCGAACCAGTCGCGGAAAAGTTCCGGCAATGTTCCCATTCGTCGGGGAATATGCTGGTGCTTGGGCGAAAGGGGAAGGGGTGTCAGCCCAGCGCCGCGCGCAGTTCCGCCAGCGAGGCGTCGATGCTTCGCCCCGCGGTGTCGATCCGCAGCGGCGGCCGGTCCCAGGCCTCGTAGGCCCGTCGCTGCACTGCCGGCCAGTCCGGAGGCACCAGGCCGGGGATGTCGATCTGGCGGGTTTCGACGCGGCGGCGATGCTCGGCGGGGTCGGTGCAGACCACCTCCACCTCGATGAAGTCGGCGCCGGTCGCCCCCGCCACATCGCGCCAGGCATCCCTGGTGATCCGCAGCGGATTCACCGAATCAGCCACCACCGACAGGCCGAGCGACAGGTTCGCGCGCGCCACCGCATAGCCCGCCATGTAGCCAGCCGGCCCGACCTCGGTGATGCCGCCATCGCGCATGGCCTGTTCGAGATGGTCGATGCGGAGCCAGACGGCGGCAAACGCCTGCGCAAGTGCGCGGGAGAGGGTGGATTTGCCGGTGCCCGGAAGCCCGGCAAAGGCGACCAGCCGGCTCACACCCGCTCCAGCGCCAGATGCGGCTCAGCCGGCAGCACCACCCGGACCGCATCCCCCGCCGCCAGCTCGCCGCCCTCGATCACCACCGCCATGATCCCGGCTCGCAGCAGCAGCGCCCCGTCCGGCGTGCGTTCCAGTGTCGCCTTCATCAGGCCCTTCTGAAAACTGTCGAGCTGGTGGCAGGGGTTGCGCAGGCCGGTCACCTCCACCACCACCGTCGCGCCCAGATGCAGCCGGGTGCCGCGCGGTAGGGCGAAGAGGTCGAGGCCCTCGGTCGTCACATTCTCGCCCAGCGCGCCGGGGGCGACGCCAAAGCCCTGCGCTGTCAGGGAGTCCAGCCGCTCGGCTGGGATCAGATGGACCTGCCGCAGGTTCGGCTGGTTCGGGTTCGCCTTGACGCGGGACCGGTGCTTCACCGTGACGCCGCAATGCGCGTCACCCTCCACGCCGAGGCCCGCCAGCAGCGTGATCCGCGGCATGACCGGCTTGGAGAATTCATGGCCGGACGAAGCCGCCACCGCCACCACACGTCCGTCCATCCCGAATCTCCGCCTGATGCGGCGATTATTGCAGGAATCCGATCCAGCGTCCCGCCAGCAGCGCGCCGAGCCAGGCCGCCAACGATACCGCCGCCGCCAGCCGCAGCCGCGTCCCCACCGGGCCGTCTGCCAAAGCCTCGCGCCAGGGCCGCCCGGCATGCAGCAGCGCCAGATTGGCCAAGGCCAGGGCCAGAAGCGCCAGCTTCGCCAGGAAGGCCGGATTTTCCAGATAGGTGGCGGGCC
The DNA here is from genome assembly GCF_053891155.1 of Roseomonas sp. F4. Lineage (NCBI taxonomy): Bacteria > Pseudomonadati > Pseudomonadota > Alphaproteobacteria > Acetobacterales > Roseomonadaceae > Roseomonas > Roseomonas sp. F4. The sequence goes on from NZ_JBSSHK010000001.1 coordinate 1,366,257, forward strand.
GCGTGCTGAACAAGGCGAGGCCGGTCACCGCCGCCAGCCCCAGCCCGGTCGCCGCCACGCGCACCAGCGGCGGCGCCAACTGCCCCAGCGCCGAAGCCCGAAACAGCCCCAGCAGCCGCAGATCCAGCGTCGCGATGGCGCCCACCAGCAGCCCAATGCCGAGCACATGCGCGGCATTGACCAGCAGATAGAGCGTCACCGAGCCGCGCAGCGCCGCGGCGGGGGCGGAGGCCGCCAGCAGGTCCAGCAAGCGGCGTCAGCCGCCCTGGATTCGCTCGGGGTAGAAGTCGAAGCGGCGGTTGCCGACGGTCAGCCGCACCGCCTTCAACCGGCGTTCCGAACTGTCGCGGGACCGGTTGCCCAGCGCCACCACCTCCTGCCCCGGACGGAGCGAGGTTTCGGTGAAGCCGGCGCGGGCGGTCTGGTTGGGATTGCCCAGCTCGACCGTCCACATCTGCCCCTCCGCCTCGATGCGAAGGGTCGGGTGGGGTGGGCCGACATAGACCTCCCGCACCGTGCCGCGCAGCGTGCCCTGGTCGCCCTCGGCCCAGGACCAGCCGTGATGGGCGCGGGCGCCGGTGGCGACGGCCAAGCCGCCAATCACGCCAAGCGCACCGCGCCGGCTGATAGTTGTGAAGCGCATGTCATCTTTCTCCCTGCCTGCCCCGCAAGTTGGGAGCCCTGGCGCCGCTGTCGAGCGCCCGGCGATGACATCCTGGTCAGTTCGGCTGGCGGGCGGCGACGAAGGCAACCAGCTCGCCGAAGGTCGCGCATTCGGCCAGTTGCTGGGCGTCCACCTCCGCGCCGCTGCGGCCCTCGATCTCCACGCTGATCAGCGTGTGGTTCAGGCTGTCCCAGCCCGGCACATCGGCCGCCGCCATCTCCGCCGTCAGGGCGATGTCGCGGTCGCCGATCACCTCCCGCGCAATGGCCTCGAGATCGGCGAGGGTGAAGGCAGGCATCAGCTTTGCTCCCGGAACTGGGTGAGGTAGCGGCGGCGGTTCTCGTCGCGGCTGATCTTGCCGCTGGTGCTTTTCACCAGCCAGCGTTCCGCGACGATGCGGACATCGCGCGGCTTGACCAGGAAGGTCTCGGTGACGAGGCGGCTGATGGCGGCGCGGCATTCCGCTTCCGGCACGCCGGCGGCGGCGTCGTGCTCGGCGACGATCACCAGCTCCTCGCTGCCGGTCATGTCGCTGTCCACGCCGAAGGCCACGGCGCGGCCGGCGCGGACACCGGGAATGCCCCCAAGCAGCGCCTCCACATCCCCGCCAAAGATGTTCTTGCCGTTGACGATGATGATTTCCTTGAGGCGGCCGAAGACGAAGACCTGGCCTTCCAGCATCGCGCCGAGATCGCCCGTGCGGAAGAAGCCATCCGCGCCGATGCCGGAGGATGCGGCGTCGCGGCCGCGATAGCCGGCGAAGAGGCCGGCGCCGCGCAACCCGATCTCGCCATAGAAGCCTTCCGGCAGGCGCCGCGCGCCGTCGAACACCGCCAGTTCCATCCCCGGCAGGGGGTGGCCGCTGGACAGCACCAGCCGGTGGCCTTCCGGGGTTTCGTTCGTGACAAGGCGCGCGGAGGTTTCGGCCATTGGCGTGCCCGGCGGGATGGCCGGCGGCACGGCGAGGCCGAGGCGGGAGGCGGGGCGGCCCTGGCTGACGGCGAAGACCGTCTCCGCCATGGCATAGCAGCCGACCACGCTGTTGGGCCGCACGCCGAAATCGGCGAAGGCCGCCTCGAAATCCCGCGCATCCTGCAGGCGGCAGGGCTCGGAGCAATCGACCCAGAGCCGCATCGTCTCCAGCCGCGCCGGCTTCAGCGCGCGCCGCAGCCGGACGAAATGCCGAAAGGCGAAATTCGGCATCCAGGCGATGGTGCAGCCATCCGCCGCGATCATCTCGAAGAAGCGGCCCGGCGCGCCGATCCATTCAAAAGGGTTCATCAGCGAGAGCGTATCGCCGCCCAGCATCGGCAGCAGGAAGCCCGCGATCAGCCCCATGTCGTGATACAGCGGCAGCCAGGAGGCGATGGCGAGCCGCTCCGCCCCCACCTCCGCCTTCAGGCCGGGCCAATAGGCCTGGAATTGCGCCGCCAGCATGCGGCCGCTGATCTCCACGGCCTTCTTGATGCCGGTGGTGCCGGAGCTGTGCTGCACGAACAACGGCGCGTCGCTGGCCAGCCTGTCCCGCAGCGCGCCCAAGGCGGCCACCGAATCGCCGTTCGCCTCCGCCGGCGCCAGCTTCACGCGCGGTGTCAGCGCCGGGTCGATGCGGCCCACCATCTCCGCCATCGCCGGGTCCAGCACGCAGATCGCTGCCGGGTCGATGGCCCGCAGCGCGGCGCGCTGCTGGTCGAAGAAATGCCGCTGGTCCTGGATCGGTGAGGCCGGCGGGAAGAAGGCGCCGAGCCGGCCGGCGGCGGCGATGCCGAGGAACAGGGCCATCGCCTCCACCCCCGTCGCCGCCACAACCAGCACCAGCGCCCCCGGCGGGGCCTGTTCCGCCACCCAGGCGGCGCGTGCCGTCACCCGCTGCCAGAAGTCCCGCCCCGTCACATCCTGGCGCTGCCCGCCGCGCCAATGGCGCAGCACGGTCGCCTCCAGAAGGCTTTCGGGCAGCAAGGGAGTCACGCGGCGGTCCGGGCCGGGCGGTCGGCCATGTCCCAGCGCACCAGGCAGCGCAGCAGCGCCACCGCATAGCCATGCTCGAAGGCCAGGCCATCGGCGCTGTCGGCCTGGTCGTCATCGGCCCAGACATAGCGGGGATGCGGGTAGGGCGCGGAGATCAGGGCGGTGTCGGCATCCAGCCAAGTCAGGTCGTCACGGCCGCCGCGGCGGCGCTGGCTGGTCAGGATCAGCCGCGGATTGGGCAGCCCCGTCACGCCGCGCAGCGCGGCGCGCAGCGGGTCGAGGAAGGGGATCGGGGCGGCCGGGTCGTCGATGCGGCAGTCGCCCATCAGGAAGACCAGCCCCGGCGCCCGGCAGGATTGGCGGAAAGCCTCGGCCTTGGCGGCCAGGGAGGCGCGCAGCCGGGCATGGTCATCGGCCAGCCAGGAATCGCCGCGATTGTGGTTCCACACCGCGCCGCCATCGCGCCGCATGGCGATGCGCTGGCCCTGCGGGGTCCGCGCCTCCCGCATGTCCGCGGGGTCGGCATAGCTGGCGAAATCGGTGGCGATGGCCTCGGCCACCGTCGCCGCCTTGTGAACCGCCATGGAAAAGGGGTTGAACAGCGAGACGAACTGATCGGCGGTGCGAAAGCCCCAGCGGTTCACCAGCGTCCAGGGCAGGCAGTGCAGCCCGAGCGAGACCAGCGCCAGGGGGCCGCGCCGCAGCGCATGCAGCCGGGTGCGGAACACCTGCCGCCGCGCCACGGCCTGCCAGACCGACTTCAGCGTCTCATCCTGCATCGCCCGGCCGCGCAGCCGCGTCAGAAGGTCCTGGATCAGCGGCGGCGGCAGGCAGGCGCGTTCGCCGAAGCGCAGCAGGAACATCAGATGCGACTGGCTGGGCGCGGCAAGGTCCTCGACCCGCGCGGCGGCCTCCATCATCAGCGCCTGGAACGCCGCATAGGCCTCGGCGTGGTAGGATTGGCGCAATTGCCGGACGAGCGGCCCTTCCTGCGTGAAATCCAGCGGCGGCGTGGTGGTGGCCGTCACTCAGCCGGCCTCCGCCCCGCGCACCAAGCCCCAGCGCGCCAGCGCATGCATCAGCGCCTCCACATAGCCGTGCTCGAAGGCCAGGCCGGCCTCGCTATCGGCATAGTCGTCATCGTGCCAGACATAATCCGGCGTCGGGTAGGGGCAGTAGAGGAAGCTGGTGCTCGCATCCACTTCCCGCGTCCCGGCCGGTCGGCGGCGGGCGGTCTGGTTGGTGATGATGATGCGGTTGCCGTCGCGCCCGGTATAGCGGGCAAGCGCCGCGTCCAGCCGGGGCAGGAAGTCCAGCGGCTCCTCCGGATATTCCACCTGGCAACCGGCCAGCAGGAACACCGCATCCGGCCGGCGACAGGCGGCGGCGAAACGTGCGCCCTTGGCGGCGAGCCCGGCGCGCAGCGGCACCAGATCCTGCCCCAGCCAGTAGGGGCCGCGATTGTGGTTCCAATTGGCCGAGCGGTCGACCCGCATCGCCAGCTCATGCCCGCGCTGGGTCTTCACCACCCGCACCGCCTCCGGCGCGCAGAAGGCCTCGAAGCCGCCTTCGAGTGCCGTGATGACGCCAGGGATGGAGTGGCCCGCCAGGGAGAAGGGGCCGAAGAGGGGCGCGAAATCCGCCATCTCCCGCAGCCCCCAGCGGGCCGGCAGGGTCCAGGGCAGGCAGTTCAGGCCGAGCGAGAGAAGGGCGGCCCCGCCGGCGAAGCGCCGTGGCAGCGCCTCCCGCCAATCCTGGCGCTGGCGGACGGCGCGCCAGGCGAACATCAGCGCCGGGTCTGCCTCCGCCGCCGCCTGGCTGGCCGCCAGCCCCGCCGCGATCTCGGCGGCCGGCAAGCAGCAGCGCTCGGCGAAATGCAGCAGGGTGACCAGGACGGCGGTGCCGGACTGCGCGGCGCGCGCCGGGGTCAGGCGATGCAGGGCTGCCTGCGTCGCCTGTTGCAGCGCCTCGTAATCCTGCAACTCGAACAGGTAGCGCAGCAGAAGGTGGCCGGCCTGCGGGTCCTCCGCCGCCCTCGCATGCAGCGCGGCGACCGCGGCCGGCAGGTCTCCGGCCGCCCGAAGTTGCATGGCCTGGCGGAGGGAAGGGGCGTCCGTGCTGCTCATACCTACCGGTTCGATGGGGTCCGCACCCTCACAGGTCGCGGGAGGATGGGCCGGACCGGGCGGGGTTTGGCCCGGCGCGCCGGGCCGGCGTCTTGTGAAGGGTAATGCCCATCTCGGCAAGGTCGCGCAGCAGTTGCCGGCCCAGCCGTACATAGTCCCGCCGGTTCTCCGCCCAGCCGCTGGGCCGTCCGTCCGCGGTCAGCCCGGGCACGCCCTGGCGCTGCAATTGCCGCCATATCGCCTGGCCCAGGATGCGGGCCAGTTCGCCGCCCTCCTCCGCCAGGGGTTCCGGGGTGAATTCCGCCGGCGGCTCCTCCGCGCCGCCGCTGAAGCGGGGCGTGGCCAGGCCGGTGCCGAGATGGCCGCGCAGGGCCTCGGCCGCCTCCGGCCGGATCAACTGGGCGACGATGAACAGGTCACGGCCCGGCGCGGCATCCGCCGTCCAGTGACCGGCATAGGTCACGTCGAAGCCGAAGCGTTCCAGCAGGGGGCGCAGCAGGCCGTAGCTGAGATATTCCAGCCGCTGCCCGACCTGGCCCGGCCCGGCGACGGCGTTGGGCAGGTCGGCCAGGAGGCGTTCAAAACCTTCCGCCGTGGTCGGGTCCGCCACGCTGAACACCAGCCAGCCGCCCGGCTTCAGCAGCAGCGCCGCATTCAGCCAATAGGCGATCAGGTATTGCAGATCGACATGCATCAGCGCGTCGATGCTGATCACCGCATCCACCTCCCGCGCCAGATGTTCACGCTCGAAGGTAGTCAGCATGGCGTCGGGATGCAGCGGGTCGATCGGCAGGAAGCCAAGCCGCCCTTCCGCCACCGGCGTGGTGAGTTTTGCGGCCGCCGCCCGCATCACCTTGTCGCTGACATCGAAGACGGTGAGTGTCAGCCGCGGGCAGGCGCGCAGCAGCGCCGACGTGTAGCGCGCATCGCCGGGGCCGATCTCCACCGCCCGGCGCCAGGTCTCGACCTCGGCCGGCACCAGGATCTGGTCCAGCAGGGCCTGCGCCGGCGGGCGGGTCGGGTGGCCGGCGGTGGCGCGCGGCGCCTGCCGGTCCCACCACTCGGCATAGGACAGCGGCGCGCCGGCCGGCTCGGCCGCCGGCTGCAGTGCGGCGCGCAGCGCCACGGCGCGTTCGGGAAAGGCGAGGTGGGCGGAAAGGTAAAGATCACGCGGCGGCCGGCCCTCATGGTTCGACCAGGGCTCCAGCAGATCGACCACGAAGCCCAGCCGATCCAGCACGGCGCGCACCATGTCGGTGGCGACATAGCCAAAGCGGTCGCAGGGCCGGCCCTGGAAGCGGTGGAAGCGGCGGATGTCGCGCAGGATTTTCTGGAAGCCGCTGGGGGTGGTGGGGTCGGCGAGCGTCATCAGCAGCCGGCCACCCGGCTTCAGGATCAGCGCCGCATTCAGCCAGCAAGCGGTCAACAGGCTGAGATCGGCCTGCAACAGCGCATCGATGGCGAAGACCGCATCGACCTGGCCCGCCTGGCCCGCCGCCTCCAGCGTCTCGGCCATCAGCCCTGGCCGCATCGGGTCCAGCGCCAGCAGGTCGAGCCGCCGGCCGGCGATCAGCGGCGCGAGGCGGCTGGCGGCCGCGGCGCGGGTGGCTTCCCAGGTTTCGAAGCACCAGCCCTGTGCGGCGGGCGCCAGGGCCAGCAGCCGTTCGGCGAAGCGACCGCCGCCGCCGATCTCCAGCACCCGCAGCCATTGGTCCGGCCGGGCCGGGGCGAAGAGCTTGTCGAACACCCGCTGCGCGCCCGCATCGCGCGCCCAGTCGGGGCTGCTCGTCCGGTCCGGGACTGGATCGGCGATCCGCCCAAGGCTGTGCTGCGTCATGGCGCCTCGTTGATGCCGGCCGGAGGAAGGACCGGTGCCGCGGCTGCATGGACAACCTGTTAACAATTTCCGCCGCGGATGTCGCGGGGGAAATTTTGCGACGCAACACACGTTCCGGTTGTGATGATTTCTCGATGCGTACTTTTGCGCGAATTTCGTAAATCCCGCGTGTTGCTGAAACAGCAACGAGTTGAGAAATCGACAGAGTGGCGAATACTCCGTGATAGGAAGAGCCTATCTTCGCCAGAGGTTGATTCGGCTTCCACGGTTCTGCGCCTCGTTCTAGGGTTCCGTTACTGAAACCTTCGAGGAAGACGCAGATGTCCAGCCAAAAAATTGACGACGCCGATCTCAGCAAGGTGGTCGGTGGGGCCTTCCAGCAGGGCGGCGCTGGCAACGACAGCCTTCAGGGCACCCCGCAGGCCGACGTGATCTTCGCCGGCGGCGGCAACGACGCGGTCAATACCGGCGGCGGCAACGACCAGGCCTATGGCGAAGCCGGCAACGACTTCATCCACACCGGCGCCGGCGATGACCTGGCCTTCGGTGGCTCTGGCAACGACACCTTGAATGGCGGGGCGGGCGCCGACCAGTTGCAGGGCGAAGACGGCAACGACTTCATGGATGGCGGCGCGGGCGATGGCGCGACCGACCTGGCCTTCGGCGGTGCGGGCAATGACAGCTTCATCTGGGCGCCCGGCGACGGCAACGATCAGTTCCATGGTGGCACGGGCAATGACACGCTGAACATCCTCGGCATGAGCCTGCACCAGCTCCAGTCCGCCCTGACCCTGGAGGGCAACACCAACCTCCAGATGCATGTCAGCAACAATGTCGTCACCTTCACCGATGCCCAGGGCAACCCAGCGACCTTCGGCGGCGTGATCAACTTCGGTGGCGAACAGATGCGCTTCTCCGAGATCGAGCAGATCCGGATCGGCTGATCTGGTCCCGAGAACGGCCACGCCGCCTGGGCGGCGTGGCCCGTGATGGCCGGCATCACCACCTCCTGATGCCGGCTGGCAGGAAGGGCTTCGCCCCCCGCGACTTCGGCCCTTCCTGCCCCCCAAGCCGTGAGGTGCCGAACCTCTTGATCTCGCAGGGCTCCGCGCGATCTAGCAGGACATGCCTCATCCCCAGCAATGGATGCGCGTGACGCCGCAAGGCCTCTATTGCGTGCCCGGCGACTTCTTCATCGACCCTGCCCGCGCCGTGCCCCATGCCATCATCACCCATGGCCATGCCGACCACGCGCGCCCGGATCACGACCATGTGCTGGCGAGCGACGAGACGCTGGCGATCATGCGGACCCGGATGGGTGAGGGTCGGGCCGGCCATGCGCAGCAGGTGGCAGCGATGGGGGAGGTCATTCACCACAAGGACGTGGCCATCCGCCTGGTGCCGGCCGGGCATGTTCTCGGCTCCTGCCAGGTGGTGCTGGACTGGCAGGGCAGCCGCATCGTCATCTCCGGCGACTACAAGCGCCGCCCCGACCCCACCTGCCTGCCCTTCGAGCCCGTCACCTGCGACGTTTTCGTCACCGAGGCGACGTTCGGCCTGCCGGTCTTCCGTCACCCGGACCCGGCGGATGAGATCGACCGCCTGCTGCACAGCCTGCGGCTGTTCCCCGATCGCGCGCATCTGATCGGTGCCTATGCCCTGGGCAAGGCGCAGCGGCTGATCGCGCTGCTGCGCCAGGCGGGCTGGGACCGGCCGATCCATCTGCACGGCGCGCTGCTGGCGCTCTGCAAGCTGTATGAGGATTTCGGCGTGAAGCTCGGCCCGCTGGAACCGGTGCCCCTGCCCAAGCGCGGCACCGGCGGGCTGCTGGCCGGGGAGGTGGTGCTGGCGCCGCCCGGCGCCGAGGCCACCGCCTGGGTGCGGCGCCTGGCCGACCCGGTGATCTGCGCGGCTTCCGGCTGGATGCGGGTGCGGCAGCGCGCCAAGGCCAAGGGCGTCGAACTGGCGCTGATCCTCTCCGACCACGCCGATTGGGACGAGCTGCTGGCCACGACGGCGGAGGTGCAGGCGCCGGAGATCTGGGTTACGCATGGCCGCGACGACGCGCTGGTGCATGCGCTGGCGCTCCGCGGCATCAAGGGCCGCGCGCTGCATCTGCTGGGCCGGGGCGAGGAGGATGAGGAGCCGGCGGTCGAGCCGGTGGCTGAGGCCTCCGCATGAGCCTGCCTGCCTTCGCGACGCTGCTGGAACGGCTGACCTTCACCCCCGGGCGCAACGCCAAGCTCGCCTTGCTGCGCGAATGGTTCGCCACGCAACCCGACCCGGATCGCGGCATCGGCCTCGCCGCCTTGACCGGCGAGCTGGTGTTCCGCGCCGCCAAGCCAGGCATGGTGCGGGAGCTGGTGGCGGCGCGCAGCGACCCGGTGCTGTTCGAACTCTCCTACGATTATGTCGGCGACCTGGCCGAGACGGTCGCGCTGATCTGGCCCGCCCGCGCCGGCATCAACGCACCGCCGCCCGGCCTCGCCGAGGTGGTCGAAGCCATGGAGGCGACTCCCAAGGCCGAGCTGCCGGCGCTGATCGCCGGCTGGCTGGATGTGCTGGACGCCAATGGCCGTCTTGCACTGATCAAGCTGGTCACCGGCGGGCTGCGCGTCGGCGTTTCCGCCCGCCTCGCCAAGACCGCGCTGGCCGATTGGGCAGGGCAGGAGGTGGCGGAGGTGGAGGAGGTCTGGCACGGCCTGACCCCGCCCTATCACGACCTGTTCGCCTGGCTGGAAGGGCAGGGGCCGCGCCCCTCCGCGGAGGACCGGCCGGTGTTCCGGCCGCTGATGCTCGCCCATCCGCTGGAAGCGCCGGATTACGCCACCATCAGCGGCGCGACGCATCGCGCCGAATGGAAATGGGACGGCATCCGCGTGCAGCTCTGCGCCGCGCCGAGTGGCCGGGCGCTGTTCTCCCGCGGCGCGGAGGAGATTTCGGGCGGCTTTCCGGAAATCCTCGATGCGATGGATTTCCATGCCGTGCTGGACGGCGAATTGCTGGTGATGCGAGAGGGCGAGGTGGCGCCCTTTGCCGACCTCCAGCAGCGGCTGAACCGCAAGCTGGTCAGCGCGAAGATGCAGGCGGCCTATCCCATCGGCGTGCGGCTCTATGACATCCTGTTCGACGGCGCGGAGGACTTGCGCCCGCTGCCCTTCGATGCGCGCCGCGCCCGGCTGGAGGCCTGGTTCGCGCGCACCCGCCCCGCCCGGATGGATCTGTCCGACGTCATCCCCTTCACCGAACTGACGGAGCTGGAATTGCTGCGTGCCGGGGCGCGGGAGGCCGCGATCGAGGGGCTGATGCTGAAGCGCGCCGACAGCCCCTATCTCGCCGGGCGGCAGAAGGGCGCCTGGTGGAAGTGGAAGCGCGCGCCGCTCGGCATCGATGCGGTGCTGATGTACGCGCAGCGCGGCCACGGCAAGCGCAGCAGCTTCTATTCCGACTTCACCTTCGGACTCTGGCGACCCGATGGCGCCGGGGGGCAGGAGCTGGTGCCGGTCGGCAAGGCCTATTCCGGCTACACCGACCAGGAACTGCTCTGGATCGACCGCTGGATACGCAACAACACCACCGCCCGCTTCGGCCCGGTGCGGGAGGTGGAGAAGTCCCTGGTGCTGGAGGTGATCTTCGACGCCGCCCAGCGCTCCACCCGGCACAAATCCGGCGTCGCCCTGCGCTTCCCCCGTATCGCCCGGCTGCGCACCGACAAGCCGGTGGAGGAGGCCGACCAGCTGGCGACGCTGGAGGCGCTGATCGTGGGGACGGAGGAAGAATAGCGGGCGGCACCCCGCCGCCCGGGGTTGCCGCGCGGCGCCGGCGGGTCGATCCTCCGCCCATCGGAGGAACCAGCCTGATGTACCAGCCGCCCGCCCAGACCACCCAGCATTGGCAGGTCACCAAGCCCGCCGCCCGCGGCCGCCGCGGCATGGTCGCCAGCCAGTCCCGCGCCGCCGCCGAGGCCGGCCTCGCCATTCTGGAAGCCGGTGGCAATGCGGCCGATGCGGCGGTCGGCATGGCCTTCGCCTTGGCCGCGATGGAGCCCTGGAACAGCGGCCTCGGTGGCATCGGCTTCGCGCAGGTCGCCGCCCCCGGCGGCGCGGCGGAGACCTTCGATTTCGGCCCCGTCTCCCCCGCCGGGCTGAATGCGCGGGATTTCCCGACCACCGGCCGGATGAAGCAGGACCTGTTCGCCTGGCCGGAGGTGGAGGGCGACCGCAATATCCATGGGCCGATGAGCTTCTGCATCCCGTCCTCGGTCGCCGGCTATGCGCTGCTGCATGAAAAGCGCGGCCGGATGCCGGCGGCGGATGTGCTGGCCCCGGCGGTGGCGCTGGCCAAGCGCGGCCTGCCGCAGGACTGGTTCACCACGCTGAAAATCGCCAACGCCGCTTCCACCCTGCGGCTCTATCCGGAATCGGCGCGTATCTACCTGCCCAACGGCCTGCCGCCGGTCGCCCCCTATCAGGGCACGCCGGGCTTCTTCCGCCAGGGCAACCTGCCGGCGACGCTGGAACGGCTGCAGCAGGCCGGCTTCCGGGATTTCTATGAGGGCGACGTGGCGGCCGCGATCGCGGCGGATGTGAAGGAGGCGGGCGGCATCCTCTCCGCCGCCGATCTCGCGGGCTGCCGGGCGCGGGTGCTGCCGGCGGTTTCCGTGCCCTGGCGCGGCCATACGCTGCACCTGTCCAACGGCCTGACCGCCGCACCCACCTTCCAGCGCGTCATGGCGTTGATGGAGTCCGCGGATTGGTCCGGCAGCGCGCCGGGCACCGCCTGGCACCTCGCCTTCGCCAAGGCGATGCAGGATGCCTATGCGGAGCGGCTGGCCGGCCTGGGCGATGCCGAGCCGAAGGGTTCCGACAGCTGCACCACCCATCTCAATGTCGTCGACGCGGACGGCATGATGGTGTCGATGACCACCACGCTGCTCTCCTCCATGGGCTCGCGCGTGGTGCTGCCGCGCTCTGGCGTGCTGATGAACAACGGCGTCATGTGGTTCGACCCGCGTCCCGGCAGCGCCAATGAGATCGGGCCGAACAAGCGGCCGCTGACAAACATGTCCCCGCTCATCGTCGCCGATGCCGCCGGCGTGCCGGAAATGGCGCTCGGCGCCTCCGGCGGGCGGCGCATCCTGGCCGCCGTGTTCCAGATGCTGTCGCTGGTCACCGGCTTCGGCATGGACCCGGAGGCGGCGGCGCATTTCCCGCGCATCGATGTCAGCGGGCCGGAGGGTGCCACCGCCGACCGCACTTTGCCGCGCGCCACGCTGGACGCACTGGCCGCCGCCGGGCCGCTGGAGGTGGTGGAACATGCCGTGCTGCCGGTGAACTTCGCCTGTCCGAACATGATCCAGATCCGCCAGGGCGGGGAGCGCGTCGGCATCACCGATGTGATGTCCCCCTGGTCCGCCGCCCTCGGCCAGGGATGAGCGACGCGGCGCTGACCCTGGCGGAGGAGATCGTCCTCCTCGCGCTGGATGACGACAGTGGTCGTCCGATCGGCCGGGCTGGCATGGCGCCCGACCGGGCGCTGGCCGGCGCGCTGCTGATGCAGCTGGCCTTGGCGGGACGGGTGGATACGGATCGGGACCGGCTGATCCTGGTCGATGCCACGCCGACCGGCGACGCCGCGCTGGATGCGGCACTGGCGCGGCTGGCCGCGCCCGATGCGCCGACCGATGCGCGCGGCGCCATCCCGCTGCTGGCGCGCGATGCGCCGGCGGCTCGCGCCGTGATCCTGGACCGGCTGGTGGCGCGTGGATTGTTGCGGCGGGTGGAGGACCGGGTGCTCTGGATCCTGCCCGACCGCCGTTACCCCAAGGCGCCCGGCCGGCCCGAGGTGGCTGAGGCCCGCGCCCGGCTGCGCGAGTTGCTGCTGCGGGAGGAGCTGCCCGACCCGCATGACGCGCTGTTGCTCGGCCTGGCCCGCGCCGCCGGCCTGCTGCCGCTGATCTTCTCCGAGGCGGAGCTGGAGGCGGTGCAGCCCTGGCTCGACGTGGTGACGCGGATCGAGAGCCTGAACCGCTCCCTCGGCGTCGCGGTGGCCGATATCCGCGGCGTCGGGCTCGGGACAACGCGGAGGGAGGGCTGAGGCCCGCCACCGCCGGAAGCTTCGGCACGGAGCTTGCTACCCCGTAATCCGGTGGCGGAACGGTGCATCCTTCCCGGGCAGGACTGCCCAGGCGATGCGCGGAATCCGCCCAGACCGTAAGCCGGGAGCGCAGAAATGTTGCAACGTCGTCAGATTCTGGGGGGCGCCGCCGCGGCGCTTGCCTTGCCGTCCATCGCCAGGGCGCAGGGCAGCGCCTGGCCGAACCGCTCGATCCGCCTGGTCGCCCAGTTCCCCCCGGGCGGGCTGGTGGACACCGTCGCCCGGCTGATGGCGCCGATGATGGCCCAGGCCCTGGGCCAGTCCGTGGTGGTGGAAAACCGCGCCGGCGCCGGTGGCATCATCGGCACGGATGTCGTCGCCAAGGCACCGGCGGATGGCTACACGCTGCTGGTCAGCCATGCCTCCGTGCATGTCTTCTCCACCGCCACCCGGCCGACGCTGCCCTTCGATCCGATTGGCGACTTCACCCATATGATGCAGCTGGTGGAGGCGCCGAACATCATCCTGGTGCGGTCCAACTCGCCCTTCCAGACCCTGGAGCAGCTGATCACCGCGGCCCGCAGCCGGCCGGTGCGCTACGGCTCCTCCGGCATCGGCTCCGCCCCGCATCTGCTCGGCGCCATGCTGTCGGCGGAGGCGAATGCGCCGAACCTCGACCACATCCCCTATGCCGGCAGCGCGCCGGCCATGCAGGATGTGCTGGCCGGCAATATCGAATGCATGGTGGACCCGATCACCACCAACACGGCGCAGATGCGCGACGGGTCGCTGCGGGCGCTGGCGGTGTCCACGCCGCAGCGGCTGGCCATGTTCCCGAACGTCCCGACCTTCGCCGAGCTGGGCTTTCCGAAGCTGACCTCGGCGCAGTGGCTGGGCCTGTCGGGCCCCAAGGGCCTGCCGGCGCCGATCGTCGAGCGGCTGAATGCCATCCTGCCGCCGATCCTGGCGCGGCCGGAGCTGATGTCGCGCTTCGTCGATCTGCAGACCATGCCGCGCAACCCGCCGCCGGCCGGGGACGCCTTCGTCTCCATCATCCGGCAGGAAATCACCGAATGGACCGCCGTGGCGCGGCAATTCAACATCGTGGTGGGGTGATGACCCGGCCCCCGACATCGTGGCAGGCTGCGCGGCTGCGATGCGGGGGAACCGATGTCACTGACCATGCCGGAGGAGATCCTACTCCTCCTTCTCGATGACGAGACCGGCAAGCCGGTCGGCCTGCCCGGGCCGGCCGGCGACTTGGCATTGGCGGGCGCTATCCTGATGGAACTGGCCCTGGCCGGCCGCATCGACACCGATCTCGACCGGCTCGTGCTGGTGCAGTCCCGCCCGATGGGGGATGCGCTGCTGGATGGCGTGCTGGCGCGGCTGGCGACGGGGGCGCCGGAACGCACCAGCCGCTGGTGGATTCAGGACATCGCCAAATCCGGCCCGGCCCTGCGGGCGCAGGTGCTGGAACGGCTGGTGGATGGCGGCGTGCTGCGGCGGATCGAGGACCGCTTTCTCTGGGTCTTTCCCGAACGCCGCTACCCCAAGGCCAGCGGCCGGGCGGAAACGGCGGAGGTGCGCCGCCGCCTGCGCGGCGTGATCCTGGAGGATGACATCCCAGACCCGCGCGACGCCCTGCTGATCGGCCTGGCGCGGGCCACCGGCCTGGTGCCGCTGGTGCTGTCGGAAACGGAACTGGCGGCAGCGGCGCCGCGCGTCGATCAGGTGGCGGGGCTGGAGGAATTGTCGCGCTCGCTGAGTGCTGCGACGCGGGACGTCTATGCCACGTTGTTGAGGCAGGGCGCGGTGCACTGACCGCGCCGCGCGCGGTCACCCCCCGGCCGCATGGTCCTTGCACCACTGCGCCGCCTGGGCATGGGTGGCGAACCACACCCCCTCGAACTTCTTGATCCGGGTCACCAGCCGGTCCAGCAGCGCGATGCGGCTGCGATGGCCGATGACATGCGGATGCATGGTCAGCAGGAACATGCCGCCTTCCTCATAGGCGCCATCGAACTCCGCCGAGAAAATCTCCTCCACCGCCGAGGGCGGCGTGTAGGGGCGCAGGCCGGAGAAGCGGAGCATGTTGAAATAGACGGCGTCGTCGCGAATCCATTCCGGCGGCAGCTCCACGATGCCGGTGGGCGTGCCCTGGTCCAGCAATTCATAGGCGTCGTCATCGGCCATCAGCGATGAGTCATACAGCAGCCCCATCTCCCTGATGATGGACAGCGTATCGACCGAGAAATCCCAGGAGGCCGTGCGCATGCCGACCGGCCGCTGGCCGCTGATCTTTTCCAGCGTATCGGCCGCGCGCAGCGTCAGTTCACGCTCCACACCGGGGGGCAGTTTGGTGTTGGCCTCGTGGATCCAGGAATGGATGCCGATCTCATGGCCTTCGGCGGAGACGGCGCGGACTTCCTCCGGATGCAGCAGGGCGGAGACGGCCGGGTAGAAGAAGGTCGCGGGAATGCCGTGCCGCGCCAGCAGGGCGCGAATCCGAGGAATGCCCTGGCGGTTGCCATACTGGCCCTGGCTGATACGCATCGGGCTTTCGTCATTGTCGCGCAGCGGAATCGTCTCATGATCCGCATCGAAGCTCAGCGTCACGCAGCAGCGCGCGCCGCCCGGCCAGCTCGCGGGGCGCAGGCTGCGGCCGGCGCGGGCGCGGCCGACGATCTCACGCCATTCCGGCTCGCTCCATTCCCACGGATTGGCGCTGGTCATCTGCGGGGTTTCCCTGGCTTTGGTGAGGGGCCATGCTGCACCCCGATGACCCGTTCCGGAAGCCCCGCATGAGCCCGCCTACCGACCCCGCGCAGATGACCGCGGAACAGCTTCTGGCGCTGTATGCCGCCCGCGCCCTGTCGCCGGTGGAGGCGCTGAAAGCGGTGATGGAGCGGGTGGCGCGCTACAATCCCTGGGTCAACGCCTTCGCGGTGATGAACCCCCACGCCCTGCGCCAGGCTGGCGAATCGGAGGCCCGCTGGGCCGCCGGCCGGCCGATGGGGATGCTGGATGGCGTGCCCTGCACAGTGAAGGACCTGCTGAATATCGCCGGCTTCCCGACCCGCCGCGGCAGCCTGACCACCGATGCCACGCCGGCCACCGAAAACGCCCCCGCCGTGGTCGGCCTGCTGGCCGAAGGCGCCGTCATCCTGGGCAAGACGACCACGACCGAATTCGGCTGGAAGACGCCGAGCGACTGCCCCTTGCATGGCGTGACGCGCAACCCCTGGAACCCGCAGCGCTCCGCCGGCGGCAGTTCCTCCGGCGCCGGCGCCGCGGGCGCGGCTTGCTTCGGGCCACTGCATATCGGCACCGATGCCGGCGGCTCCGTCCGCATCCCGGCCTCCTATTGCGGGCTGGTGGGGGTGAAGCCGAGCTACGGCCGCATCCCGCAATGGCCGCATGGCGCGTTTTCCTCGGTCGCCTGTGCCGGACCGATGACGCGCAGCGTCGGCGATGCCGCGCTGATGATGTCCGCCATGGCACGCTTCGACCTGCGCGACCCGGTGAGCCTGCCGGACGACCCGCGCGACTGGCGCCAAGGCATGGACCAGGGCGTCGCCGGGCTGCGCGTCGCCGTGGTGCGCCGCCTGGGCTTCGATCCGCCGCTGGATGAGGAAGGCGAGGCCGCCTTGCAGGTGGCCGCCAAGCTGCTGGCCGAACAGGGCGCCATTGTCGAGGAGGCTGACCCCGAGTTGCCCGACACGCGCGCCATTTTCTCCCGCGTCTGGGGCGTGGCCATTGCCCGCATCTGGAACGGCGCGACCGAGGAAAAGCGTGGCCAGCTCGATAGCGGGATCGCGGAAGTGGCGCGCAAGATGGGCGACATGTCCGCCGCCGACTTCCTCGGCGCCGACATGCTGCGGGTGGAATGCGCGCATGCCATGGCGCGCTTCCATCAGCGCTACGACCTGATCCTGACCGCCGCGACGCCGACCGCCGCCTTCGACGCGGATGCCCCCACGATCAAGCCGGTGGAGGCGCTGTGGCGCGACTGGGCGCCCTGGACCTTCGCCTTCAACCTGACCCGCCAGCCCGCCATCGCCGTGCCGATCGGGCTGGACGAGGCCGGCATGCCGCGCGGCGTGCAGGTTGCGGCGGCGCTGTACCGCGATGACCTCGCCTTCCGCGCCGCCCGCGCACTGGAACGCGCCGCCAGCCTCCCCCTGGCCAATCCGGCGGAAACCGGGCAGATGCGGACGAAATTGAACTGAGGAGTCTAAGTCATGCGGCTGGTGACATTCACGCGCCCGGGCAAGTTGCAGCAGGAAGTCGGCGCGCTGGGCGAGGGCGATGTGGTGCTGGACCTCGCCGCCGCCGAGCCGCTGCTGCGCGGCCAGAGCATGCTGGACCTGGCCGCGGCCGAGCCCGCGCTGCTCGACAAGGCGCGCGCCGCTTTGGCCAAGGCCCCGGTGGTGGAAGGCGCCAAGCTCTGCGCGCCCATCCCGCGCCCGCCCAAGAACGTGTTCTGCGTCGGCAAGAACTACCACGAGCACGCCAAGGAATTCGCGGGATCGGGCTTCGATGGCGGGGCCAAGGATGTGGTGCCGCCCTTTCCCGTGGTCTTCTCCAAGCCCCACACCAGCATCATCGCCAATGGCGAGAAGATCTTGGGCCATCTCGATACGACCGGTGGCCTGGATTATGAGGGCGAGCTGGGCGTGGTGATCGGCGCCGGTGGGCGCGGCATCTCCAAGGCCGATGCCCTGAAGCACGTCTTCGGCTACACCATCATCAACGACGTCACCGCCCGCCACCTTCAGAAGCGCCACAGCCAGTGGATTCTGGGCAAGGGCCTCGACACCTTCTGCCCGATGGGTCCCGCCATCCTGACCGCGGATGAGGTGCCGGACCCGACGAAGCTGGTGCTGACCACCTGGGTGAATGGCGATCAGCGCCAGCACGCGCCCGTGGCTGATCTGATCTTCGACATCCCCACCCTGATCGAGGCGATCAGCGCCGTCATCACGCTGGAGCCGGGCGATGTCATCGCCACCGGCACGCCGGCCGGCGTCGGCATCGGCTTCAACCCGCCGGTCTTCCTGAAGTCTGGCGACGTGGTGAAGATCGCGATTTCGGGCATCGGCGTGCTGGAGAATGCGGTGGCCTGACGAGGCCACTTGAAACGGGAGGAACCAAGAAAATGAACCGCCGTACTCTGCTGGGCGCCGCCGCCGCCGTGCCTTTCGCTGGCAGTGCCTTCGCGCAATCCGATTTTCCCTCCCGCCCGCTGAACATGGTGGTGGCCTTCCCGCCCGGCGGCCAGGCCGACCTCGCCGCGCGGCCGACCGCCTCGGCCATGGAGAAGATCCTTGGCCAGGCCGTGGTGGTGCAGAATCGCGGTGGCGCGGCGGGCGCCATCGGCAACGCCTTCGTCGCTCGCAGCGCGCCGGATGGCTATACGACGCTGATGGCGCTGTCCTCCCTCGCCGTGATTCCGGAGGCGGAAAAACTGTTCGGCCGCACGCCGCCCTATACGGTGGACCAGTTCGCGCCGATCGCGCTGGTGAATGCGGACCCGACCATGCTCGCCGTGCCGGCGAGCGCGCCTTGGCAGACGATGGAGGACTTCATCGCCGCCGCGAAGGCGCGGCCGGGCGATATTCCCTACGGCTCCTCCGGCACCTACGGCACGCTGCATGTGGCGATGGAGATGCTCTGTGCCGCCGCCGGCATGCGGCTGCTGCATGTGCCTTTCAGCGGCGCGGGGCCGGCCATCACGGCCCTGCTCGGCGGGCAGATCCAGGCGCTGGCCTCCGCGCCCGGGACGCTGACGCAGCATGTGCAGTCCGGCCGCGTGCGCGTGCTGGGCTGCTGGGGCAAGGAGCGTGTGGCCTCCTTCCCCGATGTGCCGACCTTCATGGAGAAGGGATTCTCGGACGTCGAGTTCTACATCTGGGCCGGACTCTTCGCCGCGGCGGCGACGCCGGCGCCGGTGATGACGAAGCTGCGCGACGCGGTGCGGCAGGCGGTGCGGGACCCGCAGCTGGTCGCCGCCTTCACCGCCGCCGGCGCGCCCGTGGCCTATCTCGACGCGCCTGAGTTCGCCACCTTCTTCGCGGAGGACAGCGCGCGGCTGCTGCGCGCTGTCGGCCGCATCGGCAAGGTGGAATAGGTCCGGGCGCGTGCAGGGCGTCGTCTCCGGCCGCGCCGTCCTGGCCGCGCAGTTTGCCGGGCAGGGCGAGCCAGTCGTCTTCCTGCATGCCAATGTCTGTGACAGCCGGATGTGGTCTGAACAGATGGCGGCGCTGGGCGCCGGCCATCGTGTGATCGCCTATGACCGTCGCGGCTTCGGCGGGACGCAGGCGGAGGCCGAGGATTTTTCGCCGGTCGCGGATCTGATGACGGTGATCGACGCGCTGGGCGAGGGGCGTCCGGTGACCCTGGTCGGCTGCTCGCAGGGCGGCAAGATCGCGGTCGACGCCGCCCTTCAGCATCCCGCCCGCATCAGGGGCATGGTGCTCATCGCGCCCAGCCTCGGCAGCGCACCGGAGCCGGTGCATTCGCCCGCGATCCGCGCGATCCTGGACCGGCAGAAGGTGGCGGAGACGGCGGGCGATCTTGAGGCGGTTAATGCGCTGAAGGCGCGCCTCTGGCTGGACGGGCCCTTGGCGGAGGAAGGACGGGTCGCGGGGCCGATGCGGGACCTGTTCCTGGAGATGAACGGCCTCGCTTTGCGATCCCCGCCATCAGGCCAAAGCCTCGACACGGCGCCCGCCTTCGGCCGCCTTCATGAACTGCGCATGCCGGCGCTGGTGATCTGGGGCGATCTCGACTTCCCGCATATCCAGGACCGCTGCCGTCACATGGTGGCGACGATGCCGGACGCCGCCGCCCGCGAACTGCCCGGCACCGCGCATCTGCCAAGCCTGGAGCAGCCGGCGATTATCACCGGCCTGCTCGGGACCTTCCTCCAACGCCTGGCTGGTTAGGCCGCGCCACCCCAATTGCGCGCCGAAAAGTCCATGACGAAGGACTTCGAAGCCTGCCAGGGCAGGTCCTTGCGCTTGCCCGTGAAGTTCGCGGTCTGGAACAGCACGGTGTAGGCGGGGTCTTCGCGCTCGGTCAGCGTCAGCAGGCGCCGGAAGGTGTCGCGACGCTTCGTCAGGTCGCTTTCCGTCTGCAAGGCGTCCATCAGCTTCGGCGCCTCGTCATTCTGCCACTGGCCGCTGGCCCAGGTCTGACCGCCGGGCGCGTAGACGGACATCGGCGCCACCGGGTCGTTGAAGACGGCGGTGTTGGAATTGTCGCAGAGCCCGCGCCCCTCGAAGCGGCCGATGATCTGGCCCCAATTCTCCTTCATCTCGATCTGGACGTTGAGCCCCGCCTGACGCCAGCCCTCCACCAGGATCTGGGAGGAGGCGACCTGCAGCGTGTAGTAGTTGTTCAGAAGCTGATAGGGGATCGGCTGGCCCTGATAGTTCGCCTCCCGCAGCAGGCGGCGCGCCTCGGCCAGATCGAAGCGGGGCGCTTCCCAATCGGCCAGGTACATGTCGCCATAGACCTCCCATTGCAGGCCGCGCGGCACCGCGGTGCGGCCGCCCCAGAGGCTGTCGACGATCGATTGCCGGTCGATGCTGTGCGACATGGCGCGGCGCACCAGCGGGTTCGCCAGCACGGGATGGGTCTTGTCCCAGACGATCAGCCGGTTGTTGTTGATCGGCCCGCCGACGACATGGTGCCGCGCGCTGCGCTCGATGCCCTGGATCTGGTCCGGCGGCAGGTCGCAGATGAAGTCGTAGTCGCCGGCCTGGAGACCCGCGACGCGGGAGGCGACATCCGGCACCTCGACGAAGCGGATGCGCTTCAGCGGCGGGCGGCCGCCCCAATATTCGTCATGCGCCTCCAGCACGAGGTCCTGCCCCGGGCGGAAGGAGGCGACGCGATAGGGCCCGGTTCCCACCGGCTTGCGCGCCCAGTCCAGCCAGCTCGCGGCCTGCGCGAAAGCGGCGCGGGAGAAGATGGCGCCGGTGGTGCGCGTCAGCCGGCCTTCCAGCGTCACGTCGGGCACGCTGTTGACGAAGCGCACGGTGCGGCGGTCCACTACCTCCATGCGCTCGAAGTTCGGGAAATGCGCGCGGCTGATCGCGGCAGCCTCGGGCGGCGGCGTCTTGCCCGCGGCGCCGGCGGTGGTGGAGACGAACAGGCCGCGCGTGTCGGCGGGCAGGCCGGTCCACATGCGCTCACTGCTGAAGGTGAAGGCGACGTCTTCCGCTTCCATGATGCGGCCATCATGCATGCGCACATCGTCGCGCAGCGTGAGTTCCAGCGTCTTCGCATCGATGCGGCGCCAGGATGTCGCCAGCACCGCTTCGGCGCGCTGCGTGCGCGTCCAGTCGATGCCGATCAGCGGCTCGGAAAAGCTCGGCATGATGCGAAAGCCGACATTGGACTGTTCGCGCATCGGCTCCAGCGTGCCGGAGATGCTGACGATCTGCACGGCGACGGTGATGGAGGGGCGCGTATCCGGTGTGGCATTCTGCGCGATGGCGAAGCGCGGCAGCAGCGCCGCGCCGGCGGTGGCGCCCAGGATATGTCTGCGCTGGATCATGTGGATGGCTCCCGTTCCGAAGGCGGCGGAAGCTAGGCGCGGGCGATGACTGTGCGATGACGCGGCGATGAAGGCTGCGGGACGCACGGGCCTTTTCAGGCTCTGCTTCGGATGCGAGGCTGGCCAACGAATGAGGAGACCGGATGACCATGTCCACCGAGACCGACATCATCACCTGGCTGTCCACACAACGCGAGCAGATGATCCAGGTGCTGCGCGAGATGGTGGACACCGATGGCGGCAGCTACGACAAGGAAGGCGTCGACCGAGTCGGCGCGCAGGTCGCGCGCTTCATGGAAGCGCAGGGCATTCCGGTCGAGATCCTGCCGCAGCAGAAGCACGGCGACTGCATCCGCGCCGTGCTGGATGACGGCACCGGCACCGGCACAGGCGGCGGCAATGCGCGGCAGAACATTCTGCTGATGGGCCATCGCGACACGGTCTTCCCGAAGGGCGAGCCGACGCGCCGCCCCTTCACCATCGAGGGCGACCGCGCTTTCGGCCCTGGCGTCGCCGATATGAAGGCGGGCCTGGTGATGAACATGTTCGTCCTGGCCGCATTCAAGAAGTTCGGCGGCGCGCCTGGGCCTCTGGTGGCGCTGTTCACCGGCGATGAGGAAATCGGCTCACCGGAGGGCCGCCCGGTGATCGAGGCGGAGGCCAAGGCGGCGCGGGTGGTGTTCAATTCGGAACCCGGCCGGCCCAATGGCGGCATCGTCACGGGCCGCAAGGGCGGCGTGTTTTCGGTTTTCGATATCGAGGGCAAGGCCGCCCATTCCGGCGGCAATTTCGAGGCCGGCATCAGCGCCATCGGCGAGCTCGCGGCGAAGATCACGGCGATCCATGCGCTGACCGATCTGAAGCGCGGCATCACGCTGAATGTCGGCCTGGTGACGGGCGGGCAGAGCGTCAACACCGTGGCGCCGCATGCCCAGGGCCAGATCGACCTGCGCTATGTCGAGCCCGCGGATCGGGAGGAGGTGATGGCGAAGATCCACGCCATCATCGACAAGTCCTTCGTCCCCGGCACCCGCGCGAAGCTGACCATCAAGGGCGAGTTCCTGCCGCTGACCCAGTCGCCGGAGGCCGCGAAGCTTTTTGCGACCTATCGCGCCGCCGCGACGGAATCCGGCTTCGACCCGAGCGGTGAATTCAGCGGCGGCTGCGCCGATAGCGGCTTCACCGCCGCCATGGGGGCGCCGACGCTCTGCGCCGTGGGGCCGGTGGGCGGCAAGGCGCATACGCCGGAGGAGTATCTGGAACTGGGCAGCCTGGTGCCGCGGGCGCAGGCAGTGGCGCGGGCCATTCTGAAACTGTGAATTCGTTGTAGCTGCGCGGGTGACATCCGGGACATGTCACCGCGCCGCACAAATACCGTCGCTTCACGGAATGGAGCGGATGAGTATCGTCGCTGTCGGGTGCCCCGTTTGGGCGCACCGGATGGAGACAGCGATGGCAAAGGTGGTTGCCCCTGAATATGACGTGACGGTGCGCGAGGCGGCCGATCACCTGACCTTTGAGACAAAGGCCCATTCGGGCGCGCGCATGGCCTTGGGCATCACAGGCGCGGTCATCACCATGCTGGTCGCGATTTTCGCCCTGCCGTTGGGGCTAATGGCGGGTAACGGGACGGCGATCACGGCCGGCCTGGCCGCCGTGGCTGGCGCCGTCTTCTCCTTCCGCTTCGCCAACAGCAAGAAGACGGTGCCGATCAGGATCGACCGCACCTCCATCACCGCCGGGGGGAAGACCTATCTGCTGGACCATGTCGGCAGCATCGGCTTCGATTCCACCGCCAACAATCCGACCTTCATCCCGGGCGGCAACACCATGGCCAACAGCATAGCCGTGGCCGGTGCGATGGCGCGGCAGGCGGCGGGGCATTACATCTACATCACCTACGGGTCGAAGCGCGTCCCGATCATCACCGGCCTGACACCGCATAATGTCGACGACATTTACCGTCAGGTCTGCGGCTTCCTGGCCCGCTTCGGCCACAACTACAATCAACCGGCCGGCTGATCCCCGATCCGCTGCCAGCCGGATAGCAGGCGCCAGCGCGCGGCATCGAAGACGAAGCGATTGCCGCCGCCGCTGCCGGGCTGATCCTCCGCACGGCTGATGGCGACGCCCTTGATGTGGCACAGCAGCAGCGCGCCGACACCGCCATGCGCGACGATCGCCACGTCGCCGGGCGGGGCCTGCGCCAGCACGGTGCGCACCGCCGCCAGGATGCGCGCCTGCGCATCCGCCGCGCGTTCCCAGCCGCGCACGCTTTCCAGCGGCCGGGCGAAGAAGGCATCCGCCATCGCCTCGAACTCGGTGGGCGGCAGATAGCCGGTCGCGCTGCGGTCATTCTCCCCCAGCGCTTCCATCTGGGTGACGCGGAGACCCCGGTGCCCGGCCAGGATTTCGGCCATGTCGCGCGCCTTGCGCTCCGTGCTGCTGAACACAGCGCCGATGTTGGCGACCCATGGCTCCGCCAGCATCGCCCGGCTGCGCGCCAGGCCGCGCGGCGACAGCGGCCAGTCAGGCACCGGCACGGCCGGGTCGATGGCAACCTCGGGATGCGTCAGGAAGTGGACTTGTGGCATGGGGGCCGTAAGGATGGGGCTTAGACGAACCCTACCACGGAGATACGCTTGCCCAACCCGGCCACCCGCACCCCGCCCGCCGATGCGCCAAAGCTGCGCACCATCGCCATGCCGGCCGATGCCAATCCCTCCGGTGACATTTTTGGTGGCTGGCTGATGGGGCTGATGGACCTCGCCGCCGGCAACGCCGCCGGGCGCCGCGGCCGCGGCCGGGTCGCGACCATCGCGGTGGAGGGTATGAAATTCCACATGCCCGTCCTGGTTGGCGACGAGGTCAGCATCTATGCCGAGGTGGTCACCGTCGGCCGCACCTCCATGCGGATCGAGGTCGAGGCCTGGCGCCGCGAACGCTCCGAGGAGGAGATGTGCCTGGTCACGGAGGGCGTCTTCACCTTCGTGGCTATCGACGAGAACCGCAAGCCGCGCCCGGTGCCGCCGGCGTGACGCGGCCCGGCCGATGATCCGCGATCACGTCATCCGCTGGTCGGAATGCGACCTCTACGGCCATGTGAACCACACGGCCTATCTGACCCTGTTCGAGGATCTGCGGGTGGCGCATTGGCAGGCGCTGACCGGGGTGGCGCTGGCGCCGGACCGTCCCGGCCCGGTCGTGGCGCAGATCGAGGCGCGCTACCTGCGCGGCGTGCGCTTCAACGACGCGGTGCGGCTGACCTGCCGCACCATCTCCTTCCGCCGCAGCTCCTATGTGCAGGACTACGCGCTGCTGAAGGATGGCGAGCCCTGCTGCACGGCGCGTGCCGTCTGCGTCGTCACCCGCGAGGACAGCGGCGCGAAGGTGCCGCTGACCGACGAATGGCGCGCCTTGCTCGCAGCGCAGGGGGCCGAGGCGTCAGCCTGACGCGGTGGGCCAGCCGGCCATGGCCTGGTCGGCCACCGCCTGCAGAACGTCCCGCGGGAAGCCCGCCTTGGCCTGCACCGCGATGCCATGCGCCATCGCCATGACATAGGCGGCGAGCGTCCCGCAATCGGCTGATTCCGGAAGATCGCCCTCGTCCCTGGCCCGCTCGAAGCGGGCGCGAAGCCCGGCCTCGCCGGTGGCCCGGTAGGCGATCAGGGCCTGGCGGATGGGCTCGATCTCCTCCGGCCCCGCCAGGGCGCCATGGACTCCGAAGCAGCCGGTGCGGTCGGGAAAGCGGGTGGTGAGTTCCACCGCCCCCGCCAGGAACCGCGCGGCCACCTCTCGCGCCGTGGGTTGCGCCAGCGCTTCCGGATAGTAGCCCAGATAGAGCTCATCGTAGCGCGCCAGGGCGCGGCGAAACAGCGCCTCCTTATTGCCGAAGGCCGCGTAGAGCGCAGGCCGCTCGACGCCCGTCGCCTCGACAAGGTCGGCATAGGAGGCGCCCTCATAGCCCTTGCGCCAGAAGACGCAGACCGCCGCGTCGAGCGCTTTCTCGACGCAGAATTCGCGATGACGCCCCATCAGCGTCGGACCATTATTTTCATAATGACCATTACTAAACGGCTTGACGGCCGCTGTCGAGTTTCATAACAGGCATTAACGTAATGCATGTTACGGAAACGGGCGAGCACCGCCCACCGAGGTCTCGCGCTGCCGCGGCCTCGTCACGAAAGGTCTCTCATGTCGAATACTCTCAAGGGCAAAGTCGTTCTGATCACCGGCGGCTCGCGCGGCCTCGGTGCCGCGACGGCCGAAGCCTTCGCGGCCCACGGCGCCGATGTCGCGATCAGCTATGCCGCCTCGGCCGACAAGGCCGAAGCCGTGGTGGCGAAGCTGAAGGCGAAGGGCGCGCGGGCGATCGCGATCCGCAGCGACCAGTCCGACCTGTCCTCCGCCACCCCGCTGATCGAGGCGGTGATCGCCGAATTCGGCAAGCTCGACATCCTGGTGAACAATGCCGGCGTCGCGATTCAGGGCCAGCTCGTGGATGATCCCGCGCTGGATGGGGAACGCTACAATCACCAGTGGCAGGTCAATGTCCTGGGCTCCATCGCCAATACCCGCGCGGCGGCGCCCCGGCTGAGCGATGGCGGCCGGATCATCTTCGTCGGCTCCCGCCTCGGCTCCGTCGTGCCCTTCGCCGGGGTTGCCGACTATGCCGGCACGAAATGGGCGCTGGCGGGCTATGCCAAGGGCATCGCGCGCGACCTCGGCCCGCGCAACATCACGGTGAATGTGGTGCAGCCCGGCATCATGCCCACGGACATGGCCGCCGAGGTCGCCGGCGAGTTGCCGAATCGCGACGCCATTCTGGACATGCACCCGATCCGCCGCATCGCGACGCTGGAGGAAGTGGCCGAGACCATCTGCTTCCTCGCCGGCCCCCACGCCGGCTACATCACCGGCGAGACCCTGAGCGTCTCCGGCGGCATCGGCATCTGAGCCGAAGCCCTCTCCCCCCGGCGGGGGAGAGGGTGAGGGGCGCGGGCCCGCCGATGCTCCGCCTCTCAGCTCCGCCAGGGCCGGCGCTGCCACAACCCCTGCAGCACCGCATGGTCCGCGCGCATCATGTCGCGATAATCCTTGCCCACCAGCGGCCGCAGCGGCAGGCCGGTGCGCTCCGCATCGGCGATCAGCGCCGGGTCGGCCAGTGCCTCGCGGAAGGCCGTCTCCAGCTTCACGCGGATTTCCTCCGGCAGGCCGGGCGGCGCGCCGATGCCGCGGGCGGAGCCGCCGAGCACGTCATAACCCTGTTCCCGGAAGGTCGGCACCTGGTCGGTCGGCGCCCAGCGCTCCGGCCCGCCCTGGGCCAGGCAGCGGATGCGGCCTTCCCGCATCAGGGCCACGCCCTCGCTCATATTGAAGCTGCCCACCGGTAGGCTGCCGCCCATCACGTCCCGCTGCACCGGCGCCGTGCCGTTATAGGGGATGTGCAGCATCCGCACGCCGGCCGCTTCCTCGAAGCTCAGCTGCAGCATGTGGTCGTCGGAGCCGATACCGGCGGTGCCGACGCCAATCCCCTCCGGGTCCTTCTTCGCCGCTTCCTTCAGATCGTCCAGTGTGCGCCAGGGGCTGTCGGCGCGCACCCAGAAGCCGCCCGGATCATCCACCACATTGGCGATGTAGGTGAAATCCTCCGGCCGGTAGCGGGGGGTGCGTTCCACCGCGATGGCATGCATCGCCGTATTGGTCAGCGCGCCCAGCGTGTAGCCATCCGGCGCCGCGTTGAACAAGGCCTCGAAGCCGAGCTGGCCGGCGGCGCCGGGGCGGTTGACGATGGCGAAGCGCGCGCCGGGAAGGCGCGGCGTCACGAAATGCACGATGGGGCGGACCATGTTGTCCACGCCGCCGCCGGGCGGGAAGGGGACGATCACCTCGATGGCGCGGTCGGCGGGCCAGGCGGCCTTGGCGAGCCTTGGCGCGGTCAGGGTGGCGATGGAGGTGGCGGCGGCACCCAGCAGGATGCGGCGGGTGGTCATTTCAGGGTCCCTCCCAGGACGTTTCCCGCAGCATGCCGGTGGAAGGGATGGGATGCAACCGTTTGAGTTCATGGGAAAAAACGTTCTGCGGGACGAAACGGGGGCAACCCGGGCGGCGGCCATAGGTTTTACCGATGGTGGCGACAGCCACGCCGTCTTGGCCTGATCCGTCGCAATGGCGGCAGGCTGTCGCCGTTGCAGGAGAGACCCCCATGTGCCGCCCCGCTTCCACCCTGGCCCTGCTGCTGACCTTGGCCGCCACACCCGCTTTGGCCGAGACCCCCTTTCCTTGCCAGTCAGGACCGGAGGCCAGCCCCAGCTATCTGGTGGCGGAGCGCTTCGAGCTTGTGGTGATCGCCGACCCGCGACCGCAGGCCCGCAGCGAATACCGCATGATCGTGCGCAACCCGCATGACTTCCCGGCCGCCGTGCTGACGGGAATCACGCTTCGCGGCATTGTGGAGGCGCCGGCCGAGCCGGTGGTGGTGGCGCCGCACGCCACCGCCGTCGTGCCGATCGGGTATTTCCCCCTGAACATGTCCCGCGGCCGCATGGCCCCGCCGATGCTGGAGGAGGTGCGCGCGGCGATGACCATCCCGCTGTGCCAGATCTTCCCAACCGGCCCGGCGGAGGAGATGCCCTCAGCCGATCTCGCGATCCCGTCGCGTGGCCTCCAGATCGTCCGCGATGAATCCGCGTATGACATCCGCCAGCGGCTCTGAACGGACGAAGCCTAGGCCCGGGGCGCGGGTCGCGGCGAAGCTGGCGGGCCAGCCGGCGACGATCGCCTCCACCTCCGCATCCTCGATCCGGCGGGCCAGGGCGCGGGCCTCGGGCCCGGCGACCTCAGCCAGGGCGTCCAGGATCTGGTAGATGCTGGCCGAAATGCCCGGCGGGTTGATGCCGCGGTCGCGGCCCAGCGCGGCGCTGTCCATCGCCGCCGCATGCGCCAGCCAATCCACCGCCCGGCGTGGGGAGCAGACCCAGACCCGGAAATCCTCCGCCACCGGATAGGTCGCCTCCAGCCCCAGCAGCGGTTCCCGCACGATGGAGGAGACGAAGGAGCTGGC
This sequence comes from Roseomonas sp. F4, assembly GCF_053891155.1. Lineage (NCBI taxonomy): Bacteria > Pseudomonadati > Pseudomonadota > Alphaproteobacteria > Acetobacterales > Roseomonadaceae > Roseomonas > Roseomonas sp. F4. The sequence continues at coordinate 1,394,580 of NZ_JBSSHK010000001.1, forward strand.
GGCGCGGTTCGGGCGGCCTGGCCGCACCATCACCGTGGGCAGGCGGATGGAAACGGCATCCAGGAAGCCGCGCCGGGTCGCATCGGCCAGCAGCAACTCCCCGATCGCTTTCTGGGCGCCGTAGCTGTTGGTGGGAAGCTGTCGCGCCTCATCCGCCACATTCGCCGCCTGCCCGCCGTCGAAGGAGGCGACGGAGGAGGTGAAGACGACCCGGGGTGGTTGGGGCAGCTTGCGGCAGGTGTCGATCAGCGCCTGGGTACCGGCGATGTTCACCCGGATGCCAAGGTCGTAATCGGCCTCCGCCGCCGCGCTGACCACGGCCGCCAGATGCACCACCAGCCCGGTGCCGGGCGGAATCGCGCGGGCCAGCGTCGCCGCATCGGCCACGTCGCCGGCCAGGCAATGGACGGGGAAGGGGGCGTCGAGCGGCGCGGGCTGGTGCAGGTCGAACAGCGTCAGCGCCGTGATGGGTTGGTCGCCAACCTTCCCATCCGCCGCGAAACGCGCCGCCAGCCGGCGGCCCAGAAAGCCGCCGCCGCCCAGAATCGTGACCTGCATCAGGCGCTCCACCCCATGTTGCTCGGCGCGCAGAGTGCCGCCAGACGGGCCGGGCGCCAAGCGATTGCCGGCGGGGGCGGGGCGCGCCACTCTCCGCCGCATGATCCCAGACCGCGCCTCCCGCCTTCTCATCAACCGTCGCCACGGCACGCCCGGCCTGGTGGTGCTGCCGGAGGCCGGCTTCCGGCGCGCCAGGGCGGAGATCACCGCCTGGCCAGGCTATGCGCCGACCCCGCTGCTCGACCTGGCGGATGTCGCCACGGCCGCGCGGGTGGCTTCCGTGCATTGGAAGGATGAGGGCGGGCGCTTCGGCCTAGGCAGCTTCAAGGCGCTGGGCGGCGCCTATGCGGTGCTGCGGCTGCTGGTCGCGGAACTTGCCCGGCGCGGCGTCGCCAATTCGGCCACGGCGGTGGAGCTGGAAGCGGGCGCGCATCGGGAAGCGGTGCGCGGCATCACGGTCACCTGCGCCACGGATGGCAATCACGGCCGCTCCGTCGCCTGGGGCGCCCGGCGTTTCGGGGCACGCTGCGTGATCTTTGTGCATGAGACGGTCAGCCAGGGCCGCCGCGACGCCATCGCGCAATACGGCGCCGAGATCCGCGTCGTGCCCGGCAATTACGACGATGCGGTGCGGGAGGCCGCCCGGATGGCGGAGGCCGAGGGCTGGTTCGTCGTCTCCGACACCTCCTATGAGGGATATACCGAGGTGCCGCGCGACGTGATGCAGGGCTACCGGCTGATGGCCGATGAGGCGGCGGACCAGCTCGCCGGCCAGGCGCCGACGCATTGCTTCATCCAGGGCGGCGTCGGCGGCGTGGCGGCGGCGGTGGCGATCCAGCTGCGCAGCCGCTTCGGGCCGGATGTGAAGATCGTGGTGGTGGAGCCGGAAAAGGCCGCCTGCCTGCTGGAAAGCGCCGAGGCCGGCGCCCCGGTGACGGTGGAAGGCGATCTCGACACGCTGATGGCGGGGCTGGCCTGTGGCGAGCCCAGCCTGCTGGCCTGGCAGGAGCTGGAACGGGCAGCCTATGCCTTCATGGCGGTGCCCGATGCCAGCGCCGTGGATTGCATGCGCCTGCTGGCCCGCCGGGTGCCGAAGGTGGTGGCCGGGGAGAGTGCGGTGGCCGGGCTCGCGGCCCTGCTGCTGGCCGCCCGCGACCCGATGTACCGCGCTTTGCTGGGGCTGGAGGCCGCGAGCCGGGTGCTGCTGTTCGGCACCGAAGGCGCGACCGATCCGGATCTCTACGCAAGCTTGATGGACGGTTCGCATTGACGCTGGGCTGTTGCATTGCGACATGGGTTAACATCCAGGGTCGCTGTTAACGCAGGCCCGCGAACAATTCGGAGAGATGTCCGCATGAACCGTCGCCACCTTCTCGGCGCCGCCGCGGCCGCATTGGCCGCCCCCGCTCTCACCACCGCAGCCCGCGCGCAGGGCAACTGGCCGTCCCAGCCCGTTCGCCTCGTGGTGCCTTTCGCCGCCGGTGGCCCCACTGACATTCCGGCGCGGCTTTTCGCGGAACGTGTCGGCGCCATCCTGCCGCAGCGCATCATCGTGGAAAACCGCACGGGTGCCGGCGTCCTGGTCGGCACGGAGGTGGTGGCCAAGGCGACCGACGGCCACACCTTCCTCTACACCACTGTGGCCCATGCCGTGCTGCGCGCCCTGTTCCAGCGCCTGCCCTTCGATCCGGAGGCGGATTTCGTGCCGGTCGCGCTGGTCGGCGTGATTCCGATGCTGATCACCGTGGGCCGGAGCTCCCCGGTGCGCGATCTGCGCGGGTTGCAGGCGGCGCTGAAGGCCGATCCGGGTGGCATGACCTATGCCTCCTCAGGCAATGGCGGCGCGCTGCACCTGGCGACCGAGCTGATGCTGCGCGCCATGGATGCCCGCGCCCTGCATGTGCCCTATCGCGGCACCGCGGCGGCCATGCCGGATGTGCTGAACGGCACCATTCCGCTGATTGTCGACGTCGCGACCACCGCGTTGCCCTATGCCCAGCGCGGCGAGACGCGGGGCCTGGCGGTGATGGACACGGCCCGCCTGCCGCAGCTGCCCGATGTGCCGACCACCGCCGAGGCCGGTTTCCCGGGCCTTGAGGCCTATACCTGGCACATGGTGCTGGCGCCGAAGGGCACCCCGGCGAATGTGGTGCAGTCGGTCAACCAGGCCTTCATGCAGGTGGCCGCGGAGGCCGCGGTTCAGCAGCGCCTGTCCGACCTCGCCATGCGGCTGGTCACCGACAGCACCCCGGAATCGGCCGCCGCCTGGCTGCGGGACGAGACCCAGAAGTGGACCGCGGTGGTCCGCGAGGCGAACATCACCATCAATTGAGTGCGACCCCGGCCGGCGTCTTTGATTGACGCCGGCCACCACTCTCCCCCAAACAGATGTGTCCAGGAACGCAACGGGCGGGACACATCGCCCGAGGGGAGAGCATGTCATGACGACTCCGATTTTTCGGCGGCGGCACCTGTTGGCCATTGGCGCCGGCGGTTTGGCCGCCCCCGCTTTGCTGCGGCCCGCCGCGGCGCAACCGGCCTGGCCGAGCCAGCCGGTCCGCATGGTGGTGCCCTTTGCCGCCGGCGGTCCCACCGATGTCCCGGCCCGCCTGTTGGCGGATGAGATGTCCAAGGTCCTGCCGAACCGCATCGTCGTGGAAAACCGCACCGGCTCGGGCGTGGTGGTCGGCACGGATGCGGTGGCCAAGGGGCCGCAGGACGGCTCCATGCTGCTCTATTCCACCGTCGCCCATGCGGTGACGCGGGCGATGTTCCCCAGCCTGCCCTTCGACCCGATCGGCGATTTCACGCCTTGCGCCCTGGTCGGCCAGGTGCCGGTGATCCTGCTGGTCAACAAGGACTTCCCGGCGCGGAACCTGGTCGAATTCATCGCCCAGTTGAAGGAGAATCCGGGCCGGTATGACTATGCCTCCTCCGGCAATGGCGGCGCGGTGCATCTGGCGACGGAGCTGTTCCTGCATGCCGCCGGCGGGCTGCGGGTGAACCATGTGCCCTATCGCGGCTCCTCCGCCGCGCTGCCGGATGTGCTCTCCGGCCGGGTGCCGATGATCTTCGACATCGCCGCCTCCGCGCTGCCCTATGCCCGGTCGGGCGAGCTGCGCGCGCTGGGCATCAGCACGAAGGAGCGTTCGCCGCTGGCGCCGGAGATCCCGACCATGATCGAGCAGGGCGTCGCCGGATATGAGGCCTATACCTGGCACATGGTCTTCGCCCGCAGCGGCACGCCGGCGCCGGTGATCCAGGCGGTGAACCGCGCGGTGAATGCGGCGGTGAATCTGCCGGCGGTCAAGGAACGCCTGCTGGGCCTGGCCATGCAGGTGGTCGGCGACAGCACGCCGGACTCCGCCGCGGCCTATCTGCGCAGCGAGATCGGCGTGTGGGAGCCCCTGGTGCGCGCGGCCAATATCCGCGCGAACTGAGGCAGAATCTTCCCATGCCCGCCGCGACGCCCTTCGATCCGCTCGGCCTGCCCGAGAGCAACGCCACCGGCTATCCCGAGCCATATGCGACGGAAGCCCGGCTGCGCTGGAACCGGAAGCTGGGCGACGCGGCGGGGCTGACGCAGTTCGGCGTCAACCTGACCCGCATCGCGCCGGGCGGCCGATCTTCCCAGCGCCATTGGCACCTGAAGGAGGATGAGTTCGTCTATGTGCTGGAGGGGGAGGCGGTGCTGCACAGCGATGCCGGGGAACGGCCACTGCGCCCCGGCATGTGCGTGGGCTTCCCGGCCGGGCACACCGATGGGCACTGCGTGCTGAACAGGTCGGACCAGGACGTGCTGTTGCTGGTCGTGGGCAGCCGCATGCCGGGCGAGGTTGCCGAATATCCCGACATCGATCTGCGCATCGCGCCCGGCGCGGATGGCACGCGCAGTTTCACCCGGAAGGACGGCACGCCTTACTGACGTGCCGTCCTCGCGGCATCAGCTCAGAAGAAGGCTTCCTTCACGCCGCCGAGCCAAAAGCCCAGCGTTGCCTTGGTCTCGCTGGTCGGCACCGGCTTCTCGAAGACGATCTCGGTGCCGCCAACCAGCGCGCCGGTGCTGTCGGTGATCTGCGGGTTCACCGCATCGACCAGCGCCTCCGCCTCTGCCAGCGGCAGCACGCCGTAATGGCCGAGGGTGCGGGCCAGCACGCCGTACTTCACCCGCGCCGAACCATCGGCGGTCTTGATGGCGATGCCGAGGCCGCGTTCCGGCACGGCGGCCAGCAGGAAGCCCTCTGCGCCACCCTTCACCACCACGCGCCCACCGGTCGCCCGGATGATGCGGGAGGTGGGGGAATCGAGGCCGGACAGATGGTCCGGAAAGGCCGCCATGGCGCCCAGAACCCGCTTCGCCGCGGCGCGGCGGGCGGGATTGGGTGAGTAGCCAAGGCCGAGCCGCGCGGTCGCCTTGGCCAGGTCCCGCATCGGCATGGCCAGGGCCGGCAGGCCGCAGCCGTCGCGCCCGACCGGCAGCTTCGTCGCATCCCGGCCGAGATAGTCGGAGAGGATCGACACATAAAGCCGCTGCGCCGGATGCGCCGGATCAGCGTAGTTCAGATCCGCGCCGAGGTGCCGCGCCACGGTCAGGAAGCCGCAATGCTTGCCGGAGCAGTTGTGGTAGATGCGCCGCGCGCCGCCATTCGCGAAGGCCGTCGCCTGGTCGGCTTCGTGCCGCGGCAGGGCCGGGCCGCAGACCAGGGCCGATTCATCCAGCCCCAGCCGGTCCAGCCAGGCGCTGACCAGCGCGACCTGGAAGGGCTGCGCATCGTGGGAGGCGCAGGCCATGGCGATGTGGTCGTCGCCGAGCCCGAAAGCATCCGCCGCGCCGCTCTCCACCAGGCCCATCGCCTGGAAGGGCTTCAGGGCGGAGCGTGGGAAGGTCATGAGGCCGGCATCGCCCCAGCTTCCGACAAGCTTCCCCTCGAAATCCGCGACCACCACCGTGCCGCGATGCACGCTCTCAACCACCGGCCCGCGCCAGATCCGCGCGAGCTCGACATAGTCGGTGCCGTCCGTCATCCAAAGCCCTCCCTGGCCAATCTGACAGTCTGTGGGGAGGATTGGCCGGGGCGCAAGGTTGTTGCGCTAAGCTGCGCGTTCCGGGCGGCCATAGACCGCGGCGATGGCGGGCGAGGCCTCTCGCCACTTTACATAGACCTTTCCGATATCCGACAGCGGCTTCATCAACAGCCGCAAGTTCACCAGGAAGGCGGCCGCGCCGGCGATCTCGCCGCCGCCTGGCAGCAAAGCGGGCGCCAGATACCAGGCGAGCAAGGCGGAGGCGCCGACGAAGCTCCACAGCATCGCGTCCAGCCCTCGTTCGGTGAGCCATTTCAGCACTTCGAAGCGCAGCGTGCCGCGGAAGATGCGTTCCTGCGTCGCGGCGAAATCACCTTCGCGCCCGCGCCCGGTGCTGGCGGCGATGTGCCGCTGCCAGCCGAGGATCTGGCCGCTGATCGCCTCCAGCCGATGGCCCAGCAGCCAGACGCAGGCGAGTGCCGGCAGCACGGCGGCCAGCATCAGCGGCACCCATTCCGCGCCCAGCGTCAGCTGCCAGGCGAGCACGCCCGTGATCTCGGCCGGAATGCGCCAGCCATCCTTGTAGACGGCCTCGAATCCCTTGCGCGCCACCTCGCAGCCGAACAGCACCTGGCTGACATCGCGCGGCGCATCCTCCGTCCGGCGTCGGTCGAGATAGGTGCGCTGGAGATTGACGAGGATGCGGGCCTCCATCGCCTTGGACGCCATCTTCTCCGCGAATTCGCAGCAGGCGACGGCCAGCAGCACGGCGGCGGCGACCGGTGCGAGGTCCGTCAACAGACCTCCCAGCGTCGCCTCCGGCAGGCGCAGCGCGGCGACGGCATCCCGCGCCAGCCAGGCATAGGCCGGCATGGCGGCGGCCTTGGCGGCGAGCGCCGCCATCAGCGCGGCGACGAACCAGCGCAGCCGCCAGAGCGTCGCCGCCATCTCCGCCGCGAGATGCGCGGGGACGGCGCGTGCCGCCCCCATCACCATCTCACCCGGCATCGGGCAGGCTGAAGCCGGAGATCCGGGCGCGGTCGGTCAGCAGTGCGGTGCCATCCGGCAGCAGCGCGACGGAGCGCACACCGGCGGGGAAGCCCGGCACGGCCTGCCAGGTGCCGCCTTCGCGCTTCTGCCAGGCGGCGTGGCGGCTCCAGGCGAGGATGCGACCATCCCGCGCCGTCAGGCTGAACTCGCCACTCTTGCCGCCTTCCGGCGTTGCGTCCGTCGTCGTGCCATCGGCGGCGATCGCCACCAGCCCGTCCTCGGCGGTGGCCAGCAGGGCGGCGCCATCGGCGACGAAGCTCGCCTCATGCAGCGCCACATCGGCGAAGGGGGCGACGGCGCCGGCCGCATCCAGGCGCAGCAGGCCATGGCCATCGACCGCCATCAGCAGCCCGTCCTTGGTGAAGGCCAGGCCCTCGATGGAGGCCGCTGGCACGGCATCGACCGGGCCGAGATGCTCGGGATTGTCGAGTGCGGCGCTGAACAGGCCCTGCTTGGTGCCCAGCCACAGCTTGCCGGCGCCGACGGCCAGGCTGCGCAGCTCGCCGAAATGGCGGACGCCCTTGGCCAGCTTCGGCTTCAGGTAGTCGATCCGCGCGCCATTGCTCTGGGTGACGAAAAGGCCGCGCTGGGTCAGCAGGAACCAGCGCCCGTCCTCGGCGCGGGCCATGCGCTCGGCATCCAGCACGTCCCATTCGGCATCGGCCTTCTGCCAGCTCGCACCGCCATCCGCGCTGTGGAAGCTGCCGAAGGAGCAGGTGGACAGGACATTGGCCTCATCCAGCGCGAACAGCCGCTTGCGCTTGCCCAGCACGCGGTCCGTGAACAGGCCGACCGAGAGGTCGCTCACGCGGTGGCGCAGCGGGTCGAACAGGAACAGGCCCTGCACGCCGCCGAACAGGATGCCTTCCGGCAGCAGATGCACATGTTCCGCGTCGGCCAGCGCCGGGTGGAAGATCTCGGCCTTGCGGCGGCCGGGCCCGGCGATCTCCGCCTTGTCGCCATCCAGCACCAGCACGCCACCATCGGCGCGCAGCTCGGCAGCGGTGATCGGGTGCTTCTTGTAGCCGCCGGGCGTGGCGGCGCGCGGGCGGGCTCCGCGCCACTTGGTGACGATGCGCGTGGCATCGGCGGCGACGACGATGTCGCCGTAATCGCCCATCTCCGTCACGGTCCAGGTCGCGCCGCCGTCGAGGCTTTCGGCCAGCGCCGGCAGGCGCTTCACGCCCTGCTTCTTCACCGCGACCAGGATGCGGCCGGGCTGTTCCCAGATGCGGATCACCTCGAAGCCCGGTTCGCCAAGCAGGCGGGTCCAGCCGGCTTCACCGAAGGCGAAGACGCCGGTCTTGCTGCCGGCCAGGATGCGGCCGGAGGCGGCGGTGACCGGGCCAAGCTTTTCGCCCTCCGGCCCCTCGATCCAGCGCAGGACGCGGCCGGTGCCATCGGCTTGGAGCAGGCGGCGGCCGATCACGGCGACGAAGCCGCCCGGCGCCGGCCCGAGGCCGCGGACTTCCTCCGCCGGCAGGCCGGGCAGGGGGGCCAGCTTCTGGCCGGCTTCGTAGCGCAACAGGCCGCCCTGGGTCGCGACGAGGATCGCGTCGTCGAGGCGGAGCGTCGCCTTCACCTCGGCGCGCGCGGCAGCCTCGATCGCGGAGGGATCGCGCGGCAGCACGCCGGCGGCGGCTGTCATATGAATATCCATGGGGTGTTCCAAATTCGGCGACCGGCCCGGCCCTGTGGCCGGGGTGCCCTCGCAAGGGTCGCTGGCGGTCGCTGTTCAGGGTTGCGGAAGGCATCCCCACGAATGAGAATGCCTCGCAACTGGGTTTGCGTCAAGCGCTACAAACTGATTCTCACGCCGACGAAGAAGGTGCGGCCGCTGTCGATTGTGGCGCGGCGCGACAGGATGTCGTCCGTCATCTCGAACTCGTCGCGGTTCTGGTTCAGCAGGTTCTGGGCCGTGCCGAAGACCACCACGCCCGGTGCCACGCGCTGCTGCGCGGACAGGTCAAGAAAGGTGGTCGGGTTGATCTCCTTGTAGAGCTGCGACCCGTTGCCCTGGTAGCTGCGGATCAGCCGGGTGGAGGTGTAGGTGACATTCGCCGCCAGCACCGTGCCGGTCTGCCGGTCGTTCCATTCCAGCCCGGCATTGCCGACGAAGCGCGGCACTTCGCTGAAGCGGCGCGGGCCGGTGGCGGGATCATTCACCCGGCTGTCCAGGAAGGTCTGGTTCAGCCGCAGGGTCAGCGGCGCCAGGGACGGCAGGCCGAGCAAAGCGGCGCCGAGCCGCTGCTCGAATTCCAGACCCTTCACACGGCCATTGCCGACATTGGAATAGTTGTAGGTGTTGGTCGCGGTTTCGGCGGCTTCCACCACATCGGTGATCTGCCGCAGGAAGACGCCGGCCGAGAGGAAGACGTCCCGCGTCGCATATTCCACGCCGGCATCCCAGGACCAGGACCGCGCGGGCTCCAGATCCGGATTGCCGTAGTAGCTGCGGTTGCCGCGCACGGTGAAGCCGGGCGCCAGCTCCTGCAATGTCGGGCGGTTCACCTGGCGGCTTACGGCACCGCGCAGCGACAGCGTGTCGGTAAGGCGGAACACCGCGGGCAGCGAGGGCAGCACATCCGTATAGCCGGGCGTCGAACTGCCCTGCGATCCGGAGAGATCGAGCGACACGCTTTCCAGACGCAGGCCGGGCGAGATGGTCAGCCGCCCGATCGTCCAGCGATCCTGCACGAAGCCGGCGAGGTAGGTCTCGCTGGCCGTGTAGTCGGCCGCGGCGGAGCGGGATCGGTCGGTGGCCGTCTGTGTCACACGGTCCTGCGCATCCAGCGTGTACAGATCCGCATCGCTGTCGCGCGACAGATGCCGCAGCTGCACGCCCGTGCGCAGTTCGTGCCCCGGCAGGGCCGGCGGCCGCCAGGCGAAGCGCAGGCCGAGATCGTATTGCTGGTCGTCGATCCGGCTGCGTTCGCGTGAGGCCTCGGAGAAGGCGCCGGTCGTGCCGGTGACGCGGGTGGTGTTCTCGCTGGCGAAATCGGCGAGGGAGAAGGCTGCGTCCATTTCCATGGTCACCTGGGCGCCCAGGGCCTGGCGCAGGCTGACGGCGGTGCCGCCGAGCGTCAGCCGCTCATCGCCCTCGCCACGGCTTCGGCTGATGAGCTGGCCGGTGAGGCGGCGATAGGCATCGCGCTGCTTGCCGTTGTCGATCGTCTCATCGAACAGGAAGGGACGGACGGTGAGCTGACCGCCATCCCATTGCCAGCCGAGATTGAGGAAGGCATCGAGATTGCGGGAATCCTTCGGCTCGGATTCGTCGATCAACTGGCCCGCGCCGCCCGGCCCGCCCTGGAAGGTACGCTCGGAAAAGTCCTTCACCTTGATGATCTGGCGCCGGTCGAGCGTGACCGCGCCCATCACGCCAAAGCCTTCGCCGAAGCGGCGCGCCATCAGCGCGCTGGTGGTGAAGTGGCGGCCGTCGAACAGCGAATCGCGGCCGCCGGCGGCCAGCCGCACCTCCGTCACGTCCTGCTGCGGCAGGGCGCGCAGGCGCAGCGAAACGCGGCCGCCGATGCCGTCCGAGTCGGTGCTGGCATCCGGATTGCGCAGGATGCCCACCTCCTCCAGCAGGAAGCCGGGCAGGTTCATCAGCTCCAGCGCCCGGCCCTGCGCGCCGGAGGGCAGTTGCAGCCCGTCCACCTGCACGCGGGTGTAATCCGGCGTCAGGCCACGCAGGCCGAAGGACTTGGCCTCGCCAGGCGGGCCGGAGGTCACGACGCCGGGCAGGCGGGGCAGGATGTCGCTGGCGCGTTCGCTGGGCAGCGTGTCGAAGACGGCGCGCGGGATGCGGACGGAGGGGACCTCATCCGCAAGGCGCGCCGCCTCTGGCGCGGCGCGATCGGCCTCCGTGGTGATGCGCGGCAGGCGCAGTGGGTCCTGTTCGGAGGCATTCTGGCCGAGCGCCGCGGCGGGCAGGAGCCAGGGCAGGGTGGACAGCAACAGGCGCGCACGGCGCGAGCGCGCCGCGCCACGACGGTGGGTGGTCTCCATGGTTGGAAATGGTCCTGTGGCGGCCACCCGAACGAGGCGGGAGGTGCCGGTTCAGGGTCGCGGAGCGCGTCCCCACCGCGCTTTTGATCCGCTTGCAGTTGCGAGTCAATCGCATTTGCAAATGCGCGTGATCCGCCACGCGCCGGCGCCGTGCGCTCAGGGGGCGGAAGGCAGTGCCCGGCAACTGTCGCGCAGCACCAGGCGTGTCGGCAGTTTCAGGCAGCGAAAGCCCTCCGGCGCCGTGCCCTGCATCCGTTCCAGCAGCATGGCCGCGGCGTGGCGGCCCATCTCCGGCAGGTCCCATTGCAGGGCGGTAACGGGCGGGGCGTGGAATTCCGCCAGCTCCGAATCGCTACCGGCGATCAGCGCGACATCGCGACCCACTTCGCAGCCCAGCGCCCGCAAGGCGCGCAGCGTGCCGCCCAGCATGTCCATGGCGGCGACGAAGATGGCCGTGGGCGGCGCGGCCAGGCCCATCAGCGCCATGGTTTCCCGGAACGCATCCTCCGGCGACAGCACCCGATCCCGCAGCAGACCCTGGTCCGCTGCCACCCCCGCCTCGGCGAAAGACTCGAAAAAGCCCTGGACGCGGCTGCGGGAGGGGAAGGCGTTGGTGTCGCCGACCAGCATCGCGATGCGGCGATGGCCCTGGCCGATCAGGTGGCGCATGGCCTGGGCCGCGCCGGCGCGGTGGTCCGCGGTGACGCGGTCATGGGTCGCGATGCGGTCGCGGTCGATCAGCAGCACCGGCATCGGCGCTTCCGCCAGCGCCTGGAGGACGCCGGGATGCGCCTCGTCGCTGATCGTCATCATCACCCCATCGACGCGGCGGCGGGCGAAGGCGTGCAGCAGGCCGATCTCCACCTCCGGCCGGTTGCCGGTGCTGGACAGGATCAGGGTGTGCCCGGCCTCCCGCAGCAGGCGCTCAGCCTCCTTGATGAAGCCGGCGAAGGCGGGGATGTCGAAGTCGCGGATGGCGCAGGCGACCAGGCCGCTGCGGCCGCCGCGCAGGCTCTGGGCGATGGTGTCCCGCTCATAGCCCAGCGCGGCGATGGCGGCCTGGACCTTCTGGCGCAGCGGCGCCGCCACGCTGGGATGGCCGTTCAGCACGCGGGAGACGGTGCCCACCGCCACGCCGGCCTGCCGCGCCACATCGCCGATCTTTGCCCGTTTCATAGGGCTCCCCCCGCTGTCCCGGTTGTCCGGCCGGCTTGACGCCGGTGTTGTGAACCGGTTCATAACAGGGATCGCACAGGAAGCGGAGGCCTCCCACGTCCGAATCCGCCCGCCGCCGCGCCGCCATCACCGTGCCGCTGCTGGCCTCCATCGCCTTCGCCAATGCGCTGGGCGCGGTGCTGTTCTTCCCGCTCGGACCCTTCCTGGCCCGCGACCTTGGCGTTCCGGTCGAGGATACGGCGCTGACCACCACCGCCTATACCATCGCCGCCGGCATTGGCGGGCTGGTGGGGGCGCTGCTGCTGGGCGGGGTCAGCCGGCGGGTCGCGGTGCTGGGCTCGCTCTGCGGGCTAGGGGTCTTCGCGCTGGCCACCGGGCTGGCGCCGAATTTTCCGCTGTTGCTGCTGGCGCGCGTCTGCGCGGGCGCTTTCGCGGGGCCGCTGATGGCCGCCGTGGTGACCAGCATCGCGGAGGCGGTGCCGGAGGAACGGCGCAACCGCGCGGTCAGCAGCGTGACCGGCGCCTATGGCCTGGCGCTGGTCGTGGGCCTGCCGCTGGCTTTGGTGCTGAGCGCCTCTGCCGGCGGCTGGCGCACGCCGATCCTCGCCATCGGCGTGCTGTATCTGCTGCTGCTCTGGCCGGTCTGGCACCTGCTCGGGCCACGCCCTGGGGAGCCGCCACCGCCGCCGCGCCCAAAGGTCACCGTCTCCGGCCTGTTGCGGCTGCTGGGGCGGGCGGAGAGCCTCACCGGGCTGGCGCTGATCGGCGCGGCCTCCGCCGCCACGCTGCTCGTCTCGCCGCATATCGCGGCCTATGCGCTGGGCAATGTGGGCATCAGCGAGGAAGGGCTGCGGCTGATCTATCTGATCGGCGGGGCGCTGGCCGTGGTCACCACCCGTGCGACCGGCACGCTGATGGACCGGGTGGGGGTGCTGCCGGCCTCCCTGACCGTGGGCTGCGTGCTGACGGCGGTGTTGGTCGCCGCCTTCACCCTGCCAGGGCCGCTCTGGCTGGTCACGGCCTTGCTGGGCACGGTGCTGGCGGTGCAGCTGGCGCGCAGCACGGTGGCGCAGGGCAGCGCGACGCGGGTGGCGCTGCCGGCGCAGCGCATGACCTATCAATGCCTGGTCGCCGCCACCACAAGCCTGGGCCAAGGCCTGGGCTCCGCCGCCTCCACCCTGGTGCTGCGGGAACGGCCGGATGGCGGGCTGGACCATATGGGCTGGATGGTCGGCGCCAGCATCGCTTTAGCTTGGCTGGCGCCGTTGCTGGTGATGCTGCTGCACCGGCAATTGGCGCAGCGTGAGGCTGAATGAACCGTTTCATGGACTCCGCCCCGCCGCTTCGCTAGCCTCCTCCAGCACCGCTGAGGAGAGGCCCATGCCCCCCGTGATCGGCTTCGTCGGCTTTGGCGAGGCGGCCCGCTGCTTCGCCGCCCATTTTGCGCAGTCAGGCATCGCCGACATGCCCGTCTTCTGCGACGGGCCAACAAATCACCCGCCTTATTCCGACGCATTCCGGGCGCAGGTCGCGGCCCATGGCGGAAGGGCGGTGGACCATCTGTCGGACCTCGCCACGGCCGATGTCATCATCTCCGCCGTCGTGGTGGCGACCGCCCTGCCGGCCGGCCTTGCCATCGCCGCGGTGGCGCGGCCGGGCGCGCTGCTGGTCGATATCAATGCCAGCACCCCGGGCCAGAAGCGCCAGGTGGCAGCGGCCTGCGCCGCGAGCGGCATCAGCTTCGTCGATGCCAATCTGATGGGCGCCGTCAGCCTCTATGGCGCCCGCGTGCCGCTCTATTGTTCGGGCGATGGCGTCGGTCGCTTCGCGGAGATCTTCGGCCCGCTCGGCCTGCTGATCGAGGAGGCGGGGTCGGAGGCCGGTGCCGCCGCGGCGGTGAAGATGCTGCGCAGCGTTGTCACCAAGGGGATGGAGGCCTTGCTGGTGGAGGCGCTGACCGCCGCCTCCCTGGCCGGCGTGCGGGCGGAGGCCTTGCGCGGCATCTGCGCGCCGATGGACGCGACGCGCTTCAGCAGCTTCGCCGACATGTGCATCCGCACCGACGTGCTGCATGCCGAACGCCGTGCGGTGGAGATGGAGGGCGTGGTCGAGGGCATTGCCGAACTCGGCCTCGACCCGGTGATGACGCGGGCCACGGCCTCGCGCCTGCGGGCTTCCGCCGCGCTAGGCCTGCGCGCGGATTTCGCGACCCGCGCGGGCTATGATGCGGATGCGGTTCTGGATGCCTATGCGGCGGCCGGCAGACCGGCCGCCGCCTAAGCCGGGTCAGCCGGTGGTGCTGATATTCGCCGCCCGCACCACCGGGGCCCAGCGCTCGAATTCCTTGGCGACGAAGGCGCCGGTCTCTTCGGGGCCCATGTAGATCGGCTCGCTGGCCAGCGCCGTCATGCGCGCCTTCACCACGTCGGAATCCAGCGATTCCCGCATCACCTCCGCCAGCCGGGTCACGACCGGGGTGGGCGTGCCGCGCGGGGCGAAGAGGCCCGTCCAGCTCCGCACCGAATAGCCGGGCACGCCCTGCTCGGCGATGGTCGGCACATCCGGCCGGATGCGCACCCGCTCCTCCGTCCCCACGCCCAGGATCTGGATGCGGCCGGACTGCGCCGGGCCGACCACCGTTGGCAGGTTCATGAAGGCCATGGGGATGGTGCCGGCCATCAGGTCGGTCGCCACGGGCCCGCCGCCGCGATAGGGCACATGCACCATCTCGGTCTGCGTCATCATCCGGAACAGCTCCCCCGCCAGGTGGTTGGAGGAGGCGGTGCCGGAGGAGCCGAAGGACATGCCGCCGCGCGTCGCGCGGATCTTCACCAGCAATTCCTGCACATTGGCGACGCCGAGCCCCGGATGCACTGCCAGCACATTCGGCACGTCGACCATCATGGCAATGGGGGCCAGAACCTCCCGCACATCATAGCCCAGATCGGGCGAGACCAGCGCGTGGAAGACATGGTTGGAGGCAGAGGAGACCAGCAGCGTGTGGCCATCCGGCCGCGCCCGGACCACCTGGCCCATGCCGATGGAGCCGCCACCGCCGGCGCGGTTTTCCACCACCACGGACTGGCCCAGGCGTTCCTGCATCAGCGGCGCGACAAGCCGTGCCACCACGTCATTGGACCCGCCGGGTGCCCAGGGCACGATCAGGGTGATCGGCCGGCTCGGCCAGGCCTCCTGCGCCCGGGCGAGGCCGGGCAGAAAGGCCGGCGCGGCCAGGGCGGCCAGCAGATGGCGACGCTGCATGGTTCGTTCCTCCGTTGGATTTCTGGCGCCAGAATGACGCCAGTCGGGGGCGCGCGCCAGAGGGACGTGGCGTGAGAGGGTGTCACCCGGGGCACAGGCCACCCGCCCCGCGGTGCGTTCAGGCGGCCAGTTACCGTCTGGCCGCCCACGGCAGGTTCAGCCGAAGACGAGGATGTCGGACGCCGTCATCGCCAATCCGGTCGACAGCATGGCGAAGGCCACGGCCTCGCTCGCACCGGTGCCATCCGCATCGAAGGCGAGGGTGCCGGTCGCCGCGTCGTAGAGGATGCGGTCCTCGGCATCGCCCGCCGCCGCGCCCAGGAAGAAGGCGTCGGCATCCAGCGTCCCAAGCGCCAGCGCGCCGAAGGTCGCGCCGTAGAGATGGATCTGGTCGGACCCCAGGGTGAAGTCCGTGATGGTGTCGACATCGCCGCCCCCGGGTGCCAGGTCAAAGTAGAACACGTCGTCCCCCGTGCCACCGGTCAACCGGTCCGAACCCGAGCCACCGATCAAGGTGTCCGCCCCGGCGCCGCCCAGCATCGTGTCGTTGCCGCCCTCGCCGAACAGGACGTTGTCCATGGTATTGCCCATGACCCGGTTGGCCAGCTCGTTGCCGGAGCCGACCACGGCTTCGCCCAGCAGGTTGAGGTTCTCGACCCAGGCGCCAAGGGTGAAGTTGTTGCTGGCGGTCACCAGGTCGATGCCGCCGCCCTCGAGCTCGATCACCTGGTCGCCACCGGTGTCCACCACGTAGCGGTCATTGCCCGTGCCGCCTTCCATGATGTCCGCACCGATGCCGCCATTCATGGTGTCGTCGCCGGCGCCGCCGAGCAGCGTGTCGTTGCCGTCCGCCCCGTTGATCAGGTCGTTGCCGCCGCCGCCCTCGATCAGGTTGTCCTGCGCATTGCCGACCAGGCGGTCCGCATGGGCGCTGCCCTGCAGATTCTCGAAGCCGCTGAACACATCGCCGGTCGCGTCGCCGCCGGAGGCGAGACCTGTCGCGAGGTTGATCGAGACGGCCTCAAGGCTCGCCGTGTAGCTCAGCGTGTCGCGCCCGGCGCCGCCGGTGAAGACATCGAGGTCGGCCCCGCCATGCACCAGCAGGCCATTGGCCGCGGAGAGCGAGGCGGCATCCACCGTATTGCCCATGGCGCCGCCGAAGACGGTGATCTGGGCACCGGGCAGGCGGGAGAAGTTGGCGTCGGTCAGCGTCATGCTGTTCGGCCCGTCCTGCGACAGGCGGAAGAATTCGAAGCCGCTGACGCCGGTGATGCCGACCAGGCCGGCGGTGCCGACATTGATGGTGTTGCCGCTGCCGTCGCCGGTCTCGAGACCGCCGCGGATCGAATCCGTGCTCAGCGCCCCGGCCGAGACGGCGAGGATGTTGCCGCCGCCGCCGGCGGAGACCGTGTTGGCCGTGCCCTCGCCGAGCACGATGCGGTTGGCGCCGGTGCCGACCGTGATGGTGTTGGCGTCGCCGTCGCCGACCAGGATGCGGCTGTTGCCGTCGCCGCTGGTGATGGCGTTCACGCCATTGCCGACCACGATGCGGTTGATGCCGTCGCCGGCGGTCAACGTGTTCTGGCCGTTGCCGGCGAGGATGACGCTCGGGCCATCGGCGGTGACGACGGTGTTGTTGCCGTCCTTCAGCACGGTGCGATTGGCGCTGAGGCCGGAGACGGTGATGGTGTTGTTGCCGCTGCCGGCCGTGATGCGGTCGTCGCCGCCGGCCAGGGTCAGGGTGTTGTTGCCATTGCCCAGCGTCAGGGAATCCCGGCCGCCGCCAAAAGTCAGCGTGTTATTGCCGTTCTGGCCGGTGACGATGTGGTCGTCATCGCCAAACGTGATGGTGTTGTCGCTATTGCCGAGGTTCACGAAGACGGTTGCCATTTTCTTCTCTTTCTTGCCGTGGACACGTCTTGCGAGCCTCAACGGGAACCTTGCCGTGGCGAATGGATCGCCACGGCGCAATTGCCACGGGGCAGGGCCGAATGGCCTTGCGGACCGCATGAGGAATGCGGCCGCATGGATCGGACTGGGACAAACGTGGAGCTTTGGGGGCCGGCCACCCGATCGGGAGGCTGGGACTGGTGACGCATCTGTCAGGCGTCAGGCAGTTCGTAAGGAAGTAAATACGCTGCCGCGCTCAGATCACCTAACTATTTAATTCGATAGCTCATGTATTTCGTTCAGGATGCCGAGGCCGTGATGAATGCGGGCGAGGGCGCTCGCGCAGCCCCCACCCGCGGCGGCCTCAGCCCAGCGCCGCCGCCACCTTCGCGCAGAACGGTCCCACCGCATCCGGATGGACCCATCGCAGCACGGCCACCACCTCGCCCTGCGGCCAGATCCAGGTGACATTGCCGCCGGCGCCCATGGCGAAGACCGAATCGCGGGGCGCCTCCGGCCAGCGGCCGGCGCCGTTGAGCCACCAGAGGAAGCCATAGGCCGGGTTGAGCGGGCAGGGGGCCAGGGACTGGGCGATCCAGCTCGCCGGAACCACCTGCCGCCCGTCCCATTCGCCGCGCTGGAGGACCAACTGGCCGATCCGGGCCTGGTCCTCGGCATGGATGCGCATGCCGGCGCCCCAATGGGTGCCGCCGGGGACGGAGGGCAGGCGCTGGCCGTCGATCTCGACCCAGGCGTTGTCGTAAGGGTACCAGGTCCAGTCCCGGCTGCCGCCGATCGGGTCGAGGATACGCTCGGCGAAGACCTCCGGCAGCGGGCGGCGGAACAGGTGCAGCAGGGACAGCGACAGGCGGTTCACCCGCACGTCATTGTATTCCCAATAGGTGCCCGGCGGGTGCAGCGGGCGGTCCATGCGCTTCTGCGCGCCACCCTCCCGCGCCAACTCCCGTCCCCGGTCGATGCGGTCGGACTTGCCGAACAGCTCACCCTCCCACTCGCTGGTATTGGTCAGCAGGTGTCGCCAGGTGATGCCGGCATTCTGCGCCGAGTCGAAGCCACCATCCTGGACGCGGGCGCGCACCGGCTCGTCGATATCGGGCAGCAGCCCATCGGCCTGGGCGATGCCGGCCAGCAGGGACAGGTAGGATTTGGCGGCGCTGAAGGTCAGGTCGGCCTGCCGCGTGTCGCCCCAGGCGGCGAGGCGCTGGCCGTGCCGCAGCACCAGCCCGTTCGGCGCACCGCGGGGAAACACCGGGCCAAGCACGGTGTTGTAGGGCGCCGGCTCAAAATGCCCGGATTCCAGATGCGCCAGAAGATCGCGCGGGAACGGGGATTCATGGGCGGCGGCGAAGGCGGCGGCCTCGGCGAGGCGCGGATCGGGCTGGGTCATGCCGGTAGGGTGCCGAAGCGCGGCGGGGAACGGAACCCCCTGCACCCTCGCGGCGAAGTGCCCATATAACGGACCAACCGAGGAGATCCCCGACCATGACGACCGAAACCGCCACGCTCGGTGGCGGCTGCTTCTGGTGCATCGAGGGCGCGCTGCGCCATGTGAACGGCGTGACGCGCGTGGAAAGCGGCTATGCCGGCGGCCATGTGCCGAACCCGACCTATGAGCAGGTCTGCGGCAAGCAGACTGGCCATGCGGAGGTCGTGCGCGTCGATTTCGACCCGACGGTGCTCAGCTACGCCGACCTGCTGCGCATGTTCTTCACCCTGCACGACCCCACCACCAAGGACCGCCAGGGCAATGACGTCGGCCCGCAATACCGCAGCATCATCCTGACCCATTCGCCGGAACAGGCGGAGACGGCCAAGGCGGTGATGGCGGAGATCGAGGCCGCCGGCATCTGGGGTGCCCCCCTGGTGACGCAGCTGGAGCCGGCCACGGAGTATTGGCCCGGTGAGGCGGAGCACCAGGACTACTTCGCCCGCAACCCCTGGTCGGGCTATTGCCGCGTGGTTGTGGCGCCGAAGGTGGCCAAGTTCCGCAAGACGTTTGCCAGCCGCCTGAAGTCCGCGGCGGCCTGAGGAGAGCAAAAGATGGGTCTGTTCACCAAGGACAAGCCGGCCGAGACCTTCCCGGTGGAGAAGTCGGAGGCCGAATGGCGCGCCGAGCTGCCGCCGGAGGCGTTCCGGGTGCTGCGCCAGCACGCCACGGAGCGCCCCGGCACCAGCCCGTTGCTGGCCGAGAAGCGCCCCGGCGTCTTCGCCTGCGCCGGCTGTGGGCATGAGCTGTTCGACAACGCGACGAAGTTCGAGAGCGGCACCGGCTGGCCGAGCTTCTTCCGACCGTTGGAAGGCGGCATCGCCACCACCACCGACCGCAGCTTCTTCATGACGCGGACGGAGGTGCATTGCGCACAGTGCGGAGGACATCTCGGCCATGTCTTTCCGGACGGGCCGGCGCCCACCGGGGAACGTTATTGCATGAACGGTGTTGCGATGGTGTTCCAGCCGGCTGAATAAGCGCTGATTCAGAGGCCGGGCGCTGGACAAGCGCCCGGCGGCGCCTGATTCTCCGACGGCGACACCTGTTGCCTGAAAGTCCCCCCGTGGTCTGGCGCCTCTCTGCCCTGCTTTTCGCGTTGATCCTGCCGGGCGTGGCGCGCGCCGACCTGATCTATGTCCTCAATTCCGCCGATGCCACCATTTCGGTGCTGGACGCGACGACGCGGGAGGAGCGCAGCCGCATCCCCGTGCTCCGGGAACCGCACCACCTGGTGGTCACGCCGGATGGCGCTTCGCTGCTGGTGGCGGATTCTGGCGGGAACGAGGTGTTCTTTCTCGACCCCGCCACCGGGCAGGTCCTGCGGCGCGCGCCGATCTCCAACCCCTACCACCTCGAATTCAGCCCGGATGGCCGCTTCCTCGTTGTCGCCAGCCTGCGCCGCGACCAGGTGGACATCCTGGATGCGCGGACCTTGGAGCTGCGGGCCCGCTTCCGGCCCGGCGACAAGCCCAGCCATGTCGCCTTCAGCCCCGACAGCCGGATGGCCTATGTGACCATTCAGGGCGCCGGCACTGTGGCCGCTTTTGACCTGACGACCCTGACCCAGGCCTGGACCCAGCCGGTGGGGCCGGAACCCGCCGGCATCATCTGGCATCGCGGCAAGCTGGTCATGGGCATCATGGGCAGCACCCATTTCGTCACGCTGGACCCCGCGACGCGGGAGGTGGCGCAGGCTTTCACCCTCGGCCGCGGCGCCCATACCATCTACCCCGCCCCGGATGGCCGGGCGCTGTTCGCCACCAGCCGGGTGGACAGCCGGCTGGCGGAGGTGGATCCGGACACGCTGACGGTGCGCCGCTGGTGGGCGATTCCGGGCGGGCCGGATTGCCTGACCTTCGACCCACAGGGCCGGGTCTGGATGACGCTGCGCTGGTCGAGCCGCGTGGCGGTGTTGGATCCGGAGGCCGATACGGTGGAGACGATGCGCGTCGGCCGTTCACCGCATGGCATCTTCTACAAGCCGCTCGGGCGTGGTGCGGACTACGCCCTGGCGCAGCCCGGTGCGGTGTCCGGCAGCCGCCCCCTGCCGCAGCCCTTGCCGGGCCGGCCAGCTTTGGCGCCGCCGCCGCCGGTCGGGATCGTGCCGGGCGGCATTCCGGTGTTGCCGGCGGCGCTGCGCCGCGCGCCATGATGCGGCGCCGCGGGCTTCTGGCAGGTGCGGCGGGAGTGCTGGCCGCGCCGGCCCTGGCCCAGCTTGCCCCGTCTGGCTGCCGCGGGCAGGTCTATCTCACTATCGACACCGGCTGGAGCCGGGAGGCGGAGGCGATCGCCGCCATCCTGCGCCGCCATGCCGTGACCGCCACCTTGTTCCTCGCCGACGAGCCGACTTTTCGTGGCGACACCACCCTGTCCGAGTCCTGGGCGCCCTTCTGGCGCGCCCGGGTGGCGGAGGGCCATGCTTTCGCCAGTCACACCTGGCGCCACTGGTATTTCGTCGGCGACCCCGGCCCGGGGCGCACCACCTTCCGGTCGCGGCGAGGGCAGGGGCAGGTGGTGCTGGATCAGGCCGGACTCTGCGCGGAACTGGCCCGCCCGATCGAGGCCCTGCGCCGCTTCGCGCCGGAGGCGCGGGTGCTGCCGCTGTGGCGCGCGCCCGGCGGTATTGTCACCCGCAATGCTGTGGCGATGGCCGCAGCTTGCGGGCTGCGACACCAGGGCTGGACCCGCAACGGCTTTCTGGGCGACGAGCTGGACAGCACCGCCCATCCCAACACCGCGCTGCTGCGCAAGAACCTGGCGAATATTCAGCCGGGCGAGGTGCTGGTGATGCATTGGGGCGTGCGCAGCAGGCGGGAGCCCTTTGCCGGCATATTGGAGGAGCTGGTGACCGGGCTTCTCGCGCGCGGGCTGTGTTTCGCGCCCTTGCCGGACGCCGGCACCTAGGCCCAAAGTTGCGGGCCGTGTTTCCCTCGCCGCATCGCCCCTGAGTTTCAACGGCCGCGGGATATTCGCCAAGGCGATTGTGAAGCGCATAGGCGGACCGCGGCGCTGGTTTGACTTGGGTATTTAATTCTGCAATGCACCGAAATGCATCTACATAGGACGAACAGGATGCCTGCCACGTCGGATATTGGTGTTACATTTCGAAATGCGAGTGAGATTCCTCGGAATTACGGTAGGTTTACCCAGAGTCCCATCCTCCACAAGGATATGGAACAGTTTGGCCTGCTCGACCGGATTGAGGAAGGCGTTCATTCCGTATCCTGCGACGACAAGGTCTTCGATTTTCTCTATAAACCCGCTCAGTCCCAAACCCTGGTTGTTTTTCTCCATGGCGCACAGGCCTTCGCCGAGCATCGGCCCGTGCACTCCTTTCCCATTTTTTCGGGCATTCGCGTCGGATCCGATCTGAACATCAGCCGGCTTCTGTTCAGCGACATGACGCTGCATGCGCATGAACGACTGCGTCTTGGCTGGTTTACAGGATATGGCGGTTTCCAATATTCCGATGCCATGCGCCAAGTGACCCAGGCCGTGATCGACCGCGGCGGGTATTCCAAGGTGATCTTCATCGGCGGTTCGGGTGGCGGCCATGCCTCCCTCAGGGTGTCCTGGGATTTTCCTGGATCGATGGCCTTCGTCTGGAATCCGCAAGTCGATATAGGACGATACTGGCCCAGCTACGTCACGGATTATACCAAATCCTGCTTTGGAATGAAAAATTTCTACGACATTCCCGAGGATGTGCGCCGGTACTACAAAATGAATGTCGCGGATATCTACAGGGCGAAGGGGGACCAGAAGAACTTCGTTCTGTATATGCAGAACATCAGCGACAAGTTCCACGTCGATAATCACGCCCAGGAATTTGCGGCGGTCTATGCCGCTGGCAGCCCGGAGCCTGGCTCCAACAGGCTTTCAGACCGGACGGAAATGTTCCTCGGCGACTGGGGCAAGGGACATGTCGGGCCCGATAACGCCCAGTTCGTCGAGATGCTGGAGAGGATTATTCACGGGCCGAGTGACTTTGCCGAACTCTATCGGGACGGCAATTGGACGGCGGAGCTTGCCAGGCTCGTTGGTGGACCCTTCAAGGGGCAAGGCCAGGAAGCCGCCCCTTGATCGGCGCTTTCGATCCGCGTCAGCGGTAATTCGGCTGGTAGCCGGCCGGCGGCGCCCCCTGGTGCCAATTGCCATACTGGTCATACCAGCCGCCATAACGCGGGTCGCGCTGCTGCGCGACGTAGGGATCGGGCGGAATGCGCTCCGGCTCTGGCGCCGGGGTCAGGGCGCCGCCCACCGCGCCCAGCGCGCCGCCAATCAAGGCGCCACGCCCGGCGCTGCCTGTGACGGAGCCAATCAGCGCGCCCGCACCCGCGCCGAGCGCGCCGCCGGCCAGCGCCCGCTGGTTGCGGTCATTGGGGTCGGAACAGGCGGCCAGCAGCACCAGGGGCAGGGCCAACAGGGCAAGGCGGGGTGGGCGCATCAATCGTCTCCTGACGTCATGAGGAGGGCAGGGCCGGACCTCGGACGGCATCAACGTGGTGACAGCGCCCGGGTTCGCGCAAGGCACCACGCAGGGAGGTGACAGGGGGTTCACTCTGCCGATACCTTTCGGTGTCGCGGTATCCTCCCATGTGGGATTCCGTCTGGGATGGAGAGGGTGATGGAACGACGACGGGTTCTGGGCGGCGCCATGGCACTGCTGGGCGGGGCGAAGGCGGCCTCGGCGCAGCAGGCGGCACCCGCACCGCATCATGGACTTGTGATCCCGCCGGATCGGATGGCGCCGCTGCGCGGCGATGGGCCGGTCACGCTGAGCCCCGCGCAATATGCCCAACGCTTCGTGGACAGCCCCGCCCCGGCCGGTACGCCGGGCCGCTGGGTACAGCGCGCGCCGCTGCCGCTGCCGCGCACGGAAATGGCCTGGGCGGCCGAATGGGCCGGCAAGCTGCATGTCGTCGGCGGCTATGCCGAGCAGCAGGTGAACAACACCTGGCACCACATCTACGACCCCGCGACCGATAGCTGGAAGGAAGCCGCCCGCCTGCCGCGCGGCGCCAACCATGTGGGCGTCGTCGCCCATGCCGGCCGGGTCTATGCCTTCGGCGGCTTCAGCAACCAGAATCGCGGCGCCGACACGCTGGCCTTCGCCTATGACGTCGCGGCGGATCGCTGGGACACCTTGGCCCCCATGCCGCGCCCGCGCGGCGCCGGCGCTTTGGCGGTCATCGACGGCAAGATCCACCATATCGGCGGCGCCTCGGAGCCGGAGCGGGAACGCGCCTCGGTCGGTTGGCATGAGGTCTACGACCCGCAGGCCGACAAGTGGGAGATGCGCAAGGCGCTGCCCGGCGCCCGCGACCATGCCGGCGTGCTGGCGCATGACGGCGTCATCCACATCATCGGCGGCCGCTTCAACACCTTCGAATACAATACCGGCCTGCATCACGTGTACCTGCCGGCCCAGGACAACTGGGTGGAACGCGCGCCGTTGCCGACGCCGCGGTCCGGCCACGGCCTGGTGCTGTATCGCGGCCGCTTCTTCGCTATGGGCGGCGAATCCGGCTGGTTCGACAACCGGGTGCTGACCGGCAGGGTGCATGGCCAGATGGAAAGCTACGACCCGGTGACCGACACCTGGCAGCACCACGCCCCGATGCCGACGCCGCGCCATGGTATGGGCGCCGTGACCATCGGCGACTTCATCTATGTGGCCGGCGGCGGGCCGGTGGTGGGCGGCGGCATCAAGACCGCCGTGCATGAGGCCTTCACCCTCGGCTGATGCGGCGCCGATCCCTCCTGGGCGCGCCGGCATGGCTGCTGGCGCCGCCCAGCCTCGCGGCGACCGCCCAGGGCGGCGAGGCGGCGGCGCTGCTGGCCGCGCTGCGCGCCGGGGGTGTCGTCGTCGTGCTGCGCCATGGCATCACCGATCGCGGCCAGGCGGATACCGGCCGCCTGGATGATCGCGCCGGACAGCGCAACCTGTCGGAGGCCGGGCGCGCGCAGTCGCGGCGCCTTGGCCAGTCCTTCGCTGCGCTTGGGCTGCGGCTGGGGGAGGTGCTGACCAGCCCGGTCTTCCGGGCACGCGACACGGCGGAGCTGGCCTTCGGCGCGCGCGCCCTGGTGGAGCCCCGGCTGACGGCGGATGACTACACGCCGGACCCGGCGCTGCTGGCCCGCAACATCGCCTGGCTGCGGACCCGCAGCGGCCAGCCCTCCGCACCGGATGCGGTGGATGTGCTGGTGGGACATATCGTGCCGCTCGGCATGATGCTCGGCCGGGGGCTTTCGCAGGCGGAGTACCCGGAAGGGGCGCTGGCGGTCTTCGCCGCCGGCGGCCGGCTGCTCGGCATCCTCTCCGCCGAAACGCTGGCGGAACTCACCCCATCATCGCCCGCATCAGGAACCCCGCCGCCGCGGTGAGTCCCAGCGTGCGCAGCAGGCCAAGCTTCAGCCCGAACAGGCAGGCCGCAGCCAGGGCGCTCAGCAGCAGCGCATCGGTGTTGAGGCTGTCCAGTACAGGCACGCCGATGCGCATCGGCCCGGCCGAAACGTTCTCCACCCGCGCGAACAGCACCCGAAGGCCGAACCACAGCGCCAGATTGGCGATCACGCCCACCACGGCCGCGGTCACCCCGGCCAGCGCCGCCTTCAGCCGCGGCTCGGCATGCAGCCGTTCGACAAAGGGCGCGCCGAGAAAAATCCAGGCGAAGCAGGGCGTGAAGGTGACCCAGAGCGCGAGCAGCGAGGCCAGCACCCCGCCCCAGATCCCCAGCGCGGCATGGCCGCCCAGAAAGCCCACGAATTGCAGCACCAGGATCAGCGGCCCGGGCGTGGTCTCCGCCAGGCCGAGCCCGGCCAGCATGTCGGCGGCGGTGAGCCAGCCGTAGCCCTCCACCGCCTCCTGCGCCACATAGGCCAGCACGGCATAGGCGCCGCCGAAGGTGACCACCGCGAGCTTGGAGAAGAACCAGGCGATATCCCCCCAGGGCGTGCTGCCGAGCAGCATGGCGACCGGCCAGACCCAGAGCACCAGGGCCAACAGCCCGGCGGTGCGCGCCTGCCGCGCCATGCGGGGGATGCGGCCCGGATCGGCCAGGATCGCCGCATCCAGCAGGGCCGGCGGACCCGGCTGCGCCGCGCCATGGCCGCCTCCACCGAAAGCGTCCGGCAGCAGGAAGCCGGCCAGCGCGGCGCTCAGCACCACCACCGGAAAGGGCAGGTCGAAGGCGAAAAGGGCGAGGAAGGCCAGCCCGGCCAGAAGCCAGGGCAGGGCGCCCTTCAGCGCACGCCGCGCCACCCGCAGCAGCGCCTCCACCACCACCACCAGCACCGCGCATTTCAACCCGAAGAACAGCGCCGCCACCAGCGGCACGGTGCCGAGCGTGACGTAGAGGATGGACAGCGCCAGCATCACCGCCGCGCCGGGCAGGACGAACAGCAGCCCCGCGGCCAGCCCGCCGCGCACGCCGTGCATCAGCCAGCCGAGATAGGTGGCCAGCTGCTGCGCCTCCGGCCCCGGCAGCAGCATGCAGAAGTTCAGCGCGTGCAGGAATCGCGCATCGGAAATCCAGGCGCGCCGTTCCACCACCTCCCGGTGCATCACCGCGATCTGGGCGGCCGGCCCGCCGAAGGACAGCAGGCCGATCCGCCACCACACCTTCAGGGCCTCGCGGAAGCTTGGGAAGGCGGGGTGGTCCATGCGGGGCGGCTCCTCGTGCCAGGGCGCCCCTGTCTTGCATCCCTCGCCTTGCCTTGGAAGCGCCCTCAGCGCGGCCCGCGGGGGGAGGCGGGCACGCCGCAGCCGCAATCCTCCGCCGGCGGAGAGGCGACGGGTTGGGCCAGGGCCGGCTGGCTTCCGGCCAGGATCAGCAGCGCCAGCAGCAGGATCAGGCGATCCATCGGCGACACCCCCTCACAGCAGCAGCGACACGCCGGAGGCCAGAAGCAGCCCCAGCAGCACCAGCCGAAACGTCTCCGTCGGAATGCGGCGATAGGCCATCACGCCGAGCCAGGCGCCCAGCAGCAGTGCCGGCAGCGCCACCAGCAGCATGCGCGCCGATTCGCGGTCGAAGAAGCCCCCGAACAGCAGGGCGATGGCGGCGGCCATCTGCATGACGACGATGAAGGGCTGGAAAATGGCCCGCGCCTCATCCTTCCGAAGCCCCTTGAGGTCGCCCCACATCGCCGGCAGGGCGCCCGAAAAGCCGCCAATGCCGCCGAGGACTCCGCTGACAAAACCCACCCCGGCATCCGCGCCCGGCCCGGCGCGCAGCGGCTGCGGCGGGTGCCTGCGGTACAGGCCGTAGAAGGCCCAGACGGCATAGGCCGCCAGCAGCAGCCCGACGCCGGCGATGATCGCACCGGCATCCACTTCCGCCAGCACCACCACGCCCAGCGGCGTGCCCAACAACCCGCCGATCACATAGGGTTTCAGCACCTGCCAGCGCACGGAGGGCCAGATGGCGCCGAGCGTGCCGAGCTGGATCAGCAGCGACCCCACCACCAGAACCGGCGCCGTTTCCTGCGGCGGCAGCCAGTGGAACAGGATTCCGGCCGCCACCAGGTTGAAGGCAAAGCCGGCGAGGCCCGAGGCGAAGGCCGCGACGAAGCAGCCCCCAAGCAGGATCAGGTAGTCAGTCGGCATCGACGTTTCCGGTTGTTCCGTGTGTGACGACAGAACCGCACTCCCGCGCCAGGCGCCAGCTACCCCAGGTTGTGTCGCCCCATCCTCCCCAGCTTGTGCGGCCGCGCCGCGCATGGTCCTGTCGCCGCAAGATCGGGAGCATGAAACGATGGCGCTGCGCGGTGCGGATGTTCTGGTGCGGGGGCTCAAGGCCGCCGGGGTGACGCGGATCTTCACCCTGTCCGGCAACCACATCATGGAGGTGTTCGACGCGCTGGTCGGCTCCGGCATCGAGATCGTCCACACCCGGCAGGAAGCCGCGGCGGTGCATATGGCCGATGCCTATGCCCGGCTGACCGGCCAGGTCGGCGTGGCGCTGGTGACCGGCGGGCAGGGCCATGCCAATGCCACCGCCGCGCTCTGTTCCGCCCTGGCCGGAGAGGTGCCGGTGCTGCTGCTGTCGGGCCATGCGCCGCTCGCCGACCTCGGCAATGGCGCCTTCCAGGAAGTGCCGCAGGCGGCACTTGCCGCACCGATCAGCAAGGCGTCCTGGACCGCGCAGACGGCGCAGGGCCTGGCCGGCGACATGGCGCGCGCCTTCGCCACCGCGCTGGGCGGTCGCCCCGGCCCGGTGCATGTCAGCCTGCCCACCGATGTGCTGGAAGCGGAGGTGGAGGCGGCCGATGTGCCGGCGGCCATCGCCTTCGCCCGCCGCCCGATGCCGCTGGGCGCCGGCAGCGCGCTGCTGGTGGCCCAGGCAGTGGCGGCGGCGGCGCGGCCGCTGCTGATCGCGCCGCCGGCGCTCTGCACGCCGACGGGCTTTCGGGCGCAGGCGGCGCTGGCCGCGGCGAGCGGGCTGCCGGTGGTGCCGATGCAATCCCCGCGCGGCCTGGCCGATCCCTCGCTGGGCGCCTTTCCGGAGGTGCTGGCGGAGGCCGATCTGATCGTGCTGCTCGGCAAGCCGCTGGACTTCACCCTGAAATTCGGCCGCGCTGCCCCGGCCACCTGCCGCTGGATCGTGCTGGAGCCGGAGGGCGATATCGTCGCGCGGGCGCAGCGGCTGGTGGGCGACCGGCTGGTCTTCGCGGCCGTGGCCGATGCGGCGGAGTCGGTGGCGGCACTGGCCGGGGTGATGCGGCCCGTCGCGGCGCAATCCGGCTGGGCGGAGCGGGTGCGGCAGGCGGTGGATTGGCGGCCGGCGGAATGGGCCGCGCTGGCCGGCGCGCCTGCGGGGCCCATCCGCTCCGCCACGCTGGGCCATGCGGTGAATGCGGCGGTGGCGGAACACGGTGCGACCTTCGTCTGCGATGGCGGCGAGATCGGCCAATGGGGCATGGCCATGGTGCGGGCGGAAACGCGCATCGTGAACGGCGTGGCCGGGGCGATCGGCGTCGGCATTCCCTTCGCCATCGGCGCCCGCGCCGCTTTGGCTCGGCCGACCCTGGCGCTGATGGGCGATGGCAGCTTCGGCTTCCACATGGCGGAGCTGGACACCGCCGCGCGGCACGGCCTGCCCTTCGTCGCCGTGGTCGGCAATGACAGCCGCTGGAATGCCGAGCACCAGATCCAGATTCGCGACTACGGCGCCAACCGCGCCCATGGCTGCGAACTCGCCCCTGGCACGCGCTACGACCTGATCGCCACGGCGCTGGGTGGGCATGGGGAAAATGTGACGCAGGCCGCCGAATTGGCGCCGGCCCTTTCGCGCGCCTTTGCCAGCGGGCGTCCGACCGTGGTCAATGTGGTGCTGGACGGACAGCCGGCGCCGACGCTGCGCCGATAGAGAGGATTGGGCGATGCAGGATCCGCATGCGGTCACCAGCCTGGCGGCGCTGGAGGCGCTGTATGGCGAGGTGAATGCCAATTCACTGCTGAAGGTGCGGCGCGACATCGACGTGCCGAGCCGCGACTTCATCGCCCGGAGCCCCTTCTGCATCCTGTCCACCCGCGGCGCCGATGGCGCCGTGCACGGCACGCCGCGCGGCGACGCGCCCGGCTTCGTCCGCGTGCTGTCGGGCACGGAGGTGGCGATGCCCGACCGGCGCGGCAACAACCGGCTGGACGCGCTGCGCGACATCATCGCCGATCCGCAGGTGGCGCTGCTGTTCCTGATTCCGGGCGTGGGGGAGACGCTGCGCGTGGCTGGCCAGGCCAGCATCACCACCGATCCCGCGCTGTGCGCCGCGCTGGCGGAGCGGGGCAGGGAGCCCGCGACGGTGCTGCGCATTCGCGTCGAGGAAGTCTACTTCCAATGCGCCCGCGCTTTGATGCGTTCCGGGCTATGGGGCGCCACGCCGCGCCCGGCGGGGGTGCCGACCGCCGGCCAGTTCCTGAAATCCGCCACCGCCGGCGCCTTCGATGGCGACAGCTACGACCGTGAAGGGCCGGCGCGGCTGGCGGCGAACCTCTACTGAGGCGCTGACGTCCCGAGGGGGTGCAGCGCGCCGAGGGTGGCGTGCAGCACCCGCTCCAGCTCCGGCAGCTGGGGCTTGATGTCGGGGCCGGGCAGGTGTTCCAGCGAGGCGGCGATGTTGCCCAGTTGCTGGGCGCCCAGATTCCACGCCACGCCCTTCATGCGATGCGCCACCTTGCGATGGCCCCCGGCCTCCCCCAGCGCGGCCAGCTCCGCCAGGTCGGCGCGGAACTGGCGCTCGAATTCCGTCAGGATCTCCCGCCAATCGGCGGCGCTTATCTGTGATGCGAGCGCCGCCGCGCCGTCGTTCAGCAGGGCCGATTTGGGTGGCTGGGGCTCGGGCGGGGGCGGCTGCGTGGGGGCGCCGGCCAGCGCCTCCGCGATCGCGGCCGAGAGTTGGTCGATGCGGATCGGCTTGGAGACGAAGCCCTGCATCCCGGCCTCCAGGCAACGCGCCCGGTGCTGCCCCCCGGCATGCGCCGTCAAGGCGATGATGGGCGCGGTGGCGACCGGCAGGCGGCTGGCGCGAATCGCCCGTGTGGCCGCGTAGCCATCCATCTCCGGCATCTCGAGATCCATCAGGATCAGGTCGAAGGCCTCGCGGCCGGCTTCCAATGCCTCCCCGCCGCCGGCCACGGCCGTGGCGGCCATGCCGAGGCGTTGCAGCAACAGCCGGGCGACTTCCCGGTTTGTGGGATGGTCGTCCACGATCAGCACACGCCGGGGCAGGACCCCCGGTCCGGACTGGCTGGCAGCGGGCGGGCTGTGCGAGGCGGCCTGCGCCTTGTGCGCCGTGCAGGCGATGGAGAAGCGGAAGGCGCTGCCCTGCCCCTCCTCACTCTCCACGCAGATGGTCCCGCCCATGGCCTGCACCAGCCGCCGACAGATCGCGAGGCCCAGGCCGGTGCCACCAAAACGCCGGGCGATGCCGTCATGGGCCTGGACGAAGGGATCGAAGATCGCCGCGTGCATCGCGACAGGAATGCCGATGCCGCTGTCCTGCACTGCGAATTCCAGCAGGAACTGCCCTTCGGCGGCATCCGCGCCGCGGCGCCCGCTCACGCTGATGGCGCCACGCTCGGTGAACTTCACCGCATTGCCGATCAGGTTGAACAGGATCTGGCGCAGCCGCAGCGGGTCGCACAGCAGCATTGCCGGCACATCCGCGTCCAGCGCCCAATGCAGCGCCAGGCCCTTGGCGACCGCACGCGGCTGCAACAGCCGGGTCACTTCCCCGAGGATCGCCGCAGGGCTGGCGGGCGCGCGTTCCATGATGGTGTGGCCGGCTTCGAGCCGGGAGAAAGCGAGGATGTCGTCCAGCAGACCCAGCAGCGCTTCGGCCGATTGTCGGGCAAGATTGACCCGTTCCCGCTGATCGGTCGCCAATCGCCCGTCATCGAGGATGTCGAGCATGCCCAGGATGCCATTCATGGGCGTTCGCAGCTCATGACTCACGGTGGTCAAAAAGCCATCCTTGGCGCGGCTCGCCGCCTCCGCCGCCTGTCGTGCCTGGTCCAGATCGCGTTGCATCCGCTTGGCGGCGGAGATGTCGGCATAGGTGCTGAACGTTTTGCCATCCGGCGTCCGCTGCTGAAGAACGCGCAGCCACCGGTCACCGGGCAAGGCCAGCTCGAAGGGCGCGCCGGTGAAGCGCTCGCCTTCCGCCAGCGTCTGCATGCGGGACTCCGCCGCGGCAGGCGTGTCAGCCCGGCCAGCCCATCGCCCTGCCAGAATCTCCGCCAGCGTCCGGCCCACGGCCTGGTCCAGTCCGGCCAGGCCGAAGAAGCCGAGGAAGCCCGCATTGGCCGAGAGGATTCGCCCGTCCGTCCCCGCGATGGTCGCGCCATCGCCGTCTTCGGCGGCGAAAGGCATGAGCTCCGGCAGCAGCGCGCCCCGCGCTCCGACCGAAACGCCCTCCGGCCTGGGGGCTTCGATCGGGGTCCAGATACGCACCCGGCCGATCCCCGGCACGATATCGGCCGCGACACGGACCCATTGACCATGGTGTTCGAAGATGAAGGGCTGGGTCTGCGCGCGGTGGCGGGCGATGCCCTCCGCCACGCACTGCTCTACACTGCCCATCTCCGCGGGGCTCAGCCGCGTGGCATAGAAGCGGCGCAGATTTTCCGAGTAATGCTCGCCGGCCGTGACATGACCCCGATGCTCAGGAAACAGCCGGAGAAAGCTGCGGTTCCAGAGCAGGGCGCGGTCGTCATTGTCGAACAGGCAAAGCGCGATGTGGAGGCTGTCAAGCGTGCCCGCCATACGGCGATAGTGGTCCAGGCTCACATCATCCACGCCATCGTCAGCCCAAACCCTGAATGCAGCCCGGCGCGCATGTTGCGTCGCAGAGCGCTTGTCGCACAAGTTAATATACCGCGAAGAACGACGCGCGACGAGACAGGCCGGCGGGTGTCAGTCCGGCAGGATGGCGGTGGCCTCGATCTCGACGCGGGCCTCCGGCTCGACCAGCGCCACCACCTGCACCAGCGCCATGGCCGGGAAGTTGCGGCCCATCACGGCGCGATAGGCGGGGCCGAGGGCTGCGAGGCTGGCGCGGTACTCGGCGATGTCCACCACATACCAGGTCAGGCGGCCGATATGTTCCGGCCCGGCGCCGGCTTCCTTCAGCACGGCGAGGATATTGGCCAGCGCCTGCTTCACCTGGTCGACGAAGCCCTCGGCGAAGACGCCCTGCGCATCCCAGCCGATCTGCCCGCCTACCAGCACGATGCGGCCGCGCCCCATCATGCCGTTGGCATAGCCGCGCGGCGCGGGCCAGCCGGGCGGCTGCAGCGCGGTCAGCGGCGCGCCACTCATGCGCAGCGACCCTGATAGGCGGTGAGCGCCGCGCGCAGATCGCCGGGGATCGGCACGGCGCGACGGGCATCGAGATCGGTGGTGGCGGTGATCAGATGCATGCGCAGCAACTCCTCCTCCCCCCGATGCACATGCATGGTGACGGTGTAGGAGGCACCACCGATGCGCGCGAGCAGCGGCGTCAGCGTGACCCGGTCACCCATCAGGCCGGGGGCGAAGAAATCCGCCTCGGCATGGGCGAAGCCGGTGCCGATGCGGCGCGTGGCGTGCAGCGCGTGGAAATCGATGGCGAGCTCGGATTCGAAGAAATCTTCGATGGCGCCATTGGCCATGGCGAACCAGGTCGGGAAGAAGACGATGCCGGCCGGGTCGCAATCGCCGAAGCGCACGCGCTGGGTGGCATGGAAGGCCGCCGGCGGCAGGCTGGAGAAAGGGATGGGTGTTGGGCGGCTCATCCACCGGACTCCGCTTGTTGGCGCAAGGCGAAGCGTTGCAGCTTGCCGGTTTCGGTGCGCGGCAGGGCTTCGACGAAGACCACGCTGCGCGGGTATTTGTAGGGCGCGATTTCCGCCTTCACATGGTCCTGCAAGGCCTTGGTGAGCACGGCATCCGCGGCAAAGCCCGGCTTCGCCACGACATAGGCGCGCACCACCATGCCACGTTCGGCATCTGGCGCGGCGACCACGCCGCATTCGGCGACGGCGGGATGTGCGAGCAGCGCCGCCTCCACCTCCGGCCCCGCGATGTTGTAGCCGGCGGAGACGATCATGTCGTCGTTCCGCGCCTGGTACCAGAAATAGCCATCTGCATCCTGGATGTAGGTATCGCCGGTGATGTTCCAGCCATTCTGCACGTACTGCGCCTGACGCGGATCGTCGAGATAGCGGCAGCCGGTCGGGCCCTTCACGGCAAGGCGCCCCGGCGTGCCGGGCGGGACTTCGGTGCCCTGGTCATCCACCACGCGGGCGAGGTAGCCGGGCACGGGCAGCCCGGTGGCGCCGGGCACGATCTGGTCCTCCGCGGCGCTGATGAAGATGTGCAGCATCTCGGTGGCGCCGATGCCGTCCATCAGCTTCAGGCCCGTGGCGGCAAGCCAGGAGTCGAAGACCGGCTTCGGCAGGGTTTCACCGGCCGAGACGCATTTGCGCAGCGACGACAGGTCGTGCTGCCCGGCGAGGCCGGCCATGACGCGATAGGCGGTGGGGGCGGTGAAGCAGACCGTGGCGCGGTCGCGCGCGATGGCGGCGGGCAGCTCCTCCGGCGGCGCGCGTTCCAGCAGCACGGCGGAGGCGCCGACGCGGAAGGGAAACAGCACCAGCCCGCCAAGGCCGAAGGTGAAGGCCAAGGGCGGGGAGCCGATGAAGATGTCGGTCGGCTCCGGCTTCAGAACCTGCATCGCGTAGCCGTCGCAGATTGCCAGCATGTCGCGATGGAAGTGCAGCGTGCCCTTGGGCTCCCCGGTGCTGCCGCTGGTGAAGCCGATGAGGCAGATGTCGTCGGCGGCGCTGTCATAGGCAGGGAAGCCTGGCTCGGCCTGTTCGACCATGCCTTCCAGCACGCCGTCGCCCCAGGTGACGAGGTGGCGCAGGTCCGGGCCATCCGCCTTGCGCAGTTCATCGGCGAGCCGCGCATCGCAGAGCGCATGCGTGATGCGCGCCTTGCGCAGCATCTGGGACAGTTCCTTGGCGCGCAGCAGCGGCATGCTGGCAACCACCACGCCGCCGGCCTTCAGGACGGCAAAGTAGGCGGCGACCATCCAGGCATTGTTGGCGCTGCGCAGCAGCACGCGGTTGCCGGGCACCAGACCGAGACGCTCGACCAGCACGCGGGCGATGCGGTCGACGCGATCGGCGAGCTGGGCGTAGGTCAGCGTCTCCGCCGGTGTCACCAGCGCCGGGTGGTCGCCACGGCCGCGTTCGACATTGCGATCCAGCAGCTCCACCGCGCAGTTGAAGCGCGGCGGGTACTGAAATTCCGGTCGGTCCAGCAGAAATTCCGGCCATTGGTCGCGCGGGGGAAGCCGGTCTTGGCAGAAGCTGTCATGCATTTCGTCCATCCTCGTTCTAACCGAGTGACGTGCGAAGCTGGCGTTCAGATCGCGCAATGACCACGCGCTGAATCTCGGAGGCGCCTTCGTAAACGCGAAGCGCCCGAACCTCCCGGTACAATTCCTCGGCCTTGTGGCCCTTGGTGACGCCGATCCCGCCATGGATCTGTACATTGCGGTCGGCACAGCGCTGTGCGGCTTCTGTGGCGTGCAGCTTGGCCATGGAGGCTTCGCGCGTCACGCGCGGTGTGCCGGAATCCTTCAGCCAGGCGGCGCGATAGACCAGCAAGGCGGAGGCCTCGACATCGGTCGCGCTGTCGGCGATGGCGGCCTGCGACATCTGCTGGTCGAACAGCGTGCCGCCGAAGATCTTTCGCGAATTAGCGTGCGCAACGGTCATGTCGAGCGCGCGGCGGGCGAAGCCCAGCGCTGCGGCGCCGACGGTGGCGCGGAAGACGTCGAGGGTGGACATCGCCACTTTGAAGCCCTCGCCCGGCTTGCCCAGCAGGTCCTCGGCCGAGACACGCACATCGGCGAAATCGAGGCGGGCGAGGGGGTGCGGCGCCGTCACCTCGATGCGCTCCGCGACCGTCAGGCCAGGCGCATCGGCAGGCACGAGAAAGGCGGAAAGTCCCTTGGCGCCGGGCGCTTCCCCGGTGCGGGCGAAGACCACGTAGCTGGCCGCAATGCCGCCATTGCTGATCCAGGTCTTTTGGCCATTCAGTCGGTAATGACCGTTGCCATCCGGCGTCGCAGTCAGGGCCAATGCCGAGACATCGCTGCCAGCCTCCGGCTCGCTGAGTGCGAAGGCGGCGAGCGCCCTGCCGGCCCGCGCGCCGGACAGAACGCGGTCCCGCTGCGCCGCGCCGCCGAACAGGGTCACTGGCCCGGTGCCGAGGCCCTGCATGGCAAAGGCGAAATCCGCCAGCCCGCTATGCCGCGCCAGGATGTCGCGTGCGATGCACAGCGCCCGCACATCCAGCACCCCATCCGCGGGGCAGGGCACGCGCAGCAGCCCGGCATCGCCCATCGCACGCGCCAAGCGGATAACGCTGGCATCGGCGTCGTGCTCATCGGACAGCGCCTCGGCGTGCTGCGCGGCCCAGGCCTCCACCTCCGCGGCCCAGTCACGGTGACGGGGCTCGAAGAAGGGCCAGTCGAGGAAGGAGGTGTCGGCCATCAGTCGCCCTTGAACACAGGGCGCTGCTTCGCCACGAAGGCATCGAAGGCGCGCCGGAAATCCTGCGTGGTCATGCACAGCGCCTGGGCCACCGCCTCGGCCTCGATCGCCTGTTCGATGGACATGGCCCATTCCATGGCGAGCATGCGCTTGGTCATGGCATGGGCGAAGGCCGGCCCCTCCGCAATGCCGCGCGCCATCTCCGCCGCCGCATCCAGCACGCCTTCCGGCGCATGCAGCGCATTGAAGAATCCCCAGGCCAGGCCTTCATCCCCGCCGAGCGAGCGACCGAGATACAACAGCTCGCTCGCGCGCCCCTGGCCGATGATGCGCGGCAGGATGGCGCAGGCGCCCATGTCGCAGCCGGCGAGGCCGACGCGGTTGAACAGGAAGGCGACCTTGGTCCGCGCCGTGCCGAGCCGCAGGTCCGATGCCATCGCGATGATCGCGCCCGCACCGGCGCAGATGCCGTCCACCGCCGAGACGATCGGCTGCGGGCAGGCGCGCATCGCCTTCACCAGGTCGCCGGTCATCGCCGTGAAGGCCATCAGCCCCTTGGTGTCACGATCCAGCAGCGGCCCGATGATTTCGTGCACATCGCCGCCCGAGCAGAAATTGCCACCCGCGCCGGTCACGACGAAGGCGCGCACCGCATCGTCATGCACCGCGGCCCGAAAGATCGCTGTCAGCTCCGCATAGCTGTCGAAGGTCAGCGGGTTCTTGCGCTCCGGCCGGTCCAGGGTGAGCGTCGCGACCTGGCCCGCCACCTCCAGCTTCACGTGCTGCGCGGCGTAGTCGGAAAGGCGGCCGGAAATGGCGTGGATCATGCGGCGGGCTCCGGCGGCAGGGCGTTGCGGACCGAGATCTTGGTATGGCCGAGCAGGCGGAACAGCGCCCCGCGCTCCACTTCCGTCACGCCGGCCAGAAGCTCCGCGATCCAACTCTCATGGGCGGCGGATTGGCGGGTGAATTCGCGGCGGCCCTTGGGCGTCAGGCGTAGCAACTGCGCGCGGCGATCGCCGGGGCGGGCGCGGCGTTCGACCAACCCCTCCACCTCCAGCCGCGCGGCGAGGCCGGTGACATTGCCGTTGCTGACCATCATGCGACGCGACACTTCGCCCAGCGTCAGTCCGGCCGGCACGCGGTCCAGCGCGGCCAGCAGGTCGAAGCGGGGCAGGGTGGTGTCGAAGTCGCGCCGCAGCCGGCTGCGGATTTCGCCCTCGATCATCGTGGTGCAGGTCAGCAGCCGCAGCCAGAGGCGTAGCTCGTCCTTATGCCCAGGCGGGGCATGGGCCAGCGCCGTCTCGGCATCGACCAGCGGCGGCAGGCTGTCATCCGGCGTCATGTCTCGCCCCCATCCACCGCGATGGCCTGGCCGTTGATGGCGCCGCTCGCCGGCCCGCACAGCGCGAGCACGGCGGCCGCGACTTCCGCCGGCTGCACCAGGCGGCGTTGCGGATTGTGCTTCGCCAGTTCGGCACGGGCGGCGGCCTCGTCGCGGCCGGTCTTTTCCATGATTCGGGCGATGCTCTCCGCCACGATGTCGGTCTCGGTGAAGCCGGGGCAGATGGCGTTCACGGTGACTCCCTTGGCCGCCACCTCCTGCGCCAGGGACCGCACCAGGCCAAGCAGCCCATGCTTCGATGCCGCATAGGCCGTGACATAGGGGTAGCCCTTCAGCGCGGCCGTGGAGGCGATCATCACCACCCGCCCGAAGCCCTGGGACAGCATGCCCGGCAGCAGCGCCTGGGTGACGGAGACCGCGCCGAGCACGTTCACGCGCCACAGCCGTTCGAATAGCGCCGCATCGGATTTCAGGAAGGGCGCGCTTTCCGCCACACCGGCGGCATGCACCAGCAGGTCGAAGGGGGGCAGCGCGGGCAGGGCGTTGATATCGGCGACAATGACATCCGCCGCCGAACCTGCCGCGACCTGCGCCCGCAACGGCGCCTCCCGCCGTCCCAGCACCGTCACCCTGGCCCCGGCTGCCGTCAGCGTCGCGGCGCAGGCGGCACCGATGCCGCTGCCGCCGCCGGTGACGAGTGCCGTCCTGCCCTGGAGTGATCCTGCCTGCATCCCGCCTCCGATGCTTGAAGCCTAAAACATCTGCGCGGCGCCATGCAACATCCGGTTGAAGCCTGGATGCTTGAAGCCTAAACTATCTCGAAGAAGCGACCAGGAGGCGCCTATGCGCATCGCGGTGATCGGTGGTGGCCCGGCGGGCCTGTATTTCGCGATCCTGATGAAGCGGGATTTTC
The DNA here is from genome assembly GCF_053891155.1 of Roseomonas sp. F4. Taxonomy (NCBI): domain Bacteria; kingdom Pseudomonadati; phylum Pseudomonadota; class Alphaproteobacteria; order Acetobacterales; family Roseomonadaceae; genus Roseomonas; species Roseomonas sp. F4. Next base: position 1,432,369 of record NZ_JBSSHK010000001.1, read on the forward strand.
CCGATTCGCGCATCACGGTGGTGGAGCGCAACCAGGCGCAGGACACCTTCGGCTTCGGCGTTGTGTTCAGCGACGCCACGCTCGATGCCTTCCAGAAGGCGGACGAGCCCAGCTACCGCGCCATCACTGAGAGCTTCGCCTATTGGGATGACATCGCCATTGTCGCCAAAGGCCAGGAACACCGCGTCGGCGGCAACGGTTTTTGCGGCTGTTCCCGCCGTACCCTGCTGATGCTGCTCGCTGAGCGCGCCCGCGCGCTGGGTGTGGAACTGGAATTCCGGCGGGAGGCCACGCCGGAGGATTTCCCGGATGCCGATCTGATCGTCGCCGCCGATGGCATCAATTCCCCGATCCGCGAACGCTTCGCCGAGCATTTCCAGCCGGAGGTCGACCTCCGTCCCAACCGCTTCGCTTGGATGGGCAGCACAAGGCCCTTCGACGCCTTTACCTTCTTCTTCAAGGAAACGCCGCACGGCATCTTCATCGCCCATTGCTACCAGTATGAACCGGGCGCCAGCACCTGGGTTCTGGAGACGGACCCCGAGACGTTCGCGAAAGCGGGGCTGGACAGCATGGATGAGGCGGCCAGCGCCGCCTTCCTCGAAGGCATCTTCGCCGAGGAACTGCAGGGCCATCGCCTGATCACCAATCGCAGCCAGTGGCGCCGCTTCCCCACCATCAAATGCGCCCGCTGGGTGCGCGGGAATGTCGTGCTGCTGGGCGATGCCAAGGCCAGCGCGCATTTCTCCATCGGCTCCGGCACCAAGCTGGCCATGGAGGATTCCATCGCCTTGCACCAGGCTTTCCTGGCCCATGGCGACATTGCCTCCGCCCTTCATGCCTTCGAGACGGGGCGGCGGGAGGATGTGGAGAAGACCCAGCACGCCGCCAATGTCTCGCTCGTCTGGTTCGAGCATGTGAAGCGCTTTTGGGATTTTTCCCCCGACCGCTTCGCCTTCGGGGTGATGACGCGCAGCAAGGCGATCACCTGGGACAATCTGGCGCTGCGCGCGCCGGGCTTCGTGGCCGAGACGCAACAGGCGGTGGCCGACGAGGCGGGCGGCGACCCCCGGAAGCCGCCGATGTTTCAGCCCTTCCGCCTGCGCGACATGAAGGTAGCGAACCGCGTCGTCGTCTCGCCCATGTGCATGTATTCGGCGGTGAATGGCGTGCCGGGCGATTTCCATCTGGCCCATTACGGGGCACGGGCCATGGGCGGCGCCGGGCTGGTCTTCACGGAGATGACCTGCGTCTCCGCCGAAGCGCGCATCACCCCCGGCTGCGCCGGCCTCTGGAACGACGCGCAGCAGGAGGCCTGGACCCGCATCGTCTCCCTGGTCCACACGACGTCGGCTGCCAAGGTCTGCCTGCAACTGGGCCATGCCGGGCGCAAGGGTGCGACCAAGCTGATGTGGGAAGGCATGGACCAGCCGCTGGAAGCCGGCGCCTGGCCGATCATCTCCGCCAGCCCCATCCCCTATTACCGCCACAGCCAGGTGCCGCGCGAAATGACGCGGGACGAGATGGAGGCGGTGACGGCGGAATTCGTCGCCGCCGCGCAGCGCGGCCTGGACTGCGGCTTCGACATGCTGGAGCTGCATTGCGCCCACGGCTATCTGCTCGCGAGTTTTCTCTCGCCGCTGACCAATCAGCGCAGCGATGACTATGGCGGCAGCCTGAAGAACCGCCTGCGCTATCCGCTGGAGGTTTTCGCGGCGCTGCGCGCGGTCTGGCCGGCGGAGAAGCCGATGTCGGTGCGCATCTCCGCCACCGACTGGGCGGAGGGCGGGCTCACTGATGCGGAGTGTCTGGAGATCGCGCGCGCCTTCGTCGCCGCTGGCGTCGATCTGGTGGATGTCTCCACGGGCCAGACGGTGGCCGATGCCAGCCCGGTCTATGGCCGCATGTTCCAACTACCCTGGGCGGATATGATCCGGAACGAGGCCGGCATTGCCGTGATGTGCGTCGGCAATATCACCACCGCGGATCAGGTGAACACCATCGTCGCCGCGGGTCGCGCGGACCTGGTGGCGCTCGGGCGGCCGCATCTGACGGACCCGTTCTTCACCCTGCATGCCGCCGCGCAATACGGCGTGCGAGATGTGGCCTGCCCGCCGCAGTATCGCTGGGGCCAGGATGCGGCGCTGCGCAACGCGGCCAAGAATCAGGCGGAGCTGCGGGAGATGAAGCTGAAGTCGCGGCCGAAAAGCCATGCGCCGGTGGCGGCGCTGAAGCGGGCGGCGGAGTAGCGGCCGCCCGCTTCATGTCGGGCCTCAGCCACGCTGGGCAGGGGCCGGCAGCTCGACGCGCAGGCTGTTCTCGCCCTGGCTGAACACCGCCGGCACGCGGCCGGCCGGCGCGGTCTGCACGAAGCTGTTGTCCAGATAGGTCACGACGGCCTCATCGCCGGTCACTTGGCGCAGGGCGACGGCGCCGCCACCAAGGATATTGCCCTGCGGGCCCGGGCCGTAGACGATCTCGGCGCTCTCGCCGGAGCCGATGGTGCGGGGGTACATGTCCTGGGCGAAGGCGCCCTGGGCGGACAGGCCGGCCAGCAGGGCGGTGGCGGCGAGGAGGTTGCGGATTGTGGTGGTCATCTCTGCGATCTTTCCAGTCTGTGAGGCAGTCGACCCGATGTCGCTGCCGGTGACGGGAAGATGCCGCCGCGCCGCGCCGCGCGGGATTGCCCATTGTCGTTCGCCGGGCATGCGCGGATGCATGGGGGCATGACCACCCCCGGTCATCTGGATTGGAGCCTGTTGCAGGCCTTCGTCACGGTTATGCAAAGCGGCAGCCTCTCGGCCGCCGCGCTGAAACTGAAGCTCACCCAGCCCACCGTGGGTCGCCAGATCCGGGCGTTGGAGGAGGCGGTGGGGGAGGCCCTGTTCGACCGCACGCCGCAGGGCCTGCGCCCGACCGATCGTGCCACGGCGCTGTTCGACCACGTGGCGACGCTGGAGCAGTCCGTCCAGGCCCTTGCCGCCGCCATGACGGGCAGGCTGGACGCGCCGAGCGGCAAGGTGCGTATCACCACCAGCGAGGCCTTTGGCGCGGAGCGTCTGCCGGAACTGCTACGGCCCTTTTTGGATGCGCATCCCGCTATCACGATCGAAATGCTGGCGAGCAGCCAGATCGAGAATCTCCTGCGCCGCGACGCCGATATCGCTATCCGCTTCACCCGCCCGGACCAGCCGGAACTGATCGCCCGCCAGGTTGGCACGCTGGAACTCGGTATTTTCGCGGCGGAGGATTATCTCACGCGATATGGCGAACCGGAGACCCTGGCCGACCTGTCGCGCCACCGCATGGTGGGCTTCGACCGCGACACCTTCGCCCGGCGCGTGGCGGAGCGCCTGAAGCTGCCCGTCGAGGATTGGCGCTTCGTCTTCCGCTCCGACAGCATGATCGGCCAGCATGCGGCGGTGCGCGCGGGCATCGGCATCGGAATCATGCAGGTTCGGCGTGGCGCCCGGTCGGAGCAATTGCGGCGGTTGCTGGTGACCGAATTCGCGCCGAAGCAGGCCGTCTGGCTGGTCGCCCATGCCGATGTCCGCCAGGGCCGTCGCTTCCGCGCGGTCTTCGACCATCTGGCGGCGGTGCTGCCGGAGGAATTTGGCGGGCGCTGATCAGACCTGAAGGTAGCTGTCCCGCACCTCCGGCGAGGCTGCCAGCTCCGCGCTGCTGCCGGTCCAGACCGTGCGGCCCTTCTCGATCACCACATGCCGGTCCGCGAGGCGGGAGACGGCGGCGAGGTTCTTGTCGATCACCAGGATCGCCTGGCCCTCTGCCTTCAACTGCGCCAGCACCGACCAGATCTCGGCGCGGATCAGCGGTGCCAGGCCCTCCGTCGCCTCATCCAGTATGAGCAGGCGCGGATTGGTCATCAGCGCGCGGCCGATCGCGACCATCTGCTGCTCGCCGCCGGACAGCTTGGCGCCCGGGTTGCGGCGGCGTTCGCGCAGGCGGGGGAAGAAGGCGTAGACCGCCTCCAGCGTCCATCGCGCCGTGCCACCACTGCGATTGGCGGCGGTGGCGAGCAGGTTTTCCTCCACCGTCAGGGTCGGAAACACCTGGCGACCTTCGGGCACCAGGCCGAGGCCTTGGCGCGCCACGCGATGCGCCGGCAGCCCCGCCACGTCGCGCCCATCCAGCACCACCTGCCCACCCCAGATGCGGCCGCCGACGCTGGGCAGCAGGCCCATCAGCGCGCGGATCGTGGTGGTCTTGCCCATGCCATTCCGGCCAAGCAGCGCCACCACCTGACCCGTGCCGATGGCGAGATCCATGCCGAACAGCACTTGGCTGCCGCCATAGCCGGCGGCGAGCTGCTCCAGCTTCAGCATGGCGCGCCACTCAGGGGAATGTCGTCCTCGCCGAGATAGGCGGCGCGGACCGCCGGGTTCTGGCGGATCAGCTCCGGCCCGCCGGTCGCGATCAGCCGGCCATAGACCAGGACGGAAATGCGATCGGCCAAGGCGAAGACCGCCTGCATGTCGTGTTCCACCAGCATGATGGTGTAGCGGCCGCGGAAGGATCGCAGGATGCCGATCAGCCGCTCCGTCTCCTCCGGCCCCGCGCCGGCCAGTGGCTCGTCCAGCAGCAGCAGGCGCGGCTGGGTGGCCAGCGCGATGGCCAGTTCCAACTGTCGCTTCTCGCCATGGCTCATCGCGCCCGCGGGCGTTGCCGCGCGATGGGCGAGGCCCACGGAATCGAGCGCCGCCATCGCCGCCGCATTCAGCCGCGCCTCGCTGCCGGCGGGGCGGAAGAAGCGGAAGGAACTGCCATCGCCCGCCTGTACGGCCAGCGCCGTGTTCTCCAGCGCGGAAAACTCCGGGATGATGGAGGTGATCTGGAAGGACCGCGCCAGGCCCAGCCGGGCGCGGCGGTGCAGCGGCAGGCGCGTGACGTCGCGGCCATCGAACAGAATCTGGCCCGCATCCAGCGGCAGCACACCGCTGATTTCGTTGATCAGCGTGGTCTTGCCGGCGCCGTTGGGGCCGATGATGGCGTGGATCTCGCCGGGCGCCACATCCAGCGTGACGTCGTCCGTCACCGCCAGCCCGCCGAAATTCTTGCGCAGGCCGCGGAGGGAAAGCATCGCGTCAGCCACGGCGCAACATCCGCGCGACCTGGTTGGGGATGCCGGCGAGGCCGTTCGGCAGGAACAGCACGGCGAGGATCAGCAGCACGCCGAAGGCGATGCGCCAATGCTCCCATTGATGGGACAGCCACTCCTCCAGCAGCACGAAGCCCAGCGCGCCGAGAAGCGCGCCATGCAGCCCGGAAATGCCGCCGAGGATCACCATGAACAGCAACTCGCCGGAGCGTTGCCAGGAGATATAGGCGGGCGCGACGAATTCCGTCGCATTGGCAAACAGGAACCCCGCCGCGCCGCCGAAGGCGCCGGCGATGACATAGGCCACCAGCCGGTAGGGATAGGGCGAGAAGCCCAGCGCCCGTGCCCGCATCGGATTGCCGCGCACCGCGCGCAGCACGCGGCCGAAGCGGGATGCCAGCAGCATGCGGCAGAACAGCCAGGTCAGCGTCAGCGCGCCGAGGCAGATGAAATGGAAGCTCAGCCGGTCCGCCAGGATGCGCGTGCCATTCACCTCGCTGCGCGCATAGAGCGTGTAGCCATCGTCGCCGCCATAGCCGGAGAGGGAGGTGGCGGTGAAATAGGCCATCTGGCCGAAGGCCAGCGTGATCATGATGAAGTGGACACCGCTGGTGCGGATGGCGACCGCCCCCGTCACCAGCGCGAAGCCCGCGGCGGCCAGCATGGCCGCGGGCACCACCACCATCGCCTCGACGATCCGCAGGTCATCGAGGATCACCACCGCATAGGCGCCAAAGCCCAGCATCGCCGCATGGCCGAGCGAGACCAGCCCCGCGCCGCCGACGATGAAGGACAGTGACACGGCGGCCATGGCGAGGATCATGGCGCGCGCCAGCAGCGTCAGGACATAGCCCTCGCCGAAGCCGATGAAGGGCGCAAGCCCGAGGCCAGCCAGCAGCAGCACGGCCGGCACTTCCTGTTTCCAGCGCTGCATCAGGCGGTCCGCACCGGGAACAGGCCCGCGGGCCGCAAGGCGAGGATCGCCGCCATGGCGATATAGACGAGCATGGAAGCGAGCGCCGCGCCCACCTGCCGCGCGGCGCTGGGGTCGAGGAACAGCCGCATCACATCCGGCATCAGCGACCGCCCCAGCGTCTCCACCAGCCCCACCAGCAGCGCGGCCAGGAAGGCGCCACGCACGGAGCCGATGCCGCCGATGACGATGACGACGAAGGCGAGGATCAGCAGGTTGTCGCCCATGCCCGGCTCGACCGAGAGGATCGGCGCCGCCATCACCCCGGCGAAGCCCGCCAGCATGGCGCCGAAGCCGAAGACCACCATGAACAGCCGGCGGATATCGACGCCGAGGGCGGCGACCATCGGCGCATTGGTGGCGCCGGCGCGGATCAGCATGCCGACCTTGGTGCGCTCCACCAGCCACCACAGCAGCCCCGCCGTGGCGAGGCCACCGGCGATGATGGCGAGCCGATAATGCGGATAGAGCAGCCCATCCATGATCGGAAAGCCGCCTGTCAGCGCCTGCGGCATCGGCACCTGCAAGGGCGCGGAACCGAAGATCCAGCGCACGCCGTCGTTCAGGATCAGGATGACGCCGAAGGTGGCCAGCACCTGGGCCATGTGGTCGCGGTCGTACAGATGCCGGAACACCAGGAATTCCAGCACCAGCCCCACCAGCAAGGTCGCCGGCAGGGCCAGCAGCAGGGCCAGCCAGAAGCTGCCCGTGGCGGCGGCGAAATGCGCGGCGAAATAGGCGCCGAGCATGTACTGCACGCCATGGGCGAGGTTGATGAAATCCATCACCCCGAAGACCAGTGTCAGCCCTGCCGCGATGAGGAACAGCAGGATGCCGAGTTGCAGCCCGTTCAGGCCCTGGACGAGCAGCAGTGTCAGCGACATCCCGCGCCGGTCCTCAGCCCGCCGGCATGCGGCACTGCGCCGCGAAGGGGTCGGTGACGTTGTCATAGACCTTGCTGACATGCTGGGTCTGGAACTTGCCATCCGCCCGCTGCGCCACCTTGGCCAGCCAGAAATCCTGCACCGGGAACTGGTTGTCGCCGAAGGCGAAGCGCCCGCGGACGGAACGGAAATCGGCCGCCTTGATCGCCGTGCGAAGCGCCGCCTTGTCCGCCAGGTTGCCGCCGGTCTTGCCGATGGCGCTGTGCAGCAGCATCGCCGCGTCATAGGCATGGGCGGCGTAGCTGGCCGGCACGTAGTTGAACTGCGCCTCGAAGTCGCGGACGAAGCGGGCATTCTCCTCATTCGGCAGCGTCGGCGTCCAGGTCGTGCCGGTCTGGAAGTCGAGCGCGGCCGCGCCCTGCGCCGGCAATGTTGCCTCGTCCACCGTGAAGGCGGAGAGGAAGGGGATGCTGGCGAGGCCGGCCTGGCGGTACTGCCGCACGAGGTTCACGCCGGGGCCGCCGGGCATGAAGGTGAAGACCGCATCGGGACGTGCCGCGGCGATGCGCGCCAGCTCCGCCGAGAAATCCATCTGGTTCAACGGCACGTAGATCTCGTCGACGATCGTGCCCTTGTATTCGGACTTGAAGCCGGCGACCGAGTCACGCCCCGCCTGGTAGTTCGGCACCAGCAGCATGACGCGGCCATAGCCCGCATCCTGCGCCGCCTTGCCCATCACCGCGTGGTTCTGGTCGTTCACATAGGAGGTCGCGAAGAAATACGGATTGCAGCCGCGGCCCGCGAAGGGGGAGGGGCCGGCATTGGTCGAGATCAGGAAGGTCTGCGCCTCCGTCACCGGGCGCATGATCGCGGCCAGGATGTTGGAGAAGACCACGCCGACCACGGCATCCACCTTGTCGCGCTCCAGCGCGGCGCGCACCTTGGTCACCGCCGCATCCGGGCGCAGCTCATCGTCGATCAGCAGCACCTCCGCCGCGCGACCGCCGAGCTTGTTCTCCAGATGCCGCATGCCGAGTTGGAAACCATCGCGCAGATGGTTGCCGAGCGAGGCGGCGGGGCCGGAGGCGAGTGCCACCAGACCAATCTTCACCGGCGCCGCCTGGGCACGCGCCACCAGGGGCGCGGAAAGTCCGCTGGTCGCGAGACCAGCCGCAAGACCCAGCGCCTGGCGCCGGCCGAATTGGATGCTCATGATGGTCTCTCCGTCTCCCGTGATATTTTAAGCTTCAAGCATCACGCCGATGCAAGCGATTTTGCGCGCCGCACGAGAAGGCTGTTCGGTTCGGCGAGGGGTTCGAGCACGGTGAAGTGGTCGGCTTCCGCCAGCGTGGCGAAGCCGCCGCCCCAGGCCGCGGCCATGTCACGGCTCTGGCGGATGAATTCACCGCTCTCGGCGCCGCCCACCACGATATGCAGCGCGCCCGGCGGGCGTGGCAGGAAGCGCGGCGAAAGGCGGTGCGCCTCCGCGGCGTCGAGCGCCAGGGCGGTGCCGATGCTGGTCGCGCGCAGCGGCTCCAGCTCGAACACGCCGGAGATCGGCAGGGCGGCGTGCACGAGGTCGGCGGGCAGGGACGGGTCCAGGGCGCGCCAATCCGTGGCCAGCAGCATCGTCGCCAGATGCCCGCCGGCGGAATGGCCGCAGGCGAGGATGCGTCGCCCATGCCGGCGATACAGCATGGCCGCCGCCGCGCGCATCTGCTCCACGATCGTGGCCAGCGTGACATGCGGGCAGAGGTCATAGGAGGGCACGGCCACCGCCACGCCCCGTCCGTTCAGCCCGCGGGCGCAGATGGAGGCGGAGTCGCGCCCCAGCGCCTGCCAGTAGCCACCATGGATGAACATCGCCATGGGCGCGTCCTGGCTCTCGGCCTCCGGCCAGAACAGGTCGAGCTTCTCGCGCGCCCTGGCCCCATAGGGCAGGTCGAGCTCGGCGCGGGGACATTCCGCGCGCCAGGCGGCGGAATCCCGGGTCCAGCCGGCGATATGCGCCGGGTGGTCCGGCACGCGGGCGCGATTGTTGTATTCGGCTTCGAGGTCCATCACGGCCTATTGCACGCGCCCAGCGGCCCGGCCGCAAGCCCCGCAGGACATGAGCGGCCTCCGCAAACCGCGCCGGATCGGGCATAATTGGGGGATGAAAGTCTATCTCGCCGGTCCCGATGTCTTCCTGCCCGATGCCGCCGCCATGGGGGCCGCCAAGAAGCGGCTTTGCGCGCAGTATGGGCTGGAAGGGGTGTTCCCGGCCGACCCGCATCCGGATGAAGTCATCGACGGGGCGCTCTGGTACGCCATCTACCGCCGTAACGAGGCGCATATGCGCGCCTGCGACGCGCTGGTCGCCAATCTCACGCCCTTCCGCGGCCCCTCCGCCGATCCGGGCACGGTCTATGAGCTTGGTTTCATGCGCGCCCTTGGCCGGCCGGTGCTGGGCTACACCAATGACGCGGCGGATTTCACCGACCGAACCCTGGGCCTGATGGCGGCGCCCGCTTCCCGCAACGCCGCCGGCCGCTGGGTGGATGACGCCGGCATGGCGCTGGAGAATCACGGGCTGGCCGACAATCTGATGATCGAGGGCGGCATCCGCGCCGGCGGCGGGCTGCTGGTACGGCGCCAGGTGCCGGAGGCCGACCGCTGGAGCGATCTGGAGGGTTTCGAGGCCTGCCTGAAGGCCCTCGCCGGTTGACAGGGGCGCCAGCCTGCGTGGAGCCTGCATCCCAATAGCAGGAAGCCCTCCATGACCCTCCAGCCCGCCGGCCGGCCCACCATCAGCGGCACCCGCCACGCCATCAGCGCCGGCCATTATCTGGCCAGCGCCGCGGGCTTCGCCATCCTCGAAGCGGGCGGCAATGCGGTGGATGCGGGCTGCGCGGCGGGGCTCGCTCTGGGCGTGCTGCAACCCGATCTGGTCAGCGTCGCCGGCGTCGCGCCCATCCTGATCCGCAAGGCGGACGGGACGGTGGAGAGCATCGCCGGCCTTGGACATTGGCCGCGCGCGACGCCGCCCGATGTCTTCATGCGCGAACATGGCGGCAAGATGCCGCCCGGCGTGCGGCGCATGGTGGTGCCGGCCGCCCCCGATGCCTGGATCCAGGCGCTGTCCCGCCACGGCACCATGACCTTCGGCGAGATCGCCGCCGCCGCCATCCGCTTCGCCGGCGAAGGCTTCGCCATGTACCCGCTGCTGCGGGAGAGCATCACGGCGCATGAGGCGGAATACCGCAAATGGTTGCAGAACGCGGCCATCTTCCTGCCGGGCGGCGCGGTGCCGGTGCTCGGCCAGAAATTCGTCCAGGCCGATCTCGCCCGCAGCCTGACCTATATGGTGGACCAGGAACGCGCTGCCGGCGGCGACCGCCAGGCCGGTCTCCAGGCCGCGCATGATGCCTTCTACAAGGGCGATCTGGCGCGGGAGGTGGTGCGCTTCGTTCAGGCCGAGGGCGGCTTCCTCGCGGCCGAGGACATGGCGGAATACCGGTCCCGCATCGAACCCGTGGTGGCGCGGGACTGGCGTGGCCATACGCTGCTGACCTGTGGCCCCTGGTGCCAGGGGCCGGCGCTCGCCGAGGCGCTGCTGATCGTGGAGCGGCTGGGCCTGGACGGGCTGGCGCATAATTCGGTGGATTACATCCACCGGATCGTGGAGGCGCTGAAGGGCGCGCTCGCCGACCGCGAATACCATTTTGGCGACCCCGCCATGGTCGACGTGCCGCTGGAGCAGCTTCTGTCCCCCGGCCATATCGCGGCGCGGGCGGCGGCCATTGATCTGGCCCGCGCGCATCCCGGCCTGCCGGAGGCGATTTTGGGCAAGGGCAACCAGCTGCCCGGCGCGACTCATGCGGAGCTGCCGAAGGTGGAGGCCGATACCTCCTACGTCGCGGTGGTGGACCGCTGGGGCAATGCCTTCAGCGCCACACCCTCCGACGGATCGTGGAACGTGCCCGTGGTGCCGGGCACCGGCCTGGTGATTTCGGGCCGCGGCACGCAGAACCGGCCGGACCCCAGCCACCCCGCCGGCGTCGCCCCCGGCAAGCGGCCACGCCTCACGCCGAATCCGGCCATGGTGGTGACGAAGGAGGGCGGCGTGATGCCCTTCGGCACGCCGGGCGGGGATGTGCAGATCCAGGCCATGTTGCAGGTCATGCTCAACATCCTGCATTTCGGCATGGAGGTGCAGGAGGCGATCGAGGCCCCGCGCTTCGCCAGCTATTCCTTCCCCTCCTCCTTCGCGCCTTATGAGTACTTCCCTGGCCGCCTTGCCGTGGAATCCCGTATCCCGGCGGAGACGCGTGCGGCGCTGGCGGCGATGGGGCATGAGGTGAAGGACTGGCCGGGCATGACCTGGCTGGCGGGCAGCGTCGAGGTGGTGCTGGACGACCGCGCGGCGGGGCTGAAGCGCGCCGGCGCCGATCCACGCCGCCCGGCCTATGCCATCGCGATATGAGGATCCCGCGTCGGACCCTGCTGGCCGGACCCGCGCTCGTCGCGGCGCCGGCCCGCGCGCAGTCCGGCATGGTCGATCTTCTGCTGGTGCTGGCGGTGGATGCCTCGGGCTCCATCGACGCCGATGAATTCGCCCTGCAGCGGGAGGGAATCGCGGAGGCCATCACCCATCCGGCGGTTCTCGGCGCCATCCGCTCCCGCCCCCAAGGGGTGATCGGGGTTGCGATGGTGGAATGGGGATCGCCCGGCGGGGCGGCGACCGTGGTGGATTGGATGCGGGTGGCCGATGCCGCCAGCGCCGCGGCCGCCGCCACGGCGCTACGTGACGCCCCACGTTCCCGCCAATCCTACAACGCCATCGGCGATGCCATCCTGCACGCCACCGCTTTGATCGCCGCCGCCCCCTGGCGGGCGGAGGCGCGCACCATCGATGTCTCCGGCGACGGCCCCGATATCCGCAGCCTGACCCCGGCGCCGGAGGCGCGGGATTTCGCCGTCGCCCAGGGCATCGTGGTGAACGGTCTGGCGATCGAGGCCAGTTCCGCCTGGTCCGGCGGCCGGCTGGCCGCGGCCTATGAGCGGGATGTCATGGGCGGGCCCGGCGCCTTCGTGATGCGGGCGGAGGACCGCCGGGACTTCGCCCGCGCGCTCCGCGCCAAGCTGATCCGGGAGGTCGCGCTGCACCCCAGCGGGGCACCGCCCGCCCATGCCGCGGGCAATCGCGGCCGCACAATGGGTTAGGAAGCACCCCGCGCCTCTTCCCAGGCGGCACCATTTCGCCCAAGGTCGTCTCAAGACAGGGAATGCTGGACGCTCAAGGTGACCGAAACCGGCCGCGCTTTCGACGAGATGCATGAAGATGGCGCAGTGCGCCCCGCCTATGCCGGCATTGCCGCCTGGCTCCAGGCCCATGGGCTGGAGGCGCTGGCGGCGAAGCGGGCGGAGGCGGAGGCGTTGTTTCGCCGGGTCGGCATCACCTTCGCCGTCTATGGCGAGGGGGGCGACCCGGAACGGCTGATCCCCTTCGATGTCATCCCTCGCATCCTCGCGCGCAGCGAGTGGAACAAGCTGTCGCTCGGCCTGACCCAGCGCGTGAAGGCGCTGAACATGTTCATGGCCGATGTCTATGGGAAGCAGGAAATCCTGGCCGCAGGGCTGATCCCGAAGCCGCTGGTGCTGGAGAATGAGGCCTATTGCCCGCAGATGCAGGGCTTCCGCCCGCCCGGCGGCATCTACAGCCATATCTCCGGCATCGACCTGGTGCGCACCGGGGCGGATGATTTCTACGTGCTGGAGGATAATTGCCGCACGCCCTCCGGCGTCTCCTACATGCTCGAGAATCGGGAGGCGATGCTGCGGCTGTTCCCGGCGCTTTGTGCGAATCATCGCCTGGCCCCGGTCAGCCATTACCCCGAGGATCTGCTGGAGACGCTGAAGGAAGCGGCGCCGCCGAATTGCAGGGGCGAGCCCAGCGTCGCCATCCTGACCCCCGGCCATTTCAACAGCGCCTATTACGAACACTGCTTCCTGGCCGATGAGATGGGCGTGGAGGTGGTGGAAGGCGCCGACCTGTTCGTGCAGGACGACGTTGTCTTCATGCGCACCACCGCCGGCCCGCGCCGCGTCGACGTGCTGTACCGCCGCGTCGATGACGACTACCTGGACCCCAAGGTGTTCCGGCCGGACAGCATGCTGGGCGTGCCCGGCATCTTCGGCGCCTATCGCGCCGGCAATGTCACCTTGGCCAATGCCCCAGGCGCCGGCATCGCCGATGACAAGGCGATCTATCCCTTCGTGCCGGAGATGATCCGCTTCTACCTGGGCGAGACTCCGCTGCTGCAGAATGTGCCGACCTATCTCTGCGAGCGGGAGGAAGACCGCGCCTATGTCCTGGCCCATATCGCGGAGCTGGTGGTGAAGCTGGCGCGCGGATCGGGCGGCTACGGCATGTTGATAGGGCCGCACAGCACGGCGGAGCAGCGCGCCGAGTTCACCCGCCGCATCCTGGAACGCCCGGCCGACTACATCGCACAGCCGACGCTGGCCCTGTCCACCGTGCCCTGCCTGGCAGGCGAAGCGGTGGCGCCGCGCCACGTCGACCTGCGGCCCTACGTGCTGACGGGGAAGGAGGTGCGGATCGTGCCGGGTGGGCTGACGCGGGTGGCGCTGCGGGAAGGGTCGCTGGTGGTGAACTCCTCCCAGGGTGGCGGCACCAAGGACACCTGGGTGGTGGAGGACGGACCCTCGCGCAGCCAATCCCAGTCCCAGTCTCAATCCGGCGGCGGCACGCAGTCGCAGTCTCAGTCGCAGGGTTGACCGCCATGCTTTCCCGCACCGCCGACAGCCTCTACTGGATGGGTCGCTACACGGAACGCGCCGGCAACCTCGCCCGCGGCATGCAGGTGGCCCTGCGCATGGCCGGGCTGGGGGAGAGCCTGGGCAGCGGCGTGGAGGAGCAGGAGGGCGAATGGCACGGCCTGCTGGTCGCCGCCGGCGCCGAGCCCGGCTTCCGCGAGCATCATGCGGCCGTGAACGGGGAGGATGTGATCCGCTGGCTGGCGCTGGACCCGCGCAATTCATCCTCCATCGCGAATTGCATCGAGGCGGCGCGCGGCAATGGCCGCGCCGTGCGCACGGCGCTGACCGTCGATATGTGGGAGGCGCTGAACGACACCTGGCGCGAGATGCGCCTGCTGGCGCCCACCGCCACGGATACCGACCGCTTGCCTGGCTTCCTCGACTGGGTCCGTGCCCGCGCGCATCTGTTCAACGGCGCGGCGGCGGATACGATGCTGCGTGACGAGGGCTGGCTGTTCGTGCATCTCGGCGTGATGCTGGAACGCGCGGACAATACGGCGCGGCTGTTGGATTCCAAGCACCAGGCCCTGGCCGGCCCGGGCAGCGAGGGCGCCGTGGCCTATGCCCAATGGCAGGCGCTGCTGCGCTCCGTCTCCGCGCTGCGGTCCTTCCAATGGCTGTACCACACGCGGCTGCGGCCGGATCTGGTGGCGGAGCTGTTGGTGATGCGCCAGGAACTGCCACGCTCCCTGATTTCCTGCCACGGCCGCGTACAGCGGGTGCTGGAGGGGATTGCCGAGGCCGCCGGCGGGCGGCGCGGTGAACCGCAGCGCATCGCCGGCGAGATCCAGGATCGCATGACGCGCGGCAGAATGCCGGACATCCTGGCCAATGGCCTGCATGAATGGCTGACGGCACAGATCGACCGTAACATCGAACTCGGCAACGCCATCCACGCGCTGTACCTGGACCGGTAGGCCCGCGCGGCCTGTTTCGCGCACCGCGAAACAGTTTCGCCGCATGTTGCGAAGGCCGGCTGATTGTTGATGTGGGCGGATCGATCACGCAGGTTGACGGCATTCACATGCCGGAGGCGATCCTTCCATGTCCAGCGTCACCGTGACCTTTGTGCGTGGCAATACCTACGTGAAGAACGACTATCACGTGAAGGACAAGGACAAGCAGCCGATGTTCAGCAACGGCAAGGCCGTGATGGCCACGGCGCATGGGCTGGTCGGCGAGTTGTGGGTGCACGGCCTGATGTTCGAGGCGATCGAGCGCATGGACGGCTACATGCATATGGAAGGCGGCAAGACCTACCGGAACTCCGCCATGTACTGGAACGAGCATTATGGGTCCTACGTCATCAATCCCTGGCTCGGTCGGGAGGTGGAGGCGGTGAAGAAGAACATCCTGTTCCACCCGGCGACGCAGCCTTCCCACCTCGAGGGCTGCGTCTCGCTCGGCTTCCTCAACCCGCAAGGCCGGCTGGAGGACAGCAAGTACTGCCTGGACGTGGTGTGGGAGCAGTGTGGTGGCAGGCCGGGTGTCAAATCGGGGCAGATCGTGATGAGCCTTGCGGTGGAGGGCCAGATGCGGGCCAAATCCGCCTGCTCGCCCTGGACCTATACCGGATGATCGCATGACCTACTGCGTCGGCCTGCTGCTGGATGCCGGGCTGGTGATGCTGTCCGACACCCGCACCAATGCGGGCGTCGACAACATCTCCGTCTTCGGCAAGACCTTTGTCGAGGAGAAGCTAGGCGAGCGCGTGCTGGTGCTGCTGACCGCCGGCAATCTGGCGGTGACGCAGGCGGTGTGGAACCGCTTGCAGGAAGGCGTGAAGCTGGATGGAGAGCTGCTGACGCTGGCCGCCGTGCCCAGCATGTTCCGCGCCGCCCAGCTCGTCGGCGCCGCGGTGCGGGAGGTGTATGAGGCCGACGGGCCTGGGCTGCGCGCGCAGGGGGTGGGCTTCGATGTCTCGATCCTGCTGGGCGGGCAGATCGGCGCCGCGCCGCCGCGGCTGTTCCTGGTCTATGCCGCGGGCAATTTCATCGAGGCCACCGCGGACACGCCCTTCCTTCAGATCGGCGAGCACAAATACGGCAAGCCGATCCTCGACCGTGTTCTGAGCCCCGCGACGCCGCTGGCGGATGGCGTGACGCTGGCGCTGATCAGCATGGACAGCACGCTGCGATCGAACCTGACGGTGGGCCTGCCCATCGACCTGACAGTGATCCGCCGCGATGCGCTGGGCGTGTCGCTGAAGCGGCGCATCACCGAGGATGATCCCTACTTCGCCTTCCTGCGCCAGCGCTGGTCCGAGAGCCTGCGCGAGGCCTATCAGGCGCTGCCGCGGCCGGACTGGCTGGGTTAGAGCATTTTCAAGCCTTGCGGCTTCGCAAGGCGACTCGGAAAATGCGCTGAAAAACTCCAGCTACTCCAGAACTTCCTCAACCTCTGGCGCATCCGCCTGGCCGTATAGGTAAAAGCCGCGCTTGCGTTCGGGCGTCCAGTCCGGATCGTCCCAGGCGATCATCTTGCCGGGATTCAGCAGCCCATGCGGGTCCGCCACCCGCTTGAAGTCGAGCTGTTCGGAATCGATCCGCTTCATGCCGCCTTCCTCCAGCGTGAAGGCATGCGGGTTGAAGATCGGCGCGCCGGCATCCTCATGGATGCGAATGATCTCGGCCAGCCGCTCCTCGGTGGTGAAGCGGACGAGTTGCAGGCCGAAGCAGGTGACCACGCCGTTCAGGCGGACGAATTCCAGATGCTGCATCACCTCGTCGCCGAAGGTCGCATCCATCTTCGCGATCAGGTCAAAATGGTGCGGCGAGGGGAACAGGGTTTGCAGATAGGTCAGGCTGCGATCGACCTTCAGGGCCTGGAGCGTGGTGTGGTTCCATGTGAATTCATAAAGCGGCGTCTCCGCCTGCTCGGTGAGCACGCTGTAGATCTGGCGGCCACCGAAGCGATCCAGCAGTGGCGTCAGCAAATCGAGAAAAGGCTCGGCGATCATGACCAGCGCGGCGGCCTTGCCGGGCGCCAGCAGCTGCATGAAGGGCTTGAAGTAGCGCTGCGCCACGCCGGGCGCGACGACGCCGGCCATCTTCTTGGCGATGCCGTCGCTGGCCACCAGCGCTTCGCAGAAGCGCGCGGCGGCGATCGTGTCCGGAAACGCCGCGAGCACATCCACCCAGTCCCAGGCGGGCGCCAAGGGCATCTCCACCTCGGTGATCACGCCATTGGTGCCGTAGGCGTGGTTGGCCTTGTCGATCTCGGTGCCGCGCAGCTCCAGCACGCGCGGCGTGGCCTCCATCGTCACCACGCGCAGCCCCAGGATATTGCCGGGCTCGCGCAGCTTGCCATAGGTGCAGGAGCCGATGCCGGAGGAGCCGCCGGCGATGAAGCCGCCGAGGCTGGCGGTGCGCTTGGTGGAGGGGTGGAAGCGCAGCTCGCCACGCTCCTCCCGCCGCGTCGTGGCATCCAGGTCGATCAGCTTTATGCCTGCCTGGGCGCGCACCACGCCGGGTTTCACCCAGATCACGCGGTTGAGCCCCATCAGGTCCAGCACGATGCCGCCTTTAAGCGGCATGGCCTGGCCGTAATTGCCGGTGCCGGCGCCGCGTGGCGTCAGCGGCACCTGGTGCTTCACGCAGGCCGCCATGATGGCGATGACCTCCGCCTCGTCGCGCGGGCAGGCCACGGCCTCCGCCGTCACGCCATTGAGTTGGCGCTTCAGCACGGGCGAGTACCAGAAGAAGTCGCGCGAGCGCTGGCGCACCAAGGCGGAATCGGTGATCCAGTCGATGGCCGGCAGTTCGGCCATCACGGCGTGCACGGTCATGCTGCCTCCCCAGGGACGTCCACGGGAACGAAATCGCGCATCTTGCCGGGGTTGAGCAGACCGAGCGGATCGACGCGCTGCTTGAAGCCGAGCTGGTCGCCGGGCACGCGGCGGTAGTTGCTGCCTTCCTCGATGGTCAGCACATGCGGGTTGGCGATGCCGATGCCCTGGGCCTCGAAGGCGACCATGATCTCGGCGAGCCGTTCGGCGTTCGTCCAGCGAATGACGGGCAAGGCTGACATGGTGAGGCGGCCGCCGAAGCGGACGCATTCGGTGTGCATCCAGACTTCGTCGCGGAAGGGGATGCGCACGGCCTCCAGGGCTTCGAGCGTGTTCTCGAAGGGGAAGCGGCATTGCAGATAGGTGACGCCGCGATCCTTCTTCAGGACCTGTAGCGTGGTGTGGTTCCAGCAATATTCGTAGAAGGGCGTGGCGTCGCCGTCGCGTTCGGCGGCGACGGTGGATTGCTCCGCGACGATGGTGCCGCCGTGTTCCGCCGCCAGTTCGCGCAGCGCGAGAAGCGCGGCGGGTGCCACTATCACCAGGGCCAGCGCATGGCCGGCGGGCACGGCATCGGAAAGGCCACGGAAGAAGGGCGGCAACTGGCTGTCGAAGACGCCGCACATCTTCTTCGGGATGCCATCGGCAAAGCTGAGCTCCAGCGCGAAGCGGCTGGCGGGCACGAAGTCGGGGAAGGCGATGGCGACGTCGCGCCAGTTTTGGGCCGGCGTCAGCGGGACGCGGATGCGCGTCAAAACCCCTGTCGTGCCATAGGTGCGGTTCACCGGATTGGCCGCCACGCCCTCCAGCTCCAGGATCCGCGGCGGGTCCGTCATGGTGGCGATGCGGGCGCCAGTAAAATTGCCGCGCTCCCGCATCGTGCCATGGCTGATGCCGCCCACCCCGGCGCCGCCGCCGGCGACGAAGCCGCCGATGGTGGCGGTGCGCTTGGTCGACGGCCAGAGCTTCAACTCCCAGCCGCGCTCCCGCGCCCAGAGGTCGAGGTCGATCATCTTCGCCCCGGCCTCCACCTCCACCACCCCATCGGTGATGGCGATCGGCGCGGCCATGGCGGACATGTCGAGCACCACGCCGCCTTCCAGCGGCACGCATTGCCCATAATTGCCGGTGCCACCGCCGCGCACCGTCACCGGCACGCGGGCGGTGCGCGCGGCGGTCAGGATGCGCAGAACCTCCGCCTCATCGCGCGGCTTGGCGAAAAGCTCGGCGGATTTGCCGTCGAGCTGGGCCTTCAGGATCGGGCTGTACCAGTAGAAATCGCGGCTCTTTTGGCGCAGCAGGGCACGATCGGTCGAAAGCTCGATCCCGTCCAGCGCCGCGACAAGGGCTGCGATGTCAGCCATGCGGGGAGGGTTCGTTGGCAAGGAAACCCTCGGCGTCGAAGGCGGCGACCTGGCCCCACAGCGTCGCCATCTTCTCCGCCGCGAAGTCCAGCAGCTGCTCGCCGATCTCCGTGGTGGCCAGCGAGGCATCGCCCACGGCCCCGGCCGGGTTCAGGTCCTGCGCCTGCCAGGCCAGCGGCGCGCCGGCATCGGGCGCCATGTTCGGCGCGATGTTGGAAACGCCCTGCCAGCGACTGACGAAGTTCACGGCCTTGTCCATGTGGACGAGGTGGGGGGTGAGGGCGAGCATCACCGAGGTCTCGTCGCGCCCCGCATGGATGCCGTACTTGCCCTCCACCGGGTCTTTCAGCGCCTCCGGCTTGCCCATCCGCGCCCACATGGCGTTGATCGCCAGGATGCCGTGCTGGATGCGGATGCGGCGGCAGGCGATGTCGAGGACGGAGACATTGCCGCCATGGCTGTTGACGATCACCAGGCGCTTCACGCCCGCGCGGGCCACGCTGGCGCCGATATCCGTCACCAGCGCCAGCAGCGTCTCGGGGCTGGTGGTGACGGTGCCGGGGAAGCGCAGATGCTCCACGGAACAGCCCACGCATTGCGTCGGCAGTACCAGCACCGGCAGCTCGGCCGGCGTCACCTTCAGGGTGCGGGCGATGACGCCCTGGTTGATGGTGGTGTCCACCGAGACCGGCAGATGCGGCCCATGCTGTTCGATGCTCGCGACCGGCAGCACGGCGACGGTATTGGCGGGCAGGTCCTTGAAGGCGGGCCAGGGCAGGTCCTGCCAGAAGCGGGTGGGAAGCGGGGCCATGGCGGGACCTTTCGTGACGGGAACGCAGATAGGGTGATATCGCGCCGGCGCGAGGGGGGCGAGGGGGCCTTTGCGCCCTGCGGGCGAGCCACGCGCCCGTCCCTTGCCCAGCCCGCGGGCAGCCTGCCGCGCAACTGTGCGGAAAGGCGCCACGCCAGCCGCCGCAGCCCGGCAAGAAGGCATCTGCGCGCTTGCCCCAGCGCCGACGCTTTCGCAGGCTCGCGGCAGCAAGGAGAGACCCAGCCATGCGCCCGAGCGAAACCCCGCTGCTGCGCCGCTTCTGGTATCCGGTGATGCCGGTCGGCCACCTGTCCGAAGGCCCGAAACCCTTCCGGCTGCTTGGCCAGGATCTGGTGATCTGGATGGATGGGGAGGGCAAGGCGGCGGCCATGGATGACCGCTGCTGCCACCGCACCGCCAAGCTTTCCAAGGGATTTTACACCTCCGGTCGGCTCGCCTGCGGCTATCACGGCTGGGAGTTCTCGGCCGATGGCCGCGTCATGCGCGTGCCGCAGCGCCCGGTCGACCGGCAGGGCGCCACCAATATGCGGGTGCCGTCCTACCAGGCTGAGATCCGCTACGGCCATGTCTGGGTGGCGCTGGAAGAACCGCTGTATCCACTGCCGGATTTCGAGGAGGAGGGCCTCGGCTTCCGGCGCATCGACGAGTTCTATGAGATCTGGACCTGCGCCGGCCTGCGCCTCATGGAGAACAGTTTTGACAATGCCCACTTCGCCTTCGTCCATCGGACGAGCTTCGGCGACCAGGGGCACCCCGAACCGGCCAAGCTGGAGATCGAGGAACACGAGGACGGCTTCATGATGATCACGGAGGTTCCGGTGCGGAATCCCGAGATCCAGAAGAAGGTCCTGAACATGGAAAGCGACACCACCGTCCGCCACATGCGCGGCCGCTGGTATGCGCCCTTCCTGCGCAAGCTGCGCATCCAGTATCCGAACGGCCTCAGCCATTCCATCGTCACCTGCGCCACGCCGATCGATGATGAAAGCTCGATGGTCGTGCAATTCGTCTTCCGCAACGACACCGAGGACCAAGCCAAGGCCGCCGATGTCATCGCCTTCGACCGCATCGTGACGGATGAGGACCGCGATATCCTGGAAAGCACCGACCCCAATGTCCCGCTGGACCAGACGGGCATCGAGATGAACATGCCCAGCGACCGCCCCGGCGTGCTGATGCGGCGCATGCTGGCGCGCATGATCGCGGCGCATCAGCCGGCCCTCGAACCGGCGGAATAACCCGGGGTGGATTGACCTTCGTGGGTCCGTCCCCGATGGACGGGCCAACGGAGGACCCGCATGGCCAAGCCCAACATCCTGCTGCTGAGCGATATGATCCAGCCCCCTGCTTTGGCGGAGATGGATCAGCTTTTCACCGTCCATGATGGCCGCGATCCAGCGGCGCTGGACGCGCTTCTGACCGCCCATGGCGCCACCATCACGGGCATCGCCATTTCCGGCCGCAACGTGGTGGACCGTGCGCTGCTCGCCCGCCTGCCGACGCTGCGCATTGTCGCCTGCTTCAGCGCTGGCATCGACAAGGTCGATACGGCGGCACTGTCCGAGCGCGGCATTCCATTGACGAACACCTCCGCCGTGCTGGCGGAGGAGGTGGCGGATCTCGCCATGGCGCTGCTGGTGATGGCGCGGCGCCGGCTGCTGGCGGCGGATGCCCATGTGCGTTCCGGCGCCTGGGCCGCCGGCCAGGACTTCCCCTTCGGCCGCAGCCTGCAAGGCGCGCGGATGGGGCTGCTCGGCTTCGGCCATATCGGCGCCGCCATCGCCCGCCGCGCCGCCGCCGCAGGTTTGAGCCTGCGCTACTGCACCCGCACGCGGCGCCCGGATCTGGACCTGCCCTGGCACGCCACGCCCCTGGCCCTGGCCCAGGACAGCGACATCCTGATGGTCGCCACCACAGGCGGCGCCACCAACCGCAACCTGGTCGATGCCGCCACCATCCGCGCCCTCGGCGTTCATGGCACCTTGGTGAATATTTCGCGCGGCGAGGTGGTGGAGGAAGCGGCGCTGCTGGCGGCGCTAGCGGATGGCGGGCTGGGCTCGGCGGGCCTCGATGTCTTTCACAATGAACCGCGCGTCGATCCGCGCTTCGCCACCCTGTCGAATGTCGTCATGGCGCCCCATATCGCCAGTGCCACGGTGGAAACCCGGGCCGCCATGGGTGCGCATGTCGTGCATGCGCTGCGGCAGGCGCTGATCCCGGGCTGAAACGGGGGCAACTCGCCGGCCATCGGCGCGTTCCCCCGCCATCACTGCGCGCCGCGGCGCGCCACAGGGCGGAAGGCGTGCCACGGCCATGAATCAGATCACCCGAGGCGTGTCCGCGCCACAATCGTTGTTGCAACGCTTCGAAACTGTCCGCGCGAGGACGGAGGCGCTAGCCGCGCCGCTCTCGCCGGAGGATCAGGTGGTGCAATCCATGCCGGATTGTAGCCCGACCAAATGGCACCGCGCCCATACCACCTGGTTCTTCGAGACTTTTCTTCTGATGCCGCATCTGCCTGGCGCGCATCGGCTGAACGAAGATTATGCGACGCTGTTCAACAGCTACTACGTCGCCGCCGGGCCTCGCCACGCCCGGCCGCAGCGCGGCATGATCACACGGCCCGATGGCGCTGCCATCGCTGAGTATCGGCGTCATGTCGATGCCTCCATGGCGCGGTTGCTCGCCGACGCGCCGGCCGAGGTGCTGGGTCTTACGGAGTTGGGCCTGCAGCACGAGGAACAGCATCAGGAACTGCTGCTGACCGATGCGCTGCATGCGCTGTCCATGAACCCTCTGCGCCCGGCCTATGACCCCAACTGGCAGGACCCGGCGCCCGATGCCGCCGCGCCGGCGATGCTGGAGGGGCCGCAGGGCGTGGTGGAGATCGGCCATGACGGCATCGGCTATGCCTTCGACAACGAAACGCCGCGCCATCGCAGCTACCTCGCCCCCTACCGTATCGCCAACCGGCTGGTGACCAATGGCGAATGGTGCGCCTTCATCGCCGATGGCGGCTACCGGCAGCCGCTGCTCTGGATGAGCGACGGCTGGGCCGCCTGCCAGGCGGCGGGGTGGGAGGCGCCGCTCCATTGGGAGCAGCAGGACGGCGCGTGGATGGCCTTCGGCCTCAATGGCCTGCATCCGATCGACCCGACCCGGCCTGTCCGCCACATCTCCTGGTACGAGGCCGATGCCTTCGCCCGCTGGGCCGGCAAGCGCCTGCCCACAGAGCAGGAATGGGAGGCCGCCGCCCCGCAGCTGCGGGAGGCTGAGGGCATCGCTTGGCAATGGACCGGCAGCGCCTATCGCCCCTATCCCGGCTTTCGCCCCTGGGAGGGTGCGGTCGGCGAATACAACGGCAAGTTCATGATCAACCAGATGGTGCTGCGCGGCGGGTCCCTGGCGACCGCACCGAACCATTCGCGCGCCAGCTACCGCAACTTCTTCCCGCCCGATGCCCGCTGGCAATTCACCGGGCTGCGCCTGGCGGAGGATGTGGCATGAGCGCGGTTACCGAACGCCTCTCCGCCCTGCTGGCCGACGCCCTGGTCGGCCTGACCGCCACGCCCAAGACCTTGCCCTGCAAATGGCTCTACGACGCCGAGGGCACGCGGTTGTTCGAGGCGATCACCCGCCAGCCCGAATATTATCCGACGCGGACCGAGATGCGCATCCTGGACCAGCGCGGGGCGGAGATTGCCCAGGCGGTCGGCCCTGGCGCGGCGGTCGTGGAGTTCGGCCCTGGCGACGGCGTGAAGGCGGTGCAACTGCTGCATGCGCTGGACGCGCCCCGCGCCTATCTGCCGGTGGATATCGCCGCGGAATGGCTGGACCAGGTGGCCGCGCGGGTGGGACAGGCCTTTCCGGGCCTGCCTGTGCTGCCGGTGGTCGCGGACTTCACCGCGCCCTTCGACCTGCCCGCCCATGCCGGCGGTAGCGCGGCGCGGCTCGGCTTCTTCTCCGGCTCCACCATCGGCAATTTCGAGCCGGCGGAGGCCGTGTCCTTCCTCGCCCGTGCCCGCGCGACCCTGGGGAAGGGCGGCCGGTTGTTGCTGGGCGCCGATCTGGTGAAGGCGGAGGCCCTGCTGGAGGCCGCCTATGACGACGCCGCCGGCGTCACCGCCGCCTTCAACCTGAACCTGCTGGCGCGGCTGAATCGGGAGGCCGGGGCGGATTTCGACCTCGACGGCTTCGTGCATCAGGCGCGCTGGAACAGGGCGCTGGAGCGGATCGAGATGCATCTCGTGTCCCGTCACGTCCAGGCCGTCGCTCTCGGCGGTCAGACCATCCGCTTCGCCCGTGGCGAAAGCATCCATACCGAGAGCAGCCACAAGTATCGACCCGAGCGCCTGCGCGCCATGGCTGCCGCCGCCGGCTGGCGCGACGCGGCCATGTGGTCGGACCCGGCGGGGATGTTCTCCGTCTGGCTTCTGCAAGGCTGAAACCCTGGGGAGGAGAACGGCATGTCGGATCGCAATGTGCTGCTGGTGGAGGATGAGGGCCTGACCGCCATGGCCGCCGAACAGGCGCTGTCGCGCGCCGGCTTCGCGGTACGCGGCACCGCGGAGGATGAGGCGGAAGCGATGCGTTTGGCGGCGGAGCAGACCATCGACTACGCTGTGGTGGATCTCGACCTGGGCGGCGGCGGCAGCGGCCTGCGGGTCGGTAAGGCGCTGGCCGCGGCAGGCGTCCGCGTTCTCTACGCCACCGGCCACGGCAAAGCCTGGCGGCAGGAGATGGAGGATAGCGGCGGTCGCGCCTGCCTGGAAAAGCCCTATGCCGCCGACGACCTGCCGGTGGCGCTGGAGGTGCTGGAACGGCTGCTGCGCGGCCAGAAGGCGCAGGAGCTTCCGGCCAATATGCATCTGTTCATCGACTGAAGGGCAGGGGGGCCGCGCCGAGGCGTGGCCCCCCCTTCTGTCACTCCGCCGCCGGGAAGGGCGGCGGCATGACGCCGGCCAGCAGCGCGGTGCGCGCGGCGGTCAGGATGGACCTGCCACCGGCTTCCGGATGCAGCACCAGCAGCAGCAGCGAACGGCCGGTCACCAGATAAGGGTGGCCGAATTCGAAGGGCTCCGGCTCATCCAGCTCCGGCTTGTTGGTGTCGACCAGCAGCAGCCAGCGCTGGCCCGCCGGCGGTTCCGGCAGGGCGAATTCCACCACGTCGTGATGCGCGTTGAACACCAGCAGCAGGGTCGCATCGCCCGCCGGACGGCGGATGCGGGTGGCCTGGGCGCGGCCATCCAGCAGCATGCCGAAGCAGCGCGCATTGGGATCGTCCCAATGCCCGTCCTCCATCTCGGTGCCGGAGGGGGTGAGCCAGCTCACATCGCGGACCCCGAGGTCCTCGTTCAGCGTGCCGTTCAGGAAGCGGGCGCGGCGCAGCACGGGGAAGTTCTGGCGCAGCGCGATCAGCTTGCGGGTGAAGGCGGCCAGCGCCCGACCTTCCGGCGTCACGCCGGTCCAGTCCATCCAGCTCAGCTCGTTGTCCTGGCAATAGACATTGTTATTGCCCTGCTGGGTGCGGCCGCATTCATCGCCGCTGAGCAGCATCGGCGTGCCCTGGGAGAACAGGACTGTCGCCAGCATGTTGCGCTTCTGGCGCTCGCGCAGGGCGATGATGTCGAGGTCGTCCGTCGGCCCCTCGAAGCCGTGGTTCCAGGACAGGTTGTGCTCGTGCCCGTCCCGGCCGCCCTCGCCATTCGCCTCATTGTGCTTGTCGTCGTAGCTGACCAGGTCATGCAGCGTGAAGCCGTCATGGGCAGTGATGAAGTTCACGCTCGCCCAGGGCTTGCGGCCCCGCCGGTCGAACAGGTCGCCGGAGGCGGCGAGGCGGCTGGCCACGTCCGAGGTCTGACCCTCATCCCCCTTCCAGAAGGCGCGGATGGTATCCCGGAAACGGTCGTTCCATTCGGCCCAGCCCGGCGGGAAGCCGCCCACCTGGTAGCCGCCCGGCCCGCAATCCCAAGGCTCCGCGATCAGCTTCACGGCGGACAGAACGGGGTCCTGCCGGCAGGAATCCAAGAAGCCGCCACCCTCGTCGAAGCCATAGGGTTCGCGCCCGAGGATGGTCGCCAGATCGAAGCGAAAGCCATCGACCCGCATCTCGGTGGCCCAGTAGCGCAGGCTGTCGGTGACCATCTGCAGCACGCGCGGATGCGACAGGTTCAACGTGTTCCCGGTGCCGGTGTCGTTGATATAGTAGCGCGGCTGGTCGGGCAGCAGGCGGTAGTAGCTGGCATTGTCGATGCCCTTGAAGGAGAGCATCGGCCCCTTCTCATTGCCCTCCGCCGTGTGGTTGTAGACCACGTCGAGAATGACCTCGAGCCCGCCATCATGCAGCCGTGCCACCATCTCCTTGAACTCGGAGAAGGCGAAGGCCGGGTTGCGGGCGTAGCGCCGGGACGGCGCGAAGAAGGCGATGGTGTTGTAGCCCCAGTAATTGCTGAGGCCCTGGTCCTGCAGGAACTGGTCGTTGACGAAGGTATGCACCGGCAGCAGCTCGACCGAGGTCACGCCGAGATGGCGCAGATAGTCCACCACCTCCGCCGAGGCGAGGCCGGCATAGGTGCCGCGCATATCCTCCGGCAATGCGGGGTGCCGCTTGGTGAGGCCCTTCACATGCGTTTCGTAGATGATGGTGCGGTCCCATGGCACCGCCGGGCTGCGTTCCCGCCCCCAGGTGAAGGCCGGGTCGATGACGCGACACTTCGGCATATGGGCGGCGCTGTCACGCTCATCGAAGGTCAGGTCGTCGCCGGACTCCAGCACATAGCCGAAAACCTCCGGCCCATGCTTCAGGTCGCCGACGATGGCGCGGGCATAGGGGTCGAGCAGCAGCTTGTTGGGATTGAAGCGGTGGCCGGCATCCGGCGCATGCGGGCCATGCACGCGGAAGCCGTAGATGGTGCCGGGGCGGGCATCCGGCAGATAGCCGTGCCAGACCTCATCCGTGTATTCGGGCAGCTCCAGGCGTTCGAGCTCCGTCTCACCGGCATCATCGAACAGGCACAGCTCGACCTTGGTGGCATGGGCAGAGAACAGGGCGAAGTTCACGCCCAGCCCGTCCCAGCTCGCGCCCAGAGGATGCGGCAGACCTTCGCGCATCCGTGAACGGCGCATCACCTGTGGCATCGCCACACCTGGCCTGATCCGCATCCATATCCCCCGTTGCATGGCTGAACCGGACCCGCCTCGCACCGGATCCCGCAGCGCAACAACAGCTTGGGACGCCGCGCGTTCCGGTGCTGCGATGCAAAATTTTTCGCCCGCCGATGGAACGAAGCGGGGCGCGACCGGTTTCCCGGGCATGCTTCCATCCGCCACGACGTCGCCTTCCTCCCATTCTCATCACATGCCTTTCGGCGCCGCCCTGGTGCCGGAGGGGGTGCGTTTTCGCCTCTGGGCCCCCGGGCACGCGGCCATCGCGGTGGAGGTGGAGGGCCAGGCGCCCCTGCTGATGCGGTCGGAGCCCGGCGGCTGGCATGAGGTGACCACCGATGCCGCCGGCGCTGGCAGCCGCTACCGCTTCCTGCTGCCCGACGGGACGCGGGTGCCCGACCCGGCCTCACGCCACCAGCCGGAGGATGTCCATGGCCCCAGCGAGGTGATCGACCCCGCCGCCCATGCCTGGACCGATGCCGGCTGGCGCGGCCGCCCCTGGGCGGAGGCGGTCATCATGGAAGTCCACATCGGCGCTTTCACGCCGGAGGGGACATTTCGGGCCGCGATCGAACGGCTCGATCACCTGGTCTCCCTGGGTGTCACGGCGATCCAGATCATGCCCGTGGCGGATTTTCCGGGTGTGCGGAACTGGGGCTATGACGGGGTGCTGCCCTTCGCGCCGGATTCCAGCTACGGCCGTCCGGAGGATCTGAAGACCCTGGTGCAGGAAGCCCATGCGCGCGGCCTGATGGTGCTGCTGGACGTGGTCTATAATCACTTCGGGCCGGAGGGCGCCTATCTCCACGCCATCGCGCCCGAAGCCTTCACCGACCGCCACAAGACCCCCTGGGGCGCGGGGCTGAATTTCGATGGCGCGCAAAGCGCGGCGGTACGGGACTACTTCATCCACAACGCGCTGTACTGGATCAAGGAATTCCGCATGGATGGCCTGCGGCTGGATGCCGTCCACGCCATCCTGGATGACAGCCCGACCCATCTGCTGGAGGAGTTGGCGGCGCGGCTGCGCGCGGCGGTGCCGGACCGGCCGCTGCATCTGATCCTGGAGAATGAGGAAAACGAGGCGCGCCGCCTGATCCGCGATCCGAAGGGCCTTCCCCGGCACTACACCGCGCAGTGGAACGACGACGTGCATCACGTGCTGCATGTCGCCGCCAGCGGCGAATCCAGCGGCTATTACGCCGATTACCATGGCGATACCGAGCGCCTGGCCCGCGCTTTGGCCGAGGGCTTTGCCTTCCAGGGCGAGATGATGCCCTATCGCGGCCATCCGCGCGGCGAGCCCAGCGCCGCCCTGCCGCCCACGGCCTTCATCGCCTTCGTGCAGAACCACGACCAGATCGGCAACCGCGCCTTCGGCGACCGCCTGTGCCACATCGCCCCACCGGAGGCGCTGAGGGCCGTGGGCGCGGTGGCGCTGCTGCTGCCGCAGGTGCCGATGCTGTTCATGGGCGAGGAATGGGCCGCGGCGCAGCCCTTCCCCTTCTTCTGCGATTTCGGGTCCGACCTGGCCGATGCGGTGCGCGAGGGCCGTCGCGCCGAGTTCTCACGCTTTCCCGAATTCGCCGATCCGGCCAGCCGCGAACGCATCCCCGACCCGCTCGCCGCGGCGACCTTCGCCGCCGCCAAGCTGCGCTGGGAGGATCGGTCGCTGCCGCCGCATGCGGCCTGGCTGGCCTGGCATCGCGGCATCCTGGCGGTCCGCCACGCCTCGATCATCCCCTGCCTGCCGCGCATCACCCGAGGCGCCGCCTGGCGCGTGCTGGCCCCGGGTGCCGTTGCGCTGCGCTGGGAGATCGACGGCGGGGGCGCGCTGGCACTCTGGGCCAATCTGGCGCCGCGACCTTTGGCGGAGGCGCCGGAGGAACTGGCCGGGGTGATCTGGCGCGAAGGTGAGGCGGGCGACCCCTGGTCGCTCTGCTGGTCGATCGAGGGCTGAGCATGACCGAGACCGTGATTCCCCGCGCCACCTACCGGCTGCAATTCCATGCCGGCTTCCGCTTCGCCGATGCGGCGCGGCTGGCGCCCTATCTGGCGCGGCTCGGCATCAGCCATGTCTATGCCTCGCCCTGGCTGAAGGCGCGGCCGGGCAGCACCCATGGCTATGACATTGTGGACCATGATGCGCTGAACCCCGAACTGGGCAGCGAGGCGGATTTCCGGG
Organism: Roseomonas sp. F4; assembly: GCF_053891155.1. Classification (NCBI taxonomy): domain Bacteria; kingdom Pseudomonadati; phylum Pseudomonadota; class Alphaproteobacteria; order Acetobacterales; family Roseomonadaceae; genus Roseomonas; species Roseomonas sp. F4. The sequence goes on from NZ_JBSSHK010000001.1 coordinate 1,461,496, forward strand.
CGATGGTCGCGGCCTTCAAGGCGCATGGCCTCGGCCAGATCGTCGATTTCGTGCCCAACCACATGGGCGTCGGCGGCGCCGACAACCCCTGGTGGCTGCATGTGCTGGAATGGGGTCCGGAATCCGACTGCGCCGGCTGGTTCGACATCGACTGGCGCGCCGGCCGCCTGCTGGTGCCCTTCCTGGGCGAGCAATATGGCGCGGTGCTGGAATCAGGCCAGCTCGAGCTGCGCTTCGATGCGGAGGCCGGCAGCTTCGCCATCTGGGCCTATGGGACCCATAAGCTGCCGATCCGCCCGGTGCATTACGGCCGCATCCTGGGCGATGCGCATCCGGTGCTGGAACGCCTCGGCGACGCCTTCGCCGGCCTGGAGGATTGGCGCCCCCGCATGGTCGCCCGCGCCGACGACCTGCGGGCGGAGCTCGCCGCGGTGGTGGGCGCGGATGAAATGGTGGCCTGGGCCGTGCGGGAAGCCGTGGCCGGGTTGAACGGACGCCCGGGCGAGGCCGGAAGCTGGCGCCGGCTGGATGCGCTGATCCGAGACCAGCACTGGCGCGCCGCGCATTTCCGCGTCGCGGCGGATGACATCAACTACCGCCGCTTCTTCAATATCAACGAACTCGCCGGCCTGCGGATGGAGTTGCCGGAGCTGTTCGACCACGCCCACCGCATGATCTTCGATCTGCTGGCCGATGGCACGCTGGATGGGCTGCGCATCGACCATGTGGATGGGCTGCTCGATCCGAAGGGCTACCTGCTGCGGCTGCGCCAGGCCGCGCCACGCCCCTTCTATCTGGTGGTGGAAAAGATCCTGGCCCGGCATGAGCCGCTGCGCGCCGATTGGCCGGTGCAGGGCACCACGGGCTATGAATTCGCCAACCTCGTCCTGGGCCTGATGCTGGACCCGGCGGGGGAGGCGGCGCTGACGCGCAGCTATGCGGCGTTCACCGGCGCCGAAGGCGACTTCGCCGCCATCACGCGCGACTGCAAACATCGCATCATGCGCAATGAGATGGCCGGCGAATTGCAGATGCTGGCACGCGAAGCGGCGCGCATCGCCCAGCAGACACCCCGCAGCGCCGACTTCACGCGCAATATTCTGGCCCGTGGTTTGGCCGCCATCGTCGCCGGCTTCGAGGTGTATCGCAGCTACGTCGATACCGCAGCGCCACCGAGCGCCGAGGACCGTGCCGCGATCGACACCGCGGTGGCGGAGGCGCGACGGCAGGAGCCGGACCTGGATCCCAGCGTCTTCGACTTCCTCCACCGCCTGCTGACCACCGATCTGGTGGCGGAGCCGCGCAGCGGCTTCAGCCGCCACGCGGTCCAGCGCCTCGCCATGCGGGTGCAGCAGTATAGCGGCCCGATCATGGCCAAGGGCCTCGAGGACACGGCGTTCTATCGCTACAACCGGCTGGTGGCGGCGAATGAGGTGGGCGGGCATCCCGACCACCCCTTCGTGACCCTGGCCGATTTCCACGCCGCGAACGCCGATCGCGCGGCCCATTGGCCGCAGGCGATGCTGGCCACCTCCACCCACGACACCAAGCGCGGCGAGGACACGCGCGCGCGCCTGGCGGTGCTGGCCACGATGGCGGAGGAGTGGGCCGCGGCGGTACGCGACTGGCATGCCATCCTGCGCCCGGATGGGGAGGGCGCCGGGCCGGATCGCAACGACGCCTATCTGTTCTACCAGCTTCTGCTGGGCATCTGGGACCCGTCCGATGCCGAGCTGGGCAGCCGGCTGGAAGCCGCGATGATGAAATCGCTGCGCGAGGCGAAGCGCCATTCCAACTGGGCCTCGCCCAATGCCGCCTATGAGGAGGCGACCCAGGCCCTGGTGCGGGACGCCCTGGGCAGCCGGCGCTTCCTCGAGGCATTCGAACCTTTTCAGCGCCGCATCGCCCGGCTGGGGGCGGAGGCCAGCCTGGTGCAGTTGGCGCTGAAACTGACGGTGCCCGGCGTGCCGGACATCTATCAGGGGGCGGAAATGTGGGATTTCAGCCTGGTGGACCCGGATAACCGCCGCCCGGTCGACCACGTCGCCCGTGATTCGGCCCTGGGCGAGGTGGTGGCGTCCCTGGCCCAGGACCGCGAATCCGCCCTGCGGGATTTGGCGGCGGACTGGACCAGCGGACGTATGAAACTCGCTATGACTGCGACCCTCCTGGCCGACCGCGCTGCGCGGCCGGAGCTGTATGCAAGTGGCGATTATCAGCCCCTGGAGACCAGCGGTGCCGGGGATCGCGTCGTCGCCTTCACCCGCCAGCATGGCGCGCAGCGGCTCTGCGTCGTGGCGCGTCGCTTCCCCGCTGATCTGGACTGGCAGGACACGATTCTGCCCTGGCCGGAAGGCACCGCTTGGCGCAACATCCTGACTGGCCGGCTGCTAAGTGCCGATTCGGCCCTGAAGGTTGCGGATGCACTCGATGGAATGCCGGCCGCGGTTTTCGCCGCAGGCGACTGATTTTCCAATGAGTGATGCAGATCGCACCCTGACAGGGCCGCCAGTTCCGGCTATGCGACCGATCCTGCAAGGAGCCTTGGCATGTCGAAGAAGTTTCTGACCGACGTCATCATCCAGTCCACCGAGATGCCGGCGAACGCCGCCGGCAAGCTCGCCGGCGACATCATCGCCGCGATCAAGGGCGAGATCGTGCAGTCGGGCCGTTTCACCATCCCCGATTTCGGCGCCTTCAGCGTGCGCGAGACGGCGAAGCGCACCGCGCTGAACCCCCGCACCGGTGAGAAGGTGGCCGTGAAGGCCGGCGCCACGGTCCGCTTCAAGGCCAGCAAGGCGCTGAAGGAATCCGCGCTGGCCGGCATGAAGAAGGCCAAGCGCAAGGCCGCGAAGGCCTGAGCCCATTGCGGGGGGAGAAAATCTCCCCCCGCTCTTCAGGTTGGGCTTACAGCCCCGCCTGGCTGACGAACTTCGTGTTCAGATAGGCCTCGATCGCCTCCGACCCACCTTCGGAGCCGTAGCCGCTGTCCTTCATGCCGCCGAAGGGCACTTCCGGCAGCGCCAGGCCGAGGTGGTTGATCGTCATCATCCCCGATTCGACCCGGTTGGCCAGGGCATTGGCCGTCTTCGCGCTGCGCGTGAAGGCGTAGGACGCCAGGCCGAAGGGCAGGCGGTTCGCCTCCTCCACCACATCCTCCAGATCAGTGAAGGGCGCGATCATGGCGACGGGACCGAAGGGCTCCTCATTCATCATGCGCGCATCCTTGCCGAGGCCGGTGATGACGGTGGGCTGGTAGAAATAGCCCTTGTTGCCGATGCGCTCACCGCCGGTATGCACTTCGCCGCCCCGCTGCCGGGCATCGGCCACCAGACCCTCGATCCAGGGCACCCGCCGCTCATGCGCCAGCGGGCCCATCTGCGTATCGGACTCCATGCCGGCGCCGACCTTCATGCCCTTGGCGATGGCGGTGAAGCGCTCGACGAACTCGGCATAGGACTTTTGCTGCACCAGGAAGCGGGTGGGGGAGACGCAGACCTGTCCCGCATTACGGAACTTCGCACCAGCCAGGGTCTTCGCCGCCAGCTCCAAATCCGCATCGTCGAAGACGATCGCCGGGGCATGGCCGCCGAGCTCCATCGTCACCCGCTTCATGTGCTGGCCCGCCAGCGCCGCCAACTGCTTGCCGATGGGGGTGGAGCCGGTGAAGGTCACCTTGCGGATCACCGGATGCGGAATCAGGTATTCGCTGATCTCGGCCGGCACGCCATAGACCAGGTTCGCCACGCCCGGCGGCAGGCCGGCATCGGCGAAGGCGCGGATCAACTCGGCCGGGGAGGCCGGGGTTTCCTCAGGCGCCTTGACGATGATGGAGCAGCCGGTCGCCAGCGCGGCGGACAGCTTCCGGACGACCTGATTGATGGGGAAATTCCAGGGCGTGAAGGCGGCGACGGGGCCGACAGGCTCCTTCACCACCAGCTGATACACGCCCTCGGCGCGGGCCGGGATGACACGGCCATAGGCGCGGCGGGCTTCCTCGGCGAACCAGTCGATCACATCGGCGCCGGCCATCACCTCCATCTTCGCCTCGGCGAGGGGCTTGCCCTGCTCCAGCGTCATCATCTTGGCGATGGCGTCTGCGCGGCCACGGAAGATGTCGGCGGCCTTGCGCATCAGCTTGGAACGCTCGAAGGCCGAGACCTTCTTCCAGGTGGCGAAGCCCTTGGCCGCCGCTTCCAGCGCCTCATCGAGGTCGTCCGTGCTGGCATGGGCGACCTGACCGATCACCTCCTCCGTCGCCGGATTCAGAACCGGCAGGCTGCGGCCGCCGCGTGCGTCACGCCAGGTGCCGTCGATGAACAATTGGGTGTTGGGATACATGCGTGTCTCCTGCTGCAATCCTTGGGGCGGTCCATCGCACAGAGGCGGCCGCGGGGGAACCGTCCCGCTAGCTGTTGGGACCACGCTCCATCGCATAAGGCTGCCAGCGCCGGAGGCCGGAGTTGGGCAGCACCGTCGGGTTGACGCAGGACATGGGCCAGCGCCCCGACAGAACAAGGGCCATTTCCTGCCCCGCGCGGCGCTTCCGCGCCTCATCAAATCGTGCGGAGGCGCTGGCATTGTGCGGCGAGAGGATGACATGCGGCATCTTCAGCAGCGGATTGTCGGGCTTCACCGGCTCGACCTCGAACACATCGAGCCCCGCGCCGGCGATCGCCTTGCTTTCCAGCGCCGCGATCAGCGCGGCTTCGTCCACCGTGGGGCCACGGCCGGTGTTGATGAAGATGGCGGTGTTCTTCATCCGCGCGAAGTGCTTCGTGGTCAGCATCTTGCGTGATTCCGCCGTGTCCGGCGCATGCATGGAGACGAAGTCCGACTCTGCCAGAACCTGGTCCAGGCTGGCCGGTACCACGCCGAGCGCCGACATCGTCAGCTCATCGACATAGGGGTCATAGGCCATCATGCGCAGGCCGAAGGCCTTGGCCCGCAGCGCCACCAGCCGCGCCACGCGGCCGAAGGCGACGAAGCCCAACGTCTGGCCCATCAGCCGGGGCACCTTCGACAATTGCGGCCGACCCTCCGCCCAGCGCCCCTCCCGCACCATGCGGTCCTGCTCCATGCAGCGGCGATGCGTGGCGAGCAACAGCATCATCGCATGGTCGGCCACCTCCTCGATGAAGGTGTCCGGGCAATTCGTCACCGCGATGCCCTTCGCCGTCGCCGCCGGCACATCCACATAATCCACGCCCACCGTGGCGCAGGTGATGACCTTCGCCTTGGTCAGCGCGGCGATCATCCGGTCCGAAATCCGCATGCCCTTGGCATAGACCGCATCAGCCTCCGGCGCCGCGGCGATGAAGCCTTCCTCCGTCGCCGGGCATTCGACGATCTCAGCGCCCAGCCGCTCCAGCGCCTCCATCTCAAGCCCGTAGCCACCGCCAGCAGTGGTGAAGGAGGCGCCCGCTGGCGTCAGGATTCTTGGCTTTGTCATCTCCGTTTCCCCTTTTGCTTTCGCAAAGGCTCGCATGCGTCCGGGGGGCCGACAAGCGCTGGAGGCACTGCTACGCTGCATACCCGTTCAAGAAAAAGGAGCAAACACCATGGCGCGTCTCGCAGGAAAGATCGCATGGGTCACGGGCGCGGGCAGCGGCATCGGTGAAGCCGCCGCCTTGGCCCTCGCCGAGGAAGGCGCCGAACTCGTCCTCACCGGCCGCCGCGAAGCCCCGCTCACCGACGTCGCCGCGCGCATTACCGCCCAAGGCGGCAAAGCCCATGTCCAAGCCGCGGATATGATGGATTCCGCCGCCGTGCAGGCCATCGGCCGCTTCCTCTCCGACACCTTCGGCCGGCTCGACATCCTTGTGAACAACGCCGGCCTCAACATCCAGCCGCGCCGCTGGGCCGTGCTCAGCCCCGAAGGCGTCGATGAGCTGGTGCGCGGCAACCTCAACTCCGCCTTCTACGCCGTCACCGTCGCCCTTCCGCTGATGCGCCCCCAAAAGGACGGCGTGCTGATCCACACCGCCTCCATGGCCGGCCGCAACATCTCCATGCTCTCCGGCGCCGGCTACACCGCCGCCAAACACGCCGTCGTCGCCATGAGCCACACCATCAACATGGAAGAAGGCATCAACGGCATCCGCAGCTGCGCCCTGCTGCCCGGCGAAGTCGCCACCCCCATCCTCGACAAACGCCCCAACCCAGTCAGCCCCGAAGAACGCGCCAAAATGGTGCAGTCCGCCGACGTCGGCGACCTCATCCGCTACATCGCCTGTCTGCCCAGACACGTCACCATCAACGAAGTCTGGATCACCCCCACCCACAACCGCAGCTACGTCGCGGCGCTGAGCCAGAAGCTGTAGGGCGCGCGGCAGGGGGACGCTGTCCCCCTGCACCCCCTGCCAAAGGGACAGTGGTCCCTTTGGAATCCCGTTAAGGGGCAGGAAGGAGGAGGGGCATGGCGGGACCGCGGGTTCAGCGCGCGCGCCGGCCCCTCCTCCTTCCTGCCCCTCATCCATGGGTTCGAAGGGGCCACTGCCCCTTCGCGGGAGGGGTGCGGGGAGGGCAGAGCCCTCCCTGCGGAGCCGCCCTACTCCTTCACGGCACCCGTCAGCGAGCTGACGTAGTAGTCGACGAAGAAGGAGTAGAAGATCGCGACGGGCAGGGAGCCGAGCAGGGATCCGGCCATCAGGGCGCCCCATTGGTAGACGTCGCCGGTGACGAGTTCCGTCAGGATGGCGACGGGGACGGTTTTGTTTTCGCTGCTCTGGATGAAGGCCAGGGCGTAGATGAATTCGTTCCAGGACAGGGTGAAGCTGAAGATGCCGGCGGAGATCAGGCCGGGCACCGCGAGGGGCAGGGTGATCTGCCACAGGATTTGCAGGCGTGTGGCGCCGTCGATCAGCGCGCATTCTTCCAGCTCGAAGGGGATGGATTTGAAGTAGCCGATCAGCAGCCAAGTGCAGAAGGGGATGAGGAAGGTTGGGTAGGTGAGGATGAGCGCGAAGGGTGTGTCGAACAGCCCGAGCTGGAACACCATGGTGGCCAGCGGGATGAACAGGATCGAGGGGGGTACGAGATAGGCGAGGTAGATCGCAAGCCCCACATACTGGCTGCCTTTGAAGCGAAGTCGCTGGATGGCGTAGGCGGCGAGGGTGCTGGCGAAGATCGACAGCACGGTGGCGCAGATGGCCACGAGCATCGTCGTCATCAGCCATTTCGGATAGGCCGTGTTGAACAGCAGCAGCCGGATGTGGTCGAGCGTGGGGGAGCTGATCCAGAAGGGATTGTGCTCGGTGAAGTTGTACAGTTCGGCGTTCGGTTTGAAGGCTGTCACCGTCATCCAGTAGAAGGGAAACAGCAGGATGATGAGGAAGCAGCACAGCGGCAGATAGAGCATGACGAAACGGCGGGACTTGCTGTCCCAGGCCATCGTCTCCGGCTGGGCGGAGGAGGTGTTGGTGGACTTCGCCTCGGGCGTCGTCACGGCGGCGTCAGTCATTGCCTTCTCCCTGCTGCCACTTGCGCCGTGCCAGGCCGAAATAACTGAACAGCGTGGCGAAGACGAGGAACGGGATCATGGAGACGGCGATGGCCGCGCCTTCGCCCAACTGCCCGCCCTGGATGCCGCGCTGGAAGGCCAGTGTGGCCAGGAGGTGTGTGGAATTCACCGGTCCGCCGCGCGTGATGGCGTAGACCAGCTGGAAGTCGGTGAAGGTGAAGATGATGGAGAAGGTCATCACGATGGCCAGGATTGGCAGCAGCATCGGGAAGGTGATGTAGCGAAAGCGCTGCCAGGCGCTGGCGCCATCCAACAGCGCCGCTTCATAGAGCGACGGCGAGATGGTCTGAAGCCCGGCAAGCAGGGAGATCGCGACGAAGGGAATGCCGCGCCAGATATTGGCCGCGATCAGCGACCAGCGGGCCGGCCATGCGGTGTTTATGAAGTCGATGTTGCTGTCGATCAGCCCCATCTTGATGAACATGTAGGAGATGATCGAGAATTGCGGGTCGTAGATCCACCAGAAGGCGATGGCCGACAGCACGGTGGGCACGATCCAGGGCAGCAGGATGATGGCCCGCAGCATCGACTTGAAGGGCACATGCTGGTTCAGCAGCAGCGCCAGCCACAGCCCGAGCGCGAATTTCCCGATGGTTGCGACGCCGGTGTAGAAGACGCTGTAGAAGACCGCATTCCAGAAGATCGGGTCGTCCATCAGCCAGATGAAGTTCTCGATACCGATCCAGATGCCTTCACGCCCGATCGTGGTGTCGGTGAAGGCGAGCCAGATGCCCAGGCCCAGCGGATAGGTCAGGAAGGTCATCAGCAGCCCGACCGCGGGCAGCAGGCAGACGAAGGCGAGGAACGGCTTCCAGTCGAACAACCGCGAGAGCGCGCCCTGTTTGGGGCGCATCTTGGTCCAGACCGGCGCGGCGGTTGTCGCGGACATTGCGTAATCCCGTGTTGGGCCGTGGCGCCCGCGTGATGCGCGCGCCACGGCCGGTTCTCAGCGGCGGGAGCGGAAGAAGCGGCGGGCGCGGCGCTCGGCCTCGGCCACCGCCTGCTGTGGCGTCGCCTGGCCCGAGGCGACGGAGGCGCACATCTGCACCATGACGTAATCCGCGTTGGCGGCAGCGGAGGCTTGGCTGATCGGGCCCTTGTAGCCAGCGTAGAAGGTCGTATCCATCACGCCCTTGAACACCGAGACCTTCGGGTCCGAATTCCAGACGGCGCTGTTGGAATAGGCGTTCAGCGGCTGCGACCAGTAGCCGAGGTTGGCCTGCAGCCAGGGGTCGTACTGCTCCGTCTCCAGCAGGAAGGCGAGCAGGGCCTTCGAGGCATTGGGGAAGCGGCTGTGCTTGAACACCATGGCGTTCAGCGTCAGCCCCGCCATGGGGGAGGTCGCCTGCGTGCCGAGCGGCATCAGCGAATGCTCGGTATCGTCGGCGATGGGGCGCAGCGCCGGGTCGTTCTTCATGGAGAAGTACAGCGACACGCCATTCGCCGTCAGGTGGCATTCGCCGGCGGAATAGGCGCGGTTGTTGCTGATATCGCCCCAGGCGATCGTGCCGGGGATGAAGGTCTGGTACAGCTCCTTCAGATATTCGAGGGAGGCGATGGTCTCGCGGCTGTTGATGGCGACTTCGTTGTTCTCATCCACCAGATAGCCGCCGAAGGACCAGACCAGCCACTGCGCGAAGCCGTTGCCGTCGCCCACTGCATTGCCGAGCGCGAAGCCCGCGGGCTTGCCGGCGGCCTTCAGTGCCTGGCAGAGGCGCAGGAAGCCGGCATGGTCCTCGGGCGGACGTTCGAAGCCCGCGGCGTTCACCGAGGATTTGCGCCAGACCAGCGGCCCGCCGGAGGAGCCGAAGGGCAGCCCGACCCAGGCCTCGCTACCGGCGCGCTTGCCGTAGCGCTGCGCCATGGCCTTCCAGCCGCCGTATTTCGTGCCGACATAGCCGGCGACATCCGTCAGCTCGACCAGCTTGTCGGAATAGATGTGCGGCGCTTCGTTGAAGCCGATGATCAGGTCCGGGCCGGCGCCGGTATTGGCGGTGACCGCGGTCTGCTGGGTGATGTCCTCCCAGCCCACGAAGTCGACGCGGACCTCGACGCCAGTGGATTGGGTGAAGCGCGCGCAATTGGCGCGGAACACCTCCTCATCCGGCTGCACGAAACGCACGGGGCGCAGCATGCGCAGCGTGGCGCCGCGCTCGATCGGCAAGTTGAGTGGGGGGGCGGGCTGCGTCGGGATGGCCTGGGCGCCGGCCTGGCCAGCGGCGAGCGCGGAGCCGGTCAGTGCCAGCGCCGCGCGGCGTGTGATGAGATGGTTCATTTTTCTTGATTTCCTCCTTGCTTGTTGTCGGCGTCGTCAGCTTGGCAAGCGTCCTCCATCCGGACCGAACAGATGCACCAGGGAGAGATCCGGCATGACCCGCAGCGTCGTGCCAGGGCGGCCCTGCACGCGTTCACGGAAGGCGCCCGTCACCACCGTCTCGCCGAGACGCAGGGTGACCTGCGTTTCCGATCCGGTCGGCTCCACCAGCACGATGACACCCTCCACCCCATCCTCGGACAGGCTCATATGCTCCGGTCGGATGCCGTAGGTGACGGCGTGGGCGGGCGCGCCGGGCGGCAGTGGCAGCAGGGCGCCACCTTCGAGAAGGAAGCCCTCGGGCGTGACCTTGCCTGGCAGCAGGTTCATCGCCGGGCTGCCGATGAAGCCGGCGACGAACAGGTTCGCCGGCTTGTCATAAAGTGCCAGCGGTGCGCCGGCCTGTTCGATCCGTCCCCCATTCATCACCACGATCTGGTCGGCCATGGTCATGGCCTCGATCTGGTCATGGGTGACGTAGATGGTCGTGGTGCCGAGCCGCTGCTGCAACTCCCGGATTTCGGAGCGCATCTGCACGCGCAGCTTGGCATCCAGGTTGGACAGCGGCTCGTCGAACAGAAAGACCTGGGGATGCCGCACGATGGCGCGACCCATCGCCACGCGCTGGCGCTGGCCGCCGGAAAGCTGGCGCGGATAGCGGTCCAGCAGCGCGTCCAGGCCGAGGATCTTGGCGGCGCGCTGCACCTCGGCTTCCATGATATCGGCCGGCGCCTTGGCCAGCTTCATCGAGAAAGCCATGTTCTGCCGCACGGTCATGTGGGGGTAGAGCGCGTAGTTCTGGAACACCATGGCGATGTCCCGATCCTTCGGCGGCACGTTGTTCACCACGCGCCCGTCGATCGCGATCTCGCCGCCGGAGATGTTCTCAAGCCCCGCGATCATCCGCAGCAGCGTGGATTTGCCGCAGCCCGATGGCCCGACCAGGACGACGAATTCGCCGTCCGCGATCTCCACATCAACACCGTGCAGGATGCGGGTGGTGCCAAAGGACTTGAGCGCCTGCCGCACCGAGACTGTGGCCATGATCGTTTACGTCTCCCCCGCGTGCCACCTTTGCCGGCGACTACGCGAGAGAAGGCTACACATGCCTTCACGCCCCGCGCAACCTCGCGTGGCAGCCTTCGGGGTTGCGCTTTGGCGCGCTAAGTCCGGCAGACGGGATCGCGCCGCATGGCTGCCCCCCTCATCGCGCGCGCTGGACGATGGCATATGGCGGGTCTAGGAAATGCTGCATAGCAGCAAAGGTTCAGGACCCAATGCCTGAGCACTACCGTCGGCTCGCCATCCTACTGGGCGCGCTGACCGCCCTCGGCCCGCTGGGCATCGACATGTACCTGCCCGCCTTTCCCGCCATGGGCACCGATCTCGGCGCCAGCCCCGCGGCCATCCAGCGCACCCTGGCGGTGTTCCTGCTGGGCATGGCGGCGGGGCAGTTGGTTTATGGCCCGCTGTCGGACCGGCTGGGGCGACGGGTGCCGCTATTCGTCGGCATGGGGGTCTATACCCTGGCCTCCATCGGCTGCGCCCTGGCGAGTTCGGCTGATGCGCTGGTCTGGCTGCGTCTGGCACAGGCATTGGGCGGTTGCGTCGGCGTGGTGGTGGCGCGTGCCGTGGTGCGCGACCTGTGTGACGAGCGCGGCGCCGTGCGGATGATGTCGATGCTGATGCTGGCCATGGGCGCGGCGCCGATCCTGGCGCCGATGCTGGGCGGCTGGCTGCTGGCGGCGCTGGGCTGGCGCGCGATCTTCTGGTTCCTGGCCATCTATGGCGTTCTGGCGCTGCTGGTGATGCAGGCCTGGCTGCCGGAAAGCTTGCCGCCCGAGCGGCGGCGGCAGGACAATTTCGGCGCCGTGCTGCTGGTCTATCTCAGCCTGCTGAAGGACCGCCGCTTCCTGGCACATGCGCTGGCCGGCGCGGTGCCGATGGCAGGCCTTTTCGCCTATCTGGTCGGGTCACCGCATCTGCTGATGGTGGTGCATGGGCTGGGCCCGGTGGAATACGGCATGGCCTTTGGCGGCAATGCCTTTGGGCTGATCCTGGCGAGCCAGATCATCGCCCGGCTGGTGCGTCGGCAGGCGCCCTCGAAGCTGCTGGTCATCACCCTGTCGCTGCTGGCCACCGCCAGCGTCGGCGTGCTGCTGGCGGTGACCAGCGGCGCCCTGCTGCCGCTGCTGGCCGCCTTCTTCCTGTACCTCGCCTTCCTGGGATCGGTGCTGCCGCTGAGCACGGCGCTGGCGATGGCACCGATGGGGCGCATGGCGGGCAGCGCCTCCGCCCTGATGGGCACGCTGCAATTCGGTGTCGGCGCCGTGGTGGGCGCCGTGCTGGGCGCCTTTGGCGGCACCTCCGCCATCGCCATGGGCGGGCTGATCGCGCTGGCGGGCCTCGGTGGGCTGACCGCGCATCTGGCGCTGCGGCGTGCGGCCTGAGGATCAGCGCCGCATCAGCGCCTCCGCCGCCGCCACGATCTTGGCCGTGTCCACCTTCAGCGCATCCTCCAGCGGTGGCGCGAAGGGCACCGGCACGCGGGGCTGACCCAGCCGGCCCGCCGCTTTCAGCGCGCCGGGGCCGAGCAGTTCCACCATCCGCGCCACCACCTCCGCCCCGAAGCCGCCGGTGGTCACAGCCTCATGCACCACCAGCAGCCGGCCGGTGCGGGTGAGGGAGTTCGCGACGGCCGCCTCATCCCAAGGCCACAGCGTCCGCAGGTCCAGCACATCGGCGCTGATCCCGCGCTGCTCCAGCATCCCCGCCGCCTCCTCCACCTGTGGCAGGATGGCGGACCAGGTGACGAGGGTGATGTCACGACCCTCCCGCAGCCGGCGGGCCTGGCCGAAGGGGATGGGCTCGATCACCTCCGGCACAGGGCCGGTCAGCGGGAACAGGTTCTTGGGGTCGAAGAACAGCACCGGGTCGTCGCTGCGAATGGCCGTCACCAGCAACCCCGCCGTATCGGCCGGGGTGGACGGCACGGCGACCACCAGCCCGGGAATATGCGTGAACCAGGACTCCAGCATCTGCGAGTGCTGGGCTGCGGAGTTGCGCCAGATGCCGTGCGGCATGCGGATCACCACCGCGGGCTTCGCCTGGCCACCGAACATGTAGCGCACCTTGGCGATCTGGTTCACCAGCTCGTCCATCGCGCACATGACGAAGTCGAAGATCCGCATCTCGATGATCGGCCGCGTGCCGACCAGCGCGGCGCCGAGGCCGGCACCCATGATGACGCTTTCGCTGATCGGGGTGGAGACCACGCGCTGTTCCCCGAATTCCTCCAGAAAGCCCCGATACTGGCCGAACAGCCCGCCACGGGCGACATCCTCGCCAAGCACCCAGACGCCGGGATCGCGCCGCATTTCCTGAAGCGCAGCGCGGCGGGCGGCTTCCACCAAGGTGATGTGGTCCATCTCAGGCCTCCCCACGCACAGCGCCGGCATCCTGCACATCCGCCCAGGCCACGGCGGGATCGGGCCAGGGCGCGGTCAGCGCCGCGACACGGGCCGCGGACATCTCCTCCAGCGCATTACCCTGGATGACATCCAGCGCGCTGCCGGCGACACCTTCGCCGACCAGCCGGGCGCGAAGCCAGGCGATGGGCTCCGCCGCGCGCGCGGCCTCCACGGCCGCGGGGTCGCGCCAGGCGGCGGGGTCGGTGCTGGTATGGCCGGTGATGCGATAGGTGGTGGCGTGCAGCAGGCGTGGGCCAGTGCCGGTGCGGACTTCCGCCACCATCCGCGCCGCGACCTCGTCCACCGCCGCCGCGTCATTGCCGTCGACGCTGACCGTCGGCACGCCGAGGGCTTCGGCCCGCGCCGCCACGCCGGGGCCGGCGGTGACGCTGGCGGTGGCGGTGAAGGCGGCCACGCCATTGTCCTCACACACGAAGAGAACGGGCAGCCGGTACAGCGCGGCCCAGTTTAGCCCTTCCAGGAAGGGGCCACGATTGATCGCGCCGTCGCCGAAGAAGCAGGCGACGATGGCGTCCTGGCCCAGCAGCTTCAGCCCCTGCGCCGCACCCACCGCGATCGGGATGCCGCCCGCCACCACCCCATTGGCGCCGAGCATGCCGACGCTGAAATCGGCGATATGCATCGACCCGCCCTTGCCGCGGCAATGGCCGCCGGCACGGCCGAACAGCTCCTCCATCATCCCTGCCACCCCGGCGCCCTTGGCCAAGGCGTGGCCATGGCCGCGATGGTTGGAGGTGATGCGATCGTCCCGCCGCAGATTGCCGCAGATGCCGGCGGCGACGCCTTCCTGCCCGATGGAGACATGCAGGGGGCCAGGGATCTCGCCGGCGCGGTGGGCAGCCAGCGCCGTCTCCTCGAAGGCGCGGATGCGGCACATTGTGGTATACAGCGCGAGCAGCCGCGCGCGGTTGTCCCCGATCCTGGTCATCCGGCTCCCCCTCATCACCCCCTTCTGGACGGGGGGCTTGCGAAGGATGCGACAGCGCGCGAAGGAATCAAGCCAGGGGAGGGCAGGATATGCCGGATACGCCGCCACTGGTGGTGGACAGCGTCACGCAGCTGGGTGACGAGGCGCGGGGCCAGGTGGCCTGTTGTGCGAGCCACGGGGCCGTCTATGCCGCCTGGTATGCGGCCCGGAAGGGTGTCGCCGGGCTGCTGCTGCATGATGCGGGAATCGGCCGGGAAAGGGCCGGCGTCGGCGGCATCTTCTGGCTGGAAGGCCGCTTCATCCCCGCCGCCGCGGTGGCGCATGAAAGTGCCCGGATCGGTGATGGCGCCGATATGCTGGCACGCGGCCTGCTCTCCACCGTCAACGGCCCCGCCATGGCGCTCGGGCTGCGGGAGGGGATGCGCGTGACCACGGCGCTCGACCTTCTGCTCGCCGCCCGCCTGCCGGCTGGGGAGGCGCCCGGCGGCATGGATGAGGCGCGGCGGGACATCGCCACCGAAAAGGGCGTGCGGATCATCGCCCTCGACTCCAACGGCCTGGTCGGGCCGGAGGATGCGGGGCAGATCATCATCACTGGATCGCATGGCGGGCTGCTGGGCGGCCGCCCCGCCACCGCCGTGAAGGCGGATGTGCTGGCCGCCATCTACAACGACGCCGGCATCGGTATCGACCGCGCCGGCCTGTCCCGCCTGCCGGCGCTGGCCGCGCGGGGCATCGCGGCCGCCACAGTCTCCGTCTTCTCGGCCCGCATCGGCGATGCGACCAGCAGCTGGGAGGATGGCTACATCTCCGCCCTCAACGGCCCGGCGGAAGCGCGCGGTGCCTGCATCGGACTTTCGACCCGCGACTTCGTCGCCAAGATCCTGGAGAGCCTGTAACCATGTCAGCCAATGCCACGCGCCGCATGACCGGCGGCGCCGCGCTTGCCGAGATGCTGAAGCTGCATGAGCCAGGGCCGATGTTCGGCATGGGCGGCTTTCAGCTATTGCCCTTCTACGAAGCCTGCCGCGTTCTCGGCGTGCAGCATTACCTGATCAACGACGAGCGTTGCGGCGCCTTCGCTGCTGATGCCTATGCCCGCGTCACCAACCGGCCGGGGCTGGTCGATGGCACGCTTGGCCCGGGCGCGACGAACCTCGCGACGGGGCTGGCGGAGGCCTTCAATGCCGGCATGCCGATGGTCGCCATCATCGGCGACGCCAACCGCCAGCATGCCTGGAAGAACATGACGCAGGAGGCGCGGCAATTCGATGTGCTGCGCCCGCTGGTCAAGGAAGCGATCCGCGTCGAGATCATCTCCCGCATTCCGGAACACATCCGCCGCGCCTTCGCCGTCGCGACCAGCGGCCGTCCCGGCCCGGTGCTGATCGCGGTGCCGGAGGATATCGCGCATGGGGAGCACGACTTCGACGCCGGTGATTTCTGGTTCGATCCGGGCACGCTGCGCGCCCAGGCCCGGCGTTCCCGCCCCGCACGGGACGACCTGGCGCGTGCCGCAGCCCTGCTGGCCAAGGCGGAACGCCCGCTGATCCTGGCCGGTGGTGGCGTTCATATCAGCGAGGCCTATGAGGCGCTCGCAGCCCTGGCGGAGGCGCAGGGCATCCCGGTGGCGCACACCATGTCCGGCAAGGGCGCCATCGGCTGCAACCATGCGCTCTCGGCCGGCGTCTTCGGCCGCTACTCCCGCATCGCCAATGATCTGATCGGCATGAGCGACTGTCTTCTCGTCGTCGGCTGCAAGCTCGGCGAGATCGCGACCAAGCGTTTCTCGCTGATGCCCTCCGGCGTGCCGCTGATCCACCTCGACATCGTCGCAGAGGAAATCGGCCGGACCACGCGGCAGGATGTGGCGCTGGTGGGCGATGCGCGCTGCGGGCTGGAGGATCTGCTGGCGGAACTGGGCCCGCGCGCCGATCGCCGCGCGGACTGGTGCGCGGAGGTGCCGAAGCGCATGGCGGCCTGGCTGGAATCCGCCAAGGACCGCCTGGAATCGGTGGAATCGCCGATCAATGTCGGGCGCCTGATGGGGGAGCTGAACAAGATCCTTCCGGCGGATGCCGTGCTGGTCGCCGATGGGGGCTTCGCGGGACACTGGGGCGGGCTGCTGTTCGACACCAAGCGGGCCGGGCGCGGCTTCGTGGCGGATCGCGGCTTTGCCTCCATCGGCTACGGCGTGCCGGGCGGCATCGGGGCGCAGATCGGGGTGGGGAAGGGGCGGCGCGTCGTCTCCCTGACCGGCGATGGCGGCTTCAACATGTCGATGGGCGATCTCGAGACCGCGCGCCGCGTCGGCGCGCCCATCGTCGCCTGCATCTTCAACAACGCCGCCTCCGGCTATGTGAAGGCGCTCCAGCACGCCGTCTTCGGCCCGGGCAGCTACCAGTCGAGCGACCTGGTGGAAATGAATTACGCCAATATCGCCAATGCCATGGGCTGCCAGGGCATCCGCGTGGAGGACCCGGAAAAGCTCGCCGGTGCCATCCAGGCCGGGCTGGAGAATACGGATACGCCCACGGTGCTCGATATCGTGGTGACGCGCGACCCGGCCAAGATGCTGCCGGCGGCGGATAACCGGACGCTGAAGGTGAACAAGGGCGACCGCCCGGTCTGACCTTTTCGCGGCGCTGTCATACAAGCGTCGTAACGGATTCGCGAGGTCTGCCTGATAGGGTGGTGGACCTCGGAGGACCGCCATGCCCAGCAGCCGCATCCTGATCTTCTCGCCGCGCTATATCACGCTGACCCTGGTGGTGCTGGCGAGCCTGGCCTGCCTGCTGGGCCTGGCGCTCGCGCCCGGTGCCTGGCCGTGGGTGCTGCCACTGCTGCTGGTCTTCGGCGGGCTGACGGCGCGGGGCTTCCGGGACCTGTTCCACCCGACCCATGCCATCCTGCGCAGCTATCCCATCGCCGCGCATCTGCGTTTCATCATGGAGGAAATCCGGCCGGAGATGCGGCAGTATTTCTTCGAGGATGAGAAGCACGGCACGCCATTTTCCCGCGACAAGCGCGCCGTGGTCTATCAGCGCGCCAAGGGCCAGCTCGACAAGCGCCCCTTCGGCACCCAATACGATGTCTATCAGGACGGCTTCGAATGGCTGCACCATTCCATGGCGCCGTGCCCAGTGGCGGAGGCCGCGCCGCGGCTGGTGATCGGCGGGCCGGATTGCACCCAGCCCTACAGCGCGAGCCTGCTCAATATCTCCGCCATGAGCTTCGGCTCGCTCTCCGCCAATGCCATTCGCGCGCTGAATCGCGGCGCCAAGGCGGGCGGCTTCGCCCATGACACCGGGGAGGGTGGGCTGAGCCCGCATCACCGGGAGGGCGGCGGCGACCTGATCTGGGAATTGGGCTCGGGCTATTTCTCCGCCCGCGACGCGCAGGGGCGCTTCGACCCGGCGTTGTTCGAGAAGAATGCCACCCTGCCGCAGGTGCGGATGGTGGAGCTGAAGCTCAGCCAAGGCGCCAAGCCGGGCCATGGCGGCGTGCTGCCGGCGGCCAAGGTCAGTGCCGAGATCGCGGCCACGCGCGGCATCGCGATGGGGGAGGATTGCATCTCCCCCGCCGCCCACAGCGCCTTCGCCACGCCGGTGGAATTGCTGCGTTTCGTGGCGGAGATGCGGCGCCTGTCCGGCGGCAAGCCCGCCGGCTTCAAGCTGTGCATCGGCCATCGCTGGGAATTCCTGGCGATCTGCAAGGCCATGCTGGAGACAGGCATCACGCCGGATTTCATCGTGGTGGATGGCGCGGAAGGCGGCACCGGCGCGGCACCGCTGGAATTCATGGACCATCTCGGCATGCCGATGCGGGAGGGTCTGAACTTCGTCCACAACGCCCTGATCGGCATCGGTCTGCGCGACCGCATCCGGCTCGGTGCCAGTGGCAAGGTCGCCAGCGCCTTCGACATGGCCCGCGCCCTGGCGCTGGGGGCGGACTGGTGCAATGCGGGGCGCGGCTTCATGTTCGCGCTGGGCTGCATTCATTCCCTGTCCTGCCACACCGATCGCTGCCCGACCGGCGTGGCGACGCAGGACCCGACCCGGTCCCGCGCCTTGGTGGTGCTGGACAAGGCCCAGCGCGTCACCCAGTTCCAGGCCGCGACCGTGGCCGCCCTCTCGGAGCTGGTGGCGGCCGCCGGCCTCGACCATCCCAGCCAGCTTCGCCCCCAGCACTTCTTCCGCCGCGTCTCGGCGCAGGAGGTGCGCAGCTTCGCCGAGCTGTTCCCGGAACTCGCCCCGGGCGAATTGCTGCACGGCACCCATGACCCGCGCTTCCGGGAGGCCTGGCAGATGGCGGATGCCCATAGCTTCGCGCCGCGCGCGAGCGTCACCCCGCGCCTGGAGCGGGAGGCGGTTTAGCCCCTATCCTGCCCCTCAAAGGGATGGAGGGGCGCGATGGGTCCGGCGACGGCGATGAATCTGGGGCGGCTGCTGACGCAGACCGCGCGACGCCTGCCGGATCATCCGGCGCTGATCTGGCGCGACCGGCACTGGAGCTTCGCGGAGCTGGATGCGCGGGTGGACCGCCTGGCCCAGGCGCTGCGCGAGCTGGGCGTGGTGAAGGGCGACCGGGTGCTGGTGCATGCCCGCAATTCCAACGCCATGCTCGAAAGTCTCTTTGCCAGTTTCAAGATCGGCGCCGTCTGGGTGCCGACGAATTTCCGGCTGACGCCGGCGGAGGTGGCGTATCTCGGCGCCTCCTCCCGCGCCGTGGTGATGCTGCGGGATGCGGGGTTTGGCGGGCATGCCGAGGCGGTGCGGGCAGAATCGCGGCATCTGCGCCACGTCATCGCGCTGGGCGATGCCGGGCCGGGGGAGCTGGATTACGAGGCCCTGCTCGCCGCCGCCACACCGCCGCCGCCGGATCATGAGGCGGAGGTCGAATACGGCGATCCCTGCTGGTTCTTCTATACCTCCGGCACCACCGGCCGGCCGAAGGCGGCGGTGTTGACGCATGGGCAGATGGCTTTTGTCGTCACCAACCATCTGGCCGATCTGATGCCGGGCCTGACGGAGCGCGATGCCTCCCTGGTCGTGGCGCCACTGTCGCACGGCGCGGGCATTCATCAATTGTCCCAGGTGGCGCGCGGCGCTGCGACGGTGCTGTTGTCGGGCGAGAAATTCGACCCCGCCGAGGCCTGGGCGCTGGTGGAACGCCACCGCGTCTCCAACATGTTCACCGTGCCCACCATCCTGACCACGCTGGTGCGCCACCCGGCCGTGGACCGGCACGACCACCAAAGCCTGCGCCACGTGATCTATGCCGGCGCGCCGATGTACGATGCGGACCAGCAGGAGGCGCTCCAAAAGCTCGGGCCTTGCCTGGTGCAGTATTTCGGCCTTGGCGAAGTCACCGGCAATATCACCGTGCTGCGGCCCGACCAGCATCTGCCGGAAAACGCCGGAAGCTGCGGCGTGGCGCGCACGGGCATGGAGATCGCCATTCTGGACGATCGCGGCGCGCGGCTGCAACCGGGTGAGATCGGCGAGATCTGCGTGCGCGGCCCCGCCGTCTTCGCAGGCTACTTCGAGAATGCTGAGGCGACCCGAAAGGCCTTCCTCGGCGGCTGGTTTCACACCGGTGACCTCGGGATGCTGGATGCGCGCGGCTTCCTGTTCATCACCGGCCGGGCCTCGGACATGTATATCTCCGGCGGCTCCAACGTGTATCCGCGGGAGGCGGAGGAGGCGTTGCTGACCCACCCGGCGGTGGCGGAGGCCGCGGTGGTCGGCCTGCCGCATCCCAAATGGGGCGAGGCCGGCATCGCCTGCGTGGTCTGCCATGAGGGGATGGATGCGGACGAGCCAACGCTGCTGGCGCACCTCGCCCCCCGCATCGCCCGCTACAAGCAGCCGCTGCGCATCGTGCTGTGGGATGCGCTGCCGAAGTCGGGATACGGCAAGGTGCCGAAGGCGCTGATCCGGGCCAAGCTGGCGGAGGAGGGGATCGGTTTCTGATTCCGCCTCGGCGCCCTATGCGCTCGGCCGCGGCGACATGATGGAATGGATGCCGGCGAAGGGCGAAGGCCCCACGATCATTGAGCCGCCGGCTTCATTCGACGCCGCGATGGCGCTGAAATCCTTGCCCTGCATCGTGCCGATGAGCCGAAAGGTCTCCTCGATCTGGCCGGGCGAGAAGATGATCAGCATCCGGACAATGCCGTCCGAAAGATTGGCCCAGGCATGCGGCGTTCCCCGCAGGACCGTCGCCGTATCGCCCGCGCCCAGCTCCCGCTGCCGATCGCCCATCATGAGATGAAGGCTGCCTTCGAGGATCACGAAGTGTTCCTCCTCATGGGCGTGGACGTGCATCGGGACGCCGTTGCGCGGGTCGGCGATGATTTCGAGCATCGTGTAGATGCCGCCGGTTTGCGCGATGGAGGTGCGGATGGTGAATCGCTCGCCGGGCGTCACCTCCCACCATTCGCTATCGGTGCCGGCGGTCGGCTTGTTGGCCAAGATATCCATTGCGATCTTCCCTGTGCGGTGCGCGAGACGAGGTCGCGCTCAGCCCTTCCTGGAAGATCCGCGAGACATTTCCGTTTCTGGACGGGGATTGACGGCTTCGGTCGAAACCTGGGCTTGGGCCGCCCGGAACAGCCACCGCCTGGCTGCGCAGCTTCAGCGGCGCCGCCCGGCGATGTAGCTGACGCCCGCCTGGCCCGCGATTTCCGCATGCGGCACGTCGCGCGGCACCTCGAACACCTCGCCCGGGCCATAGGCGCGGCTTGCGCCGCCCTGGGCGAGGATCAGTTCGCCGGACAGGATCAGCAGCCGGGCGTCGAAGGGGTGGCTGTGCTCCGGCGTCGCCTCGCCTGTCGGCAGGCTGCGCTCCACCTGTTCGAGAAAGCCATCGGCGGCCAGACCCGCCTCAAATGCCGCGCGTTCCATCGCCGCCTCCCTTGCCGCCACCGCCAACCGGGTTAGCCTGGGGCCAGTATTCCCCGGAGACGCCGATGACCGCCACCCTCTTCGCCAATGCCCGCATCCTCGATGGCCGAGTCGATGGCGGGATTGAGGGCCATGTCCTGGTCGAGAATGGGCGGATCAAGGAGGTGTCGGACAAGCCGATCAGCGCCACCGGCGCCCGGCAGGTGGACCTCGCCGGCCGCACGCTGATGCCCGGGCTGATCGACGCGCATGTGCATGTCATCTCCACCACGGTCAGCTTCGCCCAGAACGCGCTGCTGCCGGATGCGGTGATCGCCTTCCGGTCGTCGCGGATCATGAACGCCATGCTGAAACGCGGCTTCACCACCATCCGCGACCTCGGCGGCGCCACCCAGGGCCTGCGCGTGGCCTGGGAGGAAGGCGGCTTCGACGGGCCGCGCATGGTGCTCTGCGGCAAGGCCATCTCCGCCACCGGCGGGCATAGCGACGGGCGCGGCCGCTATGACGGCCGGGACATGACCTATCTGGAAGGCCGCCTCGGCTGCCTCGGCCGGCTGGCCGATGGCGTGGATGCGGTGCGCCGCGCCTGCCGGGAGGAGATCAAGGCCGGCGCCGACTACATCAAGATCATGGCCAATGGCGGCGTCGCCAGCCCCACCGACCCCATCGCCTTCCTCGGCTATTCCATGGACGAGATGCGTGCGGCGGTGGAAGAGGCGGCGATGGCGCAGACCTATGTCGCCGCGCATCTCTACACTGATGAGGCGATCAGCCGCGCGGTGGATGCCGGCGTGCGCAGCCTGGAGCATTGCAACCTCATCGAGGAAGCCACCGCCCGCAAGGCCGCCAAGGCCGGCGCCATCGCCTGCCCGACCCTGGTGACCTATGAGGCGCTGAAGAATGAGGGTGCCTCCTTCGGCCTCGACCCCGTCAGCGTCGGCAAGATCGACACGGTGCGGCTGGCTGGCCTGGCGAGCCTGGAGAAGATGCAGCGCGCCGGCCTGACCATGGCCTATGGCAGCGACCTTCTGGCCGAGATGCACCGCCACCAGTCCGACGAATTCGTCATCCGCGGCCGCGTGCTGCCGGCGATGGAGGTGATCCGCTCCACGACGGTCCATGCAGCGAAGTTGCTGCGCATGGAAGGCCAGATCGGCACGGTCGAGCCCGGCGCCTATGGCGATCTGGTGGTGGTGGAGGGTGATCCGCTGAAGGATCTTTCCCTGCTGACCGGGCAGGGCAAGCACCTGTCGGCCATCATGCAGGGCGGGCGCTTCATCAAGGATCAGCTCGCCGCATGATCCCGCCGGAGGACCGCTACCCGCACGCGCCGCTGCCCTTCCGGCCGAAACTGACCTGGCCGGGTGGGGCGCGGCTGGCGGTCTGGGTCTGTCCGAATATCGAGCATTACGAATTCCTGCCCGCCCAGCTCGGCAGCCCACGCGACCCCTGGCCGCGCACGCCACATCCCGATGTGCTGTCCTATTCGCTGAAGGATTACGGCAACCGCGCCGGCGTCTGGCGGATGATGGAATGCCTGGATGCGCACGGCATCCGCGGCAGCGTCTCCTTCAGCATGGCGGTGGGGGAGATGTTTCCCGAAATCCTCGACGCGATGATGGCGCGGGACTGGGACGTGTTCAGCCACGGGCTGTTCAACACGCGCTACCACTGGAACCTGCCCGAGGACGCGGAGCGCGCCGAGATCATGGCCAGCGTCGAGGCCTGGCGGCGGATGACGGGGAAGCAGCTGCGCGGCTGGTTCTCGCCGGCCGCGTCGAACACGCTGCGGACGCCGGACCTGGTGGCGGAGGCCGGCATCTCCTACCTGTGTGACTTCTACCATGACGACCAGCCGACGCCGATCCGCGTGCGAAATGGCCGGCTAGTTTCCATCCCCTATACGATGGACCTGAACGACGCGGTGATGATCGGTGCCGGCGCGGCGGAGGGCGAGGATTTTTGCCGCGCCGGAATCGACATGTTCGAGACGCTGTATGCGGAGGGTGCGACGCAGCCGCGGGTGATGTGCATCGCGCTGCACCCCTACATCATGGGCAGGCCGCACCGCATCCGCCACCTCGACCGGCTGCTCAGCCATATCGGCGGGCATGACGGCGTGTGGTTCGCCACCGGGGCGGAGATGGCCGATTGGTATCTGGCGAACCACTACGACGCGGCGATGCGCGGATGATCCAGCGCGGCATGGATCATGCGATCCACCCCTATAGCGCCCAGCCGGGGCGGGCGGATTTTCGCTGGCCGGGCGGCAGGCGCGTCGCCGTGTATCTGTTGCTCCATCTGGAACATACCGAAATCGCGCCGCCGGAGGGCACGCATCGCGACCCGCGCTTTCGCGGCGCCTTCTTCAGCGGCAACCCCGACTGGACCACCTATACCCAGCGCGACTACGGCAACCGCATCGGCGCCTGGCGCATCCTGGACCTGCTGGACCGCCTGCGCCTGCCGGCCAGCGTCGCCGTCAATCTGTTGGCCGCGCAGCGCCATCCGGAGCTGGTCAGCGCCTATCGCGACCGGGGCTATGAGCCGGTGGCGCATGGAATCTCCGCCAGCCGGATGGTGACCAGCCGGATGACGGAGGCGGAGGAGGCGGCGGAGATCGCCCTGGTGCGGGATGGCCTTTCCGCGCTGTGGCCCAGCGCGACGGGCTGGCTCGGCCAGGACCATGGCGCGACGGCGGCGACCTCTCGGCTGCTGGCGGAGGCTGGCTATGGCTACAGCCTCGACTGGGCCAATGACGACGAGCCCTACCGCCACGCCTCCGGCCTTCTGGCCCTGCCGCCGCCCGGGGAATGGGACGACGTGCAGACGCTGGGACTGCGCCGTGTGCCGGTGACGCGCTGGCCGGGGCTGGTGGCGGAGGCGCTGGATCGGCTGTCGGCGGAGCCACGCGGTGGGCGGGTGCTGGGGCTGGGTATTCATCCCTGGATGCTCGGGGCGCCGCATCGGGTGCGTTACCTGGCGGAGGCGCTGGAGGGGATTGCCGGGCGGGGCGATGTGCATATCGCCACGGCAGGGGCGCTGGCGGCGGAGGTGTCCTCGCTCGGGCGCTGATGCCGAGCCCTCAGTTCATTTGGAAGCGGCGACGCAGCGCGAGGCCGGCAAGAAAGGCCAGCGCCAAGGCGAACAGGGATTGCAGCGTGCCGAGGGTGCGGATGGCGAAGCCGAAGAGCGAGCCGGGCGTGCCTTGCAGCGCCGTCTGGACGTGGTTGCCCGCCATTTGCGTGGGCGTCAGCGTCCAGGGGCCGAAGGGAAAGACTCGCTGCATGGAAAGGTGGAGGCATTCCACCCAGACGGCACTGCGCGGCACCTCGGCCAGGGCGCCGGCGCGCCAGCCGAAGGCGAGGCCGGCATAGGCGGCGGTGAACAGCGGGATGAGCATCGCCAGCCAGAACAGGGGCTGGCCGATGGAGCGGCCGTAATCGCTAACAGTGCCATAGAGCCTTGAGAATTGACGCTCCCACCACGGGGTGCCGCGCTGGTGGCGGCGCGCCATGAGTTCGAAGGCATAGAAGACCTGCTCGCGCGATTTGTTGGCGGATTTCTCCATGGCCTGCTTGAGGACGCGACAGCCGCCTTCGAGCTGACGCAGGGCGGCCTCGCGATCTTCCAGGGAACCGGCCTGGGCGCGTTCCTGCTGGAAGGTGGCGTTCGCGCTGGCCTCGTCGGTATTGTCGAGCTGCAGACCGCCTTGCAGGACCGCGCCATCGAAGGCGGCGAAGCGCTGACAGCCCGTGCCGTCGAAGCTGGCAAGATCCTTGAACACGGCTTGGTTGAACATGCCGTGCCAGTTGCTTGGCTTATCTGGCCAAATGATGTCGCGAAAGGATGCGAGCCGGGCAAAGACGGAAGCGCTGAACTCGGTGCGGGTGGCGAAGTTTGCGCCGTCGAATTCGGCCACCCCGCTGAAACGCCATCCTCGGAAGCTGATGACAAGCGGGGCTTCAGCCTGGACTGATGAACCGAATTTCGCCTTGCCGAAGGAGATGAGTCGTTTCGACTCGCCGGCGGCGAAGAAGGAGTGTCCGGAGAAGGTTGCGCTGTCGAAGTGGGCGTCCCCGCAGAATGTCGCAATATCGAATCGGACATTACCCGAGAATATTGCGCTGTCGAAGATGACGTATTCGGAGAAGGTTGCACTATCGAAGCTGGCGCTTCCGGAGAAGGTTGCGCTGTCGAAGCGGGCGTACGCGGAAAAATTTGCGCTTTCGAAGCGGGCGTATCCGCAGAAGGTCGCGCTGTGGAATTGGGCGTCGTTCGAGAATGTTGCGCTGTCGAAGCGCGTGTCTAACGAGAAGGTTACACTGTCGAAGCTGGCCTCTTCCGAGAAGGTTGTGCTGTCGAAGCGGGCGTGTTCGGAGAAGGTTGCGCTGTCGAAGAGGGCGTATCCAGAGAAAGTTGCGCTGTCAAATCGGGCGCTTTCCGAGAATGTTGAGCTGTTGAAGCGGGCGTCTTCGGAGAAGGTTGCGCTGTCGAAGCTGGTGTATCCGGAGAAAGTTGCGCTTTGGAAGTCTACGTATCCGGAGAAGGTTGCGCTGTGGAAGTTGGCGTGTTTTGAGAAGGTTGCGCGAGTAAAATCGGCACGTCGAAGAAAATTTGCAAAATCACAACGAAATCCACCCCCCCAGCTCGAAGCGGCGTGCCCTTCCCATGACAGAAGGGCGCGGTCGCACACCACGTCTATCGGACGGTCAGGTCCATCCGGATGGAACAGCATCTGGGTCAACACTGCGCCTGAGAGTTGTGCCCGGCCGTCGGGTGCCTCGGCGTCGCACCACGGATTGGTCACCGTCTCTGCAGCCGCAGCGATGCGACGGCCGACCACCCCCACCAGGGCGACCCGCATCGCCTCATCCCACTCCGCCTTGGCCGGCGAGCCGTCCTGCCAGTGCAAGGGCAGATGCGCGATGTGCCAGCCCCGCCCGTCCGGCCCTGACACCAACTCCCCCGCCGCCCGCATCGCGGCGTCGTCGCGCATTGCGCCCGTCTCTGGGTCCCGCCGCCAATAGGCCTCTAGGTTCATCTCTCCATGCAGCCCGCCATGGACCCTAGGGCCATTCTTACCGACCGGATGCTTTGCCAGCCCTTCCCAGGAGAAATCCGCCGCCCACCAACCGTCCCACCACTCGACCTGCAACTCCGCCGCGCTCTTCGCCATGCCCAACCCGCCCGTCTTGCGACATCACCTTATCACGCTAGCGGATTGGATATGCGGAACGCGGCACAGGCGGAGGCGTCTCAGCCCCGATAATACTGCGGCCGCGTCAGCACGCTCACCGCCGCCACACCCGCCGCCAGCACGCCCAGCGCGGTGCCCGGATTCCGCAGCGCCTTGTTGTACAGGCTATGGCTGAACTGGTGCCCCTGGTCGCCGTAGCGATGCCCGTCCTCGCCGGCATGGTGCAGGTTGTCCGACGTATCGCGCGGCGGCCGGCCCGGCTGCTTGGCGGTCTTGTAGTAGCTGTAGGTAAAAATCCGGTCGGTCAGGCTCGGCACCATCCGGGCGGCGGCCACCATGCCGCGGCCCCAGCCGCCGACGATGCGGTTGCGCGTCGGCATCTCCGCCGCATGCAGCACGGCCCGCGCCACCACCTCCGGCGCATAGACCGGCGGCGGCACCTGGCTCGCCTCGTCCATATAGTTCTTCGCATGCTCGCCGAAGGGCGTGTCGATGCCGGAGGGCTGGATCAGCGTGATGGCGACCGGCGCATCCTCATGCAGCATCTCCATCCGCAGGCTGTCGGTGAATCCCTTCACCGCATGCTTGGTGGCGGTATAGGCGCCGAGCAGCGGGGACGGCATGTCGGAGGAGATGGAGCCGATATTGATCAGCGCGCCGCCGCGGCCCTTCAGCTCCTTCAAGGCCACCAGGGAGCCATGCACGACGCCCCAGTAATTGGTCGCCTCGTGACCCTGCAACCATACCGGTCAGCGGCGGGTCAGATGAACTGCCCCCGCAGGAAGCCGAGCGCGGGCAGGGGGGTCCATGCCTTGGGCAGGTCGGCGCGGCGAATCGGCGCCACGCTGTAATGCGGCACGGGCTGCTTGGATCGCCGCAGGAAATCCTCATAGGCCGCGACCTGCTGCGCCCGCCAGGCCCGGTCCTCCAGCGCCGCCATCCGGTTGCGGTAGATATTGGCCACGCGGGATTTGCGCCCCGCCGTGGCGATCACCGCCCAGAGCGTGTCGTCGTCTCGGGCACCGGAGGGAAGCGGGCCGACGGGGGACAGGTGCTGCACAGCGGTCAGGCTCGCAAACCAGCCGCCACCGGGTCAAGCGCCACCGCTGTCACAGGACCGGGCTTTTCGCCGGCCGCGGGGCGTGGGATCAAACCTTCCAGCAAGGAGACGTATCGCATGATCGACCTCTACACCTGGAACACCCCCAACGGCCGCAAGATCTCCGTGGCGCTGGAGGAGATGGGGCTGCCCTACGCCGTCCATACGGTGAACATCTCGAAGAACGAGCAGTTCGAGCCGGCCTTCCTGAAGATTTCCCCGAACAACCGCATTCCCGCGATCATCGACCCGGATGGGCCGGATGGGCAGCCGATCAGCGTCTTCGAATCGGGCGCCATCCTGCTGTACCTGGCGGAAAAGACGGGGAAGTTCCTGCCGAAGGACATGCGCGGCAAGGTCGCCGTGACGGAATGGCTGATGTGGCAGATGGGCGGCTTCGGCCCGATGCCCGGCCAGGTCCACCACTTCCTGATGCAGCCGGAAGGCCCGGCGCGGGAATACGGGTTCAAGCGCTACCACACCGAGACCAAGCGCCTGTACGGCGTGCTGGACCGCCGCCTGGCCGGCCGCGACTTCGTGGCGACCGAGGGCGAGCCCAGCATCGCCGATTTCGCCATTCTGGGCTGGGCCTGGCGGCATGAGCGCCACGAAGTGCCCTTCGACGACCTGCCCAATGTCGCCGCCTGGTACGAGCGGATGATGGCCCGCCCGGCCGTCCAGCGCGGCTTCGAAATCCCGCTGTCCTGACGATGAAGGAACCGGGGCGGGCCGCTTGCCCCCCCGGTTCCGGCCCGCTATGAACGCGCTGCATACGTCGTGCAACTTCACACCCTGAGGAGGGGTGGCCGAGTGGCTGAAGGCGACGGTTTGCTAAACCGTTATAGGGGTAAAACCCTATCGAGGGTTCGAATCCCTTCCCCTCCTCCAGTTCCCCGTTTTCCCCGTTTGGCATCTGCCCAGCGTTGGTCGCCTGTCTGACGCGCGACCCAACCAGCCCTTATGAAGCCCCTGGGCTGCGCGCGTCCTTCCAGGTCGCCACGGCGGCTATCAGCGCGGCGCGCTCGATGGGCTTGGCCAGATGGCCGTCAAAGCCCGCCTCCAGCATCGCCGTCACCTGCTCCGGCATGGCATCGGCGGTCAGGGCGATGACCGGCAGGGTGGCGGCCGCGCCCGGAAGGGCCCGGATGCGCGACAAGGTCTCCCTCCCATCCAACTGGGGCATGTGCTGGTCCATCAGGATCAGGTCGGGCAGCGGTCCCTGGTCCAGCATCGCCAGCGCCGCTCCACCGCTCGGCGCCTCGACCACCTGATGGCCAACCGGACCCAGCAGGGCGGCGACCACCATGCGATTGGCCGCGACATCATCCACCACCAGAATCACCAGGCCCGGCTGGGCGGTCGGCGGCGGTGGAAGGCGTGCCGGCTCAACCAGGGTCGCCGTCTCCTCCGCCATCACGTGCGGGAGCGGCAGCAGCAGGGTGAAGCGGCTTCCGCGCCCTTCCATCCCATCCTCATGGGTCAGGCTGCCGCCCATGGCGCGCGCCAGGGCGGCGCTGATCGCCAGGCCCAGCCCGCTGCCACTGCGGGAGTCATCCGCCGTCGCCTGACTGAATTCCTGGAACAGGTTTGGGCGCAGACTCTCCGGCACGCCGCTGCCGTTGTCGATCACCGCGAAAGCGATCATCTCCTCGCGCGGCGAAACCTCCAGCGCCACCGTGCCGCCGGGCGGGGTGAAGCGGATGGCGTTGGCCATCAGGTTCATCAGGATCTGCCGGATGCGCACCGCGTCTCCCAGCATGGCCGCCGGCACCGCGGGGTCCAGCCGCAGTTCCAGCGTCACGCCCTTCGCCGCCGCGGTGTCGTGCAGCAGCGACGTGGTGGCGCGCAGCGTGTCCTCCATCCGGAAGGGCTGCGGCATCGGCACGAAGCGGCCGGCCTCGATGCGGGAAATGTCCAGCACCTCGTTCAGGATGGTCAGCAGATGCCGGCCCGCCTGTTCCAGCGTCTCCACCTGCCGGCGTTGGACCGGCCCCAGGCTGGCATCGTGGGCCAGGGCCTGGGCCATGCCGAGCACGCCGTTCAGCGGGGTGCGCAGCTCATGACTCATCTGCGACAGGAAGCGGGTCTTCTGCAGACTGGCGCTATTGGCCAGGTCGCGCGCGGCGGCCAGGGCCGCGGTGGCTTGTCCTTCCGCCTTCTCCTTGGTCAGGGCGATCAGCAGCAGCGTGCTGCCGGCCAGGAAGACCACATTGAGCACCACGACGGCCGGGAACATGAAGCCCTGCGGCAACTGATTGCCGATGGGCCGGGGGGCGAAGATCAAGGTCACGGCCGCGATCGCCACATAGGTGACGGTCACACCCGCCAGCAGCGCGATGAGCAATGGCCGGGAGGGCAGGGGCCGCAGCTTCTGCCCGCGCAGGAATTCCAGGATCGCCAGCCCGTTATAGACCAGCAGGATCAGCGCCATCAGGGCGACGCGGGCGTCGATACTGGCGTGGAAGGCTGGAATCCGGTTCGCCAGCAGCCAGACCGCGGCGGCCGCGAAGATCGCCCAGGGGATCGGACGCCGATTCTCGAACTGGCGCGCGCCCGTCCAATGCACGCCATAGCCGACGCAGAGCAGGGCGTTGGCGACGTCGATCGTCAGCCAGTCCGGGGCGATGCCCCGCATGCCCAGCATGATGGTGCAGGCCGCACCGAGGAGTCGGGCCAGTCCCCAGCTGGCCAGTGCGGGTTCCCGGCGGTCATGCAGCCAAAGCCACAGCATCGCCAAACCGAGGAAACCACCCAGGATCGCGGAAAAGACAAAGACCGTGGGCAAGTGGATATCGGGCAAAACGCTTCGCCCGCGCAGGTCTGGGCGCCTCATAACTGTCGCGATGACAGTCTACCGCATTGAACCCGGTCAGCTCAACCCGTGGTTGTCCAAAGATCGTGTTGTAGTTGCATGTGTCGACACTTTGCGCAGTGTTGCGGGTGGCCACTTGGAAGAGGATGGATCGGCCCGGTTGGTCACTGCCACACGTCGCGCGCCGCTGGTCCCGGCCACCGCGAGGGCGCCCCCGAGACAGGCACGGCGGGCGAAAGGGCTGTCTTTCGTCATGGTGTACTCACCCGACTGGTGATGCCTGTCGCGGGGTCAGGGAAAGCGGGTTCAGTCGCGCTCCCACTCCTCCCGCGTGATTCGGCCGGCCAGGTCGATATGGATCTCCACCCGCTCATTGCGTGGATTGAAGGCCTCGATCTCCCAATGCCGGCGCTTGCGCTCGACATCGCCGCGGATGCGGTAGCCGGCGGCTTCCGCCACGCGGCGCGCCTCGGCCTCGTCGATCCCGCCCTGCTGGCGCTCCTCCCGCCGCTCCCGGTCCCGGCGTTCGCGCGCCTCGCGGCCCGGGCGGCCGGCCCAGGGGGGGCTGCCCTCGGCGCGGCGGATGGTGATCTCCCGCCCATCCTCGCGGCGGATGGTGAAGGCGTCGAAGCTGCCGCCATCGGGGCGGCCGATCACCCGCAGGCGCTCGCCCTGGCGGATGTCGAGGCGGTGGTACCAATCCGGCCCGGCCTCCACCAGCACACGGCCGGTGGCATCCTGCAGCACGAAGCGGTTGCCGAAGACGTCGGTGACCTGGCCCTCGATGGCGATGCCGCCCGGGGCGATGGCACCGATCGGGGTCTGGGTGATAGCCGGCGCGGCCGGGGCCTGGGCGAAGGTGGGGGCGGCGAGGCTGGCGGCCAGCGCCAGGCCCAGGGCGGCGCGACGGAGATGGGTGGTCGTCATGAAGGCTCTCCTTTCGTGGTTGCGGCCGCCTTCTCTCACACCGCGCCTGAACCCAGCCGGAACCGCGCCGTTCAGGCTGGGTTCAGGCAGCGCCCTGCAATAGAATCCTATGATGCGCCGCGCCGCCCTTGCCCTTCTGATCCTGCCCCTCGCCTTGGCCGCGCAGCCTCTGCTGCCCTTGCCGCGCGTGGTGGACATCGTGGCCGAACGCTACCACGGCCGCATGATCGAGGCGCGGGTGGTGCCCGGGCGCGAGGATGAGGAGACCTCCGTGGCCTATGAGCTGCGCTGGCTGACGCCCGCCAATGACGTGCTGCGCATCCGCGTCTCCGCCACCGATGGCGGCATGCTGCTGGTCGAGGGCAGCGGCATGATCGCGGCGCGCAAATGAGGCTGCTGCTGGCGGAGGATGACGCGACGCTCGCCACGCAGATCCTGGCGGCGTTGCGCGAGTCCGGCTTCGCCGTGGACCATGCTTCGGATGGGGAAACGGCCACCTTCCTCGGCGGCGAGAATCCCTATGCGGCGGTGGTGCTGGATCTGGGCCTGCCGAAGCGGGACGGCATCGCGGTGCTGTCCGGCTGGCGCGCCGCGGGGTTGGCCATGCCGGTGCTGGTGCTGACCGCAAGGGACGCCTGGGGCGACAAGGTCGCCGGCTTCCGCGCCGGCGCGGACGACTACCTCACGAAACCCTTCCGGATGGAGGAGGTGGTGCTGCGCCTGCGCGCGCTGATCCGCCGCGCCGCCGGCCATGCCTCCCCGATCCTGGCCTGCGGCCCCCTGGAACACGACGCCCAGACCGGCGGCTTCACGCTGGAGGGAATGCCGCTGCGCCTGACCGCCTATGAGGCGCGAATCCTCTCCTACCTGCTGCACCGCATGGGCCGTGTGGTCAGCCGCACGGAGCTGTCGGAACAGCTATATGACGGCGATTCGGACCGCGACTTCAACGCCATGGAGGTGCTGGTCAGTCGCCTGCGGCGCAAGGTCGCGCCCTGCCGGATCGAGACGCTGCGCGGCCAGGGCTGGGTGCTGGCGGCGCCGCCCTGATGCGGCGTTCCCTGCGCGCGCGGCTGGCCGTGCTGGGGGCGGTGGCGATCCTGGCGGCGCTGCTCGGCGCCGGCTTCGCCATCGACCGGCTGCTGGGCCGCGCCGTGGAACGCGGCTTCCGCCAGCAGATGGACACGGCGCTGCTGGCACTGATGGCGCGTGTGGAGGTGGAGGACGCCAGCGGCCGCGTGACGCTGGAGGCGCCGCCCGCCGAGCCTCGCTTCGAACAGCCGCTCTCGGGCTGGTACTGGCAGGTCGCCTCGGGCGCCGAGATCCTGCTGCGCTCCCGCTCCCTTTTCGACCAGGAGATCCTGGGCGAGCAGGGCCCGGCCGGGGAGGCGCTGCTCACCCTGCGGCAGGATTTCACAACCCCCGGATCGCCTGAATTGCTGACCGCCACCGTGGCGGTGCCGCTGGACGAAATCGCCGCCGCGCGGGCGGAGCTGGTGCGGCCGCTGGTGCTGTCGCTCGCCGCGCTCGGCCTGGCGCTGCTGCTGGCCTCGCTGGTGCAGATCGGCATTGGGCTGGCACCGCTTGGCCGGCTGCGGCGGGACCTGGATGCGGTGCGGCGCGGTCAGCGCGCCCGCATGCCGGAGGCGCCGCATGCCGAAGTGGCGCCGCTGGTCGCCAGCGTGAACGCGCTGCTGACCCATAAGGAAGCGATGCTGGACCGCGCCCGGCGCCATGCCGGCGACCTGGCCCATGCGCTTCAGACGCCCCTGGCCGCGCTGCGCAATGCGGCGGAGGGCGATGCCCAGGTCACCGCACTGGTCGCGCGGATGGAGGCGCAGATCCGCCGCCACCTCAGCCGCGCCCGCACCGCCGCCACCGCAGGCCTGCCCGGCGCCCGCTGCGCCGTGGCCCCGGTGCTGGAGGATCTGGCCCTGGTGCTGCGCGCCGCCCATCGCGACCGCGCCCTGACCCTGGAGATCGCGGCTGCAGACGCCCCGGATTTCGCCGGCGACCGCGGCGACCTGGAGGAGATGGCCGGCAATCTGATGGACAATGCCTGCAAATGGGCGCGCGGCCAGGTGCAGGTCTTGGCGCGGGCGGAGGCCGGGCGGCTGCTGATCCGCATCGCCGATGACGGCCCAGGCATGGACCAGGCCCAGCGTAAGGCCGCGCTGGCGCGTGGGCGGCGGCTGGATGAGGCGGTGCCGGGGCATGGGCTTGGCCTCGCCATCGTGGCGGAGACGGCGGACCTCTATGGCGGGGCGCTGGAGCTGGAAGGGGAGGGGCCAGGGCTGGTCGCGCTGCTGCGCCTGCCTGCGGCGTCTTGACGCTTGCCCCGTCAGAACTGCGAAGCGCCTTGCGGCCGCCGGGCAAGACGATAGGTTTTTCCGAAACGAACCGTCCTTGGTGGAAAGGCCCTTCAGCATGTCCAGCCCGTCCGGAACCACCGAAGCGTCAGACGCCCAGACCCTGGTGCTCCAGGAAGCCGAGGCCGCCCGTGTGGCCGCAAATGGTGCGGATTATGTTTTCGGTGGCAGCACAACGGACGGCTTCGATTGCTCGGGCTTCGTGATCTATGTCTTCAACAAAGCCTATGGCAGCAACACCCTGGCGCGCGTCACCGCCAATGATCTGCGCGACAGTAATCGGTTTTCCGCCGTCACCGACCCGAAGCCGGGTGATCTTGTGTTCTTCTCCGCCTCGGCCGGCGGCAGCACAGCCTCGCATGTCGGCATCGTCGTCGACGCGGAGCGATGGATAGGCTCGCAAAGCTCCACCGGCGTGGCCTATGTGAAGTTCAGCAATTCCTATTGGAAGCCACGCATCCTGTCCTATGGCCGCTACAAGCCGATGCAGACCGCTGACGCCATCATTCCGATGCGGGCGGGGGGCTTCGCCTCGACGATCCGCGTCTGATGCCCCTGTTGCTGTCAGCCCTGTCGCTGCTGGTCCTGGTCGGTGGCCCCGCGCCTGATTGGCAGCGTGCCTGGGTGGCGGAATCCTTTATCTGCGCTGCCTGTTCGCCGGAAGATCGCCAGTGGCTGACGGCGCGTCTCGGGCAGACGGTGCTTCTCGCGCCCGATCGGTTCCTGAATCCCTTCTATGAGGATTGCACCTCCGGCGCCGATTATTCCGATCTGATGCCGCGAAGCCGGGCGGAGGCGCTGCGCCATTTTCGCGGTGTGACTGTCGTGGCAGAGCGGCCCATCTCCGGCTTGGTGCGGTGCGCGAGCGCCTCTGGGCCACCCAACATCGTGGCGCGGCTGCTGATTGAGGGAGACCGGGCACTGCTTCTCCATGAATCAGGGGCGGTTCTGCAACTGCGCTGACGCATGCCTTGACCCTTCGGCCCCAGCGCCCGAATCTGGCGCCATGACCAAGCTCGCCGCCGACACCGACTATCCCCGCGACTTCGCCGGCTACGGCGCCACGCCGCCCGATCCACGCTGGCCGGGAGGGGCGAAGCTGGCCCTGTCCTTCGTGCTGAATTACGAGGAGGGCGGCGAGAACACCGTCCTCAACGGCGATGCGGGCAGCGAGCTGTATCTGCATGAAGTGCCCGGCGGCACGCCCATTCTCGGCGAGCGCAACCGCACCGTGGAAAGCCAGTTCGACTATGGCGCGCGGGCCGGGGTGTGGCGGGTGCTGCGGCTGTTCAAGGAACAGGGATTTCCGCTGACGGTCTATGGCGTCGGCCGGGCGCTGGAATTGAACCCTGACGTCGCGCGCGCCTTCGCGGAAGCGGGGCATGAGGTGGCGAGCCATGCCTGGCGTTGGATCGACTACCACAACATGGATGAGGCGACCGAAGCCGCCGAGATCGCCCGCTGCGTCGAGACGATTTCTCGGCTGACCGGCACGCCACCGGTCGGTTGGTACACGGGGCGGATTTCGCCGCGCACGCGGACCCTGGTCGCCCGGCATGGCGGCTTTCTGTATGACAGCGACGCCTATGACGATGACCTGCCGCATTACGTGACGGCGGAGGGCAAGCCGCATCTCGTCATCCCCTATACCCTCGACAACAACGACATGAAGTTCGCCGTGCCCCCGGGTTTCGCCGGGCCGGATGGGTTCGAGCGGCATCTGACGGATGCCTTCGACCTGCTGCTGGCGGAGGGCCGCGCGGGGGCGCCCAAGATGATGTCGGTGGGGCTGCATTGCCGGATCGTTGGCCGGCCGGGACGTGCCGCCGCGCTGCGCCGCTTCCTGGCGCATGTGGCGAAGCACAGGGATGAGGTATGGGTCACCCGCCGTGCCGATATCGCGCGGCATTGGTGGAAGGAACACGCCCCCGCATGAGGCGACTTGCCTTGCTTCTGGTTGGATTCGCCGCGGCCTGTGCCTCGGAACCGGCCACCGCACCCCTGCCGCGCGGCGACCGTGCCTTGCCGCCGCCGGCTTTGTCCGAAGGCCCGGCCGGCGGGCGCTGCGCCGACCATGCGGAGGCGCTGCCGGCGCTGGTTGGCCGGCCGGAGGCCGAGGTGCGCGCGGCGCTCGACGCCATGCCGGGTATCCGGACCATCCGTTTGTTGGCGCCGAACCAGCCGGCGACCCGGGATTACCGGGTCGACCGGGTAGGCGGGGTGGTGCGAGGCGGGGTGGTGGAGAGCCTGAGCTGCGGCTAGCCGCGCTGCAAAATCTCCGCATTCACCATCATCGAGTGATCAGCCTTCCCATCCAGAACGTCCAGAATGTTCTGGGCGGAAATACGGGCCATGCGGTTCATCCCTTCCTCCGTGCTCGCCGCCGAATGCGGGCTGATGACCACGTTCGGCAGGGTCAGCAGCGGATTGCCCGGCGTCGCCGGCTCCACCTCCAGCACGTCCAGGCCAGCGCCCATCAGATGACCGGATCGCAGGGCGGCGACCAGGGCGTCCTGATTCACCACGGGACCGCGCGCCGTGTTCACCAGGATGGCGCCGGGCTTCATCGCGGAGAAGGCGGCCTCGTTCATCAGGTGGTGGGTGGCGGGTGACAGGGGGCAGTGCAGCGTCACCACATCCGCCTCCGCCAGCGCGGCATGCAGGTCGCGCGCGGGCCGAAAACCGTCGGCGGCGATGCGGTGCGGCGAGAAGCCGGGGTCCATCACCGCGACATCCATCCGGAACGCCTTGAGATACTGCGCCACGCGCGTGCCGATGCGGCCATAGCCCACCACCAGGGCCCGCTTGCCGGCCAGGTCGACCATCCGCAGCCCGCCCGGCGGCCACCAGCCGCCGCCGGCCACATGGTTGTGGATGTCCACCGCCCGCCGCGCCGCCGCCAGCAGCAGCATCATGGCATGCTCGGCCACTGAGAGGTCGTTGGACCCATTGGCCACCATCACGGCCACGCCGCGCTCCGTGCAGGCCGGTACATCCACCGTGTCGTAGCCAACCCCGATGCGGGAGACGACGCGCAATTGCTTCGCCGCGGCCAAAGCAGGGCGGTCCATCTTTTCCAGCCAGCACAGCGTGCCATGGGCATCGGCGATGGCCTCGTGCCAGGCCGGCACGTCGGGATTGTCCAGAACCAGCAGATCGACATCCGGCCTAGCCGCGAAAACCGCCATGCCGGCTTCGGGCAGCCTGCGCCCCAGCACCACCTTGAAGGTCATCTTGTATTTCTTCCTGGCAAGGCCGTCAGCCTGCTCACTCTATCGAATGCGCCACTATGCGCCAATCCACGGCGTTGGAGCAGCAAGGCAACATGCGGGAGATAAGAAAAAAACCTTTATAATGGGCATTAAATCCGTTGCAAGTCCGGCCGGCAAGGGAGTTGGACAAGCACATCCATGTAGCGCCGGCATCAGGGAGATACGGGTCGTTCACATCACAACGGGGGGGTGATCTGGCCGTGGAACCCTTCCACCACTACGCGACCATTGCCGCTGGGGACTTCTTGATGAGTGACCCGGGACAAACCGTCCAGGTTCGTGGTTACAGCCGGAACCAGGGCGGAAGAACTGTTGAGGTTGGGGCCCACACACGAAGTGATCCCCCGGGCGGAGACAGCGATGCTGCCGGATCGACTGTCGTGGCTCAGCGAGACGGAATCGCTGCGCCAAATGGGTCAGCAGCAATTTGCTGCGGATAGGCGTATCTGCCTCTCCATATCGGCTTCACCCGAAGTAAGGGCAATGTGCTGGAAAAGCGCGATAGATCGACAGGACCAGTGCAATCGTGGAGTTTATGTCGCGCCGCTCTTTCCATTTGGTTAGACAGGAGGAAAATAAGATGAATATAATTGCATCAAGGGTATATGAGGTCAGTGGGCAACCCCTGTTCCATGTGATGATATTCCGTCCGACGCGCCACAGCAGCGGAAATTTTTTATGTAAATATAAAATCGAAGGGCCAAAAACCAAGATCGTCAGCGATTTCGGTGGAGCCGATGAATTTCAAGCACTGATGAACACCATCTACATGGTTCGCATGGCCATTGAAACCTGCGATGAATATTTGGAAGGGCGGCTGAGTTTCCATGGGTTTAAGGGGTACCTGGATCTTCCCGATCCAGCGTTGCATCCAACGCACCCCGGAATGCCACCGCTGACCGAGCCGCTTCCAGTCGCGCCATCGCCCTGATCGCGCCACCGAATCTCTGGGCGAAGCTTGCGAACGCCGATCGTCACGGCTAGTGTCCCAGAAGCCATGACACCCCGCGCCGCCCGTATCGAGCTGACCGCCGCCCTCCGGGCCGGTCTGCTGCCGCGCGCGCTCCTTCTCCTTCGACTTAGCCACCCCTGGGCGTAAGCTCCGGTCGGTAACGGCTGGTATCGCTCAGGGGACCCTGGGGGCAGCTTTGCCCTCGCGCATGGCATGACGAATCAGAAGCAAGGAACGCCCTCAATGGCCATCAACCACCCGTCTTTCGGGGTCATGGACCCCGACCGCGTCATCGTCTTCGACACCACGCTGCGCGACGGCGAACAATCCCCCGGCTTCTCCATGAACCTGGAGGAGAAGCTGCGCATGGCCGAGGCCCTGGCCGAGCTGGGCGCGGATGTGCTGGAAGCCGGCTTCCCCATCGCCAGCCCCGGCGACTTCGAAAGCGTGCAGTCCATCGCCCGCCGCTTCGCCAAGGATGGCCCAGTGGTCTGTGGCCTGGCCCGCACCTCGCCCGGCGACATCCAGAAGGCGGCCGACGCCATCAAGGACGCCGCCCGCGGCCGCATCCACACCTTCGTCTCCACCAGCCCGCTGCATATGCGCGTAAAACTGCGGATGGAGCCGGAGGCGGTGCTGGAGATGGTGACGGCCTCCGTCACCATGGCGCGCAATGCCACCGCCGATGTCGAATGGTCCGCGGAGGACGGCACGCGGACGGAGATGGACTTCCTCTGCCGCTGCGTGGAGGCCGCGATCAAGGCCGGCGCCACCACCATCAACATCCCCGATACCGTCGGCTATGCGGTGCCGGAGGACATGTTCCGCATCTTCAACACGGTGCGTGAACGGGTGCCGGGCGCGGACCGAGTGATCCTGTCCACCCACAACCACAATGACCTGGGCCTAGCGGTGGCCAATACCATCGCGGCGATCCGCGCCGGCGCCCGTCAGGTGGAATGCACCATCAATGGCATCGGTGAGCGCGCCGGCAATGCGAGCCTGGAGGAGATCGCCATGGCGCTGCGCACGCGCCATGACGCCATCCCGGTCAGCAATGGCGTGCAGACCAAGAACATCCTGCGCACCTCCCGCCTGCTGGCGACCATCACCGGCTTCGATGTGCAGCCCAACAAGGCGATCGTCGGCCGCAATGCCTTCGCCCATGAATCCGGTATCCACCAGGACGGCATGCTGAAGGATTCTTCGACCTACGAGATCATGACCCCCGAAAGCGTTGGCTGGACCAAGTCCTCGCTGGTGCTGGGCAAGCACTCCGGCCGGGCCGCCTTCAAGGACAAGCTGAAGGCGCTGGGCTACGAAGTCGGCGACAACGCCATGAATGACGCCTTCAAGCGTTTCAAGGATTTGGCCGACCGCAAGAAGGTCGTCTACGACGAGGACATCGTGGCGCTGGTGGATGACGAGGTCGTCCGCGCCAATGACCGCATCAAGCTGACCGGCCTGTCCGTCTCGACCGGCATGCATACCCGCCCCATCGCCTCCATCGCGCTGGAAGTGGATGGTGAAGCGCGGGAAGGGGTGGCCGGCGGCGATGGCGGCGTGGACGCCACCTTCGCAGCGCTGCGGGTCGCCTTCCCGCATGAGGTGAACCTGAAGCTCTATGCCGTGCAGTCGGTCACTGGCGGCACCGATGCCCAGGCGCGCGTGACGGTGCGGCTGGAGGAGGAGGGCAAGATGGTCGATGGCCAGGGCGCCGATACCGACACCATCGTCGCCAGCGCTCGGGCCTATGTCCACGCGCTGAACAAGCTGCTGGTCAAGCGGGCGCGGACGGCGCCTGCGGAGATGGGGGCGGAGATGGATCGGGCGCTTTCGGCCTGAGGGCCGGCGGCGGGCGCGGGGTCGGCGGGCGCAGGGGGAATTCCAGCGCCAGCTTGGCCTCCGCCCGGGTCAGCTCCGCGCCCAACTGCCGGGTCAGCCCGCGCAGCAGCAGGGCGCGCAGCTGGTCATCCGGCCGCGGCACCACGCCATCATCCTCGATGGACAGGGTGGCGCGCTTGTCATCCGCGGCGACTGTGATGGCGATGCGGCCCTCCCGCCCCGCCGGGAAGCCCTGCTTCAGGGCGGCGGAGACGGCCTCCGTGATGATCAGCGCCAGGGGCACGGCCTGGTCGGAGGAAATCCGCAGCGCCGGCGCCGCGACATCCAGCGCGATCCGTCGGCCCGGCTTGTCGCCGATCGCGGCGAAAAGCTGCGCGCCGAGTTCCGCGATGAAGGCACCGAGGTCGATCGCCTCCGGGTCATGATGCGCATACATGTGGCGGTGCAGCGTGGCGAGCGCGCCGATCCGGTCGCGCGCGGCCTCGAATTCCATCCGCGCCTGGCTGTCCGTCACCCGCTGCGCCTGCAACGCCAGCAGGCTGCTGACGATCTGAAGGTTGTTCTTCACCCGGTGATGCACCTCGGCGGCCAGGATCTCGGCGCGGTCGATCGCCGCCTGAAGGTCGCGTTCCCGCTCCGCCAGGGTGCTGGCGCCAGCCTGGAAGCTGACGGCCAGGTCGCGGATTTCATCCGGCATCTCCGCCGCGCCCGGGATCACCAATGGCGCGGCACCGCTCCGCCACTGCGACACCGACCGCCGCAGGCCCGATAGCGGGCGGGTGACGGCGTAATGCGCGCCGAACAGCACAGCGAGAAGGCTGATTGCCAGCAGGGCGCCCACCTCCGCCAGCCGACTGATGGCGACCATGCGCGCGGCGGCGTGGATCGGCGCGGCCGGCCGGGCGATGACGAGGCGTGATGGGGCGACCAGCACGCCCCGCGCGGCGATCAGTTCGACGCCGGCCAGGCCGATCGTCGCCGGGCTGCCGTCGGCGGCGGTGGCGGGCGCCACAGGTCCAAGCAGCCGGGCCGCGTCGCTCATCGCCCAACTGCTGCGGTCGCCATCCACCAGCCAGACCAGCAGCCCGGCCGGTAGCGGCGGCGGCGCGATGCGAGCCACCAGCAGCCGACCCGATGCGGGCAGCAGGCGCAGCAGGGAAATCATCCCGGTCTGGCCGACCAGTGTCACGGTCTCATTGGCGGCTGCAAGCCGCGTCCGGGCTTCCGGCGGGATGGCCGGCATGGCCTCGCGATTAGCGGCGCATTCGACTTCCAGCACCACCCCGTCCGGGGCGATGCCGGCGAGCCATTCGCCACAGCCGGCGCGGGCCTCGGGCCATGTGGCGGACAGGCTGCGCAGCGCGGCATCCGCAGTGGCGAAGCGATTGGTGAAGCGGCCGAGGACCAGGTCGCGTTCCAGCGCCAGATCGTCATGAGCCTGCCGTATGGCGGACTGATAGCCAGCTTGGGTGCCCGCCAGCACCATCACGATGACGGGAATGGCGACAATGAGAAGCAGGCACGTCAACCGGCCCCGCAGACTCGCCTGTGGGCGGGGCATTCGCCACCGTCGCGGCCGAATGCCGGGGTCTGGGCCGCCTGGATCTGTCATGCGGTCTGGGGTCAGGTGGAAGCGGCCATGGCTACTTGCCGCGCCGCGTCCGATCCTCCTCGATCAATCGCAACAATTCGGGCGGAATGGGCTCCGCCGCGACGTCGTCGTAGAGTTGGTGCAGGCCCCGCTGCAACCACAGATCGAAGGCATCTCCATCCGTCCGCTCCGCCTTGCGGCGGGCGGACTTTGGGGAGGGCGCGGGCTTGCTGCTGTCGCTGCTGTCCATGTCCATCGCCGATGCCAGCGCCGCCCAGGAATAAGGCAGCGCCCATCGTTCCGACTTAAGCCAGCAGATGGTGTTCGCCAACCCCCGACTTGCTGCTCATCCGGCGGCTGCCCGAAGCCGCGGGCCGACCGGTGTAGCGGTGCTCGCCGGTGCGGTGCTCCGGCGTGGTGGCCTCGGCGGATTCCTCGCCGGTCAGCCAGGTCTGGAGCTGGCGGCGGGCGCGGAAGACGCGGCTCTTCGCCGTGCCCACGGCGCAGCCGGTGGCCTCGGCCACATCCTCATAGGACATGCCCTGCAGCACCACCATGAACAGCGCCTCCCGCTGATCGGCGGGCAGGCGGTTCACCGCATTGCCCAGTTCCTTCAGGATCAGGCGGTCCTCATGGGTCGCGCTCACGGCGAAGGCGCTCGCCGGAACATCCTCGATGTCCGTGGTCTCGCGCTGCTTGCGCAGGGTGCTGATGAAACGGTTGCGCAGGATGCGATGCATCCAGGCGGCAAAATTGGTGCCCGGGGTGAAGCTGTTCTGGGCGGCAAGGGCGTTGGCCACGGCATCCTGCACCAGATCATCGGCGGCGGCGCGGTTGCGGGTCAGCGCCAAGGCCTGAACGCGAAGCCGGGGAAGCAGCGCGATGACCTGTCCGTGGAACTCATTCGGCATTTTGTCGCTCCATCCTCTATGCCCTCTGAATGAACGGGCGCGGCGGATGGTTGCATGCGATGCGGATTATCCGTTCACAGGGGCGAGAGCTTCAGAAAGTGCCCGCCGGGCGCGGGATACGCGAGCCTTCATGGTCCCCACCGGCACGCCGCAGATACCGGCCGCCGCTTCCAGCGTCAGGCCGCGGGCGGCCACCAGCATCAGGGCTTCCCGCATCGCCGGCGGCAGCCCGGCCATGGCGCGGGCAAGGTCGCGCACCTGATGCGCGCTTTCCTGCTCCGGCGTGATGCTGGCTTCGAGTTCGGGCGGATTGGCCTCCTGATGGTCCCGCTCGCGCTTGGCGCGCCGCCACCCTTCCCGGAAGGTGTTGCGCAGCACGGTCAGGCCCCAGGGGCGCAGGGCCGCCTTCAGGTCATGCGCCAGCTCGGGGGGCGTGCTAAACCCCGGCAGGCCGCGCAGCATGCGCAGCACGGATTCCTGCACCAGATCGTCGGCTTCACTGCGAGAGCGTGCGAGCATCCGGGCGGCGGCGCGCAATTCCGGCAACAATTGCGCGATCACGGCGCGCTGGGCGCCGGAGTTGTCTTGTTCATCCACAACGCCCTGCATATCAACACTTGAGACAGTGCGGCAGCGCCCGCCGCCAGATTCGGAGATGACAAGGCGATGAGCGAGATGGATCGCACGGCGCTGATCGCGGCCCTGCCATATGCCCGCCGCTTCGCCCGCGCCCTGACCGGCGCCCAGTCGGCGGGCGATGCCTTGGTGGCGGAGGCGTTGCGCCAGGGCCTGGTGCCGGTGGAGGGGGTGAGCGACGGGGCCATGCTGGCGCGCCTGTCCCTATATGGTGCGATCTGCCGCATCGCCGGCGCGACGCCGGAGGCAGCAGATGCGGTCGCCGGCGGGCTGAGCCGGCCGCAGCGCATGCTGCTGCTGCTGACCTCGCTGGAGGAGCTGGAGGCGGAGCATGCGGCGCGCGCCCTTGGCCTGCCGCTGCAGGAGGCCGCCCAGCACCTGGAAGCCGCCCGGGGCCACCTGCGGGCCGGGGCAGTGGCGCGGGTGCTGATCATCGAGGATGAGCCGATCATCGCGCTCGACCTGCAGCAGCTGGTTGAGGCGGCGGGACATGAGGTGGTGGGCATCGCCTCCACCGAGGATGAGGCCGTGGCCATCGCGGCGGCGGAACGCCCCTCCCTGGTGTTGGCCGATGTCAATCTGGGGGCGGGGGGCGATGGCACCTCCGCCGTCGCGCGCATCCTGCGCACCCATCAGGCGCCCGTGATCTTCGTGACCGCCTATCCGGAACGGCTGCTGACCGGGCAGGATCTGGAGCCCGCCTTCATCATCACCAAGCCCTTCGAGCCGACCACGCTGGCCGTGGCGACCTATCAGGCGGTCACCCGAGGGGTGCATCTCGACCCGGTCTGAAGCGCCGCAACCATCGCAGATTGTGCCGGAACCGCACCGGC
Organism: Roseomonas sp. F4; assembly: GCF_053891155.1. Taxonomy (NCBI): domain Bacteria; kingdom Pseudomonadati; phylum Pseudomonadota; class Alphaproteobacteria; order Acetobacterales; family Roseomonadaceae; genus Roseomonas; species Roseomonas sp. F4. The sequence goes on from NZ_JBSSHK010000001.1 coordinate 1,505,106, forward strand.
AATAGGGCGTTGATCCGGCACCTCAATCGCCGGAGCCCACCATGCTTTACTGGACCCTCATCTTCCTGGTCGTGGCGATCGTCGCTGGCCTGTTCGGCTTCGGCGGCATCGCCTCCGCCTCCGCCGGGATCGCCAAGATCCTGTTCGCCATCTTCATCGTCCTGTTCCTGCTGAGCCTGCTCTTCGGCGCCTTCCGCGCGCCGTGATCAGCCGGCGACAGGGCGCGGCGGCGCTGGCGGCGGCCGCGGGGCTGGCCTGGCTGGCCCCGCGAACGGCCTCGGCCCAGGCCGTCGCCGATTTCTGGTTCGACCCCACCCAGCTTCCGACCTTCACCGGGCGGGTTGACCGCTATCTGGTCAACCCGGCCGGGGAGACCGATGCCCTGCTGTTCCGGGAGGGCCCGCAGGTGGTCTTCCCGCCGGAATTCGCCGAGGCGGTGCGCCGCGCCGCGCCGCAGGGGCAGCCCTTGGTCGTCTGGGGCATTCGCGCCCGGCGCTCCCCGGTCATCACCACCCTGGCCTTCGCCGCAACGGCGGAAACGACGCCGGAGGTGGTGGACCGCTTCTATTGGCGACTGGGCGGCGCGCCGGGCGAAAGGGCGGAGCGGCTGACCGTCTCCGGCACCGTTCGTGCCCCCTATTACGCGCCCCAGGGCCAGGTCGCCGGCGCAGTGCTGGAAGACGGCACCGTGGTGCTGCTTCCTCCGGGTGCCGCGGAGCCCTTCCGTGACAGGCTGCGCGCGGGCGCCAGCCTGGCGGCGGAGGGCCGGGGTTTCGCCGGGGAGCAGGGACGTGCCCTGATCGCCGAGACATTGGGCGAAAGTGCCGAAGCGTTGCGGCCCGTGGCCGCGGCCGACAATTCCCGAAACCCAGCGCCCGCGCCCGAAGCGCCGCGCCGCCAAAACTGAGGCGCCATGCCCGACCCGATCCCTGCGGCCATCGAATTGCCGCCGCAGGAAGGCCTGATGCGCCGCTTCTGGCGCTTGGCCCGTGGCTATTTCACTGACCCCGCCGAACGCCGGCAGGCCTGGACGCTCGCTTTCGCGGTGCTCGGCCTCACGCTGTTCCAGATCGGCGTGACGGTGCGGTTCAACCTGTGGAACCGCGACTTCTTCGACACCCTGGAAAGCCGCGACAGCGCCGCCTTCTACAGCCAGATGTGGATGTTTGGCCTGCTGCTGCTGTTGGCCATGGCCGCTGCCGTCAGCCAGCTCTGGGCACGGCAGACGCTGATGTTGGAGTGGCGGCGCTGGCTGGTGCATCGCCTGCAACGGCGCTGGCTGGCCGATGGGCGGCATTACCAGATCAACTTCCTGCCCGAGGCCGCCGACAATCCCGACCAGCGCATCAGCGAGAATGCCCGCTGGGCAACGCAGATCGCGGTCGACCTCGTGGTCGGGCTGCTGAGTTCCTTCCTGACGCTGATCTCCTTCCTCGGCATTCTGTGGTCGCTCTCCGGCCCCTTGCAGTTGGCGATCGGCGGCCGCGACATTGAAATCCAGGGCTACATGGTCTGGGCCGCGGTGATCTATGCGGTGATCGGTTCCGTGCTGACGATGTTCATCGGCGGCCCGATGGTCGCCATCAACAGCCGCCGCAATGAGGCCGAGAGCGACCATCGCTTCGCCCTGATCCGTATGCGGGAGAACAGCGAGGGCATCGCCCTGATCCGGGGTGAGGCCGATGAGGAGCGCGGGCTACAGGCCGCCTTCGGCCGCGTCGTCGTGGTGATGCGCCAGCTTTACGGGCGGGAACGCGCCCTGATGTGGCTGACCTCGGCCTATGGCATGGCGGCCTCCATCATCCCGATCCTGGTCGCCGCGCCGCGTTTCTTCGCCGGCGCCATCACCCTCGGCGTGCTGATGCAGATCAGCTCCGCCTTCATCGAGGTGACGCGCAGCCTCGCCTGGTTCGTCGACAACTTCCCCCGCCTGGCCGAATGGCGCAGCCATGTGGAACGGGTGGTCGAGCTCGACGAGAATTTCGACCTGGCCGAGGCCCAGGCCGGCGACACCCGCATCGAGGTGATCGAGGCCAAGCCCGGCGAGGCGGAGGAGGTGCTGGCCTTCGAGAACCTCCAGGTGGCGCATTCCGACGGCAATGTCGTCATCCAGGGCGCCAATGCGGAAATCCGCGCCGGGGAGAGCGTGCTGATCGTGGGCGAGAGCGGGACCGGCAAATCCACCCTGTTCCGCGCCATCGCCGGCCTCTGGCCCTGGGGCGCCGGGCTGATCCGCATCCCGCCGCGGGCGCATATGATGTTCATGCCGCAGCGGCCCTACATCCCCCTCGGCACGCTCCGCGCCGGCCTGACCTATCCCGACCCGCCTGAGCGCTTCGACGATGCGGAGCAGGTGGGCGCGCTGGAACGCTGCGGCCTGCCGCATCTGGTGCCGCGCCTGGGCGATGAGGACCGCTGGGACCGCGTGCTTTCGCTCGGCGAGCAACAGCGCCTGGCCTTCGCGCGGCTGCTGCTGCACAAGCCGCGCTGGGTCTTTCTGGATGAGGCGACGGCGGCGCTGGATGAGGCCAATCAGGACGAGATGATGCGCCTGTTCAAGGAGGAGCTGGCAGGCACCGCCCTGATCTCCATCGGCCATCGACCGGGCCTCGATGTCTATCACGACCGGACGCTGCAACTGCTCCGGGCGCCGGATGGGGCGCGGCTGGAGGTCCGGCGTCGGCCGAAGCCGCCGCGGAGCCCGGGGCGCGGCCGCCAGGTGCTGGGGCGGATGCTGCGGCGGCGGTGATCGGATGGGCCGCCGCGGCGCCTGAGGCCCATGGCCCAGGCGCCGCGGCTGGTCCTCAGGTGCGGAACGTGTTCGGAGCGTCGCCGTGCAGCCGTTCGAAGATGATGAATATTAGCCCGTGATTGACGAGCGTGGCGGCGAGAGAGACTTCATGCGGGTGGCGCTGGGTCAGGCGGATCTGTAGCAGTCGCTGGCGCCAGATGGTGGAGCAGAGAAGGTCGTTCACCGTGTCCTCCGCCAGGGGCACGACAATCCCGCGGCAGTGCATCACCGGCTGCTGCGACCGCCGGACGGTCGTTTCGAAGGGTGTGCCTGCCTTTTCCGGGTTCAGCGTGGCCCGCAGCTGGGCATGGGCTTCCCTGGCGCCCCGTTCCAGTTCCTCCAGCGCCCGGGGCGAGCCTGGGCCGTCTTCCAGTGGATTGTCGCCAAGGCCGATCAGGAAGACCGTCGCGCTGAGCTGGAATGTTTCGTGGCTGTTCGAATAGCGAATCAACGCGCTATCCGCGCCGATGACCTCCGGCTCCGCGCCACGGGTTATGTTGCCGATCCGCGGTGGCAGGACGGCGAGGGCCTGGGCTTCCTGCCCGCGTTCGATCGGCGGCCCTGGAATCAATGGCCGCGCGATGCGCGGAGCCATCGTCGTGGACGTCGGGGCGCAGCCGGCGAGCGCGAGAAGGATCAGGATGGGAAAGCGCAAAAGCATCGAAGCCGACACCCCAGGGGTGCCGGCTTCTTTGCCTGCCGCAACGATATGGTCAATCCGGGGCAGGACGTCGCCGGTAGCGCGCCTGCCGTCGCCGGATCAGCGCCAGGCGGGGCGGCCGAGGTTCACGGTGCCCGGGCTGGTCAGCGCGCCACCCGCCGCGCCCGCCGCGCCGCCGATCAGCGCGCCCGTGCCGGCGCTGCCGGACAGGGAGCCAATGGCCGCACCGGCGCCGGCGCCCAGCAAGCCGCCGGACACCGCGCGGTCGCCCGTGGTCTGGCCGCAGGCGGCGAGGGTGGTGGCTGCCAGAAGAAGCATGGGGAGATAACGCATCGGGGAGTCTCCTGGTGATGTTGACGCTATGGCCCTCTAACGCCGTGAAACCCGATCGGTTCGTTCCCACCGTTCCGCTTTGGCGTTTTTCTCGCGCCCCTCCCTCGCCGCCTTCCTTTGCCGCACTGCGCAACGGGGCTTGAGCCCGGGACGGGGGAGGGGTATCGGAGGCGCCTCGCGCCAAGCCCGCGGCAGTTTCGGAGCAGGGCGGTGCCCGGCCCTGCGACCGTCCGGGCCTGGCCCCGCTCGCGCCGATACGCCCGGCGAGGCGGCATTCTTCGCCATTCGGAAGGTTCCGGCTGCATGTTTTCCCGCCTGTTCGGCTTCCTCTCGGCCGACATGGCCATCGACCTCGGCACCGCGAATACGCTGGTCTATGTGAAGGGGCGGGGCATCGTGCTGAACGAGCCCTCCGTCGTCGCCATATCCGACCATCGCGGCAAGAAGCAGGTCCTGGCGGTGGGGGAGGAGGCCAAGCTGATGCTCGGCCGCACCCCTGGCAATATCGCCGCCATCCGCCCCCTGCGGGACGGCGTGATCGCCGATTTCGAGGTGGCGGAGGAGATGATCAAGCACTTCATCCGCAAGGTTCATAACCGGCGCAGCTTCGCCTCGCCGCTGATCATTGTCTGCGTCCCCTCCGGCTCCACCGCCGTGGAACGCCGCGCCATCCAGGAATCGGCGGAATCCGCCGGGGCGCGGAAGGTGCTGCTGATCGAGGAGCCGATGGCGGCCGCGATCGGCGCTGGCCTGCCGGTGACGGAGCCTTCGGGGTCCATGGTGGTGGATATCGGCGGCGGCACCACGGAAGTGGCGGTGATTTCGCTCGGCGGCATCGTCTATGCCCGCAGCGTGCGGGTTGGTGGCGACAAGATGGACGAGGCGATCATCTCCTACATCCGCCGCAACCATAACCTGCTGATCGGCGAGAGCACCGCCGAGCGCATCAAGATGGAAGTCGGCGCCGCCGCCCCGCCCTGGGAGGGTGAGGAAGGCCCGCTGACCGAGGTGAAGGGCCGCGACCTGATGAACGGCGTGCCGCGGGAGGTCATCGTCAGCCAGCGCCAGATCGCCGAAAGCCTGTACGAGCCGGTGATCCAGATCGTCGAGGCGGTGCGGGTGGCGCTGGAGAACACGCCGCCGGAGCTGGCGGCCGATATCGTGGACAAGGGCATCGTGCTGACCGGCGGCGGCGCGCTGCTGCACCGTTTGGATGGCGTGCTGCGTGAGGCCACCGGATTGCCCGTTGTGGTGGCAGAGGATGCCCTGTCCTGCGTCGCCCTCGGCACCGGTCGCGCGCTTGAGGAGATGAAGCGGCTTCGCCACGTGCTCACCTCCATGTATTGATAACGCTTCAGCCTGAAGGGGAGGGCGCTTGATCCGTCTGAGCATTCCGCTCCGCCAGGCGCTGGCGCGGCTGTCGTTGCCGGTGCTGATCGCCGTGGCCTTCGGCACCATGCTGCTGGGCAAGGCCGATGCGCTGCTGGCGGAGCGCGCCCGCATCGCGCTGGCCGATGCCCTGGCGCCCTTTTACGCCGCCTTCGCCGAACCCGCCCGCGCGGTGCGCGACGGGGTGGAGGAATTGCAGCAGCTGTTGGTGATGCGGCAGGAGAATGCCCGGCTGCGGGAGGAGAATGAGCGGCTGCGCCGATGGCAGGCCGCGGCCCTGGCGCTCGAGACGGAAAACGCCATGCTGCGCCGGCAGCTCGATTTCGTGCCGGAGCGCGCGCCGGCCTTCCACACCGCGCGCGTGGTCGCCGATGGCGGCGGGGTCTATGCCCGTGCCGTGCTGCTCTCCATCCCACCCGACATGCAGGTGCGGCGCGGCCAGATCGCGCTGGATGAGCGTGGCTTCGCCGGCCGGGTGACGGAGGTGGGCAGCCGCTCCGCCCGCGTCCTGCTGGCCACCGACATGAACAGCCGCATCCCCGTGACCCTGGAAGGCAGCCGCGTGCGCGCCATGTTGGTGGGCACGAACGGCGCCCGCCCGCGGCTTCAGAACTGGTCGGAAGGCGGGCGCCCGCAGGAAGGGGCAAGGGTGGTGACCAGCGCGGAAGGTGTGGCGTTCCCGGCCGGCCTGCCGGTCGGCGTGGTGCGCTGGACCGAGGGCGGCGTGGCGGAGGTGGAGCTGTTTGCCCGGACCGACCGGCTGGATGTGGTGCGCCTGTTCGATTTCGGCCTGGGCGGAATCCTGCCGCCCGAGGCCATCGCGCGGCCTGAGCCGCGTGGCCGGCGCTGAGGGTCCATTCTGGCATGGTCGGGCGCCCCGAACCCTCGCCCGGTTTGCTCCGGCGGCTGGACGACATTGCCCGCGCCGCCTTTCCAGCGACGGGGACGGTGCTGCTGATGGTGCTGGCGGCCGGGCCTTCCGGCGTTCCGGCGCTGCTGCCGGCGGTGACACTGCCCTGCATCATCTTCTGGTCGCTGTTCCGCCCCGGGGCGATGCCGCCGCCGGCGGTCTTCCTGCTCGGCCTGTTGCAGGATCTGCTGACCATGGCGCCGCTCGGCATCGGGGTGGTCACGCTGCTGGTGGCGCATGGCCTGGCCGTGGCCTGGCGGCGCTTCCTGGTGCGGCAGAGCTTCATGTTCGTCTGGCTGGCCTTCTGCATCTTCTCGGCCGGCGCCGCGGCGCTGGGCTGGCTGCTGACGGCCCTGCTGGCCTGGAACCTGCCCGCCGCCGCGCCGGCGCTGCACCAGGCGGCGCTGTCGGCCGGGCTGTATCCGGCCTTCGCCTTCGTGCTGAGCCGGATCCACGGGGTGATGCGGCGGGCGGAGGAGACGCCGTGAGCCAGATCGCCAGCGCCCGGATACCCGCCGCCCATGCGGCGAGCCAAGGCCGCGGATGCGGCCGCCCGGCGCTTGAGGGCATTGACTTATGAGCCGCCGGCAACGGGAGGAGGAGCGGGTTCGGGGCATTTTTGGCCGCCGCGCCCTGCTGCTAGGTGCCGGTCAGATGGGGCTTCTGGGCTTCCTGGCTCATCGCCTGCACCGGCTGCAGGTGACGGAGGGCGAGCGCTACGCCACCCTTGCCGAGGAAAACCGCCTCTCCGCCCGGCTTCTGGCGCCGCCGCGCGGGCGGGTGCTGGACCGCAACGGCCATATCATCGCCGGCAATCAGCTCAACTGGCGGGCCCTGCTGACGGCCGAGCAGACCACCGATGTGGGCGCGACGCTGGAAACCTTCAGCCGCATCGTGCCGCTCACTGAGGCCGAGCGTGCGCGCATTGAGCGCGACGTCCGCCGCCGCCGCCGCTTCGTGCCGGTGACGGTGCGGGACTTCCTGACCTGGGAGGAGATGGCCCGGATCGAGCTGAACGCGCCGGACCTGCCGGGCATCAGCGTCGACGTCGGCACCACCCGCATCTACCCCGAGGCTGATCACCTGGCGCATATCGTGGGCTATGTGGCGCCCCCGGCTGAGCGCGACATGGATGGCGACCCGCTGCTGGAACTGCCCGGCATCCGCGTTGGCCGCTCCGGCATCGAACGGCACCACGACCTGGCACTGCGCGGCCGCGCCGGGGCGGTGCAGATGGAGGTCAACGCCGTCGGCCGCATCATCCGGGAGCTGGATCGACGGGAGGGTGTGCAGGGCCAGGATGTGGAGCTCTCGGTCGATTCCGGACTGACCAAGACCCTGCGCGGCAAGATCGAGGAAGGCACCTCCGTGGTGCTGATGGATGCGCGGAATGGGGAGGTGCTGGCCATGGCCACCCAACCCTCCTTCGATCCCAACCTGTTCAATTCCGGCGTTTCCCCGGCGCAGTGGCGGGAATGGACCCGCAATCGGGCGACGCCGCTGATCAACAAGGCGACCAACGGCCTCTACGCGCCGGGCTCCACCTTCAAGATGGTGGTTGCCCTGGCGGCATTGGAAGCACGGGTGGTGACACCGGGGGAGCGGATCTACTGCCCCGGCCATATGGATCTGGGCGAATCCCGCTTCCACTGCTGGAATCGCGGGGGGCATGGCGCCGTCGATATGCGGTCGGCGCTGAAATACTCCTGCGACGTCTATTTCTACGAATTGGCGAAGCGGCTCGGGATCGACCGCATCGCCGCCATGGGGCGCCGCTTCGGCTTGGGCGTGCCGCTGGATATCGAGCTGCCGGGCATCCGCAACGGGCTGATGCCGACGCGGGAATGGCGCCAGGCGCAGGGTCGGCCCTGGGCGCTGGGCGATACGGTGGTGCATGGCATCGGCCAGGGCTTTTACCAGCTCACCCCATTGCAACTGGCCACCATGACCGCCCGGCTTGCCACCGGCCGCGCGGTGCAGCCGCATCTGACCCGCAGTATCGGCGGCCGCCTGGTGCGCGGCACCCGGGCGGAGGACTGGCCGAGCCTCGGCATTCCCGAACGCGACCTGCGCCTGGTGCGGGAGGCGATGTGGGCCGTGGTGAATGAGCAGGGCGGCACCGCCCGCATCGCCCGCCTGCCGCCGGAGATGGGCGCCATGGCCGGCAAGACCGGCACCACCCAGGTGCGCCGCGTGTCCCGCGAACAGCGCGAACGGGGCTATCGCGTGGAGCAGGTGCCACGCGAATGGCGGCCGCATGCGCTGTTCGTGGCCTTTGCGCCGCATGACAATCCGGTCTTCGCGGTTTCCGTCATCGTCGAGCACGGCGCCAGCGGCTCCGCCGCCGCCGCACCCCTGGCGCGGGACGTGCTGGTGGAGGCCTTCCAGCAATTGCGCCCCGGCCCGGGCGGCCAGTTCGTGGCCCGCGTGGCGGAAGCGACGCGGCCACCCGGCACCGGAAGACCATGAAATTCGAACGTCGGCTGCTGCTGCGTGAACGTGGCACGGGAGTGCTGGAGAAGCTTTGGCAGATCCCCTGGATCTTCGTGCTGATGCTCTGCGCCGTGGGGGGGGTCGGCTACGTCGCCCTGTATTCCGCCGGCGGCGGCGCGCCGGACCCCTATGCCCAGCGCCATGCCATCCGTTTCGGCTTCGGCCTCGTGCTGATGCTGTCCATCGCCCTGGTCGATATCCGCCTGATCGCCCGCTTCGCCTGGGTGGGCTACGCCGCAGGCATCGGGCTGCTGGTGATGGTGGCGCTGCATGGCCAGGTGGGCGGCGGCGCGCAGCGCTGGCTGGACCTCGGCGGCTTCCAGCTGCAACCCTCGGAGCTGATGAAGATCCTTCTGGTGGTGGCACTCGCCGCCTGGTTCCAGAAGGCGTCCTGGGAGCGGATGGGCAACCCCCTGTTTCTGATCCCGCCCATCCTGGCGGTGTTGCTGCCCGCCGGGCTGATCCTGAAGCAGCCCAATCTGGGCACCGCGCTGATCACCATGATGGTCGGCGGCGCCGTGTTCTTTGCTGCCGGGGTGCGGCTGTGGAAGTTCGCCCTGGTGCTGGGGGCGGCGGCGATCGCGGCGCCGATCGCCTATGAGCATCTGCGCGACTACCAGCGCGCCCGCATCACCACCTTCCTGGACCCCGAGAGCGACCCGCTGGGTGCGGGCTACAACATCATCCAGTCGAAGATCGCACTGGGGTCGGGTGGATTCTGGGGGAAGGGGTTCCTGCAAGGCACGCAGGGCCACCTGAACTTCCTGCCGGAGAAGCAGACCGACTTCATCTTCACCATGCTGGCCGAGGAATTCGGCCTGGTAGGCGCGCTGAGCGTGCTGGGCCTGCTGGCCTGCGTGATCGCCTTCGGCTTCCTGGTGGCGCTGCGCAGCCGGCATCAGTTCGGACGGCTGCTGGCGGTGGGGCTGGCGACGAATTTCTTCATGTATGTCTTCGTCAACATCGCCATGGTGACGGGCGCCATCCCGGTCGGCGGCGTGCCGCTGCCGCTGATCAGCCATGGCGGCTCGGCCATGCTGACGGCGATGGTGGGGTTCGGGCTGCTGATGTCGGCGCATGTCCACCGCGATGCGGAGATGGGGCCGACGCGGGACGAGCAGTGACCGGCGAGCAATGACTCTTGGACATGGCGGATTTGCGTCAGCTTTCCCGCTCCCCGGGCTGGACAAACCCGCCCCCAACCCGTAAACGCCCGGCACCGCACAGCGGTACGGGCGCTTAGCTCAGTTGGTAGAGCAGCTGACTCTTAATCAGCGGGTCGTAGGTTCGAGCCCTACAGCGCCCACCAATATCAAGCACTTAGCCGGCATCTCCTTCTGACATTCTGACAGTCCGATCGTGGTTGTCAGAACTGCTGAGAACGGCTGTTCACCCCTCTTCCGCCTCATTCTCCAGCCGCTTCCGGAACGCCAGCACGGCGGATTTTTCGGTGCGCACCAGATAGTGGCGATCCAGAATCTCCCGGACCGTCTTGGGGCTGTGGCCGGTGATGCCGGCGATACCCATGTCGGATACCCCCGCCTCGTCCAGCCGCGTCACCGCCGTGTGGCGAAGCTCCGCGAAGCGCAGGAGCGCGCAGCGCGGCATGGCCTTGGCGGCGTTCGCACGGACCTGGGCGAAGGCGTAGCGGAAAGCGTCCTCGGTCCAGGCCCGTTCGGTGCCGTCGCGCGGCAGCATGAACTCCGCGGACAAGACGACCCCCCGCCTCTCCCTTTCCAGCCGCAGCCGTTCCACCAAGTGGGGAACCAGATAGACCGGCAGGATGACCCAGCGTCGGCGCTTAGCCTGGCGGATCTTCAACGCCTCGGCTTCGACCTTCCAGGGCGGCAGAAGCAGCACGTCTGCCTCACGCTGACCTATCCACTCGTTCAGCAGGATGGCGGTGCCGATCGAACGGTAACCCATCTCGTCCGCGACAGCCGCCATATGGCATGCCTCCTGAGACGACCAGAGCTGGGGTTCTCTCTGGCGCTCGACACTGATCCCGGGCCTCGAGGCGGGATTGGCCCCCGGCTGCACATAGCCGAGCCTTTCGCCCGCCTGCAGCAGAAGGCGCAGAACCCGGATGAGCGCGGCGGCACTGGCCGGCCGATTGATCACGCTCGGAGCGGCGGCCTGGGAGGAGAGCTCGCCAGCGTCGGCCCATATCAGGATGGAGCCACGTCCATCTCCTTCCTTCCTCTTATGCGGCGCGCGAAGTGACCCGGTCCGGATCGCCTTGGCGATGGCATCGCGGGTGAGGCCGCGCAGCGCGGCATAGCGGGCGATCGGCATCCACTCAGCGCCCGTCGCGGCCGGCGGCTCCGACAGCTCCGGCAGCTTGGGCGCGATGTGCCGCCGCAGCTGCGCCTCGTAGAAGCGCTGGATGACCGGCGGCGTGATCGCCTCGACCGGCTCCGGCCCCGCCCACGCCTCAATGGTGGCGAGATGGGCCTCGTAGCCGCGCTGTGTCCGGGGTGCCAGCTTCGTCCAGAAGCGGCTTTGCTTATAGTCTTGGATCAGGGCGGAGACGCTGCCAGGCGTTCCCGCGGCGCCTTCCTGCCGCGCGCGGGCGGCCGCGGTCGCCGGGGCGTTGGCGGGCAACTCGCCCCGGCGCCACGCGTCGACCTCCTGATTCAGCTGTGAGGCGCGCGCCTTGGCTTGGTCGAGGTCGTCAAGAAGGCGTTCCGACCGCCAGCCCGCCGCCCGGAGTGGCGAACTGGGTTGCCAGTAGTAGCGGGGCGGCCCGCCAGCCCGGCCTGGCAACCGAATGAAGTGGCGAATGCGTGACGGTTCATTGGTGTCGCGATGCATATCCTGAACTCAGCCTGCCGGACGTCGCCGCCCGTTCTTCACCAGCCGCGATTTCGGCCGTAGGCATCGGCACGCGCCATCAACCGTGCTTCTGCCTCAGCCAGCGCCTTCTGCTGGCCAGAGAGGGCACCGCCCTGGATCCGGCTGTCCAGCCATCTGTCGATCGCGCGAGGATCCCAACGCATGCCGCAGCCATCGATCGGGCGCGGAAAGCCGTGCCGATCTTCCAGCTCGGCCCGCTGCCGATAGAACCAACTCACGGTCCGGCGTAGGCGCAGCGCTACCTCGGCGGCGGTGAGAAGGCGGCGTGAAGAGGTGGCCGAGTCAGCCATCGAACTGCCTCCCCGTCCTTCCGCCCACCAACGGCGCCTTCGCCTCCGCCAGCAGCAGCGCGGCACGCGCCATGGCCACGCCGTTCGGATGCAGCGCGACCAGGTTCTCCAGCATCCGCGCGCAGAACAGCGTGAAATCCGCGCAGGTCGGGGTGGTCTGCGCGGCGGCCTTGTCGACGGCGATGATGAGGGCGTCGGTCACGTCGTCACGGGCCTGGGCCAGCACCTGCTTCAAGGTGCAGGGCGCGCAGGTGAGCTTGTTGCCGGTGCAGTCCAGCACCGGCTCCTTGATCATCGGTTGGAACAGCACAAAGAGGTCGGTCGCGTTCACCGCGAAACTCCTTCGGGGTGGTGACGGGGAAGGGGGCCGCCATCGGCGAGGATCGCCGCGGCGAGGGCTTCGCGCAGATGCCGCGGCAGCCGCAGCAGGCCGGGCAGCATCCGCCGCGCCTGAACGAGGCCGTGGCTGCCGGCATAGGCGGCAAGCTGCTGATCGGTGGAGCGCGGCCGGCGCGGGAAGCTGGCGTCGTGCTGATGCGCAAAAGGCGATGGCGAGCGCCCATTCGCATGGGGTCGGCATGACCGCGAGCGGCGGCGATCGCTCATCCATAGGCCCTGACCTCGTCGAACTTGCCGACTTCATTGCCCCAGGCATCCCAGCCCGGCGCCGCCTCCCGCGCGAACAGCTCGCAGCGCGGAGCCGGCAGCAGCCGCTCGATGTCGGCGCGCAGCTGGTCGGGCTTGCGGGAATGCTCGCGCGTCGGCGAGACGATCAGGTTGCGGACATTGCGCGCGCTGAGCTTGGGCCGGCCGCGCGTGCCGACCAGGTAAAACTCTGCGGCGGAGCGAAAGACATAGCCGGTGCCGAAGGCCCAGGCCTCGCCGCTACGCGACTGTTTCGCCCAGGTCCCCATCGTCGAGTAGCGAAAGCCCCAGGCCTCCAGGGTCGCCAGCGCCCGCGGCATCATCGGCGCCGTCGCCCACATCACGCAGGCGGCGGCATCGGGATGCGCCAGGGCCGCGACGGGCAGCGCCTGAATGTCGCCGAGGTCCATGCAGCCGTAGTGGTGCTGCGGGCTCTTTCTGTCGCCGGCGTCGGAGTGCAGACGGAATCCCCATGGCGGATCGGCCAGGATGGTGCCGTACCAGCGGCGCCGCAGATCTCCGAACGGCCAGGGCTCCAGGCCCTGCAACAGGTCGGGCGTGTAGAAGTCGAGCATCAGCCGGCCTCCCACGGGATGGGGTGGCTAACCGCCAGGCAAAGGGTGTCGCGCGTCATCGTTGGGGCAGCCCCTCGACGCGCGGGACGATGATGGCCAGCGGCGCGCGGCCCTTCGCCGCGGCGCGGCGCGCCTTGCGGATCACGCGCTGCCAGATGCGGCGCTCGACGGTCTGCTCGGCGGCGCGCTGCACCACATGATAGCCGCCGAATTCAAGGGCACCGCGGATGGATGCGCAGGCCGCGCTGTGGTCCTGGCCGCCATTGCCGGCGACCATGACGTGGATCTCGCGCAGCTTGCTCATGCGCGCCCGCCCTGCACGACAGTGAAGGCGCGATGAGCGGCGGCGCCACCGGTTGGTTGCGGCAGCCAATGGCGCGGCAGGGCAGCAGCACCGTGACGGGCAAGTGGAAAGGCATGCGATGACGCGTCGCGGCAAGGCAGGACGCGCTCAAGCCGGCCGACCAGCAGCGCCTCCTCCGTCAGGCGGGAAATGGCCTGCATGCGCTCCCCGGCACAGATCTGCGCGCGGTACAGCGTGGCCGCCATGCGCCGCCCGGCATGGCGCAGCGGCGCGCAGGCCTCGCCGCTCAGGTCCAGCAGCCGGTCGACCTGATCGGCAATGGCATCCAGCGCGACCGTGAACCGGTCCGGCCGATGCAGCGCGGCGTGACGTGCGGCCCGCACAGCGGCGAGCAGAGGCTGCTCGATCATGCTGGCCACACCCCGCGCTGCATGCGCAGCGCCATCACGCGCAACATCCGCTCCGCGCCGATGGTCTGGATGCCGCCGAAGGCCGCGAGGATTCCGGCGGCCGTGGACAGGGTATCCGCCGACAGTGCGTGGTCCTGAGCGCGGGGCAGCGGCCGCCGGGCGAAGGCGGGTGCGATCTCCCGCATCACCTGCGCCAATTGGCGAAAGTCGCGGCGGTACCAGGGCAGCAGCAGATAGGACTGGGCGGCTTCCTCCGCCATATCGGCCACCTGCAACAGTGCGTCGGATGTCACCTCATCACGGGCCAGGGCACGCTGGAGATGCCGCGCAGCAAGTGGGGAGAGACGGCCCGGGTGGGCCAGCCGATTCAGGAAGTCGCCGGCGTCGGCGTGCGGTGGGGGGCTGGGATCATTGGCAGCGGGCTGGCGCCCGGCGGGTCGACGTTGTGCGTGGGTTGCGAGGCTCGGCACGTTTCCACCTCCAGCGCCGCGGGATGCGGCGTGGCGGTAATGTGCGAAACTCGCACAAGACGATCAAGCCAAAATGTGCCAAAATTGCACAATTAGGACCGCGGACGCTTAGGCAACCTTTCCGCCATATCCGCCAGCGCCCGCAGCGAGCCTTCATCCAGGTCGCGCGCCGCGGTCATGATTCGGTGCATCTCGCGGGCGCGCTCCGCTTCTTCCGGGGGGGCCGAGAGCTCGGCGGGGGATATGCCGTAAGCCTCTGCAATTTTGGCAAAAGTTGCGTCATCCACCCTTAACTGACCTTTTTCATACCGGCCAATCGTAGTGTGGTCCGTTCTCAATGCGTTCGCAAGCTGGGACTGCGTCCAGTCCAGCTTCTTGCGCCAGGCCAGCAGGTAGGGGCGAGTTGATGTCATAGTGCGAGAAGCGCACGCGCCAGCTTGGTTGTCTGCGGCGTTTTGCGCACATCCTGCGTTGACCTCAATGTGCGATAGTCGCACATTTTGGCCATGGACCTGCACACATACCTCTCTCAGAAGGGAGTCACCGCGACCAGTCTGGCCGCCCGGCTGGGGGTCGCGCATACCACTGTTCTCCGTTGGGCCGACGGCACGCTGAGGCCCAAGGCGAAGCGTGTGGCCCAGATCGTCAAGGTGACCGGCGGCGCTGTCACCGCCGCCGAGTTGCGTCCCGACATGGCGGAGGCCTTTCGCGCCGCATCCTGTGGCAGCAACCAGGCTCACGCATCGGGAAGCGTTTCGCCCGCAGCCGGGCTTGATCCATGACCGCGGCGACCCTGGCGGAGGAAGATCTCCGCGCGCTGAAAACCGCCTTCCGCCGGCTGATCGCCGCGGTGGGTGGGCTGGTCGCGGCTTCGGCCTGCGTCCGCGTCTCCACCTCTCAGCTCGCCCGCTACTACGACCTGAACGATCTCGGCACCTTTGCCCCCATCGACGTGGTGACGCAGCTGGAGCGCATCGCCGGCGAGCCCATCGTCGCGGTCGAACAGACGCGCCTGACCGGGCACCGGCTGGTGCCGGAGCGGGCGCGCCATGGCGCGACGCTGGCGGCGGAGGTCGCGGCCTTCGCGCGCGCCTCGGGCGAGGTGCCGGCCGTGCTTTGCGAGGCTTTGGCCGATGGCGAGATGAGCCAGGCCGAGGCCGGCGAGATCGGCGCCGTCGCCATGCGGCTGGCCGCCAAGCTCGCGCGCATCACAGTTGCGGCGGAAGCCGCCATCAACTCGCCCGCCGCCCCCGCGGTGAAGGGCGAGGGAGCGCCCGCCGACCGTCGCCCGCTGGGCGGGGATGGCGGCGGGCGCTTGTCCCGACGGCAGCGCGCATGACGCCGCGCAGGCGCGCTCGGCGCCGCGGCGGCCGTCTGGACTTCAACGGGATCAACAGGGCCGCCCTGCCGCACCTCGGAACGCTCTGCCTGCGATGGCTGCCGGGCGGCAAGCAGCAGGGCAACCAATGGCGCTGTGGCGACCTGAGCGGCACGCCAGGCCGGTCCTGCAGCGTCAACCTGACCACCGGCAAATGGGCCGATTTCGCGGTCGGCATCTACGGCAGCGACGTCATCAGCCTCGCCGCCGCCATCCACAATCTCAGCCAGGCGGAAGCCGCGCGCAGCATCGCCGAGATGCTCGGACTTGACTTGGGGGACCACCATGTCTGAACACACGGGAACGCCGAAAAGGGACAGCGCGGACCCCTTCGCACCGCTCAAGATGAACGGCGCCGCACACCATCCGCAGCCACGCCCCGCCAGCAAGGAAGTCTGGGAACCAACCCCCACGCCGCTGCCGCTGGAAGCGCCGCTGCCGGCCGACCTGTACCACCCCGGCTTCGGCAAGGCGGTGGCGTGCTGGCACTACCGCGACGCCGAAGGTGCGCTGCTGTTTGTCGTCGCGCGCTTCGAACGGCGTGACGGCCTGAAGGTGCGGAAGGACGTCACCCCCTTCTGCCATGGCCGCCGGGTGTGGACCGACAGCAAGGGCGCGCGGCAGGACCGCACCGGCTGGCACATGAAGGCGCCGCCCGCGCCGCGTCCCCTCTACGGGCTGCCGGCCCTGGCCGCCCGTCCGAAGGCGCCGGTGCTGCTGGTCGAAGGCGAGAAGGCCGCCGACGCGGCGGCGCAGCTGTTCCCGGACCATGTGGCGATCGCCAGCCAGGGCGGCGGCAATGCCGCCTCCCGCGCCGACTGGTCACCCCTGACCGGTCGCGACGTCACCTGCTGGCCGGACCGGGACGACCCGGGCCTCGCCTATGCCAATACCGCCGCGGGTTTCACGCGCCCCAGCACCGGCGCCAAGGCGCGCAGCTTCCGCATCGTCGAGGTGCCGCGCGACTGGCCGGAGGGCTGGGATCTGGCGGACCCCCTCCCGGCCGGCGCCTCGCCCGAGCTGCTCTCCGAGTTGTTGGCGGAAGCGCAGGACGCCGACCCGCCCCAGCTGCCCCCCAACTTCGCCTTCAAGAACACCGGCCTGTGGTTCGACCCCGGCGCCAGCCTGGATGAGGAGGTGCCGGCCGAACGCGTCTTCATCGCCGCGCCCTTCGAGGTGGTGGGCGAGGCCAATGACGGCGCCGGCCAGAACTGGGGTCTGGTGATTCGCTGGAAGGACCGCGACGACCGTCAGCACCAATGGAGTGTGCCGAAGCGCCTGATCCACTCCGATGGCAACCGCATTGCGGAGGAGCTCGAGGAGGCGGGGCTGCACTGCAACCCCAGCGGCAAGGCGCGGAACCTGCTGAAGCAGTTCATCGGTGGCGTGCGCAGCAAGCGCCGGCGGATCTGTGTGGACCGCACCGGCTGGCACCTGGCCAACGGCAAGAACGTCTTCATCCTGCCGGGCGGGGAGGCCTATGGGCCGGCCGCCAGCAGCGTCATCCTGCAGACCGAGCATGCGGGCACCGATGGCGCCTTTCTGGCCGCCGGCACTCTGGCCGACTGGCAGCAAGGTGTCGGCCGCCTGGCGTCCGGCAATCACCGCACCATGCTTGCCATCTGCATCGCGCTGGCCACGCCGCTGATGGACATCGTCGGGGGCGACAGTGGCGGGTTCCACCTGGTCGGCACCTCCCAGACCGGCAAGTCGACCTCCGCCTATGCGGCAGGCAGTGTCTGGGGCAAGGGCGCGCGCGGCGCCCAGGTGCGGCAGTGGCGCGCCACCGCGAACGGGCTGGAGAGCGCGGCGGCCGAGACCAGCGACACGGTGCTGATCCTGGACGAGATGGGCATGGCCAGCAGCAACGAGGTCGCGGACACAATCTACATGCTGGCCAACGGCTCCGGAAAGCAGCGGGCCGGCCGGGATGGCGGCGGCCGCAAGACGCGGACCTGGCGGACGCTGTTTCTATCGACCGGCGAGGTCACGCTGGGCACCAAACTGCTGGAAGCCGGCCGCAAGCTGATGGCAGGCCTCGAGGTACGACTGGTGAACCTCCCTGCCGACGCTGGCATGGGGATGGGCGTGTTCCAGCACCTCCACGACCACGAGAAGCCGCAGGAACTGGCGAAAGCGATCGAGGTCGGGGCGCGCACCAGCTACGGCACTGCCGGGCGTGCTTTCCTGACCCATCTGGTCCGCGCCCGTGTGACGGATGCCAAGGGGCTGGAGGCGCGGGTCAAGCAGGCACAGGCTGGGTTCGCGAAGAAGCATGTGCCGGAGGATGCGGCCGGCCAGGTGCGCAGCGTGGCGGATCGCTTCGCCCTGGTCGGCGCTGCGGGTGAACTGGCCATCGCCTGGGGCGTGCTGCCCTGGCGACGTGGTGAGGCCATGGAAGCCGCCGCCGCCTGCTTCCGGACCTGGCTGGGCGAACGCGGCGGCGTGGGGTCGAGCGAGGACCAGCAGGCCCTGACCCAGGTGCGCGCTTTCCTGGAGCTGCACGGCGAGAGCCGTTTCACGCCGCTGACCCGGACCGATGAGGACGGGGACCTGATGCCGCCCAACCCCGACCATCAGCGCACCCAGAATCGGGCAGGCTGGCGCCGGCGGCTCAAGGACGGGGGTGGCTGGGAATACCTGATCCAACGGGAGGTGTTTCGCTACGAGGTCTGCAAGGGCCTCGACGTTCAGCGGGTGGTCGCGGTGCTGCGCACGGCGGGCGTGCTGATCAAAGGCGACCGGACCGGCTCCGGCACCGTCCGCTTCGGGAAGAAGGAGGACACGGCCCGCGTGTTCCGGGTCAGCGGCGCGATCTTCGCCATGCGCGATATGGTGGGCGAGGACGAGCCGGACGACGAGTGAGGGGGTGAATGTGGCGCGTCACACGCGTTACACCGTCACACCATTGAAAAGGCGGCCTTATTTCGGTGACGCGCGGCATGTCGTCGCGCGTCACCGCGTCACAAAATCGGCTGCCTCGGCGCCCCGAAGACCGGAAGTGTGACGCGGTGACGCGCCGTAACGCAGACCGCGTCACCGGTTTTTCACAATGAAATCAATGTGGTGACGGTGTAACGCGTGTGACGCGCGGATTTTGGGGAAGCAGACCAAGCTGATGACGGAGATGCGGCGACAACGGGGGCAGGGGGCAGTCACGCCCTGGGAGATTCGCGAGCAGATGAAGGCCTTGGCCCAAGCGGGCGCGCCGGCCGACTGCGCGGAGATCATCCTGCTGATGCACTACGAGCGCAGCCGTGAGGGCTGGGAAGGCAATGGATGGCTGGCCGCCCATGGGCGCCATCCTGACTGGCCTCGCTTCGCCGCGGCGCGGGTGGCCCAGGCCAACTTCGCGGCGCATGATCCGGCCGTCGCCGAAGAGCTGCGGCGGCGATACCCGCCTGAGGTCAGCTGGTGCCTTCCGGATGGGATGACGCAGTGGCGGCCGGCCACGGTGCCACGCACCCGCTGATCGCACTGCCCCCTACCTGTGCGGTCCGCTGTGCCAGGCGGAACTGGCTACGCTGAACTGGGATTTTACCTAGGCTCCGCTCGCGAGGGACAGGTTTTACGGCCTTAACGCGATAAGCGGACGAGGATGTCGAACTCCTCAGGCGCCATAGGGCGCCCAAAGTGATAGCCCTGTACCTCCTGGCAACCCTCGCCGCGCAGCAGCTGCACCTCCCGCTCGTCCTCCACACCCTCGGCATTTGATCGAATGCCCAGGGACCGGCACATCGACAAGACCGCACGGACGATGGCCGCAGCGTCGCCGTCTTCCGTCATCGCGCGGATAAAAGATCGGTCAATCTTGATCTTGTCGAAGCGAAATTTCAGGAGGTAGCCGAGGCTCGAATAGCCCGTGCCGAAGTCGTCCATTGCGAGCGTGACGCCTAGATCGCGTAACTTCCAAAGCGACTTCAGGTTTTCGTCAGTGTCTGACAACAAGATCCCTTCCGTCACCTCGAGTTCAAGCCTTGCTGGGTCCAGCCCTGTCTCTGTCAGCGCCTCCCAGACGTCGTCAAAGAAGCCGGAATGGCAGAACTGCACCGGCGAAACATTCACTGCGACGCTCATGTAAGGGGGCCAGCTCATAGCCTGCTGGCATGCCTGACGAAGCACCCACCTTCCAATGGGAATGATCAGGCCCGTCTCTTCGGCGAGGGGAATGAACTTCTCCGGCGAAACCTGTCCTCGCGCCGGGTGGTTCCAGCGCAGCAGAGCCTCAGCACCCACCAGGTTTTGGTCCGACAAGTTCACCTGAGGCTGATAGTGCAGGGTCAAGGCGCCGGCAGCCAGCGCTGCGCGCAGGTCGATTTCCATGGACTTTCGTTCTCGCAGACGGGCATTCATTCGCGCCTCAAAGAACCGATACGCGGCGCGCCCTTCTGCCTTCGCCTGATAGAGTGCGACGTCGGCCTCCTGCTGCATTTCCTGCACGCTCGTTGGGGACGCGCGGTCACGCAGCGAGATCCCGACGCTGACGCCGACCACTGCCTGATGCCCGTCCAGCGAAAACGGCTCGCTGAGGATGATGACCAGTCGTCGCGCCAGGGCTTCGGCGTCCTGAGGTTGGCTTACGCTGCTCTGCACAATGCCGAATTCATCCCCGCCCAGCCGTGCCAGCGTATCTGTCTCGCGCAAGTTGGCCAGCACCCGCGTTGCCACGGCCTGAAGCAAGCTATCGCCGGCGGGATGGCCCAACGTGTCGTTGACGTCCTTGAAAAAATCGAGGTCGAGATACAGCACCGCCACCGTCCCGCCGAATTGCCGGGTGCGCAACAGCGCCTGGCTCAGACGCTCAGTGAAAAGCGCCCTGTTCGGCAGTCCAGTCAGTGGATCATGCGTGGCCAAGTGCGTCGCCCGCTCCAACGCCCGTTCCAGTACGCGAAGCGGAAGGGTGTGCAGCGCGAAGAAGGCGCCGAGCGACAGGGCCAACGCCAAAATGGCAACGCCGGCTGTCTCCAGCAGCACGGAACGAAGAGAGTGGGACACCGCCACAATGCCCGCCCTGGTGCCGGCATCGTAAACTGGCTCTAGGGCGGTGACTTCGGGCCAGGCGCTCGGCTCATCCAATTGTACCGACGCTATGACGACGCCTGCGGCATCCATCACGCTGCGTCGTCCGGTCAGAGCGCCAAGCCCCAGCAGTCCCTCCGCTCGGTGGCTCTCGAAGCGCCAGAAATCTGGATTGCGGTTGATCATGTCGGAGATCGCCGCCGCGGCGACCCGTGCCTCTGCCCGCGCCGCCGCCTCGTCTCGCGCATGGGCACTCAGGAAATGCGTGAGAGGCATGCCAACCGCGACGCAAAGGGACACGATCAGCGCAACAATCGTCACGCGTCGCGCAAGCGCGCGGTCAACATACGGTCGGCCCGACGTCATCAACGCGGGGCGCCAGAGGTTGCTGCGTAGCCATATTGCGCGAGGAGCTGCCGGCTCTCCGCGCCGGACAGAAATTCGAAGAAAGCCACGACCTCTGGCGGCGCTGCCGTCTTGGTCATCACGTACAGGTCCCGCGTGAGCTGCCACTCCCCCGACGCCATAGTCGCGAGACTGGGCGCGACGCCGTCGAGCGTAAGCAGTGACAGGGTGCGCTTTTCCGCGAGCGCCTGACCCAGGCTGATAAGGCCGAATGAGCCCCGCACGCTCTCCAGCGCGGAGGCGTTGTCCTGGTCCGTCGCGGCGGTGATGAGGCCAGGGCGCCTCTGCGCCGCCTGCACGGCGCGCGCCATATCGGGCGAGAGGCTGGCGAGCGCCGCCCAGTCCGCCTCAGTCGCCGGCCGGCGGATCAGGCGAACGGGCACGCCGCTCGGCCATTCCGTCATGTCGCCCGCATACACCCGAATCAGGTCCCTGCGCGAAATCGCATCGATGCCGTTCCCAGTATGTGCGGCAAAGACCAAAGGTGTGCGCGCAAATAGTAAGTCGCGCTGCCCGTTGCGCTCCGCCTCCGTAAGCGGACGAACCGACACAGCGATTTGGACGACACCGGCGCCGAGAGCCCGCAGCCCACCGCTGCTGCCCAGGCTTGGCAGTATCTCGATAGTCGCCGCTGGCGCCACCAACCGATATGCGTCGGCGAGCATTTCCATGATCGCCAAGGCACTGCCAGTTCCACCTACACGAAAGGGCTGGATGGCCTTGACGTGGCGCTGCGGCAGTAGAACGCACGTCATTCCGATACCGAGTGACAGTCGCCGACCAAAAAGCCGGCGCCCCGCTGTACTTGGCGGAATGGCGCCAGTATTTGAGAAGGAACGTTGCATAGAGCACTCTCCTTCTGCCTGATATCTTGGATATGCGTAGAGCTTAAGGGAGCGCCACTCAATAGAATTCGGAGCGGCCGCGTTCAGCTTCCAACAGGCCAGAGTATCCGCCCGGGCATTTAGGCCCGCAGCGTGACGAAGCTCTCCTCACCCCTCTGCGTTCTGTGATAATTCTCATCCTGGCGCCGGGCGGGGGCCCGCCGCCTTGAGGCCCCCTGCATCACCTCTTCGACTCCGACGACACCCCAAAGGCCCGTGGATCACGTGGCAGGTTCTGGGGTAGGTCTTCGGATAGCCTGGGACAGCCACGCGCCACCGCCACCCCGGCGGTGGAGCCCCGCGCCCCGCCATCGCGCGCCGCCCCTGCCGAGGCACGCCCACCCGTTCCGACATTCGGCGCCGCGGACCCTCCGCCGGCGCCCGCGCGCGCTTGGAGGCGCCCCATGAACATGACCCGCGTCCAGCACCTGGCGGCCGCCCGGCCGCAGGCGCCGATCTATGATGCCGAGGTGGTGCAGTACCGGCTGGAGGAGGCCGGGGCGACGCTTCTGGCGCTACCCTCCAAGGGCTGCCTGCCGGCCGGCTATCGCAGCAACTGGCCGGAGGTGCTGGTGAATGCGGCGGAGGCCTATGGCTACGGCCCCATCACCATCAAGGCGCCGGCGCCGAGCGCGCGGAAGGTGACGCGCATGGACGAGGCCTTCGGCTGGATGAAGCTGGTGCCGGAGGACCGGATCAACCACCGGCGGATCCTGCTGCTGCGGGCGCTCACCAGCCCGATCACCGGCCGGCATCGACACAGCTGGCGATCGATCGGGGCGATGTTCGGCTGGGACTACCGGGCGGTGCAGCGCTGGCATGCGGAGGGCATCAGCTGGATCGTGATGGCGCTGTACGCGCAGCAATGCGGCGGGGCGGAGTGGGCGCGGTTGTGGCGGGAGGAGCGGGAGGGGCAGGGGAGCTTGGCACGCGGGCGACAGTTCGGCAGCTGACGACCAGTAATGACGGAGACCAGGAAAAGCCCGGCCTCGGTCCCCGCCGCGATGCGGCGTTTGGTACTCACGACTCATGCGACGCGGACGACGCGCTAGCGGGAGAACTATGTGACAATGAAGTACTTGCACCTGACGGCGCGGTGGAAGAGCCGAATATGGCCTCATCTGTGATGAAGTGGCCGATCTGCCAATATCTCAGAAATCTCCCGATTTCAGACTTCCGGTGGAACGGGTGGAATAGCGCCCTAAGCATCTCTCCGTAGTCTTCATAGCGGCAACGAATCATCTGTCGGAGCAGGTGAGATGTCGCTCCCTTGCAATAGTTCCGCAGCTTTGGCACGCGCCATGCCAGCAACAGAAAATGGAAAACAACCCGCACATGAGAAGCGGGATCTGCGATTTCCCCGCCAATGCTTTTGCTGATTTGAGCAAATGTGCGGCCCGGCGCTTTGCCTTCAGTAGCATCTAGCTCAAGGGCGTCCGCTAAGTCAGTGCTCGTGATTGACAGGTAGCTATGGCCTGCTTCGATTAAACATGCAAGCAACTGGATATACCGCGGTCGCGTGATATGGCCGCGAGCGTTCGCCTCGAGTAAGACGGCCTGAGTCCAGCATGATGCGTCGAAGCCGATGAAGTGCCCGAGCCGCCGCACAAAGATATCATCAGAAAGCAGCAACAAATCGCGCTTTTGGGCGATAACTAGCGCGTCAAATATATCCGTCGCACCTTGTCCGAGGAGCTCGCGCACGCCGTCTGGAAGATCGTCGCCAGCGATTAACGGACAAATCGTTGCTCTTGATTCCATCCATTCGACGGCCAACGAGCAATTTTTGGAAAGCTCGGAAATAGCGCTCGCAGAAAACTCCGAGATGACAATTCGGCCATTTTCGTAATGAGCATGCTTCGTGCCACTTTCTAGGTTTGGCATGAGCTTGTCACGCCGGGCACGCATCCGATCTAGGACCTGTTGCCCAACGTGGATAGGACCTCCGACAAGTTCGAGAGTGTCAAGTATGCCAAGGCGCCAAGCCGTCCAGAAGGAGTGGAGGTCAAGGACCATCCCGCGCTGGTTATTAGCTGAAATGGCTCGCGTAGCAATTACGCGCTCTTCTGGCGAGCCATCCGCCGTTTTTAGCTTGCCGCCTTGACTGACAAGGCCTTCGGCGGCGTCGATTACATCCAGCCCGAGGCGGGCGGCCAGAACCGCTAATGGCCAATCATTTTCTCGGAAGTTATCCAGCTCCTCTTTCACACTTTCAGCGCGTGCCTTTAGAATGGCCATCATCTCGTCTAGGCCGCCCGGCTCGCCGGGGGCTACGCTAATGCTTTTCAGAGATTCACTTCCCGGAAACCGGGCTTCGAATTCCTCGAGCACCTTGTGGAAGCGCGCCACTACCTTGTGGCGGAGCCTCGTAATTTTGCCCCGTCGGCCATTAGGTGCGCTAAACTCGGCGCCGGTAGCTAGCCCCATTAATTGTTTAACAAGGGGAAATGTAGGTTCGCGCGCGTCGCCATCCAGCCGTCGAAGGTACGCATCCGGCTCAACGATAAAGAAATTTGTCGAACCATCGTCGTACGCTACATCGACCGCGATATGTGGGGCCACGATTTCGGCTGCCCAAATATCCGGAGCTCGAGGCGCACCAGTACCTTCCCCTAGCACAACGGAAGTCAGCGACATCCAAACGCGAGGGTTATCTCGATGTTCAAGGAACATTTTATACGCAAGGATCGCGGCTCGCTCTCTGTAATTGAATTTGCAGAGCAGTGCTATAACCTCAAGCCGATCCTTTACGTTCGTACTCTTCATCGCCTCCAGGGGGTGCTGAACCTCGACTTCAACCAATGATCGCTTGTTTTGGCGAAGGAGAACCTGAATTTTAAACAGCCGAGCGGCAAGATTGTCAGGTTCCGCTTCAGCGAGGCTGGTAATCGCGTCGCGGCAAGACTCAAGATGCCCAATATTCCACGCATGGGCTGCTGTACCCCAGAGCACTGCTGGCAGCGCCCGAAGTCTAGGTGATGCCTTTTCCAGTGCCTGATAGAACGCTTCATCTCTGCGGGCTGCGGCTAACGTTCTAAGATAGAACACCGCAGTAGCTGTGGGTCTGTTAAGATCGACATAATCATCCAGCAACAAGCTAGCCTTCTCGGCCAAACCAGCATCGTCGAGTTCGGCCGCAAGGAAGCATCTGTGTTCCATCGGGGCGTCACTTCCCAGAGCATCGGCTAAGTTTGCCAGCTCTGTCCTGAACTCCTCATCAGCTAGACCTTCTTCGTGGCGCTTCCGCAATTCAAAGACGGCCGGCGCTGGATGGCTTGGAGATGCTCGCCGAAGTGCAGAGATGGCACCTGGCAGCACGTCGAGTCGCCGCGTCGCAAGCCCCGCCTCGGCAATCAAATTCCACCGCAAGAAAGATAGATCGGGGGACAGTTGCCCCTCATCAAGTGAAAGGGCTTCATTCAACGCGGTGAAGGAGTCGGACCCCGCGAGAAGCTGGATGCGGAAGATCTGGTTCTGTGCGTCTGTATCACCCTCAAGCAATATAATTGCTTCGGACGGCCGCCCTCCAGCCGCCAGTGCCACCGCCATTTGAAGGCGCAAAAGCGGATCCTCGCGCAACGCGTTCGGTGCGCGCTTTAGTAGCAACTCGATGTCGTTATAACGCCCGCACAGACGTAGCAGGACGCAGGCGTTGTTGATGTGTGCTCTCAGATTGTCCTGGTCAGAATATTTGATGTCGAGTAAGTGGCCCACGAACGCGCACAACTCTTCAGCCGCCTGAATAATCTGCTCAGCCGAGACGGGCCCAACACCGCCAGGTAACATTTTTTCGGTCTCAGTTGCCAAAGACAGCACAGCAACTGCGTTAATCGGCACGAACTCCGGGATGCCAATGTGCCGCTGAGCGAGTGCAATGCAGCTCGTCTGCCAACCAGGTCGCTGGCGTTTCCGGTAGGCCTCGGCGAGTCCCAGGTCTGCTGCTACCGAATCCTTCAACTCAGCGGGAATAAGGTCAGACGGGTCTTCTGTTGACCCAGAGAGTGTCGCGGCCTGCATCAGACAAGTTAGGGCAAGCTCTGGTCTGGGAGTACCGGCCAACGCTTCACGCGCTGCCGACATGGCCTCAGAAAAATTCCCTTGCAAAAGCCGGGCTAGTGCGAGATGAGCTTTGGCAGCCGGTTCGTGCGGGCAAATCGCGTAAGCAGCTTCGAATAAAACTACCGCTCGATCAAGATGCCCGAGTTGATACTCGACGGCTCCTAAATTAGCTTCTATGCGGTAGAGCGCGCGGGGGTAATTCTCAATTCCGGGCTCAGCCTTCATTCCAAGTAGGCCATTGCGCGCCAAGTCAGGATGGCCATGCTTACTTAAAAGATCGCGAAAGCCATCTATGCGCGCGTGAAGAACCGGATCTTCAGTGGCAGGATCTGAAAGACCCTCCGCTTCGTTCGGCAGCGCTGGCGGTAGGAGCGCCGGCAACCGCGACCCTAGAAATCCGAT
Source organism: Roseomonas sp. F4 (assembly GCF_053891155.1). Taxonomy (NCBI): domain Bacteria; kingdom Pseudomonadati; phylum Pseudomonadota; class Alphaproteobacteria; order Acetobacterales; family Roseomonadaceae; genus Roseomonas; species Roseomonas sp. F4. Next base: position 1,531,380 of record NZ_JBSSHK010000001.1, read on the forward strand.
AAGTCGATCTGCAATTGCCTCTAAAGAATTGCCTGGCCGCAAGTCGTCAAGGTTTATCTCTGGAGGAGGCGCGGGAAAGCCCGTGCCTCCTGCCGTGAAAACGTCGTAAGCTTCCGGATGCCTGGCAATGACAAGCTGAAGTTGCTCCCACCCATATACAATAATGCGGATGGTGAAGCCTTCCTTCGTGAGCTGATCTTGCACCTGTCGAGCGGCATCTATGGCCCGGGCATCATCAGGAGATGTAGACGCGAAGATGAATTCTCTCAGATTCTTGAAATGCCTTGCGGCATCTCTGCAGTCTTTGAGCATCGCCGCATATTTTAGCGGCTTCTTGTATAGTCGGCATTGAATCGCGACCCCATGATTTGGGTCTTCATCGCGACAAGCCAAAATATCTATCCCGTACTGCGTCTGCCCATTTCGGCCATACTCAATGGTATGTGGGTCTCGAAGCTCATTCCGAAAGAGAAGGACACAGTTTCTTTGGAAGGCCTGCCAGTCTTTGGGTTTTTGTATTTCGAGCGCCATCCGAGCAATCAGCGGGAGTTGCGCTGATGAAGGAGCGACGGCAAGATTCGTTGAAGCAGGCGGTGGGAATTTATCCGGCTTCGCGATCGTCACACGATGAGCCTCGCTGTTAGGTTTGGACACCTGAGCGCAACACGCTGCATTGAGGTCGTTTCCCTTCGGACATCAAATGCTGCCCGCCGAGTTCTTTGACGACGTTAGGCATAGCTTATCGAAGAAGGCTTCCCTCAGCCGGATGGTCGACGCTGTGCAGCCGCCTCCAGCCCAAGCTCGATCAGCCGCCGGATGGCCTCAGCCTCGGTGTTGATGCGGTTCTCAAAGCGGTAGTTCTCCACCTTCTCCGTCAGATCGGCAGGTAGAGAGACGAGCTTGCGGCTCGCCATCGATTTAGGGCGTCCCATGCCCGGAGCTTACCCGCATCACCGCATCATCGCATCACAAAAAGCTTGACCCGGAGTTTGTGATACAGTGATGCTGTGTATCGCAAAAGGGGTGTACCTTACGGTGCACCCCTTGGGCCAAGGGAGCGCCGCGATGGAGCTTCCTTCAGGGCGGCCGAGGGCGTGCGGGAACACGCCTCCCGGCCTGACCACAACCCGGTTCAGGAGCGAACCCGGCCATGGCTACAGGCACGCTTACCACCCTCGACTTCCGGGGAACCACCCTCTTCGCCGTGGAACGGCCGGAGGGAGTTTTCGTCGCTATCACCCCGATCTGCGATGGCATGGGCATTGATGCGCGGCGGCAGCGCGAACGCATCCAGGATGATGAGGTGTTGCGGGAAGGGCTGGTGATGCTGCCCATCCCCTCCGCCGGCGGCACGCAGGAAACCACCTGCCTGCGTCTCAGCCTGGTTCCCGGCTGGCTGATCTCGATCGAGGTCGGCAAGGTCCGCGAAGAAGCGCGGGATGCCGTGCTGGCCTATAAGCGGGAATGCCACGAGGTGCTGTTCCAGCACTTCTACGCCCGCAGCCGGGGGAAGGAGGAGTTGAGCCTCCGCGACAAGGCCTTCCTGGTGGACAAGGCGGAACGTCTGTTCGGCGTCGATGCCGGGCGGCAGATGTGGTTCAAGCTCGGCCTGCCGAGCGTGGAAGCCATCGCGGCCCAGGGCAGCCTCTTCCCCCGCGCCGGGGAAGGCGGTGCGGCATGACGCGGCGGGAAGCCCTGGCCCTCGGCGGCAGCGCCACCTTCCTCACCGGCTTCGGCCTCGGCGCCGGCGTGGCGCAGGATCGGGACGCGGCACTGCTCACCCTTCTGGCGCGCTTCGATGCGCTGGAACAGCAGCGCCGGCGGATGCTTCTGGCCATCGGCGATGACAGGGCGGCGGAGGAACATGCCGAAGCCGTGCTGGACGCGCTGGAGGCGGAGCAGGCCCAGCTCCACCCCCTCATCTGCGCGTCCCGCGCCGGCACCCTGGCCGGCCTCCACGCCCGCGGCCTCTCGCTCACCCAATGGGCGCCGCAGCTGCTGGCCCCGGCGGAGCCAGCCTGGGATCAGCAAGCGGTGGCTGCCGTGCTGCGGGATCTGGTGGCGCTGCCCGGAAACATGAACGCCGTGTCATTTTCTGCTTGATCACATGGCGGCTTCTGCGGTAGCGGAAGCGCCACAATGCCCATAGAGGGCCGGCACGCCCCACGCGTCGCCGGCCTGCCCCTCAGAAGCCCTCGAGCCATCCGGTTCGGGGGCTTCGTCGTTTCCGGAGGCGGCCGCGCGCAGGTCGACGGCCCCTTAACATCCCGTCAAACGTCCGGATGGGCCTGTAAGGCCGGGCGCCGCGGCAGATGGCCCGCGCATCTGTACCAACGCAGTCAACGGACGTTTGCGGATGGAACACCCGTAGAATGCCCCGTCCCCGGCTCAGGGCGCCCGTACAGGGCCCGGCTGGCGGACCGCTCTTCATCGCCTACTACCGCGTCTCGACCGACCAACAGGGCCGCAGCGGCCTGGGGCTGGAGGCTCAGAAGGCCGCGGTGGCCACCTTTGTCGCTTCCAACCCCCTCGGCCGCCTGGTCGCGGAGTTCGAGGAGGTGGAAAGCGGCAAGCGGGTGGATCGGCCGCAGCTCGCCGCCGCCCTTGCCGCCTGTCGCGCCCGGCGCGCGGTGCTGGTCATCGCGAAGCTCGACCGTTTGGCGCGCAACGCGCGTTTCCTGCTCTCCGTCGTCGAGGGTGTCGGCGATGCCGGCGTTGCCTTCTGCGACCTGCCGCAGATCCCGCCCGGTCCGACCGGCAAGTTTCTGCTGACCCTCCTCGCGGCGGTCGCTGAGCTCGAGGCCGGGCTGATCAGCCAGCGCACCAAGGCGGCGCTCGCCGCGGCGAAGGCGCGCGGCGCCAAGCTTGGCGGGCCGCGCATCGTCCGAGGCTTCGACACTGCCACATCCCGCGCCGGCCGAGCCGCGCAGACCGAACGCGCTGCAGCCTATCACCGCGACGTATGGCCCTACATCGAAGCCGCCAGAAAGGCGGGCGCCACATCGCTCCGGGATATCGCTGCAGCGCTCACCGCCCGCGGCGTTCGGCCTCCCTCGGGTGGGGAGGTCTGGCACGCATCGCAGGTGAAGCGCCTGATGAATCAAGGAAGCCAGAGCTGATGCCGACCCCCAGGAAATCCACCGCCCGCACCAAGACCACCACGGTGGCGCCGGTGACGCGGCCGCAGATCCTCGACCGCAAGGTCATCGCCGATGCCGGCACCTATGCGGTGAACAAGGCGGAGATCGATCGCCTGACCGCGGAGAACGAGGCGCTGAAGGTCACGCTGCTGCACGCCATGGGGCCGCATGAAAGCGTCATCGCCGGCAACCGCGTGCTGACGCGAAGCTCCCACGCCAGCACGCCGGCGACCGAGAACGTGGTGATCACCAAGGCGATGATCGGCCAGATCATCCCCGGCAAGAAGGGCCGCAAGGGCTACACCACCCTGAGCGTGCAGTAGCGGCTTCCAGCAGGCGCGTGCGGCCTCAATGGGAGGTCGACTCTTTCCATGCTTGGACCTGGCGCTTGAGCTCCACGAGGCATTCTCGCGACTCTGGTGAGAGGCCGGGCTTGGCCAACTCCCTTTCCAGCTGCGCCAGCACCGCCTTCTTCGTCGTTCTGGGGCTGTTGAAGGGGATGATCGTCATGCGCCCTCCCTTGGCACAGATCATATCATATCGACAATGAGAGTGGGCTGGCGATGCTCGACATCCGCGCTGACTTCCGCCCGCTGACGCGCCGGCTGGATGATGTGGCGCGCAACCAGCTGCCCTTCGCCACGGCGCGCGCACTGACCGACATGGCGCAGGCCGCCGCTGTGGCCAACCGCCGCGCGCTGCCCAGCATCTTCGACAGGCCCACGCCCTTCACCCGCAACAGCATCGCGGTGACGCCGGCTCGGAAGAACAACCTGGTCGCGCGGGTCTTCGTGAAGGACCGCCAGGCCGAGTACCTGCAACTGCAGGAGACGGGCGGCACGCGCCAGCCCGCGCGCTCGAAGCATGGCGGCACCGGCAAGGGCCAGGCGCTGATCATGCCGAAGGCCATCGCCCGCAACGCATTCGGCAATATCCCGCGCCGCGGCCTGGCCGCGCTGCAACGCCGCAAGGACGTCTTCGTCGGCAAGACGCCATCCGGTGTCGGCGGCTTCTTCCGACGCCTGGCCAGCGGCGCGCTGCAGCCGCTCGCGCTGTTCATCGGCCAGGCCCGCTACAAGCCGCGCTTCGGCTTCCGAGATCGCGTCATCAAGGTGGCCACCGCCACCATGACGCCTGCCTTCCGCCAGGCGCTGGCCAAGGCCTTGGCCACGGCGCGGCGCTGAGCTCGCGCCGCTCCCGCGCTCGGCGACGCTCCCCCCCTGACGGAGGTGCGAGGTCGGCCGAGCCCGGTGACGCGGCGCGGCGGGGCAGGGGGGACCCACCCCCCCGGTTTGGGTCCTTCCTGCCCCCCACCCCCCGCACGGGATGCTTCGCACCCCGATCCATCCCCAGCTATGGGTGAAAAAAGGTGTCCGCACCCCCGGAAGACGGCATCTCCATTCGGGAGTTCGCGCGGCGCGAAGGGTGCAGTGACCGGCTGGTGCGGCGCGCCGTCGAGCAGGGCAAACTCCATGCCCTGTCGAATGGAAAGCTAAATCCCGAGCTGGTCGGCACGGGTTGGCGGCACGGCAATCGGCATCCCGCGGCGGGTGCGGACAGGGGTGCGGACACCCTGTCCGCAGTGTCCGCACCGGTGTCCGCACTGTCCGCACCCGCGGAGGAGCCCCAGGGCACCGCATCGCGCCGCCGCCGACGCGCCGAGCCCGACGCCGAGGGCGAATCCCTCGACCTCGACGCCTTTGCCCGTCGCGTCCTCGCCGGCGATGCGCCCGACCTCGCGCAGTCCGAAAAAGTCAAAGCCGCCGCCGCCGCCCTCAAGGGCATGGTCACCGCCCGCAAGGCCGCCGGCGCCGTCATCGACATCGAGCTCGCCGAGCAGGTCCTCTTCAACAGCGCCCGCGCGGCGCGCGATGCATGGCTGAATTGGCCGGCCCGGGTCGGGCCGCTGCTGGCCGCCGACCTCAACCTCGAGGCGGATCGCGTCTCCGAGGCCCTGACCCGCTATGTCCACGAGCAGCTCGAGGAGCTCGGCGAGCCCGAAGCCGATTTCACCGCCCCTGGCGAGCCCGACTGACCGCCTCTCCCGCGCCTGGCGCCGCGGCCTCACGCCGCCGCCGCGGATCTCCGTGCCCGAATGGGCCGATCGCTACCGCCACCTCGCCAAGGGCGCCGGCTCCCGCTCCGGCCGCTGGCGCACCGCGACCGTCGAAGTAGCGCGCGGGCCGATGCTCGCGGTGACGGAGCCCGGCGTGCACACCATCAGCGCCATGGTCTGCACCCAGCTGATGAAGACCGCGCTGCTGGAGAACGTCTTCGGCTACTTCGCCCATCTCGACCCATGCCCCATCCTCCTCCTCCAGCCGAAGGAGGCCGCGGCCGAACAGTTCTCGAAAGAGCGCATCACCCCCATGGTGCGCGCCACGCCGGTGCTGCGCGACCTGGTTGGCTCCGCCAAGACGCGCAACGCCGAGGAGACGCTGCTCTTCAAGAGCTTCCCCGGCGGCTTCCTGGCGCTGGCCGGCGCCGGCTCGCCGGACAACCTGGCGCGCCGCCCCATCCGCGTGCTGCTCTGCGACGAGGTCGACAAGTATGTCGTCACCCGCGAGGGCGAGCCGATCGATATCGCCGAGGAGCGCCTCGCCAGCTTCGACTTGAACTGGCTGTCGCTGCGCGCCTGCTCGCCGACCGTGGAAGGCAGCAGCCGCATCGAGGCGGCGGAGGCCTCCAGCGACCAGCGGCGCGCCTCCCTGGCCTGCCCGCATTGCGGCCACCGCCAGTTCCTCGACTTCTTCCGGCACGTCCACTGGGACAAGCCGGAGGGCGTGCACCGGCCGGAGACGGCGCGGATCTATTGCGAGGCCTGCGGCACCGGCTGGAGCGAGGGCGACCGCCTGCGCGCGCTCACCACGGCCCGCTGGCACCAGACGCGGCCCTTCACCTGCTGTGGCGAGCGCCAGGCGTCGCTGGATGCCTACGAGGCCCGCTGGCGCGCCCTGCCGAAGCAGGGCGGCACGGAGGCCGCGGTGGACGCCACTTGGCAATGGTGGGCCGGCCGGCGCTATGCCGTCTACCGGGCCACCTGCCGGCACTGCGGCGGCTGGGCAGTGCCGAACAAGCATGCGGGGTTCCAGGCCTCAAAACTTTACTCGCCCTGGCAGCGCGACAAGCCGGCCGACGTGGCGGCGAAGTGGCTGGCGGCGCAGGGCGATGAGGAGAAGCTTCAGGTCTGGTGGAACACCCAGGCTGCCAAGCCCTACCGCCAGCACACCGGCAAGGCCCTGGCGCTGGATGCGCTGATCCGCCGCGCGAAGAACTGGCCGGGCGTGGTGCCGGAGGGGGTGGCGGTGCTGACCGCCGGCCTCGACGTGCAGCAGGATTGCGTGGTGCTGGAGCTGGTGGGCTGGGGCCACCACGAGGAATCCTGGTCCATCGCCTATGAGGTCTTCGAGGGCGATCCCGGCAGCGATGCGCTGTGGGACCAGGTGGACGCCTATTTGCTGCAGCGCTTTCACCGCGACGACGGCCGGCCCTTCGCGATCGAGGCCGCCTGCATCGACACCGGTGGCCACCACACCCAAAAGGTCTATGCCTTCTGCAAGGCGCGGCTTGGCCGGAAGATCTGGGGCATCAAGGGCGAGAGCGCCCAAAAAGGTGCGCGCAACCCGGTCTGGCCGACGAAGCGCCCGACGCCGGCGCACAAGGCGAGCTACCGGCCGATCATCCTGGGCGTGAACAGCGCGAAGGACGTGATCCGCAACCGCCTGGCGCTGGAAGAACCCGGGCCGGGCTTCATGCATGTGCCGGCGACGCGGGACCTCGGCTGGTACCAGCAGCTGACGGCGGAGCGGCTGATCACGGTGAAGTCCGGTGTCAGCCGGTACCGGGTATGGGAGCCGATACCAGGGCGGCGGAATGAGGCTCTGGACTGCCGGGTTTATGCCTATGGCGCGCTGTGCGGGCTGCTGCACTTTGGGCTGCAGCTGAACCGGCGGGCGGATATGGCGGCCGTCGTCAATGCGGGGACGCATGAGTTGCCAACACGCCCCGCATCAGGCGGGCGGGTGGTGAGCGAGGCTGCCGAAGCACATGCCACTGCCCGTTCCATTCCAGCGCCGAAGGCGCGTTCTGGACGCTGGGTCAGCTAAACGACATGCCGACCGCTGGCCAAAGCGCCCGTATGCGCCCCCTGAGGCAGGCTGGCTGCCGCCGGTGCATCTGCGGCGGTCACCTCCCTCGACCGGCGCCCGTCATACTGCGCTGCCACGGCCACGAGCCTCCGCCGAAGGCCTCAGTCGACGGCATGGCCCGTACGGAAAATTGATAAATCGTCTAATATTTTACTTGAGAGGTATAGATTTAAAGCCTAGTGAACTTGTACAATTTAAGTATCCAGTCATGAAAAAAACAATAAAAACATCAATTAAGGCGCTCAGCTTACTGCTGAGCGGGGCGGCCGCTATTGCTGTCTCCACGCCTGCGCTGGCCCAGTACACAATGCCATCGGAGCCCAACACCGGTCTCGGTCATGGGCCGAGCGCCAATCAAGATAACTGTCCAGGTTACAATAGAGCTCTCGAAATGGCAGCCCGATCGCAAGAGCGTGCCGGCAAGCCAGCTGAGGCAGCGCGCCTGCGGCGGATGAAACAAGTTTGTGGGTCGAACACGCCGCCCCGATTTCGCGCTGCTCGATAGCGCGGGCCGGCGCGCGCAGCTTTCGCGCGGTTGGCTGTGCCGGCGGCGCCGTTCATCCGCCGTGGCCAGCGTCCTGGAAGCGCCTTAGCCCTCGCATGGCGGGACGCCTCGATAGCCAGCCAGGAGGGCATTCGCATGGGCGCCGCGGGCCGGTGCGCAGTGCAACGCCACCGCCGACGGGTCTGTCCCGCCTTGGGCGTCCGCCCGTCTCTGACGACCTGGAACCTCCCGGTGCTCCCGAGGAACCCCCATGTCCGCGACCATCACGAAAGGCACCTTCGCGGGCATGACCCGCGAGGCCCTTACGGCTACCCGCGCCAAGCTCCAGCAAGCCCTCCTCGACCTCGCCATGGGCGAAAAGACCGTCTCGGTCGGCTACGCCGCCGGTGGCCTTTCCTCCCGCACGGCCACCTTCACCGCCGCCGATGAGGCCCGCATCCGCGGCCTGATCCGCCAGATCAACACTGCCCTCGGCGAACCCCGCAGGGCGCTCGATGTGGTGTTCCGATGAAACGCGCCCGCTCCGCCGGCCAGGTCCTGCGCGCGCGCCGCCTGCGCGCCCAGGCCAGCGGCGTGCCGGGCGGCATCGGCGGCGCCTTCGCCTATGACGCGGCCAACCTGTTCAGCCAGGAAAGCGCCACCTGGCAGCCCTGGCTCCGCTCGCCCGATGGCGAGATCAACCACGACCGCGACCGCATGGTCGCCCGCTCGCGTGACCTCATCCGCAATGACGGTTGGGCAACCGGCGGCGTCACGCGGATCCTCGACAGCGCCATCGGCAGCCAGTTCCGCCTGGTCGCCAAGCCCGACTACCGCGCGCTGGAACGCTTCTCGCCCGGCTTCGACGCCAGCTGGGCCGACGACTTCGGCCGCGTCGTTGAGGCCGAATGGCGCATGTTCGCCGACGATCTCGGCCGGCACTGCGATGCGGAGCGGCATCAGACGCTGACCCAGATGTTCTGGGTGGCGCTGCGCCACAAGGTGATCGACGGCGACAGCCTGGCCTGCCTGCTCTGGACGCCGGAGCGCGTCGGCGCCGGCGGCGCGCGCTACAGCACCTCCGTCCAGCTGATCGACCCGGACCGCCTCTCCAACCCCTATGGCCAGATGGACACGCTGACCCTGCGCGGCGGGGTGCAGCTGGATGTCGCCTCCGCCGCCGCGGTCGGCTACCACATCCGCCAGGCGCATCAGGGCGACGTCTATGCCGCCGTGCCCTCCATGCACTGGGACTACTTCCCGCGCGAAACGCCCTGGGGCCGCCCCATCGTGGTGCATGACTTCGACCGGGAACGCGCCGGCCAGCATCGCGGCACCGGCATCCTCACGCCGATCCTGGCGCGGATGCGCATGCTCTCCCGCTACGACCAGGCGGAGCTGCAGCAGGCGCTGCTGCAAACCGTCTTCGCCACCGTCATCGAATCCCCGCTCGACCGCGAGGACCTGGCGCTGGCCACCGCCGGCGACGAGATGATCGGCGCCTACCAGCAGCTGCGCGGCGAGCACCATGCCGCCAACCCGCTGATGATTGGCGGCGTCAAGGTGCCGCACCTGGCGCCGGGCGAGACGCTGAAGAGCCAGAGCGCCACCCGCCCGAACAGCGGCTTCGAGGCTTTTCAGTCTGCCGTGCTGCGCGCCCTGGCGGCGGCGACGGGCCTCTCGGCCGAGCAGCTGACCTGGGACTACAGCAAGACGAACTACAGCAGCGCCCGGGCGGCGATGCTCGAGGCCTGGAAGACGGCGATCCGCCGGCGGGACTGGTTCGCCACGGGCTTCGCCAACCCGATCTATGGCGCCTTCCTGGAGGAGGTGCTGGAGCGCGGCCTGGCGCCGCTGCCGCGCAATGCACCGCCTTTCGCCGAGATGCGGACGGCCTATGCCCGCTGCCGCTGGATCGGCCCGGCGCGCGGCTGGGTGGACCCGGTGGCGGAGCGGCAGGGCGCGGTGCTGGGCATGGAGGCCGGGCTGGGCACGCTGGAGGACGAGGCGGCCGAGCAGGGCCGGGACTTTGAGGAGAACCTGGATCAGCGGGCGCTGGAGATCCGCATGATGCAGGAGAGGGGCATCCCGCTGCCGACTTGGGCGGCAGGGTCGCCAAATCGGCCGGCGGAGAAGTCAAAGTGATGCGCCGAAGCTAACAGTAATTCAACAATTCGTGATCATATTTGGGACAGTCTCGCCCGGCTCGTCGGGCTTCCCTAAAGGTCCCGAACCCCCCATGCGCCATCTGTCCGATCTCCGCATGAGATCCAAGTTTGCCGTCGCCTTCGGCACCCTGCTGCTCGTCGTGATCGCGATGGGCGTCGCCGCCGTCATTGAGCTGGGCGGTATCCGCGACGATGCCCGCCAGCTCGGCCGCCGCTGGGTGCCGGAGACCGAGGCTCTCGGGCGCTTGAACGAGGCGGCCGTCCGCTTCCGGCTGAGCCAGGCGAATTCCCTGATGGGCGACGACGAAGGCGTGCGCGCCAGCGCCGCCCAGCGCCTGGCCTCGGCGCGCAGCATGTTCACGGAGCAGCAGGCGAGGGTCCGCAGCTTCGTGACCTCGGCCGAAGGCTTCCGGTTGCTGGATGTCATCGAGCGGGAATGGCAGGCGAACCTGGCGCTGGAGGGAAGGCTCGCCGCGCTCATCGCCGCCGGCGACGTCAATGCGACCGCCCGCTACTTCAATGGTGAGATGATGCAGACCTCCCTGCGCCTGCGCGCCGCCATCTCCTCGCTACTGGAACTGGCCAGCCAGATGGCGCTTACGGCGGCGGAGGAGGCGGAGGCGACGTACACAACCTCCCTCTGGCTCATCGGTCTCTGCACCCTGGCCGCGATGGTGATCTGTGCCGTGGCGGCGCAGTGGCTCAACACCATGGTCGGCAAGCGCATCGTGCGGCTCGCCGGGGTGACGCGCCAGCTCGCCACCCGTGACTATGCCTTCGAGCTGCCTTGCCTGGTGCGCCATGACGAGATCGGCGACCTGGCCCGCGCCATCGACGCCTGCCGGAGCGGCCTTCAGCAGGCCGATGCCATGGCCGCTGTGCAGGCAGCCGAACAGGTCGAGAAGGCGCGGCGCGCCGAGCGCCTGGCCGTGCTGACCCAGCACTTCGACGGGCGTGCCGGTGAGATGATCGGCGCCCTGTCCTCCGCCGCGACGGAGCTGGATGCGACGGCGGAATCCATGACCACCATCGCGGCCCGCACCTCGACCCAGGCCGGGGAAGTCGCCGATGCCGCCGAACAGGCGAATGGCAATGTGCAGACGGTCGCCGCCGCGGCTGAAGAGCTTTCGGTTTCTGTCCAGGAAATCACGCGCCAGGTGGCGCAGTCGACCGAGGTGACCAGCCAGGCCGTCTCCGCTGCCCGCAACACCGACACCACGGTGCGTGAGCTGGCCGAGGGCGCCCGCCGTATTGGCGAGGTGGTGCAGCTGATCGGCGATATCGCCAAACAGACCAACTTGCTGGCCCTCAATGCGACAATCGAGGCCGCACGCGCCGGGGAGGCCGGCAAGGGCTTCGCCGTGGTGGCCTCCGAGGTCAAGACGCTGGCGAGCCAGACGGCGAAAGCGACGGAGGAGGTGGCCTTGCAGATTGGTAGCATCCAGGCTGCCACGGAACAGGCCGTGCTAGCCATCAGCAGTGTCAGCGGCATCATCGACAATGTGAACCAGATCTCCGCCGCCATCGCCGCTGCCGTTGAGCAGCAGGGCGCGGCGACAAGGGAGATCGCCCGTAATGTTCAGGAAGCCGCTGACGGCACCAGCCAGGTCACCAACACGATCGGTGAGGTCGGGCGGGCGACCCGCGAGACGGGACAAGCGGCGAACGACGTCCGCTCGGCCGCGGGCCAGGTCGCGCAGCAGTCCGAAAACATGCGGCGTGAGGTCAACAGCTTCCTGCGCGAGGTTCAGGCGGCGTAGCCGCGCTGACCCGCGACTACCCCAAAGGGCAGCCGTAGTGGCTGCCCTTTTCATTTGTGGAATGCCCGTGACCCGCTTCCCCCATCTGGCGCAGCGCCTCTTCAACACGCCCATCGCCATCCATCCGGCGAAGGCCGAGGTGGTGATGGCGGCGCTGGCGGATCGGCTCGGCATCGCCCGCCTATTCAGCTCCGGCCAGCTCGTCGCCCTGCGCCCGCAGGCCTTCGACGAGGATGAGGCCGCCGTGCAGCGCGGCCCGCGGGAGGACGACGCCAAGGGCTACCGCATCGTCGGCGGCGTCGCGCTGATCGAGGTCAGCGGCACCCTCGTCCAAAAGCTCGGCACGCTGCGGCCCTATTCCGGCATGACCGGCTATGACGGCATCCGCCTGAACCTGTTGGCCGCGCTGCGCGATCCGGACGTGCAGGCCATCGCCTTCCTGATCGACAGCCCTGGCGGCGAGGTCGCCGGCTGCTTCGACCTGGCGGACACCATCCACAGCCTGCGCGGCCAAAAGCCCCTCTGGGCCATTCTGGACGAGAACGCCTTCTCGGCCGCCTATGCGCTCGCCTGCGCCTGCGACCGTATCACCGTGCCCCGCACCGGGGGCACCGGCAGCATCGGCGTCATCGGCATGCACGTCGACTTCTCGGAAGCGCTCTCGCAGTCCGGCATCACCGTGACGATGATCCGCTACGGAGAGCACAAGGCCGAGGGCAACCCCTACGAGAAGCTCGAGGCCGCGGCGCGTGCTCGCATGCAGGCGGATATCGACACGATGGGCGAGCTCTTTGTCGAGACCGTCGCCCGCAACCGCCGCCTGAAGGCCTCTGCCATTCGCGGCACCAAGGCCGAGACCTTCCTCGGCGCCGCCGGCGTCGCGCTCGGCCTGGCGGATGCCGTGCAATCCCCCGACCAGGCCTTCGGCGCGCTGTTCCGCAGCCTTTAGCGCCACCCCACCACTCCACCCCCGACGAGGTTTCGATGTCCCGTTCCCGCAAGCCCGCGGGCGCGCCCGCGCACGCGTCCAAGCCCCGCAAGCGCCAGGCCGCCGAGGCGCTCCCCTTCGCGCATCTGATCGGCGCCGACGCCGTCACCGCCTCTGGCAAGCCTGCCGAGGAGGAGGACGACGACAAGGACGAGGATCGCCGCGACGCCTCCGCCGCGGAGGATGACGACGACGAGAAGGATCGCGCGGCCGAGGATGACGACGGCGTCGACGACAAGGATCGCGCCGCCGAAGACGAGGAGGACGACGAGAAGGCCGAGGATGACGAGGAGGAGGACAAGCCGAAGGGTTCCGCCTCCGCCCGCCAGTCGGCCCGCGCCGCCACCAAGGCGGAGCGCGCCCGCTGCCGCGCCATCTTCACCTCGAAGCACGCCGCCGGCCGCGTCGCCGCCGCCTGCAGCCTGGCCTTCGACACCGGCATGTCCGCCAAGGCCGCCATCGGCGTCCTGAAGTCTCTGCCGCGCGAGGGCAGTGCCGCCGGCGCCGGCCAGCCCAGCCTGTCCGACCGCATGGCCGCGCTCGGCGGGCCGCGCCCGACCGGCACCGCGCCCGCCCCCTCCGGCCGCCAGGCCATCACCAGCTCCTGGGATGCGGCCGCGCAGCGCGCCGGCGTCGCCCGGAAGTAGTCGAGGACCCCCCGATGCCCAGCCCCGTCCTGAACGAAGGCTTCCACGCAGGCGCCTTCCTGATCTCCGAGGCCAATGGCCACCTGTCGCGGGAGGTCGTCACCATCAACAACGGCGGCGGCACCGAGATGGTGCTGCAAGGCGGCCTGGTGCTGGCGCGGCTCACTGCCGACAGCTCCTATGTCGCCTACGACAATGCCGGTTCCGATGGCAGCGAGACGGCCCGCGCCATCCTCTTCAACCCGGTGCTGATCCCGGCCGGCGCGTCGCGCAAATGCACCGTCATCGCCCGGCTGGCAGAGGTGAATGCCTCCGAGCTGGTCTGGGCCGACGGGGTCGACAGCACCGGCATCACCGCCGGCCTCACCGACCTGGCCACCAGCTTCATCATCGGCCGCTGAGCCGCGCGCGACGCGCCCTGGCCTGGGAACCCCCTCACCATGACCATCATGAACCTGTTCCGCACCGACGCCTTCTCGGCGCTGGAACTGACCAGCTATGTCGATCGCTACCCCTATGCGCCGACCGGCCTCGGCAGCCTCGGCGTCTTCGAGGACAAGCCGATCCGCACCACGGCCCTGGCCGTGGAGGAGCGCAACGGCCAGCTCATCATCATCCCCACCTCCGATCGCGGCGCGCCCCTCAAGCAGCGTACGACCGAGAAGCGCAAGATGCGCTACTTCGAGGTGCCGCGCCTGGCCCATGCCGACACCATCCGCTCCGCCGAACTGCAGAACATCCGCGAATTCGGTCAGGAGACGGTGCTGATGCAGCTCCAGACGGAGGCCGCGCGGCGCCTCTCCGGCCCCACCGGCCTGACCATGAACATGGAGGTGACGTGGGAGCTGCATCGCCTCGGCGCGGTGCAGGGCATCCTGCTGGATGCGGACGGTTCAACCCTGTTCAACTGGTTCTCGGAATTCGGCGTGGCGCAGCCGGCGGAGGTCGCCTTCGACCTGACCGGCACGCAAACCGCCGGCACGCTGCGCAAGAAATGCGCGAAGGTGGTGCGGCAGATGATGCGCGCGGCCCAGGGCGCCTGGACGCCGAGCACCCGGGTGCAGGCCATCGTCGGCGACGACTTCTGGGATGAGCTGGTGGCGCATCCCGACGTGGTGCAGACCTACGTCAACTGGAACGCCGCGATGGAGCTGCGCGGCGGCACCGCCTTCCAGTCCATGCCCTTCGGCGGCATCGACTGGATGAACTACCGGGGCACCGACGACAACACGACCATCGCCGTGCCGGCCGACAAGGCGAAGTTCTTCCCCGTCGGCGCGCCCGGCGTCTTCGAACGCGCCTTGGCGCCGGGCGAAAGCTTCGACTGGGTGAACACCCCCGGCAAGCCGATCTACATCCAGCCCATCATCGACCGCGACCGCAACGCCGAGTTCACGATGGAGGCCTACTCCTATCCGCTGCATATCTGCACGCGGCCCGGGATGCTCCAGCGCGCGCGCAAGGGCGCCTGACGCCACCATGACGATCGACTTCGCTCGGCTGGATGCGGCCGTGATGGGCGCCTTCCGGGAGGTGGAGCCGATCCTCTACGGCCCGCGCTTCGAGCCCGACTTCGAGGTGCCCGGGATCTTCGACACCTGCATGGTCGAGGTGCCCGAGCCGGGGGAGGGGCCTCCGGTGCTGGTGGCCCGTACCACCCTCGCCATCCGTGCGGCGGAGCTGCCGCCCGGCTATGCGCCCAAGCCGCTGGATCGCGTGTTGATCCGGAACATCACCTACGACGTCACCGGCGCGGCGCTGCCGGACGCCGAGGGTTGGATCTTGTTGCAGCTGGGCCGCCTGGAATGACCGTGCAGCATCGCGTCGCGGTGCGCGATGCCGTCGCCGTCCTGCTGGCGGAGCGCGTGCCCGCCCTGCGAAAGCGCGTCTACCGCGCCCGAACCTGGCCGCTGTCGGAGGACGAGCTGCCAGCCGCCCTGGTCTATGGCTGGCAGGAGGAAAAGAAGCGCACCGGCGGCACGTCGTACCGGTCCTTCTACGCTGTCTCCTTCATCCTCGCCGTCGAGCTGCGGCTCGATGCCCGATCCCGCGATGCTGTCGCGCTGGAAGCCGAACTCGAGGAACTGACCGGCGCGGTGACAGAGGCGGTTCTGGCAGCAGGCGAGTTGCTGCTGCCGCCCAACCGCAAGATCGAACGGATCGACGGCGCCAAAACCACCCTCGGCATCGACACCAAGAGCAGCGAGGTCGCGCTAGGCTCGGCCCTGGTCGCCTTCGACATGGCTTGGACCGAGGTTTTTGACACGCCGTGCCCGCCCATCGACTGCGAGGACGCCAGCCTCGCCTTCCGCCCCATCGCGCCCCGCCGGGCGTAGGAGCCCCCCGCATGTATGTGATTCCCGCCGAGGGCCTGAAGGTCCCGGACCCGACCCTGCGCGACCACCTGCCGACCGAGGGCCGGGAGGTGCCGCGCGACGCCTACTGGATGCGCCGCCTGCGCGACGGCGACATCAACGAGGCCACGGCGCCGGCCGCGCTGGCGGCGGGCGAGGGCTAGGCTATCCGATCAGCATCAGATCGTGGGATGGCAAACTGAAAGCGCTTGTCATGACATCGTCGTTTCTGACGATGCCCTCCGCACTGGCCAATTCCGAGCCATTGGGCGCTTGGAAGCGTAGCAGGAAGTGCTCGTCCGCTTCCGCTACCGCATCGCGGAGCACTCTCACCTTGACGATTTGCGAGGCCTCGCCGGCGGCGAAGTTCACCATGCCGCCGGGCAGGACACCATTCTGGAAATCCGCGGCATCGGTCGCATTGGCACCGCTACCGGCCACCGACCAAGCCACCTGGCTGGCGCTCGACAGGTCACCGCTGCGCGTCACCTCATAGCTGAAGACGCTGACCCCAGTCCCCGTGCCCTCGTTCAGGTCGCCGACCAGCGTCGCGATCGACAGGCTTGGCAGCGCTGCGGCATCATCATTCCGAATGACGCCGCTTGCGGTAGCCTGGTTGATCGTGGCGCCGCTTGGCGAGGCGAGCGTCACGGTGAAGCCTTCATTCGCCTCCGCCACCGCGTCGCGGACCACGCGAACCTTGACGATCTGCGAGGCTTCACCGGCGGCGAAGCTCACCACGCCACCGGGCAGGACGCCATTCTGGAAATCCGCGGCATTGGCCGCATTCGCACCGCTTCCCGCGACCGACCAGCTT